>UBVW01000024.1:0-233385 GCA_900469085.1 Hyphomicrobiales bacterium | reverse complement strand
TGCGGAACAGGGCTGAGACGCCGCAGCGTAAAATACCGCTGCGCCGTCTCAGCCCTGTTCCGCAACGCCGGCGGGAACGCATAATCGCCGCAGACCTCGAACAAGAAGCCCGCCTTCACCAGCGTGTCGGTCATCACCTCCGTCAGCTCCGCCGTCGTGCGGTAAATAGCATTGTAGGTTTCGGCGAGTTCTTCGGAAAAGTGTTCCTTCAGCGTCAGGCGGACGTCGAGTTCGGAGAGCGATTCGCGGACGTAGATCGTGGCGTTCGGGGCCGCGAGCCTGGCGATCATGGCGAAGGTGTCGTGGACGGCTTGGTCGTTGAGGTAGATGAACAGGCCGGTGATCAGGAAGAAGTCGAAGGGCGGTTGCAGCTTGAAGTCTTCGACGGCGATCCGGGGGACTTCGACGACCTGGAATTCGACATTGTCGTCGTCGCCGATCTCGGCCCTGGCCCGGGCGATCAGTTCTTCGGAGAAATCGAAGCCGAGATAGCGGTTGCCGTTGTTATTGTAGAAGGTGGCGAGGCGGCCGGCGCCGCAGCCGAGTTCGAGGATCTTCGAGGGGCGCTCGAGACGCGGCAGGAGATGCGTCTTCTCGTGGATGTCGCGATCGACCGCGATCGTCGAGCCCTCCGACTGCAGCATCACGGCGTTGACCGCATTGCCTTCCTTCCTGGCGCGACCATTGAAGAAATCGCGGACCTTGCGGACGTCGATGCTTTCCTGGTCCTTGTATATGCGGCTCATGCTCGGGTTCCGTTTCGTCGTGTGCGCTTGAAGCGCGTTGCGAGCCCCGGGGGTCCGCTCGTCACGCTTCAAGCCTTGTTCTATCGCATGTCCGTGTCGCAAAGCCGCTACGCACTCTGGCGCGACATGCTTCAGCCGGCCAGCGCCTGCAGATTGAAGTAGTGGAGATTGTCCCGGGCCAGCGCCAGGTCCTGCTCGCTGTCGATCTCGTAGGCGATCACTTCATGGGTGCGGATCGGCAGGAACTGCCTGAGGTGCTCGTAGACCGCCGTGTTGCCGATGTCGGCGAACCAATCGACCGGGATCCAGGCGATGTTGGCCCATTCATATTCGGTCGGGTCGTCGCGGCGGAAGCTGGTGGCAAGGCCGTCTTCGCGGGTGAGGAACACGGCGTCGCGGGTCTTGGTCCTGGTGATGCCGAGCTGCGCGACACCCGGCTCGCAGGAGGCGAGGAAGGCTGCGAAGCTTTGCGGCTCGACCAGCATGTCGCCATCCATGAACAGGCAATCGCCCTTGATGTAGCGGCCGCCGAGCTCGTAGCTGTGCAGCGTGGTGGTGCTGCGGAAGCCGGGATTGCGAACGATCAAGACATCCGGGCGAATGGCGCGGATCGCCGATATGACGGCCTTTTCCTCGAAGCCGACGATGACGCGGACGTCTTCCACGTCCTTCAGCAGCGACAGCAGATGCTTGATGATCTTAACGCCCTCGATCTCGACCAGGCATTTCGGCTTGCCATGGCCGAGCCGCGAGCCGAGGCCGGCCGCCGCGATTACAGCGTGTTTAACAGACGGCATAGCGACTTCCCATCGAGAGCGACATAGTTGGACACGGAGACCAGCGCGTCGGGCGCGCCATGCAGGCCGGTGAAGGCGATGCCGATATCGGCGACGTCGAAGAGCGGCACGTCGTTGTAGCCGTCGCCGATGGCGACGAGGCGGTCGAACTCCTCCTTGAGCTCGAGGCCGGCGACGTTCTTGCGCATGACCGTGTCGAGACCGGTGATCCAGCCGTCCTTGTCGGTCGTGGCTGTCGAGGTGTAGAAGCGGCAGCCTAGACGCTCGACCAGCGGCGCGATCCAAAGATCGAGATTGCCTGTCACGACGAAGCAGCGATCGCGGTTTTGGCGGATGAACTGCTCGATATCGGGATCGAACTCGACCTCGGAGACGATCGACTGGATGCGATCGAGGCCGGCGCTGCGCAGAATGGCGAAGCGCAGGCGGAAGGAATCCTCGAAGGGGATGAGCCCGGACATGGTGAGCTCGGTCAGGAGCCGCATTTCCGCTTCCAGGCCGAGCTCGGAGGCGATCATCGGCAGGAGCTCGGCGCGGGTGATCGTGCCATCCAGATCGAAGGCGAAGCCGGTGCCACGCTTGTGGCCGCGAATAGCGCCCGTGTCGGTGGCGACGGGCAGTGTCGATGCATGCTGTTGCGCGCGGTACATGCTCAGGACCTCGACGTCTGTATATCGGCTGCGATGGCATCGAGAATGATGCTGGAGGCCGGCTCGGTGCGCGGGAGCAGCACCTTCAAAAGCTCCTCACGTTCCTTCACCAGCTTCCAGGGCTTGCCGTCCTTGTAGTCAAGCGCCACCTGGCGCAGCTGATTGAAGGTCTCGACGCGGTGGGCGGCGCGCTCGGCGAGCCGGCCCAGCGCATTGAAAGCCGCGTGGGCGCCGGAATCGATGAAGATGAGCGGCTTCTCGAAGAGGTGATATTCGGTGAGGAACGAAACGCCATCGGTGATCATCAGGTCCGAGGCGTCGAACAACTCGCCATAGGTGCCTTCGCGGATGGCGCAGTTGGGCAGCGCCGACCAGGCATCGAGATAGCGTTGATAGGAATTATCCCGGAACAGGCCGCTCTGCTCGGCGCCGAAGGCCAGCGCCGGATGCGGCTTCAGCACGAACTGGATGTCCTTGGCCGAGCGGGCCCAATCCAGCATCTGCTTGTAGATCTTGTGGAAAACGCCGAAGCCATAGCCATTGACGGCCAGCGAATGGTGCGGCGCCCAGACGACGCGGAAGGTCCGCCCGTTCGGCTCGGCGATCGGCCATTCACCCTTGCCCTTGGCCTCCACCAGCTTGTTCAGCTTGGGGTAGCCCGTCAGCACGAACTTGTCGGGATCGGAATGCGCAAAAGAGCGGTAGTAGGACTGTGTCATCTCCGTCTCGCAGAAAACCTTCCAGGCGAGACGATGATATTGCTGGTCGTAGTTGTCGGCGTAGGCTTCGTCGTCCTCGCTCTTTGCATCCGGGTTGGCAAGCACCCCCATGCCATAGGGCACGACGCAGATGCGCGCGAAGGTGATCTCCATCGTTCTCAGGCCATGCGGAACCGGGGAGTCCCACTGCTGCTGGCGGAACACCACGTCGGGCATCAGATTGCGCACGATGTCGAGCCCGTCGAAAGAGTGCATGTCGAGGCGGATGTGCGGGACGCCCAGCGCATTCAGCCCCGCATGCACCTCGTCCTCGCCAGCGAACTCCGCCACGCCAAGCTGGCTGTTGTCGATCGATACCACCATGGGGTGATAGCGATCGTCCTCCGTCATGGCCCAGTAGACGTCGGCCAGCGCATCCCACATCGGGATCGACTGGACGATGAAGACACAACGGATCTTCGGCGTCGCGGGGCCAAGCCGGCGCAGCGTCAGATGGCTGACCTGCTTCAAGACGTGCATACCCACGCCAAGGCTTCCGAGGCGCGCATCGAACTTGGTCAGCACTTCCTTGGTGAGCGGCACCTTGTCGTGGTTGTTCAACTCGATCGCCGTCCTGACGATGTCGCTCATCTGCTGCGGCAGGGCCTGCAGCTGGGAATGGAATGTCTGCAACAGCTTGGCGATTTCGAACTGGACCGAGCCTTGCGTCTCGATGCGCTGCGTCAACTCTTCGACTTGCGCCTTCAGCGATGCCAATTCGGCAAGGGTCTCGGCCGAAGAATTGCTTGGCTCGGTGTTGGGCATACGGATCGCCTTCGTACATTGCAATACGGCATTCAGCCGAACGCAGAACTGCTTCTTTATCCGCGAACCCTAGGGCCGGAAGCTTTCGCCAAACTGGCCTGAATGCCGGCTTTGCCGCCTGCAGCGGCCACTGATCGCAGCGGCGCATTTATAAGATTTTTATATTGGCGGCTTTTCCCGCGTCTCGAACCTTAATGCGCTTCGGCCGCATATTGATGGCGGGCCGATCGCAAGATTTTGCCCGAGACACCAGGGACAAGCGCGCGGACCAACCGGCCCGTGCCGTGTCTCCATTTCGAAAACAATTCGAGGAGTGATGGTCGATGATCGACATCGTTCTGCTCGGCATCACGATCTTATTCTTCGTGCTGTGCCTCGCCTACACACATGTCTGCGACAGCCTCTAGCGGGAGAAACACAGTGATATTCGACTATGTCCTCAGCGGTGCCGTGACCGTGTTCCTCACCGTCTACCTCACCTATGCCCTCATCCGCCCCGAGCGATTCTGATCTCTCATAGCGCCGGGTATTGAAAGTTAATCAAGATGACCCTCAACGGATGGCTTCAGATCCTGCTCTACTGCGGGATTGTTCTTGCGCTCGTCAAACCGCTCGGCGGCTACATGACGCGTGTCTTCACGGGCGAGCGCACATTCCTGTCACCGGTCCTCGTTCCAATCGAACGCGGGCTTTATGCGCTATCGGGCACCAGCGACCGCGAGGAGCAGCACTGGACGACCTATGCAATCTCCATGCTCGCCTTCAACCTCCTGGGCGCGCTGGTGCTTTACGCGCTGCTCAGGCTGCAGGCCTACCTGCCCTATAATCCCGCCGGCATGGCCGCGGTCGGGCCCGAACTCTCGTTCAACACCGCCACCAGCTTCGTCAGCAACACCAACTGGCAGAACTACGGCGGCGAAAGCACGATGTCGTATCTCACGCAGATGGCCGGGCTGACGGTGCAGAACTTCGTCTCGGCCGCAACCGGTATCGCGATCGCCATGGCCTTCATCCGCGCGTTCTCGCGCGCATCGGGCAAGGTGGTCGGCAATTTCTGGGTCGATATGACCCGTGCCACCTTCTACATCCTCCTGCCGCTCTGCATCGTCATGACGCTCGCCTTCGTGGCGCTCGGCGTGCCGCAGACGCTTGGCGCCTATGTCGACGCCACCACGCTCGAGGGCGCCAAGCAGACGATCGCCGTCGGGCCGGTGGCCTCGCAGCTGGCGATCAAGATGCTCGGCACCAATGGTGGCGGCTTCTTCAACGCCAATTCGGCGCATCCGTTTGAAAACCCCGACGCGATCTCCAACCTGATCCAGATGGTGGCGATCTTCGCGATTGGCGCTGCGATGACCAACGTCTTCGGCCGCATGGTCGGCAACCAGAAACAGGGCTGGGCGATCCTCGCCAGCATGTTCGTGCTGTTTCTCATCGGCGTCGGCGTCACCTACTGGGCGGAAGCGGCCGGCAACCCAATGATGCATGCCTTCGGTCTTCAGGGCGGCAACATGGAGGGCAAGGAAGTGCGCTTCGGCATCACGCTGTCCTCGCTCTTCGCGGTCATCACCACGGCGGCGTCCTGCGGCGCGGTCAATGCCATGCATGGCTCGTTCACGGCGCTCGGCGGGCTGATACCGCTGATCAACATGCAGCTCGGCGAAGTCATCGTCGGCGGTGTCGGTGCTGGCTTCTATGGCATCCTGCTCTTCGTCATCATCGCCATCTTCGTCGCCGGCCTGATGGTCGGGCGCACGCCGGAGTATCTCGGCAAGAAGATCGAGGCGAAGGAGATGAAGATGGCGGTGCTCGCCATCCTGTGCCTGCCGCTGGTCATGCTTGTTTTCACCGCGATCGCGAGCATCCTGCCGTCGGCCGTGGCGTCGATCGGAACCGCTGGCCCGCACGGCTTCTCGGAAATCCTCTATGCCTATTCGTCAGCCGCCGCCAACAACGGCTCGGCCTTCGGCGGGCTGACGGGGAATACACCCTGGTACAACGTGACGCTTGGTATCGCCATGCTGGCCGGCCGCTTCCTGGTCATCATTCCGGCACTGGCGATCGCCGGCTCGCTGGCCGCCAAGAAGACGGTTCCGGCCTCGAACGGCACCTTCCCCACCGATGGCCCGCTGTTCGTCGGCCTGCTGACCGGCACCATCGTCATCGTCGGCGGCTTGACTTTCTTCCCGGCGCTGGCGCTCGGACCCGTCATCGAGCACCTGATGATGATGTCAAGCCAGAGCTTCTGAGGAAACGATGATGCTGATCCGGCATTTCAGGCGCCACAGGCTTTCTCCCCGCTCAGGTCTTCCGGGGCGGGCGTTGAGGGCATCCGACGCCATTCTGATCATGCTGGCGGCGCTGCTGGTAGCGGCCGCCCTCTGCAAACTGATTTTCGGCTGACCGGCCAACCGGTCGCCCAATCCCCGTCTCAAACGCTGGAGTTCTCTTATGAGCCAGGCAAAATCCGTGAGCATCCTCGATGCCCGCATTCTCATTCCCGCCGTCGGCGGCGCGTTCCGGAAGCTGAACCCGAAGGCGCTCGCCAAGAACCCTGTGATGTTCGTCGTCGCCACGGTGTCGGTGCTGACCACCGTGCTGTTCGTCCGCGACCTGATCATGGGCAACGGCAATCTCGGCTTCTCGTTCCAGATCAACCTCTGGCTCTGGTTCACCGTGCTGTTCGCCAATTTCGCCGAAGCGGTCGCCGAAGGCCGTGGCAAGGCGCAGGCGGATTCGCTGCGCAAGGCGCGCACCGAAACGCAGGCCAAGCTTCTGACCGCCAACAATGGCAGCGGCTACCGCATGGTGCCGGGCACCGGCCTCAAGGTCGGCGATCTCGTGCTGGTCGAGGCCGGCGACATCATCCCCTCGGACGGCGAAGTCATCGAAGGTGTCGCCTCGGTCAACGAGGCGGCCATCACAGGCGAATCCGCCCCCGTGATCCGCGAATCCGGCGGCGACCGCTCGGCGGTGACCGGCGGTACGCAGGTGCTGTCCGACTGGATCCGCGTTCGCATCACGGCGGCGGCCGGCTCGACCTTCATCGACCGGATGATCGCGCTCGTCGAAGGCGCGGAACGGCAGAAGACGCCGAACGAGATCGCGCTCAACATCCTGCTTGCCGGCATGACGCTGATCTTCGTTCTCGCCACCGCGACGATCCCGAGCTTTGCCGCCTATGCCGGCGGCTCTATCCCGATCATCGTGCTGGTGGCGCTGTTCGTGACGCTGATCCCGACCACCATCGGCGCGCTGCTGTCGGCCATCGGCATTGCCGGCATGGACCGTCTGGTACGTTTCAACGTGCTCGCCATGTCGGGCCGCGCGGTCGAAGCCGCCGGCGACGTCGATATCCTGCTGCTTGACAAGACCGGCACGATCACGCTCGGCAACCGCCAGGCCACCGCCTTCCACCCGGTGCGCGGCATCTCCAAGCAGGAGCTAGCCGATGCGGCGCAGCTGGCATCGCTTGCCGACGAGACGCCCGAGGGCCGTTCGATCGTCGTGCTGGCCAAGGAAAAATACGCGATCCGCGGTCGCGACATGACCAGCCTGAAGGCCAACTTCGTGCCGTTTACCGCGCAAACCCGCATGAGCGGCGTCGATGTCGAGGGGTCTTCGATCCGCAAAGGCGCGGTTGACGCGGTGCTCGCCTATGTCGATGGCGGCGGCGCGATAGCGTCGGGCAATGCGGCGGTGGCGCTACGCTCGAACTCCGAGACGGTGCGCGAGCTGCAGGCCAGCGCCGACGAGATCGCCAAGGCCGGCGGCACGCCGCTGGCCGTTGCCCGCGACGGCCGCCTGCTCGGCGTCATCCAGTTGAAGGATATCGTCAAAGGCGGCATCCGCGAGCGCTTCTCCGAGCTGCGGCGCATGGGCATCCGCACTGTCATGGTGACCGGCGACAACCCGATGACGGCGGCGGCGATCGCGGCCGAGGCCGGCGTCGACGACTTCCTGGCGCAGGCGACGCCGGAACACAAGCTGGCGCTGATCCGCGAGGAACAGGCCAAGGGCAAGCTCGTCGCCATGTGCGGCGACGGCACCAACGACGCGCCGGCGCTGGCGCAATCGGATGTCGGCGTCGCCATGAACACCGGCACCGTCGCCGCCCGCGAGGCCGGCAACATGGTCGATCTCGACAGCGATCCGACCAAACTGATCGAGATCGTCGAGATCGGCAAGCAGCTGTTGATGACGCGCGGGGCGCTGACGACCTTCTCGATCGCCAACGACGTCGCCAAGTATTTCGCCATCATCCCGGCGATGTTCCTGTCGTTCTATCCGCAGCTGGCGGTGCTGAACGTGATGGGGCTGGCGACACCGCAGAGCGCCATCCTGTCTGCGATCATCTTCAACGCGCTTGTTATCATCGCGCTGATCCCGCTGTCGCTGCGCGGCGTGCGCTACCGGCCTGTCGGCGCCGGGGCCCTGCTGTCGCGCAATCTGTTGATCTATGGGCTGGGCGGCATCGTCGTTCCGTTCGTCGCCATCAAGGCGATTGACATGGCGATCACCGCCATCGGCCTGGTATAAGGAAACACGTCCATGTTGAAACAACTCCGCCCGGCGATCGTGATGATCGTCGCCACCACCGCCATAACAGGCCTCGTCTATCCGCTGGCCATGACCGGCGCGGCACAAGCGCTGTTTCCCGCCAAGGCAAACGGCAGCCTGATCGAGAAGGACGGCAAGGTGATCGGCTCGTCGCTGATCGGCCAGGCCTTCACCGGCGAGCAATACTTCCACGGCCGGCCCTCGGCTGCCGGCGACGGCTACAACGCGGCCAGCTCCAGCGGCTCCAACCTCGGACCAACAAGCCAGAAACTGCTCGACCGGGTGAAGACGGATTTCGAGGCTGCGAAGGCGGGTAATCCCGGCGTGGAGGTTCCGATCGATCTGGTCACGGCATCGGGCAGCGGGCTCGACCCGCATATTTCGCCCGAGGCTGCATACTTCCAGGTGGCGCGCGTGGCCAAGGCGCGGGGCGTCGATGCGGCGAAGGTGAAGGCGCTGGTGGATGGGGCCGTCGAGGGCCGGGAGCTTGGGTTTCTCGGTGAGCCTGTGGTCAATGTTCTCTCGTTGAACCAGCGGCTTGATGCTTCTATGAGTGAGTGAAAGGTCTCGGCGGTGGCCCCCTCATCCGCCTGCCGGCACCTTCTCCCCGTGGGGGAGAAGGGGTATGCCGCAACGCCTCCGTCCCTCCTCTCCCCTCGGGGAGAGGGTGGCCGAGCGGAGCGGAGGCCGGGTGAGGGGGCCGCTTGCGCCGACCGACAAGAAAGACCCAAACCGCATGCCCGACGACACCCGCGACCAGGCCCAGAGGCCATCGCCCGATGCGCTGCTTGAGAAAGCGCGGGCGGAAACGCGTGGGCGGTTGAAGATCTTTCTCGGTGCCGCGCCCGGCGTCGGCAAGACCTACGAGATGCTGGCATCGGGCCATGCGAAGATCGCCGACGGCGTCGATGTCGTGGTCGGCGTGGTCGAGACGCACGGGCGGAAAGAGACGCAGGCGATGCTTGCGGGCTTCGAGATCGTGCCGCGCGTGGCGGTCGAATACAGGGGCCGACGGCTGGAGGAGATGGATATCGATGCCATTCTCGCCCGCAAGCCGGATCTGGTGCTGGTCGACGAACTCGCCCACACCAATGCCGAGGGCAGCCGCCATCCGAAGCGCTATCTCGACGTCAAGGAACTGCTCGACCGCGGCATCGACGTCTACTCGACGCTCAACATCCAGCATGTCGAAAGCCTGAACGACGTCGTCTCGCAGATCACCCGCATCCGGGTGCGCGAGACCGTGCCGGACTCGGTGATCGACATGGCCGACGACGTCGAGATCATCGACCTGACGCCCGACGACCTGATCAAGCGGCTGCACGACGGCAAGGTCTATGTGGCGAACACCGCCGAGCGGGCGCTGACCAACTATTTCACGCCGGGAAACCTCACGGCGCTGCGCGAACTGGCGCTCAGGCGCACCGCGCAGCGGGTGGACGACCAGCTGCTGACGCACATGCAGGCGCATGCGATCTCCGGCCCGTGGGCGGCGAGCGAGCGGGTGCTTGTTTCGGTCGACCAGCATCCGGCGTCCGCCTCGCTGGTGCGCTATGCGGCGCGCATGGCCTCGCGGCTCAGGGCGCCATGGGCAGCCGTCTATGTCGAGACCAACCGCGCCATCAATCTCTCCGAGGCCGAACTCGACACGGTGGCCGCCAATCTGCGGCTCGCGGAGCAGCTGGGCGGCGAGGCGATCACCGTGCCGGGCCGGGAGACCTCGGAGGAGCTTATCCGCTATGCGGCCTCCAACAACGTCACCCATATCGTCATTGGCGCGCCGAAGCAGGCGGCATGGCGGGAGTGGCTGACACCCTCGGCCGCCAGCCAGCTGATCCGCCGGGCCGGCGATATCAGCGTGCATGTGATCTCGGGCGACGAGAGCCGGGCAACGACGCAGCGCGGCGTCAAGGCGGCGACTGCCGCGCCCGCCTTCGATATCCGTGCCTATCTTCTCGCGGTGGTCTACGTGGCGATCGCGCTCGTCGCCGGCATCGTGCTCGACCAGGTGCTCGACGTGCGCAACCTCGCGCTGGTGTTCCTGATGGCGGTGCTGACATCGGCGGTGCTGCACGGGCTGCGGCCGGCGCTGTTTTCCTGCCTGCTTGGCGCCTTCTCGTTCAACTTCTTCTTCCTGCCGCCGCGCTACACGCTGACGATCAGCGATCCCGAGAGCGTCTTGGCGCTGTTCTTCTTCCTCGGCGTCGCCATCGTCGCCAGCAATCTCACGGCAACCGTGCAGCGCCAGGCCGCCGCCGCTCGGCAGCGGGCGCGAACGACCGAGGATCTCTACCTCTTCTCCAAGAAGCTCGCCGGCACAGGCACGCTCGACGACGTGCTGTGGGCGACGGCATTCCAGCTGGCCTCGATGCTGCGGGTCCGCGTCGTGCTGCTTCTGCCGGAGAACGGCACGATCGCGGTGCGCGCCGGCTATCCGCCCGACGACACGCTCGACGATGCCGATATCGCCGCCGCCCGCTGGGCCTGGGAGCACAACCATGCCGCAGGCCGCGGCGCCGACACGTTGCCGGGCGCCAAACGGCTCTACGTGCCGCTGCGCACCGGGCGCGCCGCCGTGGGGGTCATCGGGCTCGACAGCGACCGCCGCGACGGGCCGCTTCTGACGCCGGAGCAGCAGAGATTGCTCGACGCGCTGGCGGATCAGGCAGCACTTGCGATCGAGCGCATCCAGCTGGTTGCCGATGTCGACCAGGCGAAGCTCGCAGCGGAGGCCGACCGGCTGCGCTCGGCGCTCTTGACCTCGATTTCGCACGACCTGAAGACGCCGCTGGCAGCCGTGCTCGGCGCCTCGACGACGCTGCGCGACTACTTCGCCTCGATGACCGAGGAGGACCGCAAGGATCTGCTGTCGACTGTCGTCGACGAATCCGAGCGGCTGAACCGCTTCATCGCCAACCTGCTCGACATGACCCGGATCGAATCCGGCGCGATGGAGCCGAATTACGCGCTGCACGATGTCGGCGATATCGTCGGCAGCGCCTTGCGGCGTGCATCGAAGATCCTGGCGCATCACGGCGTGCATGTGACCATTCCGGCCGATCTGCCGGCAGTGCGGGTGGATCCCGTTCTCTTCGAGCAGGTGCTGTTCAACCTCATCGACAATGCCGCGAAATACGCGCCCGAGGGATCGACCGTCGACATCAAGGGCTGGAGTGGCACCGGCGATATCATGGTGCAGGTCTCGGACAGCGGACCCGGCATTCCCGCCGGCGATCTCGACCGGGTGTTCGACACCTTCTACCGGGTGCGCAAGGGCGACCAGGTGCGGGCAGGCACCGGGCTTGGCCTCTCCATCTGCCGCGGCTTCGTCGAGGCGATGGGCGGCACCATCACCGCCGGCAACCGCCCCGACCGACCGGGCGCCGTGTTCACCATCAGGCTGCCCAGACCCACCGACATCACGAAGCTGGAAGACATGAAATGACCGGTTCGCCCGTGAAAATCGTCGTCGTCGACGACGAGCCTCCCATTCGCAAGCTTCTGCGCGTCGGCCTGACGGCGCAGGGATACGAGGTGCACGAGGCGCCTGATGCGGCCACCGCCCGCGACGTCGCCACGCAGACTGCGCCCGACCTGATCGTGCTCGATCTCGGCCTGCCCGACATGCCCGGCTACGACCTGTTGCGCGAATGGCGCGAACAGGGGCTGGCGACGCCTGTCGTCATTTTATCCAGCCGCACCGACGAGGCCGGCATCGTCAAGGCGCTGGAGACGGGCGCCGACGACTATGTGACCAAGCCGTTCGGCATGAACGAGCTCGGCGCCCGCATCCGCGTGGCGCTGCGCCACCGGCTGCAGCAGCAGGGCGAAAAGGCGGTGTTTCGCACCGGCGGGCTGTCGATCGATCTGGTCAAGCGGATCGTCAAGGTCGACGACCGCGAGATCAAGCTGTCGCCGAAGGAATACGATATCCTGCGCGTGCTGGCGCAATATTCCGGCAAGGTGCTGACGCACCAGTTCATGCTGAAGCAGATCTGGGGACCGGCGGCCGACGTGCAGTATCTGCGCGTCTATGTGCGCCAGTTGAGGCAGAAGATCGAGGCGGCGCCGGACCAGCCGCAATACATCACCACGGAGACCGGCGTCGGCTACCGGCTGCGCGAGGCCGACCTGCCGGGCGAGGAAAATGCTTCACCGCGGGCGGGATAAGGGCTCTTTGTCTTGCCACATGTCGTTATCGCAAAACCGCTTCACACTTTTGCGCGACATGCTCTATTCAGGTCCAATCGAATTTCACGAGATGGATTGCCTCATGACCGATACCGTTACCGATCGCTTCCTCCGCTATGTCGTCATCGACACACAGTCTGACCCGCAATCGCCGAGCCAGCCCTCCACCGAAAAGCAGAAAAACCTCGGCCGCCTGCTGGTCGAGGAGCTGCTGGCGATCGGGCTTGCCGACGCGCATCTCGACCAGCACGGCTATATCTACGCGACCATTCCGGCCAATACGGACAAGCCGGTGCCGGTCATCTGCTTCTGCTCGCACATGGACACGGCGCCGGATTTCAGCGGCACCGGCGTCAAACCGCAGATGGTGCGTGACTACCAGGGCGGCGACATCACGCTTGTTGGCGACGCTAGCCAGGTGATCCGTGTCAGCGAGCATCCGGAACTGAAGAACCAGATCGGCAACGACGTCATCACCACTGACGGTACGACGCTGCTCGGCGCCGACGACAAGGCCGGGATCGCCGAGATCATGACGGCGGCGCAGTTCCTGGTCGCCAATCCCGGGATCAGGCACGGGACGATCAAGATCCTGTTTACGCCCGACGAGGAGATCGGCCGCGGGGTGAACAAGGTGGACCTGAAAAAGCTCGGCGCCGACTTCGCCTACACGATGGACGGCTCGACGGCCGGGCATATCGAGGACGAAACGTTTTCGGCCGACGGCGTCGAGATCACGATCCAGGGCGTCGCCATCCATCCCGGTTTCGCCAAGGGCAAGATGGAAAACGCGATCAAAATCGCCGGCGCGATCATCGACCGGCTGCCGAGAGATCAAGGCCCGGAGACGACCTCGGGGCGGCAGGGGTTCATTCACCCCACGGGCGTCACCGGATCGATGGAGAAGGCGGAGATCGAGCTGATCATTCGCGATTTCGACAATGCGGGACTGACCGCCAAGGAAGAGATGCTGGAGGCGATCGTCAGCGATGTGATGGCCGGCTATCCGGGCTCAAGCTACGGCTTCAAGGTCACCGAGCAGTACCGCAACATGCAAGAGGTGGTCGACCGCCACCCCGAGATCGTCGACAACGCCGTCGAGGGCATCCGCCGGGCCGGGATGGAGCCAAAGCGCGGCTCAATCCGCGGCGGCACCGACGGCTCCCGCCTCTCCTTCATGGGCCTCCCCTGCCCCAACATCTTCGCCGGCGGCCACGCGTTTCATTCGCCGCTCGAATGGGTGAGCCGGCAGGACATGGAGCGGGCGGCGAAGACGATCGTGGAGATTGCGCGGGTTTGGGAAGAGCGGGCGTAGAGCCTGCCCTTCACGGCAAATGCCGGGCCTCGCGGCCCGGCAGTGATGTTTAGCTCCGCAGCCCCGGCGCTTCCTGCCCCGTACGCTCGACGTATTCCGTATAGCCGCCGCCGTACTGGTGGATGCCGTCGGGCGTCAGTTCCAGCACGCGGTTCGACAGCGCCGCCAGGAAGTGGCGATCGTGGCTGACGAAGAGCATGGTGCCCTCGTACTGCGACAGCGCCTTGATCAGCATTTCCTTGGTGTCGAGGTCGAGGTGGTTGGTCGGCTCGTCGAGGACGAGCAGATTGGGCGGATCGAACAGCATCTTGGCCATGACCAGACGCGCCTTCTCGCCGCCCGAGAGAACCCGGCACTTCTTCTCGACGTCGTCGCCGGAAAAACCGAAGCAGCCGGCGAGCGCGCGCAGCGGCGCCTGGCCGGATTGCGGGAAACTGTCTTCCAGCCATTCGAGAACGGCGCGGTCGCCATCGAGCAGATCCATGGCGTGCTGGGCGAAATAGCCGAGCTTGACGCTGGCGCCGAGCGCCACCGTGCCCTGATCCGGCTCCGTGGTGCCGGTCACCAGCTTCAGGAGCGTCGACTTGCCGGCGCCGTTGATGCCCATGATGCACCAGCGCTCCTTGCGGCGGACCATGAAGTCTAGGCCTTCATAGATGGTGCGGCTGCCGTATTTCTTGTGGACGTTCTTCAGGTTGATGACGTCTTCGCCGGAGCGCGGCGCCGGCAGAAATTCGAAGGCGACCGACTGGCGGCGCTTCGGCGGCTCGACGCGATCGATCTTCTCCAGCTTCTTGACGCGGCTCTGCACCTGCGAGGCATGGCTGGCGCGCGCCTTGAAGCGCTCGATGAACTTGATTTCCTTGGCGAGCATAGCCTGCTGGCGTTCGAACTGCGCCTGTTGCTGTTTTTCGTTCTGGGCGCGCTGCTGCTCGTAGAAGCCGTAGTCGCCGGAATAGCTGGTCAGCTGGCCGCCGTCGATCTCGATGATCTTGCCGACGATGCGGTTCATGAACTCGCGGTCGTGCGAGGTCATCAACAGCGCGCCGTCATAGTTCTTCAGGAATTCCTCCAGCCAGATCAGGCTTTCGAGATCCAGATGGTTGCTCGGTTCGTCGAGCAGCATGACGTCGGGGCGCATCAGAAGAATGCGGGCCAGCGCCACGCGCATCTTCCAGCCGCCAGAGAGGCCACCGACGTCGCCGTCCATCATCTCCTGGGTGAAGCTCAGGCCATCGAGCACCTCGCGGGCGCGGCCTTCCAGCGCGTAGCCGTCGAGCTCCTCGTAGCGCGCCTGCACCTCGCCGTAGCGCTCGATGATGCGGTCCATCTCGTCGAGCTTGTCGGGATCGACCATCTCGGCTTCGAGTTCGCGCAGCTCGGCGGCGACGACGCTGACCGGGCCGGCGCCCTCCATGACCTCGGCCACGGCGCTGCGGCCGGACATTTCGCCGACATCCTGGTTGAAGTAGCCGATGGTGACGCCCTTTTCGCCGGAGACGTTGCCCTCATCAGGCAGTTCCTCGCCCGTGATCATGCGGAAGAGCGTCGTCTTGCCGGCACCGTTGGGACCGACGAGGCCGATCTTTTCGCCCTTGTTGAGCGCTGCCGAGGCCTCGATGAAGAGGATGCGGTGGCTGTTCTGCTTGCTGATATTTTCGATGCGGATCATGGTCTCAGGCGGTCCAAAGCGTGAATTCGGCGCCCTTATGCCACGCAACACCGGAGATGTCGCCCGTTTTCCGCACTGCACCAAATGTTCAGCGCGCGCGTTTCCCTGTGGTGACAGGTTTGCGAGACTTCCAAACATCAGACAGCGCTGATACGTTCCATCTTTGTTCTGAGTCGCGACCATCGCGCGGCGGGCATGCGAAGAGGCTGAAGAATAGATGCAGGCGGCGGCCTATCTCGAGAAACTGAACGAGCAACAAAGGCTGGCGGTCGAGCACGGCGTCGGCACCGGGCCGGATACGACGGGCGGGCCGCTCCTGATCATCGCCGGGGCCGGTTCGGGCAAGACCAACACGCTGGCGCACCGGGTGGCGCATCTGATCGTCAACGGCGCGGACCCTAGACGCATCCTGCTGATGACTTTCTCGCGCCGGGCGGCGTCGGAGATGGCGCGGCGCGTCGAGCGGATCTGCCGGCAGGTGCTCGGCGCCAATTCGGCCGTGATGACCGATGCGCTCACCTGGGCCGGGACCTTCCACGGCATCGGCGCGCGGCTGCTGCGGATCTATGCCGAGCAGATCGGTCTCAATGTCGATTTCACCATCCACGACCGCGAAGACAGCGCCGACCTGATGAACCTCATCCGGCACGAGCTCGGCTTCTCGAAGACCGAGACGCGGTTTCCGACCAAGGGCACCTGCCTTGCGATCTATTCGCGCACGGTGAATTCCGAGACGCCGCTCGCCGAGGTGTTGAAGACCTGGTACCCCTGGGTCGCCACCTGGGAACCGCAGCTGCGCGAGCTGTTCGGCGCTTACGTCGAGGCCAAGCAGGCGCAGAACGTGCTCGATTACGACGACCTGCTTCTCTACTGGGCGCAGATGGTGAGCGATCCCGAACTTGCCGCCGATATCGGCGGGCGGTTCGACCATGTAATGGTGGACGAGTACCAGGATACCAACCGGCTGCAATCCTCGGTGCTGATGGCGCTGAAGCCTGGCGGGCGCGGACTGACCGTGGTCGGCGACGACGCGCAGTCGATCTATTCTTTCCGGGCGGCGACGATCCGCAACATTCTCGACTTCCCTAGGACGTTCGAGCCGCCGGCCGACATCATCACGCTCGACCGCAACTACCGCTCCACGACGACGATCCTCGCCGCCGCCAACGGCGTCATCGAACTGGCGCGCGAACGCTTCACCAAGAACCTGTGGACCGACCGCAAGTCCGAGGAGCGGCCGAAGCTCTTGACCGTCAAGGACGAGGCCGAGCAGGCGAACTATATCGTCGAGCAGGTGCTGGCCAACCGCGAGGTGGGGATGACGCTGAAGCAGCAGGCGGTGCTGTTTCGCACCTCCTCGCACAGCGGCGCGCTCGAAGTCGAGCTGACGCGGCGCAACATTCCGTTCGTCAAGTTCGGCGGGCTGAAATTCCTCGATTCCGCGCATATCAAGGACATGCTGGCGATCCTGCGTTTCGCGCAGAACCCGCGCGACCGGGTCTCCGGTTTCCGGCTGTTGAAGATGCTTCCGGGGATCGGGCCACAGACGGCAGGCAAGATTCTCGAGACGATCGCCGCCGATCCGGAGCCGCTGATGGCGCTGGCCGAGATTCCGCCGCCGGCCAAGACCGGCGAGAGCTGGCCGGCGCTGGTGCAACTTCTCGAAGGGCTGCGCAAGAACGGCGCGCAGTGGCCGGCCGATATCGCCCAGGCGCGCGAATGGTACGAGCCGCATCTCGACCGCATCCATGAGGACGCCGATACCCGCAAGGCGGATCTCCTGCAGCTGGAGCAGATCGCGTCGGGCTACGCCAACCGCGAGCGTTTCCTCACCGAACTGACGCTCGACCCGCCTGACGCCACCAGCGACCAGGCCGGCGTACCGCTGCTCGACGAGGATTATCTGATCCTCTCGACCATCCACTCGGCCAAGGGGCAGGAATGGCGGGCGGTGTTCATGCTCAACGTCGTCGACGGCTGCATCCCTTCCGATCTCGCCGTCGGGACGACGCACGAGATCGAGGAGGAGCGGCGGCTGCTCTATGTCGGGATGACCAGGGCGAAGGACAGCCTGACGCTGATCACGCCGCAACGCTTCTTCACCAGCGGTCAGCACGGGCAGGGCGATAGGCATGTCTATGCCTCGCGCACGCGGTTCATTCCGGTGACGCTGCTGCAATATTTCGAGACGGCGGCGTGGCCCGTGGTGGTGGCAACGGCTTCGGAGCGGAGCACGCAGCAGATCCGGGTGGATGTGGCGGCGCGGATGCGGACGATGTGGCGGTAACGTCGACGCTTGCCGGACGGCTGGTTTGTGATGCTTGGGATTTGGCGGTGTTCCGTGGGCCACCCCCCCTCTGCCCTGCCGGGCATCTCCCCCNNCACGCCGCAACGCTTCTTCACCAGCGGTCAGCACGGGCAGGGCAGAGGCGGGTGCCACACGGAACACCGCCAACCATCTTCACACAGCCAACCGCATCCTCACATCCGCCGCCAACGCCTTCATCCGATCCACCGGCACATGGCCGATCAGCATGAAGGCGTGCGTCTTGTCGGACCAGTAGACGACGTTCATGCCCTTGCGGGCTTCGACGTCAGGCGGCTTGGCGCCGTCGTCGGAGCGGACGATGCAGAGTGCAAGGGGGCCGGTTTCGGGATCGAGATAGGCGAGTTGGGCGAGTGGCTGGTCGTCATATTGCAAAAGCAGCGCTCGCTTGAAATCGACGCCCGGCAGCGCGATCGCCTCCGGCGACAGTGATAGGCCGAGCCTTGCCTCGACGGCCGACAGCTGCCCCGCTTGCGCGGCGAGCGAGGGCACGGGGCCTGCCAGCGTTTCCGGCGTGTAGAGCGCGATGTAATCGGCGACGGTGGCGCGCCATTCGCTGTTTTCGTCGTCGGCGGCGAGCTGCCGGCTCAAGCCGATGAAGGCACGGTCGGCGATGACGCCGGCCACGAGGCAGGCGGCGAGAGTGCCGAGGAAGCGACGGCGGCCGGGGTTTGCGGACGTTGTCGCTGGTGTGGCGGACAGGCGCGAAAGGATGGCTTCGAGCTCGGCCTTTGGTGCCTGAGCGAGAAGCGGATCGAAGGCGTGGGCGAAGGGCAGGCTGGCGCGCGACAGGAATTCGAGACGGGCAGCGAGGTCGGCGTCCGTTTCCAGAAGCGCTTCGAGGCGCGCGGCCTCAGCGGGTGGCAGTTCGCCGTCGAGATAGGCGGTCAGCTCTTCGTCGGAGGGGATCGTGGTCTTGTCGGTCATCGTGCGCCCTCCCCGCTCACATTGCCTGCCAGTGTCGCGCGGGCGGCGGCAAGGCGGCTCATGACGGTACCGATCGGGATATCCAGCACGTTTGCCACCTCCTTGTAGGACAGCCCCTCGACATAGGCCAGGAAGACTGCGGCGCGCTGAGCATCCGGCAGCGCGCCAACGAGACGAAGCACCTGAGCGGCCATGACATGCGTCTCCGTTTCGCGCGCGCCATCGACGACGAGCGCCTGCTCGGCATCGACGAAGCCCTGCCCTTCGCGGACCCGCCGCGAGCGGATTTCATTGAGCCAGATCGAATGGAGGATGGCAAACAGCCAGCGGTCGAGCCTTGTGCCCGCCTGAAACTGCACGGCTCTTTCGAGCGCACGCACGCAGGTCTGCTGCACCAGATCGTCTGCCACGTCGCGGCGATGCGAGAGCACGAGACCATAGCGCCAGAGCCGCGACAGGTTTTCCGTCAGACCGCTCCTGATATCGGATTCGCTTGCGATGGCCGCCTCCGCCACGGGGTTTGCCGCGGACCGTGCCGGATGTGCCGGCGCGGCCTTGTTGGCGTGACTATAGGCAGGAAATGTCGTGTAGGCGACGACCATCGGCATGTTCCTCGTCACTTAATTCACTCTGCCTGAAGCCTCAGATCTTCGAGGGATCGGCGATCGCCTCGTTGAGATCGCGGTATTCCTCGCAAGTAGTGCCGCACAGCGTCTTGATGGTGCCGAGCTGCTCCCTCGCGAGATCGATGCGACCCTTGATCACATAGGCTTCGCCGAGATATTCGCGCACCTTGGCGTATTGCGGATCGAGCTGGACCGACCTCAGATAGTAGGAGATGCCTTCATCCGTGCGTCCAAGCTTACGCGTTGCGTAGCCGCGATAGTTCAGCGCCTCGGCGGTGTTGCCGTCCTTCAGCGTGTCGAGCATCGCCAGCGCCTCGTCGTAACGGCCGGCTTTGGCGAGCGAATAGGCGTATTCGGTGCGGTTGTCGTCGGTGATGTTGGCGCCCGACTGCTTGACGCATTTCTGCGTCTTCTTGTCGTAGACCTCGCCCTTCTTGCAGGTGGGCGTGGTGGCGCCGCCACTATCGTCGCCGCCGGCCGCGAAAGCAGGCGCGGTGAACGCGGAGGCGGCGATGGCGCCGCTGATGAGGATGGATGCAATCCGAGAGGTTGCTGACGTCATGGGATATCTCCTTCGGGGACAGGGTTGGTCTGGAAGACGGGGTTGCGGCGAATGAACACGACAGTCACCGGGTTTATTCGGGCGACATCCCGATTTTCCCGATCACCGTTTCGTGAGCGCGGGCGGCGAATAAAGCTTCGGCTGACGTGTTTGCTCGGCGTGCCGGGGGGCGAAAAGGAGCATTTCGTGAACCAGACCGTCAAACTACTCAGCCTCGCCACCGCGGCGCCAGAGCACATCATCACGCAGGAAGAGGCCGCGGAGACTTCCGCCCGGCTGTTTTCCAGCCGATTGAAGGATTTCGCGCATCTTGCGCCGGTCTTCACCAATGCCGGCATCCGCACGCGGCATGCCGCGCGGCCACTGTCATGGTTCACCGAGCCGCATGGCTGGGAAGACCGCATGCAGGCCTACCAGGACGAGGCGCGCAGCCTGTTTCGGCGGACCGTTAAGGCGGCGCTCGATCAGGCGGGACTTGAGGGCGCCGATGTCGACTGCATCGTCACGGTATCCTCCACCGGTATCGCGACGCCGAGCCTCGATGCGCAGCTGGCGGTGGAGATCGGGTTTCGGGCGGATGTGGAGCGCGTGCCGGTGTTCGGCCTCGGCTGCGCGGCCGGCGTTTCGGGCTTCGCGATCGCGTCGCGGCTGGCCAAGGCAAGGCCTGGCGCCACCGTGCTTTTCGTTTCTATCGAACTCTGCACGCTGGCCTTTCGGCTCGATGAGCTTACGCGGGCAAACATCATCGCCACGGCGCTATTCGGCGATGGTGCGGCGGCCTGCCTGCTTAGGGCTGGGCCGGAAGGGCTTGCCGCGGTCGAATCCACCGGGGAGCATCTGTTTCCCGATACGCTCGGCATCATGGGCTGGAAGATCGACGATACCGGCTTCGGCATCGTGCTGGCGCAATCCTTGCCGCCCTTCGCGGAGAAGGAACTGGGGCCGGCTATCGACGGCATTCTCGATCGTAACGGACTGAGCCGCGCGGATATCGACCGCTTCATCTGCCACCCCGGCGGGGCGCGCGTTCTGGCGGCGCTAGAAACGGCCCTGTCGATCCCGTCTTCGGCGCTCGACCATGAGCGGGCGGTTCTTGAGGAATACGGCAACATGTCTTCGCCGACGGTGCTGTTCGTGCTCGAGCGGGTGCTGCGCGAGGGATTGCCCGAGCGGGCGGCCATGATCGCGATGGGGCCAGGCTTCTCGGCCAGTTGCGTGACGTTGACGAGGGCCTGACGATGTGGCCCTCGATCCTCATCCTCGGTTTCGTGACGCTGCAGCGGCTGGCGGAACTCGTCATTGCCCGTCGCAACACCCGCGCGCTGATGGCGCGCGGTGCCCGCGAGATCGGCGCCGACCACTATCCCCTCATGGTGGCGCTGCATGCGAGTTGGCTTGCCGGGCTCTGGCTGCTGGCGCCCGGCCATAAGGTAGAGCCGATATGGCTCATGCTTTTCGTCGTGCTGCAACTTGGCCGGCTCTGGGTTCTGGCCACGCTCAAGGAGCGATGGACGACGCGGATCATCGTGCTTCAAGGGGCGCCGCTGGTGCGTAAGGGACCGTACAGGCTGTTCTCGCATCCGAATTACGCTGTCGTGATCGGCGAGATCGCCGTGCTGCCGCTGGCATTCGGCATGCCGCTATTCGCGGCCATCTTCTCCATCTTGAACGGGCTGATGCTATGCCTTCGCATCTCGGTGGAGAACCGTGCGCTGAAGGCGGCAATGTTTTTGAAATGAATGCGATTTTTCATTTGCACGCGGCTTGGCGGAGGGGCATTTTCGATAACTGGACTATCGTGGGTTTCGTGGGAAGATGACGAAGAACGTAATCGTGCTTGGAGCCGGCATCGTCGGCGTATCGACGGCCATACATCTGCAGCGGCGCGGACGCCAGGTGACATTGATCGACCGCAAGCCGCCGGGCAACGGCACCTCCTTCGGCAATGCCGGATTGATCCAGCGCGAAGGCGTGGTGCCTTATGGCTTTCCACAGCAGCTCGGGCTTCTCGTCCGCTACGCCTTCAACAACCGCATCGACGCACATTATCACCTTAACGCGCTGCCGAGGCAGCTTTCCTTCCTGGCGCGCTACTGGTGGCACTCCAACACCAAGCGCCACCAGATGATCTCGAAGGCCTATGCGCCGCTGATCGCGCATTCGATCTCCGAGCATAACGACCTGATCGAGGCGGCCGGCGCCGAGCATCTGATCCGCAAGAACGGCTGGATCGAGGTGTTTCGCACCGGTGAAAAACGCGACGCGGAATTCGCCGAGGCCGAGCGGCTGCAGCGGGAGTTCGGCGTCGGCTTCGACCAGCTCGATACCGGCGATCTGGCGCGGCTGGAGCCCGATCTCAATCTCGGCTTCGTCGGCGCGCTGAAGTGGCGCGATCCGTGGTCGGTCACCAATCCGCAGGCGCTGACGGCGAGCTATCTGCGCTATTTCGAGAGCATCGGCGGCCGCTTCATTACCGGGGATGCGAACTCCTTCGGCAAGTTCGGTGCCGGATGGAAGATCGCGACGGACGAGGGTCCTGTCGAGGCCGACGAGGCGGTGATGGCGCTCGGGCCATGGGCGGCGGTTGCGACGAAGCGGCTTGGCTATGCCTTCCCGCTCGGGGTCAAACGCGGCTATCACATGCATTATTCGGCGAAGGGCAACGCGGTGCTCAACAACACCGTCGCCGACACGGAACTCGGCTACCTGATGGCGCCGATGGAAAACGGCATCCGGCTGACGACGGGTGCGGAGTTCGCGGCGATCGACGCACCGAAGACGCCGGTGCAGCTCGACCGCGCCGAAAAGGTGGCGCGCGGCGTGTTTCCGCTCGGCGAGCGGCTCGATCCGGAGCCCTGGATGGGCGCCCGCCCCTGCACGCCGGATATGATGCCCATCATCGGCAAGGCGCCGCGCCACGAGGGCCTGTGGTTCGCCTTCGGCCATGCCCATCACGGGCTGACACTGGGGCCGGTGACCGGCCGGGCGCTGGCGGAACAGATGACGGGTGAGAAGCCGTTCGTGGACATCTCCGCCTACTCGCCGCAGCGGTTCAATCCGTAAATCTGTCGGTTTTCGCAAATATGGTCGCAATGAGGACATGAATCCGCAATCACGGCGGATGACGATAAGCGATTCCTACAAGAGTAGTGCGCTATCGGTTACAAGACATGGGAAACACTAGGAAATCTCCCATGTCCATTGCCTCATCTTCCGCTCTCGACACCAGAGAGCCATCGCTCGGAGCGCCCGGTTTCGGCTCGCTTCTGGTTCTCGTTGTCGGCACGCTGCTGCTCGGCTATGTCTACGGTCCGGCGCAGGGTGCGCTCTTCCTTGTCGGCGGCGCGCTCGGGATTGCGCTTTATCACGCCGCCTTCGGCTTCACCTCGGCCTGGCGCGTTTTCATCATGGACGGGCGCGGGCGCGGTCTGCGCGTGCAGATGATCCTGCTGGCCATCGCCGTCGTCTTGTTCTTCCCGTTCCTCGCCAGCGGCACGTTGTTCGGCCATGAGGTGAAGGGTTCGGTATCGCCGGCCGGTATCGGCGTCATCGTCGGCGCCTTCATGTTCGGCATCGGCATGCAGCTCGGCGGCGGTTGCGCGTCGGGCACGCTGTTCACCGCTGGCGGCGGCAATGCTCGCATGCTGGTGACGCTGCTGTTCTTCATCATCGGCTCAGTGCTCGGCACCATCAATTTCGACTGGTGGGTGAGCCTGCCGTCGCTGCCTCCGACCTCGCTTGTCACAAGCTTTGGCGCTGCCGGCGGGATCGCCGTGTCGCTGATCATCTTCGCGGTCATCGCCGGCCTGACCGTTCTGGTCGAGAAGCGCTGGCATGGATCGCTGGAGACGGAAGCGCCCTCGCCGCGCCATGGTCTTGCGCGGCTGACGCGCGGACCGTGGCCGCTGGTGCTTGGCGCGGTGGCTCTCGCACTGCTCAACTTCGCGACGCTGTCGATCGCCGGCCGCCCCTGGGGCATTACCTCGGCCTTCGCGTTGTGGGGCGCCAAGGGCGCGCAGCTGATCGGCATCGACCCGACGGCCTGGGCCTACTGGCAGACGCCGGGCAATGCCAAGGCGCTGGCCGAAAGCGTCTTCGCCGACATCACCTCGGTGATGGACTTCGGCATCATCGCCGGCGCCATGCTGGCTTCGTCGCTGGCCGGCCGGTTCGCCCCGAGCCTCGACATTCCGCTACGCTCTGTTCTGGCGGCCGTCATCGGCGGACTGCTGCTCGGCTACGGCGCGCGTATCGCCTATGGCTGCAACATCGGCGCCTATTTCTCCGGGATCGCGTCCGGCAGCCTGCACGGCTATCTGTGGGCCGTGGCGGCGTTTGCCGGCAATGTCGTCGGCGTACGCCTGAGGCCGTGGTTCTTCTTCGAGAAGAAGATCCTGCTGCGCAACGACGGTTAAACGACACCCAACATAGCGAGATCGCGAAGCGCCGTCTTCGCGATCTCGTCGATCGTGCCATCGATATCGACGGTCACGACGCCGAGTTCGCCGGTTGGAATTTCAAGCGTCGCAAGCTGGTTTTCCAGCAGGGAAAGCGGCATGAAGTGGCCTTTGCGGGCGCCCATGCGTGCGGTCAAAAGCTCTCTTGAGCCATGCAGGTAGACGAAGAACAGATTGCCATCGACGGCGGCGCGCAGGCGGTCGCGATAGCTCTTCTTCAGCGCCGAGCAGGAAACGACGATGCCCTCGTTGCGGTCGAGTGCCGACTTCATGGTCTGGCCAATGACATCGAGCCAAGGTATGCGGTCTTCGTCGGTGAGCGGAATGCCCTTCGACATCTTCTCGACATTGGCGGCCGGATGCAGCGTATCGCCTTCCGCGAATTCGACGGAAAGTGCCTTCGCGACAGCCTCGCCCACCGACGACTTGCCGCAGCCGCTGACCCCCATGACGATGATGGCATGGGGGCGCGTGTTATGTGCTGACATTGGTATGCTTTCTCCTCACTTCGGCATGATCCGCCGTGTCAGGAGACCCAAGGCTACGACGCGACGGTCGCATTCTTGCGGGCGAGACGGGCCCGGATGGTTTCGACATCGGCGCGCGGCGTGGCCGCGAACAATGTCTTGGTATAGCTGTGCTGCGGGTCGTTGAAAACCTGGTCCCGCGATCCGTATTCCACAGCCTCGCCGTAGTACATGACCATGACATCGTCGGCCATGTAGCGGACGACCGAGAGGTCGTGGCTGATGAAGACGTAGGTCAGGTTCAGCTCATCCTGCAGGTCGGCGAGCAGGTTCAAGACCTGTGCCTGCACCGACAGGTCGAGTGCGGAGACCGGCTCGTCAAGCACGAGAAGCCGCGGATTGAGCATCAGCGCGCGGGCAATGGCGATGCGCTGGCGCTGGCCGCCGGAGAACATGTGCGGATAGCGGTTGAAGTGGATCTCCTGCAGGCCGACCTTCTTCAGCATCGACATCGCCAGCGAGCGGCGCTCGGCCGCCGGCGTGTCGGTGTTGATGATCAGCGGCTCCATCAGGATGTCGCCGATCTTTTTGCGCGGATTCAGCGAACCATAAGGGTTCTGGAAGACGATCTGCACCTTGCGGCGCATCTCCGGCGTCAGGTCGCCGGCCGCGATATCGACCTTCTTGCCGTCGATGAACAGCTCGCCGTCGCTGGCCGGGTCGATCATGGTGATGATGCGCGCCAGCGTGGACTTGCCGCAGCCGCTTTCGCCGACGATCGCCAGCGTCTTGCCCTGTTCGACCTTGAAGTTCACGCCCTTGACGGCATGAACGGTCTTTTCCTTCTTGAACAGGCCGCCCGGCAGAAAGTAGTTGCGGACGATGTTCTTGCCTTCGAGGACTGGCGTCATTGGGCCGCTCCCTCACTCGTCTGTTTGAAGATTTCGCCGATGGTCGGCAGGCGGTCACCGGTGGCGTTGTCAGGCAGAGCCGCGAGAAGCGCGCGGGTGTAATCGCTCTTCGGCGCCTCGAAGAGGGAGAGCACGTCGGCCTCCTCCATCTTGCGGCCCTTGTACTGGACGATGACGCGATCGGCCGTCTCGGCGACCACGCCCATGTTGTGGGTGATCATGATCAGGCCCATGCCGTGCTCGACCTGCAGACGCATCAGGAGATCGAGGATCTGCTTCTGGATGGTGACGTCGAGCGCGGTCGTGGGCTCGTCGGCGATCAGGAGCTTCGGATTGCAGGCGATGGCGATGGCGATCATCACCCGCTGGCACTGGCCGCCCGACATCTGGTGCGGGAAGTGGCCGAGGCGCTCGGCGGGGTTGGGGATGCCGACGGCCTCGAACAGCTCGATGGCACGCTTGCGGCGTTCGGACTTGCCGAGGCCGAGATGGATGCGCAGCACCTCCTCGATCTGGAAGCCGACCGTGAAGCACGGATTGAGACTGGCGATCGGCTCCTGGAAGATCATCGACATGTCCTTGCCGATGATCTTGCGGCGTTCACTGCCCGACATGCCGAGCAGGTTGCGGCCGTCGAAGACCAGCTTGTCGGCCGTGACCTTGGCCGTCCAGGGCAGAAGGCCCATGGCGGCGAGCATGGAGACCGACTTGCCGGAGCCGGATTCGCCGACGATGGCCAGAACTTCGCCGGCCGAAACCTTCATCGACACGCCATCGACGGCGCGGAAGGTGCCGGTCGAGGTCTGGAACTCGACGACGAGATTTTCGATTTCGAGAAGTGCCATATCAGGACCTCTTCAGTTTGGGATCGAGCGCATCACGCAGACCGTCGCCCATCAGGTTGATGGCGAGAACGGTGATGAGGATGCACAGGCCCGGGAAAGTGACGAGCGACGGCGAGCTCTGGAAGAACTCGCGGGCATCGGCGAGCATCGTGCCCCACTCGGATGTCGGCGGCTGGGCGCCCATGCCGAGGAAGCCGAGAGCGGCCGCGTCGAGAATAGCTGCGGAGAAGGCCAGCGTTGCCTGGACGATCAGCGGTGCCAGGCAGTTCGGCAGGATCGTCTTGAACATCAGACGCAGCGTGCCGGCGCCGGCGACGCGGGATGCCACGACATATTCCTTCTCGCGCTCGCTGATGACGGCGGCGCGGGTGAGGCGCACGAAGTGCGGCTGGTTGACGATCGAGATCGCGATCATGGCGTTCAAGAGGCCCGGTCCGAGGACGGCGACCAGCACGAGGGCCAGAAGCAGCGACGGGAAGGCCAGGATGATGTCCATGACGCGCATGATGATCGTATCGGTGCGGCCCCGGAAATAGCCGGCGATCAGGCCGAGCAGCACGCCGGCAACGGCCGACAGCGAGGCGACGACCAAGCCGATGAACAGCGAGAAGCGCGTGCCGTAGATCAGGCGCGAGAGCATGTCGCGGCCGACCGCATCGGTACCGAGCAGATAGGCGCTGTTGCCTGCTTCCGACCAGGACGGCGGCAGGCGCTGGAAGCCCGAGGGCACGTTCGGATCATGCGGAGCGACGATCGGTGCGAAGATCGCCAGCAAGAGGACGAAGACGAAGACGACGAGGCCGATGACGGCGCCCTTGTTTCGCGAGAAGTAGTACCAGAACTCCGAGAGACCGGAGGGCTGGGCAGACGTGGTGTTTGTCGTGCTCATGGGGCCGCTCCTAGTGTCTGATACGGGGGTTGATGAGACCGTACATGAGATCGACGATCAGGTTGACGAGCATGATGATGGCCGCGATCAGGAGCAGGCCGCCCTGGACCACGGTGTAGTCACGCTTGAAGACCGCATCGACCATCCACTTGCCGATACCCGGCCAGGAGAAGATCGTTTCCGTCAGGATGGCGCCGCCGAGCAACACGCCGACCTGCAGGCCGATCGAGGTGACAACAGGGATCATGGCGTTGCGCAGCGCATGCACGCCGACGACGCGGAGGGGCGCGAGACCCTTGGAGCGGGCGGTGCGGACGTAATCCTCGCCGAGAACCTCGAGCATGGCCGAGCGCGTCTGGCGGGCGATGACGGCGAGCGGGATGGTGCCGAGAACGATGGTCGGCAGGATCAGCGACTGGAAGGCCGACTTGAAGGCGCCGGCCTGGCCGGAGATCAGGCTGTCGATCAGCATGAAGCCGGTGACCGGCTTGAAGAAGTACATCAGCGAGATACGGCCGGACACGGGTGTCCAGTGCAGCGTATTCGAGAAGAGAACGATGAGGAGCAGGCCCCACCAGAAGATCGGCATGGAATAGCCGACAAGGGCAACACCCATGACCCCCTGGTCGAACCACGTCCCCCTCTTCACGGCGGCGAAGATGCCGGCAGGAATGCCGAGGATGATGGCAAACAGGATGGCACAGAGCGACAGCTCCAGCGTTGCCGGAAACAGCGACATGAATTCCTGCAGGACCGGGCGCTTGGTGACGATCGACGAACCGAGGTCGCCCTGCACGAGATTACCGAGGTAATCGATGTACTGGACGTAAACGGGCCGATCGAGGCCGAGGTCGTGCATGATTTCGGCATGGCGTTCCGGTGCCATGACGCGCTCGCCCGACATCAGCATGACCGGGTCTCCGGGCAGCAGGCGGATGAACGCGAAGGCGATGATGGAAACACCGAGGAAGGTGGGGATCAGGACCGCTAGGCGCCCGATGAAGAAACGAAACATATCATATGTCCATATTAGTCCGGCGGTCAGGTATCAAACCTGACCGCCGGCCAAGCCCGATCTTGTCGGGCATCTTTGCATAGTTTTGCTTATTCGGCGATATCAACGCCATCGAAGCGGTGAACACCGACCGGATCCTGCACATAGCCGGAAACCTTGGCGCTCATCGGAACGAATTCCGTCGAGTGGTCGATGGTTGCCCAAGGGGCTTCCTTCTTGAACACGACCTGCGCTTCTTCGTAGAGCTTGGTGCGCTCGGCAACGTCAGCGGTCTTCTTGGCCTTCTTCACGAGGGCGTCGAATTCCTTGTTGCACCACTGCGCGCGGTTGTTGCCGCCGACGGCTTCGCAGCCGAGCAGCGTGTCGAGGAAGTTGTCCGGATCGCCGTTGTCACCCGTCCAGCCAAGGATCGCAGCGCCGTCGCGCTTCACGTCCTTGGAGAGCTTCAGATATTCGGCCCATTCGTGGGTGACGATGTCGACCTTGACGCCGACCTTTGCGAGGTCAGCCTGCATCAGCTCGGCGGCGCGACGTGCGTTGAGCATGTACGGACGCGAAACCGGCATCGCCCAGATCTTCATCGAGAGATCCTTGACGCCAGCGGCTTCAAGCATCTTCTTGGCTTCGTCGGGGCTGTAGGCATCATCCTTGACGGCGTCGTTGTAGGACCACATCGTCGGCGGGATCGGGTTCTTGGCAACCTGGCCGGCGCCCTGGAACACGGCATCGACGATCGCCTGCTTGTTGATCGCCATGTTGAGCGCCTTGCGCACTTCAGGCTTGTCGAACGGCGCCTGCTGGGTGTTGTAGGCGAGGTAGGAAACGTTCAGGCCCGGCTGTTCCAGAACCTTGAGGCTCGAATCGGCCTTCAGATCCTTGACGTCCGCTGCGTTCGGATAAGGCATGATGTGGCATTCGCCGGCCTTGAGCTTCTGGGCGCGAACCGATGCGTCAGGCGTAATCGCGAAGACGAGATCGTCGATCTTTTCCTTGCCCTTGAAGTAGGTCTCGTTGGCCTTGTAGCGGATGACGGCATCCGGCTGGTAGGCGACGAAGGTGAACGGACCGGTGCCGAGCGGCATCTGGTTCATCTGCTCCATCTTGCCATCGGCCTGCAGCTTGTCGGCATATTCCTTCGACACGACTGACGCGAAGTCCATTGCGAGGTCGGCGAGGAACGGTGCTTCCGGGTGGTTGAGCGTGAACTTGACGGTGAGGTCATCGACCTTCTCGACCGACTTGATCAGATCCGGGAAGCCCATGCCGGCAGCGTATTCGTAGGAAACGCCGGCGACGTACTTGGCCCAGGGGCTGTCAGCCTTCAGCTGGCGGTCGAACGAGAAGACGACGTCGTCGGCGTTCAGGTCGCGGGTCGGCGTGAAGAACTCGGTGGTCTGGAACTTGACGCCCGGATGCAGCTTGAACGTATAGGTCAGGCCGTCGTCGGAAACGGTCCAGCTGTCGGCGAGGCCCGGCTCGACTTCGGTCTTGCCATGCTTGAATTCGACCAGACGGCTGTAGACGGTACGCGACGAAGCGTCGAAGGTGGTGCCTGCCGTGTAGATTGCGGGATCGAAGCCTTCCGGCGATCCTTCCGAGCAATATACAAGCGTCTTGGACCAGGCGGTCGACGCCATGGCCGAAGCCAAAACAGTCGCTGCCAGAAGGACAGAGATCTTTTTCATGATTTCGTTTCCCAGGTTTGTTCTTTTATCGATTATGTCGGATCCCGGAGCCCTCCTCCGGATCGAGGGCCGATGGAACGATATTTGCCTGCTGAAATCAACGACCGCGCCGGAAAATTTTTCCAGCCGGACAACTTTAGTAATTTTACGCCAAAAATAGGACTTATTCAGCAATATTCACGCTGGATAACCCTTTTTTTGGTCACATTTAATGTCACGGCATATAAACAGTGGTTCAAATACGGGCTCGGCCAATGCCCGCTTTCGACGGAATCCAGAAACGAAACAACCGCAGCCACCATAAGTGACTGCGGTTGAAGATCAGGGACCGCTGCTACTTCAGGCAGCCGGCGCGACGGCAGGGGCCTTCGGATGATGATGCGGCTCGATGCCGAGCAGGAAGTTGATCTGCGGGCGCGCCTTGACGAGATCGTCGATCGAATATTGCGTCAGCACGTCGAAGAAGGCGTTCAGCGCCTTTCTGAGTGCCGAGTTCAGACCACAGCTATCGACCAGCGGGCAATCGACCTCGCCGTCGTCTTCAAAGCACTCTGCCATGGCGAAGCTGTCTTCGGTGACACGCACCACGTCGAACAGGCTGATCTTCTCCGCAGGCTTGCCGAGGCGAACGCCGCCGTTGCGGCCGCGCACGGTCTCGACCAGACCGGCCTTGTTCAGCGGTTGAAGGATCTTGAACAGGAATAGTTCGGAAACGCCGTAAGCCTTGGCAATTTCCGGAATCCGGCTGAGGCTGCCTTCATTGGCAGCGCAGTACATCAACATGCGAACCGCATAGTTGGTCTGTTTCGTCAAACGCATGCCGATCTCCAGAATCGTTCTCGTTGGGACCTTATATAGGGGCAATCGTAGTTTTGAACAATTCCAAAAAGGCGAAAAGCTGAAATTTTGAATCACGTTTCTTTTTGCTGGAAATCCATAAACGAAAACGGGCTCGCTGTGGAGCCCGTTTCCTGATGCATATGTGGCAAGACTTACTTCATCGTCGGCATGACGAACTCGGCGCCGTCCTTGATGCCTGATGGCCAACGGGCGGTGATCGTCTTGGTCTTGGTCCAGAACTTGATCGAGTCCGTGCCGTGCTGGTTGAGGTCGCCGAAGGACGAAGCCTTCCAGCCGCCGAAGGAGTGGTAGGCCAGCGGGACCGGGATCGGAACGTTGATGCCGATCATGCCGATGTTGATGCGCGAGGCGAAGTCGCGGGCGGCGTCGCCGTCACGGGTGTAGATCGCAACGCCGTTGCCGTATTCGTGCTTCATCGGCAGTTCGAGGGCTTCCTCGTAGTTCTTGGCGCGAACGACCGAGAGAACCGGTCCGAAGATTTCGGTCTTGTAGATGTCCATGTCGGGCGTGACGTTGTCGAACAGCGTGCCGCCGACGAAGTAGCCGTCCTCGTAGCCCTGCAGCTTGAAGCCGCGGCCATCGACAACCAGCTTGGCGCCTTCTTCAACGCCATTGTCGATCAGGCCGGAGACGCGGGCCTGGGCTTCCTTGGTGACGAGCGGGCCGAGGTCGGCCTTGTCATCCGTGTAGGGACCGATACGCAGCGCCTCGATCTTCGGCGTCAGCTTCTCGACCAGACGGTTTGCGGTTTCCTCACCAACGGGAACAGCGACCGAAATCGCCATGCAGCGCTCGCCGGCGGAACCGTAGCCAGCGCCCATCAGAGCGTTGACGGCCTGGTCCATGTCGGCATCCGGCATGATGATCATGTGGTTCTTGGCGCCACCGAAGCACTGCGCGCGCTTGCCGTTCATGGCAGCGGTGCCATAGACATAACGGGCGATCGGGGTCGAGCCGACGAAGGAGACGGCGCCGATATCCGGGTCCGTCAGGATCGCGTCGACGGCGGTCTTGTCACCATTGACGACGTTCAGGATACCTGCCGGAAGCCCGGCTTCGATCATCAGTTCGGCCAGGCGCATCGGCACGGAGGGATCGCGCTCGGAGGGCTTCAGGATGAAGGCGTTGCCGCAGGCGATCGCAGGCGCGAACATCCACATCGGGATCATGGCCGGGAAGTTGAACGGGGTGATGCCGGCGCCGACGCCGACGGCCTGGCGCATCGAGTACATGTCGATCGCAGGGCCGGCGCCTTCGGTGAACTCGCCCTTTTGCAGGTGCGGAATGCCGCAGACGAATTCGCAGACTTCGAGACCACGGACGATGTCACCCTTGGAATCTTCGACCGTCTTGCCGTGCTCCTTGGAGAGCATGACCGCGAGCTCATCCATGTGCTTGTTCAAGAGCTCTACGAACTTGAAGAAGACGCGGGCGCGGCGCTGCGGATTGGTGGCTGCCCACTTCGGCTGCGCGGCCTTGGCGTTTTCGACGGCGGCGCGCATCTCCTCGATGCTGGCGAGTGCCACGGTTGCCTGAACTTCGCCCGTTGCCGGGTTGTACACATTGCTCGAACGGCCGCTCGAGCCAACGACGTGCCTGCCGCCGATGAAATGACCAATCTCATGCATGGGTGTGCCTCCTCTGGGTTTTCACAGTCTTTATTGGATGAGCCAGCATCGCACTTCAATTTGCACAAATCAATGAACAGGTTTAAGCAACCGTTGTGCAAAAATTAAAGCCGGAGGGCGATTTGGACTGGGATGATGTGCGAATGTTCCTGGCCGTGGCTCGCACCGGACAGATCCTGTCGGCCTCCAAGCGGCTGGGTGTCAACCACGCCACGCTGAGCCGGCGGGTGACGACACTGGAGGAGCGGCTGAAGACGCGGCTGCTCGTCCGGCGAACCAATGGCTGCGACCTGACGGCGGAGGGCGAGATGTTTCTGCACGCCGCCGAACGCATGGAAACCGAGATGCTGCGGGCGCAGGCGAGCCTCGGCCATCTCGACAGCAGCATCGCGGGCACGGTCAGGATCGGCGCGCCCGACGGCTTCGGCGTCGCGTTTCTGGCGCCGCGGCTGGGCCGGCTGATCAAGCGGCATCCGGAGCTCCGGATACAGCTGGTGCCGGTGCCCCGCTCCTTCTCGCTGTCGCAGCGCGAGGCCGATATCGCCATCACGCTCGAGCGGCCGGAACAGGGGCGGCTCGTCTCCTCGAAGCTGACCGACTACACGCTCGGGCTCTACGCCTCGAAGGATTACCTTGCGGCAAACGGCACGCCCGGTGATACCGAGGCGCTCAAGGACCATCCCCGGATCGGCTATGTCGAGGATCTGATCTTCACCGCATCGCTGAACTTCTCGTCGGCGGTTATGCGCAGCTGGGACGCCGGCTTCGAGATCTCAACCGCGACCGGCCAGACGGAGGCTGTGCGCTCCGGTGCCGGCATCGGCATCCTCCACGATTACATTGCCAGGCAATATCCGGAGCTGATCCGGATAGTGCCTGATGTTTCGATCGAGCGCGCCTACTGGACAACATATCACGAGAGCGCACGCGATCTTCTGCGCGTTCGCACCGTCGTCGATTTCCTTCAGGAACTGGTGTCGGCCGAAAGGCGGATGTTCCTGTAGCCTATCTAGATGCGGCCTGAGCTCGCGCATGCTTGGCCGGTTCGTCGTTTTCATCCGGGTTGGGATTGGGCACTTCGTCGGGCAACGTGTCGGGCTCCGGCTCCTGGATCGGAGGCTGCGGCGCCCAATCGGGTCCCGGCATCGGCGGCGTGCCGGGCAAGGGTTCGTTTGGCACGGACATGATCCGCTCCTTTCGTCGATGGTTTAGCTGTGATTGTCCTGGCCTAGCGCCGGCCCGCTTCGCCCGAGCGCATCGGCATGGCATCGATGATGGCGAAAAGTTCGGCAGTCGTTATCGGCTGGCCGATCGTCAGCTTCACCGTTCCATCCTTGCCGACAAGGAAGACCATGAATTCTCCCGGAGGTGGGGCGGCCAGATCACGGGCGAGCGGTTTGGCGTCCAAATCCTCGGCAGCGCCGAAAAGCGGGCGTACGGTGTCGCCGGCGACCTTGAGCACGACCACGTCGCGTTCCGCTAGACCCGGCCGGTCGGCCATCAGCTGGTTTTCCTGCCGGGCGGTTCGCGCATTGTCCTTGTCGGGAAAAATCACGACAACGCGGCTCTGCCAGCGAAACTGCGCAAGGCTGGCAATGACGGACCTGCCGCAACTGGTCTCCTGGCTTTTCGTTGTGGCTTGAGTTTCCAGCATACACACGCTCCTTTGAAAGCAGGAAAACGTGTGCTGATGGCCGGAGTTCCATGATTGGAAGGATAAGGGTCGGTACTGCCTTGCGATTACCCGCGCCAGGAGCGGCGCAATTGCCATATGCTGCCGAACAACAGAAAGAACAGCGGCACGCTGCCGCAGGACAGCTGGAATCCGGCAAGCGGCACTGCGGCAAGACTACCGTCGTCCACCGTCACCGGAAGATGAACCCATCCTATCAGGTACACAGCGCGAGAGGCGGCAATGGCGGCCATGATCAGGCCAGCGAGATCGATGAAACGCATATGCTCGCGCACGGCCAGCGCGAAAACCCCGAAGAAGGCGGCGGCGTAGCTCACCAGCATGAGATAGGTGGCAGCCCCAAGCAGGCTGAAGTCATGTAGCAGTATATCGTCCGCCGTATCCGGGAGACCGGTGTCGAGGATCGGCAGCAACACGGCCAGAACAGCGCACACGAGCAACATGCCGCGTTCCAATAGCTCACCGCCATCGACCAATCGATCGCCGATGCGAAATGCACGTCGTTCCATGATGCCGTCCCCAAGATACCGTCCAGCTACCGCTCAACACGATGTAGCGCCCGGAGGAACATTCGCCCTCAGGTTGCTAATCTATCTTATATGGAGGGAGGTAAAACTACCTCTGGCATCGGCCCATACCGGTGGTTCGGGCAACACGGTTAATGAACCGCTAAACGAAGATGCAGGCGGCAGGACCGGCGAAGAGCCGCCGATCCCGCGATAACAACTGGATTATTCCAGGCCGAGCGAAGCAAGCGGCAGCTGCAATGCAGCGGCAATACGCTTGATCTTGGCGGAATCGGTGTCTTCGCCGCTTTCGATTTCCTCGATTTCAGCGACAAGCAAACCACACGTCACGGCGAGATCGTCAACACTATAGCCAATGGTCTCGCGTGCCGTTCTCAGAACTGCTGCTGCGTTGACCGGAGGGATTGGCTGGGCGTTGGATTTATCCAGATTGCTGAGCGAAATGGACATATAAGTCTCCTTCTAAAATCACTCTGAATTAACCCCCGGCGGGAAAATGGCATTCTCGTTCACATTTTGCAACGCAATATAACGCTGGGGGCGCGGGGCATGGCGATGATATTGATTAGCAAGGCCTTTTATACAAGGGTGAGTCACGAAAAATACCTGTCCGGCGCGCCTGATGGCCTTTGAGAGGCCAGTTCAAGCGCCGCCTGGATAGCGCCCGACTCATCGAAACCTTCAACTTTCCCTCTGCGCGGCGTGTTGCGGAGCGTGACCTCCAGGCGTAAAATCACATCATCGGCGCCTGCGGTGAGGTCGCCTCGATGCGGCCATTGTTTCGTCCCGGCAAGCGCCCTTTGGAGCGCGTATGGCCATGTTCACGAGGGATCTCAGAGACACTGATCAGGACTTCAAGAGTTACAGTCCGCTGTGCCGATCGCATGGCGGCGCGGAGGTGCTGGCACTTCTGCCGGACCCGATGACAGCACGGCTCTGCCTCGATCTTGCCGAAGAGGCCGCCCACGCCATCAATGGCGGCATGGCCGCCGCGCACATCGGATCGGAGCCGATGGCCCTCGTCTTCTCCGCCGAAGAGATCGATCTGATACAGTTGCGCGATCACGCCGAAGGGTCATCGCGGCAGCGGTTCGAGCAGGTGAGCCGGGCATTCGCGACTTGGCGGCGGCGTCAATCGCAGCGACGAACGGTCTTTCTCGACGATTGCCGCGGCGATGTCGCGCGTTGCGTCGCCACCGAATGCGCGGCAAGCGAGCTCGTGGTCGCATCGCGTTACGGCAACGCCGACGCGCGCGACGCCTTTCGCAGCGTCGTGTTCAGCCAGCACAAACTGGTGCTGATGCCGCCCGCCCGAGACTACGACAAGGGCAATCTGTTCGGCCATGTCGTGATCGGCTGGCGGCAACAGGGACACGCCGAAGACACGCTTATCGCCGCCCGGCGCTGGCTCGCAGCCGCCGCTCGGATCACGCTCGTCTGCATCGACGACACCGACGGCAAGGCCAAGACAAGCGCCGAAGCGCTGCTGGCCCGGCTTGCGCTTCAAGGCCAGGTGGTCGCGATCTCATCGGGCGACCGTTCGATCGGCGAGGCGATCGTGGAATTCGCCGAGGCGCAGAAAGCGACCTGCCTGCTGATCGGCGCCTTCAGGCACGGCTATCTTCTGGAACTGCTCTTCGGCCGGATCACCCGATACGTGTTGTCGCACGCGACCATGCCGGTGATGATGAAGCATTGAGTGTTGTCTCGAGGGAGACCAGAGCCGAATTATTATCTCATTACTGTGGAAGAATGGTACGGTTGGGGGGTCTCGAACCTCCGACCTCAGGTGCCACAAACCTGCGCTCTAACCAACTGAGCTACAACCGCACAAACGTCGCTTGGCGCGACGGGGGTGACATACGGGGACTTGAAATTTAATTCAAGCCCTATCTGTCCTTAATATACAAAAAGGCCGGACGAAGGGTCCAGCCTTTTTGTGTGTCTGGCATGAAAATCAGGCAGCCTTGAAAGAGGCCATGACCTTTTCAGCGGCTTCCTTCGACGGCTTGGCAAGCTTTTCGGCCACCTGCTTGGAGGTTTCCTGCATGGCCTTGGCCTGTTCGATCGTCAGTTCCGCCTGCTTGCGCAGGAACGAAGTCTGCAGCTCGAAGAACTCTGCGACGGACTTGACCGAAAGAAGCGCATCCATGTGGCTCAGCGAATTCTCGGCATTGGTGCGCAGCGCGCCGATCGCCTGATGGCCGATTTCGGCAGCGCCGGCCTGGGCCGTCTGCACCGTGGATTCGAGCGTCTTTCCAGCTTCCTCGCCGGCGGCCTTCATCTTGGCATAGGCGTCGCGCGACTGCTGCGAGCCCTTTTCGGCGAAATCGCGAAACGAGTCAGCGAACTTCGCGGGGTCAAAAGAGGAGATAGAAAATACGTCTTCCATTTTCGCCATTGGTGCTTGATCCTTCTGTCTCGGCATATTGAAAGCCTCGTTTGTTAGGTAGCCATCATATAGCGAATTTTATTGTGCACTGCAACATAATTGTGCGGCGCAACTGACGTTAACCTTTTCGGCCGAAAGCCATTGGTCGCGCTGGACCGGTTTGCGCCCTGTCGTTATTAATAGACCGTTAATTTGCCAGGCCCGAAGACTAAAGGTCCGCTGATGCCCGCAGTCCAATATCCGTTCATCGACATCGCCGTGCATCCGCGTGTGCGGGAGCACTTTGCGCGCGGCGAAGCGCTGGTGCTTTTCTCGGCGGACCTTGCGCGTGCGCTATGGGCGAACGGTGCGGGCGCCGAGCTTTTCGGCCATTCGGCCGTCTACGATCTCCAGGATCAGGGCGTCAATCGCGGCGATATCACCTATCGCCAACTCGAGGTGACGGCCCGCCAGCTTTCAAGGATCGGCGACACGAGGAATTTCATCATCCGCATCGCGCAGGGTTTCCAGCGCGTGGCCGTGCAGGCCTCCGTTGAACTGATTGACGTCTCGGGTGAGCCGGCGGTGCTGGTTTCGCTGCCGGTCGCGACGCGCGCGCTGTCGACCGAGCAATCGGCCGCGCAGATGCTGAAGGGGCTCGACGATCCGGATACGCATATGGCTGTCATCGGCGGCGAAGGCGAGATCGTCGCGGCCTCCCCCGGCTTTGCCTCTCTCGGCGTGACGCAGCCGACGGCCAAGGCGCTGGCGACGATGGCGGGCGCGCATCCGCATGGGTTGATCAAGCGACCGGTCGCAACGGGCAAGGGTTACCTGCCGGCCGCCGTCGGGCGAATCAGCGCCGAGGCCGGGCTTTACCTGCTTTTCGCGGTCGAGACCGTGCTCGGACGCCTGGACGCGACAGACGCTCCGGACTTATCCACAAGCCCCGTTAACCATAGCGTCGTTGCGCCGGCCGCGACATTCGCCGACGCGATCGACGCCGTTGCCGACATCGAGGATATCGAGGACGCGCCGGACGAGAGCACTACCGACGATACCGACATCGCAGAGGCTTCGGCGGTCGCCGCGGAGGCTTTCGAAGCGGAGACCGTGCCCAGCGGTGACGAAGCCTTCGAGGCCGGTGTGATCGAGCCTGACATGGGCCACGACTTGGACGAGGAAACGGCCGGGTTCGGCGATGTCGAGACGCTGGCGAATTCTGATCCGGAGCCGGAGGCATCGATTGCCGAAGACGGTGCAGCCGACGATATCGATGATGCCGAGGCGCCTGTCATTGCCGAGGAGACGGTGGCGGTAGACGATGGCGAGGTCGACGAGGCGTTCCATCCGGGCGAAACGGTTGCCGATGACGACATTGCGGCCTTCGAGCCGGATGCTATGAGCGCCGAGCAAGAGCAGTCGATCGACGCTGGCGAACTCGCCGATCATGAGGTCGCAAATGACGATGCCGCGCATTTCGATGATGAGGCCGAAGTCGTACCCGCCGCTGCCGAAGTCGCGCCCGAGGCTGCGCAAGCAGCGCCCGAGAACGGACGTTTCGTCTTCAAGCCGAACAGCCGGGCGACGCGTTTCGTCTGGAAGATCGACGCCGAAGGTCACTTCAGCGAGGTGTCGGGCGAGTTCGCGGAAGCGGTTGGTCCGCATGCCGCAAATATCATCGGCGTCGCCTTCAGCGATGTGTCGGCGCTGTTCAATCTCGATCCCGAGGGCAAGATTTCCGAAGCGCTGGCGCGCCGCGACACGTGGTCGGGCAAGACCATTCACTGGCCGATCGAGGGCACGAGCCTTGCCGTGCCGGTCGATCTGGCGGCGCTGCCGACCTATACGCGCAGCCGCGAATTCGATGGCTTCCGCGGCTTCGGCGTCGTGCGCCTCTCCGACGCGGCGGAAGATCCGCTGGCGCTCGGGCTGACATTCGGCCCCGATGGCCTTGCCTATGACGCAGCCGCGCTGGATGAGCAGAGCGACGACACCGTGGCGGATGAACTCATAGAAGAGCCGCTTGTCGAGGATGCTATCGACGAGGTGCCGGTTTCGGTGGAAACTGCCGATGCAGCCACAAACGATTTCTTGGCCGAGGAAGATCATTCCGTCGAGGACGAAGCGCCTGCCACGGCTCCAACGCAGAGCGTGGCAACACCGCGCGCCGAACCGCCGGTACTGCGCATCGTCGAAACGCCGAACCGCCGACTGACCGACAAGATCGTGCAACTGCATGGCCTTGGCCCCGGCCTGACAAACGCCGAGCAGGCGAATTTCCGCGAGATCGCAAAGCGCCTCGAGGCCTTCGGTGTGAATACGCCGCATGAAGACGGCAAGGCGCCGCTTGAAGCGAAGCCAGCGGCCGATGAGGCGCAGAAGGCTGAGACCTTCGAGGCTAGAGCATCGCAGGGCGACGAGGCTGTTGCCGATGTTGATGGCGTGGACGAGGACAGTGCCGAGGTCTCGGAATCGGATGCGATCGAGCAGCCCGTCTCCGGCGACGCCGCGGAGAATGATGTCGCGCTTAGCGACGCCGAGGCCCCCTCCTCTTCAGAGCATTCGGCAGACGAGCCGCCGGTCGCTGCCAACGACGACAGCGACGACTTGACAGAGGGTCTCGAGGAAACGGTCAGCCAGATGGACATTCTGGCGAGCTTCATTCCGCCGCGGGTGAAGATGACCGACGGTTTCTCGGCCGGGATGATCGATCAGCTGCCGGTCGCCGTGCTTATTCACGCGGGCGATCAGCTTATCCATGCCAACCCGGAGTTCATGCGCCTGACGGGCTACCGCTCGCTGCAGGATCTGGCCGATGTCGGCGGTATCGATGCGCTGCTCCAGCGGGACGATATTGCCGATGACAGCGCGCGCCATGACGGCATGATGCTCGTCACCATGGAAGACGACCTCGTGCCGGTCTCCGCACGGCTGCAATCAATCCGCTGGGAAGACAGCACGGCATTGATGCTGGCGCTGATGCCCGTTGCCAGCGCGCGGCCAACGCCAGCCCCGGAGGTCGCGCCGCTCGCCGACGGACGCGCCGCCGACCGCATGGTCGAGAAGGTCGCCAAGCTGCAGGTGGAAGTCGAGGAACTGCGCTCGATCCTGGAGACCGCGACCGATGGCGTGGTGGTGATCGGCGCCGACGGCGATATCAGGTCGATGAATCGGTCGGCCAGCGCGCTCTTCAACTACGACGAGGACGACACGCGCGGCAAACCCTTCGTGATGCTCTTCGCGCATGAAAGCCAGAAGGCGGTGCTCGACTATATCAACGGCATTTCCAGCCATGGTGTCGCCAGCGTCCTCAATGACGGGCGCGAGGTGATCGGCCGCGAGGCATCGGGCGGTTTCGTGCCGCTGTTCATGACGCTCGGGCTACTGACCTCGTCCAGCGGCTACTGCGCCGTGATCCGCGACATCACCCAGTGGAAGCGAACCGAGGACGAGTTGCGCGGCGCCAAAAGTGCCGCCGAGACGGCCAACGCCCACAAGACCGACTTCCTGGCCCGCGTCAGCCACGAGATCCGCACGCCGCTCAATGCCATTATCGGCTTTTCCGACATGATGGCCGGCGAGCGGTTCGGGCCGATCGGCCATCCGCGTTACGTCGAGTATGCCAACGACATCGGCCGCTCGGGCCGGCATGTGCTCGATATCGTCAACGATCTGCTCGATATCTCGAAGATCGAAGCCGGCGAGATGGATCTCGATTTCGATGCGATCAATCTCAACGAAGCGATCTCGGAAGCCGTGGCGTTGCTGCAGCCGCAGGCCAACAGCCAGCGGGTGATCATCCGCACGGCGCTTTCGCATGCCGTTCCAGATGTGGTCGCCGATTTGCGCTCGATCAAGCAGATCGCGCTCAATATCCTCTCCAACGCCATCCGCTTCACCCCATCCGGCGGGCAGATCGTGGTGTCTACCTCCTATGAGACGAACGGCAGCGTCGTGCTTCGCATTCGCGACACGGGTGTGGGGATGACGCGCAGCGAGCTCGACCAGGCGATGAAGCCGTTCCGGCAGGTCTCGACGCAATCGCGCCATCGTGGCGAAGGCACCGGCCTCGGCCTGCCGCTGACCAAGGCGATGGTCGATGCCAACAGGGCGATCTTCGCGATCAGCTCGACGCCCAGCGAAGGAACGCTCGTCGAGATCGCGTTTCCGTCGCAGCGGGTTCTTGCAAGCTAAGAAAAAAGGCAGCCAAGAGGCTGCCTGAGAGTTTGGGTGCTGTTCAACAAGGGCTTAGGCGATCTAACATCATGTTGCGGGAGCAAAGGCCCCAAGCTGCCTCGTTCATATGCAGCCCCAAGTTACATTCACCTTTGACAAAGCCTTCTTAACGAAAGGTTTCCCGCAACAGGAAGCTCTGGCCGGTCAGATATTGTAGTTTCACTATCATTTTAGGCATTCAGGCGCGCAGCTCTTCGATTTTAGAAAACAAATCAAGAGCTTCCGGATTGGCGAGCGCCTCCTTGTTCTTCACCGGCCGGCCGTGCACGATCTCGCGAACGGCGAGTTCGACGATCTTGCCCGACTTTGTGCGCGGAATATCCGTAACCGCGATGATCTTGGCAGGGACGTGACGTGGCGAGGCGCCGCTGCGGATTCGCGCTTTGATTGATCTGACCAGCTCATCGGTCAAGGCAACGCCGGATGCCAGGCGCACAAAGAGAACGACCCTGACATCGTCCTCCCAATCCTGGCCGATGCAGAGCGCTTCGGTAACCTCAGGCATCTGCTCGACCTGATTGTAGATCTCCGCCGTCCCGATGCGCACGCCGCCGGGATTGAGCGTGGCGTCCGAGCGGCCGTGAATGATGATGCCATCATGCTCGGTCCATTCGGCGAAATCGCCGTGGCACCAGATGTTGTCGAAGCGCTCGAAATAGGCGGCGCGGTATTTGGCGCCATCATGATCGTTCCAGAACATGACCGGCATGGACGGGAATGCCTTCGTGCAGACCAGTTCGCCCTTTTCGCCGCGAACGGGATGGCCGTCGTCGTCCCACACATCCATGGCAAGGCCGAGGCCGGGCCCCTGGATTTCTCCGCGCCAAACCGGCTGCATGGGATTGCCCAGCACGAAGCAGGAGACGATGTCGGTACCGCCGGAGATGGAGGCGAGCTGAATGTCCGGCTTGATGCCCTCATAGACGAAGGTGAAGCCTTCGGGCGATAGCGGCGATCCGGTCGAGGTCATCAGCCGCAGGCTCTTGAGATCGTGAGAGGTGCGCGGCGTCAGGCCGCTCTTGCGCACCGCATCGATATACTTCGCCGAGGTGCCGAAGACCGCGAACTGCTCGGCCTGCGCATAGTCGAACAGCACATTGCCATCGGGCGCGAAGGGCGAGCCGTCGAACAAGCAGAGCGTGGCCCCGACGGCAAGCCCCGATACCAGCCAGTTCCACATCATCCAGCCGCAAGTGGTGAAATAGAAGAGCTTCTCGCCTTTGCCCAGGCCGCAATGCAGCCGATGTTCCTTGAGGTGTTGCAGCAGCGTGCCGCCGGCCGAATGCACGATGCATTTGGGCACGCCGGTCGTGCCCGAGGAAAACAGGATGTAGAGCGGGTGCGAAAACGGCAGGCGCAGGAATTCGACTGGGCGGGCGGGATAGGCGCCGATGAAGGCGTCAAGCGTTCGGGCGCCTGTTACGGCCCTCGCTACATCATCCGCATCGCCGGCATAGTGCACGACGACGGTGGGAACGCCGAGCCTGGCTGCGACCGCGGCCACCTTCTCCTTGATTGGCTGCAGCTTGCCGCCATACCAATAGGCATCGCAGGTGACGAACAGCTTCGGCTCGATCTGACCGAAGCGATCGAGCACGCCCTGTTCGCCGAAATCGGGAGAACAGGACGACCAGATCGCGCCGATCGAGGCGGCCGCGAGCATGAAGGCGACCGTTTCGGGCACGTTCGGCATCATTGCCGCCACGCGATCTCCTGATGCGATACCCTCGGCCCGCATTGCCTGCTGCAATCTCGAAACCAGCGCGCGCAGGCGTTCCCAGCTCCAGCGGTCTTCTGCCTTGTCTTCTCCACGAAAGATGATCGCCTCGGCTGTTCCCTCGCCCGAGAGCAGGTTTTCGGCGAAGTTGAGCGTCGCGTCGGGAAAGAAGCGGGCCTCCAGCATCACTTCATCGTCGACCAGCACCCGTTCGCCGCGCTCGCCCTTGACTGCGCAAAACTCCCAGACCGCCGTCCAGAATTTGGCGCGATCGGCGACCGACCAGGCATGCAGCTCGCCATAAGTGGATAGTGAAAGACCGAAGTCCCGGTTGCACCTCTGCATGAATGCGAAGATTGGACTGGCTTCGACCGAAGCTCGCGAAGGGATCCAGAGTGGCTTATCGTCACGCATGCAGAACTCCTCTTGTTAGCCCCTATATAACACGCCATGAAGACGGATAAAGATGGCGGCCGAGCGGGTCGCCCGGCTATATGTTTGCAACCGCCCGGCATTTGATATATCCGGAATTTCAGTACATTAACGGGCAGATGTCGAAAGACTGGCGAAACGCATGGGTACGTCCCGACAACCGCCGCGGCGGATAAAAATCAGGCCCGTCTCCCGCTGGCTACCGGGTGTCGCGCGCGTCGCGACGATCTCGCTGCTGATCTTTCTTGCCGTCTTCGTTTCACTCAGGGTGGCCGGTCCCTATGTCATCTCGACCGGGCTTGTACGCTCCGGCATCGAGGATACGCTGTCGCGGTGGACGGGCTACAATGCCGAGATTTCAGGCCGACCTGTCATCGAATTCTGGCCGACGCCGCGCATCACCATCAAAAAGATCGCGGTTCGCCAGAAGAGCGCCGACAACAAGTTGCTCGGGACGATCGAAAGCATCTCGGCCGAGTTCAGCCTGATCGATGCCTTCAGGGGCAAGGCGAGCTTCCACGAATTCCATATCCTGCGCCCAAACCTGCTTTTGACGCGGGAGCGCGACGGGACGATCGACTGGACGAATGATGGCCAGCTGGCACAGGCGATTGCCGGCGCGCAGGAGCGGAACGGCGAGGAGACGCTCGCCTCAACGCTCGACGCCGACATTGGAACCATCACCGTCGAAGACGGCACCTTGAACGTCACCGATGTCGCCAGCGGCAAGACCTACCGCTTCGACAGCGTCACCGCCGATATCGGATGGCCACGCCTTTCGAGCCCGATCAACGCGGTCCTGATCGCCAGAACGAACGGCCTTGATATCAAGCTGGACTTTTCCTCGCGCAGCCCGCTGCTGACGTTCGGCGGCAAGAATGCGCCGCTGAGAGCCGCCCTTGCCTCCAAGCTGGTCAACGCGAAGTTCGAAGGCGTGGCAAACATCGCCCACCTGTTCAGCCTGCAAGGCAGCATGTCTCTCGGCATACCGGATCTGCCGGCGCTGCTGACGTGGGCCGGGCGGGCGCTGCCGGATGCGGCGACGCTGAAGGCGTTTTCCATCGAGAGCGACGTGGTTTCGGCCGCAAACGGCTTCCGTTTCGACAATGTCAGCCTGGGCATGAACGGTTCGAGCGCCAGCGGCGCCATGGATGTGAGCTTCGTGCCCGGCAAGCGCGCAAAACTCGGCGGCACGCTGGCCTTCGACCAGATCAATTTCAAGTCCCTGTTTGATGCCTTCGTGGTGCGGCTCGTGGCCGGCGAAGATCATGGGCCACCCGATGGCGGAGCCTTGCAGCAGCTCGATCTCGACCTCAGGCTGTCGGCCAAGCAGGCCGATCTTGCCGCCTTCAAGCTCTCCAACGTCGGCGCCAGCATTATCGTTTCCAGCAACGAGGCGCGGTTCGATATTGGCGACAGCCAGTTCGAGGGCGGCGCGCTGACGGCGCATATCGAGACCACGCGCGGCGACTTCGATGGCGGCGGCAAGCTGCAGATGTCGATCCGGGGCGCGGATTTCGCCAGCCTGATCGAGCGGCTGAACCTCAAAGGTCCGCTGCCGCTCGCAACCGGCTCGCTCGACCTTGCCGTGCGCACCACGCTGCCGATCTGGAAGGCGGGCCCGGAGGATGTGACGGGCAACATTCATTTTCGCGCGCAGTCGGGCTCGCTGCCGGGCTTCGATAGCGAGGCGGTGCGAAGCGAAGCGGCGAAGGCGGAGTTCTTTGCGCTGAGCGCGGTTTCACACCGCGCCTTCGCGTTCGATCGTTTGGATATCGCGGCCGATCTCGATGACGGGGCCGCGCAAATCAAGCGCGGCCGGATCGAAGGGCCGCAGGAAACGATCACGCTGTCGGGCGTCATTCCCTACAAATCGAGCGGGCTCGCCCTCTCCGGCAAGATTACCGCGACCGATCCTGCCAACGACGCGGCCTTTCCGGTGTTGCCGTTCTTCGTCGGCGGTTCCTGGCCGGATCCGGTCCTCTCGGCGCTGCCGGGCAACCAGCAGCAGCCGCAGCAAGGCGCCACGAAATAATCACGGCGCGTTCGCCGCCGCCCGCTCATCCCTCTCGCGCTGCAGTTCTCGCCGCTTGGTGATGACGGATGTGCAAATGACGCCGACCGCGACGATCGCGATCAGGATGGTGCAGACCGCGTTGATCTCGGGCGTGACGCCGAGACGGACCTGGCTGTAGATCTTCATCGGCAGTGTGGTGGCACCGGGGCCAGACGTAAAGCTGGCAATCACCAGATCGTCCAACGACAGGGTGAAGGCGAGGATCCAGCCCGATGCCACGGCGGGTGCGATGATCGGTAGGGTGATCTCGAAGAAGGTGCGCACCGGCGGCGAGCCGAGATCAAGCGCTGCTTCCTCGATCGAGCGATCGAAGGTCAAGAGGCGCGACTGCACGACGACGGCGACGAAACACATGGTGAGCGTCGTATGCGCCAGCGTGATCGTCCAGAAGCCGCGGTCGAGGCCAATTGCCACGAAGAGCAAGAGCAGCGACAGGCCGGTAATGACCTCAGGCATGACCAGCGGCGCGTAGACCATGCCGGAGAAGAGCATGCGGCCGCGGAAACGCGTGTAGCGCACCAGCGTGATGGCGGCGAGCGTGCCGAGGATGGTCGCGGCGGTGGCCGAGAGCACGCCCACGCGGAGCGTCACCCAGGCGGCGTCGAGCAGCGCCTGGTTCTGGAAGAGCGATACGTACCACTTGGTCGAGAAGCCGCCCCAGACGGTGACGAGCTTGGATTCGTTGAACGAGAAGACGACCAGGAGCACGATCGGCAGATAGAGGAAGGCGAAGCCGAGCGTCACGGAGGCGACGTTGAAGCGGGTCCATTTCATCATGGCCTATCTCCCCTGCTCGTCGGCTTTGGCCTGCACATTCTGGAAGAACACGATGGGGATCACCAGAATGAGCAAGAGGATGGTGGCCACGGCGGACGAAACCGGCCAGTCGCGGTTGGAGTTGAACTCGTTCCACAGTGTCTTGCCGATCATCAGCGTCTGCGATCCACCGAGCAGATCGGGGATGACGAACTCGCCGACGGCGGGGATGAAGACCAGCATGCAGCCGGCGACGACGCCCGGCAGCGACAGCGGGAAGGTGACGCGCCAGAAAGCCGTGATCGGCGGGCAACCGAGATCCTGCGCCGCCTCGATCAGCGTGCCGTCCATCTTCTCCAGCGAGGAGTAGAGCGGCAGCACCATGAAGGGCAGGTAGGAATAGACGATGCCGATATAGACGGCGATGTTGGTGTTCAAGATGATCAGCGGGCTGTCGATCACGTGTAGCGACAGCAGCAACTGATTGAGCAACCCCTCGGGCTTGAGGATGGCGATCCAGGCGTAAACGCGGATCAGGAAGCTCGTCCAGAACGGCAGGATGACCAGCATCAGCAGCGTCGGGCGGATGCTGCGCGGGGCGTTCGCCATGCCGTAGGCGATCGGATAGGCGATCAGCAGGGTGAGCAGCGTCGAGATGCCGGCGATGATGACGCTCGACAGGTAGGCGTTGAAATAGAGCGGATCGTCGATCAGGTAGTGATAGTTGTCGAAGGAGAAGCTGGCGATCTTGTCCCAGACATCGGCCCAACTGTCGGAAAAGGAGAAGGCCGGATCGTAGGGCGGCATGGCGATCGCCGTCGTCGACAGCGAGATGCGGAAGACGATGAAGAACGGCGCCAGGAAGAACAGCAGCAGCCAGACATAGGGGATGATGATGACGAGGCGGTTGTAGACCGATGATCCGAGCTTGCCCATGGCGTCAATCCTTCAGCACGACGCCGGCGTCCTCGGCGAAGGTGACCCAGACTTCCTGATCGTAGACGAAGGGATCATCCACGGCGCGCTGTGCATTCAGCGACGACGCCTTGACGACCTTGCCGCTCTTCAGCTTGACGTGGAAGACGGTCATGTCGCCGAGATAGGCGATGTCCCACAGTTCGCCCGACGCGGCGTTGACGCCGGGATTGGCCGGGGGGGTGCGCGTGACCTTCAGTTTTTCCGGGCGGATGGCGAAGCCGGCGGCGCTGCCGACCGGCGGGGCCTCGGTGCCCGTGACCCTGATCGTCAGGGTTTCATCCACCGCGATCTCCACGGTGCCGGCGTTCGAGGCGGTGACCTTGCCGTCGAAGATGTTCACGTCGCCGATGAAGTCGGCCACGAAGCGGGAATTGGGCGCCTCGTAGATTTCGGCCGGCGTCGCCACCTGGATGACCTTGCCGTGGCTCATCACCGCGATGCGGTCGGCCATGGTCATGGCCTCTTCCTGGTCGTGGGTGACGACGACGAAGGTGAGGCCGAGGTTCTGCTGCAGGTCCATCAGCTCGAACTGGGTTTCCTCGCGCAGCTTCTTGTCGAGCGCGCCAAGCGGTTCGTCGAGCAGCAGCACTTTCGGGCGCTTGGCGAGCGAGCGGGCGAGCGCCACGCGCTGGCGCTGGCCGCCGGAAAGCTGGTTGGGCTTGCGGGAGGCGAATTTCTCCAGCTTCACCATCCTCAGCATCTGCAGCACGCGTTCGCCGATCTCGTCCTTGGCCATGCCATCCTGGCGCAGGCCGAAGGCGATGTTCTTTTCAACCGTCATGTGCGGGAAGAGCGCGTAGGACTGGAACATCATGTTGACGGGCCGCTTGTAGGGCGGGGTGCCGGCGAGGTCGGTGCCGTCGAGGACGATTTCGCCGGATGTCGGCTGCTCGAAGCCGGCCAGCATGCGCAGCAGCGTGGACTTGCCACAGCCGGACGCGCCGAGCAGTGCGAAGAACTCGCGGTGATAGATATCAAGCGACAGGTCGTCGACGGCGGTAAAATCGCCGAAGCGTTTGGTGACGTTCTTGACCGAGATGAACGGCTTGGCCGCCGGATCGGCCCAAGGCGCAAAGGAACGGCGAATATTGCCGAGTGACTTCATGATTTTTCCCCGAAAACTGACCTGATCCAATGCGCCACTAAAAGAAATGCCCGAACCGTCAGGTTCGGGCAGATCAGTGCATTACTGACCGGTGACGACTGTCGTCCACAGTCGAGTCACGGCGCGCTGCGCTTTCGCATCGAGCGGCGGAACGGTGAAGAGCTTCGCCATGACCTCGGGAGTCGGATAGATCGCCGTGTCGTCGATCACTTCCTTGTCCAGCAGCGGCTGCGAGGCCTTGTTGCCGTTGGCGTAGAAGACGTAGTTCGATGCCTTGGCGGCGACTTCGGGCTTCATCATGTAGTTGATGAATTCATGCGCTTCGGCCACGTGCGGGGCATCCTTCGGAATACCGAAGACGTCGAAGAATATCTGCGCGCCCTGGTTCGGCACCGAGTAATCGACCTTGACGCCGGAGTTGGCTTCGGTGGCGCGATCGCGGGCCTGGAACACGTCGCCCGAGAAGCCAAGCGCGATGCAGATGTCGCCATTGGCGAGCGCGCTGATATATTCCGAGGAGTGGAACTTGCGCACGAAGGGACGAACGGCCATCAGCACGTCCTGCGCCTTCTTCAGGTCCTCCGTCTTCGTGCTGTTCGGATCAAGGCCGAGATAGGCGAGCACGGAGGGGATGACGTCGGTCGGCGAATCCAGCATGTAGATGCCGCAATCCTTGAGCTTGGCGGCCTTTGCGGGATCGAAGAGCGCATCCCAATTGGGCTTCTCATCGGTGCCGAGCGCTGCCTTCACCTTGTCGACATTATAGCCGATGCCCGTGGTGCCCCACATGTAGTCGATGGCATACTCGTTGCCCGGATCGAAGGACGCGACGCCCTTGGTGACCACGTCCCACATGTTGGAGAGATTCGGAAGCTTCGACTTGTCGAGCTTCTGGTAGACGCCGGCGGCGATCTGGCGCTGCATGAAGGAGACGGTCGGCACCACGACGTCGTAGCCCGTGCCGCCGGCCAGAAGCTTGGCTTCCAGCGTCTCGTTGCTGTCGAAGGTGTCGTAGACGACCTTGATGCCGGTTTCCTTGGTGAAATCTTCGAGGATGGAACTGTCGATATAATCGGACCAGTTGTAGACATTGACGACGCGATCCGCTGCAACGGATGGCGTGATCGAAAGCCCAGTCACGAGAGCCGTGGCCGCGAGCTTTACGAGAATTGACCTCATGCTATCTCCTGCTTTTTGTTTGGGCCCCGTTTTCCGCGGACGCCTTCCCTCTGGTTTTGGTTGCAGACTAGAAAGGATTTCTGGAGCCGACAAGCGCAAAATCCTGCACTCTCAATGATTTCGCCGCGGCTAGACGTCGAAGCTGCTGAGGCCCGAGACCATCTCATCGAGCCCCAACGGGCGTGTGACAGGCGGCTCGGCGCGAGACAGACAGCCGCGCCTTTCGCAGAGGCGACAGCCGGAGCCTGTCGTGATTGCCTTTTGCGCGGAAACTGCCCGGCCATAGACCGTCCCCTCACCCGCCGGCGCATCACAACCGACGAGAAGCGCCGTACGGCGGACACGCTCGCCGAACGGTGCGTTCGGCCCCTCCAGCGTTCGCGATATGGTGAGGTAGCGGGTGCTATCGGGCATCTCGACCATCTCGGCCAAAATCTGTCCGGGCTGGAGTAGCGCGACATGGACATTGAGCTTGGGACAGTCGCCGCCGAAGCGCAGATGCGGAAAGCCGTGTGCACCCGCGCGCCGCAGCCGATGGCCGGCACCGTCGATTTCCATGGTGAAGAAGGAGACCGCCGAAGCGCCGGGGCGCTGCAGCATCGTCAGTCGGGTCGCCGCCTGCGCGAAGGAGACGTTGAACCGGACGCGCAGGAGATCGATGTCGTAAGACGCGGCCTGGGCAGCGGCAAGGAAGGGCGCATAGGGCATGGTCAGCGCCAGTGCCGCATAGCGCGCGAGCTCGAAGCGGGCGATGCGCCGCGCCTCCTCGGTGGACAGCATCAGGCCTTCGAGTTCGCCCAGGATCGCCTCGCGCAGCGCCAGCGTCGCGACTTCGATTGCGATCTCCTGCGCCAGATCGGCCGGCGACAGGCGCTCGGAAATGAACAGCCGCATGGAGTGACGATCGAAACGACGGCGCAGATCCGGCATGACGTGGATGGGTAGCACGCGAACGCCGATGCCACGCTCGGCGCGCAGCCACTCCTTGAATGTCGAAATGATATCGCGGGGGTCGGAGAGCGCATGCAGAAACGCTTCCGCCGCCGTTTCGATGCGCGGGAAATAAGCCGAGCGGCGCTCCAGCACATCGCGCACTTCGTCGGCCGGCAGCCGCGCGCCCGACAGTGGCACCAGCCCCTCGCCTGCACTGAGCAAGGTAAGATCGGACAGGCGGGCCGCCTGTTCCCTGTAGGCGCGGTAGAGCTTGATGACGCCACTTGCCGCATTGGGTGCCGCCTCCGCGACTTCGACCAGTTCCTGATCGCCCGGCAACTCCCCTGATAGCAGCGGGTCGGCGAAGACCTCCTTCAGCTGAGTGAGGTTGCCGCCGCTTTCGGCGCGCAGCTCCTCCAGGTCTACCTTGTAGACCGCCGCGAGCTTCAGGAGCAGCTGCACGGTCAGCGGGCGCTGGTTGCGCTCGATCAGGTTGAGATAGGACGGCGAGATCTCCAGCGCCTCGGCCATTGCCGCTTGTGTAACGCCAAGGCCGTTTCGAATACGGCGAACCCTGGGGCCGGCAAACATCTTGCGCTCAGCCATGTGACAATCCTTTACAGAAGATACGAGCCGCAAAATTTACAAAACTTGACAATTTTACTGTCGCTCCTTGTCACGTTCTTTGCATTGCGACCCCTATTACGTCGCGTATCACCAGATAACTCTGGCCATTTCCAGCCGATTTGTAAATCCTGTCAATCAGCCACACCGGCCCTGATGTTATGCAAGGAGGAAGACATGACAGAGTTTGACAAGCTTCACCGGAATATTCCCGCCAACCGCTTCGCCGGCATCGAGCGCCCCTATTCGGCCGATGATGTGCGGCGGCTGCGCGGATCGGTCGAGCTTCGTTACTCGCTGGCCGAAATGGGCGCCAATCGCCTCTGGCAGCTGCTGCACCAAGACGACTTCGTCAACGCACTCGGCGCGCTTTCCGGCAACCAGGCCATGCAGATGGTCCGCGCCGGGCTGAAGGCGATCTATCTCTCGGGCTGGCAGGTCGCGGCCGATTCCAACACGGCGTCGGCCATGTATCCCGATCAGTCGCTCTATCCCGCCAATGCCGGGCCGGAGCTTGCCAAGCGGATCAACCGAACGCTGCAGCGCGCCGACCAGATCGAGACCTCGGAAGACAAGGGGCTTTCCGTCGATACATGGTTCGCGCCCATCGTTGCCGATGCGGAAGCCGGCTTCGGCGGGCCGCTCAACGCCTTCGAGATTATGAAGGCCTATATCGAGGCCGGTGTCGCGGGGGTTCACTTCGAGGACCAGCTGGCATCCGAAAAGAAGTGCGGCCATCTCGGCGGCAAGGTCTTGATCCCGACGGCCGCCCACATCCGCAACCTCGACGCCGCGCGCCTTGCCGCTGATGTCATGGGGGTTCCGACACTCGTCATTGCCCGCACTGACGCGGAAGCCGCCAAGCTGTTGACCTCCGACATCGACGAGCGCGACCAGCCTTTCGTCGATTACGATGCCGGTCGCACGGTCGAGGGCTTCTATCAGGTGCGCAACGGGCTGGAGCCGTGCATCGCGCGTGCCGTCGCCTATGCGCCGCATTGCGATCTGATCTGGTGCGAGACATCGAAGCCGGATCTGGAGCAGGCGCGACGGTTCGCCGAGGGTGTGCACAAGGTGCATCCGGGCAAGCTGCTCGCCTACAATTGCTCGCCGTCGTTCAACTGGAAAAAGAACCTCGACGACGCGACGATCGCCAAGTTCCAGCGCGAACTCGGCGCCATGGGCTACAAGTTCCAGTTCATCACGCTGGCGGGGTTCCACCAGCTGAACTTCGGCATGTACGAACTCGCACGTGGCTACAAGGATCGGCAGATGGCCGCCTATTCGGAGCTGCAGCAGGCGGAATTCGCAGCCGAGATCAATGGCTACACCGCGACCAAGCATCAGCGCGAAGTCGGCACCGGCTATTTCGACGCGGTGTCGATGGCTATCACCGGCGGGCGATCCTCGACCACCGCGATGGGGGAATCGACGGAACACGCACAGTTCAAGCCAGCAGCCGAGTAATGCCAAACGAAGGAGGAGAAGACCATGCCTACGCTTGCACGCGTCAAGGAACGCGCAGAGGAACAATCCACCAGCATGACGCCGGATCAGCAGGGCATGATCCGCATGCTCGCCAACGATCTGCACCGGTTGAACCAGTCGGTCATGAAGGCGGTCGACGCCGGCGTTTCGGTCGAGATCGTCCGATCCGCCCGCCATCACGGCGGCGACGGAAACTGGGGTGACCTGTTGATCCCCGTTATCGTTGCAGGTCGGGCCTAACCTAGCCCCTGATCTGGCCTGCGACGCGGCGCCTCAGCTTCGGCTGGGGCGCTTTCCCGCGAAAAGATCGCTGTAGCTCTTCAACAGCTTGGTCATGCGATCGGCGACGGTGCGGATTTCCTGGCGGTAACGGTCTTCGTTGTTCATGACGATCCACTGCTGATGGCGCAAGTCCGGCAGTTCCGGGCCGAGGCGTTGCAAGTCGGGATCGAGATCGCCGACGAAACAGGGCAGCACCGCCTTGCCCGCTCCGGCGCGCACGAGATCGAGCAGCGAGCGTGGGCGGTTGACTGTGGCGACGATGGCGCCTGCGGCATTGCGGTGCGGCCAGCGCAGATAGTTGGAGATCGCATCCTCCTCGGTGACCGCCAGCCAGCGTTCTTCCTGTTCGCCTGTATTGCGCCTGGCATAGACGGCGTAGGCCACCTCGCCCAGCAGGCGAGCGGCGAGATTGTTTTCCTCCGGTTCGAAGGCGCGGATGCCGATATCGATCTCGCGGTAATTCAGGTTGGCGCGCGCCTCGCCTATCGTCAGCGATACCGCGAAATGGTCGCCGGGGATGCGGATGGCCCCGAAATTCTCGGCCATCAGCCAGGCGACCCAGGTGCCGGCGGCGATCCGTACGGTCGCTCCGACACTGCTTGCCTGGCGCCAGGCATCGACCTTGCGGGCGGCGGCTTCCATGTCTTTCAGATGATCAAGCAGAGCCTGGCCATCCGGCGTCAGCCGATAACCGGTCTGGCTGCGGGAAAAAAGCGTTCGGCCGATCTCCTGCTCGAGATCGAGCATCCGCCGGCCGATCGTCGCGGGGCTCAGCCCGCTTGCCGCAGCCGCCCCCGTCAGGCCACCGAGACGCGCGACCTGCAGAAAGAGCTGAAAGGAATCCCACTGCGTGCTTTTCATAGTTGAAAAACATAGTGGGATTTCTTGCGTTTATGAAGCGAATTTTGGCGAATACCCTGTGTCCATCTACAATTCGGAAAGGACAAGGTCATGATTGAGTTGTTAGCCTTCATCGAGCTCGCCAAACTCAACGAGAGGAATTTCGACCCGCATTGCGCGCGCGAAGAGGAAGCCTTCTACCAGGGCTTTGGACGATCGAGGCTTGAACGCTTCGCCGCGCTTTTTCTCGCGATTCTGCCCATGAAAAAGGGCCGCCCGACGGGCAGCCCTTCGATCATCGCACCTGACCAACAGCCTGGTCAGGCGGCATCGCGCATGCGCGCCCGGCTCGGGGCCGAAGACGCATCAATGCGGAACTGCTGTATCAGCGACATGAGCGCATCGGCTTCGCTTGCCAGCTGGCGGCTCTGCTCGGTGGTGTCTTCGACCATGGCCGCGTTCTTCTGCGTCATCTGATCCATCGCGTTGACGGAGCTGTTGACTTCTTGCAGGGCGGCGGACTGGTCGGCGCTGGCGGTGGCGATGGTTTCGACGTGCTTGCTGATCGCGATGATCTCGCTGCTGATCGAGGCCAGCACCGAGCCGGTCTTCTGCACCAGTCCGGAGCCAGCTGCGACTTCCCTCGTCGAGGTTTCGATCAGGCTCTTGATCTCGCGCGCTGCATCGGCCGAACGTTGGGCAAGCTCGCGCACTTCCATGGCGACGACAGCGAAACCCTTGCCGGCTTCACCGGCGCGTGCCGCCTCGATGCCGGCATTGAGCGCCAAGAGGTTGGTCTGGAAAGCGATGTCGTCGATCACCTCGATGATCTGCTCGATCTGCTTGGACGCCGCTTCTATGCGGTCCATTGCGGCGACGGTATCGCCGACCACGACAGTCGAGCTGTCCGCCGTCTTCTTGGTGACGATGACGGCGCTATTCGCTTCGCGGGCGCGCGCGGCCGACGAGCGGACGGTAACGGTGATTTCTTCGACGGCGGCGGCGGTTTCCTCCAGGCTCGCGGCCTGGGCTTCGGTGCGCTTGGACAGCTCATCGGCCGAGTGCAGCATGGAGCCGGAATTGCGGTGGATCGACACCGCGTTGTCGCGGATGCGCGAGAGCGTATCCTGCAGGCGTTCGAGCGAAGCGTTGAAATCCACTCGCAGCTGCTCGAGACGGCCGACGAAGGGCGTCTCGATCATTTCCGATACGTCGCCGCGCGACAGACGGCCGAGACCGGCCGCGAGCTCACTGACGGCAAACTGGATCTGGTCGTCGAGCGTGCGCTTTTCCGCATCGTTGCGGCTGCGCTCCGCGTCGCTGAAGGCACGCTGTTCCGCCGCCTGGGTCTCCAGCATGAGCCGCGCGCGGGCGCCGTCCTGGAACAAGGCGAGCGCCTTGCCGATCGCGCCGAACTCGTTTTCTTTCTCGGTGCAGGGGATCTTGGTGTCGAGATTGCCCGCGGAAATCGTGTTGATGGCGCCCGTCAGCGTCTCCAGCGGCCGGATCGTGGCGCGGATCGCGACGTAGGCGATGACGCCGACGATCAGCAGGACCGCGAGGCCAACACCGACCACCAGGGTCAGGAGCTGCTGCAGGCTGCTGTAATAGACTTCCATCGGAATGCCGATGAACAGGACGCCAACGGTGGCGCCCGCAGCACTCTTGACCGGGAAATAGCCGGTCATGAACTTCTTGCCGAAGAGATCGGCCGGGCCGTAATAGGCTTCGCCCTTGGCCAGAGCCGCCTGTGCCGGATGCCCGGCGGCAAGCTTGGTGCCGACGGCGCGCTCGCCGTTTTCCTTCTTCACATTCGTCGAGACGCGAACGAAATCGCCGCCCTGACGCTCGAACACCGTGGCGTAGCCTGCGATGGAGGCAGCCGTGCGATCGACGAGAGCGTGGTCGCCAAGCGACGACGGCAGCGCCTCTTCGCTGACGGCGACCAGCTTGTTGTCGCGAACATCGACCTTCGCGCCCGGATCGCCGGCAGCATAGAGCACCGCCATTGCACGGCTGGCGTCCTTGGCATCGGTGACCGCGCTGGTCATAACGTACGCGCTAAGATTGTAGTAAGTTACAGAAACAATCGCCGCTGTACTGAAAACCAGAAGAGCAAGCGTAATCGCGACGATTTGCCGAACAATAGACGCTGAGAACAAGCGAAGCATACAAAGACCCCTGACGAATAATCAGGGCCGACATTAGTGCGAAAGTTTTAAGATAAATCCCATCAAAACTGACAGTTATCATGTCCGGACAAGCTAAAATGCATGGATGATTTCCTGCATGTCCGCGCCGGGAAACGCAAATGGCCCCGTTTCCGGAGCCATCGCATGTTCACATCGATAATGTCGGCCGCAATCAAGCCGCGCGGTAAACCCTGTCCTGGCTGCCGCTGTCGATCTTGAACTGCCTGACGAGGCTAAGGAGAGCATCGGCTTCGTTGGCGAGTTCGCGGCTCGCGGCCGTGGTTTCCTCGACCATCGCGGCATTCTGCTGGGTCATCTGGTCCATCTGGTTGACCGTGGTGTTGACCTCCTGCAGCGCGCCGGACTGATCGTGGCTGGCGCGGGCGATGACTTCGACATGCTCGCTGATGGCGACAATCTGCGTGCTGATCTTTGCCAGCACCGTGCCGGTCTGCTGCACGAACTGCGAGCCGGAATTCACCTCTGATGTCGACTTGTTAATCAGCCCCTTGATCTCCTGCGCGGCAGCGGCGGAGCGCTGCGCCAGTTCGCGGACTTCCATGGCAACGACCGCGAAGCCCTTGCCGGCCTCGCCAGCGCGAGCAGCCTCGATGCCTGCGTTGAGCGCAAGCAAGTTGGTCTGAAAGGCGATCTCGTCGATGACGCCGATGATCTGCTCGATCTGGTGCGAGGCTTCTTCGATGCGCGTCATCGCGTCGATCGCATTGTTGACGACGGTGGCGGAATCATCGGCGCTGCGCTTGGCCTGGCGCACGACCTGATCGGCCTCCTTGGCGCGCTCGGCGGACGAGCGCACGGTGACGGTGATCTGATCGACGGCGGCGGCGGTCTGCTCCAGCGAGGCGGCCTGGTTTTCGGTGCGCTTGGCGAGGTCCTCGGCGGACTGGGCCATCTGGTTGCCGTTGCCCTGGATCATCTCGACGTTGTCGCGGATATGGCGCATCGTGGCCTGCAGGTTGACCATCGAGCCGTTGAAATCCTGGCGAAGCTGCTCGAGGCGGCCGATGAAGGGCGTGTCGATCGTGGTCGAAATATCGCCGTGCGACATGCGCTCGAGACCTGCGGCGAGCGCATTGACGGCGAACTCGATCTGGCGGTCCATCTCGCGTTTTTCGGCGTCGTTGCGCTGGCGCTCATGCTCGGAAGCGGCGCGTTCCTCGTCGCTCTGCTCTTCGATACGGATCTTGGAGATCGCGTTTTCCTTGAAGATTCCAAGCGCACGGGCCATGTCGCCGATTTCGTCGTGGCGCTGTTCACCTGATATGCTGGTATCGAGCGCGCCATCGGCGATGCGGCGCATGGCGGCAGTGATCTGGCCGATCGGCCGCTGCAGGGTCAGCACCAGCGCGATGCCGCCGACAACCGAGAGCAGGATGCCGAGGCCCGTGGTGAGAACGGAGATGCCGTTGGCCTGGGTGCGTTCGGCACCGGCCGTCTGTTTCTGCAATTCCGCGAAGGCCGTGAGTTGACCCCAGACGGCGTTCATCTGCTGACGCGCTGAGGCATAGTCGGCGACGCGCTGCTCGATCGTGGAGACGAGGCTTTCGGCGTCCTTATCCATCGAGGCAAGCGCCGGCGACATGGCGGCGACAATATCCTCGGCGAAGTTCATGCCCTTGGCGCTCGCAAGCAGCGTATTGAGATTGGTGCCGAGTGTGGCGATCTCCTGGTGAAGGCGAACGCGGTTGTCCTTGTCCGGCTTGGCGGCGAATTCGCCGAGGACCAGCTGCAGCGAATAGATCGCACTTTCGAGGCGGCGCGTGTCTTCCAGCACGGAATTGGTCTGGGCGATGCGGCTGTCGAGCTCGACGAAGGTGGTCGTGGCGGCACGCATCATCTGCGTTGCCGTCAGCTGGGTGTAGGTCGACATCTGGCGGAAGCGCGAAACCAGGCGCCCAAGATTGGCGATCGCCTCATCGGTGCCGGCGTCTGCGGCCGTCGCCTGGGCCTTCACGTCGCTGATCGTCTGCGCCAGCGATTGCGTCATGCTCTTCTGGTTCTGCGGAACGGAAATCTCGATCAGGCGCTGGGCTTTCAGGATGCCCGGGAGCGCGTCGGTGACGACCTTGAGCTTGTCGGCCGGCAGTTGCGCCTTGCCGAAATCGGCCATCACGGTTGCCAGCGCATCGCCGCCCTTCAACAGCCGGTCGGCGGCGCGCAGCGTCGCGGTGGCGTTGCCTTCGTCGTTGCGAATGTTTTCCTGCAGCTGCTGGGCGTCATAATTGACGTTGAAGCGGCTGGAGATCATCACCTTCTGGGCTTCGTCGATCGACTTGCGCAGGGCGACTTCCTGTTCGTGCAGGGTCCAGAGCTTGCCGACGGTGTCGGAGATGCCAGAGGTTCCATCGGTCGCGGCCTGCAGATTGGCGCGGCCGGCATTGTCGCCGATCTGCTTCAGCGTGGCGCTCAGCGTCGCATGCTGGGTGGAGACATCGGCGTAGAGCTTGTCGCGCGCTTCCTCATTGGTCACGCGGAGGAAATCGTCCATGGAGCCGAAGAGATCCTTGAAACCGCTCAGCGACTGAAGAACGCTATTGGAGATCTCCATTCGGCCCTGAAGCAGGCCGGATGCATAAAGGCCGGTGAAGCCAACTGCTGAAATGCTTAAAACAAACGGCAAGACGAAGATGAGGACCTTGGTCTTGATCCTGAAACGGGAAAGAATCCTGTCAATAAACATGGGGGTTCCGGCCTTCCATACACCACTCCTCCCACCGGCGGCGAGATTGCGCGTCGGCTGAGTGCATCGAACATTTTGGAACAATGGGGGATCGCGAGCGCATGCTCGGACGGCAATCATTGCCTGTCACACCACGCAAAACGCGAGGCGCCCATAAGTCATACTAAAGCTTTGCCGAAGATGCGTTAATTTTTATATAAGCTTATGTAGCCGGATATCGCGATGAACCGGGCGCTCGCGCGCACTTATCGTGCGGGCGCATCGGCGCTCCGCAACGTCTTGTCGTCTTTGGAATAAGTATCCTAGAGCATCCGCGGAAGGAAGAGCGCCATGACGGCGGCGGCGGCACTGGCAGCCAGGACGAAGGTGCGGATTGCGACAAGCCGGGCATCCGGCTGGGCCTTGGCAATTGCGATGGCGCGGGCGCGTCGTGTGTTCTTGTTCATCTGCAGAACCTCACTTCTCTATGTCACAACAATCCAACAAAAGACTATGCTCGTAAAGCCTTATTTGGGAAGCAATCGGAGCACGTCATCGAGACAGGATGGCGCACCCTGCTTAAGAACTCTTGAATCCTTCAACTGGTTTCATCTCTACGAAGAATAAGGCTTACAGACTGTCGCCGGCCGCAACGCCCGACGCCCAGGCCCACTGAAAGTTATAGCCGCCAAGCCAACCGGTGACGTCGACGCACTCGCCGATGAAGTGGAGACCGGGCACGGATTTCGCCTGCATGCTGCGTGAATCGAGCGCCGCCGTATCGATGCCGCCAAGCGTGACTTCGGCCGTGCGGTAGCCCTCGGAACCCGAAGGCTTGATCGTCCAGTTCTGCGCAGCATCGACGAGCCGGGTCAGCACCTTGTCGGACATATCAGCCATGTTGCCGGTGACACCGGCGCGTTCCGTCAGATATTGCGCCAGGCGCTTCGGCAGGACTTCGCCGAGTGCTGTCTGCGCCGACTGGCGACCATTCGCCTGCTTGGCCGCCTTCAAATGCGCGAGGAGATCGACGTCGGGTTCGATATCGACGGTGATCTCGTCGCCTTCGCGCCAATAGGAGGAAATCTGCAGGATGGCCGGGCCGCTTAAACCCCGATGGGTGAAGAGCAGCGCCTCGCGAAAAGCGGTCTTGCCATGCCGCAGCTCGGCGGGGGCCGCGATGCCGGACAAGGGTGCCACGCTTTCGAGCAGCGCCGGATCGAGCGTCAGCGGCACGAGGCCGGGCCGGGTTTCGATGAGAGGCAGGCCAAACTGCTCGGCGATGCGATAGGCGAAACCGGTCGCGCCCATTTTCGGGATCGACTTGCCGCCGGTGGCGATCACCAGCGAGGTGCAGCTGTACTCGCCTTCCGAGGTCGAGATGCGAAAGCCGGTCTCGGTCTTTTCGACGTCGATGATCTCGGTGCGCAGTTCGAGCCTCGCACCGACAGCCAACATCTCGTCCAGCAGCATGCGGATGATGTCCTTGGCGCTGTCGTCGCAAAACAGCTGCCCCAGTGTCTTTTCGTGCCAGGCGATCTTGTGGCCATCGACCATGGCGACGAAGTCCGATGGCGTGAAGCGGGCCAGCGCCGACTTCATGAAATGCGGATTGGCCGACAGGAAATTCTTCGGCGAGGCGTGAATATTGGTGAAGTTGCAACGGCCGCCGCCGGAGATGCGGATCTTGTCGCCGGGCGACTTGGCGTGGTCGAGAACGATCACCGAGCGGCCGCGCTGACCGGCGCGGATGGCGCACATCATGCCGGCGGCGCCAGCGCCCAGGACGATCACATCGCTTTTTCGCTGCACGGCTGTTTCCTTTGTCCAAAGGCGCCTTCTTTTCCATCAATAGGCTGATGTCAACGTGTTTGCCCCCTCGCCAATTGGCAAAGTCTGGTTATTATGCCTGCAAGATCAACGTAACCGGTGTGTCATGTCCCCAAAAAAGACGACGCTGAAGCCTGCCAAGAACGTTCCCGCCTCGAAGAAATCTCCCCCTGACCCGGGATCTCTGCGCGGCGTGGCCTCCTGGAAGGAAGCAGCGCAGTTCTTGCGGGCACGCGGCATCGAGGACATCGAATGCATCACGCCCGACCTCGCCGGCGTGCCGCGCGGCAAGATGATGCCGAGCTCGAAATTCACCTCGAACACCTCGCTGGCACTGCCGTCGGCGATCTACCGGCACACGATCTCGGGTGAATATCCCGAGGAGACGGAAAGCTTCCGCTACGAGCCGCGCGACAGCGATCTCAAGCTGGTGCCCGACCTTTCGACGCTATCGGTCGTGCCTTGGGAGACCGATCCGACGGCACAGGTGATCTGCGACATCGTCAGCGCCGATGGCGAGGAAGTGCCCTATACGCCGCGCAACGTCTTGAAGCGGATCATGAAGCTCTATCATGACCGCGGCTGGAAGCCGATCGTGGCGCCGGAGATCGAGTTCTATCTCGTCGCCAAGAACGACGACCCGGATTATCCGCTGCATCCGCCGAAGGGCCGCTCGGGCCGCGCCATTCTCGGCGGCCAAGGCTATTCGATCGCGGGTATCAACGAGTTCGACGAACTGATCGACGACATCTACCACTTCTCCGAAAAGCAGGGTCTGGAGATCGACACGCTGATCCATGAAGAGGGTCCGGCGCAGCTCGAGATCAACCTGCGTCACGGCAACCCGATCGAGCTTGCCGACCAGGTCTTCATGTTCAAGCGGACGATCCGCGAGGCGGCGATGAAGCACGGCATCTACGCCACCTTCATGGCCAAGCCGATGCAGGGCCAAGCCGGATCGGCGATGCACATCCACCAGTCGGTGATCCATGAGGACACCGGCAAGAACGTGTTTTCCAATCCTGATGGATCGCCCTCGAAGGAGTTCTTCCACTTCATCGGCGGCATGCAGAAGTATGTTCCGAGCGCGCTCTGCATGCTGGCGCCCTATGTAAACTCCTACCGCCGCCTGACGCCCGACATGTCGTGCCCTGTCAATAACGCCTGGGGCTATGACAACCGCACCACGGCTTTCCGCGTGCCGGTGTCGGATCCGCAGGCGCGGCGTGTCGAGAACCGGCTGCCGAGTTCCGACGCCAACCCCTATCTGGCGCTGGCGGCTTCGCTTGCCTGCGGCCTGCTGGGGATCATGAAGGAGATCGAGCCGACGGCGCCGACCGAGGATTCGGCCAATGAAGGTTCGATCGACCTGCCGCGCGGGCTGCTCGAAGCCGTGGCGCTGATGGAGGATGAGCCGGCCTTCGAAGAGGTGTTCGGGCGCGAGTTCATCGGGCTCTATGCCGGCGTCAAGCGCGGCGAGTTCGAGACCTTCATGCAGGTGATCAGCCCGTGGGAACGCGAATTCCTTCTGCTCAACGTGTGAGGGTGGCATCATGACATCCGAGAACACATCGAAGCCGGTCTGGCAGAGCCCGATCGCACCCGGCATCTCGTGGTATCAGGCAACAGTGGGCGAGCGTCCCACCTACCCTGAGCTCGACGGTTCCAGGACATGCGACGTCGCCATCATCGGCGGCGGTTATACCGGGCTGCAGGCGGCCTATCATCTCGCCAAGGCGGGCGTGTCGGTGGTGCTCATCGAGGCCTCCCGGTTCGGCGACGGTGCGTCGGGCCGCAATGGCGGGCAGCTCGGCACCGGCCAGCGCTCGTGGCCGGAGGAGCTGGAAGAAGAGATCGGCTTCGAGCGCTCGAAGGCGCTGTTCGATCTGGCCGAAGACGCCAAGAAGCACCTCCTCACCTTCGCGACCGAGCACCAGATCGACATCGATTTCATGCCCGGCCAGATGAACGTGGCGCACAAGGCGAGCTACGAGAAGGATTTTCGCGACAATGCGGAGATCGCGGCAACGCGCTACGGCTACACGCATGCGGCATTCATGGACCGGGCGGAGACGCAGGAGCGGCTGGGATCGACGCGCTATTTCTGTGGCGTGCGCGATGCCGGCACCGGGCATATTCACCCGCTGAAGCTGCTGATCGGGCTGGCACGGGCGGCGGCGGCTTCCGGCGCTCAGGTCTTCGAAATGACGAAGGCCACGGCCATTCGCCAGGGCGGCGGGAAGGTCACGATCGACACGCCGCGCGGGCAGATTACCGCCGACAAGGCGCTGATCGCCTGCAACGGCTATATCGGCGACCTGGAGCCCGTTACCGCCAGCCATGTGATGCCGATCCGCTCGTTCATCGGCGCCACCGCGCCGCTTGGCGAGGGATCGCCGGTGCTGCCGGGTGGAGAGGCTGTCGCCGATTCGCGCTTCGTCGTCCGCTACTTCCGTAAATCCAAGGACGGGCGACTGCTATTCGGCGGTCGCGAGGCCTATACATCGGACAATCCGCGCGACATTTCGCAGCACATCCGTCGCCAGATCGCCGAGATCTATCCCGCGCTCGACAATGTCGAGATCACCCATGCCTGGGGCGGATCGGTCGCGATCACCATGCCGCGGCAACCCTTCGTGCGCGAGGTGATGCCCGGCGTTACCTCGATCGGCGGCTATTCCGGCCATGGCGTGATGCTTGCCAACTATTGCGGACGGCTCTATGCCGAAACTGTGATCGGGAAATCGAGCGATCTCGAGCTCTTCAAGGCGCTGAAAATCCCGGCCTTCCCGGGTGGTCCGGCGATGCGCGCGCCGCTGCTCTTCCTGGCGCTTTCGTGGTTTGCGCTGCGCGACAAGTTTTAGTCAGATTGCGGATTTCCTCTGAGGGCTTTTCGATCTAAAACCAGTGCCGGACAAATTCGTTGCAGCGCACACTGGCTTTTTTAAATCGATTAGATTAAAGAGGCCATGAAACAGTCTGATTGAGAGATAGCCTCATGAGCAGCCAAATCATTCCCGTTGAACCTTTCGATTACGTCGTCTTTGGCGGCAGTGGCGACCTTGCCGAGCGCAAGTTGCTGCCGGCCCTCTACCACCGTCAGATCGAAGGCCAGTTCTCCGAACCGACCCGCATCATCGGCGCCTCCAGAAGCGCGCTGACCCACGAAGAATACCGCAAGTTTGCGCAGGACGCTCTCAAGGAGCACCTGAAGAAGGGCGAGTATGACGAGGCCGAAGTCGCCAAGTTCTGCGAGCGCCTTTACTACGTGCCGGTCGACGCCCGCTCCGACGCCGGCTGGGCCGAGCTGAAGAAGCTGCTGGACGAAGGCAAGGATCGCGTTCGCGCCTTCTACCTCGCGGTTGCGCCTGGCATCTTCGGCGACATCTCGCAGAAGATCCACGACCACAAGCTGATCACCAAGACGACCCGCATCGTCGTCGAAAAGCCGATCGGCCGCGATCTCGATTCGGCGCTGCAGCTGAACGACACGATCGGCAAGGTCTTCAAGGAAGAGCAGATCTTCCGTATCGACCACTATCTCGGCAAGGAAACCGTGCAGAACCTGATGGCTCTGCGCTTTGCCAACGCGCTCTATGAGCCGCTGTGGAACGCCAACCATATCGACCACGTGCAGATCACCGTTGCCGAGTCGGTCGGCCTCGAAGGCCGTGCCGGCTACTACGACACAGCTGGCGCGCTGCGCGATATGGTGCAGAACCACATCATGCAGCTCGTCTGCCTGGTTGCCATGGAAGTCCCGTCTTCGATGGATTCCGAAGCGGTTCGCGACGAGAAGCTGAAGGTGCTGCGCGCGCTGAAGCCGATCGACGCCTCGAATGTCGAGCAGACCACCGTGCGCGGCCAGTATCGCGCCGGCGCTTCGGCGGGCGGTCCGGTCAAGGGTTACCTCGAAGAGCTCGAAGGCGGCGTGTCCAACACCGAAACCTTCGTCGCCATCAAGGCCGAGATCAACAACTGGCGCTGGGCCGGCGTTCCCTTCTACATCCGCACCGGCAAGCGCCTTGCCGGCCGCATGTCGGAAATCGTCATCACCTTCAAGTCGATCCCGCACTCGGTGTTCGACCAGTCGGCCGGCCGCATCAACCAGAACCAGCTGATCATCCGCCTGCAGCCTGACGAAGGCGTCAAGCAGTCGCTGATGATCAAGGATCCGGGCCCGGGTGGTATGCGCCTGCGCAACGTATCGCTGGACATGAGCTTCGCCGATTCCTTCCAGGTTCGTAACCCCGATGCCTACGAGCGCCTGCTGATGGACGTCATCCGTTCGAACCAGACACTGTTCATGCGCCGCGACGAAGTGGAAGCCGCGTGGCAGTGGGTCGACCCGATCCTCAAGGGTTGGGAATCCACCGGCCAGAAGGTTCAGGGATACACGGCCGGCACCTGGGGCCCGAGCCAGTCGATCGCGCTCATCGAGCGTGACGGCCGCACCTGGCACGACAACCTCTAAGGATCGAAGGATATGGCAGCGACCATGCACAATTTTGCCAACGCCGCCGAACTGGCGCGCAACCTTGCCGACAAGGTCGCTGCATCGCTTTCGACGGCCATCGCCAAGAAGGGAACGGCTGAAATCGCCGTTTCCGGCGGCTCGACGCCGAAGGCATTCTTCCAGGAACTGTCGATGCGCGATCTCGACTGGACGAAGGTGACGATCACCCTCGTCGACGAGCGTTTCGTGCCCGCCGACAATCCGCGCTCGAACCATCTGCTCGTGATCGGCAACCTGCTGCAGAACAAGGCTGCGGCAGCGACGTTCCAGCCGCTCTATCAAGAGGCGGCAACCGTCGAGGAGGCTGCAAAGCTCTCGACAGCGGCCACGGCTTCGATCGGCAACCCGTTCGACGTCGTCATTCTCGGCATGGGCGGCGACGGCCACACGGCTTCGTTCTTCCCAGGCGGCAGCAACCTTGCGGTTGCTCTTGACCCGAAGACGCCGCGCGGCATCATCACCATGGACGCCGAGGGCGCAGGCGAACCCCGCCTCACCTTCACCTTCTCCAGCCTGCAGGATGCCGGGCTGCTCGTTCTTCATATCGAAGGCGACGGCAAGAAGGACGTTCTGGCGAAGGCCGAGGGCGCGGGCGACGAGGCGGAGATGCCCATCCGGGCAATCCTGCGCCGCGCCGCGACGCCGGTCGACATATACTGGGCTCCGTAAGCCAGGTCTTACGAGACACAACGGCGTAAAGCCGCGAACAGACAATCGAATACCAGCAAACGACAAGGATCTCCCATGTCCGCTCATTCGCGCGTTGCCGCCATCACCAACCGTATCGTCGAACGTTCGAAACCGTCGCGAGAGCTCTATCTCGAGCGATTGCGAAACGCGGTGGGCAAGAGCGTGGTTCGCTCCTCGCTCGGCTGCGCGAACCTGGCACACGGCTTCGCCGTCTGTTCCCCCGCCGAGAAGGACGCACTGGCCGGCGACCGTGTTTCCAATCTCGGCATCATCACTTCCTATAACGACATGCTCTCGGCCCATCAGCCATTCGAGACCTATCCGGCGATCATTCGTGAGGCGGCCGCGCAGGCTGGAGGCATCGCGCAGGTCGCGGGTGCCGTTCCCGCCATGTGCGATGGCGTGACGCAGGGCCAGCCCGGCATGGAGCTCTCGCTCTTCTCGCGCGACCTGATCGCCATGGCGGCCGGCGTCGGCCTGTCGCACAACATGTTCGACGCAGCCCTATATCTCGGCGTCTGCGACAAGATCGTGCCGGGCCTCGTCATCGCGGCGCTGTCGTTCGGCCATCTGCCGTCGATCTTCGTGCCGGCAGGGCCGATGACATCAGGCCTGCCAAACGACGAAAAGTCGCGCGTGCGCCAGCTTTACGCCGAGGGCAAGGTCGGCCGCGCCGAGCTGCTCGAAGCCGAGTCCAAGTCCTATCACGGACCGGGCACCTGTACCTTCTACGGCACGGCGAACTCCAACCAGATGCTGATGGAGATCATGGGCTTCCATATGCCCGGCGCCTCCTTCATCAATCCGGGCACGCCGTTGCGCGAAGCATTCACCCGCGAGGCGACCAAGCGGGCGCTTGCTATCACCGCGCAGGGCAACGAGTTCACGCCGGCCGGCGAGATGATCGACGAGCGCTCGATCGTCAACGGCGTTGTCGGCCTGCATGCCACCGGCGGCTCGACCAACCACACGCTGCACCTCGTCGCCATGGCGCGCGCCGCCGGCATCGAGCTCACCTGGCAGGATATCGCCGAGCTCTCCGAAGTGGTGCCGCTGCTTGCCCGCGTCTATCCGAATGGTCTTGCCGACGTGAACCATTTCCACGCGGCCGGCGGCATGGGCTTCCTGATCAAGGAATTGTTGAAGCACGGGCTGGTGCACGACGACGTGCGCACCGTGTTCGGCCACGGACTGCAGGCCTACACGATCGATCCGCGCCTTGGTGAGGATGGCAGCATCGTGCGCGAACCGTCTCCCGAAAAGAGCGTCGATCCGAAGGTACTCGCAAACATCGAAACGCCGTTCCAGCCGAATGGCGGGCTGAAGATGCTGCGCGGCAATCTTGGCAAGGGCGTGATCAAGATCTCGGCCGTCAAGGCCGACCGCCACGTCATCGAGGCGCCGGCGATCGTCTTCCACAGCCAGCAGGAGCTTCAGGACGCCTTCAAGGACGGCAAGCTGAACCGCGACTTCATCGCCGTGGTGCGTTTCCAGGGACCGAAGGCGAACGGCATGCCGGAACTCCACAAGCTGACGCCGCCGCTCGGCGTGCTTCAGGACCGCGGCTTCCGCGTCGCTTTGCTGACCGACGGGCGCATGTCCGGCGCGTCGGGCAAGGTGCCGGCAGCGATCCATGTGACGCCGGAGGCCGTCGATGGCGGCCCGATCGCGCGGATTCAGGATGGCGACATCATCCGTCTCGATGCGATCGCGGGCACGCTTGAGGTGCTTGTGGACGCAGCCACCATGGCCGATCGCACCCCTGTCGTCGCCGATCTCTCCGACAACGAGTTCGGCATGGGCCGCGAACTGTTCGCTCCCTTCCGCCGCGCCGTCGGCGCATCCGACAAGGGCGCCAGCGTGCTGTTCCACTGAGCAGTGGGGAGAAACGCTGAAAACAACAAGGCCCGCGAGACGATCTCGCGGGCCTTGTCGTTTCAGATATGGCGATTGGCGATCAGCCGCGGATGTCGAGCACGCGGTCGCGATGGGCCGGATGGGAGCTGTACACAAAGATCTTGTTCAGTTCCTTGTCGGTCAGCATGCGCAGGAAGCGGACTTCCACAGTGTTGTTGGCATTCACGCGCGTCAGCATGCAGCCGATCTTGGTGATGCGGGCATCGGGAAGATCGAGATAGAACTGACGCGGGAGGTTGAACTGCGTCAGGATCGCCAGGACCGCGCTGCTCTTGGAAATGCGGATGATGTCGCAACGGCGCGAGGCCATGTTCATGACGCCCTTCTCGGTATATTCGAGACGCGCGGCGTTCATCGTGTCCTCCATCTTGAACCGCACTTCGCGGTCGTACATGAAGGATTCTTCCTTGTTTAGAAAATGTCCTGATGACTGTGGGTTTGGTGTCGCCACGGTAATATTCCTCTAGGTACGCAATGAGGAAAGACTACCAAGCGATCTTTAACAGAAGGTTCGAACAGCATAGCCCCGAGCCGCATTATTCACACGGCTCGGGGAGCAAGTTGCAACTTACTTGCGATAGGTGCGCCCTTCCGCATCGAAGAGGTGCAATTTCGAGCGATCGGCCGAGAAATGCATCTTCTGGCCGCGCTTCACATCATAGATGCCGGGCAGCTTGACGATGATCGGCTCGTTCTGGACGAGCCCCTCGATGTAGAGCAGCGTCACCTCGCCGAGCGCCTCGACGATCGAGACTTCGCCCTCGAAAAGGTAATCATCGGCCGGACCGGCGATGCGCAGGTCTTCCGGGCGAACGCCGAAGCTTGCCGTCTTGCCCTTTTCGGAAGCTGCCGTCGGGATATTGAGCGTGACCGACTTGCCGCCGGTCAGCGTCACCGTCGTCGTGTTGCCGGCATCGGTAATCGTTGCAGGGATGACGTTCATGGCCGGCGAGCCGATGAACTTGGCGACGAAGAGATTGGCCGGGCGCTCGTAGAGTTCCAGCGGCGCGCCGACCTGCTCGATATTACCGGCTGACAGCACGACGATGCGGTCTGCCAGCGTCATCGCCTCGACCTGGTCGTGGGTGACGTAGATCATCGTGGTGTCGGCCATCTGCTCGTTGAGACGGGCGATCTCGATGCGGGTGGCGACGCGCAGCGCCGCGTCGAGGTTCGAGAGCGGCTCGTCGAAGAGGAAGACCTTCGGGTTGCGGCAGATGGCGCGGCCGATGGCGACGCGCTGGCGCTGGCCGCCGGACAGAGCCTTGGGCAGGCGGTCGAGATACTTGGTGAGCTGCAGGCTCTCGGCCGCCGCGCGCACGCGACGATCGATTTCCTGCTTGTTTTCGCCGGCGATCTTCATGCCGAAGGCCATGTTGTCGTAGACGGTCATGTGCGGGTAGAGCGCATAGGACTGGAACACCATGGCGATGCCGCGCTTGGAAGGCGGAACGTCGTTGACCAACTGGCCATCGATATACATGTCGCCGCCGGTGATGTTCTCCAGGCCGGCAATCATGCGCAGCAGGGTGGACTTGCCGCAGCCCGACGGACCGACGAACACAACGAATTCGCCCTCCTTGATCTCCAGATCGATGCCATGGAGCACGTCCACGGCACCGTAGGATTTGCGAATGTCCTTGAGTGTCAGTCCTGTCATCGAGTTCTCCTCCTCCAGAAGTCTCTAAGCGAGCCGAGCGAAATACGCGCCCCAGGCGGGTACATCGATCTTGTCGCCATAGTTATTGCTGACGAAACCATGGCCCGTCAACGCCTGCCAGTTGCCTTCAGGTAGAGCAACCAAGGCTTCAGTCGCGCTCATGTTGAAAACGCAGAGCAGCTTTTCGTTGCCGTATTCGCGCTGGAAGACCAGCATGTCGCCCTGCGGCTCCATGAACTTGATCTCGCCCTTGGCAAAGGCCGGGTACTGCTTGCGGAAGGCGATGAAGCGGCGATAGTGCTCGAGGACCGAGGTCTCGTCGCCCTGCTGGACGCTGACGGCGCGCAGGATATGCTCGACGGGAACCGGCAGCCATGGCTTGACCGTGGAGAAGCCACCCTGGGCGACCTGGCTATCCCAGACCATCGGCGTGCGGCAACCGTCCCGGCCCTTGAACTCCGGCCAGAACTGGATGCCATAGGGGTCCTGCAGGTCCTCATAGGCGAGATCGGCTTCCGTCAGGCCGAGCTCCTCGCCCTGGTAAAGGCAGACGGAACCGCGCATGGTCATCAGCATCGCCGCATATTGCTTGGCGAAGGCGTCGCGATCGGCAACGAGCGAGCCCCAGCGGGTCACATGGCGCACGACGTCGTGGTTGGAGAGCGCCCAGCAGGCCCAGCCATCGGGAGCAGCTGCGGCGAAGTCGTTCATGACGTCTTCGATGCGTTCCGGCGACAGCGGATCGGGTGACAGGAACTCGAAGGCGTAGCACATGTGCATCTTGTCATCGCCCGACGTGTATTCGCCGACGATCTCCAGCCCGCGCTGGCTATCGCCGACTTCGCCGACGGCGGCAATCGCCGGGAACTCCTCCAAGACGGCGCGGAAGCGCTTCAGGAAGGCAATGTTTTCCGGGCGGTTCTTGTCGTAGATGTGTTCCTGGAAATTGTAGGGGTTGACCGCCGGCGCGGTCGAGGCGTTGCGGCGCTCGGGCGCCAGCGCCGGGTTGTCGCGCAATTCCTTGTCGTGGAAATAGAAGTTGATGGTGTCGAGACGGAAGCCGTCGACGCCGCGCTTCAGCCAGAAGCGGACGACCTCGAGCAGGCGATCCTGTACCTCCGGATTGTGGAGATTAAGATCCGGCTGCGAGGTCAGGAAGTTGTGCATGTAATATTGCATGCGGGTCGGATCCCACGCCCAGGCGGAGCCGCCGAAGATCGACAGCCAGTTGTTGGGCGGGGTGCCATCCGGCTTCGAGTCGCTCCAGACGTACCAATCGGCCTTGGCGTTGGTCTTGCTCGAGCGGCTTTCGACGAACCAGGGATGCTGATCGGACGAGTGCGAGATGACGAGGTCGATCATCACGCGGATGCCGAGGCGGTGGGCTTCCGCGATCAGGGAATCGAAATCGACAAGCGTGCCGAAGATCGAGTCGACGTTCTCGTAATCGGAGACGTCGTAGCCGAAGTCTCGCATCGGCGAGGTGAAGAAGGGAGAGATCCAGATGGCGTCTGCGCCAAGGGCCGCCACATGCGGCAATCTCGCGGTAATGCCCTTGAGATCGCCGATGCCGTCGCCGTTGCTATCCTGGTAGGAGCGCGGATAGATCTGGTAGATCACTGCGCCGCGCCACCAGTCCTTGTCGACAGTCAGGTTGGATTGAGATGCCATGCTCATGTGTGGTCCTGTTGGAGATTATCTTGGGAGTAAGCTAGCCGCCCTTGACCGAACCCGAGAGCAGACCACGCACGAGATAGCGCTGCAGTGCGAAGAAGACGAGCAGCGGTACTATAATCGTGATGAAGGCCGAGGCCGTCAGGATTTCCCAGTTGCCGCCGCGCGAGCCGAGCAGCGCGTTGAGCGCACCCGTCAGCACGAGGTGATCCCTGTCGGTGCCAAGGAAGACCATGGCGACGAGCAGGTCGTTCCACACCCAGAGGAACTGGAAGATCGAGAAGGAGGCGAGCGCCGGGAAGGACAAGGGCAAGACGATGCGGGTGAAGATCTCGAAATCGCTGGCGCCGTCGACGCGGGCGGATTCGATGATCTCTCGGGGGAGGCCCGCGATATAGGATCGCAGGAGGTAGATGGCGAGCGGCATGCCGAAGGCGGTATGCGCCAGCCAGATACCGGGATAGGTCTTGGACGGCGTATCGAGCAGCATGCCGACCTGATTATAGAGCCTCAGAAGTGGGATCAGCGACATCTGCAGCGGCACGACGATGAGGCCGACGACCAGCGCGATCAGCAGCGCGCGGCCGGGAAATTCCATCCAGCTCAGCGCATAAGCTGCGAAGGCGGCGATCAGGATCGGGATGATCGTGGCCGGGATGGTCACCGTCAGCGAGTTGATGAAGGACTGGCCGATCCCCTCGCCTGTCAGCACCGTGCGGTAGTTCTGCAGGGTGAACTCCGGCGGCGTGGCAACCGAGACGTAAACGCGGCGGCCGCCGTCATCCGGACCGAAGGCGGCATTCTTTGCGTAGCGGTAGCTGCCATCTTCGTTCACGGTGAGCGTGAGACCATCGCCGAGATCGGCGGTTTCGCCGGCCTTGTAGGCGGACGGCTGCGCGACCTTGGTGCCGAACGCATTGATCGAGCGGCCTTCCTGGCCCTCCAGCACATTGCCGGAGATGACGTAGGCGGGGCCGTCCTGTTTCTGCTGATCGACCGCGCCGAGGCGGGCGGCCACGGTGCGCGACGAGCCGGAGAAGGCCGTCCACCAGCCGGAGACGACGATCTGGTCCTTGTCGCGGAGCGCGCTGACGAAAATGCCGAGCGTCGGGATCAGCCAGATGATGACGATCAGGAGGACGGCGGCGTGGACGAAGAGACGGGCCGGGCCGATCTTGAGGAAATCGCGGGTCAGGGTCATCTCACTTGCCTCCCATTTCGCGATTGGCGCGGCGGACGTTCCAGACCATGATCGGCGTCACGGCCAGCATGATGATCAGCGCGATTACGGCACTTCGGCCGCTGTCGCCGCCACCGCGGAACATCCAGTTGAACATCAGGTTGGCGAGAACCATCGTGTCCCACTGGCCATTGGTCATGGTCAGCACGATGTCGAAGACCTTGAGGACGAGAATGGTGATCGTGGTCCAGACGACGGCGATCGTGCCCCAGACCTGCGGCACCATGATGCGCCAGAAGATCTGCCAGCCATTGGCGCCATCGATGACGGCGGCCTCGATGGTTTCCTCCGGGATGCCGCGAAGTGCTGCCGACAGAATAACCATGGCAAAGCCGGTCTGGATCCAGATGAGGATGACCATCAGGAAGAAGCTGTTCCAGAAGGGAACCGAGATCCACACCTGCGGCGTGCCGCCGAACAGCTGGACGATGGCGTTCAGGAGGCCGATCTGCGTGGCGTTGCCGCCGCGATATTCGTAGATGAACTTCCAGATGACCGAGGCGCCGACGAAGGAGATCGCCATCGGCATGAAGACGATGCTTTTCGCGATATTGCCCCACCAGATGCGGTCCGTCATGACGGCGATGACGAGGCCGAAGAAGGTGCAGGCGGCGGGCACGACGGCAAGCCAGAGGATGTTGTTGAAGATCGACTGGCGGAATTCGCGATCACCGAAGGCCCACTGATAATTGGCAAAGCCGACGAAATTCACACCGGAGCGATCGTAGAAGGACAGGATGAGCGTCGCGACCACGGGATAGACGAGATAGACGACCAGCAGAAAGAGCGCCGGGAAGAGGAACAGCCACGGCCGGATGACCGAGCGGCGGTTGAGGTTCTGCGAGGCGGCGCGAATATCGCCGTCCTTCACCGGAAGCGCCATGTCCAGGAGCTTGTTGGAAAAATAGAAATAGGCCGCGCATGCGAATACGGCGACGACCACGACCCCCAAAGCGGAAACCAGCTGCGATAGCATTCATCCCTCCCCTGATGCCTACGTCTTTTTGAAATCACGCCGCCGATGGCCGAGCACATGGGCGTCGGGCGCAAGAGGCAGCGATGGCCGGTGCTTGTTAGGGCATCCGGCCAGGCATTGCGGCCATGCCGCCGAGACCGGCGGCATGGGTGTCAGGCGATGTTACTTGATGCCGTCCCAGGCGCTCTGGATTTCCTTGGCAGTGTCCTGAGCGGACTTGCCGCCGACGAAATCGACCATGCCAGTCCAGAAGGCGCCGGCGCCGATCTTGCCGGGCATCAGGTCGGAACCGTCGAAGCGGAAGGTGGTGGCCGTCGTCAGGATCTCGCCTTCGCGCTTCATCTGATCGTTGGCGTAGGCGGCCGTATTGACGCCCTTGTAGGGGGTCAGGAAGCTCGACTGCGCCATCCAGACTTCATGGGCGATCGGGGTCTTCAGGAATTCCACGAAGGCGCGAGCCGGCTTGGAATCCTTGGCGATCGTGACCAGCGTGCCGGCGCCGAGAACCGGCTTGCCGAGCTCAGGCTTGGAGGCGAAAGTCGGCATGTAGAAGAAGTCGGCGTCCTGGCCCATCTTCGTGCCTTCAGGGAAGAAGGACGGAATGAACGATGCCTGGTGGTGCATGTAGCACTTCGGCGGCACCGCGAAGAGACCCTTCGGGCTGTCGCGGAAGTCGGTCGAGGCCACAGCCTTGACGCCGCCATCGACGTAAGCCTCGTTCTTGGCGAACTTGCCGAACTCGTCGATGACCGAGACGACGGCGGGATCATCGAACTTCAGCTCGTTGGTGGTCCACTTGTCGTAGGCTTCCGGCGGCTGCATGCGCAGCATCAGATCCTCGATCCAGTCGGTCGCCGGCCAGCCGGTGGCGCCGCCGGAGCCGAGACCGATGCACCAGGGAACGCCGCCGTCCTTGACGATCTGGTCCGTGAGGGCCTGCAGCTCTTCCATCGTGGTCGGGATCTTGTAGCCCGCTTCCTTGAAGTTCTCGGGCACATACCAGACAAGCGACTTCACGTCTGCCTTGTAGGGGAAGGCGAAGAAGGCGTCCTTGCCGTCCTTGCCCTTGTAGGTGCCGTATCCGACCCAGCTGTCGCCGGCGCCGTAATTGTCCTTGACCCACTTCGACGTGTCATCGCCGAGCGGCGCAAGGAAGCCCTTGCCGGCGAGATCGGCGAGAAGGCCCGGCTGCGGCAGGATCGCGATGTTCGGCGGCGAGCCGGCCTGCGTGTCGATGACGATCTGCTGTTCGTAGTTTTCCGAGGACGAATACTTGGCGTCGATGCCGGTCGCCTCGGTGAAGTAGGCGAGAATGCTGCGGAACAGCGTCTCGTCCTCGCCGCGCCACGGCCCGAAGATCGTCAGCTCCTGACCCTTCAGGTCGGCATTGGCCGCCTTGAAGTCATTGTAGCTCTTCCAATTGAACTTGGCGTCCTCGCCCGGCGCGAATTTCAGATCGGCTGCGGACGCGCCGCCGGCCAGAAGCGCTGCCACGGCAACGCCCATCAAAAATGACTTTTTCATGTGATCAACCTCCCATCACAATCCCAATCACGCCCTGCAACCGAAATTCCAAAGCGCTTTGACAACTAACTCATTTCACTTTCGGCATAAAAGAGTCAAGGCAATTCGCAAAACCCACCTTCGAGCCTTGGGATATCGCAATGCAGCAACGCCTATGGGGCAATATGGAGCGATTTTTCTTGAGTCAAGCCGCGCAGCTGCTACATTGCTAAAAGCGCTTTGGATGCCATTTGGGAGACATGATCTCCAGGGCGTTGGAGGAAGTTTAGCACGTGAATCTGAAACAGCTATCGGAAATGCTGGGCCTTTCCCAGACCACGGTGAGCCGTGCGCTGAACGGCTACCCCGAGGTCAACGAGGCGACCCGCGAGCGGGTGCTGCGCGCCGTGCAGGAGACCGGCTACCGGCCGAACAAGGCCGCCCAGCGGCTGGCGACCGGCAAGGCGGGTTCGATCGGCCTCGTCATGCCCACCGCGCCGGGCCACTATTCCGACGTGCATTTCGGCGAATTTCTCACCGGGCTCGGCGAGGAAGCGGTCAGGCACGACTTTCACTTCGTGATCATGCCCGCCGACCCCGACGACGAGGTGGGGGCGCTGAGGCGGCTGGCGATCAGCGGCAATGTCGATGCGCTGTTCGTCGCCTACATGCGCGGGCACGATCCCAGGTTGCCGCTCCTGAAATCGCTCTCTATCCCCTTTCTCGTGCATGGGCGCTCGTTCGGCACCGAGCCTGATTATCCCTATCTCGACATCGACAACGAGGGCGCGTTCTACGATGCGACGCGGCTGTTGCTGCAACTCGGGCACACCCGCTTCTGCCTGCTGAACGGGCCTGAGCATCTCGACTTCGCAATCCGGCGCAGGAAAGGCGTCGTCTCGGCGCTTGCCGAGCGCGGGCTGACGTTGCCTGACGATTGCACCAGCCACATGTCGATGACAGACGAGCACGGGCAATTCGCCATGGAACGCTTTCTGCAGCTGGCGGAGCCGCCGACAGCCATTCTCTGTTCCAGCACCGTTCTGGCGCTCGGCGCCATCCGCGCGGTGACGCAAGCGGGGCTGAAGCTTGGCGAGGATATTTCGCTGATCGCCCATGACGACGTGCTGCCGCATCTGAAGCCGGAGAATTTCTCCGTGCCGCTGACGACGACACGCTCATCGCTGCGTGCGGCGGGTGTCCGGATCGCCGAGCGGCTGATCGGGACCGTCAAGCAGGACGGCCCCTTCCCCGAACAGGAACTCTGGAAGACGGAGCTGATCGTGCGGGCGTCGACGGGTGCGGCGCCGCGCTAGGACCGCTTGAGCGGTTCCAGCCTTTTGTTGTGAGGCAACTCCCGACGGAAAACTGCTTCAACCTTTTCCCGGAGTTGCTTTAGAACTTCGGCGGCGTCTGGCCGGCGGCGCGATGTGCGGCGATGACGGTGTTGGCCATCAGCATGGCGATGGTCATCGGGCCGACGCCGCCGGGAACCGGGGTGATGACATCGGCGACCTCGGCTGCCTCGGCGAAGGCGACGTCGCCGACGAGGCGCGTCTTGCCCTCGCCCTTTTCGGGCGCTGCGATACGGTTGATGCCGACATCGATGACGGTGGCGCCTCGCTTGACCCAATCGGCCTTGACCATCTCAGGGCGGCCGACGGCGGCAACCAGGATATCGGCGTTGCGGCAGACTTCCGGGAGATTCTTGGTTCGCGAATGCGCGATGGTTACCGTCGCGTTGGCGTTGAGCAGCAGTTGCGCCATCGGCTTGCCGAACAGATTGGAACGGCCGACAACGACGGCGTTGAGGCCCGAGAGATCCTCGCCGTGGGTGCGGCGCACGAAGACCATGGCGCCGGCGGGCGTGCAGGAGACGAGGCCGGTCTCGAGATCGCCAATCGCCAGCTTGCCGGCGTTGACGACGTGAAGACCATCGACATCCTTCTCAGGCAGGATCGACTGGATGATCGGCTCGGAATTCAGGTGCTTGGGCAGCGGCAGCTGGACGAGGATGCCATGGATCGTGTCATCGGCGTTCAGCGAAGCGACGAGCGCGGCCAATTCTTCTTGCGTCGTTTCCACCGGCAACGTGTGCTGCACGGACTTGAAACCGCATTCCTTGGCCATCTTGCTCTTGGAACCCACATAGGCGTGGCTTGCCGGATCGTCGCCGACGATGATGACCGCAAGACCGGCCTGAATGCCGCTCTGCTTGTCCAAAGCCGCGGTCGCCGCCTTCACCGTGTCGATGACCGAAGCTGCAACCTGTTTGCCGTCGATTACTGTCGCCAAGACCGTCTCCCTGCGATTACCCCGCCATTCTAATCGGCGGCATCAGGCACAATTTGCCTGTCCACGCCCTATCCTGCCTGAAACGAGAAAAGCAAGAACAATCATGCCGCAGGTGGGCAACGATCAGGCGGTCGCTGCGTAGGAATGCAGGCGATCACGCATAGCGGCGATCTCGGCGCGCAGCATTTCGACCTCGTCGCTGGCGTCCGCGACCACGGGTTCCGGCACGGACGTAATCGGAAGATCGACCAACGGCTCGAGCGCGGCGACAGGTTCGACATGCACGACGGCTTTGTCCGAATGCGCGCGTCGCCGGAAGCCGGCGAGGCCGAAGGCGAGACCGGCCAGTGCACCGAGTGCTGGAGCCACCCACGGGCTGCGGCCCGGTTCGATGGCTGTGACCACAGGTGCCTTGATGACCTGCACATGCGCGCCATCGGAGCCGATCGCACCGGTGCTCAGCTGATCCTCCAGACGCTGGCGCGCCACAGACGATTTCTCCCGCAGCTCCGTCAGCTTGGCGAGATCAACGCCGGTGTCGCGGCTCTGCGCGATCAGCGCGTTGCGCTGGTCGCCAAGCTGCCTGACGGCGGCGACCGCTGATCTGACTTCGTCGGCGGCGTCGCGCGACAACCTGCTCAGCTCCTGGGCGATGCTGCCGCGCAGCCCATCGACTTCGGCCTGCTGGGCGATCAGGCGTGGATGGCGGGGGCCGAGGCTGGCCGCAAGCTGCGCGAGCGTCGACTTGGCGACGGCATAACGACCGCGGCGGTCGTCCAGCGCGGGCGAGGTGATTTCGGCTGATAGCGCGCCGGTCAGCGCATCATCGGCCGTCGCGGTCTTCAACAGGTCGGCGCGCGTCTTTGCGGCCACAACCCTCTGCTGTGCGTCCTCCAAAGTGGCGTTGGCCTGCACAAGCTGCTGCTGCAGCCTGGTTGCGACCTCGACATTGCCCTCGCCGTTCTGCTTGGTGAATGCTTCGAGCTCGGCGTCGGCCACCGCACTTGCCTTGTTCACCGCGCTCTCGTTGGCGCTTGCTACCAACGCGGGATGGGCCACGGTCGAAATAAGATAGGATGAGATGCGCGCCGATTTCGCCGCACTTGCCGTCGTGACGCTGAAGCCGATCGTTCCCGATTTCGGGTCTGTCGACGCGCGAATGGCGGCGGCCAGGGATGCTTCGGCGCGCGAAACGGGATCTGCGGCGGCACCATTTGCGGACAGGAGATCGACGGCGACATTGAACGCACTGCCGCTTGAGCCGGCAAACTCGCTGTCGCGGTCGAGCTGCAACTTCACCACGGCGGTGGCGATGGTTTTCTGCGAGATCAGCGCATCGCGTGTGGCGCTGACCAGCGCCTGACGCTCCTTGGGCGACCCTTCAATGCCAAGCAGGCCTTGCGCTTGAAAGCCGGACGGCTCGCTCGGGATCAGCATTCCGCCAAGCGCGCCCAGTGCGCACAGTGCGCCGGCTGCGATCAGCGACCGGCCACTGCGCGGGGATGCCGGCGTCGGATGCTCGACGGACGGATGCGATGATGATTCGACGTGAAATTCCTGCGCGGCCAGATCATCGATCAGGTCGTCCATCGCTGCATCGTCCATGGCGACGGTGTTGATAGTGGTGGCGTTGATGGCAACGGCGCTGGGGGCAATATCATCGACGGGCGGTTTTGGCGCCGTGGCGGCGTCGTTGGCTGCCTCGAGCCTTTTGCCGAGAATGGTCTCGATGCGGCTGACGAGAGGCTCGGTACTGTCTTGCTGCGTTTGTTCCGGGGGTTCCGGCACACGCTGCGCCTGGAGAGCCCGTTCGATGACGCGCAGGAGCTCGGCTTCCGGCACGGCCAGCGCGTCCTGATAATGGCCGCTCACAAAGTCGTTCGCGCCGGCTTCATCCTTCGGTTGAGATGGCCATGAATGGGTGGGACGTCTCGAATGATTTTCGCGCATCACCAAGTCTCTTGCATGGAACGATCGAACCAATCGCAGTCGCGTGTGGTTAATCGAGCCTAAACAGGCTTGGCAAACAAAAGGTTAATTTTCGCTCAATCCCGACGTGTATCCCCGATTTCCGAGCGCTTCATGATCACCTTGCGGCGGCTGAACCGATACTTGGCGACGTGGTAGAGAAAGACCGGGATGCCAAGCGCGTAGCGGCGCCAGAGGCGGCTCGGTTCCTGGGCAAGCCTGTAGGCCCACTCCAGGCGCATCGAACGCACCAGCCTTGGCGCGCGCGGCACCGAGCCGGAGACGAAATCGAACAGGGCGCCGACGGTCAGCACCAGCCGCGCGTGATCGGCGCGAATATGCTTGTGCGCCCACTTTTCCTGCAATGGCGTGCCCATGCCGACGATGATGATGTCGAGATTCTGCGCCGCGATCTCTGAGACGACGGTTGACGGATCGTTCTTGTCGAAGAAGCCGTCGGAGATGACGACGAATTCATGCCAGGGCGCATGCCGGCGGAAATTGGCCGCCGCGCGCTCGACCACCGCACGCGTGCCGCCGATCAGGCCGATGCGGCGCGGTTGCTCCATGAATGTCAGCAGGGCGGGCACGAAATCGGTACCGTTCAGATTGGCCGGAAAAGGCGATCCGTGCGCGATCTGCGAGGCGATGTTGAGACCGATGCCATCGGGCAAGACGAGGTTCTGCGCGAGAATGTCGCGATACTCGTCGTCGCGAAGCGCCAAGAGCATGTTGTGCGCGTTGACGAAGGAGATCGACGTCTGGCCGACGGGCATGGACAGAATCTCGTTGATGAAGACGAGCGCGTCGTCCCAGCCGAGATCGCAGACAGGCAGATCGAAAATGGCGCGACGAGAGGCGAGGACCGCGAAATTCGCGATCAGGTTCATACCCGCTTCCTGACGATAATGCTTCATGGCTTGAAGATCCCGGTAACACTGAGGTCTGCCTGGGATCACGTGCCGGCCTTCGAATGTGGAAGGCGGCGCGCATGTCGGCCCATCACGGGACGGTATAACAGGGCTCCCTCAAACAACCTTTAGGAAAATCCGTTGCCTTTGCTGAGCGATATCAGGGATTTGTTAACCATTGCGACGGCAAGCTGGCGTCAACCGCCGGCGGCCGGGTCCTTGACGGGCTCTGGCGGCACGACGTTGACCGGCTTGCCTGTTTTCTTCGGCTGGCCCGACGCATTGGCCGCGACATCTTCCTTGGAGAGATAATCGAGCTGCTCCAGCATCACCTGGTCGATATATTCGCCGCCCAGGTGCGTGTTGAGGTCCTTCTTGATCATGTCGCGGAAGGCATTCGGATCGAACGACTTCATGTTCGATATATCGACCATCTTGTTGCCGACGAGCAGCGAGAAGAGTTCGTCAGTGGTCATTTCGGTGAGCGGCAGGGTCGCTCCCTTGAGCATATCCTTCTTAACCATGAAGGATACTTTTCCGAGGAAATAGCCGCTGACGGCTCCATCCTTGACGACAGGAATGGTGATGGACTCGCCCTTTACAAGCTCGACAAGGCTCTGCTTCGACTGATCGGGAGCCGGCGCCGGCGCCGTTGCGAGATGCACCGACATATAAACCGCCGCCAGCGTGATCACGCAGACCCAGACGCCTGTAAGAACGAGTTTAATCATCAGTGTTCACGCGCCAGGAACTGTTCCTGGGAATAGGTGCCGTCGGCATCCGCATCCTGAACTGCGTTCTTCAGCAGGTCCGCGACGGTGCGCACGGCTTCGAGATGAGCCTCGACGCGACGGGCGTTCAGCGCGAGCTTTTCCTTCAGCCCATGCAGCTGCTCGAGGTGCGAGGCGGCGAGTTCCTTGGGATCGGTATCGCTGAAGAGCATCGACAGCTCATAGAGGCAGCGGCTCTTGTGGGCATTCGACACCTTGAGATCGAACTGCGGATCGCTGCCGATGCGCGTGTTCTCGTTGTCGATGATCATTTCCAGGCGTCCAAGAACCGATTTGATACGGTATTCGTTCGAGATTATTTCCATTGTTTTCCTCGATTCCCTTAGGCGTCGTTGGCGGACTTGTTGTCCGTCGATGTCACGCCAAATGTCTGGCGCTGAATTTCATTGATCATGCTGACCGCGGCATTGCGATCATCCTTGTCGGTGGAGGCGTTGACGACCTTGCCTTCCTGCTTTTTCAGGGCATCGTGATAGAGCTGCTTGGCAACGCCGATGCCGTCGCCCTTGGCGATGGTATTGCCGAGCTGTTCGGCCATCATGCCCTTCCAGATATCGCCCGTGGCGCCCTTGCCGTAGACGTCTTCGCTTTCGCTGGGCAGCATGTTCTTGATGAAGTTCTGCAGCACCATCGCTTCGAACTTGCGATAGGTCTCGGGAACTTCGTCCGTCTTGCCGGTGCGGTTCTGGACGTCGCTTAGGCCCGCCTTGTTGGAGGCGCGGTCGAGAATGTCCACCGCCGAGGTGAAGCCCTTGCCTGCTTCGGCAAGGCTATTGGCCGCGAATGCCGCCTGGTTTGCCTTCAGTTTTTCCTGAGCGGCCTGAACCTCCATGGGGTCGGCCGCCTTGACAACATCCAGAACCAGATCACTCGGAGGTGAAATAGCCACGTCATAATCCTCTTGATTTCAGATCGAGGCGATTATGATTTTTGAAGCTTGCTGGAGGCTGGCGTACCGTATTTCTGATCGATGATATCATAGACCGCGTTGTCATCGGCCTCGCGGCGCTCGTCTTCACGTGCCTCGCGCATGTTATCCTCAAGCCGATCGCCCTTGGCGCGCTCCTGCTGAACGCGCATCTGGTGAACTTCCTGCATGCCGTTCAGCTGCTTGTCCTTGATGCCAAGCCGGCTGAACCGATCTGCATAGCCTTGCGAGAATGCGTGATGGACCGGATCCATCGAACCGAGCGCATGAATGACGCTATCCATCTCCTCGCTGACCTCGGCGCGCTGGCGCGTCGTTTCGGCGAGATCGAACTCCGCCATCTGCTCAAGATGCCGCTGGACGGTGACGAGGCGTTTGAGCTTGTCCGAGCGTGTCTTTTCCGCCATCGGCCTACTGCCCCATGAACACGGTGGTAAACGATTGGCCGAACTGGCTGATCATCGCCGCGACGGCGAAGTAGAACAGGAAGAGGCCGCCGAACAGCAGGTAAGGCGTCGAGATGAAGTAGACGGGGATCTGCGGCGCCAGCTTGTTGATGAAGCCGATCGCGACGTTGAACAGCAAGCCGTAGATCAGGAAGGGGCTCGCGAGCCGCAGCATGATGAATGTGGTCGTCGACAGCGTATCTGTGAACGAAATCAGCGTCGCCCGCATCTGCATGGCGCCGCCGAACGGCATCGAGGTGTAGGAATCGATCAAGGCCCTGAAGACGATGTGGTGAAAGTCCATCATGAAGAGAATCATCATGCCGGCGAAGATGATGAAGCCCGAAATGGCGCTCTCCTGGCCATCTTCGAAAATATCGGCAGCACTCGGCTGCGTGTAGCCGATCATCATGGCGGCAATGTTGGCGGCGAACTGCAGGCCCAGCGTATAGAGGCGGGCCAGCATTCCGAACATGACGCCGATCAGCGATTCGCTGAAGATGAAGCCGATATAGGTCGCGTTCGAGGTGCGGACGGCCGGATAGACCGTGTCCCAGAGCACCGGCATGATCGCCAGCGACAACGCGCCGGCGATGAAGACTCGCATGACCGAAGGGATACGCGCCGACGAAAAACCCGGCATTGTCAGCACACAGCCACCGATCCTGCAGAAGATCAGAAAGAGTGCCAACACGGTCCCTTGCGGGTCAGTTATCATGAAATAGAGCCTAGAATCTTTATCTCGATGCCCTTTGCCAGTTCCACATGCGAGAGAACCGGAAGTGTGGCGAACAGGCGCTCGATGATCATGCGCACATAGGACCGTGTTTCAGGCGAGGTGACAAGGGCGAAAGGCAGGCCGCGATCCATGAATTCACGGATAACTTTGCTCGCCTGTTCGCTGAATTCCTCCAGCATGCGCGGATCGATGTCGAATTCGACGACTTCGCCCTTGTTGTCGCGCTTCAGCGCCTGGTGGAAAGCGAGGTCCCACTTGCTACCGAGGCGGACCACGCGCAGCACGCCATTGTCGGCCAGATCGCCGCAGAGCTGCTGCGACATGCGCACGCGGACGTGCTCGACGATCTGTTCGGTCTTGCGGACATGCGGGGCGAGTTCGGCCACGGCTTCGAGGATGAGATGCAGGTTGCGGATCGAGACGCGCTCGGCAAGCAGCAGCTTCAGCACGGCCTGCAGGCCCGAGTAGGACATGTGCGAGGAGCAGATCTCGTCGGCGAGCTTCTTGTATTCCGGGTCGAGCCTGTCGATCAGAACCTTGAGGTCCTTGTAGGAGAGAAGCGCCGGCAGGTTGTTGCGGATGACTTCGCTCATGTGGGTCAGGACGACGGAGACGTTGTCGATCGGCTGGAAGCCTTCGCGCTTCAGGTCTTCGGTGAAGGCCTCGAGGACCGATACGGCCGGCATGCCGAAGGCGGGTTCGCGGATCTCGTCGCCCGGCACACGCGGTTTGCGACCCGAGCCGGTGACGACGAGCACTTCGCCGACGCGCAGTTCGTTGGAGGCGACCGTCGTGCCGTGGATGCGGATCTGGTAGGACTTCTCGGTTATGGCGATATCGTCGGTGACCTTGATCTCCGGAACGACGAAGCCGTATTGGGTCGCGAATTTCTTGCGCATCTTGCCGACGCGGAAGGCGAGTTCCTGGTGGGCGCCGAGCAGGCGAGAGGAGACCATCTTGCCAAGCGCCAGCTCGATTTCCGAGGTGCGCAGCACAGACTTGACCGAGTCCTTCTCCAGTTCCTTGTTCTGGACGACCTTCTTTTCCTCTTCATCGCGCAGTTCCTTGTTCTGGGCGTCGATCTGGCGGGGAATGAACCAGGCGCCGAAGGCGAGAACGCCACCGAGGAACACGAACGGGATGAACGGCAGGCCGGGCATCAGGCCGAGAACGAACATCAGGACAGCCGAGACCGACAGCGCGCGGGGATAACCGCTCAGCTGATCGATGACGGCCTTGTCGGTCGAGCCGACAGTACCGCCGCGCGACACCAGCAGGCCGGCGGCGAGCGAGATGATCAGTGCCGGCATCTGCGAGACCAGACCGTCGCCGACCGAAAGCTTGACGAACACGTCGGCCGCTTCGCCGATCGGCATGCCATGGCGGAAGTAGCCGATGATGATACCGCCGAAGACGTTGATGGCGGTGATCAAAAGGCCGGCGATGGCGTCGCCGCGCACGAATTTGGACGCACCGTCCATCGCACCGAAGAAGGAGCTTTCCTCTTCGAGTTCCTTACGCCGGCGCTGGGCCTCGCGCTCATCGATGATGCCGGCCGACAGGTCGGCATCGATCGACATCTGTTTGCCCGGGATGGCGTCAAGGGTGAAGCGGGCGCCGACTTCCGCGATACGGGTGGCACCCTTGGTGATGACGATGAAGTTGATGGTGATCAGGATCAGGAAGACGATCAGACCGATCACGAAGTCGCCCGACATGACGAGGCTCGCAAAGCCTGCAATGACGCCGCCGGCGGCATCGTGGCCCTCGTTGCCGTGCGAAAGAATCACGCGCGTCGTCGCAATGTTGAGCGCAAGGCGCGTCATCGTGGCGATCAGCAGGATGGTCGGGAAGGACGAGAATTCGAGTGGCTTCTGGATCCACAGCGCCACCATCAGGATCAGCACGGACAGCGCGATCGAGAACGCCAGGCCCATATCGATGAGGAACGGCGGGATCGGCAGGAAGAGCACGCAGATGATGAGGATGATGCCAAGGGCAAAACCGACGTCACGCAGGCTGGGGCCGGCTTTCGGAAGTGGAAGTGCGGGTGGTTGCGCCATATCGATTCCGTCTCGTCATGAGATGTACGGGCATGATGCCCAGAATTCGGATCGATAGTTAAATGGCGAAGCTTGCGCGAGGGTGGCTCAGAAGCCGGATTGGATGCGCGAGAAGACGAGATTGGTGAAGATCGAGATCTGCGAGCCGACGAAGGGAGCGGAGATGCCAATGGTGACGAGAACCGCCACGATCTTCGGGACGAAGGTGAGCGTTGCTTCCTGAACCTGGGTCAGCGCCTGGAACAGCGCAATGACGAGACCGACAATCATTGCCGCGGCCACGGCGGGTCCTGCGGAAACGAGAACCGTCCAGATCGCCGCCTGGAACAGATCGAGTGCGTCAGCTTCATTCATCCAGGCAACCTCATATCGCCTTTCGGTCCGTCCGCAACCCGGCCGGACCGTCGTTCAGTTTCTTGTCGATCAGCTACCGGTCGTGGTCGAAGCCGGCGCCTGATCCGCGACGGTGATTCCCGCCTGGACAAGAATACTCTTCCCATCGGTGGTCGTCGCGATAATTCCGTCGGAATACACTTTTACAGAATCGACGGTGCCGGCAACGGTGCCATCGGCGCTGGTCATGTACTTGCCGACGTAGCTGCTGGCCTGCGTCAGGCTCGAGCTCGCCAGAAGCGTGTCCAGCTTGGTGTTGGTCTGGATGGTCTGCTCGACCTGCGAGAAGCTGGCAAGCTGCGCCATCTGCTGGCTGGCATCGACGGGTTCCGTCGGATCCTGGTTCTTCATCTGGGCGATGAGGAGCTGCAGGAAGTTGTCGTAGTTGAGGGTGGCCTTCTGCTGCGCCGTCGACGACGTCGATGTGGTTGTCGTCGTTGTCGTCGCGGAGCCGGTTGCGTCTACCGCCATGGTGCAATCTCCTTGCGAATCTGCTCAACCATCGCAGGGTGCATTTCCTGGTTGTTGAGAATGTTGTCTTCGATGACGTAGAGACCGCGGATGGCCTTCAGGGCGTCGAAGGCGCGACCGGTCGAAACCAGACCGTCGATGCGCTTCAGCTCGGCCAGAACTTCCTCGTTCTTGAAGCATGTAAGAAGCATCGTCACCGACTTGCGGAACATCGCCGTCGACTGATCCTTGCCCTCGGGGTTGATCAGGATCATCTGCGCTATGAAGTAGAGCTGGCGCAGCGGCGTCGTCGCGTCTTCCGGCTGAAGGACGTGGTTTTCGAGAAGGAATGTGACATCATTCAGGAATTCCAGCGCGACCTTGCGGTCGACGCGCAAAACCGCACCGTTGATGAAGATCTTTTCCCCGGCTTTTAGCGAGATACGAAGCGTGCTTTTCATTTAAGTCCATCCCTGATGATGGTGGTAACGTCAATAATGCCCTGAAAGTTGGTCGACTGCCGTTTCCGGATCCGGTCGCTTTCTTTCAAGATCCAAATGGCGATCGAGATCAGATTGGCGCGCAACTGAACTTCGAGCTGATTGTCCGGATGCTTGAGGTCTTCGATAAAGCTCACCCAAACGCGTCGGGTGTAAAACAATGCATCGATAGCCTCACGGCCATACTTCTCTTTGTCCCGTGCAATCGCGAGCAGCTCGATGGACCGGTCGAGAACTTGACGTTCCCGCTCCTTGGCATCGGCCACCGAGTCTTGCATGACCTCGGCGTAAGAGAACTGATACATTCATGCATCCTTCTTTGTACTTGTACTTCTACCGCTGATCATCAGAGGTAGTTCACGAGGCTCAACTGCTGAATTTTTGAAACAATCGTGTATGCGGTTTCGAGCTGTGTCTGCAGTGTGTTGACCAGTGTGGACGCTTCCGACTGATCGACGCCCTGAAGGTCGACGAGCTTGTTCTGAATGATGCTGGACTGCGCATCGAGGGCGTCGTTGGCCTTCGTGACGCGCTCCTGGGACAGGCCGAGCTGGCTCGCCTGGGTGACGATGCCGGTCGTGCCCTGCGCGGCGTAGCCGATCGCCTTCGACGTGGTCATTGCCAGTGCATCGCCACTGAGGCCGGTGCCGGCTAGGGCGGAAACAGTGATCGACGCCAGCGCGAAGTAGCGCATGCCTTCGGAATTCGAATTGGTCGACGAGGTGACGGTCTCGGAGTTGCTGATCCGGCTCGTCATGTTCTGATTGGACGCGCTCGACCAGTCGGCCCATGCCGGCGGTGTCACGTAGGCCAGAGGCGGCGTAGGGGTGCCGACGCCCGTAGGCGGGAACGGCAGCGGCGTCGAGGTCGCGTTCAGCGTATCCTGCGAGAACATCGGCTCGACGAAGTTGGAGATGAACGTGTCCATCTCGTCGCCGGTCAGTTCGGACTTGGTCTTTCCGAGGCTGCTTGCCCAGGCATCGAGATTGGTCTGGATCGCCGTGGTCGCGGCGTCGGTCTGGTCGGTCAGCGGCTGGATGTCGGTGTTGATGCCGGAGAACAGGTATTCGCCGTTAAGCATCGAGTTTCCGGTGTCCATCAGCGAAGACAGCGCGTCTCCTGCCGACTGCAGAGCAACGGTGATGCTGGTATTGTCCTGGCTGCCCTGGAGCGCGGTCAGCTTCGAGACGAGAGCGTCGCCCGCCGTCTTCATGCTGGTCAGGCCAAGCTGGGATGCTTCAAGGCGGCCGGATACAACCGAATTGCTGCCCTTCAATGCCTGGATGCGTGTAACTTCGGCGCTGAAGTTGACGCTCTTCGCTGCGCCCGAGCCCAGCGAGGCGCCGATATCGGCGTAGACACCGGTGGTCGCTTCGAGCGAGGACTTCACAAGCTGGGTCTGCGACTGGCGAATGGTCAGTCGCATCGCGTTTTGAATGGCCGAACTAGAAATAAATGAACTTTTCATGGGCTTACCTCGCTATGTCCAGCAGGGACTGGTACATCTCGTTGACGGCGTTGAGTATCTTCGTGGCCGCCTTGTAAGACTGCTCAATATCAAGCAGCAGTGTCAGTTCCTCGTCAAGGTTGACGCCTGTCTCATTTGAGTACGCTTCGGTTGAGCGCGAGAGGGCAGCGGTTGTATTTTCCGATGCCGTCGTTGCGTCGCTTCTAAGCTGTTCAAGCCAGCCGACCGAGTTCTGCGCGTAGCTGATCACACTGACATTCGAGGAGATGCCGGCATCCGACGAGAAGGTCTGTGCCGAGCCCAGCGCGGTGTACAGGGTGTCGAGGTTGTCCGAGAAACCGCTGGCATCATCCGGGTTGAGGTTCGTCAATCCGGTGATGGAGCCGTCACGAAGCTTCATCGGATCGCCACCCTGGCTGGTGATTACCGCCGTGTTTACCGTAATCGTACCGGCAATGCCGTTGATGACGTCGGAGGTGGTCGGCGTGTCGCCGTCGAGGCCGGTCGAGGTCTTCCAGACGAAGAGGCCTGGCTCGGTCGTCGCGCCGTCGGTTTCAGAAAACATCGTCACAAGCGACTTGGCAATCTCGTCGAGCTGCGACTGAAATGTCGGAGCAACATCGTCGCGGATCTGCAACAGCGACTGGAGGCTGCCCTGAGCGGTGGTCGTGGACCCCTGCCCGCTGGTGAGCGCCACGCCGTCGATATAGACGCCGTTGCCCTTCGTACCCGTCGTGTAGGTATCCTGAGAGACGAAGGTGACCGCGCGCGGGATGGTGTCGAAGACAACCGTGCCGTCGTTGGTATAGAGCGCCATGTCGCCATTGGCGCGATCGGCGGTCTTGACGCCGACGATCGAGGAAATCTGCTTCAGCAGCTTATCGCGTTCATCGAGCGCGTCGGCCGGATTCCCACCGCTGGCAGTGGCGCCCTTGACGGCGTCGTTCGCCGTCTTGAACTGCGCGAGCAGCGTGTTCAGCGTGTCGACCTGCGTTGAGATCTCCTTGTCCGCGTTCTGGCGGATAAGCTGGACCGACTTGGTGGCGTCGTTCAACGAATTGGTGACATCCTGGGCGGCCGTGACCGCACTCTGCGCGGCAATCGCACTGCTCGGAGACGTACGGAAAGCCTGGAGTTTCTGCTGGAAGGTCGAGAGATAGGTGGCCGGCGACGTCTCGTAGTCGTTGCCGCCAAGCACCGATTTCAGGTCGGTGAGGCCGCTCAGCAAGGTCTGCTGAGCGCTATCAGCCGCGCTTGCCTTGAGCCATTGCCGCATCAGGGCGTCTTCCTGCGCCCTGCTGATCTTCACAACCTGCGCACCATTCAGCGAGGTCGTGACCATCGCCTGACGGCGCACGTAATCGCTGTTGGAGGAATTCGAGATATTGTTCGATACGACACTGCTTTGAGTGCCGGTATTGTTGAATATGCTCTGCGCGGTATTCAGTGCGGACGTAAGCGACATGGCTAACCCGTTACCCTACTTATCTCTTGAGGTTGACGAGGACGTCCATGATGTCGGACCCCGTCTGGAACACCTTGGAATTGGCAGTGTAGCTGCGCTGCGATTCGATCATTTCCGTCAGTTCGCCGGCGAGGTCGACGTTCGAGCTTTCGATCGCACCCGACTGGATGGAGCCGAAGCCGTTGGTCTGCGGGAAGCCGGTGACCGTGACGCCCGAGCTGCCGTTGGCGCTGTAGACGTTGCCGCTCATCAGCGTCATGTTGTCCGGGCTTGCAACGGTTGCCAGCGGAATGCGGTAAAGCGCCTTCGACGTGCCGTCGGCATACTTGGCCGACACCGTGCCATCCTTGCCGATCGACACGCTGTCGACCGGGCTCGCGGCCTGACCGTTCGGCGTGCCCTTGCCGGCAAAATCGGACGCAAGCTGTGTGAAGCCGGATAGGTCCATCTGGATCTGGCCGGTCGTGACCGGGTCATCGATAAGCAGCGAGCCACCAGTGACCAGCTTGCCCTCGGCGTCGAATTCCATCGTGCCGCTGCCAACGGCAGCAGTGGAATACGGGAAGGACGTGGTGCTGCCCGTAGCCGCATCGGCGTGGCGATAAACCGTGACTTCCCAGGTGCTTGCAGCGCCGGTGGCCGGCGGCGGCGTGGTGACATCCGTCTTGGTGAAGTAGAAGTCGTACTGAACCGTGTTGCCCAGCTTGTCGTAGCCGACCATCGAGATCTGCTTGGTGTCTTCCGTCATCGGCACCGCGTTATCGCTCGGCAGGTTGCCGGTCGCGACGTTGGCGCCCGAATTCAGGTTGCCGGAGAAGGTACCAGCGGTCGAGGCGATCGCCGTCAGGCCGGACTGTGCGACATTGACAGGAACCAGGCCGGAGAAGCCGTTGACGACGACAGCCGGAGCACCCGAGTCGTAGGAATAGCCCATCAGCTTGAAGCCGGCCGAGTTTACGAGATTGCCCTCGTCGTCCTTGGTGAAATCGCCGGCGCGGGTCAGGACCGGAACGCCGTCTGGGCTCTGCACGATGAAGAAGCCGTCGCCGGAAATGGCGAGGTCATAGCCCGAGGTCGTGTAGGAGATATCGCCCTGCGCGGAGACCGACTGGCGAACCGACGTCTGTACGCCGCCCGAATTGTAGTTGCCCGAGCTCGAAGGCAAGACAAGCGACGAGAAGGCGGTCGATACCGACTTGTAGCCCGACGTGTTTACGTTGGCGATGTTGTCGGCCACGGTGCTGAGGCGGTTCGCCTGCGCGTTCATGCCGGACACCGCCGTCTTCATGCTGCCGAAAATGCTCATCTGAAAACCTCGATTCCCTTAGTAGGCTTGAGAGTATCCGGCGGGCCTTGCGTGAAGCTGTCTGGCAATTGCGTGATCTGAGAAAGATCGAAGCCTAGACCGCCGCCCGGACACGGACGTTGAAAAAACTATTCCCAATCAATGCAGTAGCCGAGGAAGCGCTTGGAATCGACCGGGTCGACGCCGAGCTTCTTGCGCAGCTTTTTGCGAAGCTTGGAGATGTGGCTTTCAACGACGTTTTCTTCGACTTCTTCGTCGAAAATCCCGTAGATGGCATTGAAGATCTGAGTCTTGGTGACGCGACGACCGCGGTTGGCAATCAAGTATTCGAGAATACGGCGCTCGCGGCGCGGCAGTGCGAAGACTTCGCCGTGGATCTCCGGATCGCGGCCATCTGAGAAGACGCGAATGGCGCCGATGTCCGTGTGCGTGGAAATCGCCTTGAGGCGGCGGCGGATGGCCGCTGCACGTGCAAGAATTTCGCGCGGATGAACCGGCTTGCGAACGACGTCGTCAACGCCGCAATCAAAAAGTGCAAGGGTGTTTTCGAGCGATGGCTGGTCGCTGACCGCGATGACAGGCGCCATCGACCGATCGCGGATGGCGCGCGGCAGCTCGAAAGTCTGCTGTCCCTGGCCAATCAGAAACGCCTCGACAGCCGCAATATCAGAATCCGCAGCCGTCTGTACCCACTCTCCAAATTCGCTTGGATCAAAACCGGTCGAAGGAATGCCTTCTCGACCAAAAAGGGAAGTGTAACCATCCTTCACGAGCTCACGCTCATCAACCACTACGATCATTCGTCCGCCTCCGAATCACTTGTGGCACATCGATGACCTATGGGTACGAATCGCACGATTCTGGGACAAGCTGTAGGAACTCACAGGCGGGAATTAATAGTTGATTAAGAATTGCCCCCCGATTTGCTCTACATTTAGTGGGTAGGCAAAATTATGCACACAAAAGTTTCGTGGAAAAGTTAACATGTCCTAAATTGTGACTTGCCTTGCCACATTGGGCCAGATTCCCGCCACATTATGACACATTTCCGGTTTGTTCTTTTTTCGCTATCTTTAGGCGAGTCAACCGCGGCAAAAATTGCTCGCATTGGGAGTCCATTTCCCATAGCCCGTGGCGACCAGATTGGCGATGACGCGGCAGACATATTGCTTCTGCGCGGGGTCATTGTTGGGGCCGGCATGGTAGCGGGCGACCGCCATGGTCCATGTCTCGTGACGATCGTGCAGGTTCTTGAGGAACCTCGCTGCATATTCGACGTTCGTGCGGGGGTCGAACATCTCCTCCAACGATCGAAAATTCTCCCCGTGGTAGAACTGGTTGATCTGCATGCAGCCGACATCGATCAGCTTTGCGCCCGATCTATGAGCCGTATCGACCTGCCTCAGCGCATCGCGCTCCGAGGGCGGGAAGAAGGGCTTGCCCTCTATGTTCAAGGCATAGGGGTAGAGCGAGCCCTTGCGGCCCGTTTCGGTCAATCCGACGGAATAGAGGATGCCCTCGGGGATACCGTACTTCAGCGCGGCCGACTGGATTTCCTGCTCGCAGGCGCCATCGGACGCCCGTGCGTCAGAGGTATACGTCGCCAGTGCCGCTACTGCCAGAGGAGCCAGAAGAAGCGCTCGTAGCGTCGCTTTCACCTGTAACATTGAAACCTCCGGCACCGCGCTGTGCTGATTGATTTTGACGCTCGCGCGCCTCGCCACCCTGCCCCTGGGCAGAGCCCTGCTGAGAGCCGTTCTGCGCGCTGGCCTGGCTGCTGCTATCGGTGTTGGCGACAGGCGCCATGCTGACGCTCACGCCGTCGATTGCGTAGCCCTGGCTGCGCAGCGATTCCAGCATCTTGGTGTGGTCTTCCCTGAGCTGCCGGTAGGCGGCTGCGGTCTCGACCTTGAGATCGACGTTCAGCGTATCGCCCTGCAGGCGCAGCGTGGCGGTGACAAGGCCGAGATCGATCGGGTTCATCTGGATCTTGAGCGTATTGACGACCTTGCCGGTGCTGCTGAGTTCAGCGGCGTTCGACAGGGACGACGAAGCCTGCATGGCGTGCGCCCATTCCTTGTCGCCCGCGATCGCTGCCGTCACGGCGGCGGAATTCGTATTTTGCGCAAGGCCGATATAGCGGCGGGAATCGAGAATAGTGACAGTCTCGACATTCGTGTTTCCGCCAACCTCACCGGCGTCCTTCTCGATGCCGAGATGCATGTCCATGGACGTGCCACGGCTGTCGGCGCGCGTCAGCCGGAAGGTTTGACCAACCGTATCCCCGGCCGAGGTTGCACCGGGCATATCCACGTCGGACGTAGCGTCGGAGGCCGACTTCAAGGCGCCAGCAACGTCGGCGACGGCGTCGCCCTTGGACTTCGGCTTGCCGGAAGACTTGTCCTTGGCATCGGCGGTCGGAGTGTCCGTCGCCGTCTGTCCGAACAATGCCGCAGCGGCGACCGTTGCGCCATCGACGGGCGCGTTTCCAAGCATGCTGAGCACATCCGAGACAGCGCTGTCGTCGGCCGCTCCGGGCTTTGCCTCGGTCTTGGCCGGCTTGCCCGTCTTGTCGTCCTTGGAGGTCGGCGCGGCGATCTTGTCGGCCACGTCCTCGGCAGTGCCATCGACCGCTGTGTCATCAATCTGCTTGCGCAGCGACTTGATGTCGACCCGGCCCGTCTTCTGAACATCCTTACCGGCATTGGCCGCCGTCGCATCGGCTTCCGCCTGCGCCAGTACGGTTGAATTGCCAAGATCGATCACTGCTTTCGGGTTCGACCGGTGCGGCGACGAGCCCACGGCGCCATTGCCGCCATCGGCAGTGCCCGCCGGCTGCTGGCCGTCGGCCTTGGTGCCCTGGCTACGATCGGAGCCGGTATTCGCCTTGTTCAGGACGTCCGAAAAGCCACCGCCTCCGTCGGTATCCGAACCCTTGCCGGCCGGCCGGCCGGCCTTTGCGCCTGCGGCAGCATCTGCGGCTCCCGAGGGAACGCTGATATCCATCATATCAATTGCTTTCTTTGTTCAAAAGGCCGTCGATCTCATCCAACCGAGAGCGGCTTGAGGTCACAAATGAGCTGAATGCGGGGTCGGTGTTTTGTGAATCCGCTGACTGCGATCCGACCGTCGGCGCGGCGTCGTGAACCGCCCCCTCTCCGGCCGATCCTCCCCCGGCCGCCTGTTCAGAACTGGCTTCTTGACCGTCTGATGTATTAGCAGAGCCTTGCGTCAGGCTTGCAGCGTCTGGTTGCCGAAGCACCTGCTCGGCCACCGACCGCGCAGCAGCCCGCAATACCTGATCGCGCGGCGAAAGCGCCTTGTCGGCGATGGTGGAGATATCGCGCGCGGCGGTATCGATCTTGTCCGTCGGGATCGCGGCCATGCCGCCGTAGAAATCGGCAAGGGCCCCGAAAGCATTGTTGGCATCACCCGACAGGGCCTGCGCGCGGCCGGCGGCCATGCGGGCAAGTTCGCCCTTGCCGGCGATTGCCGCGGCGCGCGCGATGCGCAGATAGGTTTCCCGCTGGCGCGCCTCGTCCATGAAGGACAGGATGCCGATAACGTCATCCGGCTTCACATCATGATCGTGATCGACCAGCAGCTTCACGAAGAGATCGGCGAACTGGCTGGCATAGGGCGAATGCAGAAAGCGACGGACGTAGCGCTGCGAATATTGCAGGCCTTGATCCACCATGCCCTTATCAACGCAGATCGCGACCGAGCGGCGGAGAGCCGCCTCCTCGATGATCGTGCCTGGCGCATTGAGACGCGCGAGATCGTATAGCTTGAGCGCCTCTTCCGGGCTCTTGGCGATCGTGACGTTGCCGCCTACCAGCGCCAGATACGGGCCGATCTTCTTGTCCTTATATTCTTGCGCGGTGTCCACTAGCGTCTTGGCGACGAGCAGGCCCTTGCCGCTCAGATATTTGCGCAGGATGTCGGTCACGCGATTGTCGAAGTAGCCGTTGACATCACGCGCCACCAGATATTCCAGCGTCTGCGGATTGCCGCCGCTCATGGCGTAGATCAATGCCGCATCGATGTTGCGGTCATCATCGAAAACGGCGGGGTCGACGGCGCGCAGGCGCTTGTCGATCGTGCCAAGCATGAAGCGCTGCATCTCGCTGGCGGAATGGTCGCCAAGCACGACGGAATCCTGCACGAACTGCAACGAGCGCAGCATCTTGTAGGGTACGGTGTCGCCGCTCTCATCCGGCGGCACGAGGGGCAGAGCTTCAGCAGGGACCGCCGCGGCTTCATGGCCCGCGGAAGACGCTTGCGCTTCGGCAGGTGGGGGCGTCGCGCCATGGCCGGCTGGTGTTTCGGCCGGCGTCTCGGCATGTCCGGCGGCCGGCGCCTCGGCGTGGGCTGCGGGCGGTGCGGATTCTTCCGCGCGCACGACGCCCGTCGCCGTCAGCGCAAGGCTGAAAGCGAGGGGCAGGAGATGCCTGTGCTGCCGGCGCTTCATCGATTATCCCTGATCGGCCTGGAGAAGAATTTCGATACGGCGGTTTGAGGCGTCGAACGGATCGGCGGCGTCCTTGAGCTTGCGGTCAGCAAAGCCGGAGACCTGCGAGACACGCTTCTCGTCGAGCCCGCCGCGCACCATCATGTAATAGGCGGCCTGGGCGCGATCCATCGAAAGACGCCAGTTCTCGTTCTCGCCCTTGTACTGGCGACCGTCGGTATGCCCGCGGATGGCCACGACACCATTCTTCTCCTTCAGCACCTCGCCGATCTTCTGCATCGCAAGAACCATCTCCTTGCGCGGCACGGCGGAACCGACGTTGAACATGGAATCGTCGCTCTGGTCGGAGATGCTGACCAAGAGGCCACCTTCGGCCGGGGTGACCGTCAGGCCCTCGGCGAGCTTGCCCGCGATACCACCGATCTGCTGGGCGATCTGTTGCTGAAGATCCTTGGCCTCCTGCTGCTGCTCGACGGCCTTTTGCGCGGCGGTCTGCGTGTCAGGCGCTATGCCATCCTTGTCGGCAGTCTTGTCCTGCGTCTTGTCGCTGATCTTGTCCGCCGTTTCGGGGTTCTCAGCGTCAGCCGGCTTGGCCTGCGCCTCCTCAGCCTTCGCATCCTCGGCCTTGGCGAGTTCGATCGCCTGCTTGGCCGGATCGTCGGCTTGCGTCTTGTCGGCGCGCGTCACCTCGATCTGCTTCGTCCAGAAATCCGGATCGAACGGATCGCGATAGGCTTCGCCGCCATCGGCGCCGGTCGCGGGGCCGGAATCGGCCGCACCGCCCTCGCCCTTGGCGCTGACGTTCGCCTGCTGGCCAACCTCCTGGGCGATTTCGGCCAGAACGGAGTAGGGATTTTCGAAGAAATCCGCTTCGGAGTAGTTCTTCTGGTCGCCTGATGTCGAGGTCTGATCCTCACCGGTCGCGGCGGCCGCGCCCTGGTTCGGTTGGTCCTCTTTTTCCTTCGACTTGTCGGCCTTCTCCTGCCCGTCGGCTTGATCGACCGGCTTCTTCAAGCCCTTCTCGGTCGGCTTTTCATCCGAGAGCTTGATCGGGTTGAAGTAGGTGGCGACGGAGGCCTTGGTCTCTTCGTTGGCGGCATTGACCAGCCACATGACGAGGAAGAACGCCATCAGTGCGGTCATGAAGTCGGCATAGGCGATTTTCCAGGCGCCACCATGGGCGCCATCGTGATCGCCACCACCATGTCGCTTGATGATGATGACCTCGTTCTTGCCGTGATGATGATTTTCGCTGTCGCTCATTCCAGAACTTTCTTGACGCTCGCCGCCCAGGCAGACATGCGGGTTACGAGTACCGAGTCATCAAACTCGGCGATCAGGTCGATATCGTCGTTTTCATGGTGGCGCAGCAGCTCCGCCTTCTCGCCGAGTTCTTTCTTCAAGATATTGAAAAGCGCTTCCGGGCCTTTGACGGTGATCGTCCCGGCTTCTCCTTCCAGAACGGCATCGCGAAGCTGCGCGGCAAGTTCGATGGCAGCCTTTTCGGCCAAAGCTTCCGTCAGGACGGGAGCCAGCGTGCGGGCGACGGTTGCGCTGACGAGATCGGCAACCTCGGCAGAGATCGCCTTGATCCGCGAGGCGACCAACTCGGCGATCTCGGTCTCGTACTTGCTGCGAAGCTCTTCGATCTCGCGCTGGTGCACGAGCGCAACAGTTTGCGCCTCGGCCTCGAATTTCTCGGTGAGCTCGGCCGTCGCCTTGGCCTCGCCGAGCGCGTTGGCGTCGCGGCGCTCCGCCTCGATATCGACCTCTGGTTCGGAAACGATGTCGTTGAAACCGCCAAAATCGTCGGAAAACGGTGTTTCAACCGGCGACGGGGCGACGACGGCGGGTTCGCCGAAGTCTTTCAGACGAGATAGCAGTGCGCTCACTCAACCCACCTCGTATCAGCAGAAGCCTGCGACATGCCGCGCCTCACATTGCACCAAACAAATCTTTCGCGCGGTTTTTCACCACGCCTGTTGTCTCTGACCCTAGGAGGCCAAACTTGTGCGAAGATGAAGGGCGCCGCCGCGCGGCGCGCAACCGTGATCCACGATCACTGCAGCAGAACGAGAACCTTGCTGGCAACGGTGTTGAGAATGGAAACCGCCTGCACGCCCATCTTCTGCTGCGTCTCCAGCGCCTTCTGGCGCACGGACGCCTCATCCATATCCGTATCGACAAGCGCACCGACATTCTTCTCGATGATGTCGGCCATGTTGGCGGTGTAGTCGATGCGGTCGTTGATGCGGGCGCTCATGGTGCCGAGGCCGGCCGCTGTCGTGGTCAGCGTCGACAGAAGCTTGTCGACAACAGACATCATGTCATCGACCTGCTCGGTCGTGGTGTTGTTGTCGAGCTTGATCTCGTCGCCGTCGGCGCCGGTGACCGATCCGGCATTGAGCAGATAGTAGTTGCGCGGCGCGGTCGAACCGGTGTCGTTCAAGGTGCTGGCGTCAACGGTCTTGGTCAGCAGGCCGCGATTGGCGTTGTTGGTATCGATCATGACGGTCTGGTCGGCCGGGAAGGTGATGTTCTGCGGCTGATATTCGCCCGTGGGGGCACGGGTGAAGCCGCCGATAACCGAACGCGAGGTGGTCAGCGTCGGATCCTGGTTGAACAGCCAGTTTTCGCCGGCGATGCTCGTCGACTGCACCGTCGTCTGCATCTGCTGCTTGAGCTGCTCGAGCGTGGTGTTGAGCTTTTCCTTGTCGACGCCGTCTTCCTTGGCGCTCACGAGCGTCGCACGGATGCTGGTCAGCTGATCGATGAGGCTGTCCATCGCAGTATAGGCGGTATCGACCTTCGAGGCGCCGACACCGAGCGCATCGTGGATGTTGGTCATGGAGCTGCCGTCGGAGCGCAGAACGCTCGCAAAGGACCAATAGGTCGCGTCATCCGCCGCCGTTTCCACGCGCATCCCCGATGATACCTGCTGCTGGGTGGTCGCTGCTTCCTTGTTGATGATCCGCAATGCGGCGAGAGCGTTTACCTGTGCGGAGCTGGTGATTCGATAGGTCATTTTGGAGCTCTATGGTAGAGGAGAGGGTAGACCGGACCGCCGGCAGCGACAGGTGTGGCTTCATGCCGCCAGCCGGATTTTTCCGATCGGCTCGTCGCTAAACAAATCAATTCTTGAGAGAAGTTAACCAAGGGCTACAGCCAGCGCAAGTAGCCGACAAACGGTCTCGCAAGCCTCGCGCAACCTTGATTCTCTTTTCAAAAACAAAGAGAAAGCCGTGTCCTGCGAGACGGCTTTCACAGCTTTGGCGATTGTCTTGGTGGCGTTTGCGACGCCGATCAACCAGGTTAGTTCTGGAACAGCGTGAGGACGTTCTGGGCGCTCGAATTGGCGATCGACAGCGACTGGATGGCCAACTGCTGCTGGGTCTGGAGCGCGGTCAGCTTGCTCGATTCCTCCTCCATGTCAGCATCGACGAGACGGCCGACGCCGGAGTCGATCGAGTCGCTGAGGTTGGAGACGAAGCTGTCCTGGAGGTCGATGCGGGTCGAAATCGAACCCAGCTGCGACGCGGCCTTTGTGAGTGCGCTGAGGCCGGTTTCCACATTGCCGAGCGTGGTGTTCAGGTCGGTCACGCTGAGCTGCGAGATGTCCATGTTGTAGATGGAGCCGTAGGTACCGTATTCAGAGCCGATGACGCCGGTGGTGGTGTCGATCTCGCCGGTCGCCTGCATGCCGAACAGGACATTGCCGTCAGCATTGTCATCGAGGGTGTAGTCGGTGGTCTGGACAGAGACCTCGCCATTGGCACCGCGAACGAAGGAGGAGACGACGCTCTTCGTGCCGCTGCCGGCGACCCAGTTCTCGCCCGAAAACGATGCCGATTGTGCGACGCTGAGGAGCTGCTGCTGGAGCTGCCCGATCTCGTCCTGGATCTTGGTCTTGTCGACGCCGTTTTCGGTGGCGGCGACAACCTTCGCCTTGATTTCGCTGACGATGTTGATGGCGTTGTCCATGGCAGCGTAGGCGGTGTCGACCTTCGCGGCACCAAGCCCGAGCGCGTCGGACACGGCCGACAGAGCCTTGTTGTCCGAACGCATCGTCGTCGCGATCGACCAATAGGCCGCGTTGTCCTTTGCCTCGGCAACGCGATATCCCGAAGACACATTGCCCTGTGTCGTCTCGAGATTGGTATTGATGCCGCGGAGGGTCTGAAGCGCGGCCATGGCCGCAACGTTGGTCAAAATGCTTGTCATGAAAAGAGCGCCCCTTGTTGGCAAACTTTGAAAAGGGACATCCCGGTCTACCGCCGGGAACGGTTCATCAGCCTCATGCCTGCTAACCGCTTCTTAAGCTTGGTTAACATACCGTTTAATGATCGCCACAAGACATGAGTTTGGTTAACAAAAAGTTAACGACGACAAAAAAGCCGCGCTCGGGAGAGCGCGGCCTTCGAAAACCACCCGCCGAAGCGGCGGCGTATCCTTATGCGGGCGCCCGGAGGCGCCGGCGATCTTAGCGGAACAGCGAGAGGATGTTCTGCGAAGAGGAGTTGGCGATCGACAGCGACTGGACAGCGAGCTGCTGCTGGGTCTGGAGCGCCGAAAGCTTGCTGGATTCTTCTTCCATGTCGGCATCGACGAGGCGGCCAACGCCGGAGTCGATCGAGTCGCTGAGCTTGGAGACGAAGTCGCTCTGCAGATCGATACCCTTCTGCAGCGAGCCGAGCTTGGAGCCGAGCGAAGTCATGCTCTTGAGAGCATCTTCGGTATCGGTGATCAGCTGGTCGATGGTGCCCTTGGTGTCGCCCGCGGTGATCGAGAATTCGGCGATCGAGCCGGCAGGGGACGAGCCCGTGCGATCAAGGATGCCCGTCTGGCCGTCACTGAAGAGAAGATCGTCGGCCTGCGCGGAGTAGCCGGAGGTGCTGACGCTGACGCCGCCCGCGGTGCGGATGAAGGACGAAACGACCGACATCGTCTTGTTTTCGGCGTTGGAAACCCAGTTCTCGCCGTTGAACGAAGCCGAAGCGGAGATGCTCTTCAGCTGCTGCTGCAGCTGCTTGATTTCGTCGTTGATCTTGGCCTTGTCAACGCCGTCTTCAGTCGCGGCGACGAGCTTGGCCTTGATTTCGGATACGACATCGATCGAGCTCTGAACGGCGGTGTAGGCCGTATCGACCTTGGCGGCGCCCATGCCCAATGCGTCGGAAACGGCCGAGAGGGCACCGTTGTCGGACTTCATGGTCGTTGCGATCGACCAGTAGGCAGCATTGTCAGCTGCCTTGCCGACGCGGAGACCAGACGACACAGCGCTCTGGGTATCCGAGAGGTTGTTGTTCACGCTACGCAGCGTCTGAAGCGCTGCCATTGCGGAATTGTTCGTGAGAATGCTGGTCATTTAAAAAGCCCCTTTTCGGCAATTTTTCGTACGAAGGGACATTCCGGACTATTACCGGAAACGGCGGTCAGCGTCATGCCTGTTGACCGTGCATGTGCTGATCAACTCACCGTTTCGATGAGCCCATATGACCGCAACATGGTTAAGAAACACTAAATCCGTCGGGACGAATTTTAAGAAATACCCGAGACTTAGCGGGAACCAGGGGCGGAATAAAAAATGCGGCCGGGAAAACCCGGCCGCACCGATTTCAGATTTCTTGCGGCTACCGCTATTAGCGGAAGAGCGACAGGATGTTCTGCGAAGAGGAGTTCGCGATCGACAGCGACTGGATCGCCAGCTGCTGCTGGGTCTGGAGCGCCGAAAGCTTGCTGGATTCTTCTTCCATGTCGGCATCGACGAGGCGACCAACGCCAGAGTCGATCGAGTCGCTGAGCTTGGAGACGAAGTCGCTCTGCAGATCGATACCCTTCTGCAGCGAGCCGAGCTTGGAGCCGAGCGAAGTCATGCTCTTCAGAGCAGTTTCGGTGTCGGAGATCAGGCCGTCGATATCACCCTTGGTGTTGCTCGTGCTGATCGAGAACGTGGAGAGCGAACCTGTGACGTTGCTTGCCGTAACGTCGGTGTCCAGGATACCTGCGCCACCAGCGTAAAGCAGATCGCCTGCCGTGGAGGTGTAGCCAGCCGTCGAGACGCTGACGCCGCCGCCGGTGCGGATGAAGGACGAAACGACCGACATGGTCTTACCAGCGCCCGAGCTGGAAACCCAGTTTTCGCCGTTGAACGAAGCCGAAGCAGAGATGCTCGTCAGCTGCTGCTGGAGCTGCTTGATTTCGTCGTTGATCTTGCCCTTGTCTACGCCGTCTTCCGTTGCGGCGACGAGCTTGGCCTTGATCTCGGAAACGACGTCGATCGAGCTCTGAACGGCAGTGTAAGCCGTGTCGATCTTGGCAGCGCCCATGCCGAGTGCGTCGGAAACGGCCGAAAGAGCGCCGTTGTCAGACTTCATGGTCGTTGCGATCGACCAGTAAGCAGCGTTGTCAGAAGCCTTGCCAACGCGCAGACCCGACGACACAGCGCTCTGCGTGTCCGAAAGGTTGTTGTTGACGTTACGCAGCGTCTGAAGAGCTGCCATCGCGGAGTTGTTGGTGTTAATGCTTGTCATGGATCCGTCCCCGAAATTCGATACCAATGGAGGACATTACCGGACTTATGTACCGGCAATGACGGTTCGGCTTCATGCCACTTGGTCATTCTGCATTGGGACCAAACCCGTCATGTCGAGGATGACTTTCGCAGCAAAACCTTGCGGACTAATTAATGCCCCTCCACCGTTTCTCAAACGAATCCAAATGGTTAACCAGTCGTTAAAGGACCACTTAAACAGGCGACCTTCATTTTCAACCCTGGTCGAGACGCCTGCCGCTTCCTGCCTCAGGCAAGGTTCACGTGTCATTCTGCGCCATAATGGCCTCATTGGGTCCGTGGCGAACCGGCCGGCGGAACCCGGTGCGAGCCGTGTAAAGAACTGAACGAGGTTTGACTGTGAATCGTGTGGTTTCGTTTTCCGCAGCGTCAAAAGACTATCAGAGCGGGCGCTATACCAAGTCGCTGGAGACGCTGAATGCGTTGCTCGAGACACAGCAGGACGCCAAGACCTACGCCCTGCTGGCCCGCACGCTGTCGCAGCTCGGAATGAAAGCCGATGCGGCGATGGCATTCGCTGTCGCAGGCGAGAAGGCTGGGCAAAGCGGATCGGAATTTTCCCGCAAGGCAGCGCTGCTCTATTTCGAGGTGGGCAACCACGACGAGGCAATCAGGCTCGGTCTCCGGCATATGCTGAACTACAGCCTCGATGCCGAGCTGGCTTATGCGCTGGCCTCCATCTACAAGAAGCGTGGCCAGGAAGAGCTGCTGAGCCCCTTCATCAAGGTGCTCGCGGAGAGCAGCAATACGGATCACACTCTGCTGGCGATCAGATTGCTCAAGAACGATCCTACCGACGAATCCCAGGCTCAACTGATCCGCAACCTGTTCAAGCGCTTCCCCAAGCTGGTGCCGCTGCGCTTCCTCTATCTGATGTTCGCCCGGCATGTCTGCGATCTCACCAGCATCAAGCTGCACAAGCAGATCGTCGACGAGCTGATCGCAAACGGTCAGACCGCCTTTCTGCGCCACGAGAGCGAGTTCTATAATCTCCAGTGGTGTGGCGATGAGGCGCTCAATCGCCTGACGTCAAGCATGAACAACCAGATCACCGCGGAGCAAACGGTCGCGAGACGGACAAGACCGCATCAGTGGGGGGACAAGATTCGCGTCGGCTACCTCTCCAACGACTTCTTCGAACAGCACGCGACCATGAAGCTGATGGGCCGCGTTCTGGAATTGCATGACAGGGACCGCTTCGAGGTTACGCTTTATTGCCATTCGCGCGCATCGAACCTGGAGCACAATACCTTCGACCGAAGCCTTTGGGGCCGCGTTGTCGAAGTTGGCGACCTGTCCAACGAAGCGCTGGCTGAACGGATGCGAGCCGATCAGATCGACATTCTGGTCGACCTGAAGGGACCAACATTCGAAACGCGCTATCACGTTCTCAACAAGGGCGCGGCGCCGATCCAGATGTCCTGGCTCGGCTTTCCCGGCAGCGCGACAAACACCGATGTCGACTACATCATTGGCGACAAGTTCGTGCTGCCCGATTCCTCGCGCCCGCATTATCATGAAAAATTCATCCGTCTGCCGGACACCTACCAGCCGAACGACCCCTTCCACCGGCCGACTCCCGGCTTCGTGGATCGCGGAGAATTCGGTCTGCCCGACGACAAGTTCGTGTTCGCCTCGTTCAATGCCAGCCGCAAGATCACGCCCGAAACTGTCGATGTCTGGTGCAACGTGCTTCGCCGCGCGCCGAACAGCGTGCTGTGGATGATGGCGATCTCGAAGCAGGCGGAAGCCAATCTCCGCGAATATTTCAAGAACCGCGGCATCCCCGCCAAGCGTCTCGTCTTCTGCGGCCATGCGGATTATCGCAGCCACATCGACAGGCAGCAGGCGGCAGATCTTGCGCTCGACACCTGGCCGTACAACGGCCATACAACGACGTCGGAGCAACTCTGGGGCGGCTTGCCCGTACTGACGCTGAAGGGCACCAACTTCGCCTCGCGCGTGACCGAGAGCCTGCTCAACGCGATAGGACTGCCCGAACTGGTGGCCGAGGATGCGAAGGGCTACGAGGACATGGCTGTCGCTCTCTACGAGAACCCGGAGCGGATCGCCGAGTTCAAGCAGACGATCGACGACAACAAGATGATCAAGCCGTTGTTCGACGCAGAACGTTTCTGCCGGCACCTTGAGGCAGCCTATGAGATGGCGGTCGGGCGCGCGAAGCAGGGGCTGGAGCCTGATCATATCGACGTACCGGCGCTGCCCGCCAGAACCACACCGTTCTGACCTCGGCCGTAACGGGTTCGCGATCTCCCGCAGACATCAACACAAAAGGCCGGCCTTTTGTGTTGAAAGCCTGGACGGTGTCGTCCCTGTACGGCCTGTCAGTTGAAGGATCGGACCAGGCTGCCGACCAGCAGATTCCAGCCGTCGATCAGGACGAAGAACAGTATCTTGAACGGCAGGGAGATGGATGTCGGCGGCAGCATCATCATACCCATCGCCATGGTGATGGTGGCGACGATCAGGTCGATGACGAGGAAGGGAAGAACGACGAGAAAGCCGATTTCGAAGCCGCGCCGGATCTCGGAGATCATGAAGGCGGGAACCAGGACGCGATAATCGATTGTCGCACCGGTATCGATCGTCTGGCCGCGCTCACGGGCAAGATCAACGAAGAGCGCCAAATCCTTTTCACGGGTGTTGCGGGTCATGAAGGTGCGGAAGGGCTCGGCGATCCGCTCCACCGCCTGCTGCTCGTTGATCTGGTTGGCCAACAACGGCTGTACGCCATCCTTCCACGCCTGATCGAAGGTCGGCTGCATGACGTAGAAGGTCATGAACAGCGACAGCGACAGCAGGATCATGTTCGAAGGGGTGGAGGCGAGACCGAGGCCGGTGCGCAGAATGGAGAAAGCGATGACGAAGCGCGGAAAGCTCGTCACCATGATCAGGATGCCGGGCGCGACCGACAGAACGGTCAAGAGACCGAAGGTGCGGATGATCCATGCCGCAACCGAACCGTCCACCGGCAGATTGAGCAGGTTCGACGGGAGCTGCTGCGCATGCGCCAGCTCCGGGACCGCCATCATGGCAGCCAAGATCACGAGGAATCGAATCATTCGATGACGAAGGTCCTGAACATGACTTTCGATACGCGTCCCTGCGCCCGAAGGTCAACACGCTCCTGGATGTCATCCCTAAGATATTCGAAGCCGCGCGGACCTTCGATCTGCTGCAGCGAAACCGTCCGGATATAGGCCATGATATCCTGGTGGATATCCTCAGCGAGCTTCACATCCGGCGGGCCGGAGAAGAGCAGCGCCACTTCGAGGCGAACCCAGTTCTCGGAAGGATAGGCAAGGTTCGAGGTGATCGGCTCGAGCTGAACGACGTTGTTGGCTTCCGTCGAGATCTTCGGGAGACCTTCCTCGCCCGCCTTGGCTGGTTCGGCTGCGGCTTTGGCTTCGACGGCCTGCTCGGCGCTCTTGATGCTGGGCGCGATCATGCCGCCGACGACCCATCCACCGCCGCCGCCAAGGAGTGTCAGGACGGCGAGGCCGATGATCGTCATCATCATCGCCGACTTTTTCTTCGGCTGGCCCTCTGTGCCTTCTGCGTCTGCCATTTTGCCGGACCTTAAAGTGGCGAGAGGATATCGACGGCCTGCTGGCCGCGCGGCGGCTGCTGCACTTCCATCAGGCGACCGCGGCCGCCATAGGAGATGCGCGCTTCGGCGATCCTGTCGTAGGAGATTTCGTTGTCGGCGGTTACGTCCTGAGGACGCACGATACCGGCGACGTTCAAGATGCGCAGCTCCTGGTTCAGGCGCACTTCCTGCGAGCCGCTGACGACAAGGTTGCCGTTTTCGAGAATACCGGTGACGACCGCGGCAACCATCAGGTTCAGCTTGTCGGTGCGTTCGATCTTCCCCTTGCCGTCCGTGCTGGTGTCCGATCCATAGGTCACGTCGGTCTTCGACGAAGGATTCCAGCCGAGGATGTTGGCCTGCGCGTCCCAGTTCAGCCCGCTGCTATTCTCGCGACTGCGCTTGCTGTTGTTTTCGAACGAGCCCTTGTCATTGATCGAGATATTGACGGTCAGGATATCACCGACGTTGAGCGCGCGGGCGTCCTTGAACAGCGTGGCCTGGGAATCGCTCCAGAGCGAATAGCCCTGCGCGACCTGGCGCGGCTGCTTCGGATACATCGACATCTGCTGCGTCTGGCCATAGGCGAGACCGCTGCCGATCGGACTCATGGCGGGCGCACGGCCGATCTCGTTGATCGCCTGCGGGGATTGGCAGCCGGCCAGAATGGCCACGGCGGCAATCGCGACCGGGAAACGCTTCTTCATGAGGGGTCCTTCGACGTATTGGGATCGGACGCGCTGGCGATGATGTTGGCGATGACCGCAGCCTTCTGCGGATCCATCTCGTTCAGGATCAAGCTCGACTGCGTGGCGTTCAGCCGCATGATCACGGCAGCCGCCACTTCGATCTTCACTTCCTGAAGCTGCAGCGCCGCGGCGTCCGGCTTCATTTTCTTATAGATATCGGTCAGTCCGGCCTCGGCCTGCTTCAGGAAGTCGTTGCGACGCTTCAGCCAGTCCTGATACTCGTCGCGCCGCTTCGTCATTTCGGCCATGCGGCTGTCGACGTCGGCCCTGAGCTTGTCGAGCTCCTGCTTCTGCAGCAGATAACGCTGGTCACGCGCGGGCTCTGCGATGTTGCTGCAGAACTGCTTGATTTCTTCCTCGGAGGTGAGCTCGCCGCCTGCCGAAGTGCGTGCCTCCTGCGCGAAGGCGCCGGGGATTGTTAGCATGACGACGGCTGCCGTGGGCAGGACCAAACGCCGTGCCAGTTCCGAGACTGTCATGTTTGCGAAAGAGATCTTCGTCATTGCAGGACAAGCTCCGCTTGCAGCGCACCGGCCGACTTGATGCCCTGCAGGATGGCGATGATGCCATCGGGCTTGACGCCGATGTTGTTGAGACCGGCCACCAGCGTTTTCAGATCGGGTCCGTCAAGCAGGGCCACATTGCCACCCGTCTGCTGGGCCTGGATATCCGTCTGCGGCTGGACGGCGGTGACGCCGCGCGAGAAGGGTTCCGGCTGAATGACCTGCGGCGTCTCGGTGACCTGCACGGTGAGCGTGCCATAGCTGACGGCAACCGGTGAGACGCGGACGTCCGCGCCGATGACGATCGTTCCCGTCCGTTCGTTGATCACGACCTTCGCCGGCGTATCGGTTTCGACAGCAAGATTTTCGATGTCGGCCATCAGACGCGTCAGATCTGCTTCCCTCGGCTTCTGGACGATGACTTCCTGCGCATCCTTCGGCTCTGCGACCGGGCCGCCGAAACGTGCGCGGGCGTAGCCGTTGACCACGTCTGCGATACGGACGGCGGTGGAGAAATCGGGATTGCGCAACTGCAGGACGAGGTTGATCGAATCCTTGAAGCGCGACGGAAGCTCGCGCTCGATGATGGCGCCGCTCGGCACGCGCCCGGCCGTCGTCACGCCCTCGGTGACCGTTGCGGCCTGGCCCTGCGCCGTGAAGCCCGAGACCACCACAGAGCCCTGGGCAACGGCGTAGATCTGACCGTCGGCGCCCGACAGCGATGTCATGATCAGCGTTCCGCCGCGTAGCGACGTTGCATCACCCAGCGAGCTGACGTTGACGTCGAGCCGGCTGCCGGGGCTTGCGAACGGCGGCAGGTTGGCGGTGACCATGACGGCGGCGGTGTTCTTCGCGTTCGACTGGCCGCCCTGTGTGGAGATGCCGAGGTTCTGCAGCATCGCGCGCATCGACTGCTCGGTGAATGGCGACGAACGGAAGCCATCGCCGGTCCCCTGGAGACCGACGATGAGGCCGTAGCCTATCAGCTGGTTGTCGCGACCGGCTTGCAGCGAGGCAATATCCTTGATGCGCGAGCTCATCGCCGACGCCGGCGTTACAGCCAGGACGTTCGGCGACAGCAGTGCAACTGCGATAAAAAGGCGAAACAGAATCTTCATTTTGCAGCCACGTGTATGGTGCCGTTCGCGAGGACGGTGCCGCTGACGATCACGCCGGAGTCCATGTTGCGGACGCGGATCATCTGGCCGGTCATGCCGTCTTCAAGGGGCGAGCCGGCGGCCGAGATTGCCATCGGACCTACCGTAAAAATGAGGCGGATGGAGGAGCCGCGCGTGACCGTGTAGGGCTCGCGCAGCGCCGAGATGGAAATCGACTGGCCGGGCAACAGGGTGCGCTTGGAGATCATGCCGTCCACCTGGCCGATGGACTTGGCGTAATCGCCTTGCAGATTGGGATTGGTGACCTCGACTTCCTGCAGCTGGGCGCTGGAGATCGTTTCGCCGGGATAGATGATGGTCGTCGGAATGACCGCGTAACCCAGGTGTGTGGCGGCATGAACCGCCGGCGCCGCGAGGGTCATGGCCGCGATGAGTGCGGCTTTCGCCCATCCACGAAGATGTTCTATCCGGCAAAACGTCATGTTTCGGCCCTTCCCTGTTACTTCAGGTTCTTGCTGACGATGGAGGCCATTTCGTCGGCGGTGGTGATGACTTTGGAGTTCATTTCGTAAGCGCGCTGCGCCGAGATCAGCTCGGTGATTTCCTTCACCGGATCGACGTTCGACGATTCCAGGTAGCTCTGCTTCAGATAGCCGTAACCGGTATCGTCGGGCGTGCCGACGACAGGCTGGCCCGATGCCGGCGTTTCCTGGAAGAGGTTGTCGCCGAGCGGCTTCAAGCCCGCTTCGTTGACGAAGTCGGCGATCTGCAGCTGGCCGAGCGTCGTCGGCGTGGTAGCGCCCGCAAGCACTGCCGTCACTTCGCCGGAGCGGCTGATGGTCAGCTGCGTCGAACCGACGGGGATCGTGATATTCGGCGCGACGGTATAGCCGTCGACGGTGACGATCTGGCCGGTTTCGTTCTTGTTGAAGGCGCCGGCGCGGGTATAGAGCGTCGTGCCGTCTGGCGCCTGGATCTGGAAGAAGCCACGGCCGATCAATGCGACGTCGAGATCGTTGCCAGTCTGGGCGAGTTCGCCCTGGATGTGCAGATTGCGCACTGCCGAGGTCTGGACACCGAGACCGATGTTGGCGCCCTCGGGCACGATCGCCTGGTTCGCGCGGTTCGAGACGCCTTGCGCACGCTCGGTCTGATAGAGCAGATCCGTGAACTCCGCGCGGGCGCGCTTGAAGCCTGTGGTGTTGATGTTCGCGATGTTGTTCGCGATGACCTCAAGGTTGGTCTGCTGGGCATCCATGCCCGTTGCTGCAATGGCAAGCGCTCTCATGGCTCAATCCTTAAAATCAACTACATCTGCATCTTGGTGACTTCGAGGAAGGCCGAAACGACCTTGTCTCGAATGGCAATCGCGGTCTGAAGGGTCTGTTGTGCCTGCATCACCGCGTCAACGACTTCACGCGTCGTCGCGGTTCCCTTGATGCCTTCGAACGACATGCTCTCAGCGCCCTTGATCGAATTGACGGCGTTGGTGGCCGCATTGCCAAGGACTGATGCGAAGCTGGCGTCATTGGTGGCGCTCTGCGCCGACGACGAGGCCTGGGATTTCCCGAGATCGACGCTGCTGAGATCGCGCGTTACCGACAGGGAGCTGAGGCTATTTATGCTGTTGATCATTATTGGCTCTTCAGAAGGTCGATTGTCGAGGAAACGAGATCGCGGGTTTGCTTGATAATCTGCAGGTTGGCGTCATAGGAGCGGTTGGCCTCGCGCATGTCGGCCATTTCGACCAGCATGTTGACGTTGGGCAACTTGACCACACCCTTGTCGTCGGCTGCAGGATTATTCGGATCGTATTCGGTGCTGAACTTCGATTCGTCGACGCCCAGCTTCTTGACGTTGACCGTCGCAACACCCGTCGCCCGATCCAGGGCTTCGCCGAAGGTGATGGTCTTGCGGCGATAGGGATCGGCCCCAGGCGTATCACCCGTGGAGCGGGAGTTGGCGATGTTTTCGGAGACGATGCGAAGGCGCGTGGACTGCGCCTCCAGGCCGGAGGCTGCGATTTTGGAGGCTGCGGACAAGGGATCCATGATCTTAGCTCTTCACCGTCATTAGCATCAGTCGATTGAAGGAGCTGACAAGGGAGGTGTTCAGCTCGTACTGGCGCTTGATCTCGCCGGCTTTCGAGAGTTCCTCGGCCATGCCCACCGTATTGCCGGATTCCTGCACGCCCATCTCTTGATCGAGGGCTGCTTCCTTGACGTCGATGTCGCTTTTGGTGCTGAGATCGTTGCCGCTCAGATGCGCGGAATTGGTCCGAGCCATCGCCACGTCGGATTGGTCGAGAACAGCCTGGAAAGGCGTGATGTCTTTGGCACGATACTTAGGCGTGTTCGCGTTTGCGATGTTGCCGGCAACGACTTCCTGACGAATCGACAGCCATTCCGCCTGCCGCGAGGCCAAGTCGAACAGTTGAATCGGTTGCATGGAACTCTCCTTGTTACTGACGTGAACCTAGGCAGGTAATCTTGCGTCAGACTTACGGAGAATGCGTTCTTGCTTCATAAGGCCTGGCTGGGATCGGGAGAGACGAAAAAGGCTCCCCCGCATTGCGGAGAAGCCTTGAAAACCGACACCTTTGCGAGATCGTTTACGTCAGTAAACTTCACCCTTGGAGGTGATGATCACCCATTTTCCGTCGCGCTGCTCAAGCGTCGCAAGGCGGCTCTCATCCGGCAGGATCGAGCCCACGCGGACGACGTACATGCCCGATGTGTCCTCGATCAACGCCCGGCCGTTGGCGACATGCAACAGACGGAAAGCCGACTTTCCGGGGAACGGCTGTTCTTCAGCGGGTGCGCCCTTGTGGTCTTCCTTGCCGATGGAAGAAACCGTTGCCGTCGTCAAAGGATCGACGGGAACGTCGGGTTTTACTTCCGGCGGGTTCTTATTGGCCATCGCCAGCGGCGAGACGCTGAAGACATTGCGCGCCGGCCAGTTCGGCAGATCGCGCGTGCGATCGCCTTCGGCGACATTGATGCCGAACTTGTTCTCGTTGAAGAACACGTACCACGGAAAGATCGCGGACGCGCCGGCGAGCAGCAGGCCGGTGATTGTGAGCACACGATCGTTGAAGGTCGACCTGCGACGGCCTTGGGGCTTCAGCGGCGGAATCTTTTCGTCATCGTCGAAATCGGTCACATCTAGTCTTTCTATCTTCTATCGTCCGGCTATCTGCGCACCGGCTGGTTGCCGATGCCGGCGGCCGCCTTCAGGGCCCCCGCCAGATCGGCGAAGGAATCGGGCGATGGCTGGTCGCCGGGCGATTGCTTCAATACATCGTAAATGACGGGCACCTGCTTCACCGCCATGTCCAGATCCGGATCGGCGCCCTGCCGATAACCGCCGATCAGGCGGAGATCCCGGGTTTCCTCGTAGCGGTGGACCAGTGCCTTCAGGCGCGAAACGAGCTTCTCCTGATCCGGCGTCCAGGCCTTGCGCGCCAGACGCGAGATCGACGCGAGCGGATCGATCGGCGGATAACGGCCCTCGTCGGCGAGGCTTCGCTGGAGAACGAGGTGGCCGTCGAGAATACCGCGGGTGCTATCGGCGATCGGATCGTTATGATTGTCGCCATCGACGAGGATCGAAATGATCGCCGTGATGGTGCCCGTGCCCTCGGGTCCGGGGCCGGCGCGCTCCAGCAGGCGCGGCAATTCAGTGAAGACGGAGGCCGGATAGCCGCGCGCGATCGGCGGCTCGCCAGAGGCGGTCGCGACTTCACGGATGGCGTGGGCGAAACGCGTGACGCTGTCGACGATCAGCAGCACGTTGTCGCCCTGGTCGCGGAAATGCTCGGCGATGGTGATCGCCGTCAGCGGCGCCATCTTGCGCAGCATCGGGCTTTCGTCGCTGGTAGCAACCACGACGACCGATTTCTGCATGTCGGCGCCGAGCGTATCCTCGATGAATTCGCGCACTTCGCGGCCACGCTCGCCAACCAGCGCGATCACGACCTTGTCGAAGGCTTCTGCACGCGCAAGCATCGACAGCAGCGTAGACTTGCCGACGCCCGAGCCGGCGAAAATGCCGAGGCGCTGGCCCAAGCAAAGCGGAGAAAAGATGTCGATGGCGCGTACGCCGGTCTTGAAACCCTTTTCGACACGTTGGCGCGTCATCGACGGCGGCGCCGTGTTTGAGATCGAGCGGCGCTTCAGTCCCTCGACAACGGGTCCCTTGCCGTCGATCGGTTCACAGAGCGAGCTGATCGTTCGGCCGCACCAGCTCTCCGACGGCGCGATGCGGAAGGCACCCTTGCGGATGACGGTGTCGTGGATGCCGATCGGTTCGCCCGGCTCGATTGGGCAGATATAGGCAAGATCCGGCTCGACGCGAACGACCTCTCCGAGATGCACGCCGGTCGCCGACTTGTGGGCGACGAACTCGCCGAGGCGCAGATGGCGCGAGAGGCCGGTGACCGTGTAGTGGCCGGTCGCGATCGTCTGGACGTGGCCGCCGGGCGCGATCATGAAATCGGGGTTGGCGTAGCGCGCGGAAAGCGCTTCGAGATGGGTGAGCTTCGTGGAAAGCGCCGCCTCGGTCAGCTGTTCATTGCCCATGGTTCAAACCTTCCGCTTAGCGGCTACCACCAAGCGTCTTGATCGCTTCGCCGAAGGAGGATTCGCTGTCCTTGGTGAGCGAGGTCATGCTTTCGAAGGCGCGGTTGACTTCGATCAGCTGTGTGATTTCGCGCATCGCATTGACGTTCGAATTTTCGAGATAGCCCTGCTGGACGCCGACGTTGAAGCGGTCGGTGACGGCGGTCGGCGTCTGCGTGGTCATGATGCCGCTGTTTTCGTAGCGGAGATAGCCCTTGGAAATATCCGCTTCGAAGAGGCCCAGCGAGGCAACCTGCCGGTTATTTTGGTAGATCATTCCGTCGGAGCCGACCTTCGGCTCACCGGCGGCTCTATCCAGCATGATCGGCGCACCGCCGGTATCGAGCACCGGATATCCGCGCACGGAGACAAGCTCGCCGGTGTCGGTCAGCGTGAAGCGACCGTCCTTGGTGAGAACCCGGCCGGCTGGCGTGTTGAGCGAGAACCAGGCATCGCCCTTGATCGCGAAATCGAGCATGTTGCCAGTGTGGTTCATTTCGCCGTGGTCGGCGGAGAGGTAATCGTTGCCCTGCGAGACGTATGCGATTTTCGCGTTGAGCTTGTTGTCGGTATCGCCGATTAGCTGATTGAACTTGACCTCGGTGCCGCGAAAGCCCGTCGTGTTCACGTTCGCCAGGTTGTCCGCGATGGTGTCGAGGCGACGCATAAGCGCCATCTGCGACGACAGAGAAACATAAAGACCGGATTGCATCGGGTAGGCTCCTGGCATTGGCGATGAACGTTACGAAATCCGGGCGTTTGCAGTGTGTTCGACCCCGATTCCGCTGAGGCGGCATCTCAGACATGGGCATGGTGGCCCATTCGTCACCGACAGAGTGTCAGCAAATGCTTGCGCGAAGCTGGCATCTGAAATGCTTGGCAAAAAGCCTGCCTGAAAGCCTAATCGGCAAGGCGAGGACCAGCCTCACGCAAGCCAGCCCTCCTATCCCTTCGGTTGAAAATAACGATCAGGTTTGGACTGGCGATGAATATCATTATCGGATTTGTGATTGTCTGCGGCTGTATCGTCGGCAGCTTCATGGCCATGGGCGGTCACATCGACGCGCTGTGGCAGCCTTTCGAGCTCGTCATCATCGGCGGCGCCGGTCTCGGCAGCTTCATCATGGCGAACCCCATGAAGGTCGTGAAAGATTCCGGCAAGGCGCTTGGCGAAGCCTTCAAGCATTCGGTTCCGAAGGAACGCAACTATCTCGATACGCTCGGTGTGCTTTATTCGCTGATGCGCGACCTGCGCACCAAGTCGCGCAACGAGATCGAGGCCCACATCGACAATCCAGCCGAATCCTCGATCTTCCAGACCGCGCCGACGGTGCTGAAGAACAAGGAGCTCACCTCCTTCATCTGCGACTACGTCCGCCTGATCATCATCGGCAATGCCCGCAGCCACGAGATCGAGGCGCTGATGGACGAAGAAATCAACACGATCCTGCACGACAAGCTGAAGCCCTATCATGCCATCCAGACGATGGGTGACGCTTTCCCGGCAATCGGTATCGTCGCGGCCGTTCTCGGCGTCATCAAGGCGATGGCGCACATCAACGATTCGCCCGAAGTTCTCGGTCACCTGATCGGCTCGGCGCTCGTCGGTACGTTCCTCGGCATTCTGCTTTCCTACTGCGTATGCTCGCCGATCACCTCGCAGATCAAGATCGTGCGCTCCAAGCAGCACCGCCTCTACGTGATCGTCAAGCAGACGCTGCTTGCCTACATGAACGGCTCGGTCCCGCAGGTCGCTCTCGAATACGGCCGCAAGACGATCTCGGCTTACGAGCGTCCTTCGATCGACGCCGTCGAGCAGGAAATGATGAACCCCGGCGGTGAGAACAAGGCGGCCTAAACGGACATGAACGCTCAACTCCAGAAACCAGTGATGGACGACGCGCTGCTTGCGAAGCTGACAGGCAGGCTTGGCGACAAGGCGACGGTGGAAAAGCTCTGCGCGGCGTTTGGCGACGTCTACCGGGTGTTTCTCCCCGATGTCATCAAGAGCGAGACCGGCCTCGATGTACAGGTCAACTATCTGAGCTGCCACGCCGGCTACAAGCACGACCTGGTCGCCGATCTCGGAGAGAGCGTTACGCTCGTCGACGGATCGCTTCGCAACTGGTCGACCGACTTTACGCTGTCTTGCGGCAACGGCTTCGTCATCACGCTGATGGAGCACCTGCTTGGCGCATCGCCCGAGACGATCGAACAGCCGGCGGATCGCATGCTCTCGATCATCGAGCTGGAACTCGCGGTCACCGTTTTCGAGAAGATCGCCAGCGTGCTGCGCTCGGCCGTCAACGCGCCGGGCGGGTTCGAGCCCAGTCTTGAGCTTCCGCATGCAGCCGAGACGCGGCCCAAGGCGCCCGACGACAAGCCCGATGAATTCGCTGCGGCGATCAACATGTCGATCACGCTCTCCGGCATCACATCGGAATTCTCGCTGATCGTTCCCCAGGCGGCACTCTTGAAGACGACCGTTGTCGCACCGCGCGCCAAGAACGCGTCCGCCAACTCGTCGGAATGGACGGAGCAGATGAGCGAGCAGGTTCGCCGCTCGCAGGTGACGTTGGAAGCAAAGATCCATCTTCAGGAGCTGACGCTGCGCACCATCTCCAAGCTCGCGGCCGGCGACGTCATTCCCTTCCTCGACAGCGGCGACGTCCGCGTCGATGTCAGTGCCAACAGCAAAGAGCTTTACGTGTGTGAGTTGGGACGCTCGGGCGAGAATTATACCGTTCGGGTGAAGGATACGATCAACTCGGATGACGACCTCATCCGCTACTTAATGAATTAACGGATTTCGGCCCCTGCCCTCCAAGGCAGGTTGAGGCAAGTTTCAACTGGAATAGTGATTTCATGGCGACGAAAAAAACAAAGATCGACGATCTAGAGCAACCAGGCAACGAGGCCGAGCTTGATCAGGCTATCGATGACCTGCGCGGCGTTCTGAAAACCGACGCAGACGGCGGAATGCCGGATTTCGGCGGCGGCGATCTCGACGCGTTTGGCGGCGGCACCGATCTGTCGGCGTTTGGCGGCGATCTCGAGGCCGGCACCGACACGAGCTTTGGCGGCGGCGATTTCGGCGGCTCCTCGGACTTCGGCGGCGTTTCCGATTTCGGCGACAGCTCGACGACACCCGGCATGGCAGCCCCGCTCGGCAGTGCGATGCAGTCGAACATGGACCTGATCATGGACATCCCCATCGATGTTCAGATCATGCTCGGTTCAAGCCGCATGCAGGTCTCGGGCCTGATGAACCTCAACGAGGGCGCCACGATCGCCCTCGACAAGAAGATCGGCGAGCCGGTCGAAATCATGGTGAACGGCCGCAAGATCGCGCGCGGCGAGATCACCGTTCTCGAAAATGACGACACACGTTTTGGCGTAAAACTGATAGAAGTTTTAGGTACTAAGAAAGCCTGATCCCGCTGTAGGGACGGAGAGGTTAGACCATGATGGACTTTGACGATTTCGGCGGCGCTCTTGCCGAGAAACCGTTGACCCAGGCTGAGAAAGCAGCGGCCGTTCTCCTCGCGATGGGGAAAGGGGTTGCTGGCAGACTGTTGAAGTATTTCACGCAGGCCGAACTGCAGACCATTATCGGATCCGCGCAGGCCTTGCGCGCGATCCCGCCGGATGAACTGCTCGGCCTCGTGGCCGAGTTCGAGGACCTGTTCACCGAAGGCGCAGGCCTGATGGACAACGCCAAGGCGATCGAAAGCATCCTTGAAGAAGGTCTAACCCCGGACGAAGTCGACAGCCTGCTTGGCCGCCGCACGGCGTTCCAGGCCTATGAAACCTCAATCTGGGACCGGCTGGGCGAAGGCGATCCGGCCTTCATCGGCAAATTCCTGCTGCGCGAACACCCGCAGACCGTCGCCTACATCCTCTCCATGATGCCATCCTCCTTCGGCGCCAAGGTGTTGATGCAGATCCCAGACGGCCGTCGCGCCGACATCATGAACCGTACCGTCAACCTGAAATCCGTCAGCCCGAAGGCAGCGCAGATCATCGAGAAGCAGGTGATGACGCTGCTGGCCGAGATCGACGCCGAGAAGAATTCGATCGGCTCGACGAAGGTCGCCGAACTGATGAACGAGATGGACAAGCCGCAGGTCGATACCCTGCTCACCTCGCTCGAATCGATCAGCCGCGAATCGGTCAACAAGGTTCGTCCGAAGATCTTCCTGTTCGAAGACCTGATGATCATGCCGCAGCGCAGCCGCGTCATGCTCTTGAACGATATCTCCGCCGACATCCTGACGATGGCCCTGCGGGGGTCCTCGGCGGAGATGAAGGAAGCCGTTCTAGCCTCGATCAGCCCGCGCCAGCGCCGCATGATCGAGTCCGACCTGCAAAGCGGCACCGCCGGTATCAACCCGCGCGAAATCGCCATCGCGCGGCGCGCCATCGCCCAGGAAGCGATTCGCCTGGCAAACTCGGGCCAGATCCAGCTCAAGGAAGGCGAAGCGGAAGGTGCTGCCGCGGCCTAAGGCCTTGTTGCTGTGTACAGATCACGCCAACGCGATCGCCGCGATTGATCGCGACGATCCCGGGGACTACAAAAGAAAAGGCCGCGCACCGCGCGGCCTTTTCTTTTTGATCAGGAGTCGCGACCGTGGCGGACGACGACAAGGACAGTAAAACAGAAGCGCCTACCGCGAAAAAGCAAAGCGACGCGGCAGAGAAAGGCAATACACCCTTCTCGCGCGAACTGCCCCTCTTCGCCACGGTTCTCGCCACCTACATCTATCTGATCTTCTTCCTGCCGGATGGGCTGAGCGTCGTTGGCGCATCGCTCAAGGATATTTTCGAGCAGCCGGACCAATGGAAGATCGACACCGGAACTGACGTTCTGTCGCTCTTCGTTCACCTCGGCTGGGTCTGCGCACAGCTGCTGGCGCCGGCGATGATTCTCTTCATGGTCTTCGGTGTCGCCGCTTCGATCGGCCAGAACCTGCCGGTTCCGGTTCTCGAACGCATCAGACCGCAATGGTCGCGCATATCGCCGGCCAAGGGCTGGTCGCGGCTCTTCAGTCTTCAAGGCCTCATCGAGTTCGGCAAGTCGCTGACAAAGATCGTGATCGTCGGTGTCGTGATGGTGCTGTTGCTGCGCAGCGACTACTTCGCCTCGATCGACGCCATGTTCTCCGACCCGCGGACGATCTTCACCCGCATGATGTCGGGCATGCAGAAAATCACGCTGGTTGTTCTAATCGCGACCGCGCTGGTGGCGATCGTCGATTTCTTCTGGACGCGCTATCACTGGTTCACCGAACTGAAGATGTCGCGCCACGAAATCAAGGAGGAAAACAAGCAGTCTCAGGGCGACCCCTTCGTGAAGGGCCGCCAGCGCGCGCTGATGCGCGACCGCGCAAGGCGTCGCATGATCGCCAACGTGCCACGCGCCACCATGGTCATCGCCAACCCGACCCACTTCGCCGTTGCGCTGCGCTATGTCCGCGAAGAAAACGACGCTCCTATCGTCGTTGCCAAGGGCCAGGACCTAATTGCGTTAAAAATCAGAGAGATCGCCGAAACGAACGGAATACCGGTTTTCGAAGATCCACCGCTTGCGCGCTCCATGTTTGCGCAAGTCTCGGTGGATAGTGTCATCCCGTCAGTATTCTACAAGGCCGTCGCGGAGCTCATTCATCGGGTTTACGCGGCGCAGGCCAAGAACAACCGGGTAAGATAAACGAATGAAAAAATGCCCCTACTCTGCCCAGCGCGAGAAGATTCTCGCCGAAGCTATCAGCCCGGTCGCGACCGAACTGCGGCTGCTGGATGCATCGGACCTGATTTCGATCCTGCGATTTGAGTATTACGGCAATCTTTCAGACCTCGTTTCCTCGGCCGCCGAGATGTTCTTCCATCCCGGTACCGTCAACTTCGGCCATGGCGGCAGCTATACGCTGGAATGGGGCGGCAAGCCGGAGGTTGTCATCGACCTCGAGATCAAGCCGCGCGGCGTCACCATCTACGCGCAGCTGACGCTGGCCGCCGAACATGCCGGTATCGAGATCAACCACATAGCGTTCGAGAATCCCTCTTCGAACCCGCATGAAAATACGGCATTCCTCGAGCGGAGCCTCAACCAGGCCCGATACAACGCGCCGCCGCTCCAGGCGCTCGCGAGCTAACTATCTCACACAGATCGTCGATCAGCTGATGTAGCCGAGCCGGATTGCCTTGGCGATTGCCTGGATGCGGTTGACCGAATCCAGCTTGATCGTCGCCGAGCCGAGATAGGCATTGACGGTGTGCACCGACAGGCCGAGCTTGTCGGCGATTTCCTCGCTGATGCGGCCGTCACCGGCAAGCTGCAGGCAGGCGATCTCGCGTTCGCTGAGCGCTTCGGCGGCGGTGGCTCGACGCTCGTCGAGCGACAGCAGGTCGATCATCACCTGGCAGGCGCGACCGTGCAGCTCGACGACCATGTCGTTCGGCGGATCGAGGTCATCGCCCGTGAAGACGACGAAGCCGTTGCCGATCGCACCGAGGCGAACGGGGAAAGCCAGGCCGGAGAAAGGCACGACGCCATCCTGAAGGCGCACGACGAATGGCGCCATGCCGATGGCGCCCGGGAAGCTGCGATCGTGGCTGCCGGCCCAGGCGAGCGGCAGGAGCGATTTCTCGACATGCTCGATCAGCGCATCGCCATAAGCATCCACAAAGGCCTTATGCAGCGAGGCATTGGCCGAACCCCAGTTTTCGAGCTCGCAGATCAAGCGCTGCTTGGCCGGCAGGCCGGAGCTCGACATGCGGTAGACCGCGAAATTCTGCGCGTCGGCCAGCTTCTGCATGGCCACCAGGCGAGGGAAGAGATCGGAGCGGCTGCTGACCCGATTGGCGCGCGTGGAGCGCGAGGCAGTGTCGGCGCTGCTGATCGATCGGCCCGATGCATATGCCATGATCGCGTCCCCTTACACCAGATTGTTTCTGACCGCGAACGCGATGGCTTCTGAACGTGTCTTCGTCGCCGTTTTACGCATGACGCTGGTAATGTAGTTGTTGATGGTGTTGCGCGAGATGCCGAGGATCATCGCGATTTCATCGCTGGTCTTGCCTTCGGCGATCCAGAATAGACACTCGAGTTCGCGATCGGTCAGTTCAAAATCGCGGTCCGATTTGGTGCCACTATATTGCAGCAGGCTCGTGTAATAGGCCGTGAGCAGGCCGACATCCCTCAGGCGCTCCTGCGAGAGGATGAAGCCATCGTCAAACAGGAACATCAATGCCAGGCGCGAGCGCCCGATATTGAACATCAGCGAGCAATACTGGCGGCTCGCGCCATCCGGAACATCTGCCGTATCGGGCAAGACGGCGAAGTGCGGCTGGAAGAGCTGCATGCACTTCTCAAGCTCGGTGGCGCGACCGAAGCCGCCCACGAATGCCTCTGCGAGATTGGTGACGAGATCAAAGGGCCAGTCGGACGAGACTACGAAATCGAGCCCTGCCTCCTGCAAGAGATCAGCGCGAGCCAGGAGATAGTGCGAGGCTCCCACGTAGTCGGTCAGGATGCGCAGTCCCGGTTGCAACCTTCCCGTGCCCGCTATCTCGCAAAGCTGGGCAATGAGTTCCGAGCGCGACGAAAGGTTGGTCGCAGCAATCCCGACGAAGTTCCCTGTCCTCGTTTCGCTCTTGAGAGCTTGCAATATATGCATGTCCATTGGCAATTCCTGAGGCTGAGAACTTATCACGAAAAATGCTTGATCACGTCTGTCAGCAACGAAATGCACCTTCTCCGCGAATCATCCAAGGGTACGTCAATGAATGCAAATCACCATCTCCGAGTTCTGGGGATTTACTTTCGTCACGAACTGTGCGCCGATTCGCACAAGGAATTCATCTCTTAGAAGTTATAGCAAGCTAAGATGATTCGAGGCCACATGGCAACACGATTCGCGTCAAACGCGAGTCATGCACCGGTTTCGTGTGTGTGATGTGCAAAAAGGGAAAGGGCCGGTTTCCCGGCCCTTGTCTTATGCGGCGTTGTCGACCGCCCATTTTCTGAGGATTTTCGCTGCGCGTTCCTCGTTGATCTCGACCATGCGAGCAAGCTTGCGCTCGGGCCCTTCCTTGACGCGGCGATTGAAGCTGCCGTCGTCGTCGCCAAGGCTGAGGAGATCTTCCGTGCTGTCGAAGCCGAAGTCCGAGCCGAAGCCATCCATGAGGGCGCCGCCGCCGACGTCGCCCGCCGGTGCGAAGTCCGGAAGCTCGAGGCCGGCGCTTTCGATCGAGGTGTCGCCGCCGATCGCCGTGCCGCCACCGGTCATGCTGCGAACCATCGGACGGACACCCATCCAGATGACCAGGAAGGCAACGACCACGAAGGCGAGCGAGTTGATGATGCCGGCGAGGTTGCGGCTCAACATGTCCATGATGCGGACGCCGGAGCCGGTTTCCTCGAGAAGCTGGTTTTCGAGGAAGTCCATCGCCGTGACGGTGACCACGTCGCCACGATCGGTGCGGATACCGGCAGCCGAAGCGACGATCTTCTGCATCTCGGCGAGATAGGCGTCGATCTTGGCCTGGTCGACAGGTTCGCCGACCATCTTGGCGATGCGCCCCTTGTTGACGACGACAGCGATCGAGAGCTTCTCGACCTTGTAGCTGTTGCGGGTCGTCGCCGTGGTCTTGCTGTTGATCTCGTAGTTGGTCTGCTCTTCTTTCTTGTCGGACTTGTCCTGGGAAGCCGGACCGTTCGAGCCACCGGTCGGGGGAGCGGCCTGCGGGACATTCTGCTGGACGGTGGTGGCGTTGTCGTTCGATGTCTGCTGGGACTGGGCCGCTTCCTTGGTGGTGCGGATGGAGCGTTCGACCTTGGATTCCGGATCGTAGACGGTTTCCTGGATCTGCTGCGCATCCGTGTTCAGGTCGGCGGTGACGCTGGAGCGGAAGTTGTCCATGCCGAGGAAGGGCGCAAGGGCCTTGTCGATGTTGGATTCGACTTCGTCCTGGACGTTCTGGACGATACCGAGCGAGCGGTTGAGGTTGCTGTTGCTGGCCTCGTCACCAGAGGCGAGCAGCTGGCCGGCGGAATCGAGAATGGTCACATCACCGACATCGAGCCCCGGCACGGCCGAGGCGACAAGGTGACGAATCGAGCTTGCCGCGGCGCGGCCGGTCGAGGCACTCGCTCGAAGCATGACGGATGCCGTCGGCTTCTGTTCGGCACGACGAAAGTTGCCGACCTCCGGCATGACGATGTGAACGCGCGCGGCCGATACGCCGGAGATGGATTGGATCGTGCGGCCAATCTCACCTTCCAGCGCGCGAACGCGGGTGACTTCCTGCATGAAGGAGGTCAGGCCGAGCGAGCCGACTTTGTCGAAGAGTTCGTAGCCGGCATTATTGCTGTTGGGCAGGCCCTTTTCGGCGAGGAGCAGGCGCGACTTGCCGGTCATCCCGGCGGGAACGGTGATGCTCGAGCCGTCGGAACCAACCTGAAATGCAATGTTGGATTCGGCAAGCGCGATGCTGATCTGGTTCAGATCGGACGAATCAAGCCCGACATACAGCGTTTCCTGGGCAGGTTTGTTGACGAATAGAGCGGCGCCGAGAATGAGCGCCACGGAAACAACCCCGATTCCGGCTAACGCCAGCAGGCGATTCCGCCCAAGAGAACTAAAGTTCCTAATAATCTGAACTAATTGATTTAACAGATTCATTCTGTTCTCGCACGATCTTTACAGACAAAGCAGGCCTATCGCCTAATTTGACCTATAGAAGCCGAAACTTGTGCGAGCGTTTCGCATTGACGTGTAAGTAAGAGCGCCGGCTAGAAGAAATCGAAGTCGCCGGCTGCCTTGTTGATCGGCTGGGAGTGACCGTGGCGCATACCGCCGCCACCCAGCGCGCGTTGCATCTCGCTGAGTTTCACGAGGCTGAGCGCCGTTGCGACATCGACCATCCATTCACTGGAAATCTCGCCGGTGATGGTGTCGATGAATTCCGCGATACCGCGGGCCTTTTGTACGGCAAGGTCGATCCCCTGCAGGACCTTCATGCTTTCGGGAGCGTTCAGCAGATTTGCTCCGCCGATTTCCAGAAGCTGAGGCTCGATCCGTTCTATCAGATAGGCGACATCGTGCAGCTCGGACACGACCCGCATCAAGATATCGGGCAGCGCTTCGACTGGCGACGGTTGCTCCGCCTGTGCATTCACGTTCATTAGGACCTCGGGCTCAGAAGAATTCGATACTGGTTTCAACTGGCTTCTGCGGGGCAACCGGACGCTGTTCGAGCGCGACGGTCTTCTGGGTTTCGGCACCTGTCAGCGGATACTGCCGAGCGCGACCGGAAACCGGCCAGAACTCGAGCTTGCGCCCGTGATCGCCGCCGGTGCTGGAACCGACGATGGGGATGCCTTCATCCTTCAGAAACTGCATGGCAAAAGCGGCATTCTGTTCCCCGACATTCGAGAATGTCGAGATCGTCTTCGCTCCTCCGAAGATCTTGGCTTCCAGGCGGTCGCGGCGCGCGCCCTGCTTCAAGAGACCGTTGATCAGCAATTCCATGAGATGCACGCCATAGCGCGTGGCATCTCCCCCCGTCATGGGCGTCGTGGCGTTGCCCGGCAGAAGGAAGTGGTTCATCCCTCCAACGCCGGCCACCGGATCCCGTAGGCATGCAGCCACACACGAGCCAAGTATGGTCGTCAAGACCGCGTTCGGATCATTCAGGACCTTCCATTCGCCCTGAATGATATGAACACGGCGGGCCGCAACCTCAGTTGTCATTTCAACGCTCCAAATACGGCTTCGATCGCCGCCTTCATCTTTTCGATCGTGAAGGGCTTGGCCAGAACGTTGTTGGCGCCCAGCTGAGCGGCCTTGGTCACCAGCGCGCGGTCGCCCTGGGCCGTCAGGATGATGAAGGCCGCCTTCTTGGTCGTCGGGTTGGAACGCACGGCATGCAGGAAGCCGAGACCATCCATGTTGGGCATGTTGAAGTCCGAGATCACCAGGTGGTGCGGCTGCTCGGTCATGATCTTCATGCCCTGCACACCATCACCGGCGGCGGTGATCTGCTTGAAGCCGAGCTGGGTCAGCGCGTCGCTGAGCAGCAGGCGGCTGGTGACCTGATCGTCGACGATCAGAACTTTGATTTTTTCTGCGAGTGACATTAGTCAGTTCCTTCCTTACGGGCGGTCATCTTCAAGATTTCCTCGCCAATGGCATTGAGCGGCAGCTGTTGTTCGACAGCGCCGAGTTCGAAGGCTACCCGCGGCATCCCGTAGACCACCGAGGTCTTTTCGTTCTGTCCGAGGGTACGGGCGCCTGCATGGCGCATTTTCAGGAGACCGGCGGCGCCGTCGCGGCCCATTCCGGTCAGGATGACGCCGACAGCATTGCGACCTGCAAGCTCGGCGACGGAATCAAAGAGAACATCGACCGAGGGTCGGTGACCATTCACCGCTTCGCGATCGAGAAGGCGGCAGCAGGGCGCCGATGCGTTGACCACCTGCAGGTGGCGCTCGCCACCGGGCGCCAGATAGATCTTGCCGATTTCCAGGCGCGCGCCATCCGTCGCCTCCTGCACCACCGGCGCGCAGAGGCGGTTCAGCCGCTCCGCGAAGCTCTTGGTAAAGGTCGAAGGCATGTGCTGCGTGATGACTGTCGGCGGGCAGTTGGCCGGGAACTTCTGCAGCACGGCAATCAACGCTTCCACGCCACCGGTGGAAGAGCCTATCGCGACAACCTTGCGACCGACGCGATAATCCGCGACCGCCGGCGGCGGCGTGACTGGCTGCGGCGCGACGACCTGGCGGCGCTGCGAGCGGGCGGCGGCCTTGACCTTCTCGGCCAGGTCGCCGAAGGGGCGCATGTCGCCCGGCTGCGGCTTGCTCACGCAATCGAACGCGCCGATCTCCAATGCCGCCAACGTCGCGTTGGTGCCGCGGTGCGTCAGGGTCGATACCATGATCACGGGCATCGGTCGCAGACGCATGATTTTTTCGAGAAACTCGAGGCCGTTCATATTCGGCATCTCGATATCGAGCGTCACGACATCGGGATTGAGCTTCTTGATCGCCTCGCGCGCTTCCATGGCGTCGCCGGCCTGACCGATGACATCGACATCAGGATCGGACTGGAGCACGGCAGTGATAAGACCGCGCATGGTGGGAGAATCGTCAACAACGAGAACACGTGCCGCCATGCTCATCCCTTCCTCCCGAGGCCCTTGGTCGTATAGCGGTATGTGGTGATACCGATATTGTCGAAGACATGCTTGGAATCGCCGGATACGCGCTCGGAATGACCGATGTAAAGATGACCGCCCTCGGGCAGGAGTTCCGCAAAGCGCGACCAGATCTTCATCTGTGTCGGTTCGTCGAAGTAGATGACGACGTTGCGGCAGAAGATGACGTCGAACTTCCCCTTGAACGGCCACTGGGCCATCAGGTTGAGCTCGTTATAGGTGATTAGCCGCTTGACGCGGTCATCCACCTGGAACTTGCGACGTCCATCGATGTTGACTTCGCTGAACCACTGCTTGCGCATGGCGGGCGAAACGGTTTCAAGCGCGCTCTCGTCGTAGGCACCGGCGCGGGCAATCGCCAGGATCTTCGGATCGATGTCGGTGGCGAGAATCTTGAAATCGTAGTCGGCAACATTCGGCATCATCGACAGCACTGTCAGCGCGATCGAATAAGGCTCTTGGCCGTCGGACGAGGCAGCGGACCAGATGCGGACGCGCCCCCCCGACTTGGCTCGCTGCAACAGATCAGGCAGGACGTGATCACGCAGGTGCTCGAAGTGATGGTTTTCACGGAAGAAGCGCGTGAAATTGGTGGTCAGATGCGACAGCATCTCACGGCGTGCGGCAGCGCCTGCCTGCGAAGACACCAGTGAACAGTATTCGCGGAAGCCGGAGAGGCCGAGATTGCGAATGTGCTTGGAAAGACGCGAATAGACCAGCGATGCCTTGGTCTCGTTGAGGAAGATCCCCGCATCCGAGTAGATCATCGCGGCGATCTCCGTGAGGTCGCGACGCGTCAGCGGATACTCGCCGCTCGCCAGCACCTCATCGGGGCTCCCCGGTCTCACATCTTTGGCACTCAAGACACTCATGCAGCTTCGCTTTCCGCGTCGGGGAATATGGCTTCCAGTTCCAGCAGGCAGATCAATCGCTTTTCGATCGCCATGATCCCGCGGGCAAACTGACGTTGTAGCTCGGAGGCGATCTCGGGTGTTGGCTGTACGTTGTCTTCACTAACAGTCAGTATATCCGACACCGCATCTACGAGCAGACCAACTACTTTTCGGTGAACTTGGGCCACAATAATCACATGGCGCTGCGTCGGCTCGGTCGGTTTCATGCCGAGGCGCGCCGAAAGATCGATGATCGGCAGCACCGCGCCACGCAGATTGATGACCCCTTTCATGTAGGAGGGCGAGTGCGGCATGGCCGTTGCCGGCGTCCAGCCGCGGATCTCGCGAACCGACATGACATTGACGCAAAACTCCTGATCGCCGACGCGGAACGCGATGAGTTCGCGGTGCCCTTCGGTCAGACTTTTCACGATGTAGGACATAACTTAACCCGCCGCCGCCAAGGATACTTCCTGTCTCAGCGCCTGGCCGCGCGAGGCGCCCACAACTGCATCGACATCGAGAATGAGAGCGACGCGACCGTCGCCCAGGATGGTTGCTGCGGCGATGCCCGGGACGTGGGTATAGTTCGCCTCGAGCGACTTGATGACGACCTGACGCTGGCCCTGGATCGCATCGACCATGAGCGCGCGCTGACCGCCGCCTTCGGATTCGACGAGAAGGGCAACACCTTCGACCGGATTGGCCTGGGTGGCGCGGAAGTTCAGGATGCGACCGACATCGACCAGCGGGCAGAAGGAGTTGCGGATCGAGATCAGACGATGGCTGGCGCCGAAGGAGTGGATGGCGGATGCCTCGGGCTGCAGCGTTTCGACGATCGCCGTCAGCGGAACGACCAGCGTCTGGCCGGCGACCGTGACAACCATGCCGTCGAGAACGGCGAGCGTCAGCGGCAGGCTCATGGTGAAGACGGAGCCCTGGCCCGGCTTCGAGGTGATGCTGATGCGGCCACCGAGCGCCTGGATCGAACGCTTGACGACGTCCATGCCGACGCCGCGGCCGGAGATGTCGGAGATCTGGTCGGCGGTCGAGAAGCCCGGCGCGAAGATCAGGTTGTCGATCTCTTCGTCGGACAGGTTGGCGTCCGGCGAAATCAGGTCGTTGTCGATCGCCTTCTGCTTGACGCGTTCGCGGTTGATGCCACCGCCATCGTCCTGCAGCTCGATCAGGATGCGGCCCGAGCGATGCTTTGCCGAAAGCTTGATCGTGCCTTCCGGATCCTTGCCGGCGGCGACGCGCTTCTCGGGGCTTTCGATGCCGTGGTCGACGGCATTGCGGATCATGTGGGTCAGCGGCTCGGCGATCTTGTCGATGACCGTCTTGTCGACTTCGGTGTTTTCACCTTCGGTGACGAGGCGGATCGACTTGCCAACCATGTCGGCCACTTCGCGAACGATACGCGACATGCGCTGGAAGACCGGCTTCACCGGCTGCGCGCGGATCGCCATGACCGAATCCTGGATCTCGCGGGTGAGCTGCTGTAGCTCCTCGAGACCCATGTTGATCGAGGAGGTGCCGGTCGTGTCGTTTTCGATGACGCTCTGCGATAGCATCGCCTGATTGATGACAAGCTCGCCGACGAGGTTGATCAGGCGGTCGACACGATCGAGATCGACGCGGATCGTCTGGCCGGCACTGTTGGCGGCGGCAGTGTTCTGGGCAGCGGCTGCGGCGGCTGCATTGGCAGCAGCGGCTGATTCCTTCTTTTCGACGCGGGCGGCGGCGGATGCGATCTGGGTCACATTCGAAGCCGTTTCCGCGACGGCGACAGCGGCTTCGTTCTTTTCCGGGGCCGCAGCCTCAGGACCGTCATCCAGCGCAGAGAGGTCGAAGGGCACGGGCACCATCGGCAGCTCCTCGGCCGCGGCGGCCTCGGTTTCGGCGGCGTCCGTGGTGATGGTCAGCTCGCAGTCCCACTCGGCGAATTCGAATACCGCGCGGATTGCATCTTCGCCCTTGTCGGTCTTGAGCGTGATGTTCCAGTAGAAATAGGCTGACTCGGGGTCGAGCTCGTCGAGGCCTGGCAGCGCATCCATGTTGCAATAGATGTTCATCTCGCCAAGACGGCTGAGGTCGCGCAGCAACAGTGTCGCATCGTTGCCCTTGGAGTAGAGCTCGAAACGCGGCTTGAAGGTGATTTCGAAGGTTTCATCACCTCCAAAATCATCGAAGGAGAACGGGATCGGCGCGAAGCCGCTGTCATCGGTGGGCTTGGGTGCGGCGGCGACCGGTGCCGCGGCGGGTGCTTCGGCGGCGGATGGCGATGGGACTTCGCCGTTCGCAAGCGCTTCCAGCTCCTTGACCAAGCCACGGCTGCGGCTTTCGTCGACACTGCCGCCGTCGCGCGAGGCGCTGACGAGGTCGGCCAGAACGTCGGCCGACTTGAGCATGACTTTCAGGACATCCTGGGTCGGCTCTAGCTTGTTGGAACGAACGCAATCAAGTGTGGTCTCGAACACATGGGCGAAAGCGACGAGATCGTCCAGACCGAAGGCGCCAGCGCCGCCCTTGATCGAGTGAACGGCACGAAATACCGCGTTGACGGTTTCCGGATCACGATCGCCATCATTCATTTTCAGAAGACCGGATTCCAGTTCGGCGAGCTGTTCCTCGCATTCCTGGAAAAAGATCTCTTTGATTTCGTTCATATCCATAAAAGAAATTCCTGATTTTAAGCGGTTACGCGCTCAATGGCATCGATCAGCTTGGCAGGGTCGAAAGGCTTGACGATCCAGCCGGTGGCTCCGGCCTGGCGCGCGCGGTTCTTCTTTTCGGCATCGCTTTCGGTCGTCAGGACCAGGATCGGGATGGCGCGGTAGCGGTCGTTGCGGCGAACGCCTTCGATGAAGCCGAAGCCGTCAAGACGCGGCATGTTGATGTCGGTCACGATGACGTCTGGGTTGCAGCCTTCGAGAACTTCCAGTCCCTCGACGCCGTCTTCCGCCTGGATCGTCTCGAAGCCCGCATTGTTGAGGGTCACGAGGAGCATGTTCCGGATCGTCCGTGAATCATCCACGGTGAGCACTCTTTTCTTCATTACTGAATCTCCTTGGCGAGCAGCGGGTGAACATCCACACCGATCAGCTGCATGGTTTTTTGAAACGCGTCCGAAACCTTGGTGAAGGTGAACGCAAGCTTGTCCTGATCCCAGGTCTTGGCGGCAGACATCAGCACCTGTGCGCCGAGAGCGCCGACGCGCTCTACCGCCGATGCATCGATCGACACCGCGCTGCCGCGCATCGACAGAAGCTTGTCGCGCAGGGCGGAGGCTTCGTTGAGGTCAATGGTCGCCGCCAGATTCAGCGTCTTCCCACTCTTTTTTGCTGCCATCAGACTTTTCCTATCTGCTGATTGACGCCCAACGAATGTGAGCCCCCGTCATAATTCAGTGCTTCAGTATGCATTTCGTCCGCCTCCGACACTTGCGAGCGGCAGGTTGAAATCGAAAGCAGTGTCGTTTTCCTCGGCAGCCCGGCGGGCGGGCTGGACGTCGACGGCGCGAACGGGCCTGCGGTCGGCCGCCTCGGCGCTATTGCGGGCGATGCGAAACTCGCGGACTGTGCGGCCAAGCTCGACGATAACGGTGTGGAGATCGTCGGCGCCGACGGCAGAATGCGATGCGGCGCCCGCGCTTTCAGCGACGCGCGCGCCAAGGCCCTTGACGTCGGTCGTGACCGCGTCGAGCACGGATACGTTGTCGCTGGCCTGGCTTGCCACAGAGGCGATGGCGGCATTGATATCGGTAACCTGGCGCACGATGCTGCCGATCGAATCCTGCGTGCGGCCGACCATCTGCACGCCAGCATCCACCTGAGACTTGGTAGTGCTGACCAGTGTCTTGATCTCGCGGGCAGCGTCGGCCGACCTTTGTGCCAGCGCGCGGACTTCCTGGGCGACAACCGCAAAGCCACGGCCGGAATCGCCGGCGCGGGCGGCCTCGATGCCGGCGTTGAGGGCCAGCAGGTTGGTCTGGAAAGCGATTTCGTCGATGGCGCCGATGATCTGGCCGATGCGTTCGGCGGACTGCTCGATATCGGCCATGGCGGAGATGGCGCGGCCGACAACCTCGCCGCTTGCTTCGGCTGCCGCGCGCGTGGATGCGGCTGCGTCCTCAGCCGCACGGCTGCCCGCCGCACTGCGACGCACGTTCTCGGACAGGTCTGCAAGCGTGGCGGCCGAAGCCAGAAGCTGCTCGGCGTGGCCCGAGGCGTGGCCGGAGAGATTGCGGGCGGACTGGCCAAGCACCTGCACCGATGCCTCGGCCTTGGCGGTCCGTTCGCTGATCGCGCCGAACTCGGTCTGCAATGCTTCCAGCGCGCCGTTCAGCGCCAGGGCGACATCATTGTGCGGGCCGTCCTCGGTGACGATGGCGCGCGCCGTCAGGTCGCGGGCGGCGAGACCTTCGATGACGTCGGAGAACACGCGGGCAACCTCGGCCTTGTCGCTGTTTCGCTGATCGGCGATCTGGCGCTGGTGCGAAGCGCGCAGGGAGTTGAAACGCAGCGACACGGCGATCTCGACATCGACCATGACAAGGCGGATGAGCGCCGTCATCAGGTCGGCGATCTCGCGCTTGCGGCGCTTGACGCTCGGGAGGAAGGAGGAGCCGGCGAGCTCATCGGCGAGGCCAGCAATGACATGTTCGAGGACGACGCCATGGCCGGCGACATGCCAGCGAGGGTCCAATCCCATCTTGCTTTCGGAATCAGACAGGACCTTGACGCGCTCGGCGTAGAGGCTGTCGAAACGGGCATCCGTCAGCACATCCCAGTGCGACGTCTGCAGATCATGCAGACGATCGACCTGACGCTCGCTCTCGAAATTACGGGCGGCATCGGGGAAAGACTGAAAACGCTGGAAAAGATCACGAAGGCCCGAGGTCAGGTGCTGCTGGAGCTCCGGGCGATAGCGCCGCACCATCTCGCACTGCTCGGCATCGAGGCCGGCAAAGCGCAGGCGGTCACGCAGGCTGCCTGCCTGTGCTCCACGATCCTGATCCGATGGCATGTTCTGCCGCAACGCCTGTCCCCAACCAAAGCCCGGGCATATCGCCCGAAGAGAACTCAAGGCTCCTGACATCAACACGGATACGACTGGACCTGACGCGGGCTAACGCCGGCGGTCGGATCTATCGAGATCAGTGCGGACTATCGTAGAGTTACTTGAGAGATCGATACCGGATTGAGCCGGTACGGCGGTTCGGCGTCATGCCTGCTGGGAACGCTAAAATTTTCCCATTCCGACGTGTAGTGCAATGTTTATGGTTAATTCCTTGCCTGAAGGTTAATACCCATTTTATGAATGTCGGCTTTCGGAGCAACGCGAATAACCATCTATGAAATACTGGCGTGGCGTTGCGCCGCTGCTACAAGTTCGAAGCAAGCTTCGTGTTATATCCCCGGCAAATCGCGACATGACGTCATAGGGATTGAGCAATGATTGTTCTGGGTTTGGGTGCATGTTTTCTTGCCGTGTCTGTTCTCACAGCCGTCGCACTTCTCGACCGTATTGAAGCAGGCCGCGTCGCCATGCCTCTGCGAGTGCTTTGAATTTCCGTCATAAAACAACAGTAATGGGCGTGTTTAACCACTGAGCCGGCGAAGCGTTGCGCATCGGCCGACGATGGTGTTGTCCAGTTTACGGAATCAGAAGCATGTCTCCACGCCTCGGTGTACTCATCATTATCGGCGTGACGCTTTGGCGCATCGTCACCTTGCACTTCGATACGACGGATCTGTTCGTCGACGAGGCGCAATACTGGTTCTGGTCGCAGAATTTCGACTTCGGCTATTATTCGAAGCCACCGATGATCGCCTGGGTGATCCGCGCGATGACCGAGCTTTCGGGATCGACCTCGATCTTCTGGATCAGGCTCTGCGGTCCTCTGGTTCACATGGCGACCGCTTTCGTGCTGATGAAGATCGCCAAGCGCTTCGTCAGCCCCGACATCGAGGGCTGGACCGGGGTCACCTACATCACTCTGCCCGGCGTCGCGCTGTCTTCCGTTTTCTTCTCCACCGACGTTATTCTGCTCTTCTTCCTCGCTGTCGCGCTGTTTGCCTATTTCGGTCTGACCCGCCAGCGTTCAGTCGCCTCGGCGCTGTTGATGGGCGTGGCCTTCGGCTGTGCATTCCTGTCGAAATACGCCATCCTGTTCGTCGTGCCCGGCGGGTTGATCGCCCTGCTGCTTTTGCCGATGGCGCGGATCGGCTGGCGGGACTTCTTCATTTCGGCCGCAACTGCCGTCGTGGTGGCGGCGCCGAACCTCTGGTGGAACGCCACCCATGACGCCACGACGATCAAGCACACGACCAGCATCGCCCACTGGAACGGGTTGAGCCTGAACATCGGGCACGGGATCGAGTTCTTCACCGCGCAGTTCGGCGTTGTCGGGCCGATCGTGTTCTTCGCGATTCTCTGGGCGGTCTACCGGGCATTGAGAGGGCAAGGCAGCGCGATCGAGACATTACTCATTTGGCTCTCGGTGCCCGTGGTGCTGCTGATCACGTTCCAGGCGCTGATCGCCAAAGCCTATGCCAACTGGGCGGTAACGGCCTATGTCGCCGGTACGATCCTCGCGGTGTGGCTGCTTCACCGGGTCTGGCCCAAGGGGCTGCGCGTGTCGTTCGCCATCAACGGTGCGGCCAGCATGCTCTTTCCGCTGGCCGCCATCTTCGCGCACCAGCTGGTGCTGCCGAATGGAAACGAAGTGATGAAACGCTATCTCGGCCGCAGCGACGTTAGCCGCGAAGCCGGCAATCTGGCGCGACAGGCGGGCACTGGTATCATCGTCAGCGACAGCCGCGACATCCTGGCGGACATGTACCATACGCTCCGAAACGAACCCTTCAAGATCTACGCCCGACCGCCGGCCGAAGCGCCCGACAACTATTATGAGCAGACTTTCGCGCTGCCCAAGACTGTCGGCGACGACGTGCTGTTCGTGACCACGCAGCCCTTCGAGTGCGCGGAACCACCGCAGACGATCAGGTCATGGCAGCCAAGCGCAGGCTATTATCGTGGGAATGTGATCTACGCCTACAAGGTGAAGGCCAGCTGCCTGGCAGCCGGCAAATAGCGTATCATTCGCCTGAGGGCCGCAGGCAGATACAGGTGCCCTTGCCTTCGACCTCTATGAAGGCGACGCCGCCATTTTCGAAGGCCAGCCGCAGCTGCGCTTCTGTCGCGCGGTGCAGCTCGTGGTGCTTGCCTTCATAGTCGCGGATCGTGCTGCGGGAGACGGCGGCCTGGTCGGCAAGGTCGACCTGCGTCCAATCCAGCAGCCCCCTGGCAGCGCGGCATAAAGCAGGGGTGAGAATTGTTTCTTTCGCGCCTTGACCCATGATGTCAAACCACCCATATTGGTTGATATTAGCCAAATATGTCATAATTTAAACAGGATTTCCAGTCGGGGAGACCGCTCATGCCGCACGACACACCTTTGATTTCGACAATCGTCGGGGGTCTCGTGCTTGCGTTCATCCTCGGCGCCTTCGCCAACCGGCTGAAATTGCCGCCTCTCGTCGGCTACCTCATCGCCGGCATTCTGGTGGGGCCGCACACGCCCGGCTACGTGGCGGACCAGAATCTGGCGCCAGAGCTTGCCGAGATCGGCGTCATCCTCCTGATGTTCGGCGTCGGCCTGCACTTCTCCCTGAAAGACCTTCTCTCCGTGCGCGGGATCGCTGTGCCGGGCGCGATCGTGCAGATCGGCTTCGCCACCCTTCTCGGCTGGGGATTGGGCGCGCTCATGGGCTGGCCGACGGGCGGGAGCCTCGTCTTCGGGCTGGCTCTCTCCGTCGCGTCGACCGTCGTGCTCCTTAAGGCATTGCAGGAGCGGCGGCTCGTCGAGACGGAACGCGGCAAGATCGCGGTCGGCTGGCTGATCGTGGAAGACCTTGCCATGGTGCTGGCGCTCGTCCTCATCCCCGCGGCCGCCAGCATCGGCAGCGGCCACGGAACCGTCGAGCCGCTGTCGGCAGCGGTGAACCGCATGTTCGGCCTCGACATGGGGATCGGCGGCATCATCGGCATGACGCTGGTCAAGGTGGCGCTCTTCGTGGGCGTGATGCTGGTCTTCGGCCGACGCGTCATTCCCTGGACGATGCACCGCATCGCCCACACCGGGTCGCGCGAACTGTTCCGCCTCGGCGTTCTGGCGATCGCGCTCGGCGTCGCCTTCGGTGCATCGAAGCTGTTCGGCGTGTCGCTGGCGCTTGGCGCCTTCTTCGCCGGCATGGTTCTCGCCGAAAGCGAGCTCAGCCACCGGGCGGCGCAGGAAAGCCTGCCGCTTCGCGACGCTTTTGCGGTGCTGTTCTTCGTTTCCGTCGGCATGCTGTTCGATCCCAACATCTTGATCGAAAAGCCGATCCCGCTGATCGCCACCATCTTCATCATCGTCATCGGCAAGTCGTTCGCCGCCTTCCTCATCGTGCAGCTGTTCCGCAAGCCCGTGGGAACCGCGCTGACCATTTCGGCAAGCCTGGGCCAGATCGGCGAATTCTCCTTCATTCTCGCCGCCCTCGGCGTCGATCTCGGCCTGCTGCCGGAAGAAGGCCGCGACCTCATCCTTGCCGGCGCCATCATATCGATCATCCTCAACCCGCTTCTCTTCTATGCCTGCGACAAGCTGCGGCCGCTGCTGGAGCCGAAGCGTGACGAGATTCAACCCGAGCCGGCTGCCGAGACTGCGACCGAAGTGGTGGAAGAACCGCCGATCGTGGCTGACGAGGTGCATGCGACCAAACTGTCGGGCCACGCCATTCTCGTCGGCTACGGGCGGGTCGGCAGCATTGTCGGGCAGAACCTGAAATCCTCGGGCACGCCCTTCCTCGTCGTCGAGGATTCCGACAACCGTATCGCGGCACTTCGCGATCAGGGCATCGAAGTCGTCGGTGGCAACGCGGTCACGCGCGAGGTGCTCGATCTCGCCAATCTCAAGGGCGCGCGAAGCCTGGTCATCGCCATTCCCAACGCATTCGAGGCATGCCGCGTGGCCGAACAGGGGCGTGCGGTCAATCCGGGCGTGCTGATCGTGGCGCGCGCGCATTCGGACGCCGAGGTCGAAGAGCTGAAGCAATATGGCGCCGACACCGTCATCATGGGCGAACGCGAAATCGCCATGGGCATGCTTGACCGCCTCTCTCAAGTGCATCATGACAGTTCACCCTATGAAGTCGAGACCGAGGCTGGTATAAGCGCGGCCGAGGAAACGCCTTCTCCTGAGAAACACTGAGAGAACTTTGCGCCGTTGAGCCGGTTCGAGATTGAAAATCCGCAGGACGACCAGATGAGGTTCGATACGCGCCGCATGACCGGTCGCGTTGCCGTCTCGCTGGCTGTGGCGATCTTCGCCTATCTCGGCCTGTTGTTTGGCGGCAATCTCGTGCTCGGCCCGACGCGCGGCCCCAACAACGCATTCTCTTCTTCGAGCAAGGATAGCCAACCGCTCCAGGTGAGCGCACGCGACGTCGTGCGCGGCGTGCTCGCGGCTGACCGGAAGGTCGCGCAGAAATACGCGACCTATGCGTCCGGCGACGCCGCACAAGCCGACCAGCCTATCTTCCAGCGCTCGTCGCTTGACTTGCTCCGGCTTTCGCAATCGACCTCGCCTGCGTTTTACGCGGCTGAAGCGAAGCCCTACGATTCGCATGGACCGCCTGCTTTCGCGGCCTGACGACACGCGCCTCGGCGCCTCCCATTGCATTTACGACACGCCTGCCTGCGCTCGAAGCGCAGGTCCAAGCGTTATCAAGGATAGACAAGACAATGCGCACCTCACCATGGCTGGTGGCCACCTATACGGTGATCATTCTCCTCGGCATTCTGATCGCACTGCCGAATGCCCTGCCGCAATCCACATTGCAGCGCCTTCCCTCCTGGCTCCCGCACCAGCAGGTCTCGCTCGGCCTCGATCTTCGCGGCGGCTCGCACCTCGTTCTCGAAGTCGATGAAGCCGACCTGACGCGCGAGCGTCTGCAGTCGCTTCTGCAGGACGCACGCCGCGTGCTGCGCGAAAAGAACATCCAGCCGAAGTCGGTCGTTCGCAACCAGAACCAGATCGTCGTGACGCTGAACGACCAGGCGCAGACCGACGAAGCCGTGACGCAGCTGCGCACGCTCGGCAACACGATCGCAACCGGCATCTCCGCCGGCCAGTCGGACCTTTCGGTCACGACCAGCGGCGGCAACATCATCGTCGCCTTCTCGCCCGCCGGCATCTCCAGTAACGTCGACAGCGCCGTCCAGCAGAGCCTTGAAGTCATTCGCCAGCGCGTCGACCAGGTCGGCGTGGCCGAACCGACGATCCAGCGCATCGGCGGCAACCGTGTTCTCGTGCAGCTTCCGGGCGCGCAGGATCCGACCCGCCTTCGCCAGCTTCTCGGCTCGACCGCCAAGATGTCCTTCCACATGCTCGCGCCGAACAACGCTCCCGGCCCCGGCGTGACGATGCTCAAGGACGATCAGGGCAACACCTATCCGGTTCTCGACCGCGTCGAGATTTCCGGTGACCGTCTTTCCGACGCCCGCGTCAGCTTCGACCAGAGCCAGCAGCCCGTCGTCAGCTTCCGCTTCGACAGCGCCGGCGCAACCCGTTTCGCCGACATTACGCGCCAGAACGTCGGCAACCCGTTCGCCATCGTTCTCGACGACAAGGTGCTGAGCGCGCCTGTCATCCGCGAGCCGATCACCGGCGGTTCCGGCCAGATTTCCGGCAACTTCTCGACCGATACGGCCAACACGCTTGCCGCCATGCTGCGCGCCGGCGCCCTGCCCGCCAAGCTCACCGTCATCGAAGAACGCACCGTCGGTGCCGACCTCGGCGCCGATGCGATCCAGATGGGTATCTATTCCGGTCTCGTCGGCTTCATCCTCGTCGCAGCCTTCATCTTCCTGCTCTACGGAACCTGGGGCATTCTCGCCAACGTCGCTCTGCTGATCCACACGATCCTGACCTTCTCGGCACTGACGCTTGTCGGCGCCACGCTGACGCTGCCCGGCATCGCCGGCGTCGTGCTCGGCATCGGTCTGGCGGTTGACGCCAACGTTCTGATCAACGAGCGCATCCGTGAAGAAACCCGCAAGGGCAAGGGCTCGTTCGCAGCCATCGATACCGGCTTCCGCCGCGCCTACTCGACCATCATCGACGGCAACATGACGGCGCTGATCGCCGCTGCCATCCTGTTCTGGTTCGGCACCGGCCCGGTTCGCGGCTTCGCCGTGACCATGGCGCTCGGCCTGATCATCTCGATGTTCACCTCGGTCGCCTTCGTTCGCGTTTCGATGATCGAGATCACTCGTCGCTTCAAGCTGAAGACCATCAACATCAAGCCGCTGCTGCCGGTCTTCTACCCCTACGACAAGCACATCCAGTTCATGAAGGCCCGCTTCTTCGGCGTGACCGTCTCCGCACTGCTGTCGGTCGCATCGGTCGTGCTGTTCTTCCACCCTGGCCTCAACTACGGCGTCGACTTCCGTGGCGGTATCCAGATGTCGGTGAAGACGCAGGAAGCAGCCGATCTCGGCAAGTTCCGCGAAGGCCTGAACAGCCTCGGCCTCGGTGAGGTGTCGCTGCAGTCCTATGGTGACAACAACACCATGGCTGTTCGCGCTCAGCGCCAGGACGGCGGTGAAGAGGCGCAGACGGCTGCCGTCACCAAGCTGAAGGACGAGATCGTCAAGATCGATCCATCGGCAACCGTGACCGGCACCGATGTCATCGGCCCGAAGGTTTCGGGCGAGCTTGCATGGGCGGGTATCCTGTCCGTCGTGATCGCCAGCCTCGCGATGCTGCTCTATATCTGGTACCGCTTTGAATGGCCGTTCGCGGTCGGCGCCATCGTCACGCTCATTCTCGACGTGACGAAGTGCATCGGCTTCTTCGCGCTGACGGGGCTCGACTTCAACCTGACCGCCATCGCGGCGATCCTGACACTGGTCGGCTACTCGGTGAACGACAAGGTCGTCGTTTACGACCGCATGCGTGAAAACATGCGTCTCTACAAATCGATGCCGCTGCGCGAACTGATCGACAAGTCGATCAACGAGACGCTGGCCCGAAGCATCTACACCAACGTCACTGCCTTCCTCGCGCTGCTGCCGATGGCAATCTGGGGCGGTAGCGCCGTGGAAAGCTTCGCCATTCCGATGGTGTTCGGCATTCTCGTCGCGGCCGCATCGTCGGTCTTCATCGCGGCGCCGATCCTGCTCTTCCTCGGCGACTGGCGCACGCGCCACCGCGCCGCCGTTTCGAGCAATGACGACAAGGTCGACATCATTCCGCCGAGCTCGCGCAAGTCGGCAGGCTGATCCAGGATCGACCTTTTCAGGTTGCTTTCGTGAAATTGATGCGGGCGCCGGTTGCAGAACCGGCGCCCGCTTTCTATTCTCCGCCCGGGCTGAAGCTGGCGAGACGAGACATGTCACCATCGACGACAGAAACCGACGAAACGCGCATCAAGCGCTTTCTCGCCATCGCCTCGCACGACCTGCAATCGCCGCTCAGGCACATCGCGATGTATGCGGAGATCCTGATCGACGAGATCGGCGACAGGATCGATGGCGAACATCTGGAGTATCTCAACACCATCCTTGCCAAGACGCAGGCCGCGCAGGAGCTGACGAAGGGACTGATCAGCTTCGCATCCGGCGCGCCGAGGCTTGTGATCAGCGATATCGACACCAAGCTGCTGGTCGGGCAGATCTGGGCGGAGCTGCGCTTCGAGGTCGATGCCCCCAAGGCGACGATCGAGACCGGCGACCTGCCCGGCATCCGGACCGATGCGGGGATCCTGGGGCTGGTGCTGAAGAACGTGATGGCGAACGGGCTGATGTATCGCACGGATGATGACGCGGCATGCCGTCTGACGGTCGAAGCGGACGTCGATGCCACGCATTGGACGATCCATATTTCAGACAACGGCCCGGGCATCGCGGCTGAGCATCAGGACAGCATATTCACCGCCTTCTGGAGCCTGCAGCCGGAGGGTGCCGCAAAGCGGCCGGGCCTCGGGCTGGCAGCCGCGCGGGAACTGGTGACTGCGCTCGGGGGTACGATTTCGCTCGCATCATCGGCGGAGACGGGAAGCCGCTTCACCATCCGCCTGCCGGTACAATGACACGTCAGATGTTGTAGTCGTCCTTCCAGACATCAGGCATGTCATAGCGAACGTACTCGCGGATGATGTATTGCAACGTCTCGACGTCGATCTCTTCCTTGCCGATGCGAAAGTCGACGCCGTAATCCTGGAACTGCTGGAAGTAGCTGTCAGACACATCCATCGATATGACGCCGATCGGGCCGGTGTAGCTCGCGGCCCGCAACTTCGGCACGGTCTCGCGAAAGTCCGCGTTCGGCAGCAGTCGGTTGTCGAGCAGGATCAGGTCGAACCTGTCGCTGCCGAGCTTGGCCAGCGCATCGCTGACCGATTGCGCGTAGTCCATCTCGACCTTCGGCTCGGTGAGTGCCGCGACGGTCTTTTTCAAGGCGCGAAATTCGATGAATTCGTCGTCGACGAACAGGATCTTGACGGCCTCGCCGCGAGCCGCCTCTTGTCTCATTTCAGCGTTTTTGCTCACGAAACAAGTCCCATGCGCAAGGCCATCGCCACCATGTGGACGCGATTGACCGCGCCGAGCTTTCGAACCGATGCCGCGATGTGCGAATTGACCGTGTGTTCCGACAGGCCGAGGATGATGGCGATCTCCGCCGATGTCTTGCCTTCACTCGTCCAGCGAACCACTTCATTCTCCCGTTGGGTCAAACGCCCGGACATTTCATTGACCAGGATTTCCTCGTAGAACTTGTCGAATATCCGCATTGTATCGAGCAGAATATCGGCGATCTCGCCTTGATCCGGCTGCTTGCCCTTGCCGCTGAAGGCAACACAGTAGCGACGCCCCTCAGGCGTGAAAAGCGGGATCAGCAGGAAGCTGTTGGTGTCGAATTCGTTGAGCACGAGATCGGGCGGGTAGCCTTCCAGATTGTTCGCCCTGCCGCTCACTGGCGTCGCCAGGAACTGCGCGGCCTTGGATTTGACGAAGCCGAGCGCGCGGCCCATGGCGTAGACAAAAAAGCCGGTCTGGCGTTCGGCGACGTTGGTGATGATGATATCGCGCGCGCCGAAGGGCTGCGACGCCTCGGAGATGCGGGCAAGCGCGAAGCTGTCGAAGGCATAGTGATGTGCAGCCGCCTTCAGAAGTCGAAAGAAATCCGTGCGGTTGATCGCCCGCCCCAATTCCGGGCCAGCGTGAAATGGAAGTGCCATCGCGCTACTCATTCCGCATTCCTGCCTCTTGGCTCAAGCTTGCCTTTGCTTACCAGTTCGGCAACGTCCCCGAACTCTGGAGACACGCGCCAGACTGCTACAGTTAATAACCGAGTGCGGAGTTTCGAGGGAAAACGCCGCGACACGCCGATCACAAAATCGGCATGCGACCTCCACTTGCGCCCGCTAACGCCAGCACTCGCCCCTTCCCATGCCGTCCGCGCCGCGCTTCACGCATCAACGGGACGACAGACTTCATTCACGGATTTTGCCGGGTTGTTTTCGTCAACAAAGTCAAACGGCTCTCCCAGCATCGTCTCACACTGCCCTTTGCGTATAGTGTGAAATGCAGCCAAAGTCGTGTCAATGAGACTTGCAACCATTGCGTCATAAATACCTAAGAAAGTCGATCGTCTTTGATAGACTATTGGCTGATATCGACGAGCGCACTCAGGTCGATCGGCTTTTCGACGTATAAATCCGCCCCGCACGCCAAGGCCCGCTCGCGATCCGCCTTCGCGTCCGAACCCGAACAGACGGCGATTCGCATCGATGCGAAGCGGTGATCTGCGCGCAGGCGCGTGATGAGGCCGATACCGCTATCAACGGGCATATAGAGATCGACAATCAGGAGTGCCGGCAGCGCCGCTCTATCGGCAGCCGATAAAGAGAGTGCGTCGAAGGCAGTATCGGCGGTCTGGAAGCAGGAAAGCGCGATGTCGGGTCGCTTTCTTCGACAGACATATTGCGCGTAGAAGAGGTCGTCGCGGCTGTCGTCTACATAAAATACCGCCGTCATTCTCACCCTCGTGCGCTCGCCCCGGCGTTCCGTTCGACTGCAAGGCGCAGCATCCGTAGCGGGCATATTGCCGGTAGGAACCGAAGCCGCAACTATCGCTGCAGATGTATATTGAATAATTTTCAATTCTGGAAATAGTAACCGCCGGACGGGAGAGCAACGCGTGGTGAAGCCGATCATTGGTCGAAGGACGAGTGCCCCCTGGCGCCAGGAACGACACCGTTTGACCACGATCGTGCTCGGCGTGCTGCTGCTCATGCTCGGCGCGGTGATCCTTCTCTCCTGGGTGCGGCAGATCGAGCCGGTTCTTTTGCTGATACCGGACTCGCCGGCGATGGCGATCAACACGGCGATCTGCTTCTGCCTCACCGGTATAGCGCTGGTCATCTCCGTCCATACCAGCGCCAATGCGCGGCTCGCGGCTTTCCTGCTGTTTTCGCTCGCCGCCGCGATGAGCGGTGTCCGGCTGATCGAGCTGACATTCGTCGGGCGCCAGCCGCAGATCATGGAACGTTTTCTGGCCGGTATTTTCGTCGATCCGGCATTCTTTGCCCGCGTTGGTGGCGGCATGGCGCTGAACACGGCCGTGATCATGTTCTTCTCCAACCTCTCGCTGGCGCTGACCCCGCCGGACAAGAAGGGCAAGGCGCGGCAGTTCGAGGAGCTCGTCGGCTATGTGGTGATCGGCCTCGGAATTTCCGCGCTTGCCGGGTATGCGATGCACACCGAGCACATCTATCGCTGGGGGTCGAATATCGGCATGGCGGTGCACACCGCCGCCGGCGTGACACTACTCGGCTCGGCGATGCTGGTGCGGTCCTGGTGGCTGCAGCCGGGCCAGCATGGCGGCATGCCCGTCTGGCTGCCTGGTGCGATCTGCTTCGTCGGGCTGATGATCGACCTCTATACTCCGCTGGGTGTGGTGAACGGCATGATCTACGTGCCGCTGATCCTGACGTCGCTGTGGTTCAAGAGCCGCACGGCGCCCTTCAACCTGGCCTTCGTCTGCTCGATCCTGATCCTGCTCGGCTTCCTTGCGGTTGACCGGCATGGCGAGGGCTATGGCTACGAGGCGACGAACCGCGCCATCACCGTCGGCATGCTCTGGCTGGTGGCCACCTTCGTGTTCTTCTTCCAGCGCAAGAGCGACAGCCTGGATGCCGAGCGCATCCGTTTCGACACCGTGACGCGCAACACGCCGAACGCAATCGTTGCCATGGACCCTGAGGGCAAGATTTCGCTGTTCAATCCGGCGGCGGAAGAGATGTTCGGCCAGACATCGACGGAGGCGATCGGCCAGAGCGTGCACATGCTGCTGCCGGAGACCTTTCATGCGGGGCTCGACGACTATTTCCGGCGATCGCTAATGCTCAGCGAGGAAGGCGGAACCGGGACGACAGGCACCATCTCCGGCATCAGGCGCAACGGCGAGACGTTCCCGCTCGATGTGTCTCTCAGCGCCTTCCGGACCGGGACAACGGTTACCTTCGTCGCCATTCTGCGCGACATCAGCCTGCGGGTACAGCAGGAAGAACAGCTGCGGGCGATGTTCCGCCAGCTTCAGGCCTACACTGATGATCTGGAGCGCAGCAACTCCGATCTCGACGAATTCGCCTACATCGCCTCGCATGACCTCAAGGAGCCGCTGCGCGGGATGCACAACCATTCCCGCTTCCTGCTCGAGGACTACGAGACGGTGCTCGACGAGGACGGCGTGCGGCGCCTCAACCGCATCGTCCGGCTCAGCCAGCGCATGGAGAAGCTGGTGAACGACCTGCTCTATTTCTCGCGCATCGGGCGCCAGCAGCTGGCGGTCAAGCGCAGCGATGTTCATGCCATCGTCAAGGACGTGGTCTCGACCATGGAGCTTTATCTGGAAGAGCGGCGGGCGAAGGTGCTGGTCGAAGGTCAGCTTCCCGAGGTCGTCTGCGATTCGCTGCGGCTGACGGAGGTCTATCGCAACCTGATCACGAATGCCGTGAAATACAACGACAAGGCCGAACCGGTGGTGACGGTCGGCCATGTCGCGGAGTTTGTCGGCGAAAACGGACGCCGGACGAGCAACGTCTATTTCGTGCGCGACAACGGCAAGGGTATTCCCCGCGAGTTTCACGAGGATATCTTCCGCATCTTCAAGCGGCTGGAAAAGACGCAGGAGACGGACGACGGCACGGGCGCCGGGCTGACCTTCGTGCGCAAGATCATCGGCCGCCACGAGGGCGACGTCTGGCTGGAATCAGAGGTTGGCCAGGGCACGACCTTCTATTTTACATTGGGTCACAAGCGCGAGGGACAGCATGCAGCAACGTGAGACACAGCCGATCCTGATCGTCGAAGACAGCGAGGACGATTACGAAGCGACGATCCGCGCCTTCAAGCGCGCCAAGCTCAAGAACCCGGTGCAATGGGCACCATCAGGCCAGCAGGCGCTGGATCTGCTAGCCACCATGGAAACACGGCCGGGGCTCATCCTGCTCGACCTCAACATGCCGGGGCTCGATGGGCGCAAGACGCTGGAGGCGATAAAATCCAATCCGGCCTGGCGGAAGATCCCCGTGGTGATCCTGACGACATCGGACGACGAGCGCGACATCGAGGGATGCTACGCGCTCGGCGCCAATACCTACGTGCAGAAGCCTGTCGATCTCGACGGGCTGTTCGCGGCGATCCAGAGGTTGAAGGAATACTGGTTCGAGATCGCCATATTGCCTCTGGAGGGGTGATGTCATGCTTGAGGGCAGCGCGGTACTTGTTATCGACGACAATATCGACGACCGCGAGGTCTACCGGCGGATGCTGGCACGGGTTCCTGGCACGAACTACGTGGTGCTCGAGGCTGAGAACGGCGACGAGGGCATAGCGCTCAATGCGCGGATGCGACCGGATTGCGTCTTGCTCGACTACTCGCTACCGGGGCGAGACGGCGTCGGCGTGCTTGAGGAGATATTGACGCTCGATCCTTCCGCAAACGTGATCATGCTGACGGGCCAGGGAAGCGAGACGATCGCCGTCGAAGTGATGAAGGGCGGTGCGCGGGACTACCTCACCAAGGACACGCTGTCGCCGGAGACGCTGCATCGCTGCATCCAAAGCGCCGTCATGCATGGCGACCTTGCGGCCAGGCTGGAGCAGAAGCAGCAGTCGCTCGAGATCTTCACCCGCGCCATGGCACACGACCTCAAGGAGCCGCTGAGGACGATAAAGTCGTTCAGCCGGCTGCTGCAGGCGTCGGCCTCGCTGACGCATGAGGATCACGATCTGCTGGACTACGTGCTCAGCGCCGCCGACCACATGGAGGAACTGATCGTCAAGGTGTCGGGTTTCTCGAAGCTCGAGGCCTCCGCCGAGCTCGACGCGAAGCCGGTGTCGCTATCAGCGATCGTCGACCAGGTGGAGCGCAACCTGCGCGAACAGATCAGCAGCCGCGGCGCGGAAATCAAGCGCGGGCCGCTGCCCGAGGTGATGGGCGACGGGACGCTTCTGGTGCAGATGCTGCAGAACATCATCTCCAACGCCATCAAATACTGCGAGGCCGAGGTGCCGCGCGTGCGGGTCTCGGCGGAGAATGAGGATGCGAGCTGCCGCGTTTCCATCAGCGACAACGGACCCGGCATCGCGCGCGATCATCGCGAGCTGATCTTCCAGCCCTTCAAGCGACTGGTCGGACGCGGCATAGAGGGAACGGGGCTTGGGCTCGCGATCTGCCGGCGGATCGCGCAGCTGCACGCCGGTGCCATCTGGTGCGAGGATGCTGATGGTGGCGGCACGACGTTCATCATGGAACTGCCGCTCGCCTTATCGGAGACAGACAGGGCGCCGGCCGGCGCGGCAAGCCCGCAGCAAGCAGAGCAGCGCACGGATCGTATAGGCCGGGTGGCCGAGGTTCTGCTGGTCGAGGATAGCCCGGCCGACGTGCAGCTTTTGAAGATCAAGCTGATGAAGCGCGAGAAGGTGACGTTCAACCTGCATATCGCCTCGAACGGTCGCGAGGCCATGCGGCTTCTTCAAGAGCGATTGGCGGGTGGTCACGATCCTTTGATCGATCTCATTCTGCTCGATATCAACATGCCGATCATGGATGGCTTCGCGGTTCTGGAGGCGCTTTCGCGGGACGCTCGGCTGAGCACGATACCGGCCTTCATCCTAAGCACATCAAGCGATGAGGACGACATGGAGCGCGCCAGAGCGCTTGGCGCGCGGGCCTATATGATCAAGCCGCCGACGCGGCAACAGTTGGAACTTGCGCTGCGGGATATTCAGACTTTGGATTTGCAGCCTTGCGGAGATGCCCTAATTCTTTATGGAGAGCAAACAAGGCACCAAGCAAACGCAACGATATGACTGTCATCATCACCTTCATCTCCGCGCTCCTTCTGTACCCAATGCAATCCGGGCTCTCGTCAATGGCTTCAGGCATACACCACATCACGCTTCTGACCCGAAAGGTGCAGGCGAACGTCGATTTCTATGCCGGCTTTCTCGGCATGCGGCTGGTCAAGCAGACGGCCGGCTTCGAAGACGCGACGCAGCTGCACCTCTTCTACGGTGATGCGGAAGCCACACCCGGCTCGCTCGTGACATTCCTTGTCTGGGAAGATGGCGCGCCCGGGCGTGCAGGCTTCGGGCAATTGAGCGAACTGGCGCTCGCCATAGACCCCTCAAGCATCGGCTACTGGCTGACGCGGGCGATGAGCTTCGGCGTTCGCACGGAAGGTCCGGCCGACGAATTCGGCGAGCCGGTGCTGCGCCTGAAGGATCCCGACAACATCATCGTCAAGCTTGCCGGCACGCCGACGCTGAAATCCCCGGCTCCGTGGCATGGCACCGGCATTCCGGTCGAGCACGCCGTGCAGCGCGTGCGCGGAACGACGATGCTGACCGAGGAGCCGGAGAAGAGCCGCGCCTTCGTGGAGAGCCATTTCGGCTACCGCTTCCAGGAAAACCGCGGCAACATCGACCGGCTGGTTTCGCAGTCCGGCGATATCGTCGACATCAGGAACGCCAAGGGGTTCTGGTCGAGCGCGCCGGGGACCGGCACCTTTGACCACGTGGCCTTCCGCGCGGAGGACGACGCGGCGCTGTCGAAGGTTCATGACGCGCTGAAGAGCGAGGGTGCGAGCGCGTCGGATATCAACGTGCATGACCGCAAGTATTTCCGCTCGCTCTATGTGCGCGAACCGGGCGGTACGCTGATCGAACTCGCCACCGACAAGCCGGGCATGACCGTGGATGAGCCGGCGGCGACGCTTGGCGAAAAGCTGTTCGTCCCGAAGGATCCGATCACAGATCTGAAGGACCTGAAAGTGGTTCTGCCGCAGTTTTCCATGCCCGGCGAACCCAGGGTCAATTATCGCGAGCTGCCCTTCGTGCACCGCTTCTATACGCCGCCCAATCCTGACGGGACCGTTCTGGTGCTGCTGCACGGTTCGGGGGGCAACGAGACGACGCTGATGCCACTGCTGCACAAGGTGGCGCCACGTGCGACACTGCTCGGCGTGCGCGGACGGGCGACGGAGGAAGGCATTCCGCGCTGGTACAAGCGCATCACGCCGTTTTCCTTCGACCAGCAGGACATCAAAAACGAGGCCGAGGCTTTCGCCGCCTTCATCGACGGCGCGGTCAAATCCTATGGGCTCGATCCGAAGAAGCTCGTCTATGTTGGCTATTCCAACGGCGCGAATCTCCTGAACTCGCTTCTCTACCTGCACCCGAACCTGGTTCACAAAGCGGTTCTGCTGCGCTCCATGCCTGTGCTCAGCGACTATCCGCATGCGGATCTGAAGGGAACCGATCTGCTCGTTATCAGCGGCAAGACGGATGCCTACGGGAAATATGCAAGCGATCTCGAAACACGGCTGAAGACCTCAGGTGCAACCGTCGATTCGACCGTCATCCCGACGGGACACATGCTTGGCGATGACGATGTTCCGGTCATTCAGAAGTGGCTGACGCACGAGGAATAGCGCATTGGCGGCCCGGCCATCGGAGCTTCTGCCACGATCATCCCCAGGCACATCCGTTGGTCGTATTCCCTCATTTTTACTCGGACCCGTCGCATTCTCTCAAGTCATGCGGCGGGTTTTTCTTTTGTGAGAGCGTCCGATCTGGCCGGTCTTCTTGATCGATATTGGCCTGCCGAGAACACCTCTTATCACCTCTCCGTCATTTCGCCATTGCGAAGAAGCGTAATGCGCCAACGCAAAAAGGGCAAAAGCAACCTCACTGCATTTCTATACATTTCTATATTCGCGACGCTTAAATCAAATGACTTCCTGAAATACACAAACGCGAACAGACAGAATTTCGACTTTGTGAATATTAAATAAACACGAATTATTACAATTACTTTTCTTAACCGTCGAAATAATATCGCATTAATATCAGTCGATAGCGGTTAATAATATACCAGCAAGAAATCACCACATTGTTTTGGTTTTTCAGCGAACTGTATTGGTTTGCTGCAATGCAAAATGTTTCTTGCCGAGGTTGGGGCAGCGCCCTACCCTTCCCTCGACATCGACTGCAGAAGGGAACCCGAATGCCTCCTCAGCCCGTGGACATCAGCCTGATCATCTCGTCGAGAAATCGGGCTTATGGACTGACGAACTGCCTGGATGCCGTTTCGAATGCCGCGCGCCAAGCCAGCTATCTGAGCCTGGAACTCGTCTTCGTCGATAATGGTTCCACCGATAATACCTCTGCGATCGTCAGCGACTGGGCAAAGAGCGCGCCGATCAGCACCAATCTCGTTCACGAAGCGAAGCCGGGTCTTTCGGTTGCGCGCAACAGCGGGCTGGCTGCCGCCAAGGGCCGGATCATCGCTTTCACGGATGATGATTGCGAAGTGTTTCCCGATTATTTCACGGTGATTGCAGCACTCTTTGCCGCCGACACCGAGATCGTGATGCGCGGCGGCCGTATCGAGCTTGGCGACGCGCGTGATCTGCCTGTTACGATCAAGCCAGAGCTGGAGCCTGCCGTGCTGACGAGCGAGTTGCATGCCGGCGGGTTCATCCATGGCGCCAACATGGCCTTTCCGCGCGCGCTGATCGACAAGGTCGGCCTGTTCGACACGCGCTTCGGCGCCGGCTCGCCGTTCCGCTCCGGTGAGGACACCGATTACGTGCACCGCGCCTTCAATTCCGGCATCCGCGTGGAGTACCTCCCCGATTTCGCGGTGAAGCATTTCCACGGGCGCCGGGAACTGGGCGACGTGAAGAAGCTGCAGAGCGGCTATGCCTTCGGCAACGGCGCGCTCTACGCCAAATATCTGTTCGACCGCCGCTCCAACATGCGCGGCATGCTGCGCTGGGACATTCGCCAGGCGGTGCTGGAGGCGATCGGCCGCCGCAAGCTCAGCGACGAGCTGGGGCTGACCTATCGCAGCCAGCTCAGAGACAATTTCACCGGCATGGTCGCCTATTGGCGCGGCCAGAAAACGGGCCGGGCCGCTTGAGCGATCCCGAGCCCCGGAAGCATTGCGCCTGGGCATTTAATCGATTGGACACTGAATGACAGATACGGCAATTGGCCACGCCGAGCTGAAGAAGAAAACCGCGCTTTCCGTCCTCTGGTCGGTTATTCGCGTTGCGTGGAGCACGGTTGCAACCTTCGTGATCTTCGTCATTCTCGCCCGTATTCTCGGCCCCGGCGACTTCGGCACCTTCGCGCTCGCGAGCCTGTTCGTCGAGATCGGCAGGGTTCTTGCCTATGCCGGCCTCGGTGATGCGGTCACGCGCCAGCTCGATCTCGATGAGGAACTGGCCGATACCGCCTTCTGGGCAACCATCGCCTTCAGCGGCATCGTCGCTGCCGTCGTCTTCGTCTTCGCGCCCTATTACGGCGATCTCGTCCGCGACCCGAAAGTCGCCGAGATCCTACGCTGGCTGGCGCCGCTGCTGCCGGTGTCGTCGCTTGCCGTCATCCACAATGCGCGCCTGGCCCGCGAGTTCGGGCACAAGAACCTCGCGGCACAGGCGATCGTGGCCAGCCTGCTTTCCGGCATCACCGCCGTCGCCTGTGCCTTCATGGGCTGGGGCGTGTGGGCGCTGGTCGCGCAGACCGCCGTCAACGCCGTCGTCACCGTGCTGCTCGGCTGGGTGGCCTATCCCTGGATGCCGAAGCTCCGCTTCAACGTTCCGCTGTTCCGCTCGGTCTTCCTGTTCAGCATAAGCCTCGTCGTCACGCAGTTGATGTGGATGCTGCTCGCCCGCGTGCAGGACATCTTCATCTCGCGCTGGTACGGCCCGGTGGAAGTCGGTCGCTATCGCATTGCCTGGCGCCTGATCGAGCTGATCGGACAGGCGGTGCTGGCGCCGATCGGCAGTGTCGCGCTGGTGACGCTGTCGCGGCTGCAGAACGACCGTATCGCCTTCCGCAATGCGTACAACAAGATCGTCGGCGCTGCGGCACTCGGCACCATTCCGCTGCTGCTCGGCTTCGGCGCTTTGTCCAACGACATGATTGCCATGCTGTTCGGCGACAAGTGGGGCAATGCCGGCGATATCGCCACGGTGCTCGTGTTGATGGCCGTGCCCTTCGTGATGAACTTCTTCGCGTCATCGGCTCTTTCTGCCGTCAACCGTGCGGAATCGATCCTCTCGGTGGCTGCCCTGCAGCTTGCCGCGACGCTGGTGCTCACCTGGCTGCTCGTGCCCTACGGCGTGGTTGCCGTCGCGGCGGGCTATACGCTGCGCGCGTGGCTGACGCTGCCGTACCAGCAGTATGTGCTGGCCCGCTTCGCCAACATCGATGCGATGAGCACGCTGAAGGCCGTGGCGCTGCCGCTTTGCGGCTCGCTGCTGATGGCCGCCGGCGTCTGGTTCGCTCACCCTGTTATCGTCGAGCACATCCAGAACCGTTGGCTGTCGCTGGGGCTCAGCATCGGGCTCGGCGCGGTGATCTACCTTGCCTTCCTGCCGATCTTCGGCCGCTCCGTCATCCGCCCCTACATCGCGCTTGCAATGTCGCTCAATCCGTTTCGCAAACACGCGCAGGCTTAAGCCCGCGCATTACTTTCGGACCTCTTGTCCCTAAAACAAGGAGCCTTCAATGGAATCTAACCTGACGATCATCAACCGCCTGCAGGGCGTGATCGAGAAGAACCTGTCTGACGTTTTCGACCCCTCGGAGCGCTATGCGCTTCTCGATTTTCCGAACCACTACAATATCGGCGACAGCGCGATCTGGCTGGGCGAGCTTGCCTATTTCGACAAGAAGCGGTCGCGCCCGTCCTATGTGACCGAAATTCCGACCTTCGACGAGGACCGCATGCTCGGCGCCATCGGCGACGGCCGGATCTTCCTGCATGGCGGCGGCAATTTTGGCGATATCTGGGCTGGCTACCGCCAGTTCCGCGAGGGCATGCTGGAGCGGCACAAGGGGCGGCCGATCGTGCAGCTGCCGCAGACCATCCATTTCAAGGATCAGGCTAACGTCGACAGCACGGCGCGGGCGATCGAGAAACATGGCCAATTCACGCTTCTGGTGCGCGACAAGAAGAGCCTTGCTTTTGCGCAGCGCTGGTTCCAGTGCGAGACGCGCCTTTGCCCGGATATGGCCTTCTGCATCGGCCCGGTCGCCAAGCCGGTGCCGCAGCATGAACTGCTGCTCAACCTGCGCGAAGACCAGGAAGTGGGTACGCCGCAGGACCTGACGGCCGCAACGCAACGGTCGGGCACAGTGAAATCCGACTGGCCGGACGAGCCCGCCGATTTCCAGAAGCAGACCAAGCATGCGGCCATTTTGAAGGGCCTGCTGTCAGGCAAGATCGGCGGCCGCGCCCGCATGACGGAGCTCGCCTACCGCGAGCGCGCGCAGCAGCGCTTCGACCGCGGCGTGGCGCTCCTGGGCTCGGCGCGGCAGGTCATCACCGACCGCATGCACGGCCACATCATGTGCGTGCTGATCGGCGCCGACCATTGCGTGCTCGACAACAGCTACGGCAAGACCAGCAGCTTCATCGAAGCCTGGAATACCTGCAACACGGAGAAGGCGGAACTGGCGGCGACCGTCGACGAGGCGCTTGATATTCTCGACGCACGCCGGATGCAAAAGCAGGCCGCAGTCGCCTGATGCAATCAACCTCGCCGGGCGATCATGATCCCGGCGAGGACCACGAGACCGCCGATCGCCTGCATCGGGCCGATCGGCTCGCTGAGCAGTATCCATGCGAGGATCGCGGCCACGACGGGCTGCAGGAGCAGCGTCAGTGACGAGAAGGCGGCCGGCAGGTAGGCCAACGCATAGGTGATCGCCACCTGCCCGCTGGCGTGGCTGATGAAGGCGAGGCCGAAGACCATGGCCCAGCCATAAGCGGTCGGCGGCAGCATGTGATCTTCGAAGAAAAAGCCGAGCGGAAATACGCAAACCGCAGCCGACGCCGTGCTCCAGAGCATGATGCGGATCGTGTCGAAACGACTACGGAGCCTGCCGATCGCGAGGATGTAGCCTGCATAGAAAACCGCCGCGATAATTGCGACCCCATCGCCTCTCAGATCGCCATTTCCAAGAGCGGACGGCCCGCCTTTCAGGATGACGACGCCGGCAAGGGCAAGGGCAAGGCCGAAAACAAACACCCGGCTGACCGAGGCGTGGAAGAACAGCAACCCGATTATGGTCACGAACACCGGCGCCAGATTGGCAAGCAGTGTGGCATTAGCGACCGATGTCATGGTGATCGAGAGATGCCAGGCGGCGAGATCCATCGCAAGAATGACGCCGGGAAGCACGAGCAGACCGTAGTCGGCAAGGGTTTGCGGTTTCGGGCCCGCATCCTTCCCGCCTCTGACCAGAGAAAAGGCAAAGATCGGAATGAGCGCAAGCGCGACACGCCAAAAAGCGGTCGCCATCGGCCCGACTTCCGACAGACGCACGAAGATCGGCGAGCCACCAATCGCCGCGCCGCCGAGAATGAGCGCGGCGAGAGCGAAACGGTTGGATGGAGACGACGGGGAATCGGCGGAAACGGATTGAGACATGCTTTTGGTGCTTTCCGCGCCGCCTACGACCGCGGCAACGCCAGTTGTAGCCGAGTAGCAGATACGACGACGCGATGATAGCCGAAGAGCGACAGGCGCGGCGCTATTCCCACCACGCGCGACCGAAAGGCAGCATTGCTTTGGAGGTCTAGCCGGATACGACCGTCGAGAATTCCGGGTTGCCGCGGATCGTGTTGCTCACCGTGCAGATCTCGTCTTCAGCGGCGTGAGCGATCTTCTGGCGGGTCTCCTCGTCAATGTCGCCCTTGATGGAGAAGAGGATGTTGAAGGTCTTTACCCGCGACAGGCCTTCGGTGGCCTTCTCGCCCGTTACGTCGGCCTTTAGCTCGGTGATGCGATCGAGAACGCCGAGCTGGCTGGCCGCCATGCGGGCGCTCAAGACCAGGCAGGCCGAGAGCGAGGAATAGAGAAGGTCCAGCGGGTTGAAGCCCGGCTGCGACGGGCTGGTGACGATATCGATCTCGCCGCCGGTGGCGGAGGTGACATGGGGGAAGCCGGTGCGGCCGAGAACGGCGCTGGCGCCAACGGGACGAGTGCGAACCTTTAGGTCGGCCATGAGTTATTCCTCGGAGATGATTCGTGCCTGTAGATAGGAGCTTCGATTGGCTGGCGCAACGCGCTTTTCACTGGCGATGCAATCGTAATCCACACAGGCACCACGTGCTGCAACCGGGGAAGGAAATCGGCATGAAATATCGATTCGGGACACCCTGAGGCGCGAAACGTCAAGCTGAGTTTGACATCCCCATTTCTAGGGATAGCCCGGCATCAGGCTCGCAATGCAATATGATGTTGAACTAAAACAGAAATGACTATCGGAGTGATCCATGCGAGAACTTGAGACAGTTGCTGCTGTACCCCACGTCGTCTTTGAAAGCGCGCCGTTCGGCTATGTCCGCAAGGTCTATGTCGATGACGAAGCCTGTTGGGGCCTCTTCGACCAGGATGGCGATGTGATCTTCGTCGGCGATGCGCCGATCGACTGCCATTCCTACGCGGCCAAGGAGCATATTCGCATCCAGGTCATCCACTGACGACGCCGGTCCACGGCGCTCATCCCAAAGAACGAGCGCCGCAGGCAAGACAAAGACTTCAGCGATAGGACGGCGTGGATGGCGTCATGGCCACCTGTTCGCCGGAGAAGATGACGAAGGCGAATAGCAGGACGCCGATGAATGTGATGATCGAGGCGACCGCCACAACCGGCTCCATCGCCATGTTGCCGAGCAGCATCAGATAGAGGCTCGGGACCATCAGCGTGACGCCCGCGGTATAAATGCCGTACTGGATCATCGCGATGCGACGTTCCGCCTTGCGCGGATTGAGCGCGTAATAGCCTCCGAACAGCGCCATCGTCACCCAACCCAAGAGATTACAGTGTGCATGAGCGCCGATCACGCTGTGATCCTGCGAGATTGCCATGTTCAGGCCCATTCCGATACCAAGGATCAGGAACAGAACGGCCGTCTTGAAATATAGATGCGAGATGCGTGGCATGTGAATCTCCCCTCTTTTCGGCGGGGTAGTATTACCACTCCGCAGGCAAATTGAGAACGACGCCCTTATCATTAGGCTGCAACATGCGCGGCGAGAGAACTTGAACCGTTTCTGCGTGAAATTGGATGCGCCACGAATTTCCGCCCAGATTGCCGGATATCGTCATGAATAGTTCGTTAAAGCCTGTGGTCTAACATGGCTCGTGCGAATGATTTGCGGAGAGCTGAGATGCGGGAGATCTACAGGCCGTTTGTCACCAGCGACGATCCCGACCGGGATGTGCGCTGCCAGGACGCGATGCAGTTCGCGTTCGAGGATTTGGCGCGCGCCTGTGTCGCTTCCGGCTGGAGCGAGCGCGAAAGCATGGAGGCTATCATCGGCCTCGCGGAAGAGCGGCTGCGCGTGCTTGGCGCCAATGACGACGCCAAGCAGCTTCTCGATGTTCTGAAAAAGATGATCCAGGCGCCGGCTGCCTGAAGGCCGTCGCCAGATACCCGGTTATCAGGCGGATTTCGCCAGCGGCACGTCGACGCTGTCGGCTAGGATTTGCGCCTGCGCAACCGACAGGTTATGCGACGCCATCAACAGCAGGCAGAGCGCAACCGCACGCGGCACATCCTGCTCGCCCGTCGCCCAGCGGCGGCTGGTGATCTGATCGACCCCAAAGAGATTTTCCACTCCAGCAGTGGTCAATCCCAGGACCGCGAGAGCGGCTCTGTATTCCAAAGCTTTCATGTTTGCTGTTCCCGGCGCGCTTTATGCGCACTTATCTTTCGGAGTGGCCCACCTTAGTTTCGGTTTATTTTAAAGGGTCTCCGCAAGCGACATTTTCCAGTCTGAATGCGACAGTCACAGCAGTGTCACACTGTCAGTGAACCGACGGCTCGTCCGCATCGTCGAGGAAAGTGCGGATGCCGTCGCGCTCGACCGTGGCCAGAAACTCGTCGAAAGCATCGCGATCTGTCTCGAATCCCTCTTCCCATTCGATCAGGTCGTCGTCCTGGGTAACGACTTCCATCTTCCAGTCGCCATTGGTGCCGGCGGGGCGGAAGATATCGACCAGCACGGTGACGCCATCATCGGTAAACTCGCCGGCGAGTTCGGAATGCTCGAGCTTGGGTTCTTTCGTCTTGGCCATATCACTCTCTGCTGGTCCTGAGGATGGATCGCTGTAACAGCCCTGTCGTTTGCCGCCAAATCAAAATATGGCTTCGGCAGCGGACATCAAATAAAGAGTTCTATCGCTTGGGAAAGAGTGGTGCCCAGACGCGGATTTGAACCACGGACACGCGGATTTTCAATCCGCTGCTCTACCAACTGAGCTATCTGGGCATTCCTGCTTCGGCGCATCTCTCGTGTCCGAGAGCTGCAGGGGCTTGGTTTTCCCCGGAAGCGAGCGGGGTTATAACATCTTGTTCGGCCATGGCAAGCGCCAAATGAGAGTTTTTTGACAGGCTTGTGAATTTTCCGAATTATCGAACGAATTGAACGGCTTCCGCTCACCGGAGCAACATCAGTCCTCGTCGGGGTATTCCGCCTTGGCCTCATCGTCGGCAACGGGAATGGCATAGGAGCCAGTTAGCCAGCGTGAAAGATCGAGTTCCCGGCAGCGGTTCGAACAGAAGGGATAGTGCTCGCGCTGCGAGGGCGTGCCGCACTCCGGGCACGGATGCGCCTTGCGCAGCGGTTCGACTTTGGCGCTCTGCCTGTTTTCATCGGGCATGGTATTTCCTTCGGGTTTTCGGCCCGCCGGCTTCAGGCCTCGGGCCACCGGCTGTGTACGTCGAAGCCCTCGCCGGTCAGGAGCAGGATGGTCTCGTACAGCGGCAAGCCGACGACGTTGGTGTAGGAGCCGACCATCTTCTGCACGAAGGTGCCGGCCAGCCCCTGGATGCCGTAGGCACCCGCCTTGCCGCGCCATTGGCCGGAGGCGAGATAATTCTCGACCTCGAAACCGGACAAACGCTTGAAGCGCACCTTGGTTTCCACGATCTTCTGGCGGATCTTTCGATCGGGGGTTACCAGGCAGACGCCGGTATAGACCCAATGGCTGCGGCCGGAGAGCAGGTAGAGCGAGGCCGAGGCCTCGTCGGCGAACTCGGCCTTACCGAGAATACGACGGCCGACGGCGACGACCGTATCGGCGGCCAGGATGTAGCTGCCCTTCCAGGTCATGTCGCCCTTGATGGCAGCAAGTGCAGCTTCGGCCTTTTCCGTCGACAGGCGGCGCGCAAGCGAGCGCGGGTGCTCCGACTTCTTCGGGGTCTCGTCGATATCCATCGGCATCAGGCGCGATGGCTCTATGCCCGCCTGGTTGAGCAGGTCAACACGGCGGGGCGACCCCGAAGCCAGAATGAGCTTGTATTTGAGCGCCATGGAACCTCGACTACCGGGCAGACGGAAGCGAAAGCCCTAGGGCTTTCGGATCAAGCTTACTTGAAGCGGTAGGTGATACGGCCCTTGGTCAGGTCGTATGGCGTCATTTCCACAAGAACCTTGTCGCCGGCGAGAACGCGGATACGGTTCTTGCGCATACGGCCGGCCGTGTGGGCGATGATTTCGTGCTCGTTTTCGAGCTTCACGCGGAACGTCGCATTCGGCAGAAGTTCGGTGACGACACCCGGGAACTCGAGGACTTCTTCTTTAGGCATATAAGGGTTTTCTTCCTGTCGGTTGAGATGACGCCGCCTCAGACTTTGGGGACGCCTCAAAATTTGGGCGGAAACTACACAATCAAGGGGGGTTTGTGAACCAAATTGATCGCGTTTCCTTTATTTGTTTCATGCGGACTGCGCGGCGATACCACTTCGGTCTAATAGACGGTTCTCGATAAGCTCGGCGAGATGATTTCGCACCTCACGATAGCTCTCCAGAATCTGCTCCCGCGTGCCTTGCACGACGGTGGGGTCCATGGTCGGCCAGTAGACCACCTCGACGGCGCTCGCACGCGTCAGTTCCAGCGCGGCGTGGTGGGCTTGCGGCGAGAGCGTGATGATTAGATCGAAATAATCGTCTTCGAGATCTTCCAGCGTGTGCGGCAGATGCCGACCCAAAGAAAGGCCGACTTCATCGAGCACCACATCGACGAAGGGATCGCGTTCGCCGGCGCGAACGCCGGCGGACCTTATATAGGTATTGGCGGGCAGCAAACTACGGGCAATCGCTTCGGCGATCGGCGAGCGGATGGCGTTCATTCCGCACATGAACAAAATCGCGCCCGGCCTGATGCTTGCGCCTATCGGTTCGAGCTCGCTCATCCCGGTCATCCGCGCCAGTAGAGAACGCAGACCAGCGTAAACAGGCGGCGTGCGGTGTCGAAATCCACCTCGATCTTGCCGTCCAGCCGGTTCTGCAGGGTTTGCGAACCTTCGTTATGGATGCCGCGCCGTCCCATGTCGATCGCCTCGATGCGGCTTGGAGAGGCGGAGCGGATCGCCTCGTAGTAGCTCTCGCAGATCATGAAGTAATCCTTCACGATGCGGCGAAACGGGGTGAGCGACAGGATATGGGTGGCGACAGCCTCGCCGCCCTCGGTGGTGATGGCAAAGACCAGCTTGGCATCGACGAGCGAGATGTTCAGTCGGTACGGGCCGCCCTCATGGCCGACAGGCGTAAAGCTGTTTTCCTCGATCAGATCGAAGATGGCGACTGCGCGCTCGTGCTCGACATCGGGCGTCGATCGGCCGATGGTGTCGTCCAGGACGACGTCGCAAAGCCGGAAGTCGCCCGCAGCCATCGCTTACCGTTCCAGGTTGAGGCGGATGGCGACCGACCGCGCGTGGGCGTCGAGACCTTCCGATACTGCAAGCGCGATGGCAGCAGGCCCCAGGGTGCGCAGCTGCTCCGGCCCAAGGCGCAGGATCGAGGTGCGCTTGACGAAATCGAGAACCGAGAGGCCGGACGAGAACCGCGCGGAGCGGGCAGTCGGCAGCACGTGATTGGAGCCACCGACATAATCGCCGATCACCTCAGGCGTATGCGCGCCGATGAAGATGGCGCCGGCATTGCGGACCTTGTCCACCAGCGCGTCCGGATCGGCGACGGCGATTTCCAGATGTTCGGCGGCGATGCGGTTTGCAAGCGGGATGGCATCGCTGATCCGCTTCACGAGGATCACGGCGCCGAAATCGCGCCAGCTGGCGGCCGCCGTTTCGGCGCGGTTGAGCGTCTTCAGCTGGCGCTCGACCGCTGCCTCGACCGCCTTGCCGAATTCGGCGTCGTCGGTGATCAGGATCGACTGGGCGCTGACATCATGCTCTGCCTGGGCGAGCAGATCGGCGGCGATCCAATCGGGATTGTTGTCCTTGTCGGCGATGACGAGAACTTCCGATGGGCCGGCGATCATGTCGATGCCGACGGTGCCGAAGACGTGGCGCTTGGCGGCGGCGACATAGGCGTTGCCGGGGCCGGTGATCTTGGCGACAGGCTCAATGCTCTCGGTGCCGTAGGCGAGCGCCGCCACGGCCTGGGCGCCGCCGATGCGGTAGATCTCGGTGACGCCGGCAAGCTTGGCGGCGGCGAGCACGGCGGGGTTGACCTGTCCGCCCGTTGCGGGAACGACGATGACGATGCGATCGACACCGGCGACCTTGGCCGGAATGGCGTTCATCAGCACCGAGCTCGGATAGCTCGCCGTGCCGCCCGGAACATACAGGCCGACGGCCTCGATCGCCGTCCAGCGCGAGCCGAGCGTCACGCCCATGGCGTCTTCGTAGATATCGTCCTTCGGCAGCTGGCGGGCGTGATGGGATTCGATGCGGACAGCGGCCACCTTCAACGCGCCAAGCACTTCGGCTGGCGTTGCTTCGACGGCGGCGTCGATCTCAGCCTCGGTGACGCGCATCGGCGTCTCCGTGAAATCGATGCCTTCGAACTTCCTCGAATACTCGGCCAGAGCCGCATCGCCGCGAGCGCGTACATCGTCGATGATGGCGCGAACCGTGTTATTCACATCCTCGGACATTTCGCGCTTGGTCGTCAGAAACGCCGCAAAACGCTGCCCGAAATCATCCGATGCCTGATCCAACCAGATTGCCACGCGTCAATTCCTCTCGGTATGCTTCGATAAATGCGTATTCAGGCGCCGGGGTGGCGCGGCTTGGAAGCGGTTTCCCATGCGCCGCCGATATCCGCAAGCTGAACCTCGATGCATTCGACATCGAGCGCAATGGTGGCGTCGGCGGCGAGATCGATCTGGATGGTGCCCTCGGGCCCCTCGCCTTTCTGCTCGAAGCGAATGGCCAGCAGCGACAGGACGTCCTCACGGTTCTTCTGATTGATGCCGACGGAACGAACGGAGAGCACACGCTTGAAGACGATTGCCGCGCGACGGCGCTCGAAGCCCTTGCGCTTGGCGGCGGCTTCTTCCCAGACGAAACGATTGGCGGCGATGGAGAACTGGTGGTCGCGCGGCGACCAGGAAAGATCCGCGACCTTGAAGACGCTGTCCTGGGTATGCGCGGAGACGATCGCAAGATCTTCGCTGTCAAGCGCAACAAGCTTCAGGTCGGTCATTCAGGCAACACCCCGTTCACTTCAGGCATCGCCGGAATGGCGGTGCCGCAGGACAACGGACATAAGGCGCTGAGGCCCATTGCGCAACGGGGACAAAGGGCGAATGACCGCCCTTTGTCTCGTAACGTCTACACTTGCGCTTATTCGCTGACGCGTTCGACGATAGCGCCGCAGCGGGTGAGCTTTTCTTCCAGGCGCTCGAAGCCGCGATCGAGGTGGTAGACGCGCGACACCATGGTCTCGCCTTCCGCCGCAAGGCCGGCGATGACCAGCGACACGGAAGCGCGCAAATCGGTCGCCATGACCGGAGCGCCCTTCAGGCGCGGCACGCCTTCGATCTTCGCCGTCTGGCCCGACAGCGAGATCTTGGCGCCGAGGCGAGCAAGTTCCTGTACGTGCATGAAGCGGTTTTCGAAGATGGTCTCGGTGACATGCGACACGCCGGTCGAGCGCGTCATCAGCGCCATGAACTGCGCCTGCAGGTCGGTCGGGAAGCCGGGGAATGGATCGGTGACGATATCGACCGGGCGAATGCCGGCGCCATTGCGGCGGACGCGCATGCCGTTGTTGGTGGCGGAGATTTCGGCGCCTGCACGGCGCAGGGTCTCGAGCGCCGTGTCGAGCAGCGCCACATCGGTGTTTTCGAGCACCACGTCGCCGCCGGCCATGGCAACGGCCATGGCATAGGTGCCGGTCTCGATGCGATCCGGCAGAACGCGATGGCGCGCGCCCGAAAGGGAAGTGACGCCTTCGATGGTGATGGTCGAGGTGCCGGCGCCCGTGATCTTGGCGCCCATGGCGATCAGGCAGTTGGCGAGGTCGACGACTTCAGGCTCGCGGGCGGCGTTGCCGATGACGGTCGTGCCGCGGGCCAGCGTGGCCGCCATCATCATGACGTGGGTGGCGCCGACGGAGACCTTCGGGAAGGTGTACTTGGCGCCGATCAGGCCGCCCTTGGGCGCCGTGGCGTTGACATAGCCGCTGTCGATATCGAGGGTGGCGCCGAGCGCCGTCAGGCCGTCGAGGAAGAGATCGACCGGGCGTGTACCGATGGCGCAGCCGCCTGGCAGCGAGACGCGGCACTGGCCTTCGCGGGCGAGAAGCGGACCGATGACCCAGAAAGAGGCGCGCATCTTGGATACCAGCTCGTAGGGAGCGGTGGTATCGACAATGGTGCGGCAGGTGAAGTGGATGGTGCGCGAGTAGCTGTCTTCCTGGCGCTCGCGGCGGCCATTGACCGAGACGTCGACGCCGTGGTTGCCGAGAATGCGCAGCAGCTGCTCGACATCGGCCAGGTGCGGCACGTTTTCGAGCGTCAGCGTATCGCTGGTCAAAAGCGAGGCGATCATCAGCGGCAGGGCGGCATTCTTGGCGCCGGAAATGGGAATGATGCCGTTAAGCTCATTGCCGCCGACAATTCTGATACGATCCATAAGCGCTTACGGGCGATGCCCGCCTTTCTGAAACTCTGTCTTTTAAAAGGATGCGGGTCTTTAGACGAAATCCGCGAAGGCTTCAATTCGAAGCGGACGGAACATTACGATTCGTCCATTTTTGCGGCAGGCAGTCCATTTGTCTCGTCGGCCTGGCCGGAACGGCGGGCGCGCGTCTGTTGTTTGCGCCGAGAGAGGTTTTCCCGCAATTTTTCCGCGGCCCGATCGCGGCGCAGTTTCGCCTGCTGCTCGATCGCGGCTTTGCGGCCCTTCTGGGCGTTTTCAGTGTCTTCGGTCATGAGAAATGGCTTATCCGAATTCGCGGCAATCCAAAAGTGGCCATGTGAAACTGAAAGAAGATTCAAATTGCGGCTTGCGCTGGCCCAAAAGCTGTGGCAATAGCCGCCCCGTTCACGCAACGCAGCCGCTTCGGTTGCCAGCGTCTGGTCCTTCGCTGCCGTAGCTCAGTGGTAGAGCACACCCTTGGTAAGGGTGAGGTCGGTGGTTCAATCCCACTCGGCAGCACCAGTTTTCTTCCCGGTAAAAATCAACCTCTGTGATGATATCACGGTTTGCGAAAGAGCGACCGAGTGGTTAAGACGTGGCCTATGCCGGCCTCGCAGGGCAAGAATGCCAATGGGCCGGCACCCCAGCAGGAAACCACGATGCGCACTGACGACAAAGACCAGCAGAACGGCAAAGGCACAAAGGCGATCATTGTGATTGCCATGGTTCTGGCTGCCATCACCGCCGTTTTCGGAGCGCTCGCCGTCTACAAGGCCGTGTTCGTCTATACTATCGCGCCGTAAAATCTTGCTCTCTGCCCGGATGACCCGGATATGAACGCGCTTCTCAGCTCACATTCATGCTGCGCTTATTATTCGTATTGAACAAATTCTCGATACGAACGTTTCGTCAACGCTGTTATGAATGGAGACTAGCATGAAGAAGTTTATTACCGCCGCCGTCGTGGCCATCGCATCGCTCAGTGCAACGGCAATGCCATCCTTTGCCGATAGCGTTACCGTGAGAATCGGTGAGCCCGGCTATCACGGCTATCACGAACGCCACCAGCCCCGCCCCTATTACGGCCATTCCAACCGCCACCATCCGGTGCGCTACAATTGCCGCATGAAGACCGTGAAGTATCATAGCCACGGCCGGATCGTGACCAAGACCACCCGCGTCTGCAGCTAAGCGCGAAGATTTTCTGGTTGTTTTCAAGCACTCGGTCAAATGGCCGGGTGCTTGTCATGGATACGCCTTTGGTTCGTTCCGCCGAACGCGTGTGTCTTTTCCCATTTGCGGGTTTGTGAATTATCGCTAAAATGCTCTCGCACACTGCTTTGCGGGAGGAGCAGGCAGAACGCTGCAGAGTACCTGGCGTGAGCAATGGAGGAGTGCGCAAATGGCAAGCGAAAAGTGGAATAACCCTATTCAGGTCGGTTTCGAAACCACGGGAGCGCGGACGATATCCGGCCCATTCGATGCGCTGACGTGCCTTACCGAGCTCTGGCCCAATGTTCGCGGCCTTCGCTATCTGAAAGCCCGCAGCACATGCCGGGCCGCCCTTGATGGCCGCAAGAGCGTGGAAGAAGCGCGCGCGGAGTTCGTTGCGGCGGCCGAGGAGGCAAGGCTCCACGTGCACTGACCGAGCGGCGGCCCATCAAATGGGGGTGGGAGTGAGATCGGATCGATATGCGATCGATGTCAAATAGATCCAAAACTGGCTCGAAATAAAACAGGGTTGATTTTTCCTTAACCCTTGCCGGATCTTGTCGGGGGTAGCCTGGCGAAGCTTGTTGTCTTCTGCGCACAACGCTTACTAGAACACTTGCAGCCATCATGATGATGGTCAGAGGCTCGTCACCCTCTGTGCCAAAAGCGCAGGCGGGCCTCGTATAATCTCATTCGAAACAATCGTTTAGGCGATATTTTCTTGCGCCGGGCCGCCAGACTATTGCCCGTCGTGCATCGGAGACGATGCACTCGAGTGAGCTGGTTAATTAAGTCCTGCCCAGATATCAGCATCCAGTATCGGCGCTTGCCACTTCCACATATCCCACGCCGATGATCGTGCCGTCATTGGCGCGAATGAAGGAGGGTACGTAGTGTGCGGCAGGAGATACACAGGCCGTCGCGTCGCCATATTGCGCGAGCACAATGTCATCCCGCTGAAGCGCAGAATAATTGCTGTCGATCTCCAGTGAAGCGGCGGCGGGCAATGCGAATGCGCCAGTCATAAGCGCCAGAACGGGCAGCCCAAGTCGAAGAAAGCGCGTCATGCCATTCTCCCATGTTTTGATTATCCCAGTAACGGAACAGCGCTGAGTTTAGTTCCACCAGAGCAGCGCTACTTTCAAATGCGTTAACGATTTCTACTTCGACCTCGCAGTATTGACCGAAGCAGCGTATCAGCGTCGCAGCATTCGGCTCTGCACGTTGCCTTGTCCCACCACGTCCTCGGCGATCATCATGGCGCGAACGATATCGCCGGCGCTATGGGCAAAGCCCTCAAGCACGGCGTAGGGTCCGATCATGGTGACCGTGATTTCAGTGCAATCGAGGTCCGCATCGGCGCTTAACGCGCTTTCGATCGCAGCCCGCATCGACGAGTGGCTATGGCCCCGTTCGCACTGATCCTCATGGCCCGTCAAAATCTGGAACAGCTGTACCATCATCGCCTCCAAGCGATTTGTCCTGCTGTTTAACGCTGCAGCGCCGCATTTCGTTGCAGTGCGGACGGTACCGTTGGAGTATTTTCGAGAAGAAAATCCAAACACCTCTTGGCGCTTCAAGCGAAGCGAGCCATATCAACAGCATAGACATGATAGGTTATTGCGATGAAACTCCTGATATCGGCCGTTGCGGCGACATTTCTCCTGGCTGGCTGCACCACCAGCGACACGGCGGAGGTGAAGCCCATTCCTGGAAGCATCACCTATGGCGGGCAGCCGCGCACCAAGCTGACCAAGTCTCCGCCGGGTAGCGTCGTCCACAACACCTTCTACGATTCGACCGGAACGAAGCAGCTGGAAACCTACATCCTGCAGCCCGATCGGACGCTGAAGCTGACCCGGCGCGAAGCCATTCCAGATTTCCCAATGTAACTGCGCACCTAAAGCACAAGCTGCGGCTCCGCCGGACGGAAGAAGCGGTCGATCGCGGCGGGCTCGACTTCTTCGATCGTGGCTGGCATCCATTTCGGCTTGCGGTCCTTGTCGATGACGGCGGCGCGGATGCCCTCGTAAAAATCGGAACTGTGCAGGATCCCCAGGCAAGCGCTGAACTCGCGGCGCAGGCACTCGGCGAGGCTGCGGCTCTGCTTGCCCTCATGCAGAAGGCGCAGCGTCAGCGCCAGACTGGTCGGGGAGCGCAGCTGGATGGCGCGCAGCGTCTCGACGGCGAAATCCGATCCTTCCGCCTTCAAGGCGGCGATGATTTCGCCGACCGTACCGAAGCGGAACGTGCGCTCGATCAGGCCGCTGTTCAGCCTCAGCGGCCCCTTGCCCGGATCGGTCGACAGGTTCTTCAGGACGACATCGACATCACGCGAGCTCGCGCCACGCGACAGGCCAGCCAGCGTATCGATCAGCCCCGGCAGCTGGAACGAGGCGACCTGGACATCGGCGAGCCCGGCATGGATCACGTCGGCCGCCCCGACCTCGAGGCCTGTCAAACCCATCCAGACACCGACTTCACCCAGGGCGTGCGGCAACAGCCATGTGGCGCCGACATCGGGGAAATAGCCGATTCCCGTCTCGGGCATGGCAAAACGGGTGCGCTCGGTGACCACTCGGTGGCGGCCATGCGAGGAAAGCCCGACGCCGCCGCCCATGGTGATGCCGTCCATCAGCGCGACATAGGGCTTCGGATAGGCGGCGATGCGGTGATTGAGGTGAAACTCCTGGCGCCAGAAGTCTTCCGCCAGCGATGTGCCGGCACGGCCGCTCTCGTGCAGCGCGCGGATATCGCCGCCAGCGCAGAAGCCGCGCTCGCCCTCGCCCATGATGACCACGGTCGCCACATCGGCATCGGCGGCAAATTCGTCGAGCGCTTTTTCGATCGAGAGGACCATGTCGAGGGTCAGGCTGTTCAGCGCCCTCGGCCTGTTGAGGCGAATGATGCCCGCGGAACCCTGGCGCTCGGCAATAACCTCGCGCTGATCGACTTTGTCGTGCATCCGGGCCTCCTTGCGGCTTGAGCCGCGATCGATGCGGCCGCGCCAAATTGCGATTTCAAATTCATGCCATCAGCGCAATCCGCTGCTTGCACACAAACTTATCGCGCTCGGCCGGATAGTCGATGGCTCGGATGCGAGGAAGATGCTGACGACGTCGCTCGGTCGCAAGACTGCAACAGTTTCGCCGGTGATGGTTGCTGTCGACAGCAGCTCAGAAAGAGGCGGCGGCCAGCACGCGGTGCAGGCCCTGCAAATCCTCGACGTTGCGGTTCATGAGAGACAGTTCCCAATCTAGTGCGCTGCGAACAATGGTCTCAAGCGAATCGTATCGCGGTGTCCAGCCGAGCACCCGGTTCGCCAGGGTGGCGTCGGCGACGACGCTTGCGGAATCGCCCGGGCGGCGCGGGGCCATGTGGATCTTGAAGGCATGGCCGTGCACGCGCGTCACCATGTTCAGCACATCGAGCACCGAGTAGCCTGCGCCATAGCCGCAATTGGCGACCAGCGAGCCGCGCTCGCCGCGCAGGTGCTGCAGGGCTTTCAAATGCGCCTCCGCCAGATCGCTGACGTGGATGTAGTCGCGCACGCCGGTGCCATCATGGGTGGGATAGTCGAGGCCATAGACGCTGACGCTGTCCCGGCGCCCGAGGGCCGCCTCGCAGGCAACCTTGATCAAATGCGTCGCACCAGAGGTCGATTGCCCGGCGCGGCCGAGCGGGTCGGCGCCGGCGACGTTGAAATAGCGCAGGGCCACATAGTTGAAATCATAGGCGGCGGCTGCATCGCGCAGCATGAACTCGGTCATCAGCTTCGACTGGCCGTAAGGGTTTTCTGGGTTCAGCGATGCGTCTTCCTTGACCGGGTCGGACGTCTTTTGCGGGCCGTATACGGCGGCGGTGGACGAGAAGACGAAGTGGCGGATGCCGGCGCTGACCGCCGCGCTCATCAGCGCACGGGTTTTGCCGGAGTTGTTATCGTAGTAGGACAGCGGATCGGCGACGGAGGCCGGGACGACAGCCGAGCCTGCGAAATGGATGATCGCCTCGATGTCGTTTTCGATGAAGATGGTCTTGAGCAATTCCGCATCGGCAACGTCGCCTAGATAGAAGCGCGCCTCCGGCGCCACGGCCCAGCGAAAGCCCGTGGAGAGGCGATCGAGCACGACGACCTGCTCGCCTGCATCCAGCAATGTCCAGACCATATGACTGCCGATATAGCCGGCACCACCCGTCACCAGAATTGCCATGTCCCGCACTCCCGTTTCAACACACGGGGGCATCTGACCCGGCTTTCCTTTCCGAAATTCGAACAAACGGTCCCGGTGGGCGATCCGCGGGGGCGAAGTTTGCCGGTGTGGTTAGGGTCGGCTTTGCGCGTTTGCTAGAATTTTATCGATGTGGCCATCTCGGCCCCATCGAGGGTTCAACCGCGCGGTTCGGCTCCGGCCCGGGGCGCCAGAAAACCCTGCTCGACGGCGAGCGCGATCAGCCGTGCGGTGAGGTCTCCGAGGGTACTGGAGGCGATGGCGATCGGCTCCATGCGCCTGATGACGTCGGGCTCGGTCACGCCGGCCGTATGCCAGGTACCACCGTCGGTGAAGAAATTATGGAGCAGCGGCTGGAAGCGGTCCATGGCGTTGGCAAAGCGCGCGTCGCTTGTGCGCTTTTCCTCGAATTCGTCCCAGAGCGCACGGAACTCGATGGCCTGATCGGCGGGAAGCAAGGCGAAGATGCGGTCTGCGGCGCGCAGCTCGCGTTCGACCTGGCTGGTGCGGGCGACGGCGTCATAGGCGAAGGTGTCGCCGGCATCGATTTCGACGATGTCGTGGATGAGCAGCATCTTCAGCACGCGCAGCAGATCGATCGGCTCGCTCGAATGCTCGGCGAGCACTGCGGCCATGAGCGCCAGCTGCCAGGTGTGCTCGGCGTCTGTTTCGACGCGCGAGCGATCAAGCAGCGTCGTGCGGCGCAGGATCGTCTTCAGCTTCTCGACCTCGAGAATGAAGGCCAGCTGCTCCATCAGGCGACGATTGCCGAGGAAGCCTTCCAGATGGTCGGCGGTGATCTTTTCGGACATACGGATGCTCCCGGTTCAGAGCTTCAGGATATAGTCGCAGAGCCTGTCGGCAGCTGTCTGGATCTGGGCGGGATCGCGCAGGAAGCAGGCGCGCAGGAAGAGCTCGCCGCCGGGGCCGAAGGCGGTTCCGGGCGCCAGACCGACGCCGGTCTTGTCGACGATATCGATCGCCGCCTTGCGGCTGTCGGCGACGCCGTCGATCTTCAGGAAGGCATAGAGCGCCCCATCGGGCTTCAGCGTCTGCACTCGGTTGGTTGCGATCAGCGCGTCGCAGAGGATATCGCGCGAGCGCCTGGCCTTGTCGATATTGGCCTGGACGAAAGCGTCGCCTTGGTTCAAGGCGGCGACAGCGCCCCGCTGCATGAACTGGGCGACGCCCGAAGTCGAATACTGGATCAGGTTTTCAAGCACCTGCCCCGTCTCCGGCGGCGCCACGATCCAGCCGACGCGCCAGCCGGTCATGGACCAGTTCTTCGAGAAGGAATTGACGAACATGACCTTGTCGCCCGGCTCCATCACATCGAGGAACGAGGCCGCGCGGTCGCCGGGGAAGTAGTAGCGGGCGTAAATCTCGTCCGCCATGATCCACAGGCCATGCTTGCGGGCGAGACCGAGGATGGCGGCCAGATCCTCGCGCGTCGCGGTCCAGCCGGTCGGGTTGGAGGGCGTGTTGATGAAGAGTGCCTTCGTCTTCGGGGTGATCGCGGCGGCGATGCGGTCGAGGTCGACGGCCCATTTTCCGCCTTCGAAGTCGAGCTGCACGCCGACGGAACGGGCGCCGGCGATTTCGAGTGCGGCAGCGATATTCGGCCAGGCGGGCGTGAGATAGACCAACTCGTCGCCGGGCGAGGTCATCGCTTGCACCGCTATCTGGATCGCCTGCATGCCGGAGCCGGTGACGAAGAAGTGCTCGACGGGCAGATTGATGCCGAAGTGGCGGGCGTAATAATCGGAGAGTGCCTGCCGCAGTTCGGGAATGCCGCGCTGGTAGGTGTAGAAGGTCTCACCGGCAGACAGCGCCGTCATGGCCGCCTGGTTGACGAAATCGGGAGTGGGAAGATCGCCTTCGCCGACCCAAAGCGGCAACAGGCCATCGCGGCCACGGGCATAATTGACGACTTCGACGATCCCGCTTTCAGGCGCCTGGATGGCGCGCGGGCTGAGGCTATTGACGATCGACATGCATCACTCCGGTTTTCGCCTACATAAAACAAATGAGCGGGCGAATCCCATGACAATCGGTGATGGCCGATCGATTTCCGTGATGGGTGAGCCCCGCCTCAACAGGCAGGGCTCGTCAACCCATCAGACCGTCGGGCGCTTGGCCAGGAGGTCGCGGATTTCGGTGAGAAGGGCGACGTCGGCCGGCGGCGGCGGTGCGTCTTCCGGAGCAACCTTCTTCTGGCGCTCGACCTGCTTCTGCAGCGTGTTCACGCCCTTGACCATCAGGAAGATGATCCAGGCGAGGATCAGGAAGTTGATGAGAACGGTGATGAAGCTGCCGTAGGCGAGCACGGCGCCCTGTGCGCGGGCGGCGGCCAGCGTCGGCGCATTGACGTTGGACGAAAGGCCGATGAAGTAGTTCGAGAAATCGAAGCCGCCGAAGATGGCGCCGACGATCGGCATGATGACGTCGTCGACCAACGATTTGACGATGCCGCCGAACGCACCACCGATGATGACACCGACGGCAAGGTCCATGACGTTGCCGCGAGCAATAAACGCTTTGAACTCGTTGAGCATGCGATCTGTCTCCCTCTGATGCAGTTTGATGGCAGGCTGTTGTTTTTATTAGCTACATCTTCGATGAAATTATTCAATTACAAATTACGAATTATTCAATTGCTCCAGCCGTCTTTGACTTAAGACCTAGACGGCAGCAATTTTCAAAGACCCCGATTTGCCGTAGGCTTCGAGCTCCGGGAGGACCGGCGCATGGGACGCCGGCGGAGGAAAAATGCTGCCAGGCTGGGTCATACTCGCATCGGCGTTCGGCTACCTGTTACTGCTGTTTGCCGTGGCAAGCCATGGCGACCGGCAGCGCAGGCGCTTCGGCGCGCCCGACAGCGGACGGCCCGTCGTCTATGCGCTCAGTCTCGCGATCTACTGCACCTCATGGACCTATTTCGGCGGCGTCGGCCTTGCCTCGCAGCGCGGACTGGAATTCACCGGCATCTATATCGGCCCGATCCTGGTCTTTACGCTCGGGATGCCTGTGCTGCGGCGGATCATCGATCTTGCCAAGACGGAGAAGCTCACCTCCGTCGCAGACTTCATCTCGGCGCGCTACGGCAAGAACTCGGCGGTGGGAACGATCGTGGCGCTGATCTCGCTCGTTGGCGCCATCCCCTATATCGCGCTGCAGCTGAAATCGGTGTCGAGCACCGTGACGGCGATGCTCAATCCCTCCGACTACGGGATCGGCAGCGGCAACCTCTACTTCCTCGACCTGCCGCTCTTGGTGACGCTGGTGCTCGCCTGTTTCGCGATCATGTTCGGCACCCGCCACACGGATGCGACCGAGCATCAGGACGGGCTGATCCTCGCGGTCGCGATGGAATCGGTGGTCAAGCTGGTCGCTGGGCTGACGGCCGGTGTGTGCGTCGTCTGGTTCCTGTTCGACGGGCCGGCCGATCTGTGGCGAAAGGCGTCGGAAAACGAGCTGGTCCTGTCGGCGCTGCATTACCAAACGCCGATCAGCCGCTGGCTGACACTGACCGTGCTTTCGGCGTTTGCGATCATCATGCTGCCGCGGCAGTTTCATGTGACCGTGGTCGAGAACCGGACAGCGAAGGAGCTACGGCTGGCGGGGTTCCTGTTTCCGCTCTACCTCGTCGCCATCAATCTCTTCGTGCTGCCGATGGCGATCGCCGGCTTGCTGACCTTCGGCGGCAGCGGCAATGCCGATCTCTACATGCTGTCGCTGCCGATCGTCGGGCAGATGCCCGTGATGTCGCTGATCACCTTCATCGGCGGCTTTTCGGCGGCAACGGCGATGGTGATCGTCGCCTCGGTGGCGCTGTCGATCATGGTCTCCAACGACATCGTCATGCCGATCTTCCTGCGCCGCCGGCTGGCCGGGCGGAGCGGCCAGCGCGACGATTTCGCCAAGACGCTGCTCAACATCCGCCGTAGCGCCATCTTCGCCGTGCTTCTGCTCGGCTATGCCTATTACCGCTCTACGGACAGCACCACGGGCTTGGCGTCGATCGGCCTGCTGTCGTTCGCGGCCATCGCGCAGATGGCGCCGTCGCTGCTGGGCGGGCTGATCTGGCGGCGGGCCAATGCGCGCGGCGCGATCCTCGGCCTCTCCTCCGGCTTCGTGATCTGGATCTACCTGCTCTTCCTGCCCTCGCTGGGCGGGCCGGATTATTCGGCGGTGGCCAGCGCGGTGCTCGGCTTTGTGTTTCCGGGCACCACCATGTTTACCGAGAATGCCGATCCGCTGGTCAACGCCACGCTGATGAGCCTGCTGGTCAACACCGGTTTCTTCGTGATCGGTTCGATGACGCGCAATGCGCGGCCGCTCGAGCGCATCCAGGCCGGCATTTTCGTCAAGCGGCAATCGCGCTCGCAATTCGCCACGCGCGGCTGGAAGACGAGGATCAGCGTCGGCGACCTGAAGGCGACGATCTCGCGCTATCTCGGCGAAGAGCGGATGGAGCGATCGTTCCAGACCTACCAGCAGAACTCCGGCCGCAGAATAGAAGACGACCAGCCGGCCGACATGGCGCTGATCCACTTCACCGAGCAGCTGCTCGGCAGCGCCATCGGCTCGTCTTCGGCGCGGCTGGTGCTGTCGCTGATCCTGCAGAAAGTGGAGGATGCCTCGGCCGACACGGCGTGGCTGCTCGACCAGGCGAGCGAGGCGCTGCAATATAACCAGGACATGCTGCAGACGGCGCTATCGCAGATGGATCAGGGGATCGCGGTGTTCGACAGTTCGAACCACCTGACCATCTGGAACCGACGGTTCCGGCAACTGCTGGATCTGCCCGAGACATCAGGACAGGTCGGGTTCCCCCTTGCCGACATCGTCGCCATCCTCAGCCAGCGCGGCGACATCCCCGTCTCTGAGGTCAGCCAGACGGTCCGGCATTTTCTGACGCTCGACAAGCCTTTCGCGCTGGTGCTGGGGCGAGGCGAGCGCATTATCGAGGTGCGCTCCAACGCCATGCCCGACAAGGGGATCGTCGCGACCTTCACCGACATCACCCAGCGGGTGGCCGCCGACCAGGCGCTGAAGCAAGCGAACGAGACGCTCGAGCAGCGCGTGGCGGAGAGAACGGCGGAGCTTACCCGCGTCAACCATGAACTCGGCGAGGCGCGCGCCTCGGCCGACGAGGCGAACCTTGGGAAGACGCGGTTCTTCGCCGCTGCCGGACACGACATCCTGCAGCCGCTGAACGCCGCCAGACTCTATTCCTCGGCGCTGGTCGAGCGGATGGGGCAATCGGAAAGCAGCGCGATCGTGCGCAACATCGATTCGGCGCTGGAATCGGTGGAGAGCATTCTGGGCGCGGTGCTCGACATTTCCAGGCTCGACACCGGAGCGATGCGCCCTCGCCTCGCCTCGGTTCCGCTTGCCGACCTGCTGGAGCGTATCCAGACCGACTTCGCGCCGATCGCGCGCGAGAAGAGGCTGAAGCTGGTCGTCATGCCAACGTCGCTGCGCGTGCGATCCGACCCCAATCTGCTGCGCCGGCTGGTGCAGAACCTGGTGTCGAACGCGATCAAGTACACGCTGACGGGCAAGGTGCTGGTGGGTGCGCGTCGGCGCGGCAACCAGGTGGTCATCCAGGTGATGGATTCGGGCATCGGCATCCCGCCGTCGAAGTTCCGCACGGTGTTCAAGGAGTTTGCGCGGCTGGACGAAGGCGCCAAGACGGCTTCGGGTCTCGGGCTTGGGCTATCGATCGTCGATCGTATCGCGCGCGTACTGAGCCACCCGGTGGAGCTGCATTCGACGCATGGCAAAGGAACCGATTTCCGGATTGTCATGCCGCGCGATATTTCGTCGGTGGCCGAGGCGGCGGTCGCGACTGCGCCAGCCGAACGCTCGGCGCAGAATCTCAAGGGGCTGAAGGTGCTCTGCATCGACAACGAGCCGCACATCCTCGAAGGCATGCAATTGCTGCTGAGCGGCTGGGGCTGCGTGGTGCAATCGGCGGATTCGCTTTTAGGTGTCGCGGCGCTCGACGCGCTAGAGGGGGCGCCCGATCTCGTCATCGCCGACTACCATCTCGGCGACGGCACCGGTGTGGCCGCGATCCTCTCCATCCGCGAGCGCTTCGCCATCTATGTTCCCGGTCTCGTCATCACTGCCGACCGGACGCTGGAGGTGCGCGCCGACGCCGAGCGGCACGGGATCGGCATCCAGCACAAGCCGGTGCGTCCGGCGGCATTGCGCGCCTACATCACCCAGATATCGGCGCAGAAGCGGGCCGCGGCGGCCGAGTAGACGCGGCCGCCAGAACGTTCGTCACAAGGTCGCGCACACGCTCGATCGAGGGCATCTCGCCGAAGAGAATGCGGTAGATGATGGGGGCGACGACGCCATCCATCACCGCATCGATATCTGGAAAATATTCACCGCGATCGCGCGCGCGGTCGGCGATCAGGGCGATCTGCTCGCGGGTGAAGGCATCGCACTTGCAGGCATTGGCGTTATCCTGAGCCGCCAGCACGTCGCGCATCATGTCGCGGCCGACGCCCGACGACATCTCCTCGCAATATTGCTCCGTCCACACCTCCAGATCGCCTCGGGCGCTGCCGGTGTCGATCGGCAGCATGTCGGGGCGAAGGCGCTCGACAGCGACATCGGCCAGCAGTTCCTGCAACTCGCCCCAGCGGCGGTAGATGGTCGATGGCGTGACGCCGGCCTCGGCCGCGATGAGGGGGATGGTGACGTCGGCGCGGTCCATACTCTTCAGAAGCGACCGCACGGCGTTGTGGACGGAGGCCTGGACGCGGGCGCTGCGCCCGCCTGGGCGGAGATTTTCTTTTGCTGGCATTGGCTGATGCAACCTCCCAAGCGCCATGGTTCAAAAACTTTGAGCGATCCATTAACGCAAATTATTTGCTTTTAGCGCGCACCTACCCTACATCGGGCTAACGCAACGACTTAGCTTTAAGGAGCTTATATATGCCCGCGCCCGGCAAATCCATAGAGACCAAGTCAAATCCCATTCGTTTTCACGCGGTCACGCTTGCCACCTTCTTCGGCGCCTCGGCGGCGCCCACGCCGCTTTACCGGATCTACCAGGAGAACTTCGCAGTCTCCCCCGTGCTGATCACCGTGATCTTCGCGGTCTATGCCTTCGCGCTGCTGTTTGCCCTGTTGATCGCCGGCTCGATCTCCGATCATCTCGGGCGCAAGCCGGTGATATTCTCGGCGCTGGTGCTTGAGATCATCGCCATGGCGCTTTTTGCGGCCGCCAGCGGGCCGGCGTGGCTGATCGCGGCGCGGATCATGCAGGGTCTGGCGACCGGGATCGCCGGCGCGTCGATCGGCGCGGCACTCGTCGATGTCGACCGCGCCAAGGGGCAGCTGGTGAATTCGATCGCGCCGCTCTCCGGGATGGCGATCGGCGCCTTCGCGACCAGCGCGCTGATCCAGTACGGGCCGTTTCCGCTGCATCTCGTCTATGCGATCCTGCTCGTCGCCTTCGTCATCCAGGCCGGCGCGATCTGGGCGACCAGGGAGACAGGCTCCACACGGCCGGGCGCCTGGGCTTCACTGAAGCCGCGCGTCGCCATCCCGCCACAGGTGCGGCGGCCGCTGGCGCTCGTCACCCCGATCAACATCGCCAACTGGACACTTGGAGGCTTCTATCTCTCGCTCGTGCCGTCGCTCGTGGTGAACACGACAGGCAGCCATGCACCGCTGACGGGCGGATCGGTGGTGACGGCGCTGATGGTATCGGGAGCGGTCGCCGTTTATCTGAGGCGCGCCCGATCGGCGAACGGCAACCTCGCCTTCGGGACGATGGCGACCACGCTCGGCGTGCTCACTGTCGTGTCAGGGGTGCACCTTGCCAGCGTGCCGTTGCTGCTTGTCGGGACGCTGCTGACTGGTGTCGGCTTCGGCACGAATTTCCTGGGTGCTATGGGTACGATCATGCCGCTTGCCAAGCCCGACGAGCGCGCCGAACTGTTATCGGCCTTCTACATCCAGAGCTATCTCGCCTTCAGCTTGCCCGCCATTCTCGCAGGGTTCCTGGCAAAGTCGCTCGGGTATCAGCTGACCACGGATATCTATGCGACGGCGATTATTCTCGTCACCTGGATCGGCTTTCTCGGCCTGCGGGCGGAGCGCGCCAAGGCGGAACGGATCGCCGCCTGAGCCAAAAAGCGGGCAACAAAAAAGGCCGGGTGAACCCGACCTTTCGTCCGTCTCGACAAACCGCATGGCGATTCGAAGACGATATTTGGAAGACTTAAGCAGCCTGCAGACGGTCTGCGGACATCTTGCCCGAACGCTTGTCGGCAACGAGCTCGTAAGACAGCTTCTGGCCGTCCTTGAGTTCGCGCATGCCGGCGCGCTCAACAGCAGAGATGTGAACGAAAACGTCGGCCGAGCCGTCGTCCGGCTGAATGAAGCCGTAGCCCTTGGTTGCGTTGAACCACTTAACAGTACCTGTGCTCATGACGATATCCTTATAAATCGTACATAGATGGTGCACACCGAACAAAGCCAGCATGCGATGGAAACCGATTTTGGAGGAAGTTCGCGAGCAACAGCATGAGCGGCCGTAACAAAGTTCATCTAGCAAGATCGATGGCAGGCTTTTACGCGGTAATTGTGTCTCTGGCAAGGCAACTTTAGCGACCCAAGATGGTCAAATCGCTCAATTCTGGAGGTGATCGGGAAGGCTGAAAAGCCGACCCGATCACGTTGATAAAAGCAGCTGTCAAGCCGCCGCTTTCGCGCCCGCATAAGGGTCGAATCGGCCGTAGAACGTCTCGCCCTTGGCCGCCATATCCTTCAGAAGAGCGGTTGGCGCGAAGTGTGATCCGTAAGAGGCCGCTAACCTCTCGCAGAGAACCACGAAATTCTTGGCGCCCATACCGTCGATGTAGGAGAGTACGCCGCCGGTATAGGGCGCAAACCCGAAGCCGAGGATGGAACCGACATCGGCCTCGCGCGGATCGGTGACGATGCCTTCTTCGATGGTGCGCGCGGCCTCAAGCGCGATGGTGACAAGGAAGCGCTGTTTCAGCACCTCGACATCGATCTCGTCCGCCTTCTTCTGCGGATAGAAGGTCTTCAGCTCCGGCCAGAGCGACTTCTTGGCGGGCTTGGCGGGATAGTCGTAGAAGCCCTTGCCGTTCTTGCGGCCGCGGCGATCGAGCTCGTCGACCATCTTGTTGATCAGCGCCAAATGCTGGGGGTCGACGGCTGCTTCGCCGAGATCGGCGACGGTCGCCTTCAGGATCTTCTGGCTGAGATCGATCGCCACCTCGTCGTTGAGCGAGAGCGGACCAACCGGCATGCCGGCCATCTTGGCGGCGTTCTCGATCATGGCCGGCGGCACGCCTTCGATCAGCATGTCGTAGGCTTCGTGGATGTAGCGGAAGACGCAGCGGTTGACGAAGAAGCCGCGCGTGTCGTTGACGACGATCGGCGTCTTCCTGATGGCGGCGACATAATCGAGCGCAACGGCGAGCGCCTTGTCGCCGGTCTCCTTGCCGAGAATGACTTCGGTCAGCATCATCTTTTCGACCGGCGAGAAGAAGTGCACGCCGATGAAATCGGTCGGCCGCTTCGAGTTTTTCGCAAGGCCCGAGATCGGCAAGGTCGAGGTGTTGGACGCGAAGATCGCGCCTTGCGGCAGCACGGCCTCTACGGCCTCGATCACGGCCTTCTTGACGTCGCGATCCTCGAATACGGCCTCGATGACCAGATTGGCGTCCGCGAGATCGGCATAATCGGCCGATGGCGTGATGCGTGCAAGAAGGGCTGCGCCCTCATCCTGCGTCAGGCGGCCCTTACCGACCGAGTCCTTGACCAGACCTTCCGAGACCGACTTGCCCTTCGTCGCCGCTTCGATATCGCGATCGACAAGCGTGACGGGAATGCCGGCGGCGGCGGTCACGTAGGCGATCGACGCCCCCATGAAACCGGCGCCGACGACACCCACCTTCTTCAGCTCCGTCTTTGCGATGCCGGAGGGGCGGCGGGCCCCTTTGCCGAGCTCCTGCATGGAGATGAAGAGAGAACGGATCATGGAGAATGCTTCGGTGGTCTGCAGCACCTCGGTGAAATAGCGCTGCTCGATCTTGAGCGCCGTATCGAAGGGAACCTGCAGGCCCTCGTAGACGCATTTCAGGATGGCGAGCGCGCCGGGATAGTTGCCCGCCGTTTCACGGCGCAGGATCGCGGGTGCGGCCGGCCAGAGCTGGGCCGCAGCCGGCGTCCAGATGCCGCCACCGGGAGCCTTGAAGCCCTTTTCGTCCCAGGGCGCGATCGGCTTCAGGCCGTCCTTGATCATCTGCTTGGCTACGGGGATCAGCTGATCCGGCTCGACGACCTGATGGATCAGGTTCATCGCCTTGGCACGCGCGGCCGTCAGCGACTGGCCCGTCGTCATCATCTGCAGGGCCGACTGGGCGTCCGCCAGGCGCGAGACGCGCTGCGTGCCGCCTGCACCCGGGAAGATGCCGACCTTGACCTCGGGCAGCGCGATCTTGACCGACTTGGCATTGGAGGCGACGCGGTCGTGGCAGGCGAGCGACATCTCCAGCGCGCCGCCCATGCAGGTGCCATTGATGGCCGAGACCCAAGGCTTGCCACAGGTTTCGAGCTTGCGGAACAGGCCCGTCATGCGGCCGACGAGGTCGAAGAGCTTTTGCGCGGCCGTCGATGGGTCCTTGACCTTCTCCTCGTTGTAGAAGGTGAACATCGCCTTGATCATCGAGAGGTCAGCGCCGCCGGAGAAGCTCGACTTGCCCGAGGTGATGACCACGCCCTTGACGGCGCTATCGGCCACCGTCTGGTCGATGATCGCATTCAGCTCGTCCATCACCTCGGAAGTGAAGACGTTCATCGACTTGCCGGGCATATCCCAGGTGACGAGGGCAATGCCGTCCGCGTCGGTCTCGACGGTGAAATTGGTGTAGGTTGTCATGTTGGGATTCCTCTTCCCGTGGAATTCTCTGTTGTGCCAGACCGCCCCCTCACCCGGCCTCCGCTACGCTCGGCCACCCTCTCCCCGAGGGGAGAGGAGGATCGCCCACGTTGCGGCTCCTTCCCTTCTCCCCCACGGGGAGAAGGTGGCCCGAAGGGTCGGATGAGGGGGCTACACCCTCTCGATCACAGTCGCCGTGCCCATGCCGGCGCCGATGCAAAGCGTGACCAGCGCGGTGTTGAGATCGCGGCGTTCCAACTCGTCGAGCACCGTGCCCAGGATCATCGCGCCGGTGGCGCCGAGCGGGTGGCCCATGGCGATTGCGCCGCCGTTGACGTTGATCTTGTCGTGGCTGATGTCGAAGGCCTGCATGTAGCGCAGCACGACGGCGGCGAAGGCTTCGTTGAGCTCGAAGAGATCGATATCGGCGAGCGTCATTCCCGTCCGCTTCAAGAGCTTTTCAGTGACGTCAACAGGGCCGGTCAGCATCAGCGCCGGGTCAGAGCCGATATTGGCGAAGGCCTTGATGCGGCCACGCGGCGTCAGCCCCATGCTCTCGCCGCCCGCCTTGGATCCCAGCAGGACGGCGGCGGCGCCATCGACGATGCCGGAGGAGTTGCCGGCGTGATGGACGTAGTTGATACGCTCGATCTCCGGATGCGCCTGGATGCCGACAGCTTCGAAGCCGCCCATTTCGCCGGGCATCTGGAACGAAGGATTGAGCGAGGCCAGCGCCTGCATGTCCGTACCGGGGCGCATGTGCTCGTCACGATCGAGGATAACGAGGCCGTTCTGGTCCTTCACCGGGATGACAGAGTTCTTGAAGTAGCCCTTTTCCCAGGAATTGGCGGCGCGCTTCTGGCTCTCGACGGCATAGGCGTCGACGTCGTCGCGGGTGAAGCCGTATTTGGTGGCGATGAGATCGGCCGAGACGCCCTGCGGCATGAAATAGGCGGGGAAGTTGACCGACGGGTCCATGAACCAGGCGCCGCCGGACATGCCGAGGCCAACGCGCGACATGCTCTCGACGCCGCCGGCGATCACGATGTCATCGGCCCCTTGCGCGATCTTGGCAGCACCGAAATTGACGGCATCGAGGCCCGAGGCGCAGAAGCGGGAAATCTGCATGCCAGGCGCCTTGATGGAGTAGCCCGCCTCGAAGGCAGCCCCACGCGGGATGACGGCGCCGGCTTCCATGACAGGATCGACGCAACCCATGATGATGTCATCGACCGTTTCGGTGTTCAGCCCATTGCGGTCGCGCAGCGCCTCCAGCGTTTTCGCCGCCAGGCGCACCGACGGCACCTCGTGCAGCGAGCCATCCTTCTTGCCGCGACCGCGCGGCGTGCGGACGTGATCGTAAATGAAAACCTCGGTCATATGTCTCGTCTCCCTGGCGGCCGTGAGGCCGTGAATTGTGTGTCTCAACCTTCCCTTCTCCCAAGCGGGGAGAAGGTGGCCCCGAAGGGGTCGGATGAGGGGGCTGCGGGCTGAAACATATCGGCTAGCCAAGGCGCTCGGCGCCCCCCTCATCTGTCCTTTCGGACATCTTCTCCCCGTTGGGGAGAAGAAAAACCCAGTGGTCAAAACGCCTCGGCGCTCAATGCCATCATGGTTTCGGCGCCGGTCTCGATGCGGGACTTGCGCAGCGTCGTTTCCGGCATGATCCGCTCCATGAAGAAGCGGGCGGTGATCAGCTTGTTGCGCAGGAAAGCCTCGCGATCTGTCTCGCCTGCGGCCAGTCCGTCATTGGCGGCCTTGGCCATCTTCGCCCACATATAGCCGAGAATGACGAGGCCGAAGAGATGCATGTAATCGGTCGAGCCGGCGCCGGCATTGTCGGGCTTTGCCATCGCATGCTGCATGAACCACATGGTTGAGGCCTGCACGTCGTTCAAGCCCTTCTTCAGGTTCTTGGTGAAGAAGGTGAGCTGCTCGTCGCTCCGGTTCTCCTCGCAGAAATCGCCGATTTCCTTGAACAGCGCCATGACGGCACGGCCGCCATTCTGGCCGAGCTTGCGGCCGACGAGGTCGAGCGCCTGGATGCCGTTGGCGCCTTCGTAGATCATGGCGATGCGGGCATCGCGAACATACTGGCTCATGCCCTGCTCTTCGATATAGCCGTGGCCGCCGAAGACCTGCTGGGCCATGACGGCATGGTCGAAGCCCTTGTCGGTCATCACACCCTTGAGGATCGGGGTGACGAGGCCGAGGATATCATCGGCGGTCTGCCGTTCCTTCTCGTCCGTCGCGCGATGGGCGATATCGGATTTCAGCGCCGTCCAGAGCAGGAAGGCGCGGCCCGCTTCATTGAACGAACGGATGGTCATCAGGGTGCGGCGGATATCGGGATGGACGATGATCGGGTCGGCCTTTTTCTCCGGTGCCTTTACGCCCGATAGCGCCCGGCCCTGGATGCGCTCACGGGCGTATTCGGCGGCGTTCTGGTAGGCGATCTCCGATATAGCCAGTCCCTGCAGGCCGACGCTGAGGCGTGCCTCGTTCATCATCACGAACATGGCCGCCAGGCCCTTGTTTTCGGCACCGATGAGGAAGCCGGTCGCCCCGTCGTAGTTCATGACGCAGGTGGCATTGCCGTGGATGCCCATCTTGTGTTCAAGCGCGCCGCAGGAAACGCCGTTGCGCTCCCCAATAGTGCCGTCGGCGCCGACCATGAACTTGGGCACGATGAACAGCGAGATGCCCTTGGTGCCCTCGGGCGCGCCCTCGATGCGGGCGAGAACGAGATGGACGATGTTGCCGGACATGTCGTGTTCGCCGGCGGAGATAAAGATCTTCTGACCGGACAATCTGTAACTGCCGTCGGCCTGCGGAACGGCCTTGGTGCGCAGCAGACCGAGATCGGTGCCGCAATGCGGTTCGGTCAGGTTCATGGTGCCGGACCATTCGCCGGAGACCATCTTCGGCAGATAGGTCGCCTTCTGCTCGTCGGAGCCGTGGACGATGATGGCGGCGATGGCGCCCTGGGTGAGGCCCGGATACATCATCAGCGACATGTTGGCGGCCGATGTGTATTCGCCGACGGCGGCATGCAGCGTATAGGGAAGACCCTGGCCGCCGAACTCCTCCGGCACGGCAAGCCCCGTCCAGCCGCCCTCGCAATAGGCATCATAGGCCTGCTTGAAGCCCTTCGGCGTGGAAACCGAGCCATCGTCCTTGCGGGTGCATCCTTCCTGGTCGCCGGAATAGTTCAGCGGGAACAGCACCTCTTCGGCGACCCTGGCCGATTCGCCGAGGATCGCCTCGATCATATCGGGCGTGGCGTCGGCGAAGCCAGGCAGATTGTTATAGCGCTCCAGACCCAGCACATCGTTCAGCACGAAAAGCGTGTCGTTCACCGGGGCCTTGTAGACTGGCATCGTTCGAATTCCTCCAATTCGTCAGCCGGGCGAGGCCGGCCTATGCATGTGTCTTACAAAATATTGACGTTTGCGTAAACGTCAAATTTTATTGCATCGCGAATTTGTGAGAGCGGTGCGACACCCGCGCCCCTTGAACACAGCCCCACGCATACAATTATCCCGGCAACTGGCGATGCGGCGCACACTGTGAGGGTGCTATCTTTCGCCGGCGGCTGTCTATAGAAGTCATTGCAACCTAAATCACCGGATGCCGCATGAAATCCACCGCCGCCTTCTTCCGTTCCAGCCTGATCATGCTTGCAGTCGGCGTTCTGATGCTGCTTGGCATCGTCGGTTCTTCGCTCTGGCTTGCCCAGGCAAACCGCGCCTATTCCGACGAAACCGCGTCGCTGCGCCGCGTGCGCAGCTCGATCGTCAATGTACTGACCACTGTGCAGGATGCGGAAACCGGCCAGCGCGGTTATCTGCTGGCGAACGACATCGCCTATCTACAACCATACACCACGGCGCTGGAAAATCTTCCGAAACGGCGGCAGGCGCTCATCGACAACGTCAAGCCCTTGCCGAGCTACGCGCTGCAGCTCGACGCACTGACAGCAGCGATCGACGGAAAGATGAACGAGCTTGCCAGAACCGTCGCGCTGACGCGCGATGGCAAGACCGCGGAGGCCGTGGCAATCGTGCGCGACGATGCCGGCCGCGAGCTGATGGACAAGATCCGCGCCATTCTCGGCGACTTTCTCGACCAGACCGACACCCGCTTGCGGGTTCTGGTGGAAAAGCAGCTTTCGGCGGCCAGCACGCTGCAACTGGTGACGATCGGCGGCGCCATTGCCATTCTTGTCGTCCTCGGCGGGGCGATCCTGATTATCGTCCAGCACGTGCGCGACCTGTCGAAGGCGACCGAAGAAGTCGAGCTCCTTAATGTCGGACTAGAGGCGCGCGTCAATGAGCGCACCGAGGACCTGATGCGGGCCAACCAGGAAATCCAGCGTTTCGCCTATATCGTCACCCACGATCTGAGGGCGCCGCTGGTCAATATCATGGGCTTTCTGAGCGAACTCGATACCGCCATGACGTCCGTCTCGGCCTACGTCCTTGCAGACGAAAAGGCGCTGGGCCCGCAGGATATCCAGGATGCGCGGCAGGCGGTCCAGGAGGACTTGCCGGAGGCGCTCGGCTTTATCCGCTCATCCACCCGGAAGATGGATGCGCTGATCAACGCCATCCTGAAAATCTCGCGCGACGGGCGCCGCAAGCTGCAGCCCGACCGGATCGACCTGAAAGCGCTGATCGACACGGTCGCCGCCAATGTTCACCATCAGCTGGTGGAGACGGGCGGCACGGCCGAGACACGCGTTCGCGTCGGCACGATCATCAACGACCGCTTCTCGCTGGATCAGATCTTCGGCAACCTGTTCGACAATGCGGTGAAGTATCAAATGCCGGGACGGCCGCTCAAAATCGATGTCGACGCCTATCCCGATGGACCCGGGCGTGTCAGGATCGATGTCAAGGACAATGGCCGTGGCATCGCCAGCAATGATCTCGAACGGGTTTTCGAGCTGTTTCGGCGGGCCGGCGAGCAGGATCAGCGCGGCGAGGGTATCGGCCTTGCGCATGTGCGTTCGTTAATCCGAAATTTGGGCGGAGACATTACGGTCACATCCGAACTCGGCAAGGGCAGCACGTTCATTCTGACGCTGCCCGCGGACCTCACCAAAATCGTACGGAGTATGGAACTATGAAAGCGACCGGTCAGGAAGTCACGATCGTGATGATCGAGGACGACGAGGGGCATGCGCGTCTCATCGAAAAGAACGTGCGCCGCGCCGGCGTCAACAACGAGATCGTACCGTTCACGCTCGGAAAGGGCGCGCTCGATTACATTCTCGGACCGGATCGCGACGGGCTTGTCAGCAAGGATCGCTACCTGCTGATCCTGCTCGATCTCAACCTGCCTGACATGTCCGGCCTCGACATTCTCGAGAAGATCAAGACCAACGAATATACGCGCCGCATGCCCGTCGTCGTTCTGACGACGACCGACGACGAGCGCGAAATCCAGAAGTGCTACGATCTGGGCGCCAACGTCTATATCACCAAGCCGGTGGACTATGACGGCTTCTCCACCGCGATCCGCAATCTCGGCCTGTTCTTCTCCGTCATCCAAGTCCCTTAACGAGTAGCCAAAATCTGTGCGCATCCTTTACGTCGATGATGATCCGGCCCTAGCCCGCCTCGCAACGCGGGTGCTTGCGCGCAGCGATTTTACCGTCGTCCATGCTCCGTCCATCGAGATCGGGCTCGCGCTTTTCGCGGCGGAGAGCTTCGAGGCCGTCGTTCTCGACCATTATTTCGAAAACCAGACGGGCCTGAACTTTCTCGAGGCGATCGCCGAGATCGGCAAGCCGACGCCGGTTCTCTACGTTACCGGATCGAGCGACGCCGACGTCGCCATCCGGGCGCTGAAGGGCGGAGCGGCGGATTATGTCGTGAAGACCGCCACGGACGATTTCTTTCCGCTGCTGATCAGCGCGCTCAACCAGGCGATGGAGAATTCGAGGCTACGCAGCGAGAAAGAGGAAGCCGACCGGCAGCTTGTCGTCGCCAAGGAGCGCGCGGAACTGCTGCTCGCGGAGATGAACCATCGCATCGCCAACAGCCTGTCGCTGGTTTCGGCGATGATCCGCATGCAGATGCAGATCGCCGGCAGCGAAGAGACGAAGACGGCGCTCAACGAGACACAGAACCGCATCACGGCGATCGCCGGCGTACATCGCAGCCTCTACACCTCCGAGATCATCGGTGAGGTCGAGCTCGACGTCTATCTCGGACCTCTGCTTGCCGAACTGCATGGCAGCAACACGATCGCCCGCGGCATCACGCTGAAATCGCAGCTGTGTCGGATTTCGACGACAGCCGATAAGGCGGTGGCGCTGGGTGTCATCCTGATCGAGCTCGTGACCAACGCGACGAAATACGCCTACACGGCCGGCACCGGCGAGGTGCGTGTCGTGCTTGAAGCCACCGACGATGGTTTCGCGGTGCTTTCGGTCGAGGACGACGGGATCGGCTATGATCGCAGCGTCGGTCCGAAGGGAACCGGCCTCGGAACACGGCTGATCAACGCCATGGGCACGACGCTCGGCGCCGAAATCAGCTACGGGCGCGACGGTAAGGCGGCGGGCACATATGTCGCCGTTCGCTGGCAGCAATAAGACATTCCGCTCCTGAACCAACTCGGGGCCTCGGCGAAGAGGCGCGCCGCAGGTATCGTTTGATTCCTGGAAAAGACGCGCTAAACTTCGTTGGCTAACCGACGAAAAAGCTTAGGAGGAGCGATTTCATGAGACGGATGTGGCCCGAAGAGTTCAACTTCGTTCTGAACAACGCAGAAGAAGTGACACTCGATCTTCCCGCGATAGAACATGAGGACGGCTCGCGCAGTGAGGCCATAAGCAGAAGGGCCTTGAAGGTCCGCATTCCGATGGAGGATTACGAGCGCATCTGGCCGCTGGCGGAAGCAAGATACCGGCTCGACGGCCGCGACCTCGGCAAGGCGGTGACGCTGATCACCACCAATCCGCATTACCACGCCTGGCACCCCGCCGATGGCGGCTCGGTCGACAACGTCACCGAGGGCGGACGCCACTTCACCACCAAATATGTCGTCGTGCACTTCCTGCTCGACGATGTCAGGGAAACGGCGGCGGCCTGAGCCGCCACGCTTCTCTCACCCGCGGCGATCAGGCCGCGTCCAGAGCCTGGGTCAGGTCGGCAACGAGATCGTCCGGATGCTCGATGCCGATCGACAGGCGGATGGTGGAATCCAGAACGCCGATCCTTTGACGCACATCGGCCGGAACGCCGGAATGCGTCATCGTTGCCGGATGGCTGGCGAGCGATTCCGTGCCGCCAAGGCTGACGGCGAGCTTGAAGATCTGCAGCGCGTTCAAGAATTTGAACGAGGCCGGCTGGCCGCCTTCGATGTCGAAGGAGAAGGTCGATCCGGCGCCCGTGCATTGCGCGGCGAAGGTGCGGCCGAGCGGCGACGACGGCTCGTGATACGGAAGATAGTGGATCTTCTTCACCTTCGGATGCGCGCGCAGGAAATCCGCCACCGCAAGCGCGTTGTTGTTGGCGCGCTCCATGCGGATCTGCAGCGTTTCCAGCGAGCGGCCGAGCATCCAGCAGGAATGCGGATCGAGCTGCGTGCCGATCGCGCCTCTCAGTGCCTTGACCTGCTTCATCACAGCCTTGCTGCCGAGTGCGGCACCGGCGATCAGGTCGGAGTGCCCGCCCACATATTTGGTCAGCGAGTAGAGCGAGATATCGGCGCCGTGCTCGATCGGGCGCTGGAAGACAGGGCCGAGCAGCGTGTTGTCGCAGGCGACGATCGGCGTATGGCCCTGCTTCTTGCCGATCTCATCGGCCATGCGGCGCATCATCGCCACATCGACCAGGCTGTTGGTCGGGTTGGCCGGCGTTTCCACCAGGATCATCGACACCCGGCCCTTGGCCATCGCCTGTTCGGCGGCGGCCCGCACCGAGCTCTCATCGACGCCATCGGCGAAGCCAACGGCGGCGACGCCGAGATTGAGGAAGGTCTTGGCGAGCAGGGTTTCAGTGCCGCCATAGAGCGGCTGCGAGTGCAGCACCGCATCACCCGGGCGCACGAAGGCGAGCAGCGTCGTGGCGATGGCGGACATGCCCGACGAGAAAAGCACGCAGCTTTCCGTGCGCTCGTAGACGGCGAGGCGATCCTCGACGATCTCGCTGTTTGGGTGGTTGAAGCGCGAATAGACGAGGCCGGCCCCCTGCCCGGCAGGCGGCTCGCGACGGCCGGAGACATAATCGAAGAAATCGCGGCCATCCTCGGCGGATTTGAACACGAAGGTCGAGGTCAGGAACACCGGCGGCTTGACCGCGCCCTCGGACAATTCGGGATCGTAGCCGTAGTTCAGCATCTGGGTTTCGGGATGCAGGGCGTGATTGCCGATGTGGGTCTTGGAGGGATGCGGCGCGGTCATGGTCGTCTCCTGCTTCAAAGATGGATTGATGAGGCAAATTATATCGAATTGCGCTTGATGTTATTGCTATTTGGAGCGCGGCTGCGATGTTGGAAGCAACATCATGCGAGAGTGAGGGATATTTCGTGCAGAAAGTTGCGGATGAGATGGGCCGGCGGATCTTGAAGGAACTGACCGGCGATGCACGGCTTGCCAACAACGAACTCGCCGAACGCGTCGGCCTTTCCGCCTCGGCCTGCCTGCGTCGCCTACGGCGGCTGGAGGAGGCCGAAATCATCCAGGGATATACCGCGCTGATCGATCCCGCCGTCAACGGCTGGACGATGACGGCGCTCGCCTCGATCCGCCTCAGCCGCCAGCACGAGGACGAGATCCAGATGTTCGAGAATGCCGTGCGCGAGTGGGACGAGGTGCTGGAATGTCATCTCGTCACCGGATCGCGCGACTACGTGCTGAAAGTGATGAGCTCGGGGCTCGACGATTACGAGCGCTTCATCAAGGAAAAGATCGCGCGGCTGAAATGCGTCGACACGATCGAGACGAGCTTCGTGATGAATACAATCAAGGCGCGCCGGATCTAGCGCTTCGCGTCTTCCCAGCTGTCGGTCGGCACCTTGCGACGGTGGCGGCATGGGCCTGAACCGGCTTGTACATTAGAAGGTCGATTTCGGCACGATATCCGCCTCGACAGCCACAAAAGTTAAAAAATCGCCACACCGGTTAACGGGTTGTTTACCACGTTCCGTGAAAGGTGACGGTTGAGCATTGGTGTCCTGCATTCCTTCTTTCAAGTCTCGCGTTTTATGGGATGCGCGCCACACGTACAGCTTGAGGAAAGCCTAATTGACTATCCTCTCATGGACGATGCTCTCTGATCCGCATTCGTTGCGGCTCTGACGGAAAAGCCAATGATCGGCCCTGACGAGGGTGCGAACAGACAAGCGAGCAAGAAGATGAACGGATCGCGATCACATTCTCCCCGGCCTTCCGACAGGGCGTCGCTCGACGCGCTGAACCGCACGATCGAGGGGTTGGAAGCACGGATCGAAGGCCTGATCGGCAGTGGGGTGCGCGAGCAGCGCAATCATCCGCCGGCGCCCGAACGCGAACCTGCCCCCGCTACTTACGCGCCGCGCGCGCCCTACGCCGCCGCAGAGCCGCGTCCGGATCCGCTCGCCGAGATCCGCCAGCGCCAGCGCATGCTCGACGCGAGCCGCGAGCGTGCGGCGCGCGAAACCACCCCTTACGCACCCCGCGAACAGGCGACGGCCTATGCGGCCCAGCCGGCTCCCGCGCACACAGCAGCGCCGCAGCCACGCGCGCCCGTTCAGCAGCCGCAGCCGCGTGCGACCGTTCAGGCGCCGGCCGCCAATCCGCGCGGTCCCGAAGACGCGATGACGGAGATCGCCGAGGCGCTCGTCAGCCTGCGCCAGGATCTGAAGCGCGATATCTCCGAGGGTGTCGCCCGGGAAATGGATGCCCTGCGCGGCGAACTGCGCGAGATAAAGGCGACAGCCGCCGATCGACCCTTTGCCGAGGATATTCATGCCGACATGAGCCGGCTTGCCGACAGCATCAACCATCTGGCCGCTCGCTCCGAAACATCCGAGGCCCACGGCCTGCGCGGTGAGTTCGAAGACCTGCGCTCGCTGATGGATGGGCTGGCGCGAGAGGATTCGCTGCGCCACATGGACCAGCGCTGGGACGGCTTCGAAAACCAGCTGCACGCGCTCGACACATCGGGCCTGCAGGAAGAGCTGGTGGCGCTCGCCTACCGCCTCGACGACATCAAGCGCCATATCGGCGGCATGGGCGAGAGCCCGGCCGTCAAGGCGCTCGAGGACAAGCTCATCTCCATCGCAACGGCGATGGAGCAGTTCGGCAGCATGATCCAGCCGCATGACCGGGCGATGTCCGAGCAGTTCGCGTCGATGGACAGCCGTCTCGACGAGATCAGCCGCGCGATCGCCGCGACCGGCCGCGCCGCGACATCCGGCGACCCGGCTGCCATGCACCGCCTCGAGGGACGGTTGACCGGCCTTGCCGACCAGATCGAGCTGATGGGCCAGAGCGTGGCAAGTCGCGCCAACCCGGCCGACGGGCTTGCCGAACGGCTGGAAGCGCTGACAGCCCGCGTCGAGGAGGTCGCCAATGCCGAGGCCACGTCGCGCCTCGACGAACGGCTCGAACACCTGGCCTTCCTGCTCGAAAAGAGCCAGCGGGCCGCCCCGCAGCCGGAACTGACCGGCGCACTTGCCGATATCTCGCGCAAGATCGACGCGCTGGAGAATGGCGCCGTCAACGACGCGCTGGCGCAGCGCCTCGATTATCTCGCTCGCCGCATCGACGAGATGGAATCCCAGCCGCAGCAGGCGATCCAGCCCCCTGTCGATGACGCCGCCTTCTTGCGGATCGAGGACCGGCTGAGCGATATCGCCGCCCGTCTCGACGAGAGCTCGGCAGCACCCGCGACCGACGTAAACGCACTGCGCAATCTGGAAGACCAGATCGCCAATCTTTCCGCGCTGATGAGCGAGCCGCGCCCGAGCACCGAGATCGCCATCGATTTCGACCGCCGCATGGGCGCGATCGAAGATTACATGGCGACCAGCGACGAATATATCGTCGAAGCGGCCCGCCAGGCGGCCGAAGCGGTTGTCGAGGCCTATTCGCGCAACGGCGCCCTGCAGGGCGGCGGTGCCGGCGTCGATATGTCGGCGCTCAACGCGCTGGCTGCCGATCTCCGCCATCTCGAGGACCTGAGCCGCAGCGGCGAGGAGCGCACGCACAAGACCTTCCAGGCGCTGCATGAGACGCTGGTGCACATCGCCGACCGGCTCGACGACATGGAAAACCGCACGGCTCGTCCGCCGGCACGCATGCCGACCGCCGACGTCGATTTCAACGTCGATCCATACGCGATGACGCAGGCTGGTACCGAGGAGGCTGAGAAGCCCGCGGTGTTCGGCACGCGTGTGCCGGAAGCCGTGCGCAAGGCAGAGACCGCGCCCGAGCCGGCCGCACCCACGATGGCCGCATCCGAAACCAGCGCCATTGCCATCGAGGCTGCCAGCAAGCCCGCAGCAGCGGCCAAGGGAAGCCTGCTCGTCAGCCTCGGCAAGCGCCTGCTGCCGTCGAAGAAGGCCAAGACCGGCGAACGCGCCGTCATCGACCCCGCTCCGTCGATCGACCCCGTCGACGTGATGCCGCCGGAAGCCGCCAACGAGCCGCTGGAGCCGGGCTCCGGTGCGCCCGATGTCAAGAAGATCCTGGAGCGCGTGCGCGCCAGCCAGAATGCGGCCCGCGCCAATCCGAAGCCGGCAAGCGATACGGATCGCGCCGATTATATCGCGGCGGCCCGCCGCGCCGCGCAGGCGGCGGCGCTTGAAGTCGATCCCAGCGGCAAGGCTGGATCGGTGAAAGGCGAGAAGAGGGCGAAGATCAAGGACGCGACCAAGGCGTCAGGCAAGGGGAGCGCGTTCTCGCGTTTCCGCCGTCCTATCCTGCTTGCCGTCGGCGCCGTGCTTCTGGCGATCATGGCGTTCCCGCTGGCCCGCACGCTGACCTCAGGCGCGCCCGCGCCGACCGCTGAAGTGGCAGCGATCACCGACGGGCAGAACGCAACGCTGCCCGCCGACAGCGAAACCGCGCCCGATACGTCCGCACCAGTCGCAGCAGCGCCCGAGGCACCCGCTGTCTCGACGCCGGCCCCACCGGTAACGGCCAATGTCGCACCGGCGGCAACGGAGCCGGCCGCACCCGAGCGACTGACCGAAGCTGCACCGCTTGGCGGCAATGGCGCGCTCGCACCTTCGGGCGCACCGCAGGATACGTCAGCCTTCACCGCCAACAACGCGGCTCCGGCGGCAACCGAAACGGCTCCGGCCGCAGCGGCACCTCAGATCGCCGTTCCCGACACGATCCAGCCAAAGTCGCTTGCGGATGCCGCAAAGTCCGGCGATGCCCTGGCACTGTTTGAAATCGGCGCGCGCTACAGCGATGGCCGCGCAGGCGTAACTGCGGATCCGAGCCAGGCGCTGAACTGGTACCAGATGGCGGCCGACAAGGGCTTCGCGCCGGCACAATACCGCCTCGGCAGCATGTACGAGAAGGGCACCGGCGTTGCCCGCGACGCCAACAAGGCCAAGCAGTTCTACGAGCAGGCGGCGAACCAGGGCAACGCGAACGCGATGCACAATCTGGCTGTACTTTACGCCTCCGGCGCATTGGGGCAGCAGGATTATTCGGCAGCCGCCAACTGGTTCACCAAGGCAGCCAACCTCGGCATCACCGACAGCCAGTTCAACCTGGCGATCCTGTGCGCACGCGGCAACGGTGTGCCGCAGGACCTGACGGAATCCTACAAGTGGTTCGCGATCGCGGCCAAGGGCGGCGACAAGGACGCTTCGCAGAAGCGCGACGAAGTGGCCAACGCCATGAAGCCGGATCAGCTGGAGAAGGCCCGCGCCAAGGCGGATCTCTGGAAGGCGGAGCCACTCGACAACAAGTCGAACGGCATCGAGGTTCCGGACGAATGGGCCGGCACGGCGACCAAGACTTCCAGCGTCGATATGAAGCGGGCGATCCGCAACATCCAGGCGATCCTGAACAACAACGGCTTCGACGCCGGCCAGCCGGACGGCGAACTGGGAACCAAGACCGTTGCCGCGATCAAGAGCTTCCAGAAGTCGATCGGCCAGGAGCCGAGCGGCAAGATCAACGACGCGACCGTCAAGGCCCTGCTGGAACGCAACAAGGCGCCATCCACAAAGGCCTGATCGATCAAGCGCTCATATGAGATCCCCCGCAAACCGATGTTTGCGGGGGATTTTTGTTTGATGAAAGCGATGGTTGCCGGCGCCCTGCCCTGAAGCGCGCTCAGTCCGGCATGCCTGGCGGGCCATGTAACATTCACGCGGAACAATCGGCATCCACCTGAATTTACGCGAAAGGCGCGGATCTTTTGCCGAAGCTGGCCGACAGCACTTGATCCCTTGCCGACCGATCATTTAAGCCGGGAGAGGCTTCGGGCAGCGTAGGGATTTGTCGCATCATGGAAATATTCACATCCGCCGGCTTGCTGGCGCTTCTGCAGGTCATTGTCATCGACCTGGTTCTGGCCGGCGACAATGCCGTCGTCATCGGGCTCGCGGCGGCGGGCCTTGCTCCCGATCAGCGCAAGAAGGCCATTTTGGTCGGCATTCTGGCCGCCACCGTGCTGCGCATCGCGCTCGCCAGCGTCACCGTGCAATTGCTCGAGATCATCGGCCTGCTGCTCGCGGGTGGTATTTTGCTGCTTTGGGTCTGCTGGAAGATGTGGCGGGAAATCCGCGCCAATAATGCCCAGGACGCCGAAGGCGAGCATGCCGAAGGCGCTCAAGTGCCGCGCAAGACCTTCTTCCAGGCAGCGACGCAGATCGTCATCGCCGACGTCTCGATGTCGCTCGACAACGTGCTTGCAGTCGCCGGTGCCGCTCGCGAACATCCAACCGTGCTGGTCATTGGCCTAATCCTGTCGATCGCGATGATGGGTATTGCCGCGAACTTCATCGCGCGCCTGCTCAACCGCTATCACTGGATCGCCTATATCGGCCTGGCGATCATCGTCTATGTCGCCCTGCACATGATCTATCGCGGCGGCCTGGAGGTCTGGCCGCACGTTGCAGCCGCAACCGGCGGCTGACCTCGAACAATCGTGAGCGGCCCCGTCAGGGGCCGTTGACGAGCTTCAGGATGAGCACCTGCACGTTGCCACCGTCGCTCATTTCCACCCGGTCGAAATCGCGACCGCGCTGGCGCTGCCTGCCGGATATCTCGCCGAGGCGCTCGGTGAGGTTTTTGCGGATCTTGCGGCAGTCGGGATCGTCGGGCGCGGAAAAGCCGAGGCTCAACGTCTCGATCTCGTGCACCATGTCGATGATGGTGTCGCCATGCACCCGCTCATGCTTGCGGATCGCCTCGATGAAGCTGTTCCAGCTGGCCTGAACCGATGGCGAGAGCCTGGAGGACGGCTTGGGCAGCGTGTAGATGATCGTCAGCTTCGGCTTGGCGACCGTCAGCATGCAGGCATTGTCCGGCTGCCGCTCATATTTGCGAGTCCATGTCAGCTTGAACGTGGTGTGGGCGATCACCCGCGACTGGCCGCCAACCTCGGGGCCGCGCTGGCCGATCGAATTGTAGAGTTCAGCGCCGGTGGTGCCCGATATGGCGTAGTTGCGCACCTCCTCGGCCGGCTTCCATTGCGCCAGCGCCATGGCAGGCATCGACGCGACCAGCGCCCCCAGCATCACCTTTCGAACATTCGATCTCATCTCACCCTTCAACCTTGCTTCGGCAGCGCCAACCTATGAAGCCGGCACGCGCCGTTCAATCGTATGGGCAGGACTTTCGTCGATCCGCGCCGGGCATGGCCGCTTCCGTTGACGAGTGTGCCGCGATTGTCACAAAACCTGAAAAAAGCCTGATTAATCAGAATTCTTCGCGTAATGAGGCGCCGCGGTGTCGCTGATCGAAAGCCAATCGCAACGATTTGCGGCTACGGTTCCTCATTCGCATAACATGTGGGGAAGGCAACGGCCCGTCGGGTCGTCCGCAAATCGGGGTCGGCTGTGACAATCTATCTGCCCATCGCAGAATTGTCGGTGAACATTTTCATCATCCTCGGCATGGGTGCGGCCGTCGGCTTCCTGTCTGGCATGTTCGGCGTGGGCGGCGGCTTTCTGATCACGCCGCTCCTGATTTTCTACAACATCCCGCCCGTCGTCGCTGTCGCCACAGGCGCCAACCAGGTGGTCGCCTCGTCGATCTCGGGGGCGCTGACCCACTTCAGGCGCGGGACGCTGGATGTGAAGCTCGGCTCGGTGCTTTTGGTGGGCGGTCTCGCGGGCGCGACCGTGGGCATATGGGTGTTTTCGCTGCTGCGCCGGCTCGGCCAGCTCGATCTGATCATTTCCTTGATGTACGTGCTCTTCCTCGGAACGGTCGGCGGACTGATGCTGCTCGAAAGTGTGCGGGCGATGCGCCGGGCCTCGAAGAATATTCCGGCGGCGCCGCGCCGGCCGGGCCATCATCACTGGGTGCATCGGCTGCCGCTGAAGATGCGCTTCAAGAAATCGAAGATCTTTCTCAGCGTCATCCCGATCGTGGCACTCGGCTTCGGCATCGGCATCCTGACGTCTGTCATGGGCGTTGGCGGCGGCTTCATCATGGTGCCGGCGATGATCTATCTGCTGCGCATCCCAACCAACGTCGTTGTGGGAACTTCGCTGTTCCAGATCATCTTCGTCACCGCCTATACGACCGTCGTACAGGCCGCGACCAACTTCTCGGTCGATATCGTGCTGGCCTTCATCCTGATGATTGCGGGTGTCATCGGCGCGCAATATGGCGTTCGCGTCGGGCAGAAGCTGCGCGGCGAACAGCTGCGCGCGCTGCTTGGACTGCTGGTTCTCGCCGTCGGCCTTCGCCTTGCCGTGGCACTGGTCGTCACGCCAAGCGATATCTATTCCGTCGTGATGGGTGCCAACTGATGCGTCACCTGTTGCGTAGCCTGCTTGTCTCCCTGATGCTGCTGCCAACGGTGGCAGGCGCGCAGATGCTGCTGCCGGGACAGACCCCGCAGCCCGTTGCCGAAGGGCTGGAGATCGGCACTTCCACCAGCGAGATTGCCATCACCTCCGACTTTCACGGCGCCGATCTGACGATCTTCGGAGCCGTGACCAATACCGACAGCCTGCTGCTCGCAATCGGCCAATATGATGTGGTCGTGGTGCTGGAAGGCCCGCGCGACAACGCGACCGTGCGCAAGAAGCAGCGCGTGTTCGGGATCTGGATCAACACGCAGTCGATGACCTTCGAGACCGTGCCGCACTCGTACTCGATGTCGAGCTCGCGCATGCTCGACGACGTGACGACGCCGCTCGATCTGACCGATCGCGGCATCGGCATCGACCATATTCCGCTGACGCCGATGGGCTTTCTCGGCAATGCCAGCAATGTCGGTGAGTTCCGTGACGCCTATCGCCGGCTGCAGGAGCGCAGCGGCCTTTACGTTCGCGATCCGAGCGGCGTGCGCTTCGTCAGCTCCAACCTGTTCAAGGCCAGCCTGCGGCTGCCCGCCAACATCCCGAACGGCGTGCATACCGTGCGCGCCTACCTGTTCAAGAGCGGCAAGTTCGTGACCGAGAAATCCGCGCCCTTGCGGGTCATCAAGACCGGCATCGAACAGACGATCACCGATGCCGCGCACGAGCAGCCCATCATCTACGGCCTGTTTGCCGTGTTCCTTGCCGTCGTCACCGGCTGGGGCGCCAGCGTCGTGTTCCGCAAGGAGTGATCGATTGCCGATCGCAATCGGTTTTCCATATCGCAATGAGCCAACCGTGGGAGTGAGAACATGAGAAAGCTTGTGGTCTGGAATCTGATGACGCTTGACGGCTATTTCGAGGGTACGAAGCCCTGGGATATCGAGTTTCACAACCTCGCCTGGGGTCCTGAACTCGAGACATATTCCGAACAGTTCGGCACGGAGGGCGACCTGCTGGTTTTCGGCCGCAAGACCTATGAAGGCATGGCCGCTTACTGGACGACGGCCGAGGGCGAGGAGACAGTCAAGAACTACATGAACAGCATCGCCAAGATTGCGGTTTCTCGAACCTTGAAGACGGCAGACTGGAACAACACGCGCGTCGTCAGCGATCCGGTGGCTGAACTGCAGAAGTTCAAAGCCGAGGACGGGAAGACGATATTCGTCTTCGGCAGCGCCGAGCTTGCCGACAGCCTGCTTAAGGCGCGGCTGATTGACGAGATCAGGATTTGTCTGGTGCCGGTGGTTCTCGGCGGTGGCAACCCGCATTTCAAACCGGCCTCCTCACCGCTGCCACTCAGGCTCATCGAAAGCTCGACGACGCAGAAGGGCGCCATCATCCTGCGGTATGCGCCCGTCGCCGACTGATGCTTGGGCCAGCTGGGCGCCCTGCCCCGCTCTCGCCACGAGATGATCACGGCTTCGTCATTGTCTAAAAACCGACCATTAACGTTTACCAGTTAGTAATCTCTCCACGTCGAGAGGTTTCTAGTCATGCGTATCCGTACTCTTCTTGCCGTCGTGATGCTGGCCGTGCTCGCCGGCTGCGCGACCGCTCCCAAACAGACCCGAAACATCTGCGCGGTGTTCGATCAGCGCGACGGCCTGTTCACCAGCTGGCAGCGCTCGGCTGAGAAGGCCGAGAAGAAATACGGCGTGCCAGTGCCGATCCTGATGGCGACGATGTATACGGAATCGGGTTTCCAGCCGAATGCGCGGCCGCCGCGCACCAAGCTCTTCGGCTTCATCCCGTGGAAACGGCAATCGACGGCCTATGGATATTCGCAGGCACTCAACGGCACCTGGGATCACTACCAGTCCGCCACCGGAAACTGGAGCGCGCGGCGCACCAACTTTTCCGACGCGATCGACTTTATCGGCTGGTATCACTGGCAGAACAGCCAGACGACAGGCATCCAGCTGAACGATGCCTACAGCCTCTACCTCGCTTACTACTCCGGACCGAAGGGATATATGCGCGGCGACTGGCGCTCGAACGCGCAGTTGCAGAAGACGGCGCAGCGTTTCGCGGGGATGGCAGCCAGCTATCAGCAACAGCTGCAGGGCGGTTGCAGCTGAGCTTATCAATGCGCTTGAGGCGTCGGCCCTTTCGCCGGTGAACATGAGGCGCGACGGCGCGACGCCTGACAGGATAGACTTTCGGCTAATTCTCTGAAGGCTTGTGAAGCGAAGCTGATCCGCTAAGGTTGTGCCGCAAGGCATAACTAAATAGGGGAACAGTAATGAAGAAGACGATTTTCCTGGCAGCGGCGGCGCTGCTTGGCACGACGCATCTGGCGTCCGCCGAAGACACGATCCGGATCGCCACCGAGGGCGCCTACCCTCCCTTCAACTACGTCGAATCGGACGGCAGCCTGAAGGGGCTCGACGTCGATATGGCGAAGGCGCTGTGCGAGGAGATGAAGGCGAAGTGCACGATCGTCGCGCAGGATTGGGACGGGATCATTCCCGGGCTGCTCGCCAAGAAATACGATGCGATCATCGCTTCGATGAGCATCACCGAGGAACGCAAGCAGCAGATCGACTTCACCAACAAATACTACACGACGCCGCTTGCCGTCGCGGTGCCCAAGGATAGCCCGATCAAGAGCGTGTGCGTGGAGGACATGAAGGGCAAGGTGGTCGGCGCGCAGGCTTCAACCACCCAGGCAAACTACACCACCGACTTCTACGGCAAGGGCGGCGCCGAGGCGAAGCTCTACCCGACGCAGGACGAAGCCGTGGCCGACCTGCAGAACGGTCGCGTCGATGCGCTGGTCTCCGACAAGTTCGTGGTCGTGGACTGGCTGAACAAGGCCGGCAAGGATTGCTGCAAGCTGCTCGGCGACATCAAGGGAACCGAGACGGAGGCGGGCATCGGCATCCGCAAGGGTGAGACCGAGCTGAAGGAGCGCTTCAACAAGGCAATCGACGCGCTGGTCGCCAACGGCACCTACCAGAAGATCACCAAGCAGTATTTCCCCTTCGATATCTACTGACCACCTCGTGACTAAAGTGCGGAGCCCGTAGCGGCTTCGCACTTTTCGCCGATCGCGCGCTCACCGCCTTCTCATCGGCGCGGTTTGAACTACATTCAGGCGGTGGACCAGATCGATAGCGAACGCCTGATATCCCTGCCTGCCCCTTTTACCCGCTGGTTTGCGGAGAAGGGTTGGCAGCCGCGCAGGCATCAGCTGGAGCTTCTGGCGCGCGCCGAGGCGGGCGAAAGCACATTGTTGATCGCGCCCACCGGCGCCGGCAAGACGCTGGCCGGCTTTCTGCCATCGCTGACGGACCTCACCCGGCGCGGCAAAATTCCGCCAGGCTCTGCCTTTACAGGCATCCACACGCTCTACGTCTCACCGCTGAAGGCGCTCGCCGTCGATATCGAGCGCAACCTGATGAAGCCGGTGCTGGAGATGGGGCTGCCTGTCACCGTCGAGAACCGCACGGGCGACACGCCCGTTTCCAAACGGCAGCGCCAGAAGATCAGCCCACCCGACATCCTTTTGACGACGCCGGAACAGGTGGCGTTGCTGCTTGCCAACGGCGAGGCCGAGCGTTTCTTCAAGGATCTCAGATACATCATATTCGACGAGCTGCATTCGCTGGTCACCTCGAAGCGCGGACACATGCTGTCGCTGGGGCTGGCGCGGCTGCGGCGGCTTGCGCCGAAACTGCAGACAATCGGGCTCTCGGCGACCGTGGCCGAGCCGCTGGAGCTGCAGAAATGGCTGGTGGCGCAGGCGGAAGGCGAGGAGCGCCATGCCGGGATCGTGACCGTCGAGGGCGGCGCCAAGCCCGATATCTCAATCCTGTCGACGGAAGAGCGCATTCCCTGGTCCGGCCACTCGGCGAAATACGCGATCCCCGATGTCTACAAGCAGCTGCTCGAGCACCAGACGACACTGCTCTTCGTCAACACCCGTAGCCAGGCGGAGATGCTGTTTCAGGAGCTTTGGACCGCCAACGACGACAATTTGCCGATCGCCCTGCATCACGGCTCGCTCGATGTGGGCCAGCGCCGCAAGGTGGAGGCGGCGATGGCGGCCAACAAGCTGAGGGCCGTCGTCGCCACCTCGACGCTCGATCTCGGCATCGACTGGGGCGATGTCGATCTGGTCATCCATGTCGGCGCGCCGAAGGGTGCCTCGCGGTTGGCGCAGCGCATCGGCCGCGCCAACCACCGGATGGACGAGCCGTCAAAGGCGATCCTGGTTCCCGCCAACCGCTTCGAGGTGATGGAGTGCCAGGCAGCACTCGACGCCAACTATATCGGCGCGCAGGATACGCCTCCCGTCGGCGTCGGCGCGCTCGACGTGCTTGCGCAACATGTGCTCGGCATGGCCTGCGCCGAACCCTTCGACCTGCTGGAGCTCTACGACGAGATCATCAGCGCCTCGCCCTATGCTGACCTTAGTTGGGAGACCTTCGAGCGGATCGTCGATTTCGTCGCCACCGGCGGCTATGCGCTGCGCACTTACGAGCGCTATGCCCGAATCCGCAAGACCAGGGACGGGCGCTGGCGCGTCTCCAATCCGCAGGTGGCGCAGCAATATCGTCTGAATTCAGGCACCATCGTCGAGAGCCCGATGCTGAACCTGAAGATGGTCAAGCGCGGAGAAGGCGGCCGTATTGGACGCGGCGGGGCGACGCTCGGCAAGATGGAGGAGTATTTCTTCGAGCAGCTGTCGCCGGGCGACACGTTCATCTTTTCCGGCAAGGTGCTGCGCTTCGAGGGCATCCGCGAGAACGAGGCGCTCGCCAGCCAGGCCTATTCCAACGATCCGAAGATCCCGTCTTACGCCGGCGGCAAGTTTCCGCTCTCCACCTATCTCGCCGACCAGGTGCGCTCGATGCTCGATGATCCCGACCGCTGGCACCGACTGCCGGAGCAGGTGCGGGACTGGCTGGCAATACAGGATGAGAAATCGATCCTGCCGAAACGCGACGAGCTCCTGATCGAGACCTTTCCGCGCGGCAGCCGCTGCTACATGGTGGCCTATCCCTTCGAGGGGCGGCTGGCGCACCAGACGCTCGGCATGCTCTTGACCCGCCGGCTGGAACGGGCAGGCGCCAAGCCGCTCGGCTTCGTCGCCACCGATTATTCGCTGGGTATCTGGGGGCTGGAGGATATGGGGCGGATGATATCGAGCGGCCGGCTCAGCCTTTCCGACCTCTTCGACGAGGACATGCTTGGCGACGATCTCGAAAGCTGGCTCGACGAATCCTTCCTTTTGAAGCGCACCTTCCGCAATTGCGCCGTGATTGCAGGCTTGATCGAGCGCCGACACCCGGGCAAGGAAAAGAGCGGCCGGCAGGTGACGGTTTCGGCCGATCTGATCTACGACGTGCTGAGAACGCACGAGCCGGATCATATCCTGCTGCAGGCGACGCGGCAGGATGCGGCGACGGGGCTTTTGGACATCGGACGTCTTGGCGATATGCTGAAGCGAATCAAGGGGCACATCACCCATCGCGCGCTGGAGCATATCTCGCCGCTCGCCGTGCCCGTGATGCTGGAGATCGGCAAGGAGCATGTGCATGGCGAGGCGCAGGACGTGCTCTTGGCGGAGGCCGCGGACGATCTGATCGCCGAGGCTTTGGAGTGAAGTCCCCTCCCCAAACCCCTCCCCACAAGGGGGNNAGATGCCCGGCAGGGCAGAGAGGGCCTTTGGGCCATCCTCCCCGCCTCGACACTGGAAAGAGACCAACGTGATGAACCGGCTGGCGCTGGCGCGAGAATTGAACGGGATTGCGGCGATGCCGGGCGTGGAAACGTCCGTTCATGGGATCGCTGCCGTGTGCGATCCGCTGGGCGGGCTCTATCTACCGGATACCGGTGTTCTCGTGGTGTCCGACCTGCACCTGGAAAAAGGCGCCGCCTTTGCCCGGCGCGGCATGATGCTCCCGCCCTATGACACGCTGGCGACGCTGACGGTGCTCTCAGCCGTCATCACCCGCTACGACCCGAAGCTGGTGATCTCGCTCGGCGACAATTTTCACGACCGCATCGGATCGGCGCATATGCCGGAGACATTCCGCACGCTGATTTCGGACATGGCGCGCGGGCGCGAGTGGATCTGGATCAACGGCAACCACGATCCCGACGGCACCGTCGATCTGCCCGGTGCCTGCGCCGACGAACTGCAATACGGTGGCCTCACCTTCCGGCACGAGCCGAAGGACGGGTTGCAGGGCGGCGAGATCGCGGGACACCTGCATCCTTCGGCGACCGTCCGCCGGCGCGAGAAATCCATCCGTCGGCCATGCTTCGCCACCGACGGCGCAAGGCTGCTGATGCCGGCTTTCGGGGTGATGAGCGGTGGGCTCGATCTGCGCCACAAGGCGATGAAGGGGCTGTTCGACCAGCCGTCGCTGATCGCGCATCTGCTCGGGCGCGACCGGATCTATTCGGTCCGGTTCGGCAATCTGCTCGGCTGAGCTTACAGCGCGACGTAGCGGTCGGCGCGGTGGTTGATCGTAAGGAAGAGATTGAGCACCACGGCGCCGAGCACGGAATAGAACACGACAGGCGGCGTGGTGACGAAGAAGGCAGCCGCCAGCACGCAGAGATCGACCGCCATCTGCACCAGGCCGGCGCGGATGCCGAAACGCTCCTGCATGTAAATGCCGAGAATGCCGACGCCGCCGAGGCTGGCGCGGTGGCGATAGAGCGCCAGCAGGCCGAAGCCCAGCAGCAGGCCGCCGAGAAGTGCGGCCCACGCCGGATGGATCGTCGCAATGCTCATGACATTGGGCTGCAGGCTTGTGAGCAGCGAGGTCAGGCCGATGGCGATGAAGGTCTTGATGGTGAAGGCGACGCCGAGGCGCTTCCAGGAAAGATAGAAGAACGGCAGGTTGAGCAGGAAGAAGGCGAGACCGAAATTGATGCCGAAGGCGTAGTGCACGAGGAAGGCGATACCCGCCGTGCTGCCGGTGAGCAGACCGGCGCTCGCCAGTACGTAAAGGCCAAGGGCGGCGACAAGGCTGCCGGAGAAAATGCCCTGCACGTCCTCGACAGGGGTGTGGCGCGTGGCGCTCGTGTTCCAGAAGCCAAGGGCATTGATGAGCTGAGTCATGTCGCTAATCTCCAACGGCAGACGAGTTCAAGAACGCCCGGGCAGGCCCAAGGCGGCAGGGGATGTGAATGATTGGTCGCCGGGCGGCATTCGCGCTCTTCGGCTGACAGGTCCAATTATCCGGCTCGTCAGTCGCGTTTTCAAGCAAAATACGTAAGCAATGCTGACCTATTCAAACTTCGCAAGAATCGTTCCGTCAGGCGGTCTTGCGTGCAAGGAACAGAATGCCGGGAATGATGTTGGCGCCATCTTTGCGAATGGTGGTGCGGCTCATCGCGATCACCTCGAAGCCATGGCGGGCGCAGAGCGAGCGGATGTAGCTTTCCGAATGGGCATAGCGCAGGGAATGGGCGAGATGAACGCCCTCCTCATCCTCGGTTTCCTCGACGGAGAAGCCGAAATCGGCACCATCGGCACACAGGGCCGCGACCGATGCAAAGGCGATCTCGAGGTTGCCGAGATAGATCAGGACATCGGCGGCCGTGACGAGATCGGCGCGATGCGCGTCGACATCGGCAAACAGCCCAGACTCGTCTGCGGGCAGCGACAAGTCCGCCTGGGCGAGATGGTCGTAGACCTGCTTTTCCTTAGCCTTGGCCAGCATGTTCTGCGAGAGGTCGAAGCCTTCGATCCGATCGGCCATCGCGCGGATTTGCGGCCCCATCAGCCCGGTGCCGCAGCCGAGATCGGCGGCGAGCGTATAATGCCGGCCCGTCGCCGCGATCATCCGGGCGAGCTTTGCCGGCACGTCGTAGCCGAGCTTGTCCACCAGCGAGGTCTCGAAGCGCGCGGCGTAATCGTCGAACAGGCGCTCGACATAGATGCTCGGTGGTTGATCGGGCACGGCGATGTCGCCCAGAAAAGCGAGCTTCAGCGTGGCGCCGAAGATATCGTCCTCGGTGAGCTCGCGGGTTCGTCGGTAGGCTTTAATCGCGCCGGCGACATTGCCTGATTTTTCGCGGTAGGTGGCAAGCTGGTACCAGCCGACCGCCCAATCGGGCACCAGCTCCAACGCCTGCTCCATGAGCTCGGCTGCGGCATCCGGCTCGCCGCCCTTGTCCAGCATCCTGGCATAGTCGGCACGGCGATCGGCGATGGCGTCGCCGGATGTCTGGAGATGGGGCGGCATGATGGTGACCTGTTGCGCGGCCTGCATTTGGCGATGGCCACAAAAAAACTCAAGTCCTATTTCAGAGGCGGGTGCAACAGCTCTGAAAAAGCTTGCGGGCAACGATTCGCGCCCGTATCTCAGGGGTGAACAGGAGATGATGCATGTCCGATCAGGTGAACAAGTTTCTGGGCGACTCGCTCGGCCGTACATTGATCAAGCTTTTGGTGGTGTCGCTGATCGTCGGCTTCATCATGGCCGTCTTCGGGCTGGCGCCGCTGGATTTCATCTACGGCATCCGCAATTTCGTCCTTGAGGTCTGGCATCGCGGCTTCTCCGCGCTCGGCCGCGTCGGCGACTATCTGATACTCGGCGCCACCATCGTCATTCCGATCTTCCTCATCATCCGTCTCTTCAGCTATCGCCGGTAACATGACCTCCATCGATCTTTCACGGCGCAGCCTGCTGCGCTTCTCCGCGCTTGCGCTTGCAGCCGGTGTCGCCAGCTGCGCCACCGGGCCGAAAGCGCCCTCGACGCCGTCCAACGGCGAAGACCAGACGGCCGCCTCGCTGCCGCTCGTCAACCAGCTGCGCGCCAAGAACGGCCTGCCGGCGCTGAACGTCGATCCGGCAGCGCAGGCCGCCGCGCTCTTCCAGGCAAAGCGCATGGCAGCCGCCGGCAAGATGAAGCACGTGATGGGCATCGCCGACGGCTTCGGCCCGCGCGTGAAGGCAAGCGGCGTGCAGCTGCCAGCGGCAGAAAACATCGCGACCGGCCAGCAGACGGTTCCCGCAGTCGTGACCGCCTGGATCAACTCCCCGCATCATCTCGAGAATATGCTCGGCCGCTATAGTGGCCTTGGCGTCGCCGTTGCCTACAATTCCGCTTCCCGCAACGTGCCCTATTGGGCCATGGTGCTTTCCAACTGAGGTGATTCCGCCTCTTCGCGGGAGGCGGGTTTTGGACGCAGGCGCGAACACCACCGATAGCGGCGGCAGCCTCGCCTTCGAGGTCACGCACTGGATGGTGCTGTCGATCGCCATTCCGATGACGCTGGGCTTCATCACCACGCCGCTGCTCGGGCTTGTCGGCACCGGCGTCGTCGGCCATATGGGCGATCCGGATGCGCTTGCGGGCCTGGCGATCGGGGCGATGCTCTTCGATCTCATTCTCGGCAGCTTCAACTTCCTGCGCGCCTCGACGACGGGATTGACGGCGCAGGCCTATGGCCGCCGCGACCGGCATGCCGAACAGGGCGTGTTCTGGCGAGCGATCATTTCGGCGGTCGGCTGCGGCGTAGCGCTGCTGTGTCTGTCACCGCTGCTTCTGGCGGCGGGTCTGAAGCTGATGGGGCCGGAGAACGCCGTGGCGCAGGTAACCGGTACCTATTTCTCCATCCGCATTCTCGCCGCGCCGGCGGCGCTTGCCAATTACGCGATCCTCGGCTTCGTGCTTGACCGCGGCCAGGGAAGCATCGGCCTGCTGCTGCAAAGCATCATCAACGGCGTCAACATCGTGCTGGCGATCGCGCTTGGCCTCTGGCTCGACTGGGGGATATCAGGCGTCGCCTGGGCGACGACCGTGGGCGAGACGATCGGCACGGTCGCCGGCCTTTACATCGTGCTGAGAAGCTTCGACCGCAGCGCGCGGCCGACGCGCACGGATATCTTTGCAAGGCACCGTCTGGCGGAGCTCTTCACCCTCAACCGCGACATCCTGATCCGCACCTTCGTGCTGCTTGGCGCCTTCGCCCTGATGACACGGATCGGCACCGGCTTCGGTGCCGTGACGCTGGCGGCAAACGCGGTGCTGATGAACTTCCTGATGTTGTCGAGCTTCTATCTCGACGGGCTGGCCAATGCCGCCGAGCAGATCACCGGCCGCGCCGTCGGCGCGCGCTACCGCCCGGCCTTCGATCGCGGCTTGAAGCTGACGACGATCTGGTCGTTCGGGCTTGCCGCTGTCATCTCGCTGTTTTTCCTGCTGGCCGGCGAGCGGCTGATCGCGGCGCTGACGACATCAGCGCACGTGCGTGAGGCCGCAAACCTCTATCTGCCCTGGGCGGCGATCACAGGGCTGACGGGCGCGCTTGCTTTCCTGATGGACGGGGTGTTCATCGGCGCCACATGGTCGAGCGACATGCGCAACCGCATGCTGATGTCCTTCGTCGTGTATCTCGCGGCGCTTGCGATCTTCGTGCCGTTTTTCGCCAACCACGGCCTGTGGCTGGCGATCAATCTGTTCCTGTTCTCTCGCGGCGTGTTCCTGGTGCTCAGGGTCAAGCAGCGCGCCGATCAGACGTTTCGGCCGGCCCAGTAATCCATCCTGCTGTCGCGCAGGTCGCGGATGGAGGCGACCTTCTCGCGGTCCATCAGCTTCGACAGGCCGCGAACGATATCCCCCGCCAGGCCCGGACCCTCATAAACCATGCAGGAATAGAGCTGCACCAGATCGGCGCCGGCCTTGATCTTTTCCAGCGCGGTCTCGGCTGACGAGACACCGCCGACGCCGATGATCGGCAGATCGGGGCCGACGCGCTTGCGCATCTTCGCCAGCACCACGGTCGACTTTTCGAAGAGCGGCTTGCCGGAGAGGCCGCCCTGCTCCTTCGCCTGGCGCTGATCCTTCAGACCGTCGCGCGACAGCGTGGTATTGGAGACGATCAGGCCATCAAGCGCATGCGAGAGCGCTTCGGCAGCGATGTCGTCGATGCCTTCTTCCGTCAGATCCGGTGCGACCTTGAGGAATACAGGGATCTTGCGGCCGGATTTTGCGGCTTCCTCGTCGCGCGCGGCAAGCACGGCCGACAGCAGCGCCGAGAGGCTTTCGCGCGCCTGCAGATCGCGCAGCCCCGGTGTGTTGGGCGAGGAGATGTTGGCGGTGAAATAGCCCGCCAGCGAATAGAAGCGGCGGATGCCCTTCACGTAGTCATCGATGCGATCGGCGCTATCCTTGTTGGCGCCGATATTGACGCCGATGATGCCATTGCCCCTGACGGAAGACAGGCGCGCGAAGGCGGCGTCGTGGCCCTCATTGTTGAAACCAAGACGGTTGATCACGCCTTCGTCCTCGACCAGGCGGAAGATGCGCGGGCGCGGATTGCCGGATTGCGGCTTGGGCGTGACCGTGCCGATCTCGGTGAAGCCGAAGCCGATCTTCAAGAGCGCTTCCGGCACTTCGGCGTTCTTGTCGTAGCCGGCGGCCATGCCGACCGGATTGGCGAAGTCGAGCCCGGCGACCGTCTGATGCAGGCGCGGATCTGAAGGCGCTGCGCAGGCAGGAACTAGGCCGGACTTCAGCGCTGCGATCGACATGCCGTGCGCCGTTTCCGGATCGAAGAGGAAGAGACCCTTGCGGGCGGCGTGCTTGAAGAGATCGATCATGGCTGAAGGTCCGGAAATATGTGTTTGCCTTCGGCATCGAGCGGCAACGGCTTTTCCCAGAGCACGGCCGAAAACGGAAGGTCCGCATAGAGATGCGGGAAGAGATCACCGCCGCGCGACGGCTCGAAAATGAGTTTGTCGCCGAGGGCGGCGCCATCGACGGCGACCAGCAGCAGGCCGGTCTGGCCGGCGAAGTGCAAGGCTGCGGTCTGCACTGCCTGGTTCGCCGTCGAGAAGTGGATGAAGCCGTCTTTCAGATCGATCGCGGCGCCGCAGAAAACACCGGCGGCGCGGGCCTCCTGCCAGAGCGTTTCCGTCACGATCTTGTAAAGCGTGGGTGTCAGGGTCATGATGGCCTCATGAATGGCTGGTCTTTCCCGGGCTTTGCCGCAGTTGAGCGGCGATGTCCACGCGCTCACCGCAAAAAATGCGGTGGCCATCGAGATTTCCGGAGGAAACCATGAAAAATATCACGCTCAGCCTCGTCGCCATCCTCATTCCGCTTGCCGCTTCGGCAGCAGAGCCGGACCAGAGCCGCTTCCAACTGGAGCGCAGCGGCGACCATTTCGTGCGGCTCGATCGCCAGACCGGCGCCATGTCGCTCTGCGAGGAGAAGGACGGGGCGCTCGTCTGCCGCATGGCCGCCGACGAACGCGCCGCTTACGAAAGCGAACTCGACCGGCTGTCAGACCGGGTAACGGCGCTGGAGAACAAGAGCGTCGTCAACAAGGCGCTGCCTTCCGACGCCGAGATCGATCGCTCAATCGGCATCATGGAGCGCTGGATGCGCAGCTTCATGGGGATCGTCAAGGAATTCCAGAGTGAGGATCAGGGTAACGCCCTTCCGCAAAAGACATGATTTGCTATAGTCTGCTTTAGCAGGAAGGCATGAACCGTGGAGGAAGGCGGTGCATGACTTCATGATCGGGCTCTTGGGAGGGAGTTTTCGATGCATGAGCAGACAATCATTATTGCCGATGACCATCCGCTGTTTCGCGATGCGCTTCGCCAGGCCGTGACGGGGATGGAGGGACATCCCGATATCGTCGAGGCCGGCGACTTCGCGGCGGCGCGAAAGTCGGTCGGCGAGCATCCGGATGCCGATCTCATGCTGCTCGACCTCGCCATGCCCGGGGTGAGCGGCTTTTCGGGCCTGATGGCGTTGCGCTCGGAGTTCTCAGGGCTGCCGATCGTCATCGTTTCCGCGTCCGACGATGCGACGACGATCCGTCGATCGCTCGAGCTTGGCGCCTCGGGCTTCATCTCGAAATCCGCAGGGATCGACGATATCCGACACGGGATACAGACCGTGCTTGCCGGCGACATCGCAACGCCTGACAGCTACCGCGACGGCCAGGAACAGGATCCCGATGTGGCCGATATCATCCACCGTCTGCACACGCTGACGCCGCAACAAAGCCGGGTTCTCACCATGCTCGCCGAGGGCCTGCTCAACAAGCAGATCGCCTACGAACTCGGCGTCTCCGAGGCGACGATCAAGGCGCATGTCTCGGCGATCCTCCTCAAGCTCAACGTCGACAGCCGCACGCAGGCGGTGATCCAACTCGGCAAGATCAACATGGCGATGGTCGCCTGACGCCAGGGGAGGATTTTATTCCTCTTGTCTCTTTACTCCTGCCCACCTTGCGGTTAATCTTTCAGCCGATTAAGGAGCGCCGTGGCGCGCACGGGATCAGGCGACATGCTGTCACACGAGCAGATCTGGGGAGCGCTCGACAGGCTTGCCGAACGGCACGACCTGACACCCTCCGGGCTTGCCCGCCGCGCCGGCCTCGACCCGACCTCCTTCAACAAATCCAAACGCCTTTCCGCCGATGGGCGATTGCGCTGGCCATCGACGGAATCGATCGCCAAGGTGCTGGACGCGACCCGCTCCAGCATGGAGGAATTCATGTCCTTCATGCGGCCGCAGGGCAGTTTCTCGACGCTGCCTGATGGCGCGTTTCCGCCGCAGGGCAGCTCTATACCGCTGCTGGGCTTCGCGCAGGCAGGCGCGGGCGGCTTTTTCGATGATGGCGGCTTTCCGGCCGGACAGGGCTGGGACGTGGTGGAATTTCCGGCCGCACCATCGCAGAAAGCGGGTGTCTACGCGCTCGAGGTACAGGGCGAAAGCATGATGCCGCTCTATCGCGATGGCGACGTTCTGATCGTCGAGCCGGGCGCGCAGGTGCGCCGCAACGACCGCGTCGTGGTGAAGACCCGCGAGGGCGAGGTGATGGCCAAGGTGCTGATGCGCCAGAGCCCGCGCTCGATCGAGCTGATGTCGCTCAATCCCGAGCACCCGAACCGGACGATCGAACTCACCGACGTGGATTGGATCGCCCGGATCATCTGGGCCAGCCAGTAGGAAAATCTTCCATGAAGCCTGCGGCACTTCTGACAGCGACTGCGGGGATAGCGATCGTCATCGGCGTGATCGCCGCCGGCGAGCATCGGTTGAGCGGTGCGTCCGACGCGGGGCAAATCGCGGCATCAGCGCAAAGCGAGGTGGAGCCGGAAACGCCCGTGCAGCCGACGACGAACCCGGATGCCAGCATGATGGCACGGCCGGTGGATGACGCCAGCCAATTCTACCCGTCCTCGGTGGATGGCAAACCGTTGGAGCGCGAACAAGCGCCGGAGCCGGAGAAAAAGCCTGTCGTGGTGGCGGAGAAAGGGATCGATCTGCCGCGGCCGGTGGCCGAAAGCGCCGGCGTGCTCGGCTTCGGCGAACGGCGGCTGCAGCTGGCCGGGCTGACGCCAACGCCGGTCGACAAGAGCTGCGCCGGTACGGGGGGCACGCAGTGGCCATGCGGGATGCTGGCGAAGACCAATTTCCGGCTTTTCCTGCGACTTCGGACCGTCAACTGCGATCTCAGCGATCCCAGCTGGAGCGGCACCGCGACGGCAAGCTGCAAGATCGGCGCGCAGGATCTTTCGCAGTGGCTGATCGCGAATGGCTGGGCCGAGGCCGAAGCGGGCTCCGCATTCGCGGATGCCGGGGAAAAGGCGAAGCGAGACGGAAACGGAATTTATGGCCAGGATCCCCGCCAAGCCGGCGCGACTGATGCACCCGAACTGACACAGCCTCAAGATATGAGCGATCCCTTGTAATGGGCGTGGCCAGTTCCTAAACTCTGCAGACATCGCAGAGGAACCATGCAGACATGAACAAGCCGCTTTCCGCCCACGACGCGTTGATCTACGTGATGGTCATGGCATCCGCCGTCGACAGCACGATGAATGATCGGGAGCTGGAACGCATCGGGCAGCTGATCGGCTTTCTGCCAGTGTTTCGCGGCTTCGACGACGACAAGCTGATCTCGGTTGCCCGCGACTGCGCGGCACTTCTGTCCGGCCCCGAGGGGCTCGATGTCGTTCTCGAGACCGTCAAGGACACGCTGTCGCCGAAGCTCTACGACACCGCCTATGCGCTGGCGGTCGAGGTCGCCTCGGCAGACCTTTCGGTGAAGGCGGAGGAACTGCGCCTGCTCAGCCTGCTACGCGACCGGCTCGGTCTCGACAAGCTGACCTGCGCCGCGATCGAGCGCAGCGCCATTGCCCGTTTCCGCAAGGGCTAAATTTGCGCCATCCTTAGTACAGACCGTATGGGAAGTAGCGCAGGTAGATTTCCTGCATACGGTCGCTGCGCGAAAGCGCGGCCAGCGCGTGGTCGAAGGCCGAGCGCAAGACTTCGTCCCTTTGCCGCAGCATGATCGTCATGCCCTCGCCCAAGAACTCTTCCGACATATAGGGACCATCGAACAGGGCGCAGCATTTGTCCGATGCCTGCGACGACACCCAGAAGGATAGCTGCAGCGAATCGGCGAATACGGCGTCGACCTTGCCGTCCTTCAATGCTGCCAGCAGCGCCTCCTTGCTGTCGAACGGCACCGCCTTGACCTTGGGGAAATAGGCAGCGAGCATGGCGGCGTGCGCGGTTTCCTTAACGACACCGACGGAGCGTTCGGCAAGGCCTGCCGCATTCTCACCCTTGATCGGCGCCTTCAGATTGCGGGCAAAGCGGGCGGGCAGCATCAGATAGGGGCGCGAGAAGGCAAACTGCCGGCGAAGTTCGCTGCCGACGGCCAGCCCCGCGATCACCGCATCGCCCTGCGAGGCAGCCAGCGCATCCTTGAGGTCGGCGAAGGGCAAGGCCTGGATCTGGCACTTGTCCGATATTTCCAGTTCGGCGCAAATCTCGCGGGCAAGATCGACATTGAAGCCCGAGAGCTTGCCGTTCTGATCCATGAAATTGAACGGCGGGAAATCGACCGAGGTCAGGAAGCGCAGGCGCACGAGGCTCGTCAGATCAGGCTTGGCGAGGCGCTCGCGGCTGTCGAACAAAAGGGGCAAGGAGGGCGATCCCTGCTGGGCCGCAGCCGAAAGAGGTAGCCAAAATGCAACCAGAAACAGCCAGAGGCTGCAAAACCCCTTAGGATTGAGAGATGCCAGCTTAAATCGCACCATTATGATCTGCCCCGGGGACTGCACTGCCAATTCAAAGACGGTGTATCAGAGTCATGCGTATCGGGGAATATGCGTCGGGCGGGATCAGCACCCGTAACGCGACGCTTCAAGAGCGATCGAAACCTTTGATCTCGCCGGCCGTGCCGGCGAGTGTTGTCAATGATGCGCAACAGATCGAGATCGAAGCGCTGCTGAGGCTCGGCATCGGCAAGCCGACGATCGCGCGCGCGGCGACCATGGCCCGCCATAACGGCACGTCGATCGAGCGCGAACTTCTGGCCAACCGATGGGTGGACGCCGAGAGCTATTATGCCGCCCTTGCCCGCGTGCTTCGCCTGCCATTCCTGCCGCAACTCGATCCGGCCCTGATCAATGACGACCAGGCGCTCGACACGCAGCTATCAGACACGCGATCCGTGCGGCTGAACTATGCCGACAAGGCGATGATCGCTATCGTTCCCGAGGCCGGCCGGCTGCTGGCGCTGGCGCAGACGATCGAGGCGCGGCCCGGGCTTGCGGAGCGGATCATCGTCACCACACCCGCCGCGATGCGCGACGCTATCTGGCGCGTCGGCGCCAAGCGACGGGTGAAGCAGAGCATCGGGACGCTGTTCGAGGACAAGGCGCGCTTCAGCGCCCGCATCGTGCTCTCAGGCAAGCAGGGATTCGTTGCCGGCGCGGCACTCTGCGCGCTCGCCTTCGCGGCATTCTCCGATCTGCCGTTGATCGGGATCGCTCATCTCGCGCTGTCGCTCATCTACATGGCGGCGATCACGCTCCGCATCTGCGCGCTAAGCCATCGTCGCGGCCCGCAGCCAACGCCCCAGCCGACGGAGCGGTTGCCCGTCTATTCCGTGTTCGTCGCGCTTTATAAGGAAGCGGAGGTTGCCGGCCAGCTGGTGGCGTCGCTGAAGCAGCTCAACTGGCCGATCGCCAAGCTCGACATCAAGCTGATATGCGAGGCCGACGACCATGCGACGATTGCAGCGCTCGAAAAGCAGGATCTCGGTCCGCAATTCGAAATCGTCACGGTGCCGGTCTCCCATCCAAGAACGAAACCGAAGGCGCTCAATTATGCGCTGAGCGCCGCGCGCGGTGAGTTCCTCGTGATCTACGACGCCGAGGACAGACCGCACCCGGACCAGCTGCGCGCAGCCTACGCGACCTTCCTCGCCAGCCGCGATGATGTCGCCTGTCTGCAGGCGCCGCTGATCATCTCCAATGTCGGCAGCTCATGGGTCAGCGCCGCCTTCGCGCTCGAATATGCGGCGCTGTTTCGGCTGTTGCTGCCGATGCTGGCGAAGCACCGGTTGCCGATGCCGCTTGGCGGCACGTCCAATCATCTGCGCGTCACCGATCTCAAGGCTTGTGGCGGATGGGACCCTTATAACGTGACCGAGGATGCCGATCTCGGCCTCAGGCTCTACAGGCTCGGCTACCGCTGCGGCGTGATAGACTGCCCCACCTACGAGGATGCGCCGACGACCCGCAAGGTCTGGCTCAACCAGCGAACACGATGGTTCAAGGGCTGGCTGCAGACATGGCTGGTGATGATGCGCGCACCGGGAAAACTCGTGAGTGAGATGGGTGTCTGGCCATTCATCGTTTTCCAGGTGCTGATCGGCGGCATGCTCGTCGCCTCGCTGACGCATCCGTGGATGGTCATGCTGATCCTCACCACCGCAAGCTACATGATGCTGGGTTTCCCTCAAACAGCCACCCTTGATGCCCTGCTGTTTCTGATCGATGTCGCGAACATGCTGGGAAGCTACGTCATCCTGCTGGTGCTTGGCCGGCGCGCCATGCTGCGCGACGAGAAGCGGAAGGTCGGCTGGCGATGGGTCGCCCTGCCCGTCTACTGGATGATGATATCGGGCGCCGCGTGGCGCGCGGTCTTCCAGCTGCATTTCAAGCCGTTTTTCTGGGACAAGACCCCGCACCTGCCGGCGGTCTCCCCGCAGACGATGCGCTCGGCCCCAGTACGCTCGCCATGAGGCGGCCCAGTTAATTCTTGTGGACGCCGAGATGTGTTAGTTTCGTCTTAAGCAATATGGATTCTAGTCGCGTTCGACGACACCGGTTCCTAACCGAATGCATGATGCGCCTGTCGAGCCTTAGCGGGCATCTTCCCACGGCGCCGCAAGCGCCGGCTCTGCCTTTGAAACGATCGTATCCGGCCAGCCCCCTGGCCGCAGCCCATGGGCCCATTCATGCTGAAAAACTTGAAAATCCGCACCAAGATCATCTCGGTCGTTGCGCTTCTCGGCGTCATCGCGATCGGCGGCCTTGTCTATGTCGTCGAAGAATTCCGCGGCGCAGATGCCGCTTACAGCGCCTTCATCGACCATGAAGCGCTTGCGGCGATGCAGGCGTCTCGCGCCAGCGCGTCTGCCACCGCAGCCGTTCTGCAGGCAACCGTCGTCTCCGACCTCACCCCCGGCACGCCCGACTTCGACGCCGCGATCGCCGCACCCAGCAAGATGCCGCAAGCGCGCGAGCGCCTGCAGCAGGCAGCCGATCTGGTGCCGAACCGCAAGCCCGCGATCGACGAGATCATCGCCGGCATCGACGAGATGGATGCTCTGTCGAAAAAGGTGGTCGACCAGGCCAAGGCCGGCGACCGCACCAATGCGCGGGCCACGGCAGCCGAGCTTAACGCCAAGCTTTCGGTCGTTACGCCGAAGATGATTGCCAACAATGATGCGCTGATGGTTCAGCTCAACGATGGCGGCGATGCGCTTTCGGCCACGGTCAACAGCCGCATCCTTTACTGTTTCGTGCTGATCGGGCTCGCGGTGCTGGCAGCGATCGGGCTCAGCATCTGGATCGCGCAGGCCGGCATTGCGGCGCCAATGGCCCGGCTTCGCCAGCGCATGACGCGGCTTGCCGAGGGCGAGACGGCAAGCGCCGTCGATGGCATGGACAGGAAGGACGAAGTGGGCGAGATGGCAGCAGCCGTCTCGATCTTCCGCGACAACGCCATCGAGCGCTTGCGCCTTGAGCGCGAGGCGGAGCGCAACCGCAATCTCACCGACAGCGAAAGGCGCGAAATCGAAGCGCAGCGCGCCACAGAGGCGGCGGATCTCTCGCGCACCGTCAGCGCGCTCGGCGACGGCCTGCGCAAGCTTGCGGCCGGCGACCTGATCTCGCAGATCAACACGCCATTCGAAGGCAGCCTGGACAGCCTGCGCCAGGACTTCAACAACTCGATCTTCAAGCTCAACGAAACGATGCAGACCGTGGGCGACAACGCCCGCGCGATCACGGCCGGCGCCGGCGAAATCCGCTCCTCGGCCGACCAGCTTTCGCGTCGCACCGAGCAGCAGGCAGCCTCCGTCGAGGAAACGGCGGCCGCGCTGGAGGAGATCACCACGACGGTGAAGGATGCCGCGCGCCGGGCGGAAGAAGCGCGCACGCTGGTGTCGAAAACCCGCCACAGCGCCGAGCGATCCGGCGAGGTGGTGCGCAAGGCGGTCAACGCGATGCAGCAGATCGAACAGTCCTCGGCATCGATCGGCAACATCATCGGCGTGATCGACGACATCGCCTTCCAGACCAATCTTCTCGCGCTGAACGCGGGTGTGGAAGCAGCACGCGCCGGCGAAGCGGGCAAGGGTTTTGCCGTCGTCGCCCAGGAAGTCCGCGAACTCGCGCAACGCTCCGCCAATGCCGCGCGCGAAATCCAGTCGCTGATCCTGACCTCGGGCAACCAGGTGAAGTCGGGCGTCTCACTGGTGGGCGAAACCGGCAAGGCGCTCGAAGAGATCGTTCATGAGGTGCAGGAGATCAACCAGCACGTCAACGCGATTGCCGAAGCCGCGCGCGAGCAATCGATCGGCCTTCAGGAGATCAACACATCAGTCAACACGATGGATCAGGGCACGCAGCAGAACGCCGCGATGGTCGAGGAAAGCACCGCCGCCAGCCACAAGCTGGCGACCGAGGCGGCAGCCCTCAACACCCTGCTCGACCAGTTCAAGCTGACCGGCACCGGCGGCAGTACAATGGCGTTTACGCCAAGGGTGGTTCCTGATGTCAACGAACCCCTGGCGCCGCGCCCGACCAAACCTGTCTTGACCCGCAAGGCACCGGTGCGCATCGCCACCTCGGGTGTCACGCGACCCACCTCCTCGCCGGCGCTCGCCCTCGGGCAGAAGCTTGCCAATGCCTTTGGCGGCGCGTCGTCTTCCGCGGACAAGAAGGATGACGACTGGACGGAATTTTGAGGCGCCACAAGGCTCTCGCAAACATGAAATGGGCGGCTCAAGGCCGCCCATTTTCATTTCGGCAAATGCCGACTTTGTCCACGATGTGATCTATCGCTTAGACGAGACCGAGCGAGATCTCTTCAACCTTGCGGCCACGACCATAATCGCGCTCGTAGGAAGAACGGCGGTCGCTGCGCTTGTATGCGGCAACGTCGAGTTCCGGCATATGATAACCGTCCGCGTAAGTACCGGTATCGTCCGCATCGACGACGTCGCGCTTTGCGGTGAAAATCTTCAGAAGCATTTCGTTATTCCTCCTCGTGTGCGCCAGTAACGGCCAGAGCGCCGTCCAAGTTCCATGTACCGGAGAATAGTTAAAAATTAACCACGTTCATTAGGGATTCGTCAAGTACGCGGAAAGCGTAAGGGTGTGGGGTATTCAGCGTCGATGCGGGTCGGAGTGCATGGGGACGCGACCGAATAGGCGCCGCAGATCACATATTTTTTAAGGAGGTTCAGTCGGATGAAGGGAATTGAACCCTCGTATTCAGCTTGGGAAGATCCTAGAAGCCTAGGCAAATTCAATGCGGCGTTATTCCCAGATATTCGGCGGCTTGGATTGAAGATTGGCCAGGAAACCTTGCTGCGCCTTGTATGGCGGCGCCGGCACCTTAAACCAGTCCCAAGCTTGCTTTGGCAGCCAGCCATTCACATTCTCGGAGTCAACATCCAACACTATGAACAACCTTTTATCGAAGAAGGGCAGCAACTTGTCCGTCAACGGCTGCAGGGCAAGCTTCGTCTTCACGATGTAAAGTAGCGGAAGGTGGTTCCAATACGAAAGAATGTCGACGCTATCGACGAGGTACTGGTGAAAAGCCCCCATGTTCATGCCTTCGTACATTCCGTAGACGACGTAGCAGCGAACCCCATTCTGCTTATCAATGCTGCTCATCGTCGCTCCCTTGCAAATACGGATTCCCGACAGGTGGAGCATTGACGATCAAACCGCTCGACTGACTATCCCCCATCAGGCTGATAGTTTTCATCTGCTGCAGGTGACTTTCGGAATGGAGACGATCGGGATCATTTCTGAGGAAGTGGTTATAAACGTACAGGAAATAGAGAATAAGTCCGGTATCAATAGCGAACGCCGCGTGAGCAGGCCAACCAGCCCTGCTCAAGTAAAGGACAGAGCAGAAAGTTGAAATTGTTCCGATCATCCAGATAAGCGGCGTAAGCGCGCTTCCGGTAGACTTGGATCGTATGGCTTGCGTTAAAGGAAACATAAGTCGATTCGAATCTAGAGTTGCACGATTATTCCTTTGCAAAATATTAATTGCAAGACTGCGGCGGCCCGAGACTGAGGCTCACTAGCCAATCAAACATGGTGCCAATACCGGAGTAGCGTAAGGCAACCAGCGCAAAACGTCAGCGTTTCTTGAGGTGCCACTCACATCCATCGATTTCAGCTTCTTCAAAGCCCAATCCCTCACCGCACCACAACGCCGGCGTCATCAACCAAGGGCGCACTCGTACACAGCGATGATCGATCCCGCCTCATTCGACGAAATCCGCCTCATAAACCACACTGTCGTCCATTGGCGTCGCGCAGACGAAGGATAGGAGATTGCGACTTATCCGACACCGGGTGACGGGGTAGCTCATACAGAGGACCTCATCGAACCGGTCCGGAACCAAGGAATTCAGCAACACCACCCACATGATGACAAAAAAGTACGTCCAAGGCGACGGTCCTGAGACCAGCCGCAAGGCTGCCGACGCACTCATCGCCAAGTGCAAGTGACACGGCGGTGAAACGCCGCTATACCTAACCAATTGAAATCGCTGGAGCGGGTGAAGGGAATCGAACCCTCGTATTCAGCTTGGGAAGCTGCTGCTCTACCATTGAGCTACACCCGCGTTACGCGCAGATTTCCAACAGATGGCGGCTGGTGTCAAGCGGCGTCGAGGACTTCCGGATAAGCTCGCTCAGATCCGGAAGTGCTTGGAGAGCTTGAGGCCCTGTGCCTGGTAGTTGGAGCCGAGGCCGGTGCCGTAGAGGCTTTCGGGGTGTTCCTGCATGTGCTCGTAAACCAGGCGGCCAACGATCTGGCCGTCTTCGAGGATGAAGGGCACCTCGTGGCTGCGGACTTCGAGGACGGCGCGGCTGCCGCGGCCGCCTGCGGGCGCGTGGCCGAAGCCGGGGTCGAAGAAGCCGGCATAGTGGACGCGGAATTCGCCGACCAGAGGATCGAAAGGCGTCATTTCGGCAGCGTAGTGCGGCGGCACGTGGACGGCTTCGCGCGAGACGAGGATGTAGAACTCGTCAGGGTCGAGGATCAGTTCGTTGCGACCGCGGCTGTAGATCGGCTCCCAGAAATCGAAGATGTCGTGCTGGGCCTTCTTGTCGACATCGACGACAGCCGTATGGTGCTTGCCGCGATATCCGATCAGGCCGTCCTTGTCGCCGGCGAGATCGATCGACAGCGCGATGCCGCCGCCAGAGACGTTCGGCTTGGCGCTTGCGACCAGCGTCTCGGCATCGTGCAACGCCAGCAGTTCCGGTTCGCCGAGCAGCGCATGGCCGATGCGGAAGCGGATCTGCGAAAGGCGCGAGCCGCGACGCACGACGATCGGGAAGGTGCGCGGCGAGATCTCGAGATAGAGCGGGCCGGAATATCCGGCCGGGATCTTGTCGAATTCCTGCGCGTAGTCGGTGATGACGCGGGTGAAGATATCGAGGCGGCCGGTGGAACTTTTCGGATTGGCCGAGGCCGACATGTCGGCCGGCAGGTCGAGGCGCTCCATCAGGGGAACGATGTAGACGCAGCCGGTTTCCAGCACCGCGCCTTCGGAGAGATCGACGACATGCAGCTTCAGACGGTCAAGCTTGTCGGAGACGAGACTGGTGGGACCCGGCATGAAGCTAGCGCGGACTCGAAACGCCTTGGCGCCGAGGCGAAGGTCGAGGCTCGCCGGCTGGATCTGGTCGCTGTCGAGCTCGCGCTCCGCGACGAGCCGCCCCGTCTCGAACAACGCGGCAATCGCGCGGTCTGCCAATATTCCTGTTTCGCGAGCCATCATGCCCCATCCATAATTTGCCGCAGACAAAACCAAAATCGAGGAATTGACGCAAGCGCGCAACAGCAGTATTGCAGCTTTATCCCGTGGTGATTTGGCCGGTCGGCTTGCAGCCACGTTAAACAAGTGGCTAAATAGACCGGGTTGAAACCGGTCTGCATTCGCGGCCGGTTTTTTTGTGTTTGAAAGTGGTGATTCATGAGCAAGACCTGGCGCCCGGCAACTCAACTGGTTCATGGCGGAACGCTGCGCTCGCAGTATAGCGAGACATCCGAGGCGATCTATCTGACGCAGGGGTTTGTCTATGACAGCGCGGAAGCCGCCGAGGCGCGCTTCAAGGGCGAGACCGAGGGCTATATCTACGCCCGCTACGGCAGCCCCACCAACGACATGTTCGAAAAGCGCATGTGCGCCATGGAAGGCGCTGAAGAAGCCCGCGCCACCGCATCGGGCATGGCTGCCGTTGCCGCCGCCATCCTCTGCCAGGTGAAGGCCGGCGACCACATCGTCGCCGCGCGCGCGCTGTTCGGTTCTTGCCGTTGGGTTGTCGAGACGCTGGCGCCGAAATACGGCATCGAGTGCACGCTGGTCGACGGACGCCACCTGGAGAACTGGGAAAAGGCGATCCGCCCGAATACCAAGGTGTTCTTCCTCGAAAGCCCGACCAACCCGACGCTGGAAGTGGTCGATATCGCAGGCGTTGCCAAGCTTGCCAACCAGGTCGGCGCCAAGGTCGTGGTCGACAACGTCTTCGCGACGCCGATCTTCCAGAAGCCGCTGGAACTCGGCGCTCATATCGTCGTCTACTCCGCGACCAAGCATATCGACGGCCAGGGCCGCAGCCTCGGCGGTGTGATCCTTTCGGATACCGAGTGGGTCAACGAGCATCTGCAGGACTATTATCGCCATACCGGTCCGGCGATGTCGCCGTTCACGGCCTGGACGCTGCTCAAGGGTCTCGAGACGCTGCCGCTGCGCGTCAAGCAGCAGACCGAGAACGCCGGCAAGATCGCCGACTTCCTGGCCGAGCAGAAGCAGGTGGCCAAGGTGATTTATCCCGGCCGCAAGGACCATCCGCAGGCCGACATCGTCGCCAAGCAGATGAAGGGCGGCTCGACGCTGGTCGCGATCGAGCTCAAGGGCGGCAAGGAAGCAGCGTTCGCGCTGCAGAACGCGCTTGAGATCGTCAAGATCTCCAACAATCTCGGCGACGCGAAGAGCCTGATCACCCATCCGGCGACGACCACGCACAAGAACCTGACGGACGAGGCGCGCGCCGAGCTCGGCATTTCTCCGGGCACCGTGCGCCTGTCGGCCGGTATCGAAGACACCGACGACCTGATCGAGGACTTCGCGCAGGCGCTCTCGAAGATCAAGGCCTGATCAAGAATAGTCGGCCGGGTCAACGCGATCCGGCCGGCATTTGCGCGCGCATATTGGTGATTTACTCGCCTTAGGCTGGCATCACATTAGTCTTAACGCGCGAAATTTTCGCGCTTACAGCCAATTGATTGCGGATTTCGGCCTGGTTTGTTGACCTGCCGCACCTCTTATAAGATACCAGTAAGGTATTCTTATTATGGTGTAGGCATGTACCGCGCCCTGACACGAGATATTGAAGTGGTCGTCGAGCCCTTTTATCTGGAGGAGCAATCCGACCCGGACGACGACCGCTATGTGTGGGGATACCGCATCGTCATCAGCAACAATTCAGATCTCACCGTACGCCTCGTCAATCGCTACTGGAACATCACCGACCAGAACGGCGTCGTCGATGAAGTGAGTGGCGCTGGCGTTGTCGGCGAGCAGCCGACACTCAGCCCGGGTGACACATACGAATACTCATCGGGCTGCCCGCTCGATACGCCATCAGGCCTGATGTTCGGCCACTACCAGATGGAAACCGACAAAGGCGAGGTCTTCCAGGTGGAAATCCCCGCCTTCTCGCTTGATTCACCCGGCCTGCTCAGAGTGCTGAACTAGCCTCCGTTTCGTCGCGTGTCGGCGCCGCAATGCCGCCATACACGTTTGCGCGACATGCTTTGGTTCACTCCGCTGCCTGCGCAAGCTCTTCGGCTTCGAAACGGTAGGTCGTCGAGCAGAACTCGCAGGTCACCGCGATCTTGCCCTCTTCCTGGCTCGCCTCGATCTCCTCGGCCGAGAAGCCCTTGAGCACGCCCTTGATCTTTTCGCGCGAGCAAGAGCAGCGGTCGAAGACTTCGCGCGGCTCGTAAACGCGCACGCCGCGCTCGTGGAACAAGCGGAACAGCAGGCGCTCGACACCGACCAGCGGGTCCGTCAGCTCGTCGGCGTGAACGGTCTCGACCAGCGAGCGCGCTTCGGCCCAGGCATCGTCTTCCGAATGCTGGACGGCACCGTCATCGCCGTCACCACCGTGCAGGTCGGCCTGGCGCATGCGCTCGGGCGCTTCCGGCAGGAACTGGGCGACCAGGCCGCCGGCCCGCCAGCGATGGCGCGGCTTGCCGGCCTCGTCGCGGTCAAACAGCTCAGCGGCGGCAAGGCGCACGCGCGTCGGGATCTGCTCGGACTGGCGGAAGTAGGTGCCGGCGATATCCTCAAGCGTGGCGCCGTCGAGCGCGACGATGCCCTGGTATGGCTGGCTGAACTTGCCCTGGTCGATGGTGAAGGCGAGCATGCCCTTGCCAAGCAGCTGCTCGGGCTCGGCCTTGCCGGCGGCAACGGCTTCATCGAGAAGCGCCTGGTCGAAACGGGCATAGGCGCGCACGTTCTCCGGCGTCGAGAAATCGGCGACGAGCAGGTCGACCGGGCCATCGCCCTTCGTCTGGACGGTGAACTTGCCGTCGAATTTCAGCGACGTGCCGAGCAGCACCGTCAGCGCGATGACTTCGGCCAGCAGGCGGGCCACGGGTGCGGGGTAGTTGTGGCGCTCGAGAATGGCATCCAGCATCGGACCAAGCTGGACGGCGCGACCTCGCACATCCAGGCCTTCGACCTGAAACGGAACGACATGATCATCACCGGCGAAATCGAATTCACCGAGAGCGGTTGCGGCTTCTGCCATGGTCTTCTCCTCGTCTGAGGGCGGCAGACAAGCCTGTCCATCCGCCAGCGCGGCCACGGGCCCGTCCGGCCCCAATGTGGCCTTCAGTATGGTTCAGATCGCGCCCAGGCACCAAGCAAGAATCGACTTCTGCGCATGAAGACGGTTTTCCGCTTCATCGAAGACCACGGACTGCGGGCCGTCAATCACTTCGTCGGTAACTTCCTCACCACGATGCGCCGGCAGGCAATGCATGAACAATGCATCCTTGTCGGCCTGTGCCATCAAAGCCGAATTGACCTGATAAGGCTGGAAGACGTTGTGACCCCGGGCCCGATGTTCCTGATTCATGGAGACCCAGGTATCGGTCACCACGCAATCGGCGCCGGCGACCGCACGGTCGGCATCATGGCTGAGCATGATTTCGGCGCCCTCATTGCGGGCCCAGTTCAGATAGTGATCCTTCGGCTCGGAACCAAGGGGTACCGCCATGTTCATGCGATAACCGAAACGGGCGGCCCCTTCGACCAGCGAATGCAGCACGTTGTTGCCGTCGCCCATCCAGGCGATCGTCTTGCCCTTGATCGGACCGCGATGCTCCTCGAAGGTCATGATATCGGCCATGATCTGGCAGGGATGGGTGTCGTCGGTCAGCGCGTTGATCACGGGGACGGTCGCGTGTTCGGCGAGCTCCAGCATGCGCGCGTGGTCGGTGGTGCGGATCATGATCGCGTCGACATAGCGCGACAGGACCTTGGCGGTGTCGCCGATGGTCTCGGCGCGGCCGAGCTGCATTTCGGTGCCCGAGAGGAACAGCGTCTCGCCGCCGAGCTGGCGCATGCCGACGTCGAAGGAGACGCGCGTGCGGGTCGAGGGCTTTTCGAAGATCATCGCCAGCATCTTGCCTGCCAGCGGCTTGTCGCCCTGGCCAGCCTTGAAGGCCTGCTTGCGGGTCTTGGCGTCGTCCATGATGACCCTGAGGTCGGAGGAGGTTACCGCGGAGAGATCGAGAAAGTGTTTTGGGGAAGCCATCTGTCTATACCTGTTACGCCCGCCATCCGGCCGGGCATCAATCCATTCAAGCCGTCTTCTTTGCCTTGGCGCGCACGCTCTCGGCGGCGCGCTCGAGGCGCGCGAGGCCTTCGCGGGCTTCGTCAGCCGTGACGACGAGCGGGGGCAGCAAACGGATGACATTGTCGCCGGCCGGAATGGCCAGCAGGTTGGAAGCACGGATGGCCTGCAGCAGCTCAGCGGACGGAACGGCCGCCTTGACGCCGAGCATCAGGCCTTCGCCTCTGATGTCCTCGATCACATCGGGGAACCGATCCTTCAGCGATGCCAGGCCCTGGCGGAACACCAACGAGACGTCATTGACGTGCTGCAGGAAGCCTTCCTCGAGGATGACATCGAGCACGGCATTGCCGACGGCCATGGCGAGCGGGTTGCCGCCATAGGTCGAACCATGTGTGCCGGCCTTCATGCCGGAAGCGGCTTCCGCCGTTGCGAGGCAGGCGCCGAGCGGGAAGCCGCCGCCGATACCCTTGGCGACCGCCATGATGTCGGGCGTGATGCCCGACCATTCATGGGCGAAAAGTTTGCCGGTGCGGCCGACGCCGGACTGAACCTCATCGAGGATCAGAAGCAGTCCGTTATCGTCGCAGAGCTGGCGCAGCGCCTTCATGAATTCCGTGGTCGCCGGGCGGATACCGCCCTCGCCCTGTACCGGCTCGATCAGGATACCGGCCGTCGCATCGGTGATGGCGGCGCGAACGGCTTCGATATCGCCGAAAGGAACCTGGTCGAAACCGGGCGTCTTGGGGCCGAAGCCTTCGAGATACTTTTCCTGGCCGCCGGCGGCAATCGTCGCCAGCGTGCGGCCGTGGAAGGCGCCTTCAAAGGTGATGATGTGGAAGCGCTCGGGATGGCCCTTCGAATACTGGTAGCGGCGCGCGGTCTTGATCGCGCATTCCAGCGCCTCGGCGCCGGAATTGGTGAAGAACACCTTGTCCGCGAAGGTTGCATCGGTCAGCCGCTTGGCGAAGCGCTCCTGACCGGGAATCTCATAAATGTTGGAAAGGTGCCAAACCTTCTCGGCCTGATCCTTCAGCGCGCCGACGACATGCGGATGGCTATGGCCCACAGAGGTCACGGCAACGCCCGCGCCGAAATCGAGATATCGTTCGCCGGTTTCGGTGATCAGCCACACGCCCTCTCCTCGCTCGAACCGCAGCGGGGCACGAGAGTAGGTATCATAAAGCGGCGCGGCTTCAGCCATGGCGCGATCTCCTGTCATTCGCTCAACAATGGCCCGGACTCCGGCTAAAAAGCGGGTGTCCGGAAATGAAAAATGCCGCCTTTCGGCGGCGAGGGGCACTATTGTCTTTTCGCAGTGCGATGTCAACAAAACTGAGCTTTTGCCGCTTGCGTCAAGCAAGCATCGGGGCGCTGGCGAGCTATCAACAGCTAATGTTGCAGAAATGACTCTCTCATCCAGCAAGTTGGGGAAAACCGAGAAATCGATTCGCGGCGATTCAACCGACTCTTGTCACGGAGTCGCCCTCACTCTAGGTTAAAACTCAATTACTAGACTGCATGCGGCGGAACTAGTCACCAAAATCGAGCAAGCGTTTCTTGGTCCGGACACGTCCGTGCCATGGGTGAAGGATTCTGCCTACACCAACGCAATAAGGCGGAGACAGGGCATGAACTGGACAGACGAGCGCGTTGAAAGACTGAAGAAGCTTTGGGCCGAGGGCCTGAGCGCCAGCCAGATTGCGGCACAACTTGGCGGTGTAAGCCGCAACGCCGTCATCGGCAAGGTCCATCGCCTGAACCTGCCGGGCCGCGCCAAGGCCGGCGGCACGACGACGGCGACGAGAGCGCCGAAGCGCCCGGCGGCTTCGACGCCGCGCCCTGCCAACAGCTTCAATTCCGCACGCATCTCGCCCACGCGCGCAGTTGCCCGCCCGCAGGGCTCGGCGATGCTGAAGGAAGAGATGGATGTCGATGCGATCGAGGAAGTCCGTTACCGTCCGGCTTCCAATGTCGTGGTTCCGATTTCGCGCCGCCTTGGCCTCACGGAACTGACCGAGCGCACCTGCAAGTGGCCGGTCGGCGATCCGCTGACGGATGACTTCCACTTCTGCGGCTGCGAGTCCCCTGACAACTCGCCGTACTGCACCTATCACCAGCGCATGGCCTACCAGCCGGTCAACGAGCGCCGCAAGGCAGCCAACCGGGTCGCATGACTCGGTAAGCCGGATAAGGAACAAAAGAAAACGGGCCTTCGCGGGCCCGTTTTTCGTTGGATGATGGAAATGGAAGCGCCTTACGCTTCCATGGAATATCCGGCGCCGCGAACGGTGCGGATGACGTCCTGCATGTTCGAGAAATTGAGCGCCTTGCGCAGGCGACCGACATGCACGTCGACGGTGCGTTCATCGACATAGATATCGTGGCCCCAAACGCCATCGAGCAGCTGCGAGCGCGAGAAGACGCGACCGGGAGACGCCATCAGAAATTCCAGCAGGCGGAATTCTGTCGGGCCGAGGCGGACTTCGCGGCTCTTGCGGTGAACACGATGGGTTTCGCGATCGAGTTCGATATCACCGCACTTCAGCAGCGACGACAGAACTTCCGGCTTGGCACGACGCAGCATCGCCTTGACGCGGGCAACTAGCTCGGGCGTGGAGAACGGCTTGACGACATAATCGTCGGCGCCGGTCGACAGGCCGCGAACGCGTTCGCTTTCCTCGCCACGGGCGGTCAGCATGATGATCGGCAAGCGCTCCGTTTCCGGGCGCATGCGCAGGCGGCGGCACAGTTCGATGCCGGATACGCCGGGCAGCATCCAATCGAGGATCAGCAGGTCGGGCGTGCGCTCCTGCAGCCGAATCTCGGCCTCGTCACCGCGAAGGATGGTATCGACTTCGAAGCCTTCGGCCTCAAGGTTATAGCGAAGAAGCACGCTCAGTGCTTCCTCGTCTTCAACGACTGCTACTCTTGGGATCATTCGTCTCGGTCTCCTGGGGGCGTGGGTCCGGAACGCTTATTCCGTAACCGCGCCAACGGTGTTGGCGGTATCGTCCTTCGGACGCTCGCCCTCCGGCTGGGCGCCGGTTGCCATGTAGTAGATGGTCTCTGCGATGTTGGTGGCGTGGTCGCCGATACGCTCGATGTTCTTGGCGCAGAACAAAAGATGCGTGCAGCTGGTGATGTTGCGCGGATCTTCCATCATGTAGGTCAGCATCTCGCGGAACAGCGAGGTGTACATCGCGTCGATTTCCTCGTCGCGCTCGCGGATCGACTTGGCGCGGTCGGCAACGCGGCTGGTGTAGACGTCGAGAACTTCCTTGAGCTGGACAAGCGCCAGTTCGGAGAGATGCTCGAGGCCACGGGCGAGCTTGCGCGGAACGCCGGTGCTCTGCACGGCGATGACGCGCTTGGCGGTGTTCTTGCCGAGATCGCCGACGCGCTCGAGATCGGCCGCGATGCGGATCGAGCCCATGATTTCGCGCAGATCGGCTGCCATCGGCTGGCGACGGGCGATGGTGATGATCGCCTTCTCGCCGATCTCGCGCTCGGCATGATCGAGGATCACGTCGTCGGAGATGACCTTCTGGGCCAGCGAGGTGTCGCCGTTGACCAGTGCGCGAACGGCGTCGCCGACCATCTGTTCCGCGAGGCCGCCCATTTCGGAAATGCGGCGCGTCAGGAACTTGAGATCATCGTCATAGGCGGAATAGATATGTGTCGATGCCATGGGGCTTATCCTTGAATGTCCTGAGATTTACCGGTTTCGGAGATCAGCCGAAGCGGCCCATGATATAGTCCTGGGTGCGCGGGTCATCCGGGTTGGTGAACATCTTGTCGGTATCGTTCTCCTCGACGAGGTTGCCGAGGTGGAACATGGCGGTGCGCTGCGAAACGCGGGCTGCCTGCTGCATCGAGTGGGTGACGATGACGATCGTATAGGCTTCGCGCAGTTCGTGGATCAGTTCCTCGACCTTGGCGGTGGCGATCGGGTCGAGCGCCGAGCACGGTTCGTCCATGAGGATGACCTCGGGGCTGACGGCGATGGCGCGGGCGATGCACAGGCGCTGCTGCTGACCGCCCGAGAGGCCGGTGCCGGATTCATGCACGCGGTCCTTGACCTCGTTCCACAGGCCGGCGCGCTGCAGGCTCTGCTCGACGATGACGTCCATGTCGGCCTTTGCCTTGGCGAGACCGTGGATGCGCGGGCCGTAGGCGACGTTTTCGTAGATCGTCTTCGGAAATGGGTTCGGCTTCTGGAACACCATGCCGACGCGGGCGCGCAGTTCGACGACGTCGATATCCGGATCGTAGATATCATCGCCATCGAGCGTGATCTTGCCGGTGACGCGGCAATTGTCGATCGTGTCGTTCATGCGGTTCAGGCTGCGCAGGAAGGTGGACTTGCCGCAACCCGACGGACCGATGAGAGCCGTCACGGTGTTTTCGCGGATGTTCAGCTTCACGTCGAAAAGCGCGCGCTTTTCGCCGTAGTAAACCGAGACGTCCTGGCCGATCATTTTATACGGAATGGTATTCATCTTCTGGTCTAGCGCCTTCTCAACTGCGGCTTCCGTCAACATGTTCATGATGTTTACTCCGTTTACCAGCGGCGCTCAAAGCGACGACGCAAGAGGATAGCTCCGAAGTTCATGACGATCAGGAACAGGAGCAGGACGATGATGGCGCCGGACGTGCGCTCGACAAAGGCGCGTTCGGCTTCGTTTGCCCACATGTAGACCTGCACCGGCAGGGCCGTGGAGGGATCCATCGGGGTGGCAGGCGCATTGGCGACGAAGGCGACCATGCCGATCAGGAGCAGCGGGGCGGTTTCGCCGAGCGCATGCGCAAGGCCGATGATGGTGCCGGTGAGGATACCAGGCATCGCCAGCGGCAGGACGTGGTGGAACACCATCTGCATCTTCGATGCGCCGAGGCCAAGGGCTGCGGCACGGATCGACGGCGGCACGGCGCGGAGTGCTGCGCGCGTGGCGATGATGATGGTTGGCAGCGTCATCAGCGTCAGCACCAGACCGCCGACCAGCGACGCGGAGCGCGGCAGGCCTGCGAAATTGATGAAGACGGCGAGGCCGAGCAGACCGTAGACGATCGACGGAACGGCCGCGAGGTTGTTGATGTTGACCTCGATCAGGTCGGTCAGCTTGTTCTTCGGCGCAAACTCTTCGAGGTAGATCGAAGCGGCGACACCGATCGGCAACGACAGGACGAGAACGATCAGCATCAGGTAGAGCGAGCCGATCAGCGCGACGCCGAGACCTGCTGCTTCCGGACGGCTGGAATTGCCGTTGACGAAGAGGCCGGTGTTGAACTGCTTGTGCAGCGCGCCGCTGTCGGTCAACTGCTGCATCCAGCCAAGCTGGCGGTCGTTGACCTTGCGGTTCTTCTCATCGACGGTGAGATCGATCTGGCCCTTGTTGGCCGAGTCGACGTTGGCGTCGGCAAGAAGCGTGACGTTCATGGTCTTGCCGATCAGCGACGGATCAGCCTCGACCATGTCGCGGAGCACGATCGGCGCACCCTTGGAGATCATCGCCGTCGCGTCGCGCACTTCGGGGCGGCTGGACGCGTTGATGCCAAGCGTCTTGACCATGGCGTCACGGATCAGGACGGGATAGTTCGCGGCCACCAGCACCGACGGGTCGGTGGCGCGCTTGTTGTTGGGATCGAGCACCTTTTCGGAGAACTCGATCGGCAGCGTGATCGCCGTCTGCGCGAAGGCGGTGTAGCCCTGGCGAATAACGGTGGTCAGCAGGATGGCCAGGAAGATCAGGCCGAAGGAGATGGCAGCAATGCCATAGGCCTGGAACCGGCGTTCGGCAGCATAGCGACGCTTGATGCCGATGTCGCGGCGGGCGGGCGCCTTGGAGATGACGACGCCCTGGCCTGAGGAAACAACGTCCGTCATTCGTACTGCTCCCGGTATTTGCGCACAATGAAGAGCGCGTAGATATTAAGGCAAAGCGTGATGAAGAAGAGCGTGATGCCAAGCGCGAAGGCAACCAGCGTCTGTGGCGAGGTGAACTCAAGGTCACCCGTCAGCTGGTTGACGATCTTGACCGTCACCGTCGTCATCGGCTCGAACGGGTTGATCTGGATGCGCGCGGCGACACCGGCGGCCAGTACGACGATCATGGTCTCGCCGATGGCGCGCGAGGCGGTCATCAGCAGGGCGCCGACGATGCCGGGAAGGGCTGCTGGAAGCACGACCTTCTTGATCGTTTCCGAGCGGGTGGCACCGAGGCCGAGCGAACCGTCACGCAGGGCGCGCGGCACGGCGGTGATGATGTCGTCCGACAGCGAGGACACGTAAGGGATCAGCATGATGCCCATGACGATACCGGCGGTCAGAACGCTCTGCGCCTGGATGAAGTTGCTGTAATCGCCGGTCAGAAGGCCGCTCACCTGGGACGAGAGGTCGCGCAGGAAGGGGCCGACGGTGACGAGAGCGAAGAAGCCGTAGACGATGGTCGGGATGCCGGCGAGCACTTCGAGCAGCGGCTTTGCCACCGAGCGAACCTTGGGGGCCGCATATTCCGACATGTAGATGGCCGCGAACAGACCGACCGGAACGGCGACCAGCATAGCGACGAAGCCGATGTAGAGCGTGCCGAGCAGCAACGGGATCAGGCCGAACTGGCCGAAGGAGGAGCTGCCGGCGCCGGCAAAGCGAGGATCCCAGACCGTGCCGAAGAAGAAGTCGGCGGCAGGAACTTCGGCGAAGAAGTGGGCGGCTTCCGTCAGCATCGACAGCACGATACCGACAGTGGTCAGGATGGCGATGGAGGATGCCAGCAGCAGCCCCCAGAGCATCACGCGCTCGACGCGGTTGCGGGCCCGGAAACGGGGAGCGACTTCGCGCAGAGCATAGAAGCCACCGGCGACGCCAAGCGCGAGAACGACCAGCGTCATGATGATGCGGCTGATGCCGCTCTCGCTGTTCAGCTTGCGCGCGCCTTCGATCATGTAAGGCTGCGGCACACCGGCGAGCGGAACGCCCTTGGCTGCGAGCTTGGCCTGCAGACCGGCGGGATCGCCGACGCCTGCGGCAACGTCTTCCTGCGCGAGCAGCGGTAGACCGCGGGCGATGGCGCTGACCATGCCGTAGTTCAGGTTCTGCTGGGCCGCCGGCTGAGCCTTGACGTCTTCGGGAAAGCCGCCGCGAACGGAGGGTTCAATGATGGAGGGGCTGATGGCCAGCCAGGCGCAGAGAACGATCAGCGCCGGCAGGATAGCCCAAATTGCGGCATAGGCACCGTAGTAGCCAGGCCTGGAGTGTAGCGCCGAGGATTTACCTCCGGCAAGCGCCGTCGCGCGGCTACGTGCTGCCACAAAGGCAACAGCGCCAAGCACAACGAGGCACAAGAGTAAGACGGATGTACTCATTCGTTAGGTCCCCGGCCCTCGGCCTCCCAAAAAGCGAAACGGCAGGCTGGCCATTTCAGCTTCCAATCATGGAGAAGTTCAACTTTGCCGCCCCCTTAGAACGGACAAAGGCAATGCCGGCGCGACCTCTTGGATCGCGCCGGCAAAGGTTATTACATGGTCTTGCCGTCTTCGACCGACTTGCGGGTCGCTTCGCGCTCAGCATCCGGAGCAGCAACCAGGCCGTACTCGACGAGCGGGCTGTCAGGGCCAACCATCTGGTCGGATACGAAGAAGTTCACGTATTCCTTCAGGCCCGGGATAACGCCCAGGTGAGCCTTCTTCACATAGAAGAACAGCGGACGCGAAACCGGGTAGGTGCCGTCAGCGATCGTTTCCGGGCTCGGAACGATACCCTTGACGGTCGCGACCTTCAGCTTGTCAGCGTTGTTTTCGTAGAAGGAGAGGCCGAATACGCCAACGCCGGTCTTGTTGGCAGCGATGCGTGCCAGCGTTTCCGGATAGTCGCCGTCGATGTCGACAGCAGCGCCGTCCTTGCGAACTGCAACGCAAGCCTTGCTCTGGGCAGCCTTGTCAGCGATTTCCTTGGAGATCACTTCGAGAGCGCCGGAGTCCTTGCAGCCAGCGGCGAGAACGTTCAGTTCGAACACTTCGCGGGTGCCGTGCTTTTCGCCCGGGATGTAGGCAGCGATGTCGGTAGCCGGAAGCTTGGCGTTGACTTCGTTCCACTTCTTGTAAGGGTTTGCGACGAGCTTGCCGTCGACAACAACCTGAGCGGCGAGAGCCTTGTAGAGGTCGGCAGGCTCGTAAGCTACGTCAGGGTTGGACGAGTCGGTTGCGAAGACGATGCCGTCGTAGCCGATCTTGACTTCCTGGATGTCGGTAACGCCGGCAGCCTTGCAGGCTTCCAGTTCCTTGGCGTTGATCGGACGCGAAGCGTTGGCAACGTCGATCGTGTCAGGGCCTACGCCCTTGCAGAATTCCTTGAGGCCAGCGCCCGTGCCGCCGGATTCAACGACCGGCGTCTTGAAGTCCTTGAAGGTTTCGCCGAACGTTTCGGCAACGATCTTTGCGTAAGGCAGAACGGTGGACGAACCACTGACCTGGACCTGATCGCGGGCAACGGCTGCGCCAGCGAAAGCGGCGGAAGCAGCGAGTGCGGCGACCGTGAGTTTAAAAGCGTTCATGTCAATCTCCCGGACATATGGCGGTCTGAGTGTGGCCTTGAGCGGCCCCTGAGCGGTGCCGCTTGTTCATCGGCACGCTCTCTTTAGCCCCCGATACCCAGAGGTTTTATGTCAGTTCAATGAAACATTTGTGACAGTCTATTTTATTGAAAATATTCGATAAAATTTTCTACCGTCATGCGCCGATGAGGGTTTTATGTCAAAACCGGACGGTGAAGCTGGTTCCCTTGCCCACTTCGGACTTCACGATGAGGCGCGCACGGTGACGGGTGAGGATATGCTTGACGATGGCAAGTCCGAGGCCAGTGCCCTTCTTGGAGCGGCTGTCTTCGATATTTACCCGATAGAAGCGCTCCGTCAGGCGTGGCACATGCTCGGCCGGAATGCCCGGCCCCTTGTCGACGACCGTGACCTCGACCGGTCCGCTGCTGCCATTTTTCAGGAAAACCTCGACGAGCTTGCCTTCCTGCCCGTATTTGCACGCGTTTTCGATCAGGTTTTCAAAGACTTGCACAAGCTCGTCGCGGTCGCCCGCCACCTCGGCGCGCCCTTCCGGCAGATGCAGTTGAATATCCACGCCGACATCGTGAGCGAGAGGCAACAACGCATCCCTGACATGGCCGAGCAGCGGAACGAGATCCACCTTTTCATCCGGTGCGATATGCGACTTCAGCTCGAGACGCGACAGCGACAAGAGGTCGTCGACCAGCCGGCTCATGCGCGTCGTCTGGTCGAACATGATGCCGAGGAAGCGTTCCTGCGCCTTGAAATCGCTTTTCGCCGGCCCCTGAATGGTTTCGATGAAGCCGCGCAAAGAGGCGAGCGGGGTGCGCAACTCGTGGCTGGCGTTGGCAACGAAATCCGAGCGCATGCGATCGATGCGGCGAACTTCCGATATGTCACGGAAGGACAAGACGAAAAGCCGCTCGCCTGCGCCATGGCTGGCACCGCTGACGGCACCAAGCTCGACCGGCGAGCTGCGGACAATATAGACGCGCTCCGACGGCAGCCGCTCGGAGTGCTCGATCTGGTTCGGGGCGTTGGTGACGATCGTCTCGCGGACCATATCGAGAATGCCAGGCGAGCGAAGGCGTGCCGAGATATGCGCCCCGATGACGACCTCTCCGAACGCCTTTTCAGCGGCGCGGTTCTGGAACAGCACGGAGGCATCGCCGGCCAGCACCATAACGGGAATGTCGAGCGCCGAAAGCGTCGCCGACACCTCGGGCAGAAGACTGCGCGCTGCAGGTTCATCGACTTCAGACACCGGTGGCACCGGGACGACCTGCGGACGCGGCTCCGACGAGCAGATGATGGCGAGAAGCATGATCAGCAGTAGGCCGAGGACGCCCCATCCGTTCATGCCTGACGTCACCGCGATCAAAGCGATCGCCAGCGCGACAAGAAGCACGAAGCTCTCCCGACGGAGCTTCGTCGCGAGTTTGGCCGTCCATGGCGGTTGCTGTTCCAAGTGCCCCTCGCGACGTCGATTCGTTCTTCGTTGGCTATCAAACTTCGCCTGATAGCGCTCTTTCATGACAGAAGTTTACCGATGCCGCCAGCAAACCGACAAAGCGCCAGGCTACGCACATAAATTTTACTGGTGCCGAGAGGTTTGATTTTCAAAAGGAAATGTGTTCGCCTTGGCGGCTACGCACGTACCGAGGAGGATCGTCATGCCGGAAGATGTCGAAAGCAGAGCAGTCGAACTGGATATCAAGGGCAAGAAGCGCGTCTTCGACGTGGACGATCCGGTGTTGCCCGACTGGGTGGACGAGGAGGCGCTGAAATCGGGCGACTTCCCCTACAACAAGAAGCTCAAGGAGGAAGAGTATCTCGAAGAGCTCAAGGCGCTTCAGGTCGAACTGGTGAAGGTGCAGTTCTGGCTGCAAGCCACCGGCAAGCGCGTGATGGCGCTGTTCGAAGGTCGCGACGCAGCCGGCAAGGGTGGCGCGATCTCCGCCTCTTCGGCGCATATGAACCCTCGCCTTGCCCGCGTGGTGGCGCTGACGAAACCAACCGACCGCGAGGCCGGGCAATGGTACTTCCAGCGATATGTCGCGCAGTTTCCGACGGCGGGCGAATTCGTGCTCTTCGATCGCTCCTGGTATAACCGCGCCGGTGTGGAGCCGATCATGGGTTTCTGCACGCCGAAACAATATGAGGATTTTCTCGCGCAGGCGCCGCAGATCGAAAAGGTGATCGCCCACGAGGGCATCTTCTTCTTCAAGTTCTATCTGGATATCGGCCGCGAGATGCAGCTCAAGCGGTTTCACGACCGCCGCCATGATCCGCTTAAGGTCTGGAAGCTGTCGTCGATGGATATCGCGGCACTGACGAAATGGGACGAGTACAGCGAGAAGCGCGACCGGATGCTGAAGGAAACGCACACCGAATTCGCGCCATGGACCGTCGTTCACGCCAACGACAAGCGTCGTGCCCGCGTAAACCTCATCCGCCACATGCTGAAAACGATCGACTATGACGGCAAGGACAAGGATGCGATCGGCAAGCTTGACGACAAGATCATCGGCCAGGGGCCGAAGTTCCTGAAGTGACCGCGCCCAAGCACACTGACTGAGCGGTTGCCCGACCGCGTTATTGGCCGGGCAGGATGCGCACGGCGTAGAGGTTGATGCCCCGCGCCTTGCCGTCCACGTCGCTGTTGATCAGAAGCGTGCCGGCCGACGTCGGCGCGAGCGAGCGATCGAACCGGACCTGCAGGAGAACGTCCGACTTTTCCCGGTTGACCGTGAAACGGTGGCGAGCGCAGTCGCCGAGCGACTGGAAGTCGCATTCGACGGTGATCTGCGTCGGCTCGTCGGATGTCGATTGCAGGGTCACGGCGATCGTCGAGGACTTTCCGGCGAGCTGCTGCAGAATATCGGGCGGAACGGTGATGCCGATATTGCCGTCCGCGCCAGCACTTTGCGAGGTCAGGCGCACGGCCGGACCGTCGTTTTCGGCAATGCTCTCGACACGGGACTGTGCGCCCTTGACGATCCTGTTGGCGTCGGAGGGCTTGAAGACTTCCAGCCAGGCGGCGGAGAAGGAATTCTGCGGGTCGATGACCGGCGCCTGATTGGCGTCGCTGTCGGCGGTATGATTGTCAGCCGCGCCGTTGAAATCCTCCGGCGCGGTGGTGGCGGGCGGATTGGCGACGCTGGTGTCGCGCTCGGCCGCCGTCATCAGCAGGCCGGACGTATGCGCCCACCAGGCTCCCATGCCGATGAAGGCGAGAAGGACGCACCAGACGAGCAGGCGCGAAAAGAACTTTCGCGGCTTGCGCCGGGCGACGGCGCGCTCGGGCCGGAAATCCATGCTGGCCGGCTTCTTCTCGGCCGCGAAGGGTTCGGGTGCAGCCGCCAGATGATCCGCATCGCCGGCGTGCAGGCCGGCAAGGCCGGTGTCGTCTTCGTAGCGATTGTCCGCAACCATGACGTCGGGGGCGGGTGCACGGGTTTCTCCACCGATGGTGGGGCTGTCGAAATCGTCTGGCGCGCGAGGCGGCGGAGACGGGATATCGACCACGGGCGGCACCGGCACCTCCGGCGGCCCCTGACGCGGATGAAGGCGCTGTCGCTCCTCCCCCTCGATCATGTGGATCGTGGTTTCCAGGCGGTGGCGATGATGGGCGATAGCGTTGGTATCGGTCACGTCCTGCTTGCGCAGGCCGGCTTCCAGCGCCTGGCGCGCGGATTGATAGATCTTGGCTCGGACTTCGGGATTGTCGCGATCGGCATTGTCTAGTGCCGTTCTGATAGCCGTTTCTAATCCGCTCACGTCCGGTCCTTCGTTCTGATGACAGGCGTCATTATGCTTAACAATATGCCACTGCGGTAGCGGCTGATGCCGCAAACCGCAAGGCTGGGGCTGCCGATGGCCTTTTTCATCAGGGGATAATACCGAAAGGCAGGTCTTTTTATAGAGCAACCGATGTTGGCGGAACCGCGACGACTGTCTTTTCCTGGCGAAAACTCTCTGCTATCACATTGACGTTTTCGTAAACGTCAATTTTTCACGGTGACCCATGGCCCTGCCCTCGATCCTGACGCGAAACCTCAGACTGCCCGTGGTGGCCTCTCCGCTGTTCATCATCTCGCACCCGGCACTGACGCTGGCGCAGTGCAAGGCCGGCGTCATCGGCGCATTTCCAGCGCTCAACGCGCGGCCGGAGAGCCAGCTCGACGAGTGGCTCGCGATGATGACCGAGGAACTGGCAGCGCATGACGCGGCGCATCCCGACCAGCAGGCCGCACCCTTTGCCGTCAACCAGATCGTCCACACGTCGAACAAGCGGCTGGAGCACGACCTGATGCTCTGCGTGAAATACAAGGTGCCGATCGTCATCTCCTCGCTCGGCGCGGTGCCCGAAGTGAACGCCGCCGTGCATTCCTATGGCGGCATCGTGCTGCATGACGTGATCAACAACCGGCACGCCAACTCGGCCATCCGCAAGGGCGCGGATGGGCTGATCGCGGTGGCAGCGGGCGCCGGCGGCCATGCGGGAGCACTCTCGCCCTTCGCGCTGGTGCAGGAGATCCGCGAATGGTTCGACGGCCCGCTCTTGCTCGCCGGCGCGATCGCCAATGGCGGCGCGATCCTGGCGGCACAGGCGATGGGCGCCGACATGGCCTATATCGGCAGCCTGTTCATCGCCACCGAAGAGGCGCGCGCCTCCGACGCCTACAAGCAGGCGATCGTCGATGGTGCATCCAGCGATATCGTCTATTCCAATTACTTCACCGGCGTCGCCGGCAACTACCTGAAACCGTCGGTCAAGGCCGTCGGCCTCGACCCCGACAACCTGCCGGCCGCCGACGCCTCGAAGATGGATTTCGAACAGGCCGTGGGCGGCGCCAAGGCCTGGAAGGACATCTGGGGCAGCGGCCAGGGGATTGGCGCCATCAAGGCCGTCGAGCCCGTAGGGGCGCTCGTTGACCGCTTGAAAAAGGAATACGACGCAGCACGCGACCGACTGGCGCTCCCCCCGCCGGCTTGAGCCGCGTCCGGCATATTTCCACAGCCACGTTCTTTTTTACCAAAGACGTGACGGGGCGCTTGAAATCTTCTGCCAATGCTTGTATCAGCGCCATGCAAATCGCGGGCCGAACACAAATCACCCGCCGATTGCCGCTTTAGCTCAGGTGGTAGAGCACATCATTCGTAATGATGGGGTCGCAGGTTCGAGTCCTGCAAGCGGCACCATTTTTCTCCTGCCCAGCCCGGACACAT
>UBVW01000078.1:0-4287 GCA_900469085.1 Hyphomicrobiales bacterium | reverse complement strand
CAGGCGGATGAGGGGGCCGCGGGCGCCAACGCCAGCCACGGCAAAACGCGCCGACGCCAACCACAGCCCAACCCCAATCACCCCACCAAAGACCGCGGCACCACAAACCTATCCAACACCCCACTCCCAGCCATCACATCCCCCCAAGCCACTGCAAAATCGATCACCGCCAAAGCCCCGGTCGGAAACTTCTCGCTGACGCCGCCAAGGCTCTCCCCCTCCCCGGCAAGATCGAGCGTCAAATCCTGCAGCCCCGGATTATGCCCGACGACCAGCAGCGTGCGAACCGAAGCATCGACACCACGGATCACCCCCGCAATCCGCTCCGCCGCCGCCTCGTAGATCTCCCCCACATCCCGCCGCTCGACATCATCGGACAGTTTCGCGCCGACAAGCGCCCAGCTCTCCCGCGTGCGCCGCGCCGTGGACACCAGCGCCAGATCGGGAACCAGCCCCTCGCGGGCCATGTATCGCCCCATCAGCGGCGCAGCCTTCAAACCACGACCGCCGAGCGGACGATCATGGTCGTCGACGCCGTCGGGCCAGGCGGATTTGGCGTGGCGAAGCAGAAGCAGGCGATATCGCGGGAGCGTGGTGTCTGGTGTCATGATGCTCTCCGGATGGGGATGGCAGGAGTGTAATCCTAGAAACGAAAAAGGACAGGCCCAGCCCCGTTTAGGCCAAGCCTGCCCTTTCACATCATGCAATCCAGCCTCTCCCGTCACCGGAAGAGGCCGAACGATCTCAGTTCCACTCGCGGATATCGACGAAGTGGCCGGCGATGGCCGCTGCCGCTGCCATGGCGGGCGAGACCAGGTGGGTGCGGCCCTTGAAGCCCTGGCGGCCTTCGAAGTTGCGGTTGGAGGTCGAGGCGCAACGCTCGCCCGGCTTCAGGCGGTCGTCGTTCATGGCCAGACACATCGAACAGCCAGGCTCGCGCCAGTCGAAGCCGGCGGCCTTGAAGATCTTGTCGAGGCCTTCGGCTTCCGCCTGTTCCTTGACGAGGCCGGAGCCCGGAACGATCATGGCGCTGACGGTGCCGGCAACGGTCTTGCCTTCGACCACCTTGGCGGCGGCGCGAAGGTCCTCGATGCGGCCGTTGGTGCACGAGCCGATGAAGACGCGGTCGACAGCGATGTCGGTGATCTTCGTGCCCGGCTTCAGGCCCATGTAATCGAGCGCGCGCCACTTGGAGGTGCGCTTGTTCTCGTCTGCGATCTCGTCCGGGTTCGGAACGATGCCCTGCACCGAGATGACGTCCTCGGGCGAGGAACCCCAGGAGACGATCGGCGGCAGTTCGGCGGCGTTGAGCGTGACGACGCGGTCATAATGCGCACCTTCGTCCGACTTCAGCGTGTTCCAGTAGGAAATCGCCTGATCGAGCGTCTCGCCCTTCGGCGCGCGCGGCTTGCCCTTGATGTATTCGTAGGTAACCTCGTCGGGCGCGATCAGGCCGGCGCGGGCGCCGCCTTCGATCGACATGTTGCAGATCGTCATGCGGCCTTCCATCGACAGCGCGCGAATGGCTTCGCCGGCATATTCGATGACATAGCCGGTGCCGCCTGCCGTGCCGATCTCGCCGATGATGGCGAGCACGATGTCCTTGGCGGTGACGCCGGCGGGCAGCACGCCGTCGACCTGCACCAGCATGTTCTTCGCCTTCTTCTGGATCAGCGTCTGGGTGGCCAGAACGTGCTCCACTTCCGACGTGCCGATACCGTGCGCCAGCGAGCCGAAGGCGCCGTGCGTCGAGGTGTGACTGTCGCCGCAGACGATCGTCATGCCCGGCAGGGTGAAGCCCTGCTCCGGTCCGATGATGTGGACGATGCCCTGGCGCTTGTCGCTCGCCGAATAATACTCGACACCGAACTCGGCCGCGTTGATCGCCAGCTGCTCGACCTGAATGCGGCTTTCCTCGTTCTTGATGCCGAGGTGGCGATCAGGCGAGGTCGGCACGTTGTGGTCGACGACCGCGAGCGTCTTTTCAGGCGCGCGGACCTTGCGGCCCGTCATGCGCAGCCCTTCGAACGCCTGCGGCGAGGTGACTTCGTGGACCAGGTGGCGGTCGATATAGAGAAGACAGGTGCCGTCGTCCTGCTGATCGACCAGGTGGTCGTCCCAGATCTTGTCGTAGAGGGTACGAGGTGCGCTCATGGCGATACATCCGTTATTATGCAAAGGGCGTTTGCTATGCAGTGGGGGTATGGAGCTTGGCGGCACTATAGGCCACCGGCCGTCGGTCGATCAGGCAGCGATCAACGAAGTCGGCTGTTGAGCGCACCGGAAACGGTCGCAAAAAAGCGTGCCGGCAGGCGGTAGTGATCCTGCAGCACGAAAATATGCGCCCCAATGCAACTGAACTTGGATTCCATGAGCAGTCACTTACCAATTTTTGCGCGGCTCGGCAATTCGATTCATCGCGCCGCTATCGCCGCCGTTCGCGCCCGCGCATCCGTTTCTCGATCTGCCTCAGCCCAAGCGACAGGCCGACTGTCAGGATCAGGTAGATATAGGTGACGATCGAATAGGTTTCAAAGAAGCGGAAGGAGCCGGACGCGTAGATCTTGCCCATCTGCGTGATATCGGAAACGCCGAGCACCGAGACCAGTGATGAGTCCTTCACCATCGCCACGAAATCGTTCGACAGCGGCGGAAAGATCACCTTTATCGCCTGCGGAAACACCACGAAGCGGAAGCGATGGTAGCGCGAAAGGCCGAGCGCCTTGGCGGCCTCGATCTGCCCCTGATCGACCGACTGGATGCCGGCCCGGAACACCTCGGCGATGAACGAGGAATAGCCGATCATCAGCGCGATGATCGCCCGCCACATCAGCGAGAAATCGCGCACCAAAAGCGGCTCCGCAAGCCCGGCATTCACCAGCGGCGCGGTCAGAAAATTATATGCGGCAACGAAGGCCGGCGCGCCGACGAAGGCGACGTAGAACAGAAGCACCAGCATCGGGATGCCTCTGATCACCTCCACATAGAAGCGGGCGATCTGGCGCAGCACGACACTGTCCGACAGCCCGAGCAGTGCGATCCCGAGCCCGAGCAGCGTCGCCAGCGTAAAGCCGACAAGCGTCACGAAAATGGTGATGCCGACGCCGTTGAACACGGTGCGGAACACCTGCGCATAGACGTCGTTGGTGATGATGACGGCGGCGAGCACGAGGCCGATCACGACAAGGGCGACCAGCCACCAGGGATAATCGCCCTTCTCGTGGCCCCGCGGACTTGGCTGCGGAGCCATCATGCGGATGTCCAGGCGCGGTATACGATGACGAAAGATGGGATCATTGACCCATCTTGTAGTCGAGGAACCACGTCTTGTTGAGCTTGTCGAAGGTGCCATCGGCCTTCAGGCTGGCGATCGCCGCATTAACAGGACCGACGAGATCGGAACCCTTCGGGAAGATGAAGCCGAAATCCTCGGTACCGAGCGGCCCGCCGATGACCTTCAGCCCGCCATTCGACGCATCGACATATCCCTGCGCCGCGACGCTGTCGGTGAGCACGACATCCACGTCGCCCGCCTTCAGCGCCTGCACGGTGGCGCCGAAGGTTTCGAACAGCTTGATGCGCGGGTTCTGTTCGTTGCCGTCGAGGATCTCGTAGACGGCGGCGTAGAAGGGCGAGGTGCCCGGCTGCGCGCCGACCAGGCCGTCATTGAAGGCGCCGAAGGTCTTGGCATCCGTAAACCGCGTCTCGTCGCCGCGCACCAGCATGAACTGCTGGCTACGCATGTAGGGATCGGAGAAGTCGACCTTGGCCTTGCGGTCGTCCTTGATGGTGATCCCGGTCATGCCGATATTGTACTGGCTGTCGGACACTGCCTGGATCATCGCGTCCCAGCTGGTGTTCTGATACTCGACCTTGAAGTTCAGCCGCTTGGCGATCTCGTTCATCGCGTCATATTCCCATCCGACCTGCTTTCCCGTCTTCGGATCGACGAACTGCAGCGGCGGATAGGCGTTCTCGGTGACGACGACGACCGTCTTGCCCTTCAGGTCAGGCAACTCGGCAGCGGTGGCGGCAAGCGGCGAAAGAGCGAGTGCGGTCAGTCCGGCAAGGACGGCGCGACGAAACAGCATGAAATATCTCCCCAAAATAGCGCTCGCGGAACCTGTCATGTTTGCGAAGCAGCTGGCAAGAGGATTGGCGTGTGAGGATCGGGGAAATCGGGAATGGTGTTTTAAAATTGGGGGTGTTTGAGGCATGAGACGCGCTATGGCAAGGTCTGCGCCCGCAGCCCCCTCATCCGCCTGCCGGCACCTTCTCCCCGAGGGG
>UBVW01000045.1:0-23276 GCA_900469085.1 Hyphomicrobiales bacterium | reverse complement strand
GGCAGGCGGATGAGGGGGCCTCACAGTACAAGCTAACCGCCTGAAATCACCCCAAAATCAACAAGCCAGATCAGCCACCACCGAATCCAGGATCAGCATCCCAGACGGCGTGCAGCGCAGGCGCGAATTGCCGATGCGCTCGATGAAGCCGTGTTCCAGTAAAAACTCTTCGCGCTTCGGGTCCGGGTCGCGACCGGAAAGCTGCTGCCAGCGGGCGAGGTCGACACCCTCGGTGAGGCGCAGGCCCATCAAGAGTAGTTCGTCGGCCTGTTCCTCGAAACCGAGCTGTTCCTGCTCGAGAACGCCATGGCCGTCGCGCTCCACGAGTTCCAGCCAGGCTTCCGGCTTGCGCTCGGTGGCGGTGGCAAGCTTGGTCGCGCCGCGCGTCAATCGACCATGCGCGCCGGGGCCGATGCCGGCATAGTCGCCATAGCGCCAGTAGGTGAGGTTGTGGCGGCTCTCCGCACCCGGGCGGGCGTGGTTGGAGACCTCGTAGGCCGGCATGCCCTCTGCGCCCGTGATTTCCTGCGTCGCCTCGTAGAGCGCCGCCGACTGGTCGTCGTCGGGCACGATGAGCTTGCCCATCTTGTGCAGCCCGAAGAAGGGCGTGCCCTCCTCGATCGTCAGCTGGTAGAGCGACAGGTGGTCGACGGCATAGGAGATCGCCTGCTTGAGCTCGCGCTCCCATTCCTCGACCGTCTGCTTCGGCCGGGCATAGATCAGATCGAAGGACATGCGCGGAAAAATGTCGCGCGCCAGCTTGATCGCCTTCAGCGCATCCTCGACATCATGCAGTCGCCCGAGGAACTTCAGGTCGCGATCGTTCAGCGCCTGCACGCCGAGCGAGACGCGGTTGACCCCGGCGGCGCGGTAGCCGCGGAAGCGCTCGGCCTCGACGCTGGAAGGGTTGGCCTCCATGGTGATCTCGATGCCATCAGGCATGTGCCACTCTTTGGCAATGCCGTCGAGAATGGCCGAGACAGTGGACGGGTTCATCAGCGAGGGCGTGCCGCCGCCGAGAAAGACGCTGGTCACCGTCTTCGGTCCACTCAGCTGCCGCATCGCCGCCATCTCCTTCAGGAAGGCAGCGGTGAAGCGCTCCTGGTCGACAGGCTGGTGGCGCACATGGCTGTTGAAGTCGCAATAGGGGCACTTGGCGGCACAGAACGGCCAATGCACATAGACGCCGAAACCGGGTTCGCCGGTATCGGGCAGAAGAGATGCATAACGCGTCAGGTTCGACTGTTCCAATGTGTCCACGATCGGGTCTTATGCGTCCAGGCAGGTTTCGACGAAGATCTTGAAGGCGCGGGCGCGATGCGAAAGAGCCTCAGGGTCGCCGGGCTTCCAGCCGTGCTTTTCGTCCGAGCTCATCTCGCCAAAGGTCGTCTCATAGCCCTCGGGCAGGAAGATCGGGTCATAGCCGAAGCCCGCCGTGCCGCGCGGCGGCCAGGCGACCGTCCCTTCGACTTCGCCGCGGAAGAATTCCGTGTGGCCATCCGGCCATGCCAGGCAGAGAACGCTGACGAAGCGAGCGGTGCGCTGCTCCGGCGTGGTGGCGCCTTTCTCTTGGAGAGCGGTTTCGACCTTCTGCATCGCCATGGCGAAATCGCGCGTGCCGTCGGCCGTCTCCGCCCAGTTGGCGGTGTAGACACCCGGTGCGCCGTCCAGCGCGTCGATCACGAGGCCGCTGTCGTCGGAAAGGGCCGGCAGACCGGAGGCCTTGGCGGAAGCCAGAGCCTTGATCGCGGCGTTTTCCTCGAAGGTCGTGCCTGTCTCGTCCGGCTCCTCGAACTTCAGTTCGGCTGCCGATTTTGCCGAGAAGCCGAAAGGACCGATCAGGTCGGCGATCTCGCGTATCTTGCCGGCATTGTGGCTGGCAACGACGATGGTGCGGGTATCGAGCTTGCGCATGAGCGGTCCTTCAAAGAGTCCAAAGTTTCGGTTCGGCGCATTCCAGGCTGTTGCCGTCAGGATCGCGGAAATAGATCGATCGCGCCCCGTTCGGCCAGCAAAAATCGCTTTCGATGGAAACGCCCGCTTTGTTGAGCTTTTCCGCGATCAAGTCAATCGCTTCCGCGTTGACGCGGAAACACGCATGCCCCGCGCCGGTCGTGCCATGCGGCGGAACCGGCAGCGCGTCGGAAGAGGGCGGCTTGATCGTCTCATTGCGGTTGAAGATCAGGAGAATGCCCGGGCCGCAGCGGAAGAAGACGTGCCGGTTGTCGTGGCGCAGAACCTTCTCGAGGCCGAGAACATCGCCATAGAAGCGCTCGGCGGCATCGAGGTCGTCGACATAAAGCGCGGTTTCAAGAATGCCGTCGATCATGCTGTCATTCTCCGGAGGCCGTCGGACAGTAGGCCAAGACCCTCTCTGGCCTGCCGGCCATCTCCCCCACAAGGGGGGAGAAGACCCGTGGCGCGCGCCTGCCTCAATCAAGGTTCGGCGGTGCAGCCAGGTTAAGCCCTCCCCCTTGTGGGGAGGGTTGGGGAGGGGACTTTATTCAGCTCCCGTCAGGCAATCGCCGCCTTCTGCAGCTCCACCAGCTCGGCAATGCCGTTCTTGGCAAGCGCCATCAGCGAACCGAACTCTTCCTCGGTAAACGGCGTTCCCTCGGCCGTGCCCTGGATCTCGACGATGCCGCCCGAACCCGTCATCACGAAATTCGCATCGGTCTCGGCGGACGAGTCCTCGAGATAGTCGAGATCGATCACAGGCTGGCTGGCGAAGATGCCGCAGGAGATCGCGGCGACGTGGTCCTTCAGGACCCGCTCGACCTTGATCATGTTGCGGCTTTCCATCCACTTCAGGCAGTCGTAGAGCGCGATCCACGCGCCCGTGATCGATGCAGTGCGGGTACCGCCATCGGCCTGGATGACGTCGCAGTCGAGCGTGATCTGGCGTTCGCCGAGTTCCTTGAGATCGACCACGGCGCGCAGCGAGCGGCCGATCAGGCGCTGGATCTCCTGGGTGCGGCCGCCCTGCTTGCCGGCGGCGGCTTCGCGCTTCATGCGGTCGCCGGTGGCGCGCGGCAGCATGCCGTATTCGGCGGTGACCCAGCCCTTGCCGGTGTTGCGCAACCATGGCGGCGTCTTTTCTTCAAGGCTCGCGGTGCACAGCACATGCGTGTCGCCGAATTTCACCAGACAGGAGCCTTCGGCGTGCTTGGAAAAGTTGCGCTCGAAGGTGACCTTGCGCATCTGGTCGGTTTTTCTGCCGGAAGGCCGCATCATATTCTCCTCGGTGCACCGGACCGGGAACGCGGGCGTGGTTCTCGGCTTCATCATCGGTGCAGGTCTGTTGTTGACCGCTTCTACGATTGGCGGCGCGCATTTGCAAATTCCCTTTTGCGCGGACGGGGAGATTGGCTATATTTTGCGGCATCATTATCAGCATGGGTGCGCAAGGCTTAATGGAATTCAGGTCGTCGACGATTTCGGACGCCGTTGCCGCGCTGGACGAACGCTCCAAGGAAATCTTCCGTCGCATCGTCGAGGGCTATCTGGAGACGGGCGAGCCGCTGGGCTCGCGCAATCTCTCGCGCATCCTGCCCATGTCGCTGTCGCCGGCCTCGGTGCGCAATGTCATGAGCGATCTGGAAGAGCTCGGCCTCGTCTATTCCCCGCATGTCAGCGCCGGCCGTCTGCCCACGCAGGTGGGCTTGCGCTTCTTCGTCGATGCCTTCATGCAGGTCGGCGATCTCTCAGCCGAGGACCGCGCCAATATCGACCGGCAGGTAAGGGCGGAAAGCCGCGACGGACCGATGGAGGCGATGATGAACGAGGCAAGCCGCATGCTGTCTGGCATGTCGCGCGGCGCCGGTCTCGTCATCACCTCGAAGAGCGATCCCGTGCTCAAGCACGTCGAATTCATCCGCCTCGAGCCCACCAAGGCGCTGGCCGTGCTCGTCGGCGATCACGACCAGGTCGAGAACCGCATCATCGAGCTGCCCGCCGGCGTCACGTCCTCGCAGCTCACCGAAGCCGCGAATTTTCTGAACGCCCACATGACCGGCCAGACGCTGCCGGAATTGCGCAGCCAGCTCGGCCGGCTCAAGGCCAACGTTCGCCACGAGCTCGACGCGCTGTCGCAGGATCTGGTGGAGCGCGGCATCGCGGTCTGGTCCGGCAGCGCCGATGAGGGAAAGCCGGCGCAGCTCATCATCCGCGGCCGCGCCAATCTTCTGGAGGGGCTGGGCAGCGCCGACGATCTCGATCGCCTGCGCATGCTGTTCGATGATCTCGAAAAGAAGGACAGCCTGCTGGAGCTGCTGAACCTCGCCGAAAGCGGCCCGGGCGTGCGCATCTTCATCGGCTCGGAAAACAAGCTCTTCTCGCTTTCCGGCTCCTCGCTGATCGTCGCGCCCTATCGCGACGAGGACGACCGCATCGTCGGCGCCGTCGGCGTCATCGGCCCGACGCGGCTCAACTATTCGCGCATCGTGCCGATGGTCGACTACACCGCCCAGCTCATGGCGAGGCTCTCGCGCCCGTCCAAGTAGCAGCCCTCTCAGTTCCAGCAGGCGCTATTCCGGCAGCTGCACGCCGGAACCGCCCATTTCCGAAGGCATGTCCTTGAACTTCGGCAGCCCGTCCTTCACGTGCAGGATGGTGTCCTCGTAGTTCACATGCATGGTCGGCTTGTAGTCGAGATCGGGGATAATGGGGGCGTAGACGTCGGTCACGCCCCAGAGCGGATGCTCGCTGTAGAGATGCCCGCCGCAGGTGTCGCAGAACTTGCGCACGCTGTAATCGGTCTTCTGGAAGCTCTCGACATGCTCGCCGCCCTTGGTCACCCGAACCGCTTGCGGCTGCCACAGCGTGAAGGTATTGATCGGCCCGGCCGACCAGTGCTGGCAGGAGCGACAATGGCAATAGCCCATCGCGACAGGCGTGCCGGTCACGGTCAGTTCGACGGCACCGCAAAAGCATTTCCCGACATAGACGTTTTCGTCGGCCATCTCAGCACCTCCCAGGTTGAGAGATGAGTGTGGCACCGTATTAGATTTTGCGAAAGTAAGAATGACATGCGGCTGTCGCCTCGTTGTCGCTTTCATAAGCGCTCGTCATGAGCCTGACATGCCTGTGTTTCCGACCTTCTTCGTCACGCAGACTTGATTTTTGGTGCTCAAAGTTCGATATCGGGCTCATCCAAAAGCCACCAATGACCGGAGAACGTCATGACTGACGAGACGACGAAGAACGGACCTGACGCAGCCGCGGAAGAAGCCGCAGCCGACGCCGCCGCAAACGTCGAGAACGAGACCGCAGCCGAGCCCGATCCGATCGAGCTGTTGAAGGCTGAGAATGCCGAACTGCGCGACCGCTATCTGCGCCTCGCCGCCGACATGGACAATCTGCGTCGCCGCACCGAGCGTGAAGTCAAGGACGCCAAGTCCTATTCCGCAGCCGGTTTCGCCCGCGACATGCTGGCTGTCTCCGACAACCTGCGACGCGCGCTCGACGCCATCCCGCAAGAGGCCCGCGCCGGCGCCGATGCCGGCCTGACGACGCTGATCGAAGGCGTCGAGATGACCGAGCGCTCGATGCTATCGACGCTGGAGCGCCACGGCGTACGCAAGCTCGAGCCTGTCGGCCAGAAGTTCGATCCGAACTTCCACCAGGCGATGTTCGAAGTGCCGAACCCTGATGTCCCCAACAACACCGTCGTTCAGGTGGTCCAGGATGGCTATTCGATCGGCGAGCGCGTGCTGCGCCCGGCCATGGTCGGCGTCGCCAAGGGCGGCCCGAAGATCGTCGAAGCCGAAACCAACTCGGTGTTCGACCAGAAGGACGCCTGATCCGATCGGGCTGCGTTCTCAAAACTGTTCGATAATCAGCAACCGGGTGCCAACGCCCCGGTTGCTTTTTTATTCTGGGGCGTGTTCTCTCGTCACGAGAGCGCCGTGCCGATTTCGTCAGCGGCGTGGTTTCGGGGCGCTTTCGTTGTCATGAGCGGGATCATTGGCGTCGCTACCGAGATCGCGGTCGCGGACATCCTGCATCTGCTTGCGGTAATCGGACTGTTCCCCAGCCTCTCGAAAGGGCCGGTCGATCAGACTTTTCGCCAGTTGCGGGCGTCCGCTTTGCCGAATGCTCTCACGTAGGTCTTCGGCGCTTGCAATCAGACCAAGCCCTTCCAACGCTACGAAAAAGGCGCGAGTGCTGAGGACATGCGTGTTTGGCGGTATTTTGTCATGCGGGGGACGTCCGTTCAGGTAGTCCTTGTCGTCCGAGATGATCAGACCGATATGCCGCCCAGGCTCCAGACGCATGTCCCGGAAAAGCGCCTCGACGTTGTCCATCGTCCAGCTTGTCGCCCACTCCCCGAAGTTTTTCGTGGCGCCCTCTATCCCACCGGCTTCGAGTGCTAGCGCTTCGAGATAAGCGGCGCCAAACGGAGTCTTGACGATCCGGTGCTGATTATCTCCGGCAACCTCGAACCACGCTCGAAGACGATCGGCGCCGGGCCGGGAACTGAGGCGCGTGCATTCATACATCACGGCGTCGGTGACAAAGACAGGCGTGCCGAAGCTTTGCAGAAGGTCCAGCCTATCGACCACCGCCAGACTGATGAGCGGCCCCGAATCCGCGATGACCAGGGTGACCGGAGAAAGTTTCATCATGCCGCATGGGTGATGGCGCTGATGAAAGCCTTCGCCATCTCGATATCACGGCGTGAAGGCGTTCCGGGATAGGGGATATCGTTGTCGTTGGCCGCTTCGTAGAGCTCCATCTCGTCATCCAGATGAAGCGACGCAATCGCACGTTTTGTGGACATGAGGCCGCGGCTCCATGCCCACAGAATGTCGTGAACGGTCACAGGGTTCTCGTGGTCGAAGATAACGTCTTGGCTCATCTGCGTCCTCGTCGGTCCCCGGTATCTTACAACATGCAAGGTCTTACCGCCAGTTGCCGGCAGATCATCCTGCTAGATGCGGGCAAAGCGTTCGATCAAAAGATCGAAGAAGCCGTCCGCGTCGACATCGCGCATCACGGTCGCGTTGCGCTTGCGGTCGGTCACGTGCCACCAGTCGACCACGGTCATGCCGACGGTCAGCTCCGATTTTACTTCGATCTCGACATTGCAGACCCGTCCCTTGAAGAGTTCGGGCTTCAGCAGATAGGCAACGACCGTCGGGTCGTGCAGCGGGCCGCCGTCCGAGCCGTATTTCTCGATATCGAAGCGCTCGAAGAACTCCAGCATCTCCACCATCGCGATCGCCGGCCGCGTGCCGATCTCGGCCATGCGCTTGACGCGCGATTTCAGCGTCAGCAGCTTGTGCGTCACGTCGAGCGGCATCATCACGATCGGCACGCCGGAGCGGAACACGAGGTCGGCTGCTTCGGGATCGACATAGATGTTGAATTCGGCCGCAGGCGTAATGTTGCCGCCCTCGGAATAGCCGCCGCCCATCATCACCAGCTCGCGCACGCGGCTGATGATGTCAGGGGCTTTCTGGAAGGCGAGGCCGACATTGGTCAGCGGTCCGAGCGTGCAGAGCGTCACAGTGCCTTCAGGCTCGCTGCGCAGCGTCTCGATGATGAAGTCGACGGCGTGGCCCGCCTGCAAAGGCATGGTCGGCTCGTCGAGTTCGGGGCCGTCGAGGCCGGTCTTGCCGTGCACATGCTCGGCGGTGACGAGCGGGCGGGCCATCGGCTTGTCGGCGCCGGCGAAAACCTTGGTGTCGGTCTTGCCGCAGAGCTCGCAGACGATGCGCGCATTGCGGCTGGTGTAGGAGAGCGGCACGTTGCCGGCAACGGTGGTGATGCCGAGCAGTTCCAGTTCCTCAGGGCTGCCGAAGGCCAGCATGATCGCGGCCGCATCGTCCTGACCTGGGTCGGTGTCGATAATGATCTTTCTCGGGTTTGCCATTCCGTTCGTCCCATCCTCCTGGTGCCCGTATCGATGTCAACGTACCGATGCATGCACCATCTGTTCATCTTCCCGCTGCAAATCGGCACAGCCGGCGCGGGGCAGGATTTGATGCGAGGCATGGCGGGCTTTGTCAAGGCGGCGCGACAGCGTTCGGGGAGGGCCGCACGTCTTGCTCCCCGTCTTGCGCCCTGACTTGCGAATGACAGCATTCGTTCCCATATTAGCAACATCCGGATGCTGTCTTCAGGTCCGGAAGGGTCGCTTGCATCAAGGACTTGGAACGCTGATGAGCCGTATGACGCCTTTCGCCAGCCCGCTGTTGCTGGGTTTCGACGCCATGGAAAAGACGCTGGAGCGGATTTCCAAGGCAAGTGACGGATATCCCCCTTATAATATCGAGCGCCTCGCCGCCGACCGCATCACCGATGATCCGGAGCGCCTGCGCATCACGCTGGCTGTCGCCGGTTTTAGCGAGGAGGAGCTCGACATCTCCGTCGAGGAAAACCAGCTGGTCATCCGCGGCCGCCAGGTCGAGCAGGGCGAGCGCGAATATCTCTATCGCGGCATCGCCGCCAGGCAGTTCCAGCGCACTTTCGTGCTGGCCGATGGCATGCAGGTTCTCGGCGCCGGCCTCAAGAACGGCCTGCTGTCGGTGGATCTCATTCGCCCCGAGCCGTCGCGTATGGTGAAGAAAATTAACATTTCGGTCCCACAGTAGGACAACGGCGCAAATCGCACCGTTGGTCCCTTCTCTCTGGAGGTACAGGAATGTTGATGAAAGAAGCCAATTCGCACCTGACCAAGACCGAGCTTGCCGGCATCGGCAACGGCGAGGTCGCCTACATCAGGAAAATCCGCTCCGAGGATGTTCCCCGGTGTTTTCCGGAAGCTCCCGATATCGATCCGAACGTCGATCTATGGGCGCTCTTCGGCGCAGACGGAACCCCGATCCTCCTCACGGACAACCGCTCCAGTACCTTCTTCAAGGCCGCTGAAGACGAGTTGAAGACGGTCAGCCTGCACTAAAGGCGGGTCAGCAGAAAAACAGACGGCGTTCCCCGGAGCGCCGTTGTTTTGTTTCTGAGGGGCCGTATCGCCCCCGTATTTCCCGATATGGATTGATCAGACGCGCTTGAACGTCAGATAGGCCGACGAGCGTCCTTCGCGGCGGGCCTTGGCCTCGTAGCGCGTGCTCGGCCAGCCCTCGTAGGGCGTCAGCCAGTCGGCGGCGTTGGATGCCTGCCAGTCGAAGCCGCCGTGGTCGCGGCATTTGAGCAGCGTCCAGTTCACATAGGTGTCGATGTCGGAGGCGAAGCAGAACAGGCCGCCGGGCTTCAGCACGCGGTGAAAGCGGTTGAGGTTGGTCTTCGATACGAAGCGGCGCTTCCAGTGCTTCTTCTTCGGCCAGGGGTCGGGATAGAGCAGGTCGATCTGGTCGATCGATCCATCCGGCAGCCAGTCGAGCAGCTGTGTCGCATCGTCGTTGTAGACGCGCACATTGCGGGCGCCGGCATTGTCGACGCTGGCAAGCAGCTTCTGCATCGAGTTGATGAAGGGCTCGACGCCGATGAAGCCGGTGGAGGGCGTTTCGATCGCACGGTGGATCAGATGCTCGCCGCCGCCGAAGCCGATTTCCAGCCTGAGCCGATTGGTCTCGACGGGAAAGAGCGTGCTCAGCGGCTCCGGGGGAGCCGCCGAGAGGTCGATGATGAACGCCGGCAGGAGGGTGCTGAGCTTCTCCGCCTGTTGTCCGCGAAGTGCCTTGCCCTTGCGGCGACCGAAGAAAGCCTCGGTCGCGCGTCCGCGACGTTCCATGTCAGTCATTGCGTTACCTTAAGCCTTGATCGCTTCCTTGAGCGGCTTCACCAGATCGGTCTTCTCCCAGGAGAACGAGCCGTCACGGCCAGCCTTGCGGCCGAAGTGGCCGTATGCGGAGGTCTTGGCATAGATCGGCTTGTTGAGGTCGAGATGGCGGCGGATACCCGTCGGCGACAGGTCCATGGTCTTGCGGATCGCCGCTTCGACCTGGTCTTCCGTTACCTTGTTGCCGGTGCCGTGCAGGTCGACATAGATCGACAGCGGCTGGGCAACGCCGATGGCGTAGGCGATCTGGATCGTGCAACGGTCGGCGAGGCCGGCGGCAACGACGTTCTTGGCGAGATAACGCGCGGCGTAGGCGGCCGAACGGTCGACCTTGGTCGTGTCCTTGCCGGAAAATGCGCCGCCGCCGTGCGGAGCCGCACCGCCGTAGGTGTCGACGATGATCTTGCGGCCGGTCAGGCCAGCGTCACCGTCCGGGCCGCCGATGACGAACTTGCCGGTCGGGTTGATGTACCACTTGCAATCGCTGGCGATCGGCAGGTCGCCGAGGGCTTCGCGGATATAGGGTTCGACGACGGCGCGAACCTTCTTGGAGTCCCAGCTGTCGTCGAGGTGCTGCGTGGAAAGAACGATCGAGGTCACCTCGGCCGGCTTGCCGTCGACGTAGCGAACAGTGACCTGGCTCTTGGCGTCGGGGCCGAGCTTGGCAGCATCGCCGTTGCCGCTCTTGCGGGCGGTGGCGAGCAGCTGCAGGATCTTGTGCGAGTAGTAGATCGGCGCCGGCATCAAGTCCGGCGTTTCCTTGCAGGCGTAACCGAACATGATGCCCTGGTCGCCGGCACCCTCGTCGCCCTGCTGGTCGGCGGCGTTGTCGACGCCCTGCGCGATGTCGGCGGACTGCGAGTGCAGGAGAACGTCGATCTTGGCGGTCTTCCAGTGGAAGCCGTCCTGCTCGTAGCCGATGTCCTTGATGGCGCGGCGTGCGGCGGTCTTGAATTTCGAAGGGTTGATGACGTCGGCGCCGTTCTTGTCCTTCTTCATCAGGCTCGGCGGCAGGCGAACTTCACCGGCGATGACGACGCGGTTGGTGGTTGCCAGCGTTTCGCATGCGATGCGCACGCCCCAAGGGTTGATGCCGGTCTTCGCGGCTTCGCGGTACACCAGATCCACGATCTCGTCGGAGATACGGTCGCAGACCTTGTCCGGGTGACCTTCGGCTACGGATTCGCTGGTGAAGAGGTAATTGGCACGCATTCCGGGATTCCCCTCAAAGAATAAAAAGCTGCGTAGTGGTACTCAGTTCAGTGCCGAAAAACAAGCGCAGAAGGACATAAATATATCTTTATATCTGCGACGAAGTGACAAATTTTGCCCAAAAAACGCAAAAAAGCGGCCTTTACGACCGCTTTCTCGACTGTGACTTCTGAGGGATGCTTATTCGGAGTCGGCTTCGGCGGCGAGCGCCTTGACCAATTCTACGACCTTGCGGCGCACCTTGGGATCGCTGATCTTCACGAAGGCGCGGTTCAGCTGCAAGCCTTCCGACGAGGACAGGAAGTCGACCACGTAGTTGGAGCTGGAGGCTTCCGCCATGCCACCCGCCATGCCAGCGTTCTCGCCGGGTGCATCCTCGAAGAAGAAGGAGACCGGAACGTTCAGGATGCTGGAGATGTTCTGCAGCCGGCTCGCGCCGACGCGGTTGGTGCCTTTTTCGTATTTCTGGATCTGCTGGAATGTAATGCCCAAGCTTTCCCCAAGCTTTTCCTGGCTCATTCCAAGCATCGTTCGGCGAAGACGGATGCGACTGCCAACATGGATGTCGATCGGGTTCGGCTTCTTTTTGTTCTCAATCATGGTGCTGCCCTAACAATAATTCTGCCCTTGTTTAAACCGGCACGCCCAAACCCATCCCCAAAACGCCACGTTGCAAAGTGCGATCTATTCACCTTGAACCATACGTTAAGAATGCCGATCCTAACCACTATGCAATTTTAGGGGTTTTCGGTCAATTACGCTTGAAAACAAAACCAAAACGCGAAGCCAGTGCAATTGCAAGCAGAAGTGTTTCGATCAACCAGAAGTACGTTTCGCGTGACAGGGGCAGATGGGCCGGAGGGGCGAAACTATCAAGGGTTGCGTCAATAAAGCCGGTCTCATTGAGCGAAAGACCTGCAATAATTTCGCCACGGGGGCTGACAAGGGCAGAAATCCCGCTATTGCCGTCGCGAATCAGCGGCAGACCCGTTTCGACGGCCCGAACGCGGGCCTGCTGAAAGTGCTGATAGGGGCCAGGCGTGGCGCCGAACCAGGCATCGTTGGTAATGTTCAGGATGGCTGATGCCGAACCGATATCGCCGGTCATTTCACCGGGGAAAATGATCTCGTAGCAGACCAGCGGATAGAGCTTGAGGCCACTTGGCAGCGTCAGCAGCTGGCGTGTCGCGGCCGCCGAGAAGCCGCCGGGCATCTCGACGATATTCTGGATGCCGAACTCGCTGAGCAGGCTCTCGAACGGCATGTATTCGCCGAACGGCACGAGGTGCACCTTGTCGGAGGCGGCGATGATCTGGCCGCGACCGTCGATCACGTAGATCGAATTGTAATAGCGCGGCGGATTGCCGGGACCCATGTCCTCGGCGCGCACGGCGCCGGCCAGCAGGACCTGGTTGTCGTCGAGCGTATCGGCGATCCGGGTCAGCGCATCTTGGTTATCTGTCAGGATGAACGGGATCGCCGTCTCCGGCCAGACGATGATGTCGGGCTTGCGGCCGCCATCTCGGGGCGCCTCGGCCGAGAGCTTCAGATGCTTCTCGAAGATCGCCGCCCGGTCGGCGTCGCTGTCCATCTTGGCGCTTTGGTCGATCATCGGCTGCACGAGGCGGATGACGGGGCTCTTGTCGGTGGCCGCAGCAGGCTTCGGCGCGCCGTAAAGCACATAGGCGCCATATCCGACATGCGCGGCAAGCAGCAGCAGCGCGAGCGAAATGCCCGTCTTGGCGCCCTGCTTGGTACCCAGCAGGGCAGGGGCGGCGAAGACGAAGACCGAGAGCGCCGTAATGCCCATGATCCCGATGATATGGGCCGACTGCATCATCACAGGCACCGGCGTCACGCCATAGCCGATGGCGTTCCAGGGGAAGCCGGTGAAGAGCACGCTGCGTGCCCATTCCATGAGGCCGAAGCTTGCCGCGAGCGCCGCAATCCGTCCGACGCCATCGGACCAGAGGATGCGAGCGAGCGCCGTCGCTATGCCGTAGAAGATCGCCAGCACCGCCGGAAGCCCGAAGATCGCCAGCGGCAGCGCCCATGCGAACTCCTCGGCATCGACCATCAGCGCGTGCCCGAGCCACCAGAGGCCAGCGACGAAGTAGCCGAAGCCGAACAGCCAGCCGGTGACGAAGGAGGGCCACAGGCGACCGATGATGCCGCTGTCGGGCGCGGCCGCCGCGCCGTCGATCAGCCAGACCAGAAGCGTGAAAGAGACGAACATCGCGGCGAAGAAGCCGATGGGGGGGAGGGCGAGAACGCCGAATGCGCCGGCAAGGATAGCCAGCAGCGCTCTCTTGTAACCCCAGACCAGGATGACCCTGTCCGCAAGTCGCTCCATGCACACCCCACCAATCCGCGAATCAACTGAGGTCGCAGTGTTTCAAAAAAGCTGCCGCTTGTCGTCGCGGCTTGTCGTCGCTGGCCGCAATCAGTTTGCCGTCGGCGTCTCGCTCTGCCGTTCGTCGCCGTGGTCGAGACCGATTGCGCCGTCACCGTCGCTCTTCGCGCGCCGGCGGATCGCCTGGCGCTTGCGGGTGATGCGAACGCGCTTGATGCGGCGCGGATCGGCATCGAGAATGTGGAACTCGAAGCCCGGCAGCGCCTGGACGACTTCGCCGCGCACAGGAATGCGCCCGAGCTCGGAGAAGATCAGCCCGCCCAGCGTATCGACTTCGTCGACCTGCTCGGTGATGTCGAAATCCGGGCCGATGGCTTCGGCGATATCCTCGAGTTCGACGCGAGCGTCGGCCACGAACATGTCCTCGGAGACCCGCTTGAACATCACCTCTTCGTCGTCGTGCTCGTCGTCGATGTCGCCAACGACCATTTCCACGATATCCTCATGCGAGGCCAGCCCATCGGTGCCGCCATATTCGTCGATGACGAGCGCCATCTGCGTGCGGTTCACCTGCATGCGGCGCAACAGGTCGGAGGCCAGCATCGAGGGCGGAACGAACAGGATCTTGCGGATGATCCCTGCTTCGGACAGCGTCTTCTGCAGATCCACGCGGGCAAGGTCGAAATTCGGCTTGGCCGAGCGCGGCGCCTTTTGAAAACTGTCGGGAGAAATCTCCACGATCGGCTCGGCACCCTTGGCGGCCTTGGTCGATCCACGCCGCTTGTTGCGCGCCTGCTTGGCCACATAGGAGAGCAGGTCGCGGATATGCACCATGCCGCGCGGATCATCCAGTGTCTCGGCGTAAACGGGCATGCGCGAGCGGCCGGATTCCTCGAACAGGATCATCAGCTCGCCGATGGTGATCGTCTGGTCCACCGCCTCGATATCGGCGCGCGGCACCATCACGTCGGCAACGCGCACTTCCCGGAAGCGCAGGATGTTGTTGAGCATCGCCTTTTCGTCGGCGGAGAAGGCATCGCCATCGGCCGCGTCGGTCATCAGCGCGTCAGCTAGGTCTTCGCGGATGCGCGAACCCTGCTGTGGCCTCAATATGCGGGCAGCCCGCGACCAGAAGGATTGGGATCGTCCGGACTGCCTGCTACTACTGCCACCCTCGTCGGAGGATGATTGATCAGCGGTGTCCTTGGCCTCGGTGGCCGGTCTCGTCGTAAAGTCGCTCATGGTTCCATTTTAAGGTCTTGACCCTCGTATGGGTCAGATAGGCCGAGTTTCGCCAGAATGCGAGTCTCCAGCCCCTCCATTATCTCGGCTTCGGCATCATTATTATGATCGTAACCGAAGAGATGCAAGAAGCCGTGCACCATTAGGTGGGTCAGATGGTCGTCGAAGCTCTTTTCGAGCTCGAGCGCCTCGCGGGCCACGGTCTCCCTGGCGATGATGATATCGCCAAGCATCGGCCCCGGAACCTTGCCCGGCTGAACCGGGAAGGCGGGGAAGGAGAGCACGTTGGTCGGCTTGTCCTTGCCGCGCCATTCCGCATTGATGTCCTGGATCGAGGCATCGTCGGTAAAGACCAGCGACACCTCAGGGACCATCTTCGGAAACGGTTGCTTCTCGGTTTCGCGCAGATAGCTTGCCGCCGTTTCCAGCACGCGGTCGGCCAGCGCGTGGAGCGCGTCTTCGGAGGGCCATTCGCCCTCCTCGATGCTGATCTGTATGTCTAGCTCAGCCATCAGTCCTGCTGCGCGGCCTCTGGTGTATCCGTCAGGTAGGTGGCGTCGTAGGCGCGCACGATGCGGCCGACCAGCGGATGGCGCACGACGTCTGTGTCCTTGAAGCGCACGATCGAGATGCCCTCGACGCCGTTCAAGAGCTGCAGCGCCTCCACGAGGCCCGACTTGACGCCGCGCGGAAGGTCGATCTGGCTCGGGTCGCCGGTGACGATCATCCTGGAGTTCTCGCCGAGACGCGTCAGGAACATCTTCATCTGCATCGACGTGGTGTTTTGCGCCTCGTCGAGGATGACGGCGGCGTTGGCCAGCGTGCGTCCGCGCATGAAGGCCAGCGGCGCGATTTCGATGACGCCGGCGGTAATGGCGCGATCGACCTTGTCGGCCGGCATCATGTCGTAGAGCGCGTCATAGAGCGGGCGGAGATAAGGATCGACCTTCTCCTTCATGTCGCCGGGCAGGAAGCCCAGGCGCTCGCCGGCTTCGACGGCCGGGCGCGAGAGAATGATCTTCTCGACGACGCCGCGCTCCAGAAGCTGGGCGGCGTGCGCGACCGCAAGATAGGTCTTGCCGGTACCGGCAGGGCCGCAACCGAACACCAGCTCGGCGCGCTCCAGCGCCCGCAAATAGGCGTCCTGCGTCGGCGTGCGGGCAATGATGGTCTTCTTGCGCGTGGACACCTGCGCCATCGTCAGCTTGGCTTTCTTCTCCATCGTCGGCAGGCTCAGCTGATCGTCGGCTGCGACAGCCATGCGAATGGCGCCCTCGACGTCGGAGCGTTCCACGCTGCCGCCCTTCTGGAGCTTGTCGTAGAGATAGTCCAGCGTGCGGCGCGCCTGGTTGGTGGTGACGATGTCACCCGAGATGACGACAGAGTTGCCTCGCGCTCGAGCATCGATGTTCAGGCGTTCCTCGAGTAGCTTGAGGTTCTGGTCGAATTGACCAAACAGTTCGCTGGCGAACCGGTTGTTTTCGAACGTCAGAATAAAGTGATTGGCGTCGCTCGCGATACGTGGGTGGCGCGGTGAGGAAGAAACCAATTCTTGTCCGTTCAAGCGGTCGAGCTCCTTGAGTTAGGCACCAGCCTCTACCACCTCGGAAAACAGGCTGTTCGGTCCGGTACCTGTGATTCGCACATTGATAATGTCACCGATTTGCGATGCTTTTGCATCAACATTCACTGACTGAAGCCAGGGGGAACGCCCAATAAGCTGTTGAGACATGCGACCGGGCTTTTCAAGCAACAGTTCGATGGTCTTCCCGACGCAGGATTCGGCAAATTCCTGCTGCTGCTTCAAAAGAAGCGCCTGCAGGCGTTCGAGCCTTTCCGACTTGATCTCTTCCGGCACCTGGTCCTTCAGATCCGCTCCGGGCGTACCCGGCCGCGTCGAGTATTTGAACGAGAAGGCCTGCGCATAGCGGACTTTCTCCACGAGCTTCAGTGTATCCTCAAAATCCTGATCTGTCTCCCCCGGAAAGCCGACGATGAAATCGCCCGACAGCGCGATGTCGGGGCGGGCGGCACGGATGCGCTCGACCAGCGCCAGATACTCGGCGGCCGTGTGGCGGCGGTTCATCGCCTTCAGGATCCGGTCCGATCCCGCCTGCACCGGCAGATGCAGATAGGGCATCAGCGCGCGCAGGTCGCGATGCGCCTCGATCAGCCGGTCGTCCATGTCGCGGGGATGGCTGGTGGTGTAGCGCAGCCGTGCGAGGCCGGGGATATCGGCCAGCCGGTAGAGCAGGTCGCCCAGCGTCCACTCCCGTCCGTCGGAGCCGACGCCGTGCCAGGCGTTGACGTTCTGCCCGAGCAGCGTGATCTCGCGCACACCGCCCTCGACCAGCTTCTGCGCTTCCTCGACGATCTGCCCCACCGAGCGCGACACTTCCGAGCCGCGCGTATAAGGTACGACACAGAACGTACAGAACTTGTCGCAGCCTTCCTGCACCGTCAGAAACGCGGTGACGCCGCGGGCGCGGATCTTGGTCTTCTCGGCGATCGGCAGGTGCTCGAACTTGTCTTCCAGCGCATATTCCGTATCGACGATCCGCTGGCCTTCCTTGGCCTTTCGCAGCGCCTCCGGCAGGCGGTGATAGGTCTGCGGCCCGATGACGACATCGACGGCGGGCGCCCGGCGCAGGATCTCCTCGCCTTCCGCCTGCGCCACGCAACCGGCGACCCCGATCATGAACTCGCGGCCTTCCTTGTTGCGCGCCTTCTTCATGTCGCGCAGCCGCCCGAGCGCCGAGTAAACCTTCTCGGCCGCCTTCTCGCGGATATGACAGGTGTTGAGCAGCACCAGATCGGCCTCTTCCATGACCTCCGTCGGCTCGTAGCCGTCGCGGGCAAGCGCATCGCTCATCCGCGTCGAGTCATAGACGTTCATCTGACAGCCATAGGTCTTGATGAAAACCTTGCGGCTGTTGCTGCCATCGCGGAGATTGGTCTCCGGGGCGGGAAGAAGGGCGCTGTCCTGGGTCATGCCGCGCTATTTAGTGGTTTTTGGCGCGGGAGAAAAGGGAATCTTGCTCAGCCGGCATCCCGCCCGCGCAACGCCGCCGAAAGCATGGTCCGTATCCGCTGCGCGATCGTCGCGCTCACCTGCTTGCGGTTGGTCTCGGCGCCATAGGAAACCGCTTCGCCGAAGTGGACATCGACGTCGAAGGCGCCGCAGCGGAGCATGTCCTTGAGGTGCGGCAGCATCTCGACGTCGCCGGGCCAGGAGGCCAGCGGGCGGTGGTAGCGGCCCATGGGAAGGCCATGCACGCCGGTATAGGCGACCGCCACCGGCTGCACGATGACGGTGCCCGTCGGCGAGGCGGGGACGGCCATGGCGGCGGCGCCGAACAGCGAGGATTTCACCTCCAGCAGCCGGTTGCCATCCGACGTCGTGCCCTCGGGAAACAGCACGACGATCTCGCCGTCGGCCATGCGCGCGGCGATCTCGCTCACCTGGTTGCCGGTATTGCGCTTTTCCTCGCGCACCACGAACACGCTCTTCTGCAGCTTGGCGAGCGTGCCGAAGATCGGCCAGTCACGCACCTCGTTCTTGGCGATGAAGGCGACGTCGGCGATCGAGGAGAGCACCATGATGTCCATCCACGAGGAATGGTTGGCGCAGAGCATCAGCGGCCGGTGGGTTTCCATCTGCCCGTGAACCCGCACCCGGATACCGAGACAGAAGCAGATGATGCGGTGCCAGACGCGCGGCAGCCAGCGCCGCATCTTCCAGTCGAAGCGCAGCGCCAGCAACTGCCAGGGCATCAACACGATACTGGCGATGAGAATGACGATGCCGGCGAGGGCGACGCGCAGCCAGGCGATCAAATCGAACACTCCGCGGCTGCACGCATGATATCAGTGATCGTCCTTCTTGAGCGGTATGCCGTAGAGCTCGAGCCGGTGATCCACCAGCGTAAAACCGTGCTCGCGGGCGATCCGCTCCTGCAGCGCCTCGATCTCCGGCGAGCGAAATTCGATGACGACGCCGGTCTTCAGGTCGATCAGGTGATCGTGATGCTCTTCCGGCACCGTCTCGTAGCGCGAGCGGCCGTCGCGGAAGTCGTGGCGGGCGATGATACCGGCGTCCTCGAACAGCTTGACGGTGCGATAGACGGTGGAAATCGAGATCTTGGCATCGACCTTCACCGAGCGGCGGTAGAGCTCTTCCACGTCGGGATGGTCTTCCGATTCCTCGAGAATGCGCGCGATCACCCGGCGTTGCTCGGTCATACGCATGCCGCGTTCGGTGCAGAGATCCTCAAGGGTTTTGGCCACTTCCGTCATGAGGCGCCTTCCGATAGTCAACGTTTCAAAACGGAACTAGCGAAGAATGCGCTTCATGACAAGCGCCGTGGATACGTCGCCATTGGCATCCTTGTAGTATCCACGCCGTTCTCCGACCTGGTCGAAACCGAGCTTCCGGTAGAGACCGAGCGCCGCGACGTTGCCGCCATCGACCTCGAGGAAGATGCTCTCGCCGCCGCGCTGCTTGGCCTCGCGCATCGCCGCCTGCATCAACCGCCAGCCGAGGCCGGACCGTCCGACCTTGGCCTGCACGGCAATCGTCAGGATCTCGGCCTCGCCGGCCACCTCGCGCGCCAGCACGAAGCCCGGCAGCGGCTTTTTCAGGAAAGCATTGGTCTGTCGCGCCACGAAGCCGAAGACGTTGTTCTGGCTGAGCAGGCTGTAGAACTCGCCGTCGCCCCAGGGGCGGGCGAAGCGCTCGCCGTGCAGTGTCGAGACCGCATGGCAATCATCGGCATCCATCGGGATGATCTCGAATTCCGGCTTCAGCGACAGATAGGATTCCAGCATGGTCATACTCGCGCAATCGCAAACCCGGCCTGCGGCTTGGCGTCGGGTCCGCGCAGATAAAGTGGTTTCGGCTTTCCGGAAGAGGGATCGGCGGCAGCGGCAAGGCGCGCCACGACGGAGATGGGGAAATGGTTGGCGTATTCGCCTGTCGCGTCCGGCTTGAGCAGCGGCGTCGCAGAGCCGGTGATGGCGCCGTCGAAGGATGCGGCAAAGGCCTGCGCCTCCTCGACGGTCACAGCCCTGGCTTCATCGAGCGGCGCGCCATCGGCGTCGAAGGCTTGCAGATAGATCTCGTTGCGCTTGGCATCCATGGCGGCCAGCACCGGCCTGCCCGGCGAACGCTGACGCTCGGCCTCGGCCATGACTGACAGCGTCGTGATGCCGACGGCGGGTACGCCGAGCGAAAGGGCAAAGCCGCGGGCTGCCGCCACGCCGACGCGAATGCCGGTAAACGAGCCCGGACCGATGGTGACGGCGATGCGCTCGATGGCGGACAGCTGAACGCCCGCTTCATCCAGCGCGCGGTCGACTATTCCCATCAGATGCTCTGCATGCCCCTTGCCGATCATGTCCGATGCCTCCCCCAGCACCGTATTCCTGCCGCTGTCATAGACAGAGGCAGCGCAATCCACACCTGCGGTGTCGAGCGCCAGTATGATCATGGCATCTATTTCCGAATAAACCGTTCCTGACCTGTCCATACATCGCAAGACGCCGCGTTTGCAAACGCCGCGTCGTCGCGAATGTTGGTTCAGCTCGTCAGACGGCTTCGACTTCCTGAACTTCCGGCACGAAATGGCGCAGCAGGTTCTGGACGCCGTGCTTCAGCGTTGCCGTCGAGGACGGGCAACCCGCGCACGAGCCCTTCATGTTCAGATAGACGGTGCCGTCCTTGAAGCCGCGGAAGGTGATGTCGCCGCCATCCTGGGCAACGGCCGGACGCACGCGCGTCTCCAGCAGTTCCTTGATGGTGAGAACGATCGTCTCGTCGCCTTCGTCGAAGAATTCGCCATCGGCATCGGCTGCTTCACCAAGCACGGAGGAAGCGCCCATGACCGGCTTGCCGGACATGAAATGCTCCATGATCGAGCCGAGGATGGCGGGCTTCAGATGCTGCCACTCCTGGTCTTCCTTGGAAACGCTGATGAAGTCGTAGCCGAAGTAGACGCCGGTCACGCCGTTGATCTCGAACAGGCGTGCCGCCAGCGGCGAGGCGCTGGCTTCGTCGCGATTGCGGAACTCGGCGGTGCCGCTTTCCATGACGATCTTGCCCGGCAGGAACTTCTGCGTGGACGGGTTCGGCGTGGCTTCGGTCTGGATAAACATTGTGCTCTCCGTGCGGCAGGCGCGCGCCCGCGACGTCTTTAGAATTCTTCAAAACTAGAAATAAGCCGTTTGGCACTTCAATTCAAGAGACTGATACTCAAGAAAGCGGCTTATGCCAACGCGTCCAGTTCCTCGTCGGTCAGTGTATCAGGCAAAACGGTGACGGGGATGGGGAAGGCCGCACCCCGGCCGGCAACCGACGACACCAATGGTCCCGGACCCTCCTTGGCGGAACTTGCGGCGAGCACCAGAATGGCGATATCGCGGTCGTCCTCGATCACGGCATTGATCTGCTCGGCCGCACCGCCCTCGCGAATGACGATCTCGGGCTCGATGCCGATATTCTCGCGCACCAGCTGCGCCGATTTCGCCACCACGGCTTCCGCTTCCTCGCGTGCTTCCGCCCGCATGATTTCCTCGACCCCCAGCCACTGCTGGAAGTCGCCATCGGGAATGATGTAGACGAGCACCAATCCGCCATTGGAGTTCTTGGCGCGCCGGCCGGCATAATGGACGGCGCGCTGGCATTCGGGCGTGTCGTCGATCACGGCCATGAACTTGCGGCGGTGACCTTCGAGCCGTGAGAGTCGTTTTGATACCATGAGCGGGACTCTGACACTTGATCCGGGAGATTTGCAAGTCCCCGTTTTGCCGCAAACTGTCCGCTCACCGACAGCCGTCTGGCCGGCCGCGCGGTCAGGCCGGAGTGAGCCCGTAAAGCAGCATGATCTCCTTCACATGCTCGATGTCAGGCTTGCCGATGACATTGATGGCCGAGGCGATCTCCTCGAAGAACCGCCTGCCGATCAGGCCCGGTGTCATGGTGATCAGCGCGCGCGCCGTTTCCTGGTGCAGGTTTTCGTGCGTGTGGACGATGCCGCGCGGAATGAACACCGTGTCGCCGGCCCGCACTTCGCAGCGCTCGCCATCGACTGTCGTCGTCATCGTTCCGGAGAGACCGAAGATCACTTCGTCGACATCTTCGTGATAATGCGCCGCCGGCACGCGCGACTGGTAGGGGACGACGAATTCGAACATGACCATGCTGCCCGCGCTCTGGTCTTCATCGACCAGCAGTCGAACCTCCATCATGCCGATCTGAATGAGGTTCCGGTTGCGCATCTTGGCCTCCTCATGGCTCTAAGGAGAGTACGCCGCAGTCCAATCTTCGACAAGTGCGGGGCTTCGACAAGTCCGACTCGACAAGTACGACTGGAGAAGCCCGGGCGGCCGAAGCCGCCCGGCTGTCGTTGCTAGTAGAGGAAGCCGACGATGTCGCGGACTTCCTTCATCGTCACTTCGGCGCGCGCCCGAGCCCGCTCGCCGCCATCGCGCAGGATCGCGTCGATATGGCTGGTGTCGGCCATCAGGCGGCGCATCTCGGCGGTGATCGGCGACAGCACCTTGACCGAGAGGTCGATCAGCGCCGGCTTGAACACGGAGAACTGCTGTCCGCCGAATTCGGAAAGCACGGCTGCCTTCGACGTGTCGGCGAGTGCCGCGTAGATGCCGACGAGGTTGTCGGCCTCGGGGCGACCCTGCAGGCCCTCGAGCTCGCTCGGCAAACCATCCGGATCGGTCTTGGCCTTGCGGATCTTCTTGGAGATCGCGTCCTCATCGTCCATCAGGTTGATGCGCGACAGGTCGGATGGATCCGACTTCGACATCTTCTTGGTGCCATCCCGCAGCGACATGACGCGCGGCGCCGGGCCGTCGATCATGGGCTCGACCATCGGGAAGTAGGCATGAACAGGCTCCTTGCCGACGGTGATGTCCACCCCGTACCCTGCCTTGCGGATATGTTCGGCGTAATCGAGGTTGAACTTCATCGCGATGTCGCGGGCAAGCTCAAGGTGCTGCTTCTGGTCGTCGCCGACGGGAACATGCGTCCCGCGATAGACGAGAATGTCGGCCGCCATCAGGCTCGGATAGGCGTAGAGCCCGAGCGAGGCCTGCTCGCGATCCTTGCCGGCCTTGTCCTTGAACTGCGTCATGCGGTTCATCCAGCCGATGCGCGCCACGCAGTTGAAGATCCAGGCGAGCTCTGCATGCTGCGGCACGGCCGACTGGTTGAATACGATATGCTTCACCGGGTCGATGCCCGACGCGATGAAGGCGGCGGCGATCGAGCGGATCTGGTTCGGCATGTCCTCATGCACCAGCTGCGCTGTCAGCGCATGCATGTCGACCACGCAGTATATGCAGTCGTTGCCGTCTTGCAGCGCCACGAACTTGCGGATCGCGCCGAGATAGTTGCCGAGATGCAGATTGCCGGTCGGCTGAACGCCCGAAAAGACCAGTTTCTTGAATTCGTTCATCATGTCCTCGATTAGGCTTGTGGAGGGCCTTTGCTGCGCCACGCGTCTTTGACGCGTGAAGGACGCAGCAACATTTTCAGATCTGCGCGCAATCCTGACCGCAACGTCGTGCTCTTGCGGTCAGGATTGCGCGCGGGCGCCAACGGCCCATGTTGCTAACGTCGCGGCTTATGCACGTCGGATGGGCTGGGATCAAGGGGGTGTGGAGTGCCCTCTGCTCCGTTGGCGTTGTGCCGTGGCACACCCCCCTCTGCCC
>UBVW01000068.1:0-4662 GCA_900469085.1 Hyphomicrobiales bacterium | reverse complement strand
CCGCGCCGCATCAAGGTTCCCGATCGCGCCCATGGCGCTATCGGCGCTGCCGCTCGCCGCAAGGCGGAGCCGGGCAACACCGCCCATGTCGGTGCGCCGATGCCGGGTGTCATCTCCCGCGCCTTCGTATCCGCCGGCCAGACGGTCAGCGCCGGCGACGTTCTGGTTTCGATCGAGGCGATGAAGATGGAGACTGCAATCCATGCGGAGAAGGACGGCACGATCGCCGAAGTTCTCGTCAAGGCTGGCGACCAGATTGACGCAAAGGACCTGCTTGTAAGCTACAACACCTGAAAGTGACGCCTCAATGCCTCTCCTGAAGTTTCATATATACGAAGGTCGGTCTGACGAAGAGATCGCGACGCTGCTAGATACATCGCACGCTGCGATGGTTCGGCCGTTCGGAGTACCCGATCGCGACAGATATCAACTTGTTACCCAACACACTGCGCAAACTATGATCGCGCTGGATACCGGCCTGGGTCTCGAACGCTCGCGCCGGTTTGTCCTGCTCGAGGTGGTTTCACGGCCACGATCGCGCGAGGAAAAGATCAGATTCTACGAAACCCTTTGCAATGAACTCAACGACCGCTGTGACATCTCGGCAGAAGACGTCATGATCTCGTTCGTGCAGAATTCTGACGACGACTGGTCGTTTGGAATGGGGCGCGCGCAATTCGTAACGGGAGACCTGTGAAGCCGTTCCTTAGCGACGCCTGAGTGACACGTTTAGGCTTCATCTCCCTGACCGCAGTCGGCCCGAAGCATGCGTAATCGGGCGGTCCCACAAGAGGCAAGCTCCTAGTACAATCTCAGTGCAACCGAGATGATGGGAGATGACGATGTTCTACGCTGCTTTGGACGTGTCACTGCGCTCAGTGGCAATTTGCATCATCGACGAGGTCGGAAAAGTCAGGCTGGAGCGTTCAGCACCATCAGACGTGCCTGATATTGTCCGGTGCTTCGAGGAGTTCGGCGAGCCTATCCACCAGGTCGGGCTCGAAGCTGGGACGCTGACACAACACCTGACTTACGGTTTGACAGAGGCGGGCTTCGAGGTCGTGTGCATGGAGGCTCGCCAGGTCAATGCCGCTCTTTCAGCCATGCGGAACAAGACGGACAAAAACGATGCCCGCGGCATTGCCCAACTGCTTCGATCGGGCTGGTACAGCCGGGTACATGTGAAGAGCGTCGAAAGCCACTACACCCGTGCGCTTCTTAGTAGCCGGAAGGTGATGCAGCGAAAATGCCTTGATCTCGAAAACGAGATTCGAGGCCTGCTCAAGGTCTTCGGCGTGAAGCTGCCGATACGCCTCAGGGGTGGTGCATTTGAAGTGGCCGTTCGCGACATGATCGAAAACGATCCAGCGCTCAGTCATGCGCTTTTGCCAATGCTGGAGGCTAGGCAAATGCTGCTGGAGACGTTCCTCGAATTGGATCGACGTGTCCGGAAGGCTGCAAACCAAGATGCCATAACCACCCGTTTCATGAGCGTTCCCGGCGTCGGATATGTCACGGCCCTAAGCTTCAAAGCTGCAGTTGATGACCCCGCCCGGTTTAAGAGTTCGCGAACTGTCGGAGCCCACTTCGGATTAACTCCGCGACGCTTCCAATCTGGTGAAAAAGATAATCCCGGACGCATCTCACACGCTGGTGATGCGGATGTCCGCGCGACGCTCTACGCCGCGGCCAACGCGATGCTCATGCGATCAATCGCGTGGAGCAGTTTGAAAGCATGGGGTGTGCGTCTCATGAAAACCAAAGGCAGGCGGCGAGCTATCGTGGCTGTTGCCCGCAAAATCGCTGTCTTGCTCCATCGCATGTGGATTGACGGCACAGAATTCCGGTTCGGATCGGAGGCTGCAGCATGACCTAAGACAGCCAGAGATTCCGATCCTGGCCGGATCGTCCCATGCGGACGACGGGATGGATGAAGCCGACTATGACTGCTGCGCTTCGAGCGCGTCCCAAAGCGAGGCTCTCCAGACCCTGATCCCATGCATGCATGCAGCGGCTCCCAACGAACCCGAGCCACCAGACTGCGAAGAGAAGCGTGACCCGCGTGAACGATCAGGCCAAAAAGGACAGACAGAAAGAGCTTGACCCCAATGCCCGATTAGAGAAGCAGTCATTGCACTCGCCACCCTGCGATAACAACATTGACACACCTTTTTGTGACCGGTAATTCTCGCCTTGGTTGAGGGAATGAAATGGTTGATCCTGACAAGATCGAGGTTCGTCGGAACGGAATCTTCGGACTAGCTGTTTGTTGCCTTGTATTTGTATCAGCCGCGACATGGCTATTGATGCCGCACCTTCCGGCAACAACTGTATGCTCGTTTCAAAATATTTGGTTCCTCAAGTCTCTTTGGTTTCAGAACCTTACGATGTCTGATGGCATCGCGAGCTTACACTACGCTCCTAGAGAGCAATGCATCTTCGTTGCCACGAGGTCGATGTTATCGTTGTACATGGCGGTCTTTTCAGGTGCCGTCATCTTCTATTCTCGCAACGAGAGGGCCACCCATAAACTCAAGAATGGGGTATCTATCGCCGTGATTTCGGTTTGCATGATCGGCTACCTAACCTTTTTGGATGGTTTCGACGACCAGCACCATGGATTTCGGGCAGGCTTCAGTTATCGGACTTACGATTCCGTCAATTTGCTACTTGAGAAGTCTGTTTTTCGGATGATCCAGTTCTACACAATTGTCGTTGTGTGGGGCGGCGTACTCGTTGGCTTCTTCCAGAGCCCAAGCCGACAGGAAAGCTAGTGGTATCGAGGCCGACTGCATCGACGACAGCCATTGCTATAGCGGCAAAAGCTGCGCGGATCTCTGCTTCTGGCGCGAAGCTATCGCCTGCCAAAGTCGGCTGTGGCTCGTAAGAATCGCCTATCAACTCTCCAGATATGTTCATCGCTAAGAGTTGTGTTAGTTTGCTTCGAGCATTCTGACCGAGGGGACGTCGCTTGGGCCAATCAACAATACTGCCGCCCCTATTCGCAATGACGCTAGTATTGACATTGAATGTTCTGATGGTGACGGTGGCAGTGATCACCTCAAGACGCCTAAGAAAAAGCAAGTGGCTACCCCACGCGATTTCAACGGCTTGGCTGATATGCTCTATCCTCCTCCTTGCATACCTTGGGCTAGCTGACATCCCTAACGAACAAAATGGGCCGGTTGCGCAGGAGGTTATTCTGCTGCCCGTAGCGGCTCAGATCGCAGTGACGATCCTGTGTTATGGGGTCGCAATGGTTTGGGCCGGAGCAAGGCGAACTTTAGTGTTCATCCGAACACGATAAAACCTGAAAATGAAATGACCGCTGCTGGCGGATATCGTTGAAAAACTCGCCGCATTAGCTGCTCATCCGCCCATTTTGATTTTCCGGGCGGAGTACCAACGCGTTTCTGCCCCGCGCCTCGGCGCAGGGTCTCAATTCATGCCGCTCTCATGCGGCAATGACGCCATATGACGTCGTTTGTGGCCTGAGTTTAGCTAACCTCCTTAGATTTTGTGCGGTTGCGGCAAGCAAGAATTCGTCTCTCGCACCACAGGGTCCCCGAAGCCGAAGATGCGCCATCCGTAGAATGCGTTTGAGATGCGCGAATAGCATCTCGACTTTCTTCCGGCGGTGACGCGACAGTTCATATTCTGGTGTGGCCGCAATCGCTCTGGCAACATCGCGCGCATCCTCATAGAGATCGCGCGGCACCTTGCGCATAGGCGTGTTCGGGCAACAACGCTGCTTCAGGTCACAGACATCACAGTCCTTTTTGCTGGCACGATAAATCCGTGTCCCTTCGGCCGTGATCCCCGATCTTGGAGTATCGTAAGTGCGGTGGAACTGCTTCAGTTCGTTCCCGGCCGGACAGATGTATCGCTCGTTCTCGGCTTCCCAGGTGAAGTCCGAACGTGAGAAGGTGCCGTCTGTCCGGTTCGACTTGTCAAAGACCGGAATGTGCGGCGCGATCTTCTTCTCCTTGACCAGCCATGCCAAGTTGTCGGCGGAACCGTAAGCACTGTCAGCAGCCACATAGTCCGGCCGTAAGCCGAAGCGGTTCTCGGTCCTTTCGAGCATCGTGCGGGATGCCCCGACTTCTGCCTGGCGGATCGCACGCGTCGCCTCCACATCGACAATGACACCATGATCGGTGTCTATCAGATAGTTGGTAGCATAGGCGAAGAAGGCATGGCCTTTGTGGGCACCTGTCCACTGAGCGGCCGGATCGGACGGAGAGATGAACTTCGGCGTCACTGGCGAGGCAGCCCCGAAAGCCGCATCATCGAGAACAGCCAGATATTCCTGCACCGAGCGGCCAGCGTCTTCTTTGGCTTCCCATGCCGCTCCCGGTACTGAACGCTGCTTGTTGGCATCCGCTGCGATCAGGCTGGCATCGACAGCAAATCCTTCCGCACCTACCAGCCCTTGTGCAAGGCAGCGCTCCACCACTGTCTCAAACATATGCCGCAGGATGTCGCTCTGCCGGAACCGGCCGTGGCGGTTCTTCGAGAAGCTAGAGTGGTCGGGCACCCTGCCGTCCAGCCCGAGGCGGCAGAACCAGCGATAGGCGAGGTTAAGGTGGACCTCTTCACAGAGCCGCCGCTCCGAGCGGATACCCATGGAATAGCCGATGATCGTAAGCGCGTAGGCCACCC
>UBVW01000111.1:0-1144 GCA_900469085.1 Hyphomicrobiales bacterium | reverse complement strand
ACGGTACGGCCGCCTTCGCGGATAGCGAAGCGCAGCTTTTCTTCCATCGCGATCGGAACGATCAGCTCAACCTGAACCGTGACGTTGTCGCCGGGCATAACCATTTCCGTGCCTTCCGGCAGCGAAACGATGCCCGTCACGTCCGTCGTGCGGAAGTAGAACTGCGGACGGTAGTTGGTGAAGAACGGCGTATGACGACCGCCTTCTTCCTTCGTCAGGATGTAGGCTTCTGCCATGAACTTCTTGTGCGGCTTGACAGAGCCCGGCTTGCACAGGATCTGACCACGCTCAACGCCGTCACGGTTAACACCGCGAACCAGGGCGCCGATGTTGTCGCCAGCCTGGCCCTGATCGAGCAGCTTGCGGAACATTTCAACGCCGGTAACCGTCGTCTTCGAGGTGGCGCGGATGCCGACGATCTCGACTTCTTCACCAACCTTGACGATGCCGCGCTCGACGCGACCGGTCACAACCGTACCACGGCCCGAGATCGAGAACACGTCTTCGATCGGCATCAGGAACGGCTGGTCGATCGGACGCTCAGGCGTCGGGATGTAGGCGTCGACAGCAGCCATCAGCTCGCGAACCGCGTCTTCACCGATCGTCTTGTCACTGTCGTTGAGAGCAGCCAGAGCCGAACCCTTGACGACAGGAACATCGTCGCCCGGGAAGTCGTAGGACGACAGAAGTTCGCGAACTTCCATTTCGACCAGCTCGAGCAGTTCTGCGTCGTCGACCTGGTCGACCTTGTTGAGGAACACGACCAGAGCCGGAACGCCAACCTGACGGGCGAGCAGGATGTGCTCGCGGGTCTGCGGCATCGGGCCGTCAGCAGCCGAGCAAACCAGGATCGCGCCGTCCATCTGGGCAGCACCGGTGATCATGTTCTTGACGTAGTCGGCGTGGCCGGGGCAGTCAACGTGGGCATAGTGACGGTTGGCCGTCTCGTACTCGACGTGTGCCGTCGAGATGGTGATGCCGCGGGCCTTTTCTTCCGGTGCAGCGTCGATCTGGTCGTACGCCTTGAACTCGCCGAAATACTTCGTGATCGCTGCCGTCAGAGACGTCTTGCCGTGGTCAACGTGGCCGATCGTGCCGATGTTAACGTGCGGCTTGTTGCGCTCAAACTTACTCTTTGCCATTT
>UBVW01000026.1:10140-171094 GCA_900469085.1 Hyphomicrobiales bacterium | reverse complement strand
CGCGACGCCATCGTCACCAATTGCGGTCGGCTGTGCATTCATCGCAAGAAGGTCAACATCTCGACCGTCATGGCCGGACAAAAGCTCGGCCTCAAGGAAGTCGACGATGGCATTTGGCTCGTCAGCTTNNGCTGGGCAGGAGAAAAATGGCGGAAGAGGTGGGATTCGAACCCACGGTACGGTCTCCCGCACGCCGGTTTTCAAGACCGGTTCCTTAAACCACTCGGACACTCTTCCATCGCGTCGATTTGACGTCGTGCTCGGACAAATACCCGCACTTGCAGATCACATCAAATCAGGTTTCGAAGGCTTTATAGCCGCTTCGGCGGCACCGTCAACCGGGCGGGTCGCGTCTTTGCATCATGTTCGCCCGAATACGCGGGCGCAGTGGCTCCCGGCCGGTTTAACGGCGTCGAAAAGCGGTCAGTGTGCGGTGGTTTTGCGGTTTGCCAGCAGAAGAATATAATCATCGGCGGCATCGGCGATCGCCATGGCCACCTCGGCCGCCGCCCAGCCGTTCTTCTGCGCTTCCCTGATAATCTGGTGAAGTGCTGGTTCGACGTCTGCGCGGCAATCGAGCAGACGCTGGTCGTGGTTGGTGTCACTGCGAGCTGATTGAAGATTGATCATCTCTGTTACCCCTCATGTCCAAGGCTGTACCATGACATAGATTGCAGGTTGAGCAAGAGATTGCTGATCAAAACCCAAACTTTGGCGGCGGATGAGGTTTTTCAACGACACTCGCCCAAGGCGATCAGCGGTACAACCTGACCGAAAGTGCTGTGATGGCGCTTACAAATACGTTCCATAGTCGGCGATACATCATTGAAAATGATGAAACATACTTCAGGTCACGCAAAACAACCAAGAAAATATCACTGAAAGCTCGAAGTCTCGTATAGTATTAACGGACTCTATTGAGAGCATGTTGGCGCGCCATTTCTAATTTTATATTCGACAATAGCTCAGCAACATGCAATTTGCCAAATTCTTCCAAAGGTTGATTTAATCAAAGCATCGGATAGATACCAAAATAACATTCCGGTCAAAATGGATGATCATGCCAGAGATGTGGTCTTCTCGACTGGTGCGCCACCTCGAATTACTCGACAATGCGTCGAGTAATTCGGATTAAATCCCCCTGTAGTTGCATTTCACATTTCCGTGATTTTCGGATTTGCGCGCGGATTTTGGGTGCAATTGGTCGTCGCCTGGAGCGCAGTTTTCGCCTGCACCTTCTCGGGCGACTTTGAAGCGAAAAACCGGATACCAAAAAGGCCGAGCATTGCTGCCCGACCCCTTTTATTCTCGTTGGATAATCTATCGGCGGCTCATCAAGCCAAAAAGGTATGCGACGCCGGCGGTCACGGCAATCGCGAGAATCGGCTCCTGACGAACCTTGTCACGGACGCGTTCGGTCAAAACTGAGGCCTCATCAGCAACGGCGGTCTTGGCACCCTGCCCCAGCGCGACAACGCTGTCAGACAAGCGTGCCAGATCTTCGCGCAATGCGGTGACCTGCGCGGACAGATCGTCTGTTGCAATCTCCGCCTTGACGCGCGCGGCTGTGGACTGTGCGGAGGCGGTTTTCATGTCGGCCATTGTTTGCTCCTGTTTCGTGGGGATGCTGCTCAACGAAATAGCGGTGCCAAAGGTTCCGCAAGCAGGCATCTTTTGTCTTCGGTCGGCGTCGCGAAACACGGGTGATATAGCGCAGATGTTTTCGCGCGATAACCCTTCAATTCCTCATGCGTTTGCTCTAAGGAACGTCCAATGCTTTGCCCGCGAACGGGCGAATATAATGCGAGGTTTGCGTTTCGATGTTCGATCTTCTGCGTAGAGCTGCCCGGACCTGGGCCGCCAAGCTCCTGATGCTTCTCCTGGTCGCCTCTTTCGGCATTTGGGGTGTGTCACACTCCCTGCTGACCGGCAGCAGCAGCACGACCGTGGTTACGGTCGGCGACCAGCAGGTCGACGTGAACGAGTTCCGCCTCGCCTATCAGCGCCAGGTCTCGAACCTCAGCCAGCAGTTCGGCATGCGCCTGACGCCTGATCAGGCCCGCGCATTCGGCGTCGAGCAGCAGGTGATTTCGCAGCTGGTGGCGGGTGCTTCGCTCGACCAGCTCGCCGCCGACATGGGCCTCGGCCTTTCGGAGGATCGTCTCGCCCAGCTGATTGGTGAGGATCCGGCGTTCAAGGCCGTCAACGGCCAGTTCGACCGTTCGCTGTTTACCTCGCGCCTGCGCAATGCCGGCATTCGCGAGGACGACTACATCAAGGAGCGCAGCAAGGTCGCGGTTCGCAGCCAGATCGTCGATGCGATCTCGAACGGCTTCACGCCGCCGAAGACGCTGGTCGATTCGCTGAAGCTCTACCGCCAGGAAAGCCGCGGCATCGATTACCTGCTGCTGACCAACGCCAATATCGAGCCGATCAAGGCGCCGGCTGACGACGTTCTCGCCAAGTGGTTCGAGGGTGCCAAGGCGCGCTATCGTGCACCCGAGTATCGAAAGTTCACCTATCTGAAACTACAGCCGGCCGACATCGCCGACGCGGGAACGGTGACCGACGACCAAATCCGCGAGGATTTCGAGAAGCGCAAGGACGCCTATCGGACGCCGGAAAGCCGCACGATCGAGCAGCTGACGTTCCAGAACAAGGACCTTGCCAATGCGGCCGCCAATGCGCTGAAAACAGGCACGACCTTCGACCAGCTGGTGACCGACCAGGGCAAGACAGCCAACGACGTCATGCTCGGCGAATTCACCAAGGACAAGGTTCCAGACCAGTCCGTCGCCGACGCCGCCTTCGCCGTTTCCCGCAACGGAGGCACCTCGCCTGTCGTCGATGGCAGCTTCGGCCCGGTTATCCTGCGCATCACCAACATCAAGCCTGAGAGCGCCAAGAGCTTCGACGAAGTCAAGGAAGACCTGCGCAAGCAGCTCGCGGTCGCCAATGCCTCGCAGCAGATGATCACCGTGCACGACCAGATCGAAGACCTGCGCGGCTCCGGCTCGACGCTCGACCAAATCGCCACGCAGCTGAAGCTCAAGGCCGTGACTATCGACGCCGTCGATGCAACGGGCCTCGACAAGGCCGGCAATGAGGTCAAGGACATTCCCGAGAAACAGCAGGTGCTGGGCGCGGTGTTCCGTGCGGAAGCCGGCGCCGACGTGCCGTCGCTGTCGATCGGCACGGATGGCTATCTGTGGTTTGGTCTCGGCGACGTCACGCCCGAGCGCGACCGCCCGCTTGCCGAAGTTCACGACAAGGCCGTTGCCGACTGGACCGCCGAGCAGCAGAAGACCGAACTCGCCAAGAAGGCGGATGAGCTGAAGCAGCAGGCCCAGAAGGGTACCTCGCTTGCCGATATCGCCGCACCGCTCGGCATCTCCGTCGAAACCAAGAGCGGCATCACCCGCGGCATGGACGACGCGGTTCTTGGAACGGCTGGCGTCAACGCCGCCTTCTCCGGCCCGATCGACACGATTGCGACTGCCGTCGGCGCCGATCCGACGACGCAGATCCTGATGAAGGTAACCGAGGTCAATACCGAGCCGACCGGCGATGTGCTTGCTAACCAGGACCAGCAGATCAACGCCATCGCGAACGCTGCAGGCGACGACATGCTGGACCAGATGGTCTCCCTGCTGCAGACGCAGTATGGCGTGTCGATCAACCAGCAGCTCGCCGAACAGGCAGCCTCGCGCTAAGGGGAACATGAACGCATGACCGATCTGAAGCCCCTCCTGGCGAAGGCCGCAAGCCGCGAACCTCTGACACGTGAGGAGGCCCGCGAGGCCTTCGACATCCTGATGTCCGGCCAGGCAACGCCTTCGCAGATCGGCGGCTTTCTGATGGCGCTTCGCGTTCGCGGCGAGACCGTCGACGAGATCGTCGGCGCCGTGACGACCATGCGCTCGAAGATGCTGACGGTGGAGGCGCCCGACGATGCCATCGACATCGTCGGCACCGGCGGCGACGCCAGCGGTACCTACAACATCTCGACGCTGGCGGCATTGATCGTCGCCGGCGCCGGCATACCCGTCGCCAAGCACGGCAACCGGGCTTTGAGTTCCAAGTCGGGCGCTGCCGACAGCCTTGCCGCTCTGGGCGTCAAGCTCGACGTGACGCCCGAAATCATCTCGCGTTGCATTCGCGAGGCCGGCGTCGGCTTCATGTTCGCGCAGCAGCACCATTCGGCCATGCGCCATGTCGGCCCGTCGCGCGTCGAACTTGGCACGCGCACGATCTTCAACGTTCTCGGCCCGCTCTCCAATCCGGCCGGCGTTCGCCGTCAGCTGCTGGGTGTCTACTCGCCGCAGCTCGTCATGCCGATCGCCGAAGTCATGCGCGATCTTGGCTCGGAGAGTGTGTGGGTCGTGCACGGCAACGGCCTCGATGAAATCACCACCACCGGCAAAACCAGCGTTGCAGCGCTTGAGGACGGAAAGATCCGCAGCTTCGAGCTTTCGCCTGGCGACTTCGGCGTCGATACGGTCGAGCTTGAGGCGATCAAGGGCGGCGACGGAACCGTCAACGCGGCTGCTCTGCGCGATGTGCTCAGCGGCGCGAAGAATGCCTATCGCGACATCGCGCTTGCCAACGCCGCAGCATCGCTCGTGATCGCCGGCAAGGCGGAGACGCTGCACGATGGCATGCGGCTTGCCGCGCAGTCGCTCGACAGCGGCGCCACTGCGGGTGCGCTCGACAAACTTGTCGCCGTATCCAACGACCTCGACTAGGATACCGACATGACCGACATTCTGCAGAAGATCGAACTCTACAAGCGCGAAGAGATCGCGGCTGCCAAAGCCAAGGTCTCGCTCGCCGATCTGAAGGCGATGCAGCAGGACCAGACCGCGCCGCGCGGTTTCCACAAGGCGCTGGCTTCCAAGCGCGATGCGGGCAAGTTCGGTCTGATCGCCGAGATCAAGAAGGCAAGCCCTTCCAAGGGGCTGATCCGGCCGGATTTCGATCCGCCGGCCCTCGCCGAGGCTTACGAGCTTGGTGGCGCCGCGTGTCTGTCCGTATTGACGGATACGCCCAGCTTTCAGGGCGCGCCCGAGTTTCTGATGGCGGCGCGGGCGGCCTGCAAGCTTCCGGCTCTGCGCAAGGATTTCATGTTCGAGACCTATCAGGTGCAGGAAGCCCGGGCATGGGGCGCGGATTGCATTCTCCTGATCATGGCCTCGCTTTCCGACAGCGATGCGGAACGCCTGCAGGACGAAGCGTTTGGGCTCGCCATGGATGTGCTCGTCGAAGTGCATGACGCCCAGGAGATGGAACGGGCGCTGAAGCTCTCGTCGCCGCTGGTCGGGATCAACAACCGCAACCTCAGAACCTTCGAGGTCAGCCTCACGGTCAGCGAAGAGCTTTCGGCGATGGTGCCGGATGACCGGCTGCTGGTCGGCGAAAGCGGCATCTTCACGCATGAGGATTGCAAGCGGCTGCAGGCTTTCGGCATCAACACCTTCCTCGTCGGCGAGAGCCTGATGCGCAAGGAAGATGTGACGGCGGCCACGCAGGCGCTGCTGTTCGGCCAGGCATCACTGGCGGCCGAATAAGATGAGTGGCGAAAGAGCCGGCCTTACGCATATCGACGCGGCCGGCGAGGCGCATATGGTCGATGTTAGCGACAAGGCCGACACCACCCGTATCGCCACCGCCGAAGGCCATGTGAAGATGGCGCCTGCAACGCTTCGGCTGATCCTCGAGGGAAACGCCAAGAAGGGCGACGTGATCGGCACCGCGCGGCTGGCCGGCATGATGGCCGCCAAACAGACCAGCAATCTCATTCCGCTCTGCCATCCGCTGATGCTGACGAAAGTTTCCGTGGACATCACCGAAGACAGTGCCCTGCCCGGCCTGCGCGTGACGGCGACCGCCAAGCTCACCGGCAAGACCGGCGTCGAGATGGAAGCGCTGACGGCTGTGTCGGTCGCCTGCCTGACGATCTACGACATGGCGAAGGCCGCCGACAAGGCGATGGAAATCGGCGGAATCCGACTGCTTGCGAAATCCGGCGGCAAGTCCGGCCATTTCGTTCACCCGGAGCATGCGAAATGAGCCTGCTGCCCGTTGCCGAAGCGCAGGAACGCCTGCTGTCGCGGGCAAAGCCCATCATGGCGCTCGATACCGTTTCCCTGGCTGAGGCCGAGGGTCGCGTTCTGGCAACCGACGTCGCGGCACGGCTGACACAGCCTCCCTTCAATTCGTCCGCAATGGACGGCTATGCGCTGCGTGGCCAAGATGGCCTTGAGCCCGGTAGCGAACTGCTTTTAATCGGGACTTCATCTGCCGGACATGCCTTTGACGGCGCGATCGGCGTCGGCGAGACCGTGCGGATATTCACCGGTGCGCCGGTTCCCGAGGGAGCCGATAGCGTATTGCTGCAGGAAGACGCCGAAAAGACGCAAGGCGGTATCCGCACCACCTATCCGGTGCGCCCCGGCCAGCACGTTCGCCCACGCGGGCAGGACTTTGTTGAAGGCGAACCGGTCCTGATGGCAGGCACCGTGATCGATTTCTCGCGACTGACCGTTGCCGCCGGCATGAACCACGCGACACTCGACGTTCGGCGCAAGCCTCTGGTCGCGCTGCTTGCCACCGGCGACGAACTGGTGACGCCAGGCCAGCAGCCCGGCCCCTCGCAGATCATCGCCTCCAGCACATTCGGCATCGCGGCTCTCGCGCGTAAGGCCGGTGCCGAGGTGCTCGATCTCGGTATCGTTCCCGATGACACGGCTGCGATCACCGCTGCCGTCGAGCGAGCGCGAGAAGCAAAAGTCGATGTGATCGTGACGCTGGGCGGCGCGTCGGTCGGCGACCACGATCTCGTGCAGGCAACCTTGGTTGCCGCCGGCATGCAGCTCGACTTCTGGCGGATCGCCATGCGGCCCGGCAAACCGCTGATGGTCGGCAGTTTCGGCGACACGCATGTGCTGGGCCTGCCCGGAAACCCGGTGTCCAGCCTCGTTTGCGGCCTGCTGTTTCTTGAGCCGCTGATCCGCAAGCTGGCATCCCTTACCCCGGTCAAGCGCGCCGCCACGGCGGAAGCCGCCGTCAGCATGAAGGCGAACGACCAGCGGCAGGACTATGTGAGGGCCAGGCTGACACGCTCGGCGTCCGGCACGCTTCGGGCCGAGCCTTTCGGCAAGCAGGATTCGTCGATGATGAAGATCTTCGCCGAAGCCGACTGCCTGATCGTGCGGCCGCCGCACGCGCCCGAGCTTATAGCCGGAGAGGCATGCGAGGTGATGTTGATCCGTCCGGAACTGCTCGGCTGAACGCTTGGTCGTGCGCCTCAACTGACGCGTCTCGTTTATCGCAGTGACTTGTAAGAATACCGCGCCTGTTCCACACTCCGCGGATCTTAAACGACAGCCGGGGAGCATGATGATGACCATCGAGCCGGTTCGCGATACGAAGGCCATGCTGAGCGGCATGACGCCGAGCCTCGATGCGGGGGATTACGTGTTCTGCACCACCGATGACGAACAGCTAGCAGCGCGTGCCGCGCCTTTGTCGCTTGGCTGGTTTCGCGAATCCGAAGGCGTGTCCCTGATACTGGCGCGTGACGATTCTCTGCGGTTAGGCTTCGACACTATGCTCCTCATGCGACGGATCACCCTGACCGTATTCTCGTCGCTTGAAGGCGTTGGGCTCACCGCCGCCGTTGCCACCGCTCTCGCCAAGCACGGCATCTCCTGCAACATGGTGGCCGCGTATCATCACGACCACGTCTTCGTTCCAGCGGTCAGCGCCAAGGATGCAATGCGGGTGCTGCTGGACCTGCAGGCGGCGGCAGGCTGACACTTGAGCGTCCGGGAGCGACTAGGGGTCAAAACCCGGCCAAGCTGAAGACACCGGCGCGCACCTCGCCTCCGTCGCTACCCACACCGAAATCCGGCACGGAATACTCGGCAATGCAGCGCAGCTTCTCCGTTGGCAGCGGCACGCGATAGGGATCGCCGATGAGAACATCGATGCCGGCGGCGCGGCAGGCTTCGAGGAAAGCCAGCGCGCGTTTCGCCAACGCTTCATCGTAGAAAAGATCGCCAGCGAGAACGATATCGACCGCAGGCGGTGGACCGTCGAGGAGATCGGCATGGATAAGATCGAGCGCGACGTCGTTGGCGGTGGCATTGAGGCGGGCGGCGGCGATGGCGTTCTCGTCGATGTCGGCAGCGACTACCGATGTCGCACCGGCCCTTGCAGCAATGATCGCGACGATTCCGGACCCAGTGCCGAGGTCGAGAACGCGGCGGCCATGGACGAGATGCGGGTTCTCGGCGACATGACGTGCGAGCACAGCGCCGCCGGCCCACCCATAAGCCCAGTAAGGCGCCGGCGCTTCGGGATCGGCGCCGCCGAGGCGTGACAAGCGGCTGCCGGAATGCGCGGTATAGAGCCGGATATTTTCGAGACCCGGTACGGGCAGAAGTCGGAGATTTCTGGCGATGAAGGCGCTTGCGTCAAAGGACGATGTGCGCTTTTGCGGTTGGGCACCATCGTCAACGGAGGAGGATGTCATGCTCTCAGTCTTGTCATGCATCGATCGACCGGTCCGGATCGGCAGCCGCGAATTGAATGTTTCGCAGCTGCTGGACATGGAAGGCGGCGAGACATGGCTGCCAGATCGAACAGTGTCCGGATATCCGGGCCGTCCGACGACTGGCAGCGCATGCAATCCTCGCCGTCACGCTTGCGGGCCTCAGCCCTTCTTCTTGGAGAACTTCGGCTTCGGGCCGTTGCCGTCGAACTTCGGCTTGCCCTCGAACTTGGGCTTGCCTTCGAACTTCGGCTTGCCGGGCTTGCTCCACGGCTTGCTGTCGCGCTCGCCCGATGGGCCGGCATCGCTGCGCGGTCCCTTCTTAAAGCCTGCGTCGCGCGGGCGATCGTCATAGTTCTTCTTGGCGGCGTAGGGCTTGGGGCCGGACTTGTTGAAATCCGGCTTGCCGTAGTCCTGTCGACCAAATTCCGGCGTACCGGGAAGACGGCTGACGCGGATGCCGCGTTCCATCGTCTTGTTCGGGCCGGTCGCAGCCAGGAAGGCGTCGGCGCTGCCGGCCGCGATCTCGACGAAGGTCTCTTCCGGCTGCATCTTGATGGCGCCGATCTCGCGCTTGGTCAGGTTGCCGTTGCGGCAGATCATCGGGATCAGCCAGCGCGGCTCGGCGTTCTGCTTGCGGCCGACAGACAGGGAGAACCAGACGCTGGGGCCGAAATCGTCGCGTGGGCCGCGCGGGCTGGTATCGCGGGGGCCATCGGCGTTGTCGCGCGGCTTGCGCGGGCCGGCCTGCAGGGTGATCTCCATCAGATCCTCCGGCGCCGATTGCTTGGCGCGGTAGAGATTGACGAAGGCATTGGCGAGCTTCTCGGCACCGTGAGCGTCGAGCAGGCGCTTGACGATGTCCTGCTCCTCTTCGCGCGGAGCCTCGTCGAAGATCGGATCGGCCAGCAGGCGTTCCTCGTCGCGGGCGATGACTTCCTCGGCCGATGGAGGCAGCGCCCAGGTGGCGGCGATGCCTGCGTTGTCGAGCAGACGCTCGGCCTTGCGGCGGGCGTTGATCGGCACGATCATGGCGCTGACGCCCTTGCGACCGGCGCGGCCGGTACGACCCGAGCGGTGCAGCAGGGTTTCAGGGTTGGTCGGCAGATCCGCGTGGATGACGAGATCGAGGCCAGGAAGGTCGATACCGCGCGCGGCGACATCGGTGGCGATGCAGACGCGCGCGCGGCCATCGCGCATCGCCTGCAGCGCATGGCTGCGTTCGTTCTGCGTCAACTCGCCCGAGAGCGCGACGACGTCGAAGTTGCGGTTATGGAAGCGGGCGGTCAGATGGTTGACGGCGGCGCGGGTCGAGCAGAAGACGATGGCGTTGGTCGCCTCGTAGTAGCGCAGGACGTTGATGATCGCGTTCTCGCGGTCGCTCGGGGCGACAGCCAGTGCACGGTATTCGATGTCGACGTGCTGCTTTTCTTCCGTCGTGGTGGCGATGCGCACGGCGTTCTTCTGGTAGCTCTTGGCGAGTTTGGCGATGGCGGCCGGCACCGTCGCCGAGAACATCAGCGTGCGGCGATCCTCGGGGGATGCATCGAGAATGAACTCGAGGTCTTCGCGGAAGCCGAGATCGAGCATTTCGTCGGCTTCGTCGAGCACGACGGCCTTGAGATCGGAAATGTCGAGTGCGCGACGGCGAATGTGGTCGCAAAGACGACCCGGCGTGCCGACGACGATGTGGGCACCGCGCTCGAGCGCACGGCGCTCGCTGCGGATGTCCATGCCGCCCACGCAGCTGACGATGACTGCGCCGGTCATCTCATAGAGCCATTCCAGTTCGCGCTTGACCTGCAGGGCAAGCTCGCGGGTCGGCGCGATGACGAGCGCCAGCGGGGTGGCAGCCGGCTCGAATCGATCTTCGTCGCCAAGCAGGGTCGGCGCCATGGCGAGGCCGAACGCAACCGTCTTGCCGGAGCCCGTCTGCGCCGACACCAGAGCGTCCGAGGCGACCAGCGCCGGATCGAGCATGGATTGCTGAACGGGGGTGAGCTCGGAATAACCGCGCTTCGCCAACGCCTTGCCGATCGCCGGAACGACGCCGCTTATCTCTGTCATTTTGTCTGTCTTTCGGAATTGTCGGGCGCATGGCGCGCCGTCCGGAGCTTGCCGGTTGAAATGTTGGGCTGTTCCTACTGCGTCAGACAGCAAATGTCAAAGCGGATGTCCGCGCCACAGCCAGACATCGATGCTTTCGGCACGGCCGCGGATCTTGGCGGATACCGGCCCTTCAAGGTCGCCCCGGTGATTGGGGGCAGCCCGCGCCCCCGCCGCGCTCATCAAGGCGGCACTGAGCGCGAGCTCGAAACCGTGACTTGCCGCCACTTCCATAAGGCGGCTCGCCACGTTGACGGTATCGCCGGTCGCGGTGATCTGCTGGCGTGTGCCGGTGCCGAGACGCGAGGCAACGACGGTGCCGCAATGGGCGCCAATCTTGAAGCCGATCTTGCGCCCCGAAAGCCCCGGATCCGCGGAACGCCAAGCGCGCAGGCGATCGCCGAGCCCAACGGCGCATGCCGCCGCCCGCAAGGCGTCGTCATCGGCCGCTCGCGGGAGCCCGAAGAGGATCATCGCGCCGTCGCCCATGAAACTGGTGATCGCGCCACCATGTGTGCGCGCCTCGTCGTCAACCAGCTCGAAGAAGCCGCTCAGGACCTCCTGCACGCGCGCCGCGCCAATCGCCTCGCTCAATCCGGTGAAGCCCGACAGATCGACGAACACCGCCGCGGCTTCCTGACGCACCGGGCGAGACAGGAAGGTTGGATCACGCGCTAGCCATTCACCGAGGCCCGGCGCCTCGATTCGCTGCAGCAGGTCGCTCTGCGCCGCGAAATGCGTGGCGCGGCGGCGGTAGAGCCAGAGCTCCATCGCGCCGAACAGCACAACCGGCGGCAAGGTAGCGGCGATCGGCAATGCGGCGCTGAACCAATAGCCATGCGCGAAAGCGACGACGTTGAACGTCAGCCAAGCCAGCACCACGGCAGCGATGATGCTATAGGCCACGGCGCTGCGGCGCCAACCGAGCAGGCTGATGATCAGCACCGGCATGATGACGCCGATCAGCGCGTCAAACGAACGCACATTGCCGTCGCGCACGATATTGTCGCCTGATATCAACCGGGTGATGGCAGTGGACATGACCTCAACACCGGGCAGAACCGGATCAAACGGTGTCGGAAAGACGTCGCCGCCGCCTGTTACCGTCGAACCGATCACCACCACCCTGCCCTCGACCATCTTGGCATCGACCTTGCCGGCCAACGCATCGGCGGCACTGAAGGTGGGGATCGTTCCGCGCGGTCCATAGAAGGTCAGTGGCAGGCGCTGGCCGATGTCGGTCGGAAGGCGCAGTTCGCCCAAGGCGAGCGCCGCCGGCGTAAACGCCGGATTGACGCCGAGCGCCAGCGATGCGACGCGCAACGGAAACGATGCATCGACCCGCTGCGCACCACGCGAGATCAGCGGAATATAGCGCGGCGTTCCGCCTTGATCTGTCGACACGTTGACGACGCCGATCGCGGCGGAATCGGCGAAACGGGCGATCGGCAACATCATCCTGTCAGCCACCGGAATGGTCGCCAGCGGGTCCTCGGCACTCGATGTCACCGATTGAAGACTTGAGGGAAAGACGCCGGCTGCGGCGATGACACTCGGCACGCCCTTCAGCGCATCGGCGAGCGCGCGATCACCTTCTTCGGGGCCAGGATCGACCAGAAGCAGGTCCAACGCGATGACCTTCGGCTTGAGCGCGCCGATGGTTTCCACCAGCCGCGCCAGCGTTGCCCTGCTCAGCGGATATTCGTTGGCGCTCGCTGTCTGGTCATCGATCGCGACGATTGTGACAACAGACGGCGCGCTGCTCGGCCCGGTAAAATGGCTGCGGAGGTCGGCCAACGATGCCTCCATCCGGTCGAGAAAGGCTGCATCGCCTCGCATATGGATATAGCCAAGTACCCCACCCCAAAGGGCGGCCGCGATCAGCGATATCGTAATCAGAAGCCGTCTGGCCTGCATGGGCGACTACTGGCCCAGCCGCGCGAGAAGCGCATCCACACGTGCCTGGGGCCAGCGCCGAACGGTAAGCGCCCCACTCGTGCGCGATACGTCCACGCCCTCGCCCGGCGCCAACACGACCGTGGACGCCGACGATGGTCTACCAACGGCGACGCGGCCGCGCACCACGAGGACCGATGTCGTGCCATTCTTTACGTCAACAGCCCAACGCGTGCCGCGTACGGCGGCGATCGCCTGCGGTGTCACGACCTGGAATCCACCACCGCGCCTTGCGCTATCGACATCGACGAGCACGGCCTTGCTGCGCAACGAAACCGAATCGGGACGGCCGTCACCATTGTTATCGACAAGCCTGAACCGCGCGCCGCCTTCGGCGGTGACAGTCACACCATCGGCGCAGCGCATAATCTGGCGCGACGCGCCAGCGACACGTTCAAGCGTGCAACCGGCGGACTGTGCTGATGCCACGCCTGCCCAGAGCAAGGTCGTCGCGGCGATGGCGACCGTCAGACAAGGACGAACGCCCGATACTGTCTGCATGATATCCCCCTTTAGTGATTTCGCCCCACAACCGAATACCACACTCTAACCCCGCCTCGGTCGATACCGCAATGCGCTTACCGGCGTTGCACGAACGGTGGGATCGTCTCATGCTTCATCGAAGGACTTCTGGCGGAGGACCGATGTAGCGAGCACGCGGCCGGATCATATTTCCACGGGTCACCTGTTCGATAGCGTGCGCCAGCCACCCGGCAGTGCGGGAAAGCGCGAAGATGACAAGTGGCGCGTCGTCGGGAAGGTCGAAGTGTCCAGCCAGCGCCGCGAGCGCGAAATCGATATTAGCAGGCTCCCCCAACAGCTCCACGCCAAGAGCGGCAATCTCGGCGTAGAGCGCCGGCATCGCGAACGAATGCATGATCGCCGCCGCGCGCGGATCGCCTTGAGGATAGAACTGATGGCCAAAGGCCCGCACCACGCCTTCCGTTGCCAACATGGTCCTGATTGCCTCACGCGCGCCCATCTCGCCCGACAACTGCATCAGCCGCACCGCGCCTTGCCAAGCACCGCCGTGACGACGGCCGGTTAAGGTTGAAAGACCAGATAGCGTCGCGGCGGCCAGTGAAGCGCCGGAGGACGCGGTAACGCGCGCAGCGAATGCGGAGACGTTAAGCTCGTGTTCGGCTGCCAGCACGAGTGCGCGCCTGATCGGTTCCGCCGCCTCCGGCCGATCCCAACTGCGCGCGAGACGCTCGTGCAGCGGCAAGTCGAGCAATTGGCTGGGAGCAAGCGCCGCTGCCGCCGTCGCAAGCACCTGACCTGCCTCCAACTTCAACGCATCCGGGGCGCGACCCAAGGCCGGCAGATCCGCTGCCACTCGCCTCGCCAGCAAGACGAAGGCTCCAGCGATCCTTGATGGCTCCCCTGCGGACAGTTCGATTGGCGGGCATATTGCCGCCGAACTCTCCCACAGCAAGGCGGATACCTGCTCGAACGTCGCCCGCTCGGACAAGGCGACCGCGTCGCGACCGCGATAGTAAAGCCGGCCGCCCGCAATCGTCGAAATCGCGGTCGGCAAAACCGGCTCACCCCAGTCGATCGTCTCGGCGGCAATGGCTTCAGCCTTTCGTCTGCCGGCATGGCGCTTGGCCAGGCGCGCGACGTCCTCGGAGTGATAGAGGCTTCGCCGGCTGTCGGCACCATCGGGCTTCGCGCGGATGCGGCCGCGACTGACATTGGCATAAAGCGTCTGCGGCTTGGTGCCGAGCCGTTCCAACGCTTCCTCCGCCGTCAGCCACGTCATACCGGCCTCTTACATTGATCTATTTTATCAAGATTGACGTCAATCTTTCTAAGCTCGATCCTCCTCAGGGTAAAGGAGAACGCAATGAAGAATGGCTTGGAAGATGTGATTGCAGCGGAGACGCGACTGTCCGATGTTGACGGGGAACGCGGACGGTTGGTGATACGCGGCGTCTCCCTGGACGACATCGTTCCGGGTGAGACATATGAGGGTGTCGCAGCACTGCTGCTCGAAGGATTGATGGAGCGTCCGGTCTGTGCGGCGACATTGCGGTCGCTGCTCGCCGCCGCGAGGCTCGAGGTATACTCGTGCGTCCCAACACTTGACGAACAGCTTCTGGCGCTACCGCCTGTCGACGCGACGCGCGCGATGATCGCGCGCCTAAGCGACGGCCAGGATTTCCATACGGCTCTGCACCTGATGGCCGCTCCCGCCGTGTTCCTACCCGCCATTCTGAGGCTTCAGGCCGGCCAGCAGCCAGTGGCGCCGGATGCGTCGCTCTCGCAGGCAGCAGACATCTTGCGGATGATGACCGACAGGATGCCGTCTGCAGAGCAGACAGCGGCGCTGGACGCCTATCTGGTGACGATCTCGGATCACGGATTGAACGCCTCGACCTTCGCCGCGCGCGTGGTCGCGTCGACCCAGGCAGGACTGACATCCTCGGTGCTGGCCGCCATCGGCGCACTGAAAGGACCGCTTCATGGCGGCGCGCCCGGCCCTGTGCTCGACATGCTGGATGCGATTGGAACGGGAGACAACGCTGATACGTGGCTGACAGCCGCGCTTGACCGGGGAGAGCGGCTGATGGGGTTCGGACACCGGATCTATCGCGTCCGCGATCCGAGAGCCGACGCGCTGAAGAATGCTCTTGCGCCTCTGGTTCGCTCCGGTCAGGTCGATCGTGAACGGATCGCGCTCGCCACGGCGGTCGAGCGCGCCGCACTTGCCATCCTCAAGGCACGAAAGCCGGATCGGCCGCTCGATGTCAATGTCGAGTTCTATACGGCGCTGCTCCTCGAAGCGCTCGGCTTTCAGCGGCAGGCATTTACAGGCGTCTTCGCAATCGGGCGCACGATCGGCTGGATCGCGCATTCCCGAGAGCAGTCACTCAACGGCCGATTGATCCGCCCCCGGTCGATCTACACCGGCCCTCTACCAAAGGTCGCATAATCCAAAAAGATCAACACTAATAAACATTTAGCGAATATTTACACAAAGTCCGTAGATTTGCCCGGCGTGCGATTTGGCACGCTTGGCATATCGGGGTTTGTCCATGGTCGGATTTCTATCAAGCATCGGCTCTTCCAGCAGCGCGGTGCTGGACGCGTTAAACAAGTCGCAGGCAATCATCGAATTCGACCTCACCGGAAAGATTCTGACGGCCAATGAGAATTTCTGCAAGGCGGTCGGCTATGAGCTCAGCGAGATCGTCGGCAGACATCACCGGATGTTCGTCGATCCGGCCGAAGCGAACTCGAAGGAGTACGCGGATTTCTGGGCGCGTCTCAGCGAAGGCAAGTTCGACCAGCGCCAGTATAGACGCATCGCCAAGGGCGGACGCGAGATGTGGATCGAGGCGACGTACAATCCGATCTATCGCGGCAACAAGCCATACAAGGTGATGAAATTCGCGACCGACATCACCGCCGTCAGGATGCAGGCGGCCGAGGACAAGGGCAAGCTGGAAGCGCTATCGCGGGCACAGGCCGTGATCGAGTTCACACCTGAAGGCAACATCATCACCGCCAACGAGAACTTTCTGGCGGCGCTCGGCTACACGCTCGCCGAGATCGTCGGCAAGCATCACTCGATGTTCTGCGAGGCAGACTACAGCCGCAGCCCGGCCTACAAGGCTTTCTGGGCGAATCTCGCTGCCGGCGAATTCGCGGCCGACCAGTTCAAGCGAATCGCCAAGGGCGGGCGCGAGATCTATATCCAAGCGTCCTACAACCCGATCCTCGATGCCTCCGGCCGCGTCTTCAAGGTCGTGAAGTTCGCGACCGATGTCACCGAGCGGATGAAGGTCGTCAACGATCTCGGTGCCGGCCTTGCCCGCCTCTCCGAGTGCAACATCCGCCAGACGATCGACGAGCCCTTCGTCGGCGAGTTCGAGACGTTGCGCCGGGATTTCAACACCTCGATCGGCGCGTTCCAGGCAACGCTGGTGAAGGTGCTGCAGCAGACCAACGCTCTGAATGGCAACAGCCAGGAAATGCGCGATGCCGCCGAGCAGCTCTCCGCGCGGACCAGGGAACAGGCGGTGTCGCTGGAGGAAACCTCGGCGGCGCTTGAAACGGTGACGGCGACGGTGAAATCCTCGACCGAAAACACACAGGCGACGCGCAAGCTGGTGCAGAGCGCCCGCGCCTCGGCCTCGACGTCAGCCGCCGTGGTGCGCGAGACGATCACCGCCATGCAGCGGATCGCCTCGGCTTCCCAGGAGATCGGCCAGATCATCGGCGTCATCGACGAGATCGCGTTCCAGACCAACCTTCTGGCGCTCAATGCAGGCGTCGAGGCAGCGCGCGCCGGTGAAGCCGGCAAGGGTTTTGCCGTCGTTGCCCAGGAAGTGCGCGAACTGGCGCAGCGCTCGGCCAAGGCCGCCAAGGAGATCAAGGGCTTGATCGAGAATTCCGGCAAGGAAGTCAATGAAGGCGTTCGCCTCGTCGACGCCACCGGCACGGCGCTCAACGAGATCGAGACCTTCGTCGAATCGATCGACACCAACATGACCGCGCTGGCAACGGCCGCTGCCGAGCAATCGACCGGCCTTTCGGAGATCAACAACGCGGTCTCGCAGATCGACCGGATGACACAGCAAAATGCCGGCATGGTGGAGCGCACGACGGGCATCAGCTCGGAGCTTGCGTCGGGTGCGGCGTTGCTGGCCGAGTTGGTCAATCACTTCAAGCTCAACCGGCGTGGAGCGATCCGCGATCAGGGGACGCAGGCCGGTGCCCCAGCGCGCGGACAGCGCGCGGCCTGAGGCTGCGGGGTGCATATATCGGAATGGAAGAGCCGCCGCATTGTTGGATGTCGGCGGCTTTTTTGATGTCTGAACCTGACCGATCTTTCCGGAAAACTGTCTACGCAAATCCCAAGAACAGCGCGAGGAGGCTCCCGATCAATGTCATCGTTTCGCCGTCAAGCCTGCCAAATGTGGGGCCGACTTTGTCACGTCGAACGGTCATCGTCTTATCGATCATGACCTGCGATATCTTACTTAGTCCGTTCTCAGCGGTTGGTGCCACTGTCACACGGACAAGCGGTGCGTCGATCAAGGTACCGGAGAGAAGCAGCACCGTAACGTTGAAAGTCAGATCGAATTGGTCGGCTTGAATAATGAGTGCGGGACGAGGCTTTCCAAAGTCCCCCTGCATCGAGACGGTGACAAGATCGCCACGTCTCATTCTTCATCATCGATGTCGGCAAGTGCCCCATCCATAAAGGAGCCGAGATCGGCATCTGCCTCATCAGCGTTCGCTATCAGCAGCGACTGACGGCGGCATTCCTCGGCAAATCCTGGTTGACGCGTGTCAGGCACCCAAATTCGGACTGGACGCAGCCCGGCGGCCTTGAGCGCTTCTTGCCTCTTGCGCACTGCAGACGTCATCGCCGCCTCCTTCTTTCTTTTATAAGATGGAAGCGGCGATGAAATTCGTCAAGCTGGGGTTGGATCAGACCAACCGGCTCTGCTCGGTCGCCGCTTCGATGAAGCTCTTGAACAGCGGATGCGGTTCAAGCGGGCGCGACTTCAGTTCGGGATGGTACTGCACGCCGATGAACCAGGGATGGTCAGGATATTCGACCGTCTCGGGCAGCACGCCATCCGGCGACATGCCGGAGAAGACCAGGCCGCAGTTCTCCAGCCGTTCCTTGTAGTCAACATTGACTTCGTAGCGGTGGCGATGGCGCTCGGAGATGTCCGTCGAGCCATAAATCTCGGCGATCTTGGTGTCCTTCTTGAGCGCCGCCTTGTAGGCACCGAGACGCATCGTGCCGCCGAGGTCGCCGGCTGCGTTGCGTTTCTGCAGTTCGTTACCCTTGACCCACTCGGTCATCAGGCCGACGACCGGCTCATCGGTCTTGCCGAATTCGGTCGACGAGGCCTTTTCGATGCCGGCCAGGTGACGGGCGGCTTCCACGACAGCCATCTGCATGCCGAAGCAGATGCCGAAATAGGGCACGTTGCGCTCGCGGGCGAACTGGGCGGCGAGGATCTTGCCCTCGGAGCCGCGCTCGCCGAAGCCGCCGGGCACCAGGATGCCGTGGACCTTCTCGAGGTAGGGAGCCGGGTCTTCCTTTTCGAAGACTTCCGATTCGATCCACTCGAGATTGACCTTCACCCGGTTGGCGATGCCGCCATGATGCAGCGCCTCGATCAGCGACTTGTAGGCGTCCTTGAGGCCGGTGTACTTGCCGACGATCGCGATCGTGACCTCGCCCTCGGGCGTGCGGATGCGATTGCAGACTTCTTCCCAAGAATCGAGGCGCGGCTTGGGAGCCGGCTCGATGCCGAAGGCGGCCAGAACTTCGTTGTCGAGGCCTTCCTTGTGGTAGGCGATCGGCACGTCGTAGATGTTGGCGACGTCGAGCGCCTGGATGACGGCGCTTTCGCGGACGTTGCAGAACAGCGAGAGCTTGCGGCGCTCGGCTTCCGGAATCTCGCGATCGGCGCGGACAAGCAGGATGTCGGGATGAATGCCGAGCGCCTGCAACTCCTTGACGGAATGCTGGGTCGGCTTGGTCTTCAGCTCGCCGGCGGCCGGGATATAGGGCATCAACGTCAGGTGGACGTAGACGGCCGTGCCGCGCGGCAAATCGTTGCCGAGCTGGCGGATAGCTTCCATGAAGGGCATCGCTTCGATATCGCCGACGGTGCCGCCGATCTCGCAGATGACGAAGTCGTACTCGTCATTGCCCTCGATCACGAAATCCTTGATCTCGTTGGTGACGTGCGGGATGACCTGAACGGTCGCGCCGAGATAGTCGCCGCGGCGTTCCTTGTCGATGATGTTCTTGTAGATGCGGCCGGTGGTGATGTTGTCGGTCTTGGTTGCCGAGCGGCCGGTGAAGCGCTCGTAGTGACCGAGATCGAGATCGGTTTCCGCGCCGTCGTCGGTTACGAAGACTTCGCCGTGCTGGGTCGGGCTCATGGTGCCCGGATCCACGTTCAAATAGGGGTCGAGTTTGCGCAGCCGCACCCGGTAACCACGGGCCTGCAGCAACGCTCCGAGAGCGGCGGCCGCAATTCCTTTACCGAGAGAGGAAACCACGCCGCCAGTGATGAATACGTATCGCGCCATGGGAGCTACCGCTTACCTTTTCAAAAACGATTCCACCAGCCCTAAAATTCATGTCCTGAATTTTAGGGCTCTAATTTAACAGCATTCTTCCCGCGCTTGCCGCGTGATCGCTGTCGGTGACTTCAAGACAAAAGAAAACCGGCAGACCCTGGGGCCTGCCGGCGGTTTATGTGTCGTTCGGCTTACTGCCCGCTGGGAGCAGTCGCCGGGGCCGGAGCGGCGGGCGTGGTTGCCTGCGGTGCTGCCGGAGCAGTTTCGGTCGCTGCCGGGGCCGGCGTGGTCGCGGCGGGAGCCGGTGCGGTGGCTGCAGGAGCGGTCGCGGCAGGAGCCTGAGCGGCCGGAGCAGCAGGTGCGTCACCGCCGGTCGGAACGCCGTTTCCGGCAGGAGCCGCGGGTGCAGCCGGAGCGGCGGCGCCGTTCTGCTGCTGGCCGCCGAGCGAATCGAGAATCCCGTTACCCTGCCCGCTCGTTGCCGGAATGCGGTTCAGGATGTCCGTCGGACGGCTTTCGTAGCGGTTCAATACGCCGAGGCCGAGCGAGGTGATGAAGAAGAGAGCTGCGAGGATCGCGGTCGTGCGGGTCAGCGCGTTGGCCGTGCCGCGTGCCGACATGAAGCCCGAACCGCCGCCGATGCCGAGCCCACCGCCTTCGGAGCGCTGGATGAGCACAACGCCGACAAGCGCCAGCACGATCATGAGATGAATGACAATCAATACGGTCTGCATGGGTCCAGTCCTGCCGGCGCGAAGCGGGCATAAAGTAAAATTCTGGCGCTCTTTACATGAGGTGATCGGCTATTCCAAGCCCTTCGGCCCGGAATATACACGCATCTCAAGAGAGCAACGCCTCGTATGCGCCGTAGATGGCGAGGAAATCGGTTGCTTTCAAGCTCGCACCGCCGATCAGCGCGCCGTCGACATTGGCGACGCCCATCAACTCCTTGGCGTTGCCCGGCTTGACCGAGCCACCGTAGAGGATGCGGAACTTGCGCCCACTGTCGCCAAAGCGGGCGATGAGCTCGGCACGCATGAAGGCATGCGCCTTCTCGACATCCTCGACCGTCGGGGTCACACCGGTGCCGATCGCCCAGACGGGCTCATAGGCAATCACGGTGGTTTCAGGCGTGGCGTTCTCCGGCACGGATGCCGACAGCTGCCGCTTGATGATATCGAGCGTCTGCCCAGCCTGGCGCTCGGCAGCGGTTTCGCCGATGCAGACGATCGCCGTCAGCTCGGCGGCGGCGGCGGCTTCGGCCTTGGCGCGCACCAGATGGTCCGTCTCAGCATGATCGGTGCGGCGTTCGGAATGGCCGACGATGACATAGGTGCCGAAGCAATCGGCGATCATCTCAGCCGAGATGTCGCCGGTATGGGCGCCTTCGGGGTTCTGGTGGCAATCCTGCGCGCCGATGGCGAGCGGGCTGTCGGTGCAGAGCGCCGTCGCGACATAGAGCAATGTCGCCGGCGGGCAAATCAGCGCTTCCACCTTGTTGGAAAGAGGCCCCTGCACACCCGATGCGATCGCCTTGATCTGATCCAGCGAGGCACGCGTGCCGTTCATTTTCCAGTTTCCCGCCACAAGCGGGCGCACGTCAGGTGTCATGCCGGCCTTCCCCATTTCTCCGTCAGCACGGGCCTTAGCAAAAGCATGCGGTAATGAAAAGGTTTCGGACGCTTACGTAAGGGAAATTGCGGCGTTTTGCGGCGCAAATGCTTAAAATTTGTCAGTCGTGTTGCCTAAACTATGACTATGCCCTGAATTTTAAGAGGCCAATATCCAGTTCAACGTTTGCCGCCAATCGATCATGCGGATCGGCGTGCCGTGATTGCCGGTCTGGTACAACGTGAAATGTGTCGGGTAGCGCGATTTTATTAGCGTTTCGAACAGAGCCTGCTGGTCGGCGGCGGCGTAGGTCGGATCACGGCTACCATGGGCGAACCAGAGCGGTAGCTTGGCCTTGTAGAAGGCACTCTTGGTAAAATCGGGATCGGCGACGCCGCTCATGATGACCATGCCCTTGAGACGCTTCACCGTCTCGGCGTCGCGCGTCGCGCCCCAGCAGATTTGGCTTCCCATGGAGGCGCAGGTGAGAATGATCGGCCGGCCCGGCGCCTGGGCGCTGGCGTAGCGGATGATACCAGCGACAGCGGTCACGCCTTCACTGTCGAAGGTCTTCACCGATGGTGCGTAGTAGACACCGCCATTGCCGGCGACGAGGTTTTTCAGCCGGTTGAAGTTGCCGCCGAAGGTGTAGTCGTTGACACCGAGGCGGCGGTCGCCGTTTCGGCCGTGGATGAAGATGACCGTGAAGGCGCCGCCGGTGCTCGGCCCTACCCTTGCGACGTCGAGCTTGATGCCGTCGAGCGACAGCGTCTCGTTATTCTGAAGCTTGCGAATGCCGAGCGACACGTATTTCTGCTGCGTGCGCTTTTCCGGGATCTGGTCGCGACCGTTGATGTCGCGCATCTCGTCGTAGTCGATGACATCGAAAGCGCCGCCATTTCCGGTCTGAAGCGTCGTCTGTGCGGAAAACAGGTCGTCCTTGAAGGGAGGCAAGGTGTCGGCCGCGCTGAAATCCGCCGATGCGAACATGAAAAAGGCCGCAATTGCTGTGATAGTTATGCAATGACTTGTGGACATTCGCATGCGCAAGGTTCCCTGAGGCGTCTGGCCGCTTGCCATTCGGCGACCCAGGACGCAAATCATTTCTAAAGAAGTCCGCCCGACGAGGTGGCGTCGCGTATCGAGTTGCTTTCTGGCAGACTCTGCCTGATTCGCAAACGTGACATGAAATGCGGTGATTTTGGGTCAGGCTCGAGCGCAAGCGGCCACCCCCACGACAAGATGAAGATCTGAACGGCCCCATGGACGATAGCAACGACCTCTTTTCCGGAATGCCCCTGACCAAGAAGCCGGAGGACGCGCCGACGACGGCTGCGCCTGCTGCCGCCGCGGCAGCTCCCGTCACGGCAGCCCCTGCCCCCAACGCGACATCGCGACCGACGCCTGCCAATTCCACATCGGAAGACTACGGCGCGTCGTCGATCCGTGTTCTTGAGGGGCTCGAGCCGGTGCGCATGCGGCCCGGCATGTATATCGGCGGCACCGACGAAAAGGCGCTGCACCATCTCTTCGCCGAAGTCATCGACAACTCGATGGACGAAGCGGTCGCGGGCCACGCCAATTTCATCGAAGTGCATCTCGACGCACTGGGCTTCCTGACCGTCAGCGACAACGGACGCGGTATCCCGGTGGAGAACCACCCGCAGGTTCCCGGCAAGTCGACGCTCGAAGTCATCATGACCAAGCTGCATGCCGGCGGTAAGTTCGACGGCAAGGCCTACGAGACGTCGGGCGGTCTGCACGGTGTCGGCGTCTCCGTTGTCAACGCGCTTTCGGACGTTCTGGAAGTCGAGGTTGCGCGCAATCGCAAGCTCTACCGCCAGCGCTTTTCGCGCGGTATCCCGCAGGGTGGCCTCGAGGAACTCGGCGACGTCCACAATCGTCGCGGCACGCGCGTTCGCTTCCATCCGGACCCGCAGATCTTCGGCGATCACGCCAAGTTCGATGCCGGCCGCGTTTTCCGCATGGCGCGCTCCAAGGCCTACCTTTTCGGCGGCGTGGAAATCCGCTGGAGCTGCGACCCGGGCGTCGTGCAAGAAGGCGGCGAGATCCCTGACAAGGCGGTCTTCCATTTCCCTGGCGGCTTGAAGGATTATCTGCAGGCGACGATGGGCAAGGAATTCACCGTCACCCGCGAGATTTTCGCCGGCAAGACGGAGAAGACCAGCGGCCATGGCTCGCTCGAATGGGCGATCACCTGGTATGGTGGCGACCCGCAGGTTCACTCTTATTGCAACACCATTCCGACGCCCGAGGGCGGGACCCACGAAGCGGGCCTGCGCATCGCGCTGACCAAGGGCCTGAAGGCCTATGGCGAACTGACGCAGAACAAGCGCGCCGCGCAGATCACCACCGACGACGTGATGATCTCTGCCGTCGGCATGCTCTCTGTCTTCATCCGCGAGCCCGAATTCGTCGGCCAGACGAAGGACAAACTCGCGACCGTCGAGGCCCAGCGGATCGTCGAGAACGCGCTGCGCGACCCCTTCGACCACTATCTCGCCGACAACCCCAACGAGACGGCCAAGCTGCTCGACTGGGTGATCGAGCGCGCCGAAGAGCGCCTGCGCCGCCGCAAGGAAAAGGAAGTCAACCGCAAGACCGCCGTGCGCAAGCTGCGCCTGCCCGGCAAGCTGGCGGACTGCTCACAGAACACCGCTGCCGGCGCGGAACTCTTCATCGTCGAAGGCGATTCGGCAGGTGGCTCGGCCAAGCAGGCGCGCAATCGTGCCAATCAGGCCATTCTCCCCTTGCGCGGAAAAATCCTCAACGTCGCCAGCGCCGGTCGCGAGAAGCTGGGGGCCAACCAGCAGCTTTCGGATCTCGTGCAGGCGCTCGGCTGCGGCACGCGATCGAAGTACCGCGAGGAAGACCTTCGCTACGAACGCATCATCGTCATGACCGATGCCGACGTCGACGGCGCGCATATCGCGTCGCTGCTGATCACCTTCTTCTATCAGGAAATGCCGGAACTCGTGCGCGGCGGACATCTCTTCCTGGCCGTGCCACCGCTCTACAAGATTACCCAGGGCGCAAAGTCGGCCTATGCACGCGACGACCGTCACCGCGCCGAACTGATGGAAACCGAGTTCAAGGGCAAGGCGAAGGTGGAGATCAGCCGCTTCAAAGGTCTCGGCGAAATGCTGCCGGCACAGCTCAAGGAAACCACCATGGACCCCAGCAAGCGCACCATGCTGCGCGTGCTGATCGACGAGGTGGATTTCGAGGGAACGCGCACGGCGGTGGATGACCTCATGGGCACGAAGCCGGAAGCCCGCTTCCGCTTCATCCAGGATCGCGCCGCCTTTGCCGAGAACCTCGACATCTGAAATTTAGGATCAGGCTCAGTCGAGCCTGATCTCGATCACCGTCTTGACCGAATTGGCGAGGAAGCAGAGTTCGTGCGCCTGATGGTGCATTTCTTCCTCGAGCTCACGGGTTGGGCCTTCATCGGCATATCCGACCTTCGGCCGCAATTCGACGCGGCTGACCATCATGCGGCCTTCGACTTTCTCCATCACGCCGATCGCATCATCGACATAGCTGTCTATACCGATGCGCTTCTTCGATGCGATCCAGAGATAGAACAGCATGTGGCAGCTGGAGAGCGCCGCCACATAGGCTTCTTCCGGATCGACATTTTCCGCCACCGCATACGGCAACGGCACATTGTGCGGCGACGCGGACGCCGGAACCGTGATGCCGCCGTCAAAGGTCCAGTTGTGGCCGCGGCTGTAGCGCCCATCGACAAAGCTCCCCTCGCCCAGCTTCCACGCCACCTGCGCCGAAAACGTCGTCATCTTTCTTCTCCTTCGCGGATAAGCCTTGCGGTCGTCAATTTCAGGTGTTGCGAAATGGCCTGGCGCGCCAGATCGGCGTCCCGCGTCGCGCATGCCTCGATGATCGTCTGATGCTCGCCGTAGAGGGTCGTGCGGGCCTCGGAGCCTTTCGGTTGCCGCGCATAGGCCCGGCGCGATTCACGGCGGAACGTGTCGATCATTTCGAGCAGTCTTGCGTTGCCGCAGCGGCCGTAGAGCGTGCGGTGAAACGCGAGGTCGAGTTCCTCGAGTTGTTGCGGGGCCTCTTCATCGAGCAGATCCTCGTTCAGCCGCCGTGCCTTGCGCAGGTCGCTTTCGGTCAGCGCCTCGATCGAGGCCAGCAGAGCGGTTGTCTCCAGAGACAAGCGAATCTCGGCAAGCTCCCGCGCCTGATCCTCGTCCAGACCGGACACGGCAAGACTGCGATCGGGTCGGCGCACCAGGAGACCTGATGCCAGAAGCCGGTCCAGCGCCTGCCTGATCGGCTGGCGGCTGACGCCAAAGCGCTCGGCCAGCTGTTCCTGCTTCAGCACCGTGCCGGCACCGAGATTTCCAGCCTCGATATCGCGCCGAAGCGTTGTGATGATATTATTTGTATCCATGGATCCAACGTAGCCGAGATGTGTGTTTGCCGCAAGAACTCGGATTGAGATTAATTTAGGCACTGAGACCAATCGGCTTTTGTGCACGCATGGGAGGGAAAATCGCGGGATCACATTTCCGTCAGATCACGGCACGTCGTCCCAATACCGGTCGCAATCGGCGTGATCTTCGCGAAAATAGGCGACGGCCAAGACCAGGCGTGATCCATGACAACGATGTCGAAGGGTTTCTGTCTTAATGATTGCGTGATGTAAGGTTATGAAGCCTGCGGATCAGGCCGATGCAGCGGTGGCGGGGGCGTTATCGGGCATAAATCGGTGATGGAGCTTGCGTGCAAAGGATGCATGGCCCATATCCTTAAGTGAAATAAGGGGGAAAAGGACGACGTGAGCCTTCCGAACAATAATATGCAGCGCGAGTCGCGGTGGATCGGTCCATCCTCTCCCGCACGTACGCCGCTCATCCCTTCGATTTCCGCGGCGCGCTGGCTCCTGATCCTTGTCGTGGCCGCTGGCGTCTATTTCTTCTATGGCTTCGTCGTGCCGGTGTTGGCCGCCCTGGTCATCGGGTTCGCGAGCTGGCCGCTTTACCGCCGGCTTCTGCAAAGGGTCGGTGGCAATACGACGGTCGCTGCGACCATCGCGATCGTGCTCATCGTCACGTTTCTCATTACCCCGATCGTGCTTGCCGTCACCTATACGACCGGCGAAGTGCGCGAATGGGTCGGCTGGCTGATCCACGTCAACCGCTTTGGCGAACCGACGCCGCAATGGATTTCGGCGTTTCCGTTTGTCGGGCCCTACCTCGATGAACTCTGGGTCAAGTATATCGGAAGCCCGGGCAGCATGGGCGAACTGATCCAGGCGGTCAGCGGCGCGCATATCGGCAATATCTACCGCGCGGTGCTTGCTGCCGGCGGCGGCGCCTTTCATCTCCTATTGACGCTGCTCTTCATGCTGATCGCGCTGTTCTTCGTCTATCGTGACGGCGCTGACTTCTCCCGCCAGATCGACATGCTCGGCGAACGCATCCTGCCCAATCGCTGGGAGCGGATTTCACGCGTGGTGCCTGCCACGATCAGCTCGACCGTGATGGGCATGACGCTGATAGCCATCGGCGAAGGCATCGTGCTCGGCGTCGCCTATTGGGTCGCAGGCGTGCCCTCGCCCGTGACGCTTGGCGTCATCACCGGCATCATGGCACTGATCCCCGGCGGCGCGCCGCTGTCGTTCACGCTGGTGTCGATGTATCTGCTTGCCAGCGGCTCGCCCGTTGCCGGCATCAGCCTGTTCGTCTGGGGCACCGTCGAACTCTTCATCGTCGACAAGACGCTGCGTCCCAAACTCGTCGGCGGCCCGATCAAGCTGCCGTTCCTGCCGACCTTCTTCGGTCTGATCGGCGGGGTGAAGACGATGGGTTTCCTCGGGCTCTTTATCGGCCCGGTGCTGATGGCGCTACTGGTGGCTATCTGGCGCGAGTGGATGCATGAGGTTCGCACGGCCGAAAAGCCTGATCTCGGACCTCAGGTGCTCATCGACGAACCAGCTCCGCCGCCGCCCCGAGTGGCCGGAGGCTGATCAGAACGGTCGCCGACGACCGATCACGCGTCTCACCTTTCGTGATTGTAATGTTGTTCCGGATGGATGCCGGAAAGCGGCCTTCATTTGGCTGAAATTGCTGCGTCTAACGGGAGCGGTTCAATATCGAAAGCGCCCCCATGCAAGCCGTCCTCATCGCCATGACCATCCTCGGATGCAACGACTCGGTCACACAGTGCAATTACGTTGCGACAGTGGAAAAGCACTTTGAGACGGTGGCGATGTGCGATGCCGATTCCGAGCGGCAATTGAAGCACTATTCCAGCATCAGTTACCCGACGGTCATCGCCGTCTGCGAGCCGCCGCATCCGCCGCTACCGCCTGAACCGAAGGTGGTCGCCGCCGCGCCGGCACCTGCGCCTACCGCCATCGAAGAAAAGCCGCAGGCCGGGGTTTCCGGTCTTGCGTCCAGAATGGCGGCAGAGGTACGCACGCACCTTCCCTCTGGCCATTCGATGAAATCCGCGCTCGCAACGCCCGTGCATTTCGTCTCAGGAAGCTATTCCTGGGTTGTCAGGCGCTTGAGCAATTAACCTCAAGCCGCGGCGAGCGCCGTCATGTAGGCGTAGCCGCGTGCCGATTGTCTCTGCTCGGCGACATGCAGCTTCTCGACCATCTCCAGCATTTCCTGCACCGCGCCATGAGTGGCGTTGCGGCTGCGGAAACTCTGCAGCAACCGGCCGCAGACATTGGCAAGCATCGTGCCTGATGTGGATTTCGACGCCTCGCGCCACAGCAAGGTGGCTTCGACGAAGATCACGCTGATATCGCGGGCAAGACCGGCCGATTCGTAAAGCGCACGCACGGCGTGCATGCGTCCGGTGGCCAGGATCGAGCGCACCCGTCGCTCGTCGCAGCCTGTCAGGTTGACAATGGCACCGGCGAAGAACTCGATCTTGCCCGAGCAAAGCGTGTGCATGAGGAAGGATGGCGTCAGGCGTCCGCTGACGCGCAGATGCTCGACCAGATCGGCAACCTCCCGCGGCGTAATCTCGCCGGCGATGGCGACGATCGCGGTCTCCGTCGCCTCGCGGGCAACGCGCTGTAGGCGGCCGGTGCCGATCGCCGCCTGCGCCAGAGGCAGATTGATCAGCGCGTTGCTCACATGCTGCGTCAGCAGCTGGCGGGCGTCGGCCGGCAGGTCCGGGCGATCGAGCAGCAGGTTGCGGACTTCGCAGTCATCGCCTAGCCGCTCGGCAATGCGCTTCAGCGCATGCGGGGCGATTGCAGCACCTTCGTTCTCAAGCAGGCAGAGCACATCTTCTTCGCCACCGATTTCCGCTAGGGCGGCGGAGACGGAACGCGAGATGCTGGAGCGGGCGGCAATCAGCATGCGGGTCACTGCGCTGCCGCGTGCTGCGAGATCGACCAGATCCGCGTCCGACAGAAGCGGTGAACAGGTGATGGCGTGGCAGGCGATCTCCGCCTGGTCACCAGCCAGCGACAGGACGAGGGCGCGGGGCGCATCCGGCGACCATGCAATGGCTTCGGCCATGGCAAGGCGAACCTTCGGCGATGGGTCGTCGAGAAGGAACGTCATGGCCATTTCTGCGGCCTTGCGCTCTTCCAGCGACATATCCGACTGCAGGTAGGCCCGGCCGAGCGCGCTCGCGGCTCTCGCCCGGTCTCCAGCCTTGGCAGTCTCAACCCAACGAAGAAATGCCTCTACGATCACTGCGAACCCCAATCCTCAAGCGCGATTCTCTCGCACCCCAAGTGTTGAGGATGACGGTAGCGGCAAAAAGTTTATGATTGGTTCACCATATACCTTAACCCGCGAGTGACCATTGCGGCGTCACACCTTGGGTCGAAAAAGCTCGAACACGTCGCTGCTCTCGCTGTAGTCCATGTAGCCGAGGCGCGCGACGGGTCGCGCCAAGCCCATGTCGATGCGGCCATCGCGCAGGATCGCCTCGTCGATATGGATACCGACGACCTGGCCGAAGATCATGACGTTCTCGGAGGGCTCGCCGCTGAGCGACTTCGGCTCGATGATTTCAGTCACCTTGCATTCCAGAACCGCGAAGGCTTCGGCAACATAGGGCGCATCCACCAGTTCACCCTTCTTCGGCGTCAGTTCCGACAATGCGAACTCGTCAACATCGTAGGCGACGGATGCCGAGGACATGTTCATCTTGTCGATCAGGTTGCGGCTCACGAAGTTGCAGGTGAATTCGCCCGTTTCGCTGGCGTTCCGAAAGCTGTCCTTGCGGCCGCTCGATGAAAACATCACGAGCTTCGGACGGTCCGACACGGCGTTGAAGAACGAGTATGGCGCAAGGTTAAGCGAGCCGTCCCTGCCCTTGCTGCCGATCCAGCCGATCGGCCTCGGCGACACGATCGCCTTGAAGGGATCGTGCGCAAGGCCGTGCCGGTTCTGATCCGTGGTGTAGAACATCAGCCTTCCCCGCCGACCCAGGTGACCGTTTCGGAAAGCTCGGGACGCGGACGCTCGACAGCCGGAAAGCTCGTAGAGCCCATATGGATGAAGCCGGCAACCTTCTCACCAGGCTCGACGCCCAGCAGCGGATAGGCGCGTTCGTCATAGGCCAACCACTCGGTCAGCCAGTTGGCAACCCAGCCATGGGCGTTGGCAGCGAAGATGATGTTGAGGCAGACGGCGCCGGCCGACATTAGCTGCTCCCATTCCGGGACCTTGATATGCGGGCCTGCCGTGCTGACGACAGCGACGACGACGGGCGCGCGGGTGAAGCGGCTGCGCTCCACCTGGATCATCTCCTCGGACAAGTCGGGCTTTTTCTCCAGTGCAAGCTTCAGAAGCTCCTCGCCGATGCGGGCGCGCTCCTCGCCGCGATAGACGATGAACCGCCAGGGCGCCAGCTTGCCGTGATCGGGAACGCGCGACGCAAGGCGCAGGATTTCCTCGATCTCCGGCTTTTCGGGACCGGGCTCGGACATCTGGAAAGCGGGGATCGAGCGGCGGACACCGAGGTAGTCGATCAGTTTGATATCGGATTTCATAGGCAAGGAACTTTCATTTTCATCACGGTATCGGGGATGGGTCTTGAATTTGCCATCCGGTTGGTCTTGAAGTGACCTCTGTCATTTCAGTTGTCAATTGGTTCGCAAAACACATGCTCGGCATTTTGCCATACGCCCGCTGGAGTGTTGCCGCAGCCCTCCTTGCCTTGATCCCCGCCGGTGCCGGCGCGCAGGACGCCTTCAAGGAGTTCAAGCAGCTCGACACGACCGCGAAGATGCCCAAGCTCAACGCCTTCATCGCGCCCGGCTCGGCGCCCCAGGATACGAAGCTGCATTCCGTCGCGCTCGAGGCGAAGCTCACGGCATCAGACGATGCCGTCAAGGACGGCCTCTCCTGGTATGTGTTCAGCCCGGTCGCGGGCAGCGACGGAAAGCTGCCGCTGATCGCCAGCTCCCAGGGTGGTTCGGCCGACTTCCAGCTGGCGCCGGGCGACTATTTCGTCAACGTGTCCTTCGGCCGCGCCGGTGTGACGCGCAAGCTCTCGGTTCCCGAGGACGGCGCGCTTGAAAAGCAGACCATGGTCCTGGAGGCCGGCGGGCTGCTGCTCAACGCGGTCTCGGGATCTGATGTGAAGATCCGGCCGGATCAGCTGAGCTTCTCGATCTATTCAGCCGATGTGCGCGATGACGGCGAGCGTGGCCTCGTGATGGCCGACGTGCCGCCGAATACTGTCGTGCGGCTCAACGCCGGCACCTATCACGTGGTCTCCGATTACGGCGAGACCAATGCATCGGTGCGTGCCGATATCCAGGTGGAAGCGGGCAAGCTCACCGAGGCGACAATCCAGCACAAGGCGGCGCAGATCACCTTCAAGCTGGTTTCAGACAAGGGCGGCGAAGCGATCGCCGATACCGCCTGGTCGATCCTGACGGCCGCGGGCGACAGCGTCGGCGAAAGCGTCAGCGCGTTTCCGACGATGGTGCTTGCCGAAGGCGAGTATTCGGCTGTCGCGCGCAACAAGGACAAGATCTATCAGCGCGAATTCAAGGTCGAGGCCGGCAAGAATACCGACGTCGAGGTGCTGATGAAGGACGTGCAGCCGGACCAGGGGCCGGCCGCCACGACGCTGCAGCAGCTGCCGCCGGATCAGCAGGGCCAAACGGAACAGTCGCACGCTTCACAACCGCTGCCTTCGTTCGAGCAGCTTCAAAGCGGCGCTGCATCAGGCGGCGTCGATTCCGACTGACACCGATCTCTATCTTCACTGCCATGAATGCAAAACGCCCGGCCATTTCGGACCGGGCGTTTTCCATGTCTGTGGGGCGAAAGCTTAGGCGGCCTTCGCCTTCTTGGCGGCAGCCTTGCGCAGCACATCCGGCGGCGTCGCTTCATGCGTCAGCGATGCGATCGCATCGTCGAGCGACATGGAGCTTTGCTCCTGGCTGCCGAGGCGACGGATATTGACCGTACGCTCCTCGGCTTCCTTCTTGCCGCAGACGATGATGACAGGCACCTTGGTGACCGAGTGTTCGCGGACCTTGTAGTTGATCTTCTCGTTGCGGAAGTCGGTCTCGACGTGAAGACCTGCCTCGCGCAGCGCCTCTGCGACTTCCTCACCGTAAGCGTCGGCTTCAGACGTGATCGTCGCGACGACGATCTGCAGCGGCGACATCCAGAGCGGCAGGTGGCCGGCGAAGTTCTCGATCAGGATACCGAGGAAGCGCTCCATCGAGCCGCAGATGGCGCGATGAATCATCACCGGCTGCGTCTTTTCCGAGTTGCTGTCGATATAGAACGCGCCGAAGCGCTCCGGCAGGTTGAAATCGACCTGCGTGGTGCCGCACTGCCATTCGCGGCCGATCGCGTCCTTCAGCGTGTATTCGAACTTCGGACCATAGAAGGCGCCCTCGCCCGGCAGGATGCCGGTCTTGATGCGGCCGCCCGACTGTTCCTCGATCTGCTTCAGCACATCCATCATCACGCTTTCGGCCCGATCCCAAAGGGCGTCGGTGCCGACGCGCTTTTCCGGACGCGTGGAGAGTTTCACGACGATTTCCTTGAAGCCGAAGTCTTCATAGACCGACAGGATGAGATCGTTGATGCGCAGGCATTCCGCCTCCAACTGCTCGTCGGTGCAGAAGACGTGAGCATCGTCCTGGGTGAAGCCGCGGACGCGCATCAGGCCGTGCAGCGCGCCGGAGGCTTCGTAGCGATGCACCGTGCCGAACTCGGCAAGGCGGATCGGCAGTTCGCGATAGGACTTCAGGCCGTGCTTGAAGATCTGCACGTGACCCGGGCAATTCATCGGTTTCAGCGCGAAGACGCGGTTGTCGGCCTCCTTGTCCTCAGGGTGCGTGAAGGCATAGGCCGACTTCACGGCGAACATGTTTTCCTGGTACCAGCCCCAGTGGCCCGAGGTTTCCCAGAGCGAGGCGTCGAGCACCTGCGGCGCGTTGACTTCCTCATAGGTGCCGGCGAGACGACGGCGCATGTAGGAGGTCAAGGCCTGGAACATCCGCCAACCCTTGCCGTGCCAGAAGACGACGCCCGGGCCTTCTTCCTGGAAATGGAAAAGATCCATTTCGCGGCCGAGCTTGCGGTGATCGCGCTTTTCGGCTTCCGCCAGCATGTGCAGGTAGTTGTCGAGATCGGCCTGCTCGGCCCAGGCGGTGCCGTAGATGCGCGAGAGCATCGCGTTGTTGCTGTCGCCACGCCAATAGGCACCGGCCACCTTCATCAGCTTGAAGGCCGTACCGATCTGGCCGGTCGAGGCCATGTGCGGGCCGCGGCAAAGGTCGAACCATTCGCCCTGATTGTAGATCTTCAGATCCTGTCCCTCAGGGATCGCGTCGACGAGTTCGACCTTGTAGTTCTCGCCCTTGGCGGCGAAGACTTCCTTGGCCTTCTCGCGCGACCAGATCTGCTTGGTGAAGGCAGCGTTGCGCGAGATGATCTCCTTCATCTTCTTTTCGATCTTGGGCAGATCGTCGGGCGTGAAGGGCTCGTTCTTGGCGAAATCGTAGTAGAAGCCGTTCTCGATCACCGGGCCGATCGTCACTTGCGTGCCGGGCCACAGTTCCTGCACGGCTTCGGCCATCACGTGCGCCGCGTCATGCCGGATCAGTTCCAGCGCGCGGGGGTCGGTGCGGGTGATGATCTCGATCTTGCCGTCGATGACGGGATCGGAGAGGTCGCGCACGGTGCCGTCGATCGCAATGGCGACGGCCTTCTTGGCTAGCGACTTGGAAATGGATTCGGCGACATCCTTGCCGGTTGCGCCAGCATCGTAGCTGCGCACGGAACCATCGGGGAATGTCAGGGAAACGGATTGGGACATTTTCGAATTCTCCTTGTCCAGTCCCGCCAACGAATGCGGGTGGTTGCAATGACGCGTTTCGGGTCACGAATACGCCGCCGCCTGATACCGGGATTTGCCGCTCCAGTAAAGGAAAAGTGGTTCTATCCGGCAGAGCTATCGATCGAATTGACATCAAGCGCGGCCATGGCAAACTTCGGGAATACGCAACGCAGGATGGAACATGATCCTCTACACCACCGTTGGAACCGACGACCTGACGCGCTCGCTGCGCTTCTACGACCCGCTGTTCGGCGAAATGGGGCTCGAGCGCTGCTTTCTCGATGACATGTCGGCCTCCTGGGGGCGCAAGGATGACGTTTCGGTTTCCCGCTTTTCCATCGGCTACCCCTTCCAAGGGCAGGCGACCGCCGGCAACGGGACGATGACGGCGTTTCGGGTAGACACGCCAGCAAACGTCGACCGGTTGCATGCGACAGCACTCGCGAAGGGCGGCTCTGACGACGGCGCACCTGGCTATCGGGCTCGTTACGAGGGCGGGCCTTACGCGGCCTATGTTCGCGATCCCGACGGCAACAAGCTTGCCTTCATCAGCTATGGCGCGGACGCGACCTCGACCACAGGCTAGATAACGGACCCCTGCGAAACCATTTCGGCGAGCCCGCGTATCGTGTTCCAATTGCGCAGCGTGCCGACGCCCATGCGCTTCGTGGTCAGCGCCGAGAGCAGTCTCCATTCGCTCGGTTTGCCGGCGAAATCGATCCACAGATCGCCGCCCACAACGGCAAGGCGCTGGCTCGGCTGCGCGTAGGTCTGCAAGGTGGCGAGCACTGTAGGGTCGAGCGGCTTGCGCATGACGCGCAGAATCACCTGGCTGCCATCGCCATCTGGAAACGGATTGGCTCGCGCCAGCCTGCGCCATGCTTCGCCTTCGCGGACGATGATATCGACGGGCTTGCCGAAGCGTGCGCGGAACGCCCGCTCCAGACGCATTTCGATATCACCGATCGGTGACGACTGCGTTTCGAAGACGATGTTGCCGGTCGAGACGAGCGTTCGCGGGTTTTGATATCCGAGTGACCACGCCATATCGCGCAGCTCCGACATGATCACGCGCCTGCCGGGCGCCAGCACGATGCTATGGAGGAGCGCGACGTAGGTGGTCACGCGGTCTTCCGGCCCAGCGCAAGATAGCGCCACGGCGTCCACCAGTGGAAGCGTGGGCCGAGCACGTCGGGCACCTGGTCGAGGCCGCTGGTGCCGCCCGGGCCGCAGCGGCCGACGCGAAACAGTGTCATCCAGCCGCCGCTCCACAGGCCATGGCGGGCAATTGCCTCGTAGCCGTATTCCGAGCAGGTCGGGATGTGGCGGCAGGAATTGCCGATGAAGCCAGAAAGCGTCAGCTGGTAGAGCCGGATAAGGCCCATGCCGAACAGACGGTCCGGCGTCTTGCGAAACGGTCCGGCGTAGTTGCGCGAACGATGAAGCGATGTCTTCCTCGGCGAAGCGGCGGCGCCACCTTCATCTTCGTTGTCATCATCGTTCAGCGAGCAGAACTGGCACATAGCGATCCGATCAGGCTTCCACCGTCTCGGCGCAGGCGGCCTCGACCTGGCCGATCGCATCAACCACTGCGTCGAACGTCAGCATGGTGGAGGCGTGGCGTGCCTTGTAATCCTTGACGGGGCGCAGATAGCGCATCTCCTCGAAGCGCCCGGACGGGCCCTCACCGTCTGCCTTCAACATGGCAAGCATGTCCTCGCGGGCCTGGCGCAGTTCGGCGGCACTTGCACCGATCACGTGGCGGGCCATGATCGAGGAAGAGGCCTGGCCGAGCGCGCAGGCCTTGACGTCGTGGGAGAAGGCCGAGACCGTATCGCCGTCCATCTTCAACCAGATCCTGACCTTCGAGCCGCAAAGCTTGGAGTGGGCCTGAGCGCTGGCGTCGAAATCATCCAAGGTGCCGATCAGCGGAATATTGCCGGCAAATTCGAGGATTTTGCTGTTGTAAATGTCGTCCATCAGGGTTTCCGCTCCATATTTCAGACGGACCGGCGTTTGGTTGCCTATTGTCGAGCAAACAAAAACACACCGTACCGCGCCGGAAGACTTACATAGCGATGCCGTTTTCCTATATGTATGTCGTTCGAAGGCCATGAAAATGCAATGGCCTCGTGTAAGTTTGAATGGGAAACCGTGCCGGAAGGGTCAACGTTTTTCGCCCTGAAAGCCCCGGAGCCTGCCAAAGGTGCACTATTCCCGCATGGGATTGCCAGTGGCTAGTCCGAAATACGGTCCGCGGTGCGGACCAGGAGACAGTTGCATATGGACGCCGTTGTAAAGAATTTTCCGAAGACCACGCCAGACGCCAATCGCCCAAGCCAGAAGGAAGCCGAAGACGCGGTGCGCACCCTGCTCCGCTGGGCCGGCGACGACCCTTCGCGCGAGGGATTGCTGGATACGCCAGCGCGTGTCGCGAAAGCCTATCGCGAGCTTTTCGCCGGCTACGATATGGATGCTGAAGACGTGCTTGGCCGCACGTTCGAAGAGGTCGCCGGCTATGACGACATGGTGCTGGTGAAGGACATTCCGTTCTTCTCGCACTGCGAACATCACATGGTTCCGATCATCGGCAAGGCACATGTCGCCTATATGCCTGATGGCAAGGTTCTCGGTCTTTCCAAGATCGCGCGCGTGGTCGAAATTTTCGGTCGTCGCCTGCAAACGCAGGAAACCATGACCGCGCAGATCGCCCGTTCCATCGACGAAACGCTGGCGCCGCGCGGCGTCGCCGTGATGATCGAGGCCGAGCATATGTGCATGGCCATGCGCGGCGTTCAGAAACAGGGCTCGACCACATTGACGACAACCTTCACCGGCACATTTAAAACTGAGCCGGCTGATCAAGCTCGGTTTATTTCCATGGTGCGGAGCCGCTGACCGGCTTCATTTCAGAAAGCCGCGATGATGCCATTTGCCTTCAATGCGCCGTCCGAAGACAAGTCCGAGCTCGAGGATGCCGGTGATTTCACGCCGCGGTTCGATGACCGCGGCCTGATCACCGCGATCGTGACAGACGCCCATGATGGCGAACTGCTCATGGTGGCGCACATGAACGCCAAAGCATTGGCGCTCACCATCCAAACCGGCCAGGCCCACTATTTCAGCCGCTCGCGCGGCAAGCTCTGGCTCAAGGGCGAGACCTCGGGCAACATCCAGACCGTCAAGGAAATCCGGACCGACTGCGATCAGGATGCAATTTGGCTAAAGGTCGAAGTTGCCGGCCATGACGCGACCTGCCACACTGGTCGCCGTTCATGCTTCTATCGGACGGTGAGCTTGGAAGACGGCAAGCCTATGCTCGAGATTGCCGACGATGAGCGCCAGTTCGATCCTCACGAAGTCTACGGAAAAGAGCCGTAACAACGGCATACCGTCTCTTTTTGGGTCAAGAGAAGCGGACATATACCAATTCGAAAGGGTGGCGGCGCACTAATGTTTGCCTGCGCGTCGTGCCAGGGGGAGGTTTGCCATGGTGAGCTGGAGTTTGATCCGTCAAGGCTCCGAAGCCGTAGGTTCCGACGCTGGCATCGCCTCGCCTTCCGACATCAAGCTCCCTGCTCCCACACCCAAGAAGCCGAAGCTCGCGCTTGCCCTTGGCGGTGGTGCAGCGCGCGGCTGGGCGCATATCGGCGTGCTGAGGGCGCTCGATGAAGCTGGAATCGAGATCGGCATGATCGCCGGCACATCGATCGGCGCGCTGGTCGGTGGTTGCTACCTAGCCGGCAAGCTTGATGAGCTCGAGAGTTTTGCCCGGTCGCTGACCATGCGCCGGATCGCGAGTCTGCTCGACCTCACCATCGGCGGCAGCGGCCTGTTTGGCGGCATGCGGCTGACCAAGCGCATGCAGGAACACCTGGAAGGGCTGAATGTCGAGGATCTCGATCGCCCATTCGTCGCGGTCTCGGCCGAGGTCAACAGCGGCCACGAGGTCTGGATCGCCAACGGATCGCTGATCACGGCGCTCAGGGCCTCCTATGCCCTACCCGGCATTTTCGAGCCTGTGCGCAGCAATCACCGGACGCTGGTCGACGGCGCACTGGTCAATCCCGTCCCTGTGTCCGTCTGCCGCGCCTATGAGCAACCGCTGGTCGTTGCCGTCAACCTGAACTACGACATTTACGGCCGCTCGGCCGTGGTGCGCCACAGCGCCAGTCTGACACCGTCGGAAGTACAGAAGCAGGAGCACGCACCTTATGCCAAGCTCGGCATGACCGGCGTGATGGTGCAGGCGTTCAATATCATCCAGGATCGCATCGCACGGGCGCGTCTTGCCGGCGATCCGCCTGACATCTCGCTGCAGCCAAGATTGAGCGATATCGGTCTCTCGGAGTTTCATCGCGCCGGCGAAGCCATCGAGCGCGGCTATCAGGAAGCCACGGCGCGGCTTCCCGAGTTGAAACGCATGCAGGAATTGTTCGCCGGCTCCAGCTGAGCGAGCCGGCGCACGCAGCTTTATTCAGCCTGCGATATAGGCCTTGATATCCTCGGCCTCGCGCTCGACCTCGGCGATGCGGGTCTTGACCACGTCGCCGATCGAGATGATCCCGGCGAGCTTTCCAGCAGTTTCCACCGGCACGTGGCGGAAGCGCCGGCTGGTCATCAATTCCATCAGCTCGTTGACCGTCGTTGCCTCGTTGCAGCGATAGACCTTCGCTGTCATCACCGATGCCACGGAGCTATCGAGACAGGCGGGGCCGGACTTTGCGATCGCGTGAACCACGTCACGCTCGGTAAAGATCCCCGCGATCTTGTTTTCCATGCCGACGATGACGATGGCGCCGATCTTCTTCTTGCTCAGAATCGCCGCGGCTTCGGAAACGGTCGTGTTCGGGCCGGCGGTGACGACGTCCCTGCCCTTGGCATCCAGTATGGCTTTGACTGTATTGGACATTTGAACCTCCTATGTCGAAAGTGAGACACTTCAGCTGATCACAGGCATCCGCGGCGGTCTCTCCTCCCAACGCGGATCAGTTCGAATGGTGCACTCCAACGCTCAGGATTGCAATATATCCGCATCCTCTGAAATTGAGGGAAGTTCGGGCGGCGGGCGGTCGAACAGCGAAAACATCACGAAGCCGAAGAGAAACCCGCCAATATGGGCATCCCAGGCGATCGGCGCGCCAGTGTCACCGATCAGTGGAATGCCGACGGCGATCAGGATATTGCCGACGAACCAGAAGAGCATGAACATGACGACGGTACGGCTGCGGAAGGTTTCCACGATGGAGAGCCGCGGATTGAAGTGGGCGGGAAGCGCCACGCGACGCTCCGTCGGAAACGCGAAACGGCAGGCCGCCCCCATCAGCGCCGAAACCACGCCGGATGCGCCGATCAGCACCGTCGCCTGCCCCCAGTTCAGCACGGCGTGGAGAGCGGCCGAGGCCACGGAGGCGAGCACCCAGAACACCGTGTAGCGCACCCAGCCGATACGGCGGGCGACCGGGGCGCCAAACGCCATCAGCCAGAGCCCGTTGAACAGGATGTGCTCGATATTGCCGTGCAGCAGCGAATAGGTGAGCGGCGTCCAGTACAATTGCGGCCCTTGCTCGGAAAGGGGCGTGATGTAGCGCAGCGGAATGAAGCCGAAATCGAAGAACAGCATGTCGATGCCACTGTCTGTCAGCAGCAACGCCTGCACGGCATAGATCGCTGCCAAGAGACCGATCGTTGCGACGATGGCGCCGGGAAGATTGAAAATGGGCGTGCGCGGCGGCTTGGCGGCGGGCTCTGTCAGCTGGTGCGGCGCGTTCGTGTCGTCCATTGCATTCCTCGTTCACTTCAAGTGCACTGGCTTACAGGACGGCAGGTCAAAAAAAAAGCCGTCCGGCAATCTACCGAACGGCTTGCTGAGCGTCCCCCGAGAATGACCTCGCGCCCGAGCAATTCATGCTGAACTTCCAATACCGGAAGCAATGACAAGATACTGGCACGACAGGGCGTCACAGACAATCGAAACCCTTCTTTAACCTTAATCGCCCGGATCTGGCATGAAATCCGCATGGCATAGCCTAAGGTGGCCATGATGGCCGCCGTTTGAACCGAAATGAAACAGATCGGCAGTCCCATGCGCCTCAACACCACCATCCAGATTTTCGATTACTGGAACAAGCTACGCGGCAGCGAAATCGCTCCCCTGCGGACGCAGGTGGAGCCACGCGATATCAGGCAGCTTCTCTCCAGCCTCTTCATGCTCGAGACCTCAGGCGCCGGCCGCGTGACCTTCCGTCTCGCCGGGACGCGTATCTGCGATCTCTTCGGGCACGATCTTGGCGCCAGCTGCTTGTCGGAACTCTGGGCGCACGGCCACGAGGATATCGAGAAGACGGCCGTCGGCGTCATGGAGCACGGCATCCCGGCGCTCTTGAACGCCACCGGATACAGCACCGCCGGCCATCGCGCGGCGTTCGAAATCATCCTGCTGCCGCTGCGCAATGCCGAGGGGGAATGCGACAAGCTGCTCGGCGCAATCGCGCCGGCCACGACCGCGAGCTGGCTCGAGGTCGTCCCGCTGCAGTTCCTGGCGCTCGACCGCAGCCGGTTGCTGCATGAGCAGCTCGATCCGGCGGAAAACGCGCAAAGCGGCACAAGCGAGCCCCGTCCCGCGACAAGCGGCAGCCGCTCGATCGCCGATACGGTGCGTCGCCTGATGTCCAGCCTGATCGACGAGCCCGTGAAACAGGATGCGCCATTTCGGCACTACCGCTGAGCGGTAGATCACCTCCGCCTGAACAACCTTCTGTTAATGGATTGCGAGTAAAGCTTGGCGCCAAGCTATTTTTAAAAGAAGCCCTTTAATGCACGCTTTCCAGCAAGCTCAGACGCAAAGAACTGCGCCTCGCCTTGAACAAGGTGCATTCCAGCGCGTGCCCATCAATATGCAGGGCCGCCTGATGCTGGCAAATTACGAAGAATTCGAGTGCCTGGTCATCGATATGTCGCCTGGCGACATGTATGTGACCTGCCAGGGCCGCCCACGCGTGAACGAACGCGTCGTCGCCTATATCGATCACCTCGGTCGCGTCGAAGGCTATGTGCAGGCAATCGACAGCCGTGGCTTCACCATGTCCATCCACGCCACCGAGCGCAAGCGCGAGAAGCTCGCTGCGCAGCTGACGTGGCTTGCCAACAAGCATGAACTCGGCCTGCCGGAAGATCGTCGCCACGATCGTCTGATGCCGCGCGAGACGCAGACGGAAATCACGCTCGAGGACGGTACGCAATATACGTGCCGCATCATGGACTTGTCGCTTTCGGGCGCCGCCATCGACGTCGAGGTTCGGCCTGCCATTGGCACACCGCTGCGCCTCGGCAACATGCGCGGCCGCGTGGTGCGTCACTTCGTCGAAGGCGTGGCGATCGAGTTCCTCTCTCTGCAATCGCGCGACACGCTGCGCGAATTTCTCTGATCATCGTCATGTCAGCTTCACAGAGCTGATAGATTGAGGCGCTCCCAGGAGGCGCCCGGATGTCGATTCTTTTTCCCGAGATTGAAGCTTACGACCACGGTTTTCTCGATGTCGGCGACGGTCAGCTGATCTATTGGGAAAGCTACGGCAATCCACATGGCCGGCCGGCACTCTATGTTCACGGCGGGCCGGGCTCCGGCTCCTCGCCCTCGGCGGCACGCTATTTCGACCCGTCCGCCTACAGGATCATCCTGTTCGACCAGAGAAATTGCGGCCGCAGCCTTCCCAATGCCGCCGAGATGGGGACGGATCTCTCCACCAACACGATCTGGCACCTGATCGACGACATCGAGAAACTCCGCTGTCACCTTGAAGTGACGGACTGGGTGCTGTTCGGGGCATCCTGGGGATCCACACTTGCGCTCGCCTACGCGCAAACCCATCCGGCCCGCGTCGCGGCCATGGTGCTTGCCGGCGTGACGACGACGCGCCGATCGGAAATCCAATGGCTGACACAGGGCATGGCCGCGCTGTTTCCCAAGGAGTGGCACAGGCTCAACGCATCCCTTCCCGGTGACATGAGAGCGAAAGGCGAGATTGAGGGGTATCGGGAACTGCTCAATGCACCCGACCTCGACGTCCGCCTCAAGGCTGCGCAGGACTGGCACGATTGGGAAGTGGCCTCGATCCTGCTTCACAACCCGGAAGGCTATCCCCGGCGGTGGCGAAATCCGCAGTACCTGCTCACCCGCGCGCGGATCATAACCCACTACTTCAGCCAAGCGGCATGGCTCGAGGAAGGTGCGCTGTTGCGGGATGCCGGAAAGCTCGCCTCGATCCCCGGCGTTCTCGTTCAGGGACGGCTCGATCTGGAGGCGCCATTGACCACGGCGTGGGAATTGACGCGCGTGTGGCCGGGCAGCGAGCTCGTCATCGTCGAAAATGCCGCCCATGCACCCGATCATGATGGTATGGCGCGCGCAATTATCGCCGCGACCCGACAATTTCTCGAGATTTCTCAAAAATAATTATTGGCGTTTCGGCTGAAAAAGCGGCCCAAAACGCGCCAATCTCGAGCGAATCCGGCCTATTGGCTGCCGCCAGAGCGCCGTTTTCCCGCGAACCATATAATGAACGCAACATTACCGAAATGGCGCAGCGGTCGTCCGCGTTAATCTTTTGCCTCGAAACGGGCCATCCGATGGCGGCGAGGCTTTTTGAGAAAGATAAAATTTGAAACAAACCTAGTAAAGATTCTCTTCGAATTTCAGTAAAATTCGATGTTGATTTTAGTCAAACTCGACGTGCTTTTGAATCAACTAAGCCTTTAATTTTGCTTCTGAATTTTGCGTCGAATAAAAACACGTCTGGCAATGTCTCCTCACAAACGGGGACATACAAATGACGATAGCAAACTTCATCAACGGCGGCCTCGCCGCTGCTGCGATGGTCATGTCGATGGCAGGCGTCGGACAGGCCGGCTACCAGAGCATGACGGTTCTCGGCAACACCAGCCCGCCGATCGGCGCCTATCAGTTCTGCAAGGAAATTCCTGACGACTGCAAGAACGCGGCCGGCGACCAGGGTACGATGGTGCTGACCGAAGACAGCTGGAAGACGATCCTGAAGATCAACTACAAGGTCAACTCGGAGATCACGCCGATGACCGACATGGAGATCTACGGCGTCGAGGAACGCTGGGCCTATCCGAAGACCGCAGGCGACTGCGAAGACTACGCGCTCTTGAAGCGCAAGATGCTGATCGAAGCCGGCTTCTCGCCGTCGAACCTCCTGATGACCGTCGTGCTGCAGCCGAATGGCGATGGCCATGCCGTGCTGACCGTTCGTACCGATCGCGGCGACTTCATTCTCGACAACATGCGCAACAAGGTCATGCTCTGGGCCGATACCGAGTACACCTATCTGAAGCGCCAGTCGTCCAGCGATCCGACCCGCTGGGTCAAGCTCCAGGACGGCCGCGCTGTGGCTGTCGGCAGCGTCAAGTAATTCCCATCCGCCGGAGCCATCCGGCGGGCAAGCAAGGCGCCTGGTCCCGTCCCCGCATGCACGTCCCGACCGGCGTCTCAAGAGCCGCTCCTGCTGTCCCAGGAGCGGCTCGCTTTTTATGGGGCATTGGATAGGCCCGGCGCGGCCCGGTTAACGGTTAATTAACCACGCAAGCCCGATCATCACGCCATAGATCAGCGACACCGGCGGCTCACGTTTTTCCTGCGACGGTCAGATATTCGAAAGCCGTCATGCGCCAGGCCATTCAGAGCTCCACTGAGGTTGAGGAATCCCCTCTCCTGTCGACTGGCTTTATCGTCCGCACAACCGTCGTCGTCGCGCTGCTGGCAGTGCTCACCGTTGCGATCAGCATTGGTGGCCGATGGTTCGGCGCCCGCGTGTCGCTTGCCGGAAATACAGACAGCACGGCGCCGGTGACGCTCACGATCGGGCAGGACACGCTGCAGTTCCAGGAAAACACGATTCGCTTCCCCAGCCAGCGGCATAGCGGCCCCACCGAGCGTGCCGACCTCTATCTCGCTTGGCCGCAGATGCAGGGCTATTCGAGCGAGAACCGCGATCGCTTCGACGATATCGCACAGTCCTCGGACCTGGTTTTCCTTCAGGTCACACAGGCAACGATGTCTCGCGACATGTCCGGGCGATTCGGGCCGATCTACTCGCACCTGATCGAGCCTACCCCGCAGCCATTCGCCAACGGCATGACGCTTCACAGGCTCAGGGCTGACACCGGATATGGCGACGAAGTGCTGCTGACGGCGCTGCGCCAGGGTGGTCCAGACTACGTCGTGCGCTGCCTTCTGCCGGCCAGCCCGGAGCTGGCCACCAGCGGCGACTGCCAGCGCGATATCAGGGTCGGGCGCGATTTAAGTGTGCTCTACCGCTTCTCCAGCCGTCATTTGGCGGAGTGGGAACATATTGATGCCGCTATTGCCCAATTTGTGGAAACGCGCCTCGTGAACCGTTCCGTGACATCTAGGTAGAATGGTCCGAAACGGTGAAACAAACGATTAATCATAAACGGATTGGTAACCCCGAAGAGCTACCTTCGACGAGGTTGATCGTGCGGGCGAAGCGCGGTCCCGATTCTTCTAAACTGCAAGCCAAGCAAAGAGTGAAATAGTGTCAAGGTCAGCTTCTTCCGCTTCCCCGTCCCGCTCCAGCAATTTCCTGATCAAGGCGATCGTTGCGCTGTCCATGGCAGTCGGTATGGTTGGTCTGGATTCGATCAGTGCTGAAGCGGAGGCCGCCAATTCGAAGTATGCCGGTATCGTTGTTGACGCCAACACCGGCAATGTCCTCTACAGCGAGAACGCCGATCGCTTGCAGTATCCGGCTTCGCTAACCAAGATGATGACGCTTTACCTGACGTTCGAAGCGCTCGAGCAGGGCCGCATCCGCCTCGACAGCGCCGTTCCCTTTTCCGCCCATGCGTCCGGCCAGGCGCCGACCAAGCTCGGCGTTCGCCCGGGCGGCACGATTTCCGTCGAGCAAGCCATTCTCGGCCTCGTCACGCTTTCCGCCAACGACGCCTCGACCGCACTGGGTGAGCTGCTCGGCGGCTCGGAAGATCGTTTCGCCCAGATCATGACGGCGAAGGCCCATGCGCTCGGCATGACGCGCACCACCTACCGCAATGCCAACGGCCTGCCGAACACCGCGCAGATGACCACGGCACGCGACCAGGCTCGCCTCGGCATCGCACTGCGCCAGCATTTCCCGCAATATTACGGCTATTTCTCCACGCAAAGCTTCAAGTTCGGCAACCGCATCATCCGCAGCCATAACCGCCTTGTCGGTTCGGTGCGCGGGGTCGATGGCATCAAGACGGGTTACACCCGTGCTGCCGGCTTCAATCTGGTGAGCTCGGTTCAGGTGGATGGAAAGTCGATCGTCGGCGTCGTTCTCGGCGGCGCGTCCACGCCTGCCCGCGACACCCAGATGCGCAACCTGATCGCGTCGTATCTGCCGAAGGCTTCGACCCGCGGCGGCTCCGCGCTGGTCGCCCAGGCGCCGAAGACCGAAACCGTCATTCCGGTGACCGTTGCCAAGCAGGAAGTCGCCGAGCTGCCGCCGACGCATCCGCTACCGGTCAGCCGCACCGAGGTCGCCTCTGCGCCGGTGGCTTATGCCGGCACGCCGTCGGCAAAGTCCGACAATCCGCTTCTGCAGGAAATGCCGCAGCCAACGAAGGTCAAGACGCAGCCGATCAAGCAGGTCGCAGCCGCGCCTGTGCCCACGCCGACCGCTGCCTACGTTCCGCCGGAACAGGGCGATACCTCGGTCGATAACGTCACGACCGCATCCACCAAGGAATCGCAGCCGGAAGGCTGGGTCGTACAGATCGGCGTCTCTGCAAGCCGTGAAGCAGCAATGGACCTGCTAGACGGCGCCAAGAGCAAGGGCGGCAAGGCACTGCGTTCCGCCAAGCCTTTCGCAATCGCCTATGCCGGCAGCTATCGCGCACGTTTCGGTGGCTTCGACGACCAGAAGCAAGCCGTCAACGCCTGCAACACGCTGAAGCGTGTCGGCGTCAAGTGCTGGGCGTCCGCCCAGTGATGAAGACTACCGCCGCCTATCGTGTTCAGGCGGCGGCCCGGAAATCGGCCTTGATCGGGTTCGCGACAAGGCCGGCCTTCCTAGACCTGATTTGTATTGCGTACGGGGATAAATATGGCGATCAACGAGAATGTTCCGGAATTTCCGGCCGAAGGTCGATTGACTGGCAAGAACCCGCGCTCGGTTCTGCATCCGCTCCACGAAGCGGCTATGCGTCTTGCCGAGATCGGCATGCCGCGACCAAAAGCGAAGACGGCCAAGACCAAGGACCTGATCAATCTGCTCTTGTCGCATGGCGCACGCGCCTGGCGATACTCGCAGCCCGAAGCCCATATCCATCTTCACGTCACCAACCCGGATGGTCGGGCGCCGGTGACGATGCGGCTGCGCTAAGCCGAAACGAACGAGCCTCTCTGACGTAATGCGTTGCGTCAGAGAAGGCCGAGTTCCGAGAGCTCGCGGCGCAGGTCAGCGGGCATCTCGGCGACGCCCTCGCCCAGCGTGTCGAGGTCGCGCGGACGATCTTCTTCCGGATAATAACGCCAGCCCTGAAAGGCCCGTTTCGGCTGTACCGCCGTTTCGATGACCTCGGGACCGAGCACCAGGTGGCAGCGGCCAATGCCCTCGCCATCGGTAAAAGCCTGGATATCGAGCAACTTCTGCCGCGCCTGAACCTGACCCTTGATCACCCAATAAAGCGAGCCGCCGTCGAGCAGCTCCTCGACCCGCTTCGGGACCATTCGGGTGGTATGAACGGAATGCGGTTCCATGCCGGCGGCGATCGCCCTCAAGGAGCGTTCGGCCACCCATTCGCGCAAGTCGTCGATTGAGTCGGCGCCAACGCAGAGTTTGATAAGATGCAATGCCATACCGCCGTTCAAATCCTTTTGCGCGGCAGCGTCAAGCGGCTTGACCGTGCCGGCGGCCCGTAGCCGCCGGTTTTCCAATCACAGTGTGATGCGATGTCCGGGCCGCGATAGGCGGCCCGACCGATCAACACTCCACAACGTTGACGGCGAGGCCACCGGTCGAGGTTTCCTTGTACTTCTCGCTCATGTCGTAGCCGGTCTGGCGCATGGTCTCGATACAGGCATCGAGCGGTACGAAATGGCGGCCGTCGCCCTTGATCGCCAGCGAAGCGGCGGTCACGGCCTTCACGGCGCCGAGCGCATTGCGCTCGATGCAGGGGACCTGGACGAGACCGGCAACGGGATCGCAGCTCATGCCGAGATGGTGTTCCAGCGCGATTTCGGCTGCGTTCTCGATCTGCTCAGGCGTGCCACCCATGACGGCGGCGAGACCGGCGGCGGCCATCGCGGCAGCCGAGCCGACTTCGCCCTGACAGCCGACTTCGGCGCCCGAGATCGAGGCGTTGTGCTTGATGATGCCACCGACGGCCGCTGCCGTCAGCAGGTAGTCGCGGATACCGTTCTGGTCCCAATCGTCGTGGAAGTGCTCGTAGTAGCGGATCGTGGCGGGAATGACACCGGCGGCGCCATTGGTCGGCGCGGTGACCACGCGGCCGCCCGCTGCGTTCTCCTCGTTGACCGCCATGGCGTAGACGCTCAGCCAGTCGTTGGCGAGCAGCGGATTGATACGGTTGCTGCGCCACTCTTCCTGCAGCTTGTCGTGGATGGAGCGAGCGCGGCGGCGGACATTGAGGCCACCGGGCATGATGCCGTCGACCTTGAGGCCGCGTTCGATGCAGGAGCGCATTGCTTCCCAGATCCGGTCGAGGCCTTCGTCGAGCTCCTCGCGGCTGCGCTGGCTTTCCTCGTTGGCGCGCTTCATCTGGGCGATGGAGATGCCGGAGCGTGCTGCCATGTCGAGCATCTGCTTGGCGGTGGAGAAGGGATAGGGCACCTTGACACCATCCGACAGCGTCTTTTTCTTCGCGCGCATCGTCTCCAGCTCGGTGTCGGTGACGACGAAGCCGCCGCCGACGGAGTAGTAGACGCGACGAAGAAGCATTCGGCCGTCCTTGTCGAAGGCGGAGAATGACATGCCGTTGGCATGGCCCGGAAGCGGTTGCTTCTTGTCGAACACCAGATCGGTCTTCGGCTGGAACTGGTAGGCGGGGTGTCCCGGCGGCGTAACGCGGCCTGAGCGCTCGACCTTGTCGATGGTCGCGTCCATCTGGTCGGGATCGACGCTATCTGGCTGTTCGCCCATCAGCCCCAGGATGACGGCCCTGCCCGTCCCGTGGCCGATACCGGTGTGCGCGAGCGAGCCGTGCAGGCTGACCTTGATCGCCGTAACATTGGCACCCGAAGACGGGCGCGGCCATTCATCCGACAGAATCAGATCGAGAAAGCGGTTTGCCGCCGTCATCGGCCCCATCGTATGGGAACTGGAAGGGCCGACGCCGATCTTGAACACGTCGAAGACAGAAAGGAACATGGGTGCGTCCTGTTGAGAATTTACTGATTGAAGCTACGCCAGCGCGGCCTGCCATCCGTTCGGACCACCGACATAGCATTTCACGCGTGCGACATCATCCTGTGAAAGCTTGCATGTCCGCCCGTTGTTGCGGTCAGCGCTTCTATCTATAGAGTGGGCGCGTGGAGAGGGACTGAATCAATATAATGATGACGACACCAGATTACATCGCCCTGTGCTTCTTCGCACTCATGTGGTTCGGCTACGCGCGCCTTCTGCGCAGCGCCAGTCTCTTCGGCCGCACCAGTCTCACACATGCGATGATCGAGCGCAGACGCGAATGGATCTACAATTCACTGCGCCGCGACCTGAAGATGATCGACACGCAGATCATGGCCGGCCTGCAGAACGGCACGGCCTTCTTCGCTTCCACCTCGATCTTCGCGGTCGGCAGCTGCTTCGCGCTGCTCGGAGCGACGGAAAAGGTCGACGCGGTGTTTGCCGATCTGCCTCTGGTCCTGCATAGCGGACACGCGGTGTTCGAGATGAAGGTCGGCGGGCTGGCGGCCCTGTTCGGCTACGCCTTCTTCAAATTCGGCTGGTCCTACCGGCTGTTCAACTACTGCACCATCCTGTTCGGCGGCATTCCGATGATGCGCGACACCGAAAACGACGTTCTGGCGGCGGAACGGGCCGCCGAGCGCGTGATCCGCATGAACATCATCGCCGGCGGTCATTTCAACGAGGGCCTGCGGGCGATCTTCCTGTCGATCGGCTACCTCGGCTGGTTCATCAACCCCTACATCTTCATGCTGACGACCACCATCGTCATCGTCGTCCTGACGCGGCGGCAATTCTTCTCGGAGGCGCGCCTGGCGATCATGGATCGCGAGCCGTCATCAAATCTCCACCTTTCTCCTATTCCCCGCAGCAATCCGTCGGCCGACGGAAACGACTCATCTGGGGGATTGTGAATGAACGTTCCGGCGACGGAGACCGCAGCGGCGCCAAAGCCGCCGCGCATCGGCTTGCTCGACACACTGCGTGGCGCGGCGTTGATCGCGATGGCGACCTATCACTTCACCTGGGATATGGAATTCGTCGGCTACCTCGCGCCTGGAACGGCCGAGACCGGATTGCTGAAGCTCTATGCCCGCGCCATAGCCTCGACCTTCCTGTTCATCGTCGGCATCAGCCTGGTGCTCGCCAATACCCCCGAGACGCGCTGGAATTCGTTCTGGAAGCGGTTCGCGATGATCGCCGCAGCGTCGGCGACCATCTCCGTTGCGACGTATTTCTTCATGCCGGGAGAATGGATCTTCTTCGGGATCCTGCACTGCATCGCCGTGCTGAGCGTGGTCGGCGTGTTGTTGTTGCGGCTGCCTCTGCCCGCGATCGTCGCTGTGACGATCGTTGCGGTCGCCGGCTGGATCGCCGATACATGGATATCGCCGGGCATCCTGCGCTCGCCATTCTTCGACCCGCGCTACCTCGCCTGGATCGGCTTCGCGGAAATGCCACAACGGTCCAACGACTACGTTCCGCTATTTCCGTGGATGGTGCCGTTTCTGCTTGGGCTGACAAGTGCGGCCATTGCTTTGCGTACCAAGCTGCCGGAGAAGCTCGCCAGACCGGGAACCGGATCAAGCCTGCTCGCCCGGATGGGCCGACACAGCCTCGCCTTTTACCTGATCCACCAGCCGGTGCTGATCTCGATCGCGTTAGCGCTCGCTTACATCGTGCCGCCCGCCAAGCCCGATCCCGTGCAGACCTATCTGCAGCAATGCAACACATCCTGCAGCCTGCAGGAAGGCGAAGCGCTATGCCGCAGCTTCTGCCAATGCACGCTCGATAAACTCCAGGAGCAGAAGCTGTTCACGCCGTTTCAATCCGGCGAGATCAAGGCCGATGATGGTCGCATCCTCGGCCTCGCCAGCGAATGCAGCGCTGCCCCTCAATAAGGTTTGCGTGGGTCGGTCAGGTGCCCACGCCGATTTCAGCCAAGCGACCGAGGCAGGCTTCCTCGATGTTGTCGAGTTCGGCCAGAGTGTCATCGATATCCTTGCGCTTCTGGCGCAGATCATCACGCTTCTCGTCGACGCGCGTCATCAGCAGCTTGAGCTGACCGAGCTCGCCCGGCGGCTCCTTGTAGACCTGAATGATTTCGCGAATTTCTGCGATGGTGAAGCCAATGCGACGGCCGCGCAGAATCTCCTGGATCAGGCGCCGGTCGGTCGGGCGAAACAGCCGCGTGCGGCCACGACGCTCGGGATGGATCAATCCTTCGTCTTCGTAGAAGCGAAGCGTCCGCGTCGAGACTCCGAATTCACGCGTCAATTCAGTGATGCTATAATACTTGCTTACCGGCATGGGCCCCTCGATATTCAGGGGTCCATAATATTGACTTTTACGTAATAGTCAATTTGAGCAACTCGCTTTTGAGTTGACTATATGCCAAACCACCAGGTTGCAATCCCGAGAAAGGCAAAAAAGCCCGTGCAGTCCGTCACCGTAGTGACGAAAACCGACGAGGCGATGGCCGGATCGGCGCCGACCTTGTCCAGCAACAGCGGCAGAAGGATACCGGCGACGGCAGCGGCGAAGAGGTTGATGATCATCGCCGCGCCGATCACGAAACCGAGCTGGTAATCGTGAAACCAGAGTGCTGCGATGGTTCCCATGATCACCGAGAACATGGCGCCATTCGCCAAGCCAACGGCCACTTCCCTTCGGATGACGCGGCCGGCATTATAGATATCGAGATCGCCGGTCGCGAGCGCGCGCACGGTGACCGTCATTGTCTGCGTACCCGCGTTTCCGCCCATTGAGGCAACGATCGGCATCAGCACGGCAAGCGCAATCATCTTCTCGATCGATCCGTCGAACAGGCCGATGACGCTGGCCGATAGAAGCGCAGTGCCGAGGTTGATCACGAGCCACAGGAAACGCGACTTCACCGTCGACAGGACGTTGTCCGACAGCTCTTCGTCGCCGACACCACCGAGGCGCTTGATGTCCTCGTCGGCCTCTTCGTGGATGACGTCGACGACGTCATCGATGGTGAGCACGCCGACCAACCTGTCGTTCTCGTCGACGACGGCGGCGGAGAGAAGGTCGTACTGCTCGAACAGCTGCGCCGCCTCTTCCTGGTCCATCTCGGCCGGGATCGGGTGATTGGTCTCGCGCATGATCGTTTCGATCTTGTTCTGTCGCTTGGTGCGCAGGATCTTGTCCAGATCGATGGCGCCGAGCAGCTTGAACGTCGGATCGATGACGAAGATCTGCGAGAAGGAATCCGGCAGGTTCTCCTCGTCGCGCATGTAGTCGATCGTCTGGCCGACCGTCCAGAACGGCGGCACGGCGACGAACTCCGTCTGCATGCGGCGACCGGCGGAGCTCTCGGGATAATCGAGCGCCCGACGCAGGCGAACGCGCTCTGTAAACGGCAGCTGCGCCAGGATCTCGTCGCGGTCTTCCTGGTCAAGATCTTCGAGAATGTAGACGGCGTCGTCCGAATCGAGCTCGCCGATCGCGGCTGCGATCTGCTCGTTCGGCATCTGGTCGACGATCTCGCGGCGGATCGCCTCGTCGACCTCGGTCAGCGCCGTCATGTCGAACTGGTCGCCGAGCAGGCGAACGAGCGCGAGGCGCTGATCGGGCTGGATCGATTCCAGCAGATCGCCCAGTTCCGATTCGTGCAGGCGTGCGACGTGCTGTCTGAGGAAGATCGTATCGCGGTCGGCGATGGCAGCACCGACAAGCGCCAGGAAGTCGCTGCGGACGTTGCCGTTCTCGTCGTAGAGGTCGGCTTCGCTGTCCTCCGGACGCGTGCGGACGAGCTCTTCTGCGTCGTTCGTCATCTTTGCCGCCCTCGCATCTCTTTCGAAGTTTAGAACGCTTCGACACGCCGGAATTCAATCCGTGCTAGACGAAAGGGATGGGAACGTCCAGCGTTAAACCGTTCATACGGATGACAATTCGCCAGTCGGGAGATAGTTTCGGCGCATCTGAAATCAGGAGAGGTTTTCGTGACGGTCCGCCCCATTCTACGCTTCCCTCACCCGGGCCTGAAAACGCCCTGCGCGCCGGTGACGTTGTTCGACGACGCGCTCCGCACGCTTGTCGCCGACCTCCTCGACACGATGCGCGCGGCCCCAGGTGTCGGCATTACCGCCGCGCATATCGGCGTGTTCGAGCGCGTGACCGTCATCGAGCTTAGCCGTGAAGATGGCGTGCGAGTTTACGTGAACCCCAAGATCATCAGCGCATCCGATGAGACCAGCCGCAATACGGAGGGCAGCGTCTCCATGCCTGGGTCGACCGACGAGGTGATCCGGCCGAACGCGATCCGGTTTCGCTATCATGATATCGATGGAAACAACCACGAGGAGGACGCTGAAGGCTTTCTCGCCATCTGCATCCAGCACGAGATCGACCAGCTCGACGGTATCTTCTGGCTGCAGCGCCTGTCGAAGCTGAAGCGCGACCGGCTAATTAAGAAGTGGGAGAAGGCTGGCGGCTGAACCGGTCACATCTCGACTGGCGCGGGCAGCGGCTTGCGCACGGCTTCGGGCGCGGCAATCTGCGAGACCAGTTCTTCCGGGGTCACGAGTCCGCCCGAGATCAGAAGCTTGGCGGCGTCCTCCGGCGACATGTCGAGCAGGACGATCTTTTCGCGCGGCACGAAGATCAGGAAGCCCGCCGTCGGCACCGGGGTCGGCGGCAGGAAGACGCTGACCATGTCGTGGCCCATGGCGTTGAACTTCGAGGCGATCTCGCCCTTGGCATCCGTCGCGATGAAGACCATGGCCCAGAGGCCCGGGCTCGGATACTCGATCAGTCCGACCTTCTTGAAGGAATTGCTGCGCTCCTTCAGCACCGTCTCGAAGATCTGCTTCACGCTCTTGTAGATGACGCGGACCAGCGGCACGCGGCGCACGAGAGACTCGCTGAACATGACGATCTGCTGGCCAATCAGGTTCTTGCCGAGAAAGCCGATGATGGTGATGATGATGAGGCCGATCAGCAGGCCGGAGCCCGGAACGGCGAAGTTCAAGTAGTTGTCGGGATCATAGCGGGCCGGCAGATATGGCTTTACCCAGCTATCGGCCCAGCGCACCACCGACCACGTCAGCCACAGCGTGATGGCGATCGGCGCGCAAATGATGATGCCCGCCAGAAAATTGTTTCTGATGCGCGTCGCGACCGACAATCGGGGCAGTTTTTCCGTCATCGTATGCCGACGAACTCCGTTGAGTTTAGCTGCGATCGGAAATCAGTGCCCCCGTGCTTTCCGAGCCAAAAACTGCCAGAATTCGCCGCGCCCCACAAGCCTCGGTCGGTCGGTCTCACTCGACCGTGACCGACTTGGCGAGATTGCGCGGCTGATCGACATCGGTGCCCATGAAGACCGCCGTGTGATAGGCCAGAAGCTGGATCGGCAGCGAGAAGATCATCGGCGCGATGATCTCGTCGACATTGGGAAGGACGATCGTCGCCATGGTCGGCAGCTTGGAGTGCGCGGCACCGGCTTCATCGGTGATGAAGATGATGCGGCCGCCGCGGGCAGCCACTTCCTGCATGTTCGACACCGTCTTTTCGAAGAATCGGTCGTAGGGCGCGATGACGATGACGGGCATGTTCTCGTCGATCAGCGCGATCGGGCCGTGCTTCAATTCGCCGGCCGCGTAGCCTTCGGCATGGATATAGGAGATTTCCTTGAGCTTCAGCGCGCCTTCCATGGCGAGCGGATAGCTGGTGCCGCGGCCGAGATAGAGCACGTCCTTGCACTTCGACAGCTCGCGCGACAGGGTTTCCATCTGCGGCTGGATGGCGTTGAGCACGCCGCTCATGATGCGCGGCATCTCTGCCAGGTGGCGCACCATCTCCTTTTCCTGATCCGGGGCGATCGTTCCCCTCGCCTTTCCGGCGCCGAGCGCCAGCGAAGCCAGAACGGCGAGCTGGCAGGTGAAGGCCTTGGTCGAGGCGACGCCTATTTCGGGACCCGCCATGATCGGGAAGATCGCATCCGATTCACGGGCGATCGTCGATTCCTTGACGTTGACGACGGCGCCGATCTTCAGGCCGTTGTCCTTGCAGTAGCGCAGCGACGCCAGCGTATCGGCGGTCTCGCCGGACTGCGAGATGAAGAGGGCCGCCTGCGTCGGCGACAGCGGCATTTCGCGGTAGCGGAACTCGGAGGCGACGTCGATCTCGACGGGCAGCCGCGCATAGCGCTCGAACCAGTATTTGCCCACGAGGCCGGCGAGATAAGCGGTGCCGCAAGCCGAGATGGCGAGACCGCTCACCGACTTGAAGTCGATCGCATTGGCGTTGGCGCTGATCGTGTTGCTGGCGAAATCCACATACTGGCTGAGCGCGTGGGAGATGACCTCCGGCTGCTCGTAGATTTCCTTTTCCATGAAGTGGCGGTGATTGCCCTTATCGACGACGTAAGCCGTCGTCTGCGAGATCTGGCGCGGACGCGAGACTTCGTTGCCGTCGAAATCGAGGATCGTGGCGCCATCCTTCGTCAGAACCGCCCAGTCGCCATCGACGAGATAGGTAATCTCGCTGGTGAAGGGCGACAGCGCGATGGCATCCGAGCCTAGGAACATCTCGCCCTTGCCATAGCCGACGGCGAGCGGCGGGCCGGAGCGCGCCGCCATGATCGTGTCGGGGTCCTTCTGGAGCATGACGGCCAGCGCATAGGCGCCGGTCACGCGGTTCAGCATCTTCATCATAGCCGCGCGCGGCTCGAGGCCTTCGCCAATATACTTGGCGACCAAGTGGGCCACGACTTCGGTGTCGGTCTGCGTTTCTAACACCGCGCCTTCGGCTGTCAATTCGTCGCGCAGCTCGGAGAAATTCTCGATAATGCCGTTGTGAACGACGGCGACGCCCTTGACGAAATGCGGATGCGCGTTCGTTTCATTGGGAACGCCATGCGTTGCCCAGCGGGTGTGAGCGATGCCGATCGTGCCGGCCAGCGGCTCGCTATCGAGGCGCTTTTCGAGGTTGAAGAGCTTGCCTTCGGCACGGCGGCGGTCCATGGCGCCATCGTGGATGGTGGCGACGCCGGCGGAATCATAACCGCGATATTCAAGCCGCTTCAGCGCATCGACAAGACGCACCGCCACAGGGCTGTTACCAACGATACCAACAATACCACACATAAAGAAATCCCCAGAGCCAGCAATCAATTGCAGGCAGTCGTAACAATTTTCGCTTTTTTCTCAATCGGCCAGGCGGTCACTTTCGATGACCGCGCGTTACGAAAACAATCAGCCTTTCGCCTTCTTCGCGGCCTTCTTCGCAAGCGCCAGTTCGCGCAGGATGGTGGCGCGGCCGGGCTTGATCTCCTGGCGCGCCCGGCCAAAGGCAAGCGCGTCTGCCGGAACGTCATTGGTGATGACGCTGCCCGACGCGACATAGGCGTTGTCGCCAATGCTGACGGGCGCAACGAGCGAGGAGTTCGATCCGACGAAGGCGTGTGCGCCGATGATCGTTTCGCTCTTGTTGACGCCATCATAGTTGCAGGTGATCGTGCCCGCGCCGATATTGGCCCCGGCGCCGATCGTGGCGTCGCCGATATAGGTCAGATGATTGACCTTGGCGCCCTCTCCGACCTTGCCGTTCTTCACCTCGCAGAAATTGCCGACCTTCGACCCCTCGGCGAGATCCGCGCCCGGCCGCAGGCGCGCAAACGGGCCGACCGTCGCACCGGCGCTGACATGCGCGCCCTCGATATGCGAGAAGGCATGGATGACCGCGCCGCCATCGATCACCACGGCGGGGCCGAAGACCACGTTCGGTTCGATCAGCGCGTCCTGGCCGATGACGGTGTCATAGGACAGGAAGACCGTTTCGGGAGCGATCATGCTGACGCCCGACACCATCAGTTCGTGGCGACGACGCTCCTGCCAGAGCCGCTCGATAACGGCGAGTTCGGCGCGGTTGTTGGCGCCGGTCATTTCGATCTCGGGCGCATCGACCGCCGTGACGCGGCCGCCCTGCGAACGGGCGATCTCGACGAGATCGGTCAGATAGAATTCGCCTTTGGCATTGTTGTTGCCGATGAGGGCCAGAAGCTCCAGCGCCTTGCGGCCGTTGATCGCCATCAGGCCGCTATTGCACCATGTGACGGCGCGCTCTGCATCGGTCGCGTCCTTCTCTTCGCGGATGGCGATCAGTTCGCCGTCCTTCACCAGCAGACGGCCGTAGCCGGTCGGCCTGTCGGTGTGGAAGCCGATGACGACGATATCGCTGCCATCAGCCAGCGCCTGGCGCGCTGCCTTGAGCGGTGCTGCCGTCTGCAGGGGAACGTCGCCGTAGGTGACGATCACATCGTCGTAGCCGCGCGCAATGGCCTCGCGGGCTGCGAGCACCGCATGGCCGGTGCCGAGGCGTTCCTTCTGCAGGTAGGTCTCGATCTCGACATCGCCGACCGCGGCGGCCTTGGCCACCTCGTCGGCATCACGGCCGACCACGAGCGCCACGGCGCCGATATCAGTCTTGGCCACGGCTTCGACGACATGGGCAATCATCGGCCGGTTGGCCACCGGGTGGAGAACCTTCGACTTCGACGATTTCATGCGCGTGCTGTCACCCGCGGCGAGAATGACGGCAAGACAAGTGCGTTCCATGGTCTGCTCCCAAGAATCCGTTACAGGCGCGTTGCCGCCTCATAGCAGCAAGTCGCGGACGGAACAAAGATCAAAAAAGGATTAGGCGAGAACCCTGGTCATCCCGGCATAGGCGTCATGCACATGATCGCGGCCCTCGACGATAACCGCCTCCATCGCTGAACGGGCCGCCGGCACGTCGCCCGCCGCGATCGCCTTGACGATGCGCATGTGGGTTTCGGCAATGTTCGAGAAGCCGTTTTGCGAGGGCGGCGTGCTGATGCGGAACATGCCAACGAGCGCCGCCTCGATCAGGCTTCCCAGCGTATGCATGAAAGGATTGTGCGCGGCATCGGCGACGGCGAGGTGGAACTCCAGATCGGCCATCGCCAGGCTCTCGGTCGTATGATCGGGCGCGGCCATCTCCCTGGCCAGATCGGTCAGCAGCGCGACTTCGTCCGGCGTTGCCCGCTCGGCCGCCAGACCGGCCGCGAACGGTTCGACGGCTAGGCGGATATCGTAGAGCTGCAACAGGAATTCCTCGGTCACATCATCGTCGAAGTGCCAGGCGATCACCTCGCTGTCGAACATGTTCCACTGGCTCTTTTCGGTGACGCGGGTGCCGACGCGCGCCTTGGCGACGATCATGCCCTTGGCGGCCAGCGTCTTCATCGTCTCGCGAAGAACAGTGCGGGACACCTTGAAGCGCTGCGCGAGCTCGATATCGCCAGGGAGGATGCTCCCGACGGGATAGGTCCCGGCGACGATGGAGCGGCCGAGTTCGTCCACCACCTGTGCGTGGCTGGTGCGAGATCGCCGTTGTGTCTTCCCGGTGTCCAGAATTCGATTGCGCAAGCCACGGCCCCCGTCAGGCATACCTCTTGTTCAAACTCGAGAGGAACAGGATGGCTTTCTGCATCAGGATGAATGCAAAAAGCAGCAGGCCGATCAGTATCTTCGTCCACCAGCTGGAAAGTGTTCCATCGAAGGTGATGTAAGTCTGAATCAACCCCTGTATCAGGAGCCCGATAAAGGTCCCCGCTACAAATCCCGCTCCACCCGTCAGCAAAGTGCCCCCGATGACAACCGCCGCGATGGCATCGAGCTCGACACCGACAGCCGCCAACGAATAGCCGGCGGACGTATAGAGGGAAAAAACGATTCCTGACAGGCCGGCAAGGAAGCCTGACAGCGCATAAATCTGGATTGTGGTGCGACCAACCGGCACACCCATCAACTGCGCCGTGTGCGCGCCGCCACCAAGCGCGTAAACGTTGGTGCCGAACCGCGTGCGGTGGGCAATGAAGATACCAACCGCGAAGACCAGGAGCATCACCGCCCCGATCAACGTCAGCCGTCCGCCGCCGGGCAGCTTGTAATAAAGGCCAGAGAGCGTGCTGTAATAATCGTGGCCGATCGGGATACTGTCGATGGAGAGCACGAAGGCCATACCGCGCGCCAGGAACATGCCCGCCAGCGTGACGATGAAAGCCGGCATCTGCAGATAGTGGATCACGGCACCCATCGCCGCGCCGAAAGCGGTGGTGATGACGAGCACCAGCGCGAAGGCGAGCAGCGGATGAATGCTGGTGTTCTGCAGGATGACGGCGAGGAACACGCCCGTGAAGGCAATCACCGAGCCGATCGAGAGATCGATCCCACCCGAGATGATCACGAAGGTCATGCCGACGGCGGCAATGCCGAGGAAGGCATTGTCGGTCAAAAGGTTGCCGACCACGCGCGTCGACAGCATGCTCGGATACTGCATGGCGCAGACGGCGTAGGAGAGGATGAAGATCACGATTGTCGCCAGCAGCGGCAGGTATTTCGAATTCATTTCTGCAGTTCCCCTCTCGGGCTGGAGCGACGCCCCACGAAGACGGCTGCCGATTGCACGGCCGGCGACTGGATCACCAGGATCACGAGAACAATCACCGCCTTGATGATCAGGTTGAACTCCGGCGGGAAGCCCGAGAGCAGAATACCGGTGTTGACCGCCTGGATGATCATCGCGCCGATCAGCGAGCCGACGATGCTGAAGCGGCCGCCGAGCAGCGAGTTGCCACCGACGACAACCGCGAGGATCGCGTCGAGCTCAAGCCAGAGACCGGCATTGTTGGCGTCGGCGCCCTTGATGTCGGCGGCGACGATGATGCCGGCGATCGCGGCGCACAGCCCACTCAGCATATAGACGGCCATCAGCAGCACCGGCGTGCGAACGCCAGACAACGTGCTGGCGCGGCGATTGATGCCGGTTGCCTCGACGAGCATGCCGAGCGCGGTGCGGCGTACCAGCAGCGTGACGAGAACGCCGACCACCAGCCAGATGACGACGGGCATCGGCATGAAGGCGAAGGAACCGCTGCCGAAGAAGATCAGACCATCATCGTTGAAGGTCATGATCACGCCTTCGGTGATCAGCTGCGCGATGCCACGGCCGGCGACCATCAGCACCAGCGTGGCGATGATCGGCTGGATGTTCAGGATCGCCACGAGGAAGCCGTTCCAGACACCGCAGGCAAGGCCGATCAGAAGTGTCAGCACCAATGTCCAGGCGAGCGAGTTGCCCGATACGATCGACGACGCCGCGACGGCGCCGCAGATGGCGATGACGGCGCCGACGGAGAGGTCGATGCCCTTGGTGGCGATAACGAGCGTCATGCCGATTGCCAGCAGCGCGACCGGCGCACCGCGATTCAGGACGTCGATCAAGCTGCCGTAGAGCCGCCCGTTTTGAATAGTGACATTAAAAAACTGCGGGAACATAATGAAGTTCAACAGCAATATGACTGCGAGTGCTATCAATTGCGGGGCTAGGCGGATAAGCAGCGCCTTTTGTGACGACGTCATGCGTCCTCCGTCTTTTTCTGCACGGCGGCGATTGCCTGCACGATGCGCGACGTGCTGACGTTCTCACCCGTCAACTCAGCCACATGCTCCCGGTCCCGCAATACCAAGATACGTGAACTATAGGCGATAAGCTCTTCTAATTCCGATGAAATAACGATCAATGACATGCCTCTTTCACAGAGCTCTTCGATCAGCCTGATGATCTCGGCATGCGCACCGACATCAATGCCGCGCGTCGGCTCATCGAGGATCAGGAAGTCGGGATTGGTGGCGAGCCAGCGGGCGAGGATCGCCTTCTGCTGGTTGCCGCCGGAGAGCAGGCGGATCGGCTTTTCGCGGTCGGTGGTACGGATATCGAGCGCCTTGATGTACTTGTCGGCAAGCGTGTTCTGCTCGCCGCGCGACAGCGGCCGCGCCCATCCCCGGCGCGCCTGCAGCGCCAGCGCGATGTTCTCGCGGATCGAGAGATCGCCGATGATGCCATCGGTTTTGCGGTCCTCGGGGCAGAAGCCGAAACCGGCGCGGATCGCCGCGCGCGGATTTGAAAGCGCCACCGGCTTGCCGTCGATCTTGGCGGTGCCGCTATCGGCGTTCTCGATGCCGAAGAGAAGCTCGGCCGTTTCCGTGCGCCCGGAGCCAAGCAGGCCGGCGACGCCGACGACCTCGCCGACGCGAACGTTGAGATCGAAGGGCTTCACCTTGCCGCGCTTGCCATATCCCTCGAAGCTGTATTTCACCGGGCCGGCGGCGACGCTGCGCTCTTTCACGGCGGCCTCGGCATGCGCCAGTTCGTGGCCAAGCATCATCGAGATCAGGCCTTGCCGCGGCAACTCGGCTTTCTCTCGAGTACCGACCAGCTTGCCGTTGCGCAATACCGTGATGCGGTCGCTGATATCGTAGACCTGCTCAAGGAAGTGGGTAATGAAAACAATACCAAGGCCGCGCTTTTTCAGGTCACGCATGATGCCGAAGAGCATGGCGACTTCCTGCGCGTCGAGGCTGGCCGTCGGTTCGTCGAGGATCAGCACCTTGCCCGAGAGATCGACGGCGCGGGCGATGGCAACGACCTGCTGGACGGCGACTGAGAAGCGATCGAGCTGCGCGGTTACGTCGATCTCCATGCCATATTGTCGCAGGAGCTCACGGGCCTGGCGGTTCATCGCGGAGACGTCGATCATGCCGAAGCGCTTCGGCTGGCGGCCGAGAAACAGGTTTTCGGCGACGCTCAAATTGGAGAGGAGATTGACCTCCTGATACACGGTTCCGATGCCAAGCCGCTGCGCAGCAAGGGTATCAGCCGGGTCGATCTCGGCGCCATCCAGCGTGAGGCTGCCTTCGTCACGGCGATAGGCGCCGGTGATGCACTTGATCAGCGTCGATTTGCCGGCGCCGTTTTCACCGAGCAGCGCGTGCACTTCGCCCTTGCGAAGAGTGAAATCGACCTTGTCGAGGGCTACGGCTCCGGGGAAGAATTTCGATATGCCTGACGCGGCAAGAACGTTCTCGAAATTGTGAATCATCAAGTGGGCTTTTCCTGATATTGACCGACATGGCCTGATAGCAACCCGACATGATGTCTGGCAGCGTTCGCGGCAGTTCCGCACCGGTCCATGACGGACCGGTGCGGTTCATGTGTCAGATCAATAACCGAGGCCCTTCTTGGACTCGTAGACCTTCTTCGGATCGTCAGCCTGGGTGTAGAGCTTCGATTCGGTCTGGATCCACTTGGCCGGAGCCTTCTTGTCCTTCAGGTAGGCGTCGAGCGCGTCGAATGCCGGGCCGGCCATATTCGGCGTCAGCTCGACGGTTGCGTTGGCTTCGCCCGCTTCCATGGCCTTGAAGATGTCAGGCACGGAGTCGATCGAGACGACGAGGATGTCCTTGCCCGGCTTCAGGCCGGCTTCCTTGATCGCCTGGATGCCGCCGACAGCCATGTCGTCATTGTGGGCGTAGAGGGCGCAGATATCCTTGCCGCCGTTCTCGGCCTTCAGGAAGCTTTCCATGACTTCCTTACCCTTGGTGCGGGTAAAGTCGCCGGTCTGGCTGCGAACGATCTTGAAGTTCGACTTGCCAGCGATGGCTTCCTCGAAGCCCTTCTTGCGGGCGATGGCCGGCGAAGAGCCGGTCGTGCCCTGAAGCTCGACGATATTGCACTTCTTGTCGGCAACGGTCTTCACAAGCCAGTCGCCAGCAACCTTGCCTTCGTGCACCTGGTCAGAGGTAACGGCCGTCAGGTAGAGGTCCTCGGGCGCCTTGATGGTACGATCGAGCAGGATGACCGGGATATCGGCTTCCTTGGCTTCCTTCAAAACCGCGTCCCAGCCGGTCTCAACAACCGGAGCGAGCAGGATGGCATTGACGCCCTGGGCGATGAAGGAGCGGATCGCCTTGATCTGGTTTTCCTGCTTCTGCTGGGCATCAGCGAACTTCAGGTCGATACCGCGCTTCTTGGCTTCTTCCTTGGTGACGGTCGTCTCAGCAGCGCGCCAGCCCGATTCCGAGCCGATCTGCGAGAAGCCGACAACCAGTTCGGCGGCCTGTGCCGAGCCGAACATGCAGGCAGCAAAAACCGTGGCACTCATGAGTGCTGTCTTGAATTTCATGATTTCCTCCAAAAGCCGCCTCCCGCGGCACGCACTAGGAAAATCATATAGTATTACTTTTGTAAATGCACTTTCTGGTATGCAATGCAGCAAAAAGGGCGCCTGAAACGGGCGCCCTTTCGCATGTGCTAACGGATTAAACCCGGCATCACTTCGGCAGTTTGTCGTCCACGCCTTCAACGTAGAAATTCATGCCGAGCAGCGTGCCGTCATCGGCCTTTTCGCCGGCCTTCAACCAAGGCGTACCGTCCTGCTTGTTGATCGGACCGGTGAACGGATGCAGTTCGCCGGACTTGATCTTGGCTTCGGTTTCCTGCGCCATTTTCTTCACGTCGTCGGGCATGTTGGTGTAGTCGGCCATCTTGAGGATTCCGTCCTTGAGGCCGTCCCAGCTCTGTTCCGACTTCCAGGTGCCGTCCAGAAGCGCGTGAACGCGCTTGGAGTAGTAGTTGCCCCAGGTGTCGACGATCGCCGTCAGCTGCGCCTTGGGACCGGCTGCGATCATGTCGGAGGCCTGACCGAAGGCATGGATGCCGCGCTCTTCGGCAACCTGCATCGGGGCCGTCGTGTCGGTGTGCTGCGTCAGGACATCGACGCCCTGGTCGACCATGGCCTTTGCCGCGTCGGCTTCCTTGCCCGGGTCGAACCAGGTGTTGACCCAGATGACCTTGAGCTTGAAGTCAGGATCGATGGACTTTGCGCCCTGCTCGAACGAGTTGATGCCCATGACGACTTCAGGGATCGGGAAGGAGGCGATGTAGGCGGCGCCGTGGTTCTTCGAGGTCTTGGCGGCGATCTGGCCGAGGATGTAGCGGCCCTCGTAGAAGCGCGAGTTGTAGGTGGCGAGGTTCGGGCCGGACTTGTAGCCGGTGCCGTGCTCGAACTTCACATCCGGGAACTTGGCGGCAACCTTGACGGTGGCGTCCATGAAGCCGAACGACGTCGTGAAGATCAGCTTGCAGCCGGAGCGGGCAAGGCGCTCGATGGCGCGCTCTGCATCCGGGCCCTCGGGAACGTTTTCAAGATATGGCGTGTCGATCTTGTCGCCGAATTCCTTCTGGATCTGCTGGCGGCCGAGATCGTGCGCCTGCGAGTAGCCGCCGTCCGTGTGCGAGCCGACGTAGACGAAGCAGACCTTGGTCTTGTCGGCGGCCTGTGCGGACGAGCCGACGCTCAGAATGGCAGCTGCCGAAGCGGCAAATGCGACTGCTAGTCTTTTCATGATAACCCCTGTGGTTTGGAATTTCTAAGTTCGCTTGTTCTTGTTCTATCGTTCCGGGACGAATGGTTTTCCCAGGGACGCTGGTGTGTTGATCAACGTCGTGCGGCGATTATGGGAAATGATGACGAGAACCACAATAGTGGCTGCGTAAGGCAGCATCGACAGGAACTGCGCCGGGATGCCGATGCCGAACGCCTGGGCGTGCAACTGCAGGATCGTGACCGCACCGAAGAGATAACCACCGGCGAACACCCTCCATGGACGCCAGGATGCGAAGACCACCAGTGCAAGCGTGATCCAGCCGCGACCCGATGACATGTTCTCCACCCACTGCGGTGTGTAGACCAGCGACAGCTGCGCGCCCGCGAGGCCCGCGCACGCGCCCCCGAACATCACCGCGAGATAGCGGGTGCGTATGACGCCGATGCCGAGCGCATGCGCCGAGCCGTGGCTGTCGCCGATGGCGCGCAGCTTGAGGCCGGAGCGGCTACGAAACAGGAACCAGCTGACGCCGAAGAGCAACGCCAGCGACAGGTAAAACGTCAGGTCCTGGCGGAACAGCACCGAGCCGATAAACGGCAGATCGGAGAGGTATGGGATGACGATCGGCGCCAGGCGCACGCCGGGCACGCTGACATAGCCCTCGCCGAGCATGCCGGAAAGGCCGAGGCCGAGAATGGTAAGCGCAAGACCGGTCGCAACCTGGTTCGCGACCAGCGTCAGCGTCAGGAAGGCGAAGAGCAGCGAGAAGAGCGCGCCCATGGCGATGCCCGCCAGCAGGCCGATATAGGGTGAGCCGGACATCTGCGCCCCGGCGAAAGCGGCGACGGCGCCCATGATCATCATGCCCTCGACACCGAGGTTGAGGACGCCGGAACGTTCGGTTACGAGTTCGCCGAGCGCGGCGATGACGAGCGGCGTCGAGGCGGTGATGACTGTCAGCAGGATGGCTTCGAAAATGCTCACGCGACACCTCCGCGGACACGCGACCAGACGATGCGGATCTTGTAGGCGATCAGCGTGTCGCAGGAGAGAACGAAGAACAGCAGCAGCCCCTGGAAGACGCGCGTGACTTTGTCGGACACGCCGATCGACAACTGCGCCGCCTCGCCGCCGAGATAGGTCAGCGCCAGCACCAGACCCGAGGCAATGATGCCGAGCGGATTGAGGCGGCCGAGAAAGGCGACGATGATCGCTGTGAAGCCGTAGCCCGGCGAGATCGCCGGCTGCAGGTGGCCGATCGAGCCCGAGACTTCCGATATGCCGGCAAGGCCTGCCAGCGCGCCTGAAAACAGGAAGCTGAACCAGATCATCTTCTTCGACGAGAAACCGGCGAAACGCCCTGCCCGCTCCGACTGACCGAGCACGACGATCTCGAAGCCCTTCAGCGTGTATTTCAGCATGAACCAGACGAGGATCGCCGCGATGATGGCGAAGACGAAGGCCCAATGGGCGCGGCCGGACTCCTCCCAGATCGCCGGCAGCACGGCCTCTGGCGGGAAGGAGACGCTTTCGGGGAAGTTGAAGCCGGCAGGATTGCGCCAGGCGCCACGGATCAGCCAATCGAGAAACAGCTGGGCGATATAGACCAGCATCAGACTTGTCAGGATTTCGTTGGTGTTGAAATGCGCCTTCAGCAGCGCCGGGATGCCGGCGAACAGCGCGCCGCCGAGCGCGCCCATGATCAGCATTAGCGGCAGCACCAAAGGCGAATGCCATTCGGTGAACAGGATAGGCAGGATCGAGCCTGTGATCGCGCCCATGGTGAACTGGCCTTCGGCGCCGATGTTCCAGTTGTTGGAGCGATAACAGACGGCCAGGCCGACGGCGATCATGATCAGCGGGGCCGCCTTGATCGCCAGTTCGTGCAGCGACCAGACCTCGAGCAGCGGCTCGAGGAAGAAGGCGTCGAGCGCCTCGATCGGGTCCTTGCCCAATATCTCGAACATGATCGCCCCGGCGATCAGCGTCAGGACCAACGCCAGCAACGGCGACACTAGCCCCCAAAGCTTCGACGCCTGCGGGCGCTTTTCGAGTTCAATGCGCATGCGTGGTCTCCGGCGCGGTCTTGCTTTCGTGCAGGCCGCCCATCAGCAGGCCGATCTTTTCGCGCGTCAATTCGCCGGCAGGGAACGGCGACGAAAGGCGGCCCTCGGAGATGACGGCGATCTCGGTCGCGACCTCGAAGATCTCGTCGAGATCCTGGCTGATGACGACGACGGCCGAGCCGTTGCGGGCGAGATCAACGAGCGCCTGACGGATGCGGCTCGCAGCGCCTGCATCGACGCCCCAGGTCGGCTGGTTGACGACGAGCACAGCCGGCTGGCGATCGAGCTCGCGGCCGACGATGAATTTCTGCAGGTTACCGCCGGAGAGCGAGCCGGCTGCCGGATCCTCGCCGCTCTTGCGAACATCCATTTCCTCGGAGATGCGCTTGGTGGCGCTCCTCACCGCGCCGCGGCGGATGACCTTGAGAAACCCGCCCGACAGAAACGCCTTGCGGTCCGACTTGCTGCGGGCGAGCACGAGATTGTCGGAGAGCTTCATGGCCGAAACCGCCGCGTGACCGTGACGTTCCTCGGGCACGAAGCCGGCGCCGAGAAGCCGGCGGGCGTTGATCCCTTGCGTTCCCACAGGCTTGCTGCGGATGACGACCGCCTCCGGTGCCGCGACCGGATATTCGCCCGAGAGTGCATCGAACAGTTCGCCCTGCCCGTTTCCGGCCACACCGGCGATCGCCAGGATCTGGCCGGAACAGACTGTCAGCGACACGTCCCTCAGCGGCATTGCGAAGGGCGTGCGCGGGGCGACCGAGAGGTTGGAGACGGCAAGCTGGACCGGCCCCTTGTTGCCGCGATCGGGATGGGTGACGCTGGCGACGTCGTTGCCGACCATCATGCGGGCGAGCGAGGCCGGTGTTTCCTCAGCAGGCACACAGGCGCCGGTCACCTTGCCGTGGCGCAGGACCGTTGCGCGATCGCAGATGCGCTGCACTTCTTCCAGACGGTGGCTGATATAGAGGACAGACCGACCTTCGGCCTTCAGCTTGAACAGTGTCTCGAACAGCCTGTCGGCCTCCTGCGGGGTCAGCACCGAGGTCGGCTCGTCGAGGATGATGAGCTTGGGGTTCTGCAGGAGAGCACGGACGATCTCGATGCGCTGGCGCTCGCCGACGGAGAGATCGGCGACATGGGCATGCGGGTCGAGCGGCAGGCCATAGGCCTGCGACAGCGCCCTCGCCTCCTCGGCGATCTTGCCGATCGGAATGCTGTCGTCGAGCGAGAGCGCGATATTTTCGGCAACGGTGAGCGCCTCGAACAGCGAGAAATGCTGGAACACCATGCCGATGCCAAGCTTGCGGGCAGCACCCGGCGAGCCGATCGCGACGGCCTTGCCTTCCCACACGATCTCGCCTTCACTCGGTTCCAGCACACCGAACAGCATCTTGACCAGCGTGGATTTGCCCGCGCCGTTTTCGCCAAGCAGCGCATGGATTTCGCCGGGAGCGATATCGAGGTCTATGTGGTTGCAGGCAGCAAAGCTGCCAAAGAGCTTTGTCAGTTTCTGGACCGACAATAATGCGCCTGATGCCGGCACAGTCGATGACGACACTTTCCCCTCATTTCCCACTGCCGACCTGCCCCTTCAGGATCATTCTGGGATCAGCAGCGTCGTTCCGGTCGTTTTTCTGGCTTCCAGTTCCGTATGGGCTCGCCCAACCTCGCGCAACGGATAGGTCTGATTGACATTGATACGCACTTTGTTGCTCAAAACAACATCAAATAATGCGTTTGCACAATCAGTTAGCTCATCCCGCGTCGCGATATAGGTGAAGAGCGTCGGGCGGGTCGCAAAGAGCGAGCCCTTTTGCGCCAGCAACGCCAGGGTGAAATCCTCGATCGGCCCGGATGACTGGCCGAAGGACACGAACATGCCCAAGCGCTTCAGGCAGTCCAGCGATTGCGGGAAGGTATCGCGACCGATGGAATCGTAGACCACATCGACGCCCTTGCCGCCCGTGATCTCCGACACGCGCGCGACGAAATCCTCGGAGTTGTAATTGATAACGTGGTCATAGCCATGTGCGCGCGCCAGCTCAGCCTTGGCGTCCGATCCGACCGTGCCGATAACCGTCGCGCCAAGCGCCTTGGCCCACTGCCCCGCGATCAGGCCGACACCGCCGGCGGCGGCATGGAAGAGCAGCGTGGTATCGGGACCAACCTTGAAGGTGCGGTTCAACAAATACTGCGCCGTCATGCCCTTCAGCATCATCGCCGCGGCCGTCTCTAGCCCTATGCCATCCGGCACCGTGACCAGATGGCTGGTCTCGATGTTGCGCTCGAGGCTGTAGGCGCCATCGGAGCCGGCATAGGCGACGCGATCGCCGACCTTGAAATCCGAAACGTCGGGGCCGATCGCAGTCACCGTGCCGGCCGCTTCCTTACCCGGAACGAAGGGCATGTGCGGCGCCTTGTAGAGGCCGGTGCGGAAATAGACGTCGATGAAATTCAGGCCGATCGCCGCATGCCGTATCTGCACCTGGCAGGCGCCGGGCGGCGGCAGGTCGATATCGACATAATCCAGAACCTCGGGACCGCCGGTCCCGTTCAGCACGACGGCCTGTGTCTTCGTCATTTCTATTCTCCTATGCGCGACGTCCCAGCGTCGGCAGGAACTGCAGGACGGCGCCGATGCAATACAGGTAGATACCGCTCAGAACGAAAAGAACGAGCGCCCATTGCGGCACGACGAAATGCATCAGCAGCGCATAGATGCCGAGTGCCGACCACAGGAAGAAGATGCCGAGATTGAGCGGACGCAGGCGCTGGACGCGCACCGGATGCAGGAAGTTGATCGGCAGGAAGGTCAGGATCACCGAGACGGTGACGACGACGAGCGCCGTCGTGGCGCTGGCATCCATGACGAATAGCGTGAAGACAATCATGTTCCAGACCACGGGGAAGCCGGAGAAGAAATACTCCTCCGTCTTCATGCCCATGTCCGCGTAATAAATGGCGCTCGACACGACGATCATGCCGGCGGCCACGAAGGACCAGGGCTCGCCGATCATGCCGCTCTGATAGAGCGCAAAGGCCGGCAGCAATACGTAGGTGACGTAATCGATAATGTTGTCGAGCGTATCGCCCGACCAGTTCGGCAGCACTTCCTTGACCTTGACCTTGCGCGCGATCGGTCCATCGATACCATCGACAAGCAATGCGAGCCCCAACCACCAGAACATGTCGACGAAACGGTGTTCGGCGGCGGCAACCACGCCGAGGAATGCAAGGAAGGAACCGGAGGCCGTCAAAATATGGACGGAAAATGCGCGCATTTCCGCGTAGGGTACGCGCTTGTAATTGAAAATCTTCATGTTTCCCCGAGTTGCCTTAAGCAATCCGCACCCCCGAGGCGCGATTTCGGCCTAATATGCATCCTTTATCCAGCTTCGCCAGAGCAAAAGCGAATGATGCACATCGGGTTTCCCAAACCTGACGATAACATGCATATTTCATGCAAGTCGTCGCGAACGGAATGGAATACCTTTAATCCGCCGCCTATTTGTAATATCTCGCTCGCATCGAATTGATGATCGACGAACTACGGGATCCGATACCGCAATGAACGCCCCTGCAAAGACCGAAGAATTCGCAGCCCCAATCCCTGCCGGCGTATTCGCCGAAACCGTTCTCAGCGTCACGCATTACACGGACAACCTGTTCCGCTTCACGATGACGCGTCCTGAGGGTTTCCGCTTCCGCTCGGGCGAATTCGCGATGATCGGTCTCATGGTCGACGGCAAGCCGATCTTCCGCGCCTACTCGATCGCCAGCCCCGCCTGGGCCGAAGAACTCGAATTCTTCTCGATCAAGGTTCCCGACGGTCCGCTCACCTCGCATCTGCAGGCCATCAAGCCCGGTGACCAGGTGCTGATGCGCAAGAAGCCGACGGGCACGCTGGTGCTTGACGCGCTGACACCCGGCCGCCGCCTCTATATGTTCTCGACCGGCACCGGCATCGCCCCCTTCGCGAGCCTGATCCGCGATCCCGAGACCTATGAGAAGTTTGACCAGGTCATCCTGACCCACACCACGCGCAACATAGCCGAACTGAAGTACGGCTTCGATCTGGTACACGAGATCCAGAACGACGAACTTCTGCAGGAAGTGGTCGGCGACAAGCTGCTGCACTATGCAACGGTGACGCGCGAGGACTTCGAGTATCGCGGCCGCATCACCGACCTGATCTCCTCGGGCAAGCTGTTCACCGATCTCGGCGTTCCCCAGCTCGATCCCGAGATCGACCGCGGCATGATCTGCGGCTCTTCGGCGATGTTGAAGGACACGAAGGAGCTGCTTGAGAAGGCTGGCCTCGAAGAAGGCGCCAACAGCAAGCCGGCGCAGTTCGTCATCGAACGCGCCTTCGTCGGCTGATCACCCCTATCGCGTTATGAGACAACGGCTCCGGAAACGGGGCCGTTTTCATTTCTGGCCGAGGTAGTCGATGAGCGTCGTCATCGCCTTGCGCGCTTCGCCCGCCTTGCCCTGCTGGATCGCGCGGATAACGGCGACGTGCAGCGAGATCGAGTGATCCATGCGCTCGGGGCTGGCCTTCGAATACCAGAGACGCCGCGAATGGGTCTGCACCGGGCCGAGCGCCGAGGTAATGAAAGCGTTGGGACACGATTCTTCGAGAATCTCGTCGAATGCCTTGTCGGCCGCGAAAAATCCCGCGAGATCGCCGCTGACGGCGCAGTCGCTCATTGCGCGGGCGCACTCGACAAGCTGGTTGCGCTGCCCGTCGGTCGCCTGCTCGGCAACGAGCGCCGCGGCTATCGGTTCGAGCTCGCGGCGAACCTGCATGACATGGGCGTGGTCGGTCGGCTTGATCTCGGCGATCTGCAGGCCGACACGCGGCTTCACCACGATCAACCCCTGCCAGGCCAGCTTCTGGATCGCCTCGCGCACGGGTGTGCGGCCGTGTCCGGAGAGATCGATCAGCTGCTTTTCATTGACGAGCGCACCAGGCGTCAACGCCAAGGTCACGATGGCATGTTCCAGCGCCAGATAGGCAAGATGGCTCTGTGAGGAATTCGGCATCGCGGATCCGTGATTCGACCTGATATATCATAAGCGCCGCGTTCACGGATTCAATGGCAGGTTGCCATGATATATTAGACAGCATGTAGAACCGTTGTTTCTCAATAGGTTACTCGTGCCTCAGCGCATCGATCGGGTTGAGCTGGGCGGCCCGCCTTGCCGGGAAATAGCCGAAGATCATGCCGATCGCGGCGGAAAAGGCGAAGGCGACGATGATCATCATCGGGCTGACCACGAATGGGACCTTGAGCAAGGAAACGGCGCCGAAGCCAAGCCCCAACCCGAGCAGAATGCCGCTCATGCCCCCAAATATCGACAGCGCCACCGCCTCGACAAGGAACTGCATCAACACCTGCCGCTCCAGCGCGCCGATCGCCAGGCGGATGCCGATTTCGCGCGTCCGCTCTGTCACCGAGACGAGCATGATATTCATGATACCGATACCACCCACGAGCAGGCTGATCGCGGCGACTGCGCCAAGCAGACTGGTGAGCAGCGTCGTCGTTCCGGTCATCGCGGCGGCGATCTGGGTCATGTCGTTGACGTTGAAATCGTCTTCGCGGCCGGGAATGATCTTGCGGCGTTCACGCAACAGGTTTTCCGTATCGGACTGAACCTTTGATGTAGCAACGCCATCGCGCGCCGAGATCAGGATCATCGAGACATTGGCATTGGCCTTGCCGCCAATGCGCCGCTGGTAGACCTTGATCGGCACGATCACCACGTCGTCCTGGTCGGTGCCCATGCCGGATTGCCCGCGCTTGGCCAGAACGCCGATGACACCGCAGGAAACCTTGCCGACGCGTACCTGCTGACCGATCGGATCGGCGGACCCGAAGAGTTGCGAACGGACCGTCTCTCCAAGAACGCAGCGCGCGCGGCCGCGCTCTTCGGCGGCGTCGAATGTGCGGCCGGAGGCGATATCCCAGTCCTGCGCCGTGAAGTAGTCGTTGGTCGTGCCCATCACCGTCGTCGAATGGCTCTGCCCACCATAGATGACAGTCGCCGTGGTCTGGTTGAGCGGCGCCACGGCCCGCAGGCCACTCACCTGTTCGCTGATGGCGTCCACATCGGCCACGGTGAAGCGCCGCGCCTCGGAACTCGCGCGGCCGGGGCCGAACTGGCCGGGGCGGGCAAACAGCATGTTTGTGCCGAGCCGCGACAGCTCGGACGTGACCTGGGCGGTCGTGCCGTTGCCGATCGTGACCAGCGCGATGACGGCGGCGACGCCGATGACGACGCCAAGCACCGTCAGGAACGACCTGAGCATGTTGCGGCTGATGGCGCGAAGCGCGAGCTTAACCGTCTCAAGAAACATGACCCGCCCTTCCCTGATGCGCCGTTTCCGTTTCCAGCTTGCCATCGACGAAGCGTAGCAGCCGCTGTGCATAGGCCGCGATGTCGGGCTCGTGCGTCACCATGACGATGGTGATGCCCTGCTCGCGGTTCAGCCGCGTCATCAGGTCCATGATTTCGATGCTGGTCTTTGTGTCGAGATTACCCGTCGGTTCGTCGGCAAGAAGCAGGGATGGCTGGGTGACGATGGCGCGTGCGATGGCGACACGCTGCTGCTGGCCGCCAGAAAGCTCCTGCGTCTTGTGGTGCTCGCGACCGCCAAGGCCAACAAGGCCGAGCGCTTCCTTGGCCAGTCGATGACGCTCCGCGGCCGGCATGCCGCGATAGATCAGCGGCAGCTCGACATTCTCGACCGCAGATGTGCGCGGCAGGAGGTTGAAGCCCTGGAAGACGAAGCCCAGCATGTGACGGCGCAGCATCGTCAACTGCGCGCGATCGAAACCGGTGGTCGAGATGCCCTGAAACAGGTAATCGCCGGCACTCGGCACATCGAGGCAGCCGAGAATGTTCATGGCCGTGGACTTGCCGGAGCCGGATGGTCCCATGATCGCGACGAATTCGTGCGCGCGGATTGCCAGGTCGACATGATCGAGCGCGCGGATCGCCGCCTCGCCGCGACCGTAAATCTTGGACACATGGCTGAACTCGATGAGAGGCGGCGTTGTCATGGCGCGGCCGCTATCTCGACTGCTCGGTCGAATCGGTGATGATCGCGTCGCTTTCCTTCAGGTCGCCAGAAACCACCTGGGTGAACTGCCCATCGGAAGAACCGACCTGGATGACAACAGGCGACGGCTTGCCTGATTTCAGCACCCAGACCCGACGCTTGGCGCCGGTCAAGGTCTCGCCGCCGCCCTGATTGCTGGCGCGTGGGCCCATGCGTGGGGGGGCGAACATGCCGAAAAGACCGCGGTTTCGCCTCGTTTCAGCGGCCGGCGGCGCGTAACGCAGCGCGGCGTTCGGCACCATGAGCGTGCTCTTCACCGCTTCCACGGTGACATCGGCGGTCGCCGTCATCCCTGGGCGCAGCAGCAGATCGGCGTTGTCGACCGATAGGATAGCCTTGTAGGTGACGACGTTGTTGGTCGTTTCAGAGGCAAAGCGGATTTGCTTGATCTCGGCTGGAAAGGTGCGATCCGGATAGGCGTCGACCGTAAAGGTGGCTTTCTGGCCGACCGCGATCTGGCCGACATCGGCTTCATCCACATCGACCTGCAACTCCATCTGCCTGAGGTCGCCGCCAATGACGAAGAGAACGGGCGCCGATAGCGAAGCCGCGACCGTCGCGCCCGGATCAACGGAGCGCGTGAGGATTACGCCGTCGATCGGGGAAATGATCTTGGACTTTGCGAGATTGACCTGGGCGAGTTGGAGATCGGCTTCCGCCGAAAGAACTGCCGCTTCATTGATCTGCTTTGTAGCGACAGCCGAATCGTACTTGTAGCGCGCATCCTCCAGGCTCTGCTGCGTCGTTACGTTGCTTTGAACGAGATTGCGATAACGATCGTAAGAGCTCTTGGCGGACTCCAGATCCGCCGTGGCCTTAACGACATTCGCCTTCGCCGAATCGAGCTTTGCCTGTGTGCTCTTGACGTCGGCCTCGACCTTGATCGTGTCGAGCACCGCAAGCACATCGCGAGCCTTCACTTCGCTATTATAGTCGACATTGACGTCGCGGACGGTACCGGAGAGCTCGCTGGATATATCGACCTGCTCGGTCGGCTGCACCGACCCGGTGGCTGTCACAAGCACTGTCAGGTCGCCGTTCTTGACCGGCTGCGTGGTGTAGGTCACCTCGCTGCCGCCCTGACGCGAATAGAAATAAAAGCCACCTGCCAGCGCCGCGATCACAACGAGCGAAACCAACGAGCGCTTCAACCACCGACCTTTCTGCTTCTGCCGCGACGCGGCAAGTACAGCGGCGAGATCGGCGGTTGCCGTGCTCTTGGGCTGCGTGCCCTCGGGTTGATTGGGCGTTGTCATATCGTTCATGCTGGCGGCCTCGGTCAGATACAGCCAATACGACTGTCAGCTTCGGGAATAACGATCTGAAGCTGAACGCAGGATTAGCAAGTTGACCGGATTGGCACGGAGCAACGTCAAATGGAAATGAAATCTTGGTAATGAAAGTCGAGTTTGTCGCGGGCGAACTTCGCACTTGGCGGCTTCACGCGGCCAATGGCCCGTTCTCTACTCCCCCTCGCTGGCGCGCAGATAGCGCCCATCAGGCGCCAAGTGATTCCAGCGAAACCGGCGGGCGTCGCTTGGCGGCCATCAACAGGTCGAGTTCGGTCGCGGACGGGCCGAATTTCTCAAACAGGCGAACCGCTTCATCGTCACCGAGCCGGTACTTGCGCGAAAACTCCGTGAGACTGTATGCACGGCCGCGGAGCACCTTGCGGGTATTGTTGTGTTCGATCACATTGGTCATGGTCATCTCCTTCGTTAAGGGAGATGTAGTGCCCGAGATCGATTTGTTAAGCCGAAGACGCCATTGAACCGATTGATTTTCTTAAATATTTCTTGGGAACTTTATTGCGATTCGTGCATTTGCGGCGGTCATTTCGGCGTGGTGTTAAGCATAGACGATGGTCTTAGTCCCTGAGACTAGGCTTGCAACGTCAATCGAAGGGGAGCAAGCCTCTCCGCGGCCTCCACTCACCTCCTTCACCATCTCCCGCAAGAAATATGCCTGATGCACAGGAAAGGTAGATTTTTCAGTTGACCGCAATGGGTCGTCTGCATATGTTCCGCGCACTTCCAGCCGGGGGTCCTAGAGGGATGCTTCGGAACACGGGAGAGCGTAGCTCAGCTGGTAGAGCAACTGACTTTTAATCAGTAGGTCATGGGTTCGAGCCCCATCGCTCTCACCATTAAATCAATCACTTAGAAAATCATCATCGGACTTTCGGGGCGGATCGAAAGGTTCACGGCTGCCAAGCGGATTGCCCATCAGGCCGCCTTCGGGAACGCCTGCGCGCAAGTCGGAATTATATTTTCTCCACTGCCCCGGCCACCTGCGGAACATTTGATGCCCGCCGCCAGTTCTAGCGATGGAAACATCGGAGAACATTATGTCAGACCGTGAGAAAGACATTCGCGACCGCGCCCACGCCATCTGGGAGCGCGAGGGCAGACCTGAAGGACGGCATGAAGAACATTGGTCGCAGGCCGAACATGAGATCAATCATGGCGGCGACCAAATCGAAGGCGATGATGTGCCGAATCTCGAAGCGCTCAGGGAAGCGGCCAGACAGCATACAGATGCCTTTATCGTGAAGACGGATCTGGAAGATGCCGAACAGCGGGAAGCGACCCCCGGCATGCGCGAACAGCCATAGCAGCACGGCATCCGTTAACAACCGTAGAATGCAACCAGCTGGGCTTCCATGCGTTGTGTTACAGGCTCCACGAAAAGGATTATAAGATGACTTTCTCTATGACCACGAAAATCGCGGCCGCTCTTTGCGTCATGCTGGCCCTCAGCTCCTGCGGCAACACCATCCGCGGCATGGGCAAGGATGCCGCCAATACTGTCGATGCGACGCAGAATGCCGGCAACCGCGTTGGCAACGCAGCCGCCAAATAGGGCGGCTGGCAGCGGCTTGACGGTCCCCGTCATCTTGATGAGTCGCTGGCTTCGCCGAGGCGTTTGGAATGCCTCGGCGACTATCTTTACCGCCAACTGGATCACCCCTAATCTGTTGCCCCATTCGCCAAACGAGCGCCGCTCGCTGATAGATCGTGGGTGCGCAAGCATGGGGGTATATTTATGACCGTTCGTCCGCCGCAATCACTCAGGCAGCCTTTCTCGGTGGAAGGTGGGTTCAATGTTCTCGAATACGAATTGAGGGCGGAGCGCGCCAGTTCGCTCGGGCGTAGCGGCTTGAAGGCCGAGGCGGCGTTGGCCGATTTGAAAGCGTGGGATCCGACGCGCCATGGTAACGATGATCGCGATGCGCGCCTGCGCAAGGCGGTGGATGCGGTTTGGGATTTGTTCGTGCAGCGTGAAATTTGCGGTCTTCGCAACAGCCGCGACGTCGTCCAGCGGTACGGCATTCCGGGCGAGGTGCTTGTGCGGCTTGGATCGATGCAGAAATAGACCTGCTTAATCCGCCTAAGCCGAGCCGCGCCTTTTGCTATCCGTGACAACCACCGAGGCCATAACGGTCCTGTTGCGCCCCTGCGCCTTGGCTTCCAGCAACGCCGCGTCGGCGCGCGTCAGCAATGTCGAGACGGCAGCGCCTTCCGCAAGCGAGCCGACGCCGATCGATACCGAAATCGGCCCGAGAATGCGACCGCGATGCGACAGCGCCAGGCCGCGGATATTCGACCTAAGGCGTTCGGCGATGTCGAAGCCTTCGGCGTCGCTGATATCAGGCAGCAGGACGGTGAACTCCTCTCCGCCGAAACGGTAGGCGCGTCCGGCTTCGCCGACCGTGTCGAGAATGGTCTGCGCGACATAGCGCATGACCTCATCGCCAGCGTCATGACCGAACTCGTCGTTGAAGCGCTTGAAGTGATCGATGTCGATCATCATGCAGCACAACTGCTCCATCTCGCGGTCGCGCGCATGATGGTTCATGTCCTCATCGAGCGAACGCCTGTTATAAAGGCCCGTCAGCGCGTCGCGAATGGAGAGGTTCGTCAGCTTGTCGCGAAGCTGGAGGTTTGCGGCGGCCAGGCCGATATTCTCGGCGATGAGCTCCAGATAGAGCCGCGACGCCTCCGCTTCCATATGCCCCTGCGGCCGCTCCTCGAAATAAAGGAGCCCGACGACATCGCCCTGCGCCGTCAGCGGGACACACAGCCCCATCGTATCCGACTGGTCGAGATGCTGGCAGCTGATGTCGCCGTGTTCGTGCGAGCTTATATGCGGGCGACCGCGCCGCAGGCCCCAGCAGGCCGTCGCCGGGAATATCGGCTCGGAGCGCTGCGGCTCGTGCCATGAAGAGATGCGCGACAATGTCGAGCGGCTTTCGTTCATGATGTAGAGGTTTCCGGCGAGATCCGGAAAGATCTGCGGAGCGAAAAGGGTGACGACTTCGGCCAGCTCCTCCTGTGCCTGGCAGGCCTGCAGGCGGTGCATCATCTGCAGGATCAGATCCTTCGTCTGCTGGTCGCGACGGCGCTCGGCATCGAGGCGATCGCGTTCCAGCCCGTTTTCGCGGAAGATGTGGATCGCCTCGTTCATCTCGCCAATCTCGTCGCGGCGGCGATCGAGCGGCACGTCGACCGCGTAATCCTGCTTGGCCAGACGGGTAACGATGCCGGTCATGCGCATCAAGGGCATGGCGACACGGCGCTTGAGAATGAAATAGAGGACACTCAGAAAAAGGGCCGCAGTCACGGCGAGCAACGCCTTGGCGATGAAACCCCACCAGTCGCTGCGCAGCTGCGTGTCCTGCATGACTGCCTGCGTGCGGGCATTCGCCAAATCACGGAAGCGCGTGACGGCGCCGAGCAGCGCGGTCTGGAGGCGGTCGTGCTCAGGACCGAACAGGGTCTGGCGGGCGCCGGCCTGATCGCCGTTGCGGTACGCGGCGATCGCCTCTTCCTCGATCCTGTCGAGAACGTCGGCGTTCTTCTCCACATCGTCGAGCGCCTGCAATTCGAGAGGCGTGGCACCCAAGTCGCGGACGCCCCTGATTGCACGTTGACGCCGGCGCTCCTCGCCTTCCTTGCCCTGGAAGGCATCGAGATGCCTGATGTCGTCGCGCATGACATAGAGGCGGGCTTCATCGGTGCGCTCCTCGGCGCCCAGTGCCAGGTCGTCGGCGAGATCATCCAACGCCAAATGTTCCTCGACCGCGATCCGTTCGCGTGTGGCACTTGTGGCAGAGAGGATGAAAGCAGAGCCCGAGAGGACGGTCAGGACAACCGTCACTCCGTAGGCCCAATTGGTGATGACGCTGATCCGCATGAGGGTATATTAGGGTATTCGAATTGCCAGACAATTAACACAGGTTGCATCGGACAAACCCAGTTCCCCAAACGCGAGACGCAAAAAGGTGATTGGCGGCGGGGCACCGGCTGCGCTAGGACTGCGCCCGAATGCCCTGCGCCGGAGAACCGCGTGTCGATTGCCGATATTTCCCTGTTGAGTGCCTTGCTAGCCGGCGCCCTGTCGTTTCTCTCGCCCTGCGTGCTGCCGCTGGTGCCACCCTATCTCTGCTACATGGCCGGCATTTCCGTCGAGCAGTTCCGGGGCGGCGGGACGGTTACCGTCGCGCCGGATGTTCGCCGCGGCGTGCTGTTTTCGGCGCTCTTCTTCACGCTCGGCTTCGCCACCGTCTTCGTGGCGCTCGGAGCCGGCGCGTCTAGCATCGGCATGGCGCTGCGCCAGCATCTCGACCTTCTGTCCAAGATCGGCGGGCTTATCATCATCGTGATGGGATTGAACTTCCTCGGTGTCTTCCGGATCGGCGTTCTGGCGCGGGAAGCCCGCTTCCAGGGTAGCGGAAAGCCGGCGACGCTGACGGGCGCCTACGTGATGGGGCTTGCCTTCGCCTTCGGCTGGACGCCATGCATCGGCCCGGTGCTCGGCGCCATCCTGGGCGTTGCCGCCTCGCGCGAGACCGTCGGCTCGGGCGCCGGTCTGCTTGCCGTCTATTCGCTCGGGCTCGCGATCCCCTTCTGGATCGCCGCCGGCTTCTCGGGCGCGTTCATGGGCTTCCTCACGCGCTTCCGCCGTCACCTCGGCACGGTCGAGAAAGTCATGGGCGTGTTCCTCATCCTCACCGGCCTCGCCTTCATCTTCGGCTTCGTCAGCGATGCCGCCATCTGGTTCCAGCAGACCTTTCCAATCCTGATGAAAATCGGCTGAGCCTTAGCTCCTCCCGCAGGCAAGCCGTATTGGCCCGTCCTCGTGGCAGCAGATCGGCGCCAGGACTGGAATGCGCTTGGCCGACATAGTCAGTCTTCTCCTGCCGTTCTCCGGCTGGTCCCCATTGGCTACATCGCCGCCAAGATTACTGCCCGCGATGACGTCAGGCTTTCTTCCGACGTAGATACTCCCTGATCGCATCCGGGATCGCGCGCAGGCCTCGTCCAGGTTCGACACCCTCGCGCATCACGATGCTTCGGAACGGCGGCACGGCGGCCAGGATATGCAGGCCGGCTGCGCGCATCACCTGCATCGGCAGGAAATCGGATAGGAGCGAGCGGTTCAGCACATCGACGCTCGCCGTACGCGTCATGATATCGACGCGGCGCTTGCGGTCGAACTGGCTGCCGGCATCCTTGGCGATCGGCAGTTCCGGCCGGTCGCAGAGGATATCGGTCAGCGCCATGACATCGCGCAAGCTGAGATTCAGTCCCTGCGCCCCGATGGGAGGGAACACGTGGGCGGCCTCGCCGATCAGCGCCACCCGGCCCTTGCCCGAGCGGTGCGCCATCATGCCCGACAGCGGCCAGATCTGCACGCCCTCCTCGACCTGAACCTTGCCGAGCAGCGATTGCATGCGCTCTTCGACAACATTGCTGAGCTCGGCCAGCGAAAGCTCGCCGCGTGCCCGCGCATCCGACGGGCTCTGCACCCAGACGAGGCTCGAACGATTGCCGGGGAGCGGCACCTGGGTGAAGGGTCCGTTTTCCGTGTGGAACTCGGTGGAGATGTTTTCGTGCGGCAGAGAATGCTGGAAGTTCAGCACCATGGCCGATTGCGGATAGGACCATGTCTTGACGTCGATGCCGACAGTCTCGCGAAGCTTCGACCTGCGGCCATCGGCGCCGATGGCGAAATCGGCGGTGAGCGTCTCGCCATTGTCGAGCGAGATGGAGACGGCATCCTCGGTCACATCGATCACATCGGCAAAGGCGGTAAAGCGCGTGATGTTGCCCTCGGCAGCCGCGGCCGCTTCCAGCACATCCATCAATGCCTTGTTGGGAAAGTTGTAGCCGAAGGCTTCGAGCCCGACTTCAGCGGCGCGGAAGGTCGCGGTCGGCGCGCGCAGCAGGCGGTTGGTGCCATCGACGATGCGCATGGTCGAGAGTTGCGCAGAAGAGGGCCTGAGATGCTCCCAGAGCGTCAGCCGGTCGATGAAACGGATCGATTGATCCATCAGCGCCGTGGTCCGGCGGTCTTCCCTCAGTGCCGGCGGCGCAACGAGTGCAACGTTGCGGCCACCGCGTCCAAGGGCGATAGCGGCGATCATACCGGCCAGTCCGCCGCCGATCACCGCGATTTCGAAAGTCTTCATTGCACCGTTCCGCAAATTCTGAAACGGCGAGCCGGCTTTATGCCGCCGGCTTCGCCTGACGGCGCCAACTATAGCTCTTGCCCGGCTCCGCGTCACGCGCAGTCGGCTGATAATAATGCGGAATCTCCGGCAGGCGCTTTTCGGTGAGACGCTTTATCGCAGTCTCGTTGGTCACCGCGAAGCTGTCGATGCCGCAACGCAGCATCAACGGCACCTGGTCGATCAGCACGTCGCCCACGGCGCGCAGCTCGTTGGTATAGCCGAGACGCTCGCGCAGCAGCGAGGCGTGGCTGAAGGCGCGACCGTCGTTGAAGGCCGGGAACGCCACCGCCACGAGTTCGAGGCGGTAGAGATAAGGTTCGAGCTTGCGGACGTCGTCCGCCGGCTGGATCAGCACGCCGAAGCCGACCTCATTGCTCTCGTCGGCCTTGGCCACGAGTTCCTCGAGGCTTAGCAGAGGCTTTTGCCCCTCGCCCGCCTTCACCTCTTCGGTCTCGATGAACCACGGATCGTTCTCGACGAAGCCGGTTTCTCTCCAGATCTTCGCCATCACGCAGCCTCCGCCTTGGAATCACCGTAGAGCGCATCCTTGAAAGGCTGCGGTCCGACGCGGCGATAGGCATCGAGGAAGATTTCCGACGGATCGTTGCGCAGGCCGAGATAGGTATCGACGATCTTCTCTATCGCATCCGTCACCTTGTCGGGCTCGAAGCCACGGCCGATGATTTCGCCGATCGAGGTGTGCTCGTCACCGGAGCCGCCGAGCGTGATCTGGTAGAGTTCGGCACCCTTCTTCTCCACGCCCAGCAGGCCGATGTGGCCGACATGGTGGTGGCCGCAGGCGTTGATGCAGCCGGAAATCTTGATCTTCAGCTCGCCGATCTCGGCCTGGCGCTCGGGATTGGCGAAGCGCGTGGAAATTTCCTGGGCTACCGGGATCGAACGCGCATTGGCGAGAGCACAGTAGTCCAGGCCGGGACAGGCGATGATATCGGTGATCAGCCCGGCATTGGCTTCGGCCAGACCGATGGCGACGAGGCCGCGATAGACGGCTTCGAGGTCGGCCAGCGCCACATGTGGCAGGATCAGGTTCTGCTCGTGGCTGACGCGGATTTCGTCGAAGGCGTATTCCTCGGCGATATCGGCCACCGCATCCATCTGGCTGTCGGAGGCGTCGCCGGGAATGCCGCCGATCGGCTTCAGCGAGATCGTCACCATGCCGTAGTCGGGGTTCTTGTGCGGCTGGACGTTCTGGTGGACCCAGCGGGAGAACGCAGGATCGGCCTTCTTCCAACGGGCAAGGTTTTCCCAGCCTTCGGCACGCTGCGGCAATGCCGGCGGCGCGAAATAGGCGGTGATCGCCTGAACGTCCGACTCAGGCAGTTTCAGCTCGGTGTCCTTGAGCGCCGCGAATTCGACCTCGACCTGGCGGGCCAGCTCTTCGGCGCCGGTTTCGTGGACGAGGATCTTGATGCGGGCCTTGTACTTGTTGTCGCGGCGGCCGTGCAGGTTATACACGCGCATGACGGCAGTCGTATAAGACAGCAGATCCTCTTCCGGCAGGAAGTCCTTGATCAGCTTGGCGATCATCGGCGTACGGCCCTGGCCGCCACCGACATAGACGGCAAAGCCGATCTCGCCTTTCTCGTTCTTCTTCAGGTGCAGGCCGATGTCGTGGACCTGGATCGCGGCACGGTCGCGCTCCGCGCCTGTCACGGCGATCTTGAACTTGCGCGGCAGGAACGAGAATTCCGGATGGACGGAAGACCACTGGCGCAAGATTTCCGCATAGGGACGCGGGTCGGCGACCTCATCGGCAGCAGCGCCGGCGAAGTGATCGGCGGTGACGTTTCTGATGCAGTTGCCGGAGGTCTGGATCGCATGCATCTCGACGGTGGCGAGCTCTGCCAGCACGTCGGGCATGTCCGACAGCTTCGGCCAGTTGAACTGCAGGTTCTGGCGCGTGGTGAAGTGGCCGTAGCCTCGGTCATAGGTCCGCGCCACATGGGCCAGCATGCGCATCTGCTTGGAGCTCAGCGTTCCATAAGGGATCGCGATGCGCAGCATGTAGGCGTGCAGCTGAAGATAGACGCCGTTCATCAGGCGCAGGGGCTTGAATGCATCCTCGGCCAGTTCGCCCGAAAGGCGGCGCTCGACCTGGTCGCGGAACTGTGCGACGCGCTCGGCGACAAAGGCGTGGTCAAATTCGTCGTAACGGTACATCGTATTCCTCAGACTGCAATGAATGCGGGATCGGCCGGCTTGTAGCCCGGCGCGTATTCCATGGTCGGACCCTGTGCACGGATGCGTTCGCGAAGGCGCAGCGGCCAGAGAACACCATCGGTCTCCTGCACGTCAACCACGGCGACATCGACCACCAGATTGTCGGCATAGGACTTCTTGCCGATCGCCTCCAGCGCGGCCACGGCTTCCGCATGGCGCGCGACCAGCGCATCCTGCAGCGACGGCACCCACTGGCCGTTGGCATCGAGCCATACGGCAATGCCGTCCGTCAGCCTGTTGGCGGTCAGAACCTTGTCTCCCATATTCAGCTCCTTAGCAGTTCCTCGGACCGGGCACGTGCACGCACCAGCGGTTCGGACAGTTCGAAATTGGCGCCCGCGACGGCGTCGCCGATGATAACCATGACCGGTCCGGTCAGTTCGTCTCGATATTGCAGGTCCGGCAGATCGCGCAGCGTGCCGTGCATGAGGCGGCGATCGGCGCGGCTGGCGTTCTCGATGACGGCAACCGTCGTCTCCGGCGCGATGCCGGCGCGCATCAGCCGCTCGGCGACCGAGGCGGCAACGGTGCGGCCCATATAGACGGCGATCGTGGCGCCCGATACGGCCAGGCTCGCCCAATCGGGAAGCACATCGCCCGTCAGATCGTGGCCAGTGGTGAAGACCAGCGACGAGGCGACGCCTCTCAAGGTCAGGGGAAGTTCGAAATCGGCGGCGGCAGCGAAAGCCGACGTGATTCCGGGAACGACTTCATAGGCGATACCAGCGGCGCGCAGTGCGGCCATTTCCTCGCCGGCGCGGCCATAGACCAGCGGATCGCCAGACTTCAGGCGGACGACGCGCTTACCCTCACGTCCGAGATAGACGAGCAGGTCGTTGATCTCTTCCTGCGACTTCGAATGGCAACCCTTGCGCTTTCCGACAGAGAGGCGCTCGGCATCGCGGCGGCCCATATCGACGATCTCCTGCGGCACCAATGCGTCATAGACGATGACATCGGCTTCCATCATCACGCGCTGGGCGCGCAGTGTCAAAAGATCGGCCGCACCCGGGCCGGCACCCACCAGCCAGATGCGACCCTCGGCCTTGTCGGCGGCGTGCAGCAACGCGTCGGCATGGCGCTGTGCCTGCGGCATATTCTCGTTGGAAACGGCATCGGCAACCGCACCGGAGAAGAAACGGCGCCAGAAAAGACGGCGCGTGGCGCCCTTCTCCAGCATATGCTCGACGCGTCCCCGATAGCTAACCGCCAGTTCGGCAAGCCGACCAAGCGACGGCGCCAGCAGCTGATCGACCTGAGCCCTGATCATCTGAGCGAGTACGGGCCCTGCCCCTTCCGTGCCGATTGCCACGGCGACAGGCGCGCGATTGACGAGCGCCGGCGTATAGAAATCGCAATAATCAGGCTGATCAACGGCATTGGCCGGCACCTTGGCAGCACGTGCGGCATCGACGATGGCGCGATCGGCCGCGGCGTCGCCTGTGGCCGCGAAAACCAGCGTTGCGCCCTCGACCTGACCGGGTGCAAAGGCCACGCGCACCGTTTCGATGCGGTTGGCGATCAGGTGGGCGTGATAATCGGCCTCGGGGCGATCCGCGTAGGCGACGATCCGGGCCTTGGTGTTCGACAGCAGGCGCACCTTGGCGAAGGCTTCGTCGCCATTGCCGAAGACAGCCGCAATCTTGCCTTCGACACGAACGAAGGCAGGAAAAACCGACAGTTGCTCACTTTTGGAAGGCATCATCAATCCATTTCGAAGTTGCCGGAATATGCACCACGGGACCATCCAAAAGAAGAAACAGAAATTCCAAACCTCACGCAGCCGCGTATTGTTTTACCCGGCATGTCAATCATTTGAGCAAAACTCACCGATGCGGCGTGTGTGGTGTACTGAATCGCGCTGCAATGCAGTACAAAGCCTGTGACAAATTCAGGTAACGCCGAGAATCCTCGTTTGCCTCGCGCAGCGCCGGCGATAAGGTGCGGCAACAAGGAGAACACCATGTCCGACACCACCATTGCCGCCCGCCTGCTCGATGTCATGGAGCAAGACATCCTGCCGTTGACCGAACGCGGCGTCGGCCTCGGCAACAAGGTATTCGGTGCCGCGATCCTGCGCAAATCGGACCTTTCGCTCGTCGTGGCCGAGACCAACAACGAGCTGGAAAACCCGCTCTGGCACGGCGAGGTGCACACGCTGAAGCGCTTCTACGAGTTGGGCGAAAAACCTGCCACCAAGGACCTGATCTTCCTCTCGACGCATGAACCCTGCACGATGTGCATGTCGGCGATCACCTGGGCCGGCTTCGACAATTTCTACTATTTCTTCAGCCATGAGGATTCCCGCGACGCCTTCGCGATTCCCCATGACCTGAAGATTCTGAAGGAGGTATTCGGGCTGGAGCCCGGCGGCTATCGCCGGCAGAACGCCTTCTGGAACAGCTTCGCGATTGCCGATCTCGTCGAGACGGAAGACGATACCTTAAAGGCCGCGCTGAAGGAGCAGACGGCGCGGATCAAGGCGCGCTACGACGCGCTTTCCGACAGCTACCAGTCGTCCAAGGGCGACAACGACATTCCGTTGAACTGACACGATCGGCCAGAGCACGATGGAAGCCTCCAAAGACCTCTCCCGCCTGATCGAGATCATGGCAGCCCTTCGCAACCCCGAAACCGGCTGCCCGTGGGATATCGTCCAGACGTTCGAGACGATCAAACCTTACACGATCGAGGAGGCCTACGAAGTCTCGGACGCGATCGAGCGCAACGACATGGACGATCTCTGCGACGAACTCGGCGATCTGCTGCTGCAGGTGGTGTTCCATGCCCGTATGGCCGAGGAGGCCGGCGAGTTCTCCTTCGGCGACGTCGTCGAGGCGATCACGCGAAAGATGATCCGCCGTCATCCGCATGTCTTCGCCCGTTCCGAGGCGGATACGCCCGACGCGGTGAAGAAGCAATGGGACGACATCAAGCAGGCGGAAAAGCGCGAGCGCGCCGAGCGCCGGGCCGCGCGTGGGATCTCGGAGGACTTCAAGACCGGGTTCCTGGGTTCCGTGCAGCGCAGCTTTCCGGCGCTGACGGAAGCTCTGAAGCTGCAGGAACGCGCCGCCAAAGTCGGCTTCGACTGGTCGGCGCCGGAGCCCATTCTCGACAAGATCGAGGAGGAGATCGGCGAATTGCGCGAGGCGCTGGCATCGGGCGACCATGCCAAGGTCAGCGACGAACTGGGCGACCTGATCTTCGCCGTGGTCAATATCGGCCGGCATGTGAAGGCGGATCCGGAGCAATCGCTACGCGGAACGAACACGAAGTTTCGACGTCGCTTCAGCCATATAGAGACATCTCTTCAAGCCGAAGGTGAAACGTTGGAGGCCGCGACGCTGGAGAGGATGGAAGCGCTGTGGCAGGCCGCCAAAGCCATCGAGCGGCAGCTGGGCTAACGCGACACCATGAAGCTTGAAACGCTCGACATTGCGATTGCAGGTGCCGGCGTCGGCGGTCTTTCGCTGGCGGCACTTCTGGCCAGCCGCGGCGCCCGCGTGACTGTCTATGACCAGATGAGCGCGCCGCAGCCCGTTGGCTCCGGCTTCGTGTTGCAGCCGACCGGGGCCGCGGTCCTCTCGCGCATGGGCCTGCTTGGCCAAGTCGAGGCGCGCGGCGCCCGCATCAGCCGCATGCATGGGCGCTTGTCCGGCAACGGCCGAACCGTGCTCGATGTCGGCTACCGCCCGGGCGCCTACGGCATCGCCATCCAGCGCGTCGCCCTGTTCGACCTGTTGCTCGATGCTGCGATCGCAGCCGGGGTGCGGTTCGAGACATCATCACGGGTGACTGACATGGAGGCGGGCAGCGCGCCGCGCTTGGTGCTCGACGGCGGCGCCCGCACACCACCCGCCGATCTTGCGATCGACGCCATGGGAGCCAACTCACCGTTATCAGCCAAGGCCGCCACAGAACTCGGCTACGGCGCGCTTTGGGCGACGGTTCCCTGGCCGGAGCATGGCGTCTTCCGCAATGACGAACTGGAGCAACGCTACAAGAGAGCAAGCCAGATGGCCGGCGTGCTGCCTGTTGGTACGGCACGCGAGGGCGCGACGCCAATGGCGACCTTCTTCTGGAGCATTCGCAACAGGGATTTCGAAGCGTGGCGGACCGCCGGGCGCGAGGCGTGGATCGACGCGGTACGATCCTTTTGGCCGGAAGCGGAAGCCCTTGCGGCCGTGGCTGAGCCCGTACATGCACGCTACCGGCACCTGACCCGCGCGCCTGTTGCCGGCAAGAACGTCCTGAAGATCGGCGATGCCTGGCATGCAACAAGCCCACAGCTCGGCCAGGGGGCCAACATGGCGCTGCTTGACGCAGCATCAATCGCTTCGGCGCTGTGTCGCGAAGCAACGGTCGGCGAGGCCATCGCCCGCCATCTGAAGCAGCGGCAGCTGCACATTCGCTTCTATCAGCTGCTCAGCCGCATCCTGACGCCGTTTTATCAATCCGACAGCAGGCTGTTGCCGTTCAGCCGCGATATCCTGATCGGCCCCGCCACCAAGCTGCCACTGGTGCGCAGCCTGATCACCACGCTGGTCACAGGTGAACTTCTCGATCCGGTCGGAAGGATCGAACTCGATCAGCTTGTTTCAGAGGAGAAGCTCGCGCTGCGAAATCAGAGCGCACTGGTTTAATCGCGCACGCCAAGCGGGCCACGGGGCCGCCTATCAGCGCTCCCAGTCTTCCTTCGGCCTGGTCGTATTGCCAAGCCGGCGCTCGAGTTCCGTCGCTTCCGTTTCCGAAAGCCTCAGATCGAGCGTGACCGATCCGTCCTCGTTGTCTTCGCGGCTGTCGACGATGGCGTGATCGTAAAGCCATGGCAGCAAGGCCAGCTTGTCGACCGGGAGCACCACGGTGGCTTCCGTCAGCACGCCAGACAGCCTGCGGCTGATCTCTTCCATCAGCGTATCGACGCCCTCGCCGGTCACCGCCGAAACGGCAACGACGTTGCGGGCGCCTTCGGCCTTCTGGACGATCGCTTCGTGGTTCTCGGGCTCGAGACGATCGATCTTGTTCCAAACCTCGATGATGCGCTTCTCGCCCTCGGCCTCGTCGATGCCAAGATCCTTCAGGATGCGCAGCACGTCGGCGCTTTGTGCCTGGTTGTCCTCGTCGGCCATATCGCGGACGTGCAGAACGAGGTCTGCCTCCAGCACCTCTTCCAACGTCGCGCGGAATGCGGCGACCAGGTGGGTCGGGAGATCCGAGATGAAGCCGACGGTGTCGGACAGGATGACGGTGCGACCATGCGGCAGCTTCATGCGGCGCAGCGTCGGGTCGAGCGTCGCAAACAGCATGTCCTCGGCCAGAACGCCGGCGCCGGTGATGCGGTTGAACAGCGTCGACTTGCCGGCGTTCGTGTAGCCGACGAGCGCCACGATCGGATGCGGCACCTTCCGGCGCTTGGCGCGATGCAGCTGGCGGGTGCGGACCACCTGCTCCAGCTCACGCTCGAGCTTGATGATGCGGTCCTGCAGCATGCGACGGTCGGCTTCGATCTGGGTTTCGCCCGGACCACCCATGAAGCCGCCACCGCCGCGCTGGCGCTCAAGGTGGGTCCAGCTGCGAACCAGACGGCCCTTCTGGTAGTTCAGATGCGCGAGATCGACCTGCAGCGTGCCTTCCTTGGTGGAGGCGCGGCGGCCGAAGATTTCGAGAATGAGGCCCGTACGGTCGATGACCTTGGCGTTCCATTCCTTCTCGAGGTTGCGCTGTTGAACCGGCGTCAGCGGATGATCGACGATGACGAGGCCCGAGTCGTTCTCTTCGAGACTGTCCTTGATCTCCTGGATCTTGCCGGTGCCCATCAGCGTCGCCGGGCGCGGCTCGCTGACGGTGACGATGACGCCCTTGACCACATCGAGATCGATCGCCTGTGCCAGGCCCGTCGCCTCCTCGAGGCGGCTTTCCGGCGTGCGTGATGTGGTGATGGTGTCGGAAGCCCCACGGCTGCCGCGCGCCTGCTTGAGCACGGGCACGACGACGGTCGCGCGCATGTCATCCCGGTGCATTACGGCTTCCGGGATGATCGAATCATTCTTGGTATCGCGTGTCGAGATGACGTCTGTCCTGTCAGGAAGCGGATTCTTCGCTCTCGAACATCTGCATCGGCTGGCCGGGCATGATGGTCGAGATCGCGTGCTTATACACGAGTTGCGAATGGCCGTCACGGCGTAGCAGAACGCAGAAGTTGTCGAACGACGTAACAACGCCGGTCAGCTTCACACCGTTAATCAGAAATATAGTCAGGGAAATCTTTTGCTTGCGAACAGTATTGAGAAATAAGTCCTGCAGGTTTTGAGAACGTTCCGCCATCGCGCCGATTCTTTCTTTATTGCCGGCCTTCACGTGCCGGTAAAATACTTCTTATTTTTCCATCAGGCAGCCGACAACCCTCATCCCTGCCGCCTGGAAAGCCTTTGGTATCAAATCGCAATCTTTTCCGCAACGGCGAAAAAGGCCTGTCTAATTTTATGGGGCGGCAGATCGCCTTAGGCGCTGCAGCCACCCTGCCCGCCGCCGAAAAAGACACGCCGGCTACCGATTACACCGTCAATCATACGCCCAGCGACTTCAACTTGCGGTGCAGCGCCGAACGCTCCATGCCGACGAACTCAGCCGTCCGCGAGATGTTACCGCCGAATCGATTGATCTGGGCGATGAGATAATCCTTCTCGAACATCTCGCGCGCTTCTCGCAGCGGCAGCGTCATGATGTGGTAGTCATTCTTGGCCGATACCTTCGGCAGCATGTCGCCAAGATCGGTCGGCAGCATCTCGGCGGTGATCGGCGCGTCCGGGCCGTCGGAGCGGGCGAGAATCATCAGGCGCTCGATGTTGTTGCGCAGCTGGCGGATATTGCCCGGCCAATCATGCGCCTGCAAAACCGCCATCGCGTCGTCGCCGATGCGGCGTGGACGAATGCCCGCCTGCTCGGAGATCTGACGCATCAGCTGGTCGACGAGGAAGGGAATATCCTCGCGGCGCTCGGCCAGCGACGGTACCTTGACGGGCACCACGGCGAGGCGGTGGTAGAGATCCTCGCGAAACCAGCCTTCGGCAATCCGGCTCTCCAGATTGTAGGCGGTCGACGACACGATGCGCACATCGACCTTCACTCGCTTGGAGCCTCCCACGCGCTCGAACTGTTGATCGACGAGCACGCGCAGGATCTTGTTTTGCGTCTCGCGCGGCATTTCGCCGACCTCGTCGAGGTAGAGAATGCCGCGGTGCGCCTCTTCGAGGGCGCCGATCTTGCGTGCCTGGCCCGGCGAGCCCTCAGTGCCGAACAGCGCGACTTCCATGCGGTCGGGCGTGATGTTGGCAGCATTGATGGCGACGAACGGGCCGTTGGCGCGCGTCGACTTCTTGTGGATCATCCGCGCCACCAGCTCCTTGCCAGAACCGGAAGAGCCGAGGATCATGATGCGGCTGTTGGTGGGCGACACCTTCTCGATCGTCTGACGCAGCTGCGAGACGGCGACGGAGGTTCCGATCAGCTCGACCGGGTCGCCGGCCTTGCGCTTGAGTTCGGAGACCTCGCGCTTGAGCTTGGAATTTTCCAGCGCGCGCTCGGCAATCAGGATCAGGCGGTCGGCCTTGAAAGGCTTTTCGATGAAATCGAAGGCGCCGCGCTTGATGGCGGAGACGGCGGTCTCGACGTTGCCGTGACCGGAGATCATCACGACCGGAATGTCGGGATGGCGCGCCTTGACCTCATCCAGCAGCGCCAGACCGTCGAGCTTGCTGCCCTGCATCCAGATGTCGAGAAAGATCAGCCTCGGCGCGCGGTCGGAGATCGCCGCCAGAGCGCTATCGCTGTCATGAGCGGTGCGGGTCTCGTGGCCCTCGTCGGAGAGGATACCGGAGACGATCTCGCGGATGTCGTGTTCGTCGTCGACGACCAGAATGTCAGAGGCCATATGCATTTTCCTTGTCACTTGCGGCCGAGGCGGCGGGCGATTGCTCCAGGCGTGGCAGATGCACGCGGATCATGGCCCCTCTTCCCTGGTCAAAATCAGCGGGTGCGTCATGCAGTTCGAGCTGCCCGCCATGTTCTTCAATAATCTTCTTCACGATGGCGAGGCCGAGACCGGTCCCTTTCTCGCGCATCGTCATATACGGTTCCAGAATGCTGTGCCGGTTCTCGACAGGCAGACCGCGGCCATTGTCGATGATATCGACCGTGAAGCGATCACGCGACTGATCGAGCGATGCGCGCACCAGCACCTTGCGCTCATCGCGCTCGCTGGCCGGCACGGCTTCGATCGCTTCCACCGCGTTCTTGATGAGATTGCCGAAGGCCTGCCCCAGCATGCGACTGTCGAATTGCCCTTCAAGCGGCGCATCGCCGAACTCCTGCAGGAAGGCGACGTGGCTGTTGCCCATCTCGCGCAGGAAGACCGCATCGTGCAGGATCTTGCGCAGATCGCTCGGCTCCTTGATCGGCTTTGGCATGCGCGCGAAGGAGGAGAACTCGTCGACCATCCGGCCAATATCGCCGACCTGACGGATGATCGTCTCCGTGCACTGATCGAAGACGCCGCGGTCGTCCTGATTGATCTGCTTGCCGTAGCGACGCTGAATGCGCTCGGCCGACAGCTGAATGGGAGTGAGCGGGTTCTTGATCTCGTGGGCGATACGGCGCGCCACGTCGCCCCAGGCGGTGGAGCGCTGGGCGATGACGAGATCTGTGATGTCGTCGAGCGTAATGACGTAGGATTCGCTCAGGTCGCGCACTTCCTCGCGGGTCACCTGGACGCTGAGCGTGCGCACGGTGCCGGCGCGCACCAGCGCGATCTGCTTGCGGAAATCGCCACGATAGCGCGACGCCGCCTCGGTCAGCACCTGATCGACCTCCGGGGCGATTTCGGAAAGCTGCTTGCCGAGCATGTCGCCCGCATCGAGCGCCATCAGCGTTTCGGCCGAACTGTTGACGATGGTAACCCGGCGATCGTGCTCGACGCCGATGACGGCAGCGGTGACGCCCGAGAGCACCGCTTCGATGAAGCGGCGACGATCATCGACCTCGTCCTTGGCTTCGAGGATCTCGTCGCGCTGGGTGCGGATCTCGGAGATCATCTTGTTGAAGGTGCGTGACAGGTTGGCGACGTCGCCATCCACGGCATGCACGGGAACGACGATATCCATGTTGCCGGACGCGACGCTGTCGGCTGCGGTGATCAGCAGGCGGATCGGCCGGACAATACGGTCGGCGACGGCGATAGCCGTCCAGATGGCGGCAAGCAGCACGATCAGCGCAAAGCCGACATAGAGGATGGCGAAAGCGATCTGCAGCGAGAAGCGCCCGGCCTCCATCGACCTGTATTCGGTGGCGTTCTCCTCCATCATCCGCATCGCGGTCATGACCTTGGGGTCCACCGCGCGCACCGTGTACAGGAATGCGCCGTCGATGGATTCCAGCCTGATAATGGCGCCGACAAGATTGGTGACACCTGGCGGAATCAGCGTCGGCTGGCCGGCCGAGGCCTTGTTCAGGGCGTCCTGCGGAATGGCCGGCAGCGGCTTTTCGGTCTTGATATCGGCCTGCGTGATGACAGTCCCATCCGCCTGGACCAGGAAGGCGCCGAGCAGGCCGCGTCCCCTCGCCTGGCGCGTCATCAACTCGGCAAAGCCCGTGCGATCGAGATTGAACAGCTGGCGATTGCGCTCCAGGTCGTTTGCCATCGAGACCGTCTGGCCCTGCAGATAGCTCGCATTCTCCATCATGTAGGCCTGCCCGATGTTTCGGGAGGAACTGACGATCGATTGCGTCCTGAGCGCGAACCAGCGGTCGAGACCGGCGTTCAGCGTGATACTGGCAAAGAGGGCGACGAGAATGGCGGGCGTGATCGCCACGATCGAGAAGAGGACGACGATACGGATATGCAAGCGTGCCGCGGCGCGCCCGCGCTTTCGCGCCTTCAGGAGCCGCGAGACCTCGCGGCCGATCAGCGCCATAAGGCCGAGCACGAAGAAGGAATTGACGACGACCGAGGTGATGACCACTGGCGATGTCGGCGCGATCGGTGTCAGGCCGAGCAGAACGAAGAGCGTCATCGTCGCGCAGAGAAGCGCGCCCCCGGCAAGCACGAGACCGGGCAGAGCAAACAGCGCGCGACGATCCGTTACCGTGGTAACTGCTTCGCCCTCCGCCGCCGGCGGCAACGCATCCTGCTTCATTCGCTTAACTCTCCACGCGGCAAAACGTATTTCGCCGCCGTCCATGGGTCAGGGTGAAAGACCGCGCTCGATCTCCCGCTCGTCCATCGTCGAGCCGGATCATCGGACGCAGAACTGACCGCAGGAACACAAACCCCTTGCGTGACTTATTGGCAACGCAATGTGGCGAAAATGCAACGCATCACGTCACATTGTCAAGCGTTGCGGGGTCAAGAGGTGCGGGAGCTTCTATAGACCGACACGCCGAGTTCGCGGATCTTCTTGCGCAGCGTATTGCGGTTGAGACCGAGGAGATCGGCGGCCTTGATCTGGTTGCCGCGCGTCGCCGTCAGCGCCGCCAGGATGAGCGGATACTCCATCTCGGTCAAAACGCGGTCATAAAGGCCCGGAGGCGGCAGATTATCGCCGAATGTCGCGAAATAGGACCGCATGTTTTCTTCGACGGCCTGAGCAATGGTCATGTTGCCACTGCGGATCGGCCCCTTCTCGATCGGGCTGTCCGGAACATCGGAACGCAACTCGGATTCGATGATTTCGCGGGTAATCACATCCTGTGGATAAAGTGCCATGAGGCGGCGGATGAGGTTCTCCAGCTCGCGCACGTTGCCCGGCCAGGCATAAGCCTTCATCAGATCAAGCGCTTCCTGATCGAAACGCTTGGTGCCAAGACCTTCCTTCTCCGCCTGCTGGATGAAGTGGCGGACGAGATCCGGAATGTCTTCCGCGCGGTCGCGCAGCGGCGGCAGGCGCAGCGGCACGACGTTGAGGCGATAATAGAGATCCTCGCGGAAGAGGCCCTGGTTGATCGCCTGCTTCAAATCTTTGTTGGTGGCGGCGACGATGCGCACGTCGGTGCGGATCGGGGTGCGCCCGCCGACGGTGGTGTATTCGCCCTGCTGCAACACGCGCAGCAGGCGTGTCTGCGCATCCATCGGCATGTCGCCGATTTCGTCGAGGAACAGCGTACCGCCCTCGGCCTGTTCGAAGCGGCCGGTCGAGCGCGTCTGCGCGCCTGTGAAGGCACCCTTCTCATGGCCGAACAATTCGGATTCGATCAGGTCGCGTGGGATCGCGGCCATGTTGATGGCCACGAAGGGGCCGTTGCGGCGCTTGCCGTAGTCATGCAGCGCGCGGGCGACGAGCTCCTTGCCGGTGCCGGATTCGCCGGTGATCATCAGCGTCAGGTCGGTCAGCATCAGACGCGCCAGGACGCGATAGATTTCCTGCATGGCGGCCGAACGGCCGACCAGCGGCATCCCGTCCTGCACGTCGTCCTCGACCTTGGCCGGCTTGCGCTTCGGCTCGGACAGCGCCCGGCCGATGATGCCGATCAGCTCGGTCAAATCGAAGGGTTTGGGCAGATAGTCGTAGGCGCCCTTCTCAGACGCCTTGATCGCCGTCATGAAGGTGTTCTGGGCGCTCATGACCAGCACGGGAAGATCCGGGCGGGCCTTCTTGATGCGCGGAAGCAGGTCGAAGGCATTCTCGTCGGGCATGACGACGTCGGTGACCACGAGGTCGCCCTCGCCTGCCGAAACCCAGCGCCACAGGGTAGCGGCGTTCGAGGTGATACGCACGTCATATCCGGCGCGGCTCAAGGCCTGATTGAGCACCGTACGAATTGCCGCATCATCATCCGCGACGAGGATCGTTGCTGTCATCGAGAAGGTCCTGTGGGGGTTATGGTTGCGTCCTCAAGCGATGCATCCTTGGAGGCAGGCATGAGCACGCGGAATGTGGTTTTGTTTGTCTGGCTGTCGCATTCGATGATGCCGCCGTGATCACCGATGATCTTGGCAACCAGCGCGAGGCCGAGGCCGCTGCCGTTGGTCTTGGTGGTGATGAAGGGGTCGAACAGATGCGGCAGAAGGTCGGACGGCACGCCGGGGCCGTTGTCCTGGACGCAGAACTCCAGCGGCAGCGAAATCTTCTCGCGCGTTCCGGCGACCGACAGGCGAATGCCCGGGCGATAGGCGGTTGTCAGCACCAACTCGCCATCAGGCCGGTCGCCGATCGCCTCCGCGGCGTTCTTCACGAGATTGAGGAAGACCTGCACCAGCTGGTCGCGGTTGGCATAGACCGAGGGCAGCGACGGGTCGTAATTTTCTGTGATCTTGATATGACGGGCGAAGCCTGCCTTGGCGACAGCCTTCACATGATCCAGCACCGAATGAATGTTGACCGGCACGCGATCCACGGGACGCTCGTCGGAGAACACTTCCATACGATCCACGAGCGAGACGATGCGGTCAGTCTCGTCGCAGATCAGCCTTGTCAGCGCGCGGTCGTCGTCCGTCGCCGAATGCTCGAGCAACTGGGCGGCGCCGCGAATGCCCGATAGCGGGTTCTTGATCTCGTGCGCCAGCATCGAGGCGAGACCGGTCACCGACCGGGCAGCCGCGCGGTGCGTCAGCTGCCTGTCGATCTTGTCGGCCATCGAGCGCTCCTGGAAGACGATGACGACGGAGCCCGGCTCGCTCGTCACCGGCGCGACGTAGATATCCACGAGCTTGTCCTGGCCAAGCCTGGGAGAGCTCAGATCGACGCGATACTCGTTGATCGGCGCGCGGCGCTCGCGCACCTGGTCGATCAACGCCAGAAGCGGACTGCCGAAGGGAATGAAGGTCGAGATCTTGTAGCGCGCCAGATGCGAGGCGCTGGCCCCGAAGAAGGCTTCCGCCTCCCAGTTGGCGAAAGCGACCAACCCAGCATCATCGACCATGACAACAGGGTTCTGGATGGCGTTGAGCACAGCCATGGCGACGGCACTGCCGGCATGGGCAGATGATGGCGACGCGTCGTTTGTCATGCAGCCTCCCGGGCATCTGTATTGTCTGCCGCCGCGACCAGGGCATCGTGGAATCGTTGCGAGACCTCGCGAGGATCGCGCGCGGTCATGATCGCCGCCTTGTCGTTGACCGAGATCGACGGTGCGAAGCGTTCCATATACCAGCCGAGATGCTTGCGAGCATGACGAACGCCAACCACTTCGCCGTAAAAATCAAGCATCATGCGATAATGCTCGACAGCGATATCGGCGATCTCCCACGGCCGAGGCGCATCGGCTCCGGCAAGCACGCCGGCATGCCACGGCCGCCCCTGGCAGCCACGGCCGATCATCACGGCATCGGCGCCAGAGCGGCGCAGGATCTCATGGGCATCCTCGACCGTTTCCACGTCGCCGTTGGCGACCAGCGGAATGGTCAGCACATCGCGCACGGCACGGATCGCGTCCCAATCGGCGCGTCCCTCGTAGAACTGCATGCGCGTACGGCCATGGATCGTCACCAGCTGAACGCCGGCGTCCTGCGCGCGCCTTGCAATTTCGGGGGCGTTGATCGAATTTTCGTCCCAACCAAGCCGCATCTTCAGCGTCACCGGAACATCGACCGCCTTGACCGTCGCCTCGATGAGACCCAGCGCGTGATCCGGATCGCGCATCAGCGCCGAGCCGGAGTAGCCGCCGATCACCTTCTTGGCCGGGCATCCCATATTGATATCGATGATATCGGCACCGTGCGCGGCGGCGATCTTGGCGCCTTCCGCCATCCAGTGCGCTTCGCGACCGGCAAGCTGCACCATGTGCGGATTGAAGCCGGCAGTCTTCAGCCGCGCCCAGGATTGCTCGGTGTCGTTGACGAGTTCGCGGCTGGCCACCATCTCCGTCACCACCAATCCCGCTCCATGGCGCCAGGCCAATTGACGGAACGGCATATCGGTGACGCCGGACATGGGCGCCAGCACGATACGGTTGCGCACCGCAACGGTTCCGATGCACAAAGGAGATGCGAGGTGTATGTCAGACAACTGATTATCTTTCAGGCACGCTAAGCAGGTGCACTATTTTTAGACATATTTAAAAGACTTGCCAAGGGGGAAGTGCCCGAATTGATATTTTTCGGGCAAATGCTGGAATTCGGTGCGCCAAGCCGTTAGAGCACCTCCAGAAATTCTGCTTTTTGGGGATTTATGCCGCAAATGCATCAAAAGCAACCGATATCGATCGGAATTATTGTGGTGGCCGCAGGCCGCGGCGAACGCGCCGGCGCATCCGTTGAAGGCCCGAAGCAATATCGGCGGATCGGTGGCCGCCCCGTCATTGCCCACACGCTCGAAATTTTCGCGCAGTGGCCTAGCGCGGCGGCGATCGTCGCCGTGATTCATCCTGACGACGAGATGTTGTTTTCCGATGCAACCTCCGGGCTCGTCTCACGATTGCCGATCGCCACTGTGCACGGCGGCTCGACGCGGCAACAATCCGTGCTCTCAGGGATTCGGCATCTGAAGGACAAGGGGATAACCCACGTCCTCATCCACGACGCCGTGCGCCCCTTCTTCGATCACGACCTGCTCGACCGCGTGGCGGACGCGCTGGCCAGGGGCGCGCCTGCCGTGCTGCCGGCCATGCCGGTTGCCGATACGCTGAAGCGCGCGGATCAATCCGGTATCGTGATCGAAACGGTGCCGCGCGCGCAGCTTTTTGCCGCGCAGACACCGCAATCCTTCGATTTCGGCATCATCCTTGCCGCGCATGAAAAAGCGGCCGCCGCCGATCGAAAAGACTTCACCGACGACGCGGCAATCGCCGAATGGGCTGGCCACCCCGTGACGATCGTCGAGGGCATGGCCGACAACGTAAAGCTGACAGTGAGGCGCGATATCGCAATGGCCGACCAGAGACTTTCCAGCACACGCCTTCCCGATGTGCGCACCGGCAATGGCTACGACGTACACCAGCTCGAGGCCGGTGACGGCGTGACGCTCTGCGGCGTGTTGATTCCGCACGACCAGAAGCTCAAGGGGCACTCCGACGCAGATGTGGCGCTGCATGCGCTGACGGACGCGCTGCTTGCCACCTGCGGCGCAGGCGATATCGGCGACCACTTCCCGCCATCGGACCCGCAATGGAAGGGCGCCCCGTCTCGTATCTTCATCGAGCATGCGGCCAAGATCGTGCGCGAGCGCGGCGGCACCATCATGAATGCCGACGTGACGCTGATCGCCGAAGCGCCGAAGGTCGGGCCGCACCGCGACACGATGCGCGCCATGCTTGCCGAATTCCTCGGAATCTCCATCGACCGCTGCTCGGTCAAGGCGACGACCAACGAGACCATCGGCTTCGTCGGCCGCCGCGAGGGGATTGCCGCCATCGCCACCGCCACCGTCGTCTATCAGGAGATCACGCCATGAGCCTGTTTCCCGCCGATATCCTGTCCGAGGCCGAAGCCATTGTCAGGACGTTCGGGGCAGCGGGATTGATGGTCTCGACGGCGGAATCATGCACCGGCGGGCTGATTGCCGGCGCGCTCACGGAAATATCGGGCTCATCCGCGGTCGTCGACCGCGGCTTCGTCACCTATACGAACACCGCGAAAATGGAGATGCTGGGCGTTCAGGAAGCGACGCTTGCGCGCTTCGGTGCCGTGTCGGAAGAGACCGCGCGGCAGATGGTGCATGGCGCCCTGTTCCGCTCGCGCGCATCGATCGCCGTTGCCGTCACGGGTATCGCAGGACCAGGCGGCGGATCGGCGGAAAAGCCGGTCGGGCTGGTGCACCTCGCCGCCAAGTCACGCCATGGCGACCTCATTCACAACAAGATGCTCTACGGCGATATCGGCCGCGGCGAGGTTCGTCTCGCCACCGTCCGGACTGCGCTGGCGATGATCCGGCAGGTTGGACCACTGTAGGCCGGCTCAGCTGTAGATCTTGCCCGCACGCGTTTCGAAGGCTTCGGTAAACATCCGGAAGGCGCGGTCGAACATCGAACCCATCAGGGCGCCGAGGATGCGGCTCTTGAACTCGTAGTCGATGAAGAAATGGACGTTGGAGCCTGACGCGGTGTCTTCGAAGCGCCAGCGATTGTCGAGATACTTGAAGGGGCCGTCGATATATTTGACGTCGATGACGCGCTCGGCCTTGTTGAGCAGCACCTGTGTCGTAAAGGTCTCGCGGATCGCCTTGTAGCCGACCGTCATGTCGGCGATGAGCAGAACCTTGCCGTCGCGCTCCTTGCGGCTGCGGATGGCAAGTCCCTCACAGAGCGGCAGGAATTGCGGGTATTTCTCGATATCGGCAACGAGATCGAACATCTGGTCTGCGGAATGCGGGACGGGGCGGTGCGTTTCGAACTGAGGCATGAGCGGCAGTTAAGCGGGCGCGCCAAGAAGATCAAGAAGGCGGCGCATTTGTCGGTGCGATTTCAACTGAAGGACGGGCACGTCGGGCTTGTGTCGCTCGATGCCCGCGAGAATGAGCGGCGCCCACCGCCGCTCGAAGTTCCAAATGTAAGTCAAGAACTCGCCATCCAGCCTTTCCGGGCAGCCCGGCGCCATTTCCGGCCGCGCCCTGCCCCGCCAGCGAAGCCACCTTGTGGTGACACCGAGCAGGCAACGCCAGCGCGGCAGCCGCACCCAGAGGACCACATCGGTGCGCGGCAGCCTGAGATCGAAGGTCGAAGCGCCGGTTCCGTCCATCAGCCACCGCTCTTCGGCGACGGCAGCTGCGATCATCTCGCGCTCCTCGGCCTTCGGCCGCTTCACCCAGCCCGGCAGCCAATAGAAGTCGCGGTCCATCGATATGTGCCGCATGCCGAGCCGCGCGCCCAGGCGTTTCGACAACGTCGTCTTGCCGCCGCCGGAGCATCCGATCACGAGAACGCGGTTGGCGCCGCTGACAAGGTCAGCGGCACGGGTGATATCCGTGACGAAATTCGGCATGTCTTTCCCTTCCCGCAAGCAGAGACCGAATCAGACCGTGATGCTAGCCGATCGCTTCGAGGTACTGAAGCAGCCGCCGCATTTGGGCCCTGCTCCTCAATTCGACAAGCGGCACATCGGGACCATGCAGGCGGATGCCTTCCATGAACTCGGGCACGTCGTCCCTCTCGAAATTCCAGACATAGGACATGAATTCCCGGTCCGGCCACTGCTCCAGGCATCCGGGCGCCATGTCGGGACGCGTTCTGCCGCGATAGACGATGCCGCGCTTGAAGATGCTCCATAGGCAGAGCAAGCGCGGCACCCTCACCCACAGGATGATATCGGCGCGCGGCAGCCTAAGATCGAGCGTCCTCGGATTGTTGCCATCGATGATCCAGCGATCCTCAGCGACTATCTTGGAGATGATCTCGCGCTGTTCAGGCCTCGGCCTCGAAACCCATCCCGGCAGCCAGAAAACCTCGCGGTCCATGGAGACGTAGCGGACACCGAGATCAGCGCGAGCTTCTGTGCCAGCGTGCTCTTGCCGCCACCGGAGGCGCCGAAAATGACGATACGGTCGGCGCGCTTCAACAACTCGGCCGCCTCGCCGAGATCGGCGACGTTCAGCCGATGCTTCGGTTGTTCCAACACGGTGGCCCCTTGTGTGATTGCAAGGAAGGTCAGGCGGCTCGAACGGGTATAATCCCGCTAAGGTCACCGGCGGCCTGCCGCGCGACCGCAAGATCATAGGTGCGCTGCAGATTGAGCCAGAATTCCGGGCTGTTGTTGAAGTAACGGGAAAGACGCAGCGCCGTGTCAGCGGTGATGCCGTTTTCGCCGCGCAGGACCCTTTCGATCCGCGTGCGTGGAATCCCCATGTCCTCCGCCGCCTTGTAGGCTGATATGGCGTATTCCTTCAGGAAATCCTCTTTGAGGATTTCACCGGGATGGATGGGGTCGACAGGAATGATCTGCATCCGCATCTCCTAATGGTAGTCGCAGAATTCGACATCGTCTGCATTGCCGTCCTTCCAGACAAAGCATATGCGCCACTGGTCGTTGACACGGATTGAATGCTGGCCGGCCCGGCTGCCCTTCAAAGCTTCAAGACGATTGCTTGGCGGAACACGCAAATCGTCAAGGCTTATCGCGGCGTCGAGTGCCATCAACTTCCGTCGCGCCCGCTCGACGACGTCCGCCGGGAAATGGCGGGCATCGCGTCGCAGAAAAAGGCCTTCAGTCTGCTTGTTGCGAAAGCCAACGATCATTCAACATCCGTATCGGAAAACGATACGGATATCAATGCATCACCGTCGCGGTTTTTACTCCGCCGCGATCAGCACCTTCTTCTCGCGCGCAGCGCGCAGGCGGGCGAAGTCGTCGCCGGCGTGGTGCGAGGAGCGGGTCAGCGGGCTGGAGGCCACCATCAGGAAGCCCTTAGTGTAGGCGACCGTCTCGTAGGACTTGAATTCCTCCGGCGTGACGTAGCTCATGACGGCATGATGCTTGCGGGTCGGCTGCAGATACTGGCCGATCGTCAGGAAGTCGACGTCGGCGACGCGCAGGTCATCCATCAGCTGCAGCACTTCGTTGCGCTCCTCGCCGAGGCCGACCATGATGCCCGACTTGGTGAACATCGTCGGGTCCAGCTCCTTCACCCGCTGCAGCAGGCGAACGGAGTGGAAGTAGCGGGCGCCGGGGCGGACGGTGAGATAGTTGCCGGGGACGGTTTCCATGTTGTGGTTGAAGACGTCGGGCTTGGCGGCAACGACGCGCTCCAAGGCACCCGGCTTCTTCAGGAAGTCGGGCGTCAGGATTTCGATCGTCGTCGTCGGCGACGCGGCGCGGATCGCCCAGATCACCTTCTCGAAATGCTCGGCGCCACCGTCTTCCAAATCGTCGCGGTCGACCGAGGTGATGACCACGTGGCTGAGGCCCATCTCCTTGACGGCCTTGGCGACGCTCTCCGGCTCGGCCATGTCGAGCGCATTCGGCTTGCCTGTCGCCACGTTGCAGAAGGCGCAGGCGCGGGTACAGATCTCGCCCATGATCATGAAGGTGGCGTGCTTCTTGTCCCAGCACTCGCCGATATTCGGGCAGCCGGCTTCCTCGCAGACGGTGACGAGCTTGTGCTCCTTCACGATCGAACGGGTCTCGGCGTAGCCCTTGGAGGTCGGCGCCTTGACGCGGATCCAGTCCGGCTTGCGCATGACCTCGGTGTCCGGCTTATGAGCCTTCTCCGGGTGCCGCACGCGCTTGTCGGCGCTGGGATTGATCCTGTCGAGAATAGTTACCATCAATAACCTGCCTTCAAACCGCCGGATGCGGCCTTTTCGTCAGCGTCTGACGAGTTTTGCCATAAATAGCAAGATGCACGAGCCGATGAAACCCGTCACCAGGTAACCCAGCCAACCGCTGGCGACATAGATGCCGGCGCGGTTAAAGATCGCGCTAGCGATCACAGCACCGACGATACCGATGACGATGTTCATCAAAACGCCGAAGCGTATGCCCATCAAAATGCCCGCGAGCCACCCCGCCAAGCCGCCGACGATGATCGCCGTAATCAAGCCCACGCCTTCCATTCGGTCCTATCCCCTCAAGCTATCGCCCTTGCTATCAGCACCACGACAATGGCGCCGACGGTGGCGTGAATGATCTGCACCACGATGGCGCTGTCTATGCCCAGATTGATCCCCAGCGCGTTGAAGAGAAAGCCTCCGACGAACGCGCCGATGATGCCGCTGAGCAGGCACCGTATCAATCCGCCTCCGCCAACGATCAGGCTGGCGAGGAACCCCGCGACCAGACCGATCAGGAGGAAGATGAGCAGTGCCTGCGTACCCATAGACATGATGATTTCCTTTCGCTTTTTCCAGTCCGTGATCGAACGTGGTTCAATCCGTCATAGAGAGCGGCAAAGAAAATTATCAAGCGTTGAGGACGCGACCGTAAGCATCAAGAACCGCTTCCTTCATGGTTTCGGAAACCGTCGGGTGCGGGAAGATGGTGTGCATCAGTTCTTCCTCCGTCGTCTCCAGGTTCATGGCGACGACGAAGCCCTGGATCAGTTCGGTGACTTCGGCGCCGACCATGTGCGCGCCGAGCAATTCGCCGGTCTTCTTGTCGAAGATCACCTTGCAGAGACCCTGGTCCTCGCCGAGCGCGATCGCCTTGCCGTTGGCGGCGAAGGAGAAGCGGCCGACGCGGATGTCGCGGCCGGCTTCCTTGGCCTTGGCTTCGGTCAGGCCGACGGAGGCGACCTGCGGGTTGCAGTAGGTGCAGCCCGGAACCTTGCTCTTGTCGGTGGCGTGGACGTTCGGCAGACCGGCGATCTTTTCGACGCAGACGACGCCTTCATGCTCGGCCTTGTGGGCCAGCATCGGCGGGCCGGCAACGTCGCCGATGGCGTAGATGCCTGCGACATTCGTCTTGCCGTAGCCGTCGATGACGACGCAGCCGCGGTCGGTCTTGACGCCGACAGCCTCGAGACCGAGGTTCTCGATGTTGCCCTGCACGCCGACGGCCGAGATCATGCGGTCGGCGACGATCTGCTGGACCTTGCCGTCAGCGGTCTCGACATGCGCGGTGATGCTGTCAGAGGCCTTTTCGACCTTGGTGATCTTGGCGCTGGTGATGATCTTCATGCCGCGCTTCTCGAGCTGCTTGCGCGCGATTGCGGCGACCTCGACGTCCTCGACCGGCATGATCGTCGCCATGACTTCCACGACGGTGACGTCGACGCCCATCGAGCGGTAGAAGCTCGCGAACTCGATGCCGATTGCGCCGGATCCCATGACGATCAGCGACTTCGGCAGGGCTGCCGGCTTCATCGCCTCGAAATAGGTCCAGATCAGCTTGCCGTCAGGCTCGATGCCGGGCAGCGCGCGCGGGCGGGCGCCGGTCGCGACGATGATGTGCTTGGCAGTGTAGGTGCCCTCGCCCTTGACATTCTTCGGAACCGGGTTCTGCGGCTCGACGACGGGCTTGGAGGACTTGCCGACGACGATCTCGCCTGGCTTGGTGATCTTGGCTTCGCCCCAGATCACATCGACCTTGTTCTTCTTCATCAGGAAGCCGACGCCGCCGTTGAGGCGGGCCGAGACACCGCGCGAGCGGGCGACGACAGCCTTGACGTCAGCAGACATCTTGCCCTCGAGCACGAGGCCGTAATCCTTGGCGTGGTTGGCGTGGTCGAGGATCTCGGCCGAGCGCAGCAGCGCCTTGGTGGGAATGCAGCCCCAGTTCAGGCAGATGCCGCCCAGGTGCTCGCGCTCGACGATCGCGGTCTTGAGGCCAAGCTGGCTGGCGCGCACGGCGGCGACATAGCCGCCGGGGCCGGAGCCGATGATGATGACGTCGTAATTCTCAGCCATGTTTTCCTGCCTTCGTTATCGGGCGTCGCGGGTGAGAAGCACCCACTCGTGTTTCCTGCTGCTTTCGAAAACGGAGATCGCCTTTTGGCGCGCCTTTTCCGAAAATCCATTCTTCTTGTAGAGCGACAGAGCCGCTTCATTGTCACTTGCGGTAATCAGGCTGACCGGCAGTGTCCCTGCCCGGTCGATCTGATCCCCCAGTATCCTGCGGCCGATGCCGATGCCCCGCAGATGGCTATAGACGCCGAGCGTTGCAATGAACCAGCTGCCAACAACCATCTTCTGCAGATCGATCACCGGCTGCAAAGCCACCCGATCGACCTCCATGTTCTTCACGTCGTCGCCAAGAGCGTAACCGATCGCCGCTCCCGCCGTCTCACCGTAAGCTTCGGCCAGCACCGCGTGGCGCCATGTGCAGTAGCCCTCGTCATGCCGCATCTTCAGTCGGCCAAGCTCCATCGGCGTGTCGCTGCCGCTGCCGCCTAGTTCACCCAGCCAGAGCCAGGAGGCGAAGCCGTGCGAGGCGATGTCCGAAAGGATCGCCAGTTCGGCCGCGTCATCCCGCGTGGCGGGACACAGCGTCACGAAAGACGCCACGGTCACAGGCCCAACATCATCCGCACGGTCGATTCCATGCCGCGCCCGAGAGCGCGGGTATTGTCGGCATCCAGATGGATGCCGTCGAGCGGCGTCGTCTTGGCAACCGAGTTGCTGTCGAAGAAGCCGCAGCCGAGCTCGTCGGCCAGATCGCGGTAAAGTGTCGGCAGCATGGCCGATTCCTCGATGCCGCCGACGAAGGAGGCCGCGAAGGGCACGTTGGCCGTTTCGCAGATCCTCGGCGGCGCGACGATCAGGATATCGGGCACGTCGAAATCGAAGGGCCAGGCGTGGTTGCGGATCAGCCGCACCAGCCGGGCGATGCCCTGGCAGGCGGCGAAGGCCGACCCTGCCACGACATTCTTCATGTCGTTGGTGCCGAGCAGAAGAATGACGAGATCGAGCGGCGCATGCGTCTGCAGGATGGTCGGCAGGACGCGGGCGCCGTTGCGGTCGCAATCGGCGAGATGATCGTCGAATGCAGTGGTGCGACCGTTCAATCCTTCGGCAATGATCCTGACTTCGTTGCCGAGGGCTGCCTGCAGCGCGCTCGGCCAACGATCCTGGTATTGATGACGGCCGATGGATCCGGCGTCATAACCCCAGGTCAGACTGTCACCATAGCAAAGAACGGTCTTCGTCATTTCCGTCTCCGCGCTTTTATCAGACGAGCATGCCCATCGGGTTTTCGATATAGCCCTTGAACGCCTGCAGCAGCTCCGCACCCAGCGCGCCATCGACGCAGCGATGGTCGGTCGACAGCGTGACGGTCATCACGGTGGCGACAGCCAGCTGGCCGTTCTTGACAACAGGACGCTGCTCGCCAGCACCGACCGCGAGGATCGTTGCGTGCGGCGGGTTGATGACGGCTGCGAACTGCTTGACGCCCATCATGCCCATGTTGGAGACCGAGGAGGTGCCGCCCTGGAACTCTTCCGGCTTCAGCTTGCGATCCTTGGCGCGCTTGCCGAGGTCGCGCATCTCGTTGGAGATCGCCGACAGCGTCTTTTCCTCGGCCTTGCGGATGATCGGGGTGATCAGGCCGCCCGGGATCGACACGGCAACGCCGACATCGGCGTGCTTGTGCTTGACCATGTTGGCTTCCGTCCAGGAGACGTTGGCATCCGGAACGTCGCGCAGCGCCAGCGCCATGGCCTTGATGACCATGTCGTTGACCGACAGCTTGTAGGCCGGCGCGCTGTCCTTGCGGGGCGCGGCGTCGTTGAGCTGGGCGCGCAGCGAAAGCAGCGCGTCGACTTCGCAATCGACGGTCACGTAGAAGTGCGGCACGGTCTGCTTGGATTCGACCAGGCGCTTGGCGATGATCTTACGCATGCCGTCATGTGGCACGAGTTCGTAGGAACCCGGCTCGAACAGCTTGAGAACGCTGTCGTCGGAGGCGACCTTCGGTGCCGCGGCAGGCGCCGATGCGGCGGCCTGAGGTGCTGCGGCAGCAGAACGAACACCGCCACCCGACAGGGCAGATTCGACGTCGCTCTTGACGACGCGGCCATGCGGACCGGAGCCAGCGATAGCAGACAGGTCGATGCCGGCTTCCTTCGCCAGGCGCCGTGCGAGCGGCGAGGAGAAGGTGCGGTTGCCCGAGGCAGCGGCAGGTGCCGGTGCAGCAGCAGCTGGTGCCGCGGCAGGCGCCGGAGCGGCTTCGGCCTTCGCTTCAGCCTTCGGGGCTTCAGCAGCAGCAGCCTTCGGTGCCGGCGCAGCGCCTGCACCGCTTGCGGCGGCGGCGACGTCTTCCCCATCGGCCGCCAGAACGGCGATCAGAGCATTGACCTTGACGCCTTCGGTGCCGGCGGGAACGACGAGCTTGGCGACCACGCCTTCGTCAACCGCTTCGACTTCCATCGTCGCCTTGTCGGTTTCGATCTCGGCGATCACATCGCCGGACTTGACCGTATCGCCTTCCTTGACCAGCCACTTGGAGAGGTTGCCCTCTTCCATGGTCGGAGACAGGGCAGGCATCGTGATGTTGATAGGCATCGAAATACCCTCCCCTTGTTACTTGTAGCAGACGGCTTTCACCGCCTGAACGACTTCGTCGACATTCGGAAGCGCGAGCTTTTCGAGGTTGGCGGCGTAAGGCATCGGCACGTCCTTGCCGGCGATCGTCAGAACCGGCGCATCGAGATAATCGAAGGCCTGCTGCATCACGCGGGTGGCGATTTCGGTGCCGACGGAGTTCTGCGGATAGCCTTCCTCGACAGTGACCAGACGGCCGGTCTTCTTGACCGATTCGATCACGGTCGGAAGGTCCATCGGGCGCAGCGTGCGCAGGTCGATCAGTTCGGCGTCGATACCGATCTTCTCAAGCTCGGCGACAGCCTTGACCGCATAGGTCATGCCGATACCGAAGGAGACGATGGTAACGTCCTTGCCCGGACGGTGGATGCGGGCCTTGCCGATCGGGAGAACGAAATTGTCCATCTTCGGCACGTCGAAATGCTGGCCGTAGAGGATTTCGTTTTCAAGGAAGACGACCGGGTTCGGATCGCGGATCGCGGCCTTGAGCAGGCCCTTGGCGTCGGATGCCGTATAGGGCATGACGACCTTGAGGCCGGGAATCTGGCTGTACCAGGCCGAGTAGTCCTGGCTGTGCTGGGCGCCGACGCGGGCAGCCGCACCGTTCGGGCCGCGGAACACGATCGGAGCGCCCATCTGGCCGCCGGACATATAGAGCGTCTTGGCAGCCGAGTTGATGATCTGGTCGATCGCCTGCATGGCGAAGTTGAAGGTCATGAACTCGACGATCGGCTTCAGGCCGGACATGGCAGCACCGACGCCGACGCCGGCAAAGCCGTGCTCGGTGATCGGGGTGTCGATGACGCGGCGGGCGCCGAATTCCTGCAGCAGACCCTGGGTGACCTTGTAGGCGCCCTGGTATTCGGCGACTTCCTCGCCCATGACGAAGACGTTGTCGTCGGCGCGCATTTCCTCGGCCATGGCGTCGCGAAGCGCTTCGCGCACTGTCGTCGAGACCATTTCGGTGCCGGCGGGAATTTCGGGATCGTTCGGCACGTGCGCCTTGGGCTCGGCCGGAACCGGTGCCTGCGCGGCAGCGGCGGCAGGCTTTTCTTCAGCCTTCGGTGCCTCAGCGGCAGCCGGAGCGGCTGCGGGTGCCGACGCGGAAATGTCGGATGCCGACTCGCCTTCCTGCAGCAGCACGGCGATCTTGGCATTCACCTTGACGCCTTCGGTGCCGGCTTCCACCAGCAGCTTGCCGATGACGCCTTCGTCGACGGCTTCGACTTCCATCGTCGCCTTGTCGGTTTCGATCTCGGCAATCACGTCACCGGATTTGACGGTGTCGCCTTCCTGTTTGAGCCACTTGGAAAGCGTGCCTTCTTCCATCGTCGGAGAGAGGGCGGGCATGAGAATATCGATTGGCATTGGGTCAACCCTCCCCGATTACAGCAGAATGTCGGTGTAGAGCTCGGATGCATCCGGCTCCGGTGCGGCCTGGGCGAAGTCGGCCGAGTCTGCAACGATGTCGCGGACGTCCTTGTCGACTGCCTTCAAGTCGTCTTCGCTGGCCCAGCCCTTTTCGATGAGGCGTGCCTTGACCTGCTCGATCGGATCCTGCTCGGAGCGCATCTTCTGCACCTCTTCCTTGGAGCGATACTTGGCCGGGTCGGACATGGAGTGGCCGCGATAGCGGTAGGTCAGCATTTCGAGAATGATCGGGCCCTTGCCGGAGCGGCAATGCTCGAGCGCTTCATCGGCCGCAGCCTTGACGGCGCGCACATCCATGCCGTCGACCTGGACGCCCGGAATGCCGAAGCCGGAGCCGCGCAGCGAATAGTTCGACTGTGCGGTGGCGCGGGCCGTGGAGGTACCCATGGCGTAGCGGTTGTTCTCGATGATGTAGATGATCGGCAGCTTCCAGAGAGCAGCCATGTTGAAGCTCTCGTAAACCTGGCCCTGGTTGGCGGCGCCGTCGCCGAAATAGGCGATCGAGACGCTGTCATTGCCGCGGTAGCGGTTGGCGAACGCCAGACCGGTGCCGAGCGACACCTGGGCGCCGACGATGCCGTGACCGCCGTAGAAATGCTTCTCCTTGGAGAACATGTGCATCGAGCCGCCCTTGCCGCGCGAATAGCCGTCGATGCGGCCAGTCAGCTCGGCCATAACACCACGTGCGGTCATGCCGGTTGCCAGCATGTGGCCGTGGTCGCGGTAAGCGGTGATGACCTGGTCACCTTCCTTCTGCGCCATCTGCATGCCGACGACGACAGCTTCCTGGCCGATATAGAGGTGACAGAAACCGCCGATGAAGCCCATGCCGTAAAGCTGGCCGGCCTTTTCCTCGAAGCGGCGGATGAGCAGCATTTCGCGATAGGCCTTCAGCTCTTCATCGCGATCGAAATCGGCCACCGGGCCACCATTCGATGCCTTGGCAGCTGGCTTTACTGATGTCTTACGGCTGGAAACGGTCGCGTTTTTTCGCGGAGCCATTCAACCCTCCCTATGGGTTTATCGGTTCTTGGGTGACGCGCACCATAGGGAAGAAATTTCGCCACAGCAATGCCATAAATGCATGGCTCATATTCTGGCGCAAACCATTGATAAATATCAATTTATTTCGATTAACCTGATTTCGGTTAATTCGAATAATGATTGAATATGACGATCTCGTCGGCGCGTGAGAAGTTCAGCTGAAGACGGGCCTTCTCGTCCAGCATGTCCTTGTCCATGGAACCATCACTTAGGAGCGCCACCTGCTTTTCAAGGTGTTCGCGCTTATTTTTAAGCACGGCCAACTCCCTTTCACGGGCGATGCGCTGGCGCTCGAACACCTCGGTCGCGCGCAGCCCGTAGTCGCCATGGATGCAATGGTAGCCGAAGTAGGAGAGAAACGCGACCGCCATCGCCGGAACGACAAAACGGCCGATCTTTTTCTTCTTATGATGCTTGGTCCACATACACGGATTCTCGAAACGCATTACCCTTGGCGATGAGACTACCGGGCAGAGATTAACCGTCCGTTGACTATGAACGCGGCGCAACAAAAAACCCGCGCTGGCTAGAGCGCGGGTTCCAAATGCTTGAAATCAGCCAGATTCCTGAATTCAGATGATCAGCCGCGGATGATCGAACGGCCGGCGTACTGCGCCTGCGGACCGAGACCTTCCTCGATGCGGATCAGCTGGTTGTACTTGGCCAGACGATCCGAGCGCGACAGCGAGCCGGTCTTGATCTGACCGCAGTTGGTGGCAACCGCGAGATCGGCGATCGTGGAATCTTCGGTTTCGCCCGAACGGTGCGACATGACGGCGGTGTAGGCTGCCTTGTGCGCAGTGTTGACGGCGTCGAGCGTTTCCGTCAGCGAACCGATCTGGTTGACCTTGACGAGGATCGAGTTGGCAACGCCCATCTTGATACCGTCGCGCAGGCGCGAGGAGTTGGTGACGAAGAGGTCGTCTCCAACAAGCTGAACCTTCTTGCCGGCCAGATCGGTGAGCGCCTTCCAGCCGTCCCAATCGTCTTCCGCCATGCCGTCTTCGATCGAGATGATCGGATACTGGGCGGCGAGTTGCGCCAGGTATTCAGCCATGGCGCCCGGCTCGAGCGTGCGGCCTTCGCCTTCGAGAACGTACTTGCCGTCCTTGAAGAATTCGGTCGAGGCGCAGTCGAGGCCGAGATGGATGTCTTCGCCCGGCTTGTAGCCGGCTTTCTCGATCGACTTCATGATGAAGTCGAGGGCTTCAGGAGCGCTCTTCAGGCCCGGTGCGAAACCGCCTTCATCACCAACGTTGGTGTTATGGCCCTGGGCCGCCAGTTCCTTGCGCAGCGTGTGGAAGACTTCCGAGCCCATGCGAACGGCTTCGCGGATGGAATCAGCGCCAACCGGCAGGATCATGAATTCCTGGAAGTCGATCGGGTTGTCGGCATGCGCGCCGCCGTTGATGATGTTCATCATCGGAACCGGCAGCAGGTGCGCGGAAGCGCCACCGACGTAGCGGTAGAGTGGCAGGCCAGCGGCTTCGGCGGCAGCCTTGGCAACGGCGAGCGATACGCCGAGGATGGCGTTGGCGCCGAGACGCGACTTGTTGGGCGTGCCATCCAGCTCGATCATGATGTTATCGATCTGGATCTGGTTTTCGGCATCGATACCGCCGATGGCGTCGAAGATTTCCGTGTTGGCGGCTTCGACGGCCTTTTCGACACCCTTGCCGAGGTAGCGCTTGCCACCATCGCGCAGCTCGACGGCTTCATGCGCGCCGGTCGACGCGCCCGACGGAACCGCCGCGCGGCCCATGCTGCCATCTTCCAGATAGACATCGACTTCGACGGTGGGGTTGCCACGGCTGTCGAGAATCTCGCGGGCGATAATATCGGTAATAGCGGTCATCGGCTCTTCTCTGCTTGAGGGTGGATAAATCGTTTGAAATTCGTCTTAATCGAAGATGCGCAAATTACAATGGCAGTTTGGGCCAGTTTGGAACCGTATTTGCGCATGCTTCGACGCAATGTTCATGCGTGGCCTAATACATGAACATGTCAGTCTGTTGACCATCAGCCCTTGGCGATGGCGTCGAAGGCCAGAAGCTTTTCGAGAAGGCGCGGCATGTCCTTGAGATAGACCATGTTCGGTCCATCGGACGGCGCGTTGTCCGGGTCTTCGTGCGTCTCGACGAACACACCGGCGACGCCAACGGCAACGGCGGCACGTGCCAGCGTCTCGACGAATTCGCGCTGGCCGCCGCTGGAGCCGCCTTGCCCGCCCGGCTGCTGCACCGAGTGCGTGGCGTCGAAGACGACGGGCGCGCCCAGGGCTTCCATGATCGGCAGCGAGCGCATGTCGGAGACCAGCGTGTTGTAGCCGAAGGAGGCGCCGCGTTCGCACAGCATGATGTTCGGGTTGCCGCTGGCGTTCAGCTTGGCAAGCACGTTCTTCATGTCCCAGGGCGCCAGGAACTGGCCCTTCTTGACGTTGATGGCGCGCCCGGTCTTGGCGGCGGCGACCAGCAAATCCGTCTGCCGGCTAAGGAATGCCGGGATCTGCAGCACATCGACGACGGTGGCGACTTCGGCGCACTGTTCCTCCGTGTGGATGTCGGTCAGAACAGGAAAGCCGTATTCCTTCTTGAGATCGGCGAAGACTTCGAGTGCCGTCTCGAGGCCGATGCCGCGCTGCGCGGAGAGCGAGGTGCGGTTGGCTTTATCGAAGGAGGACTTGTAGACAAGGCCGATGCCCAGCTTGTCGCAGAGTTCCTTCAGCGTGCCGGCGATCATGAAGGCGTGGTCGCGGCTTTCCATCTGGCAGGGGCCGGCGATCAACGACAGCTTGCCCGTGTTGGAAAACACCACCTTGCCGGCGCCTTCGCCGACCGCGACTTCGGAATTGGTCTCAGTCATCGTTTCTCCTCGAAGGCGAAGAGCGCACCCTGGCCAGGTGCTGCCTTCACCAGAATTCGATTGTTCTTGCGTGTATAAGTGATCCCGTTAGCAGCCAAATGCGCCTCTGTCACGGCGATATCGGCAACGGAAAAGACAATCGCCGCGCCGCGCAGGCCGCGATCGGCCTTGGGCTCCGAGAGATCGTAGTAGGCGTTCAGCCCATCCGGCGACAGGATATTGATACGGGCGCTGCCGGCATCCAGGCTGACACCGAAGGCCTCCTCCCGAGGCGCTGCCGCGTCCGACGCCAGCTGCAGCAGCGGCGCGAAAGCCTTGGGATCGGATGACGAGAGTACGATCGACAGGATGCCCGACACGCCGTTCGCATGGGTTTCCAACGCCTTGCGGTCGCTTGGCAACGGATTGACGCGCTGGCAGGCAAAGAGGAAGAAATCGGGTGCGCGCAGATCCGCCGCGAAAGCCAGACGGAACGCCGCGGTCGCCTCAGCGCCATCCGGCATCTTCATCTGTCGGGCAAACTGCAGCATGTCGCCGCCGCTCATGCCATCGGCGATGAAGCGCGTGTGATCGCTATCGGCATCCGGCGTCCCAAAGACGATCGCCGACAGGCCATCATCCCCGCATCGGAAGCGGAAGGCACGGTCGCGCGCCGTGAAGACGTTTCCGTCGCCGATGGCAGCTTCGTATGTCTCCAGACTGGCAATGCCAAGCGGTTCGAGATAGGTTTTGTCGGCGAAGAAGACGCAGGCGTTCTCGGTGCCAAAAGGGTGCCGCGCATCAGCGGCAACGGTGAAACCGAGCTTGCCCAAGCGCTCGCGCGCCATCTCGATATTGACGACCGGCAGCACCACGTGGTCCAGGGGATGGGGGTCACTCATGGGCAAATCCTCCCGAATTCGGCAGAGATGTGCGCTGGCTTTCGCGACAATGCAAGAGGCGAGCGCGGTTAAATCGAATGAAGTGCAAAATCGCGACGATTCCGAGCCAAGTTTTACGAAAATTTAGGCACTTGCGGAACACATATGGAACATATAGTGTCCGTTCTGGCTTTGTTTCACGACTCTGGGGTCCATTTCGATGCTCACACGCAAGCAACAAGAACTGCTTCTGTTCATTCATGAGCGGATGAAAGAGTCGGGCGTTCCGCCATCCTTCGACGAGATGAAGGATGCACTCGATCTCGCATCAAAATCCGGCATTCACCGGCTGATTACGGCGCTGGAAGAGCGCGGTTTCATTCGCCGGCTGCCGAACCGAGCGCGCGCGCTTGAGGTCATCAAGCTCCCGGAAGCCTATAATCCGAGCCTGCAGCCGCGACGCGGCTTTTCGCCGAGCGTCATCGAGGGCAGCCTCGGAAAGCCGCAGCCGGTGGCCACCCCTGCCCCCAAGGCCGCGCCGAGCGCCGACAATGGCAATTCGGCTTCCGTTCCGGTCATGGGGCGGATCGCTGCCGGTGTGCCGATCTCGGCAATCCAGAACAACACCCACGACATCACCGTTCCCGCCGACATGCTCGGCTCCGGCGAGCATTACGCGCTGGAGGTGAAGGGCGACTCGATGATCGAAGCCGGCATTTTCGACGGCGACACCGTCATCATTCGCAACGGCAACACCGCCAATCCCGGTGACATCGTTGTGGCGCTTGTCGATGATGAAGAGGCAACGCTGAAGCGCTTCCGCCGCAAGGGCGCCTCCATCGCGCTCGAAGCCGCAAACCCGGCTTACGAAACCCGCATTTTCGGGCCTGACCGCGTGAAGGTTCAAGGCAAGCTCGTCGGCCTTATTCGCCGATATCACTGAGCGGTGACGGATCATCGCTGAAGCTGTCATTGCGCCAATCATAGGCGCGATGGCGCATCCACGGGCGACCGAGGCTTTCGTATGCGGTTTTGACGACGGGTTCCCCCTGCTCGTCGATGCGGATTTCGACGGCGCCCGATCGCCGCAGTGTCTCGCCGGTCAACAGCATCGCGCCGGAGCGGCATGTCAGTTGTCGAAGACGGACGGGCGTGACGACGATATCGGCCACGTCGCAGGCGGGACCGAGATAGGCGGCGTTCTCAAGCGTCGCGATAACGTAGCCGCTATCGAGCGCTGTCACGCACCACGCCGTCTTGAGGCAGTGGAAACCGCTGTCTTTCGTCCAAGCCGCCGCGTCGCGCATCATCGAGCGGGCTTCGCGCTGTTGTTTCAGTGTCAGCCTTGGTCGTGGCTCACCCCTCTTAGGAATGGGCAATGCCTCGCCTTCAAGCAGATCAGGCGGCTTGTGGTCTTCGATCGCGAGCGCGCGCTGCCATTGGCCGAAAATGAAGTCGGGCGGGCGCTCGCGGTTGCTGGCGAGCCTGTCGCTCCTGACCGATGCCACGAGGCTCCCATCCTCGGACACGACGAGTTCGGGCGCAGGTGCTGCCGGCAGCATGATGACGACGAGCGTTGCGATCGCCGCCCCCAAGGCGCCGAGCCAGCGCAGCCGCGTGTGCATCAGCCCCCAGACGAGGAAGCCGAGCACGGCGATTGCGAAATACCATTCCGGGATTCGCCCGATATCGACACTCCCGCCCCAGCCGGAAACCATCTTGGCGATGTCGATCACCAAATCCAGCCCGAAACCGGCCACGGTCCACGGAAGCGCGTCCAAGCCAAAGGGCGTGGCCAACATCGCGAACATTCCGAAGGGCATGACGATGAAGGAGATCACCGGCATGGCCAGCAGATTGGCCGGCAGGCCGTAGCCGCTCAGCCGATGAAAGTGCTCGATCGAAAACAGCGCCGTCGAGAAGCCGCCGATCATGGAGGTGAGCGCGATGCCGCCGAAAAAGCGCAGCGTGACCATGACCGGCTTTAGCGCGGGGTGGGTAAGGAATACACTGTCGCGGTGCCGCCTCTTGGTCCAGACGGCAAAGCCCGCGACCAGCGCGAGCGTTGCGGCGTAGGACATCTGGAAGCTGGGGCCCAACACCTCCGAAGGCGACATCAGGATGATCAACAGCGCCGAGAGAGAAACGTTGCGCAGACTGATCGATGGGCGATCGAACAGAGCCGCAACGAGGATGATCGCCATCATGATGAAGGCCCGCTCGGCGGAGACGGCGAAGCCGGAGATCATGTAATAGGCCGTCAGCGCCAGAAGCGCACTGCCAGCGGCGAACTTCTTTGTCGGATAGGCCTGCGCGAAACCGGGAAACAGCCCGAAAAACAGTCGCAGCCCGACAAAGCAGATGCCCGCCGACAGCGCCATGTTGAGGCCCGAGATCGCGACGATATGCGCGAGGCCGGACTGGCGCAGCGCCTCCGTCGTCTCATTCGATATGGCGCGTCTCTCGTCGGTGACCAGCGACGCAGCGAAAGCGCCGGTATCATCAGGCAGGATGCTGCGGATGCGGTCACCAACGCGGCTACGCAAGCCATAGAGCCATTCCATGGCGCGATCGGCGGCGGAGAGATCGACGACGCCCGAATGCGACGGGACGGGCTGCGGCATGCCGTAGAAGAAGCCGTTGGCGCCGATGCTATCGAAATAGGCGGAGAAGGCGAAATCGTTCAGGCCGGGCAGCGCAGGTCCGGCCGGCGGCGTCAGGCGCACACGGCCAGTCAACCAGCCGCCAACCGCGACCGGCTCACCCGCACGCGCAACCAGCGAGACCTGTTGCGGCGGCCGTTTGAGGCTGGGCTAGTCCGTGTGCGTTACCCTTACGATATAACGCCAGCGGCCGTTATCGTCGCCCTCCCGTCGCTCCACGCGACCGGTCACCGTTGTCGTCACCGGTGTGTCCAGAACAATGGTTGCCGTACGCCACGTCTCGAACTGCGCCGCGAACATACCGAGGATGACAAGCAAACCCGATATCGCCACGCGGCGGGTTGCAATTCGCGCAGCACCCGCCAGGACGAAGATGAGACCAAACAGAATAGCCCAGGCAAGGAACCGCATGGGCGGCACATCGACGGCGAGCCGAAACCAGGTGATGGCGCCCGCCCCGAGGAAGATGGGTGACGCGAGGAAGAAGCGGCCATGGTCGAGTTCCGTACTGAATGCCCGCCATGCGGCGGCCGCCTGACGATCGATCCGGCGGCCCGTGCGACTCAGAAAACCCGACGTCGACTGCGTCAATGGCGCGCGCGTCATTATGGCACGGGCATTTCGCCCTGTTGCGGCGGGCAAATTGGCAATTTGCGCCGCTTCGGGTGGCATCAAAACGACGTGACTGGCATTCAACTCCGGCATGCAACGACACCTGAAAGCCACCCTGACCTGCAATCAAAATGAAGCCTGCGGAACCGAAACGCAACTATAATCGTTTGAATTCAAACGGGAAATAAAACCATCGAAAATGTCATGTTTATCATTGGCTTCCGCTATGCGGAGGCGGCATCTCAGGAGTGCTTAAAAGTTGATACTGCGATGCACAAAATGGCATCACGGTAACTTGGCATTAGGCGCGCGATCATATAGCTATCGCAGACGACGCTTAACCCTATGGCGCTTTTAAGGCGCCAACCGCCAGTTTGGAGGATCAGAATGACGGATCAAAGCGCAACACTGAAACTCGGTGAGAAAACAGTCGACCTGCCGGTCAAGAGCGGCACGATCGGCCCTGACGTCATCGATATCGGCGCCCTCTACAAGAACACGGCTTCCTTCACGTACGATCCTGGTTTCACCTCGACCGCATCCTGTGAATCGAAAATCACCTATATCGATGGCGACGAGGGCGTTCTGCTCCATCGCGGTTACCCGATCGAGCAGCTGGCCGAGCAGGGCGACTTCCTCGAAGTCTGCTACCTGCTTCTCTACGGCGAACTGCCGACGTCCGCGCAGAAGAAGGATTTCGATCATCGCGTGACGCACCACACCATGGTGCACGAGCAGATGAGCCGCTTCTTTACCGGTTTCCGCCGCGATGCGCACCCGATGGCCGTCATGTGCGGCTGTGTCGGCGCACTGTCGGCCTTCTACCACGACAGCACCGACATCACCGATCCGCACCAGCGCATGGTCGCTTCGCTGCGCATGATCGCCAAGATGCCGACGATCGCTGCCATGGCCTACAAGTACCATATCGGCCAGCCGTTCGTTTACCCGAAGAACGACCTCGACTACGCGTCGAACTTCCTGCGCATGTGCTTCGCCGTCCCTTGCGAGGACTATGTGGTCAATCCGGTGCTTGCCCGCGCCATGGACCGCATCTTCATCCTGCACGCCGACCACGAGCAAAACGCTTCGACCTCGACCGTTCGTCTCGCCGGCTCCTCGGGTGCAAACCCGTTCGCCTGCATCGCGGCCGGCATTGCCTGCCTCTGGGGCCCTGCTCACGGCGGCGCCAACGAAGCAGCGCTCAACATGCTGCAGGAAATCGGCACGGTTGACCGCATTCCTGAGTATATCGCCCGCGCCAAGGACAAGAACGATCCGTTCCGCCTGATGGGCTTTGGCCACCGCGTCTACAAGAACTACGACCCGCGCGCCAAGATCATGCAGAAGACGACGCATGAGGTGCTCGGCGAGCTCGGCATCAAGGACGATCCGCTGCTCGACGTGGCCATGGAACTCGAGCGCATCGCGTTGACCGATCCATACTTCATCGAGAAGAAGCTCTATCCGAATATCGACTTCTATTCGGGTATCACGCTCAAGGCTCTCGGCTTCCCCACGACCATGTTCACCGTTCTGTTCGCTCTTGCCCGCACCGTCGGCTGGATCGCACAGTGGAACGAAATGATCGAAGATCCGCAGCAGCGTATCGGCCGTCCGCGCCAGCTCTACATCGGCGAAGCGCAGCGCGACTACGTTCCGGTCTCCAAGCGTTAATAGCGACTCATCAAGACCTAAAAAGAAACCCGGTCAGAACTGACCGGGTTTTTTGTTTTTCAGGACATCGAGCACGATCTCTGCGGCGTGGACGCCGGGCGGCTGTTCGGTCTGCATCCGCTCCCAGACGAGATCGTAGCCTTCCATCATCGAGCGGCGCGGCAAGGTGTCCGAAGAGAGCTTCTCGGCCCAGCGCGTGAAACTCGCGCCGCGCACGACCTCGTTGATATATTCCGGCACGATGGCGTAATCCGCGACGAGATTCGGGATCGCCGCCGTCCAGATCTTGATCTTGCCGGTCATCAGCTTGATGATCCAATCGATCTTGTAAGCCGACACACAGGGCACGCCCGCAAGCGCCAGTTCCAGGATCACGGTCCCGGAGGCTGCGATGGCGGCATCGGCCTCTGCGAACGCCCGCCACTTGTCGTCCTTACCGGTGACAACATCGGGCTTTACCGGCCAATCCTTGATGATTTCGCGCACCATCGCCTCGCGGCGCGGCGCCGTCGGCAGCACGAAGCGGATGCCTTCGTTGCGGGCGGAGAGCTCAGCCACCGCGTCGCCGAAATAGGGCAAGAGCCTGGTGATCTCGGATCCGCGCGAACCCGGCAGGAGCATGATCGTCTTCGGTTCATGTGCCGGTCGCGGCTTGCTTGCGGCCCTCGCCGCACGGGTCGCAAGAACATCGACATCAGCGGTCAGCCGATGGCCGACATAGGTCGTCGGCGGACCACCGAGCTTGCGCATCACCTCGGGCTCGAAGGGCAGCACTGCCAGCACATGGTCGATATAGGGCAGCATGCGCTGCGCGCGGTATTCCTTCCACGCCCAGACACTCGGACAGACGTAGTTCACGACAGGCAGGTCAGGCAGCGCCGTGCGCACGCGCTTGGCGACGCGGTGGGTGAAATCGGGGCTGTCGACAATCACGAGCACGTCGGGCTTGGCCGCGATCACGGCCGCCGCGGTCTGGCGAATGCGTTTGACCAGTGTCGGCAGCTTTGCAAGAACCTGGGTGATACCCATGATCGACAGTTCGGAAAAGTCGAACAGCGAGGTCAGCCCCTGTGCCTGCAGCGCCTCGCCGCCGACGCCGGTGAGCTCCACCGGCCCCGCATACTGCTGCTTCAGCGCGGCGATCAGATCGGCCGCCAGAAGATCGCCGGAGACTTCGCCCGCGATGATCGCGACCTTCAATGCACGCACGCTCATTCAAGCCCCCAGGATGGCAATCCGCGATCCAGACCGCAAACGAAGATACCGGCTTCCTTTGCCGCCGATATGACGGCCCGGCGATCCAGGATCAGCGCGCGTCCAGCCTCGATCGCCACGCCCGCCAGGCCCGCCTTGCTGGCATTCTCGATGGTCGACATGCCGATCGACGGCAGATCGGCCCGCAGATCCTGCTGCGGCTTGCAGAGCTTGACCAGGACGCCGCGACGGCGCGCGGAGATGCGGCCGGCGGCGCGCAGATCGGCCACCCGCTGCAACATGCTGTCCGTTCCCTCGACACCCTCGAGCGCCACGATGCGGCCGCCAACCGAGACGGCGCCCTGCCCTACGTCCAGTCGGCCGAGCGCGTCGGCCGCGGCGCCCGCCTTGGCGATATCCTTGACGTCCTCGGCTGACGGCGCAACCGCGCCGAGTGGGCCAACCGCGGCGAGAAGATCCGGCGCGATTTCCTGCACGCCGATTACGCGGCGGCCGTTCTTCTCGATCAGCCCGATCACCATGCGCAGTACGGTGTCATCGCCGCCGGACAGCAGCGTGCGAATGGTCGAGGGAATGCTTGCGAGCGTCTTCAGCGTCGGGCGCACCTCGCGCCATTCCGGCCGTCTGCGCACGGCGCCTGACATGACGACGCGGTCGATGCGATGGCTATCCAGCATGCCGTCGATGGCGGCGAAATCGCCGACGCCGACAATGGCGTGCTCGAACCCTTCCCATGTCCGGTCGGTTTCGTTCTTCAGCGCGATGATCAGCGGGTCTTCGCCGGCGCTCTTGGCTGCCTCGGCGACATAGGACGGCAGAAAGCCGCTGCCAGCGATGATCGCCAGGCGGCCTTTTGCCGTGTCACTTGCTGGAGACAAGGTTTATCCCTTCTGTCCCCGCGTCGGAGAAGAGAGTGCGCGATCGCTTTCGGCGGCAATGAAATCGAGGATCTGGACGACCTGTTCGCAATCGGCGAATTCCTCGCGGATGGCGGCGGCGTTGTCGCGCAGATTGCCTTCGGTTTCGAAGATCGCCTTGTAGGCACGCCGCACGATATGGATCGTTGCGCGATCGATGCCCGCACGCGTCATGCCGACAACGTTGAGACCGCCGAGAAGACCCGGATTGCCGTTCAGCATACCATAGGGGATAACGTCGTAGCTCACGGCCGACAGACCACCGACGAAAGCATGGCGGCCAACGCGCGTGAACTGATGCACGGCGCAACCGCCGCCGAGGATGACGCGGTCCTCGATGACGACGTGGCCGGCGAGCATCACGTTATTGGACATGATGACGTGGTTGCCGACGCGGCAATCATGGGCGATGTGCGAATTCGCGAGAAACAGATTGTTGTTGCCGACGATGGTCTTGCCGCCGAAATCGGCAGTGCCGGTGTTGATCGTCACACCTTCGCGCATCGTGCAATTGTCGCCGACCGTCAAGGTCGTCTCTTCACCGCCATGATGGACGCTCTGCGGATCGCCGCCAATAACAGCCATCGGGAAAATCCGGCATCCCTTGCCGAGCGTGGTGATACCACTGACGATCGAATGCGGGAGCATTTCCGTGTTATCGCCGAGGACGACCCGGGGGCCGACATGGCAGAACGGGCCGATCTTGACGTTCTCGCCGATCACGGCGCCGTCTTCGACGACCGCCATCGGGTGAATGCTGGCACTGGCTGCGATCGTGCTCATGCCTGATCCTTGCGCACGATCATCGCACCGATATCGGCTTCGGCGACCAGCGCTCCATCAACCTTCGCATCACAGTGGAACTTCCAGATGTTGCCGCGCTGCTTCTGCTTGACGACATGGTACTCCACGCGGTCGCCAGGAACCACAGGCTTGCGGAAACGAGCGTTGTCGATGGTCATGAAGTAGACCAGATTGCCGCTTTCGCCTTCCTTCTTCGCACAGATCGCACCGGCCGTCTGGGCCATGCCTTCGACCAGCAGGACGCCAGGCATGATCGGCTGCTCCGGGAAATGTCCAGTGAAATGCGGCTCGTTTGCGGTCACATTCTTGATGCCGATCGCCGAATCGTCGCCGTCAATATCGATGATCTTGTCGACCAGCAGGAACGGATAGCGATGCGGCAGCAACTTCATGATCTCGATGATATCAGCCGACGAAAGCGACTTCTTGACTTCTTCAGCCATTCTTTTCTCCCGTTTTCTTGGGGCCGGTCGTCCGCATCATCACTGCCGCAACTTCGCGCAGAAAATCATGTGCTGGCCGCGCAGGTATGCCGCCGTAGCGCTCGCCTGCGGGGATATCGGACACTACGCCGCTCATGGCAGCAACCTGGGCACCGTCATTAATTGTTATATGGCCCCGAATACCGGAATGACCACCGATCTGCACGCCGTCGCCAATCGTGGCGCTTCCGGCGATACCGACCTGCGAGACAATGGCACAATGGCGACCGATGCGAACATTGTGGCCAATCTGAACGAGGTTGTCGATCTTCGTGCCCTCGCCGATAACCGTATCATCCATCGTACCGCGATCGATCGTCGTGTTGGCACCGACCTCAACGTCGTCCTGCAGGATGACCCGGCCGATCTGCACGATCTTGATCATGCCGCGCGGACCCGGCGCGTAGCCGAAGCCGTCCTGGCCAATACGCGCGCCGTTGTGAACGATCACGCGATTGCCGACCAGCGAGCACAAGATGCTGGCACCGCTGGCGATCGTGCAATCGCGACCGATCTTGACGCCCGGGCCGATGACGGCGCCGGCGCCGATGCGCGTGCCCTCACCGATCTCGGCATGAGCGCCGATCACGGCAAACGGCTCGATCTCGACATTTGCTTCCAGCCGCGCCGTTGGATCGACCGACGCGCGGTCGGAAACATCAGCGCTCGCAGATCGTAGACGCTGAGGTGTCAGCGCGCTCGGATAGAGCAGCCCGCCGGCCATGGCGAATGCCGCGTGAGCGTTTTTCGACACGAGAACAGGCACATGTGCGGGGACGATCGACTGCAATGCCGAACTGACCAGCACAGCGGATGCCTCGCAGGTCACCAGTTCATCCTTGCTTTTCTTGGAAATGACGTAGCAAAGATCGCCCGCCTTCGCCCGGTTTACGGGTGAAACGGAACGGATAACAGTATCGGCATGCTTGGGGTCGGCAAGTTCCGCCCCAAGAAATTGCGCTAGCTCCGAGAGCTTCACACCGTCATGGGGCGGAAAGAAATAGGTTTGCTCCATCGGCAAATCTCCAGAACGGAATTCGATTTTACGGTTCCGGACTGCCGATATCAGAATTGGTTGTTGATGCCAAACTTGAAGTGCTGAACCTTGTCGTAGTCTTCCTTCAGGACCGGGATCGCGTAATCGACGCGCAGGGCGCCGAACGGCGAGTTCCAGACGATACCGACACCGACGGAAGCGCGCAGCGAAGCATCTTCGCCGTTCACGAACTCGGAACCGCTGACGTTGACCTTGTTGCCAAAGAGCGTACCTGCGTCCGCGAAGACCGCGCCGCGAAGACCGAAGTCACGCGGGAAAGCCGGCAGCGGGAACGATGCTTCAGCCGAAACGGTGAAGTAGGTCGTGCCGCCGAGCGGATCATCAGGACCGCCGCCAACGCGCGGGCCGATACCCTTGTTCTCGAAGCCACGGATGTCGCCGTTCGTCAGCGTGAACTGGTCGAAGACGTGCAGATCCTTGCCGAAGCCGACGACGTAACCAGCGGAGCCGGCAACCGAGCCGATGATGTCGGCATCGTCAGCAAGCGTGTGGTAATAGCGCGCCTTGCCGTAGATCTTGTAGAACTGCGAGTCACCGCCGAGACCGGCGATTTCGTGCGTCAGGCTGGCGTAGATACCTTCACGCGGCAGAACCATGTCGTCGAGCGTGTTGTAGGTCAGCGTCTGCGACACAGACGACTTTACCCACGGGCTGTTGTTGACGAGATCCTGGTACGGCGTGGACAGATCGGAGAGCGATCCCGACGGATCGTACTTCATCTGCTTGTAGTTATAGCGGAACGTCGTCGCCAGATCTTCGGTGATCGGCGCCGTCGCGCGCAGAACGACGTTATTTTCTTCGTAGTCGTAGTTGTCGTTGCTCGACGTCTCGCTGTGGTTGATGTCGAAGCCGACAGCCAGACGGTAGCCGAGGAAGTAAGGCTCGGTGAAGTTCAGGCCGTAAGTACGCGAACCTTCCTGACCACCACCGGCCGAAACCTTGATGTACTGGCCGCGTCCGAGGAAGTTCTTTTCTTCGATCGACGCTTCGAGCAGCAGGCCGTCGCCGCCGGCTGCGTAGCCAGCGCCAATACCGAACGAACCGGTTGCCTGGTCCTGAACATCCACAACAACGACGACGCGGTCCGGCGAACTGCCAGGCTGGGTCGAGATGTTGACCGTCGAGAAGTAGCCGAGAGCCTCAAGGCGACGCTTGGCCTTGGTGATCATCTGCTGATTGAAAGCGTCGCCTTCGCTCATGTCGAACTCGCGACGGATGACATAGTCGCGCGTACGGCTGTTGCCGCGGATTTCGATACGCTCGACGTAGGCCTTCTCGCCCTGGTCGACGAGGTATTCGACGCCGATGGTGTTGTTGTTGAGGTCGCGGTTGCCACGCGGAGTGACGCGGGCGAACGGATAGCCGGCCGAAGCCACCTGATCCGAAATCGCTTCCATCGACTTCTGGACTTCCTTGGCGTTGTAGACCTGGCCTTCATGGGTGCGAACGAGACCCTGAAGCTGCGCGCCGTCGATACCCTGAACGGTGGACTGAACGGAAATAGCGCCGAAATCGTAGCGCGGGCCTTCTTCGATGTTGAAGGTCAGCGTGTACTTGTTGGTCGCCTCGTCGAACGCCGCGTCGGAAGACACGATGCGGAAGTCGGCATAACCACGATTGTAATAGAACTGGCGGAGCGCTTCTTCGTCTGCGTGCAGCTTGTCAGCGCTGTAGACGTCCTTGCGGGTCAGGAACGAGAGGAAGTTGCTTCGCTTGGTGGCAATGACCGATGCGAGACGGCCAGAGCTGTAGGCATTGTTGCCGACGAAGTTGATCGAATCGATCTTCGTGCGATCGCCTTCGTTGACGACGAATGCGAGGTTGACGCGACCCTGACCGAGCGGAACGACCTGCGTCGTCACTTCGACCTCATTGCGACCGGTCGCTGCGTAGGCGTCCTTGATGGCCTGGATGTCGGCCTGGATCTGTGTCTCGTTGTAGGCGCCGGAGGACTGGGTCTTGACGACAGCTGCGAGCTTGTCGTCCTTGATCTTGCGGTTGCCGTTGAACACGACCTGGTTGATCAGCTGAGCTTCCTCAACGTTCACAACAAGCGTGCTGCCGGAAACCGAGATCTTGACGTCTGAGAAGTAGCCCGTGTCGTAGAGCTGCTTTACGGAGTCGTCGATATCGGTATTGGAGAAGCTCTTGCCCGGCTGGATCGTGAGGTTGGACCGCACAGCCTCGGCGCCGACGCGGTTTGCACCGCGAACGTCAACACGCTGAATGACTGCAGCCTCGGCAGCAGAAGCCGAGATGAACACTGTCGCACCCGCTCCCGACGCAACGATACCTGCAGACAGCGCAACCGCCGATACTGCGTTCAAAAATCTTGAACCAGCCTTCATTTCACCCATTACCTTTTTTCTCGTCCCCATCACCAGGCGTCCCCCGATTCCGGTCACGTGTGTCGTTTTACCCGCTTTTGATATACAAGCAAGGGAGCTAGTTAATTTCTGTTTACTTCATTTCAAAGCGTGACGCTTTCGCCACTACAGCTTTGAAACATCGTAAATAAATCGTAATTTTCCCTCGTCCTGCAATCAGCCGATCAGAGCGCTAATATCGTTCCACGTGGCAAAAACCATCAGGCTCAGAACCATGGCCAGTCCGATGCGAAACGCAATCTCCTGTGCCGACGATCCCAACGGCTTTCCCCTCACTGCTTCAATCGCATAGAACATCAGGTGGCCGCCATCAAGTACCGGAACCGGCATCAGGTTGAGTAATCCGATCGAAACGGACAATACGGCGGCCAGCTGAAGCAAAGCTGCAACGCCCAGCGTCGCCATCTGGCCAGATGCCTGCGCCACGCGGATCGGACCGCCGAGCTGGTCGGGCTTCATGTAGCCGGAGACCAGGTTGCCGATGTATTTGAAGGTACCGGTGACGATGTGCCAGGTCTGCAGTGTTCCCTCGTGCAACGCTTCAAGCGGCGTGTAGGTCTGCTGCCGGAAGTGTCCGACGTCCTGGTTGGTGACGATGCCAATCAGGCCGATCTCGATCTTGTTGCCGAACTGATCGGTCATGTCGGTACGCTCGGGCACCATCGGGACATCGATCTTCTCGCCGTTGCGCTCGATCGTCACGACGATCCGCTGCATCGGGCGAATGCTGACGTAGCGACGCACGTCGTCGAAGGTCTGCACCTTGGAGCCGTCGATCGCGATCAGGAGGTCGCCCGGCACGACGCCCGCCTCGGCGGCAACGCTGCCCGGCTTGACTTCAGCCACGACGGGATCGGCGACCGAGCGGCCGTAGATCGAAAACAGGACGGTAAAGATGGCGATTGCCAGGATGAAGTTGGCGATCGGCCCGGCGGCGACGGTTGCCGCGCGCTTCCAGAGCTTGGCGCCGGCAAAGGACCGTGCCCGCTCCTCGTCCGACATCTGCGCGAGCTTGTCCTCATCCGGCTTGCTCGACGCATCCTCGTCGCCGAAGAACCGGACATAGCCGCCGAGCGGGATCAGCGAGAGCTTCCAGCGCGTTCCGTGCTTGTCGGTGAAGCCCAGAAGTTCGGGACCAAACCCGACCGAAAACGCCAGAATGCGGATGCCGCTCCAGCGACCGACGAGGTAATGCCCCATCTCGTGCACGAACACCAACAGAGAAAGCACGAGCACGAAAGGAACGATATATCCCGTCAGAAACCCAAAAACTTCGGTCAAGCCTGCCATAAAATCCTTCCGTCAGCCTCTATCGACATTATCCGCCGAACAAGGCTGCGCCCAGCGACGCCATTTCTCCGCCCTTTATCAGCGAAAAAAGCCCGGCAAGCAAGAACGCCGCAAAACAGGCGAAAATGAGCCCGTCAACCCGGTCCATGACCCCGCCGTGACCGGGAATGAGGCGGCTCGAATCCTTGACGCCGAAGCGGCGCTTGATGAAGGATTCGAAGAGATCACCCGATTGGCTGCAGACGGACAGCACGAGGGCCACGAAGGCCGCCAGCGCGATAGCGTCGGGAAATGCCGCGTAGGCCACCAGCACGCCTGCGATGACCGCGCAGACGGCACCGCCGATCGCGCCGGACCATGTCTTGCCGGGCGAGATCCTTGGCGCCAACTTGGGCCCGCCGATGGCGCGGCCGATGAAGTAGGCCAGAATGTCGGTCGCCCAGACGACGGCGAAGACGAAGAGCATCGCATGCAGCCCCGAGGCATCGCCGCCGCGAATGTTTGCCAGCGCGATCCCGGTCAGCCCGGCATAGACGATACCCGCCGGGAACCAGCGCGAGACACCACCCATGACGACAAAGCCGACGGCGATGGCAAAGAACAGCAAGAGCAGGATCAGCGAGTAGCCGACGGTGCCGGATACGACCGCAACGGCGATCGCCGCCTGCCCGATCCAGCCGACCGCATTGGCGACCGGCTGCTCGCTGGCAAGGCGGGTGATCGTCGACCACTCATAATAGATCAAAAGCCCGATCAGGGCCGACAGCAGGCTGAAGGCGAGACCGCCGTACCACGTCGCCGCAAGCACGACGACAGCAAGGATGATGCCCGAGATGATACGAAGCTGAAGCTCGCGGTGCATCAGGTTCCCACCGCCGCCGCGGTTTCGGCGACCAGACCACCAAAGCGACGATTACGCGAGGCGAAGGTCTCAAGCGCCGCGTAAAGCGTCTCGCGGCTGAAATCCGGCCAGTAATCGGGAATGAAGATGAATTCCGAATAGGCTGCCTGCCAGAGCAGGAAGTTCGAGAGCCGCTCTTCGCCGCTGGTGCGGATGATGAGATCGGGATCCGGAATGCCCGCAGTGTCCAGCCGGGCGTTGATGAGCGCCGGCGTGATGTCCTGCGAGCGCAGCCGTCCTTGCTCGACATCGCGCGCGAGGCTCGTCATGGCGCGGGCGATCTCGTCGCGGGAGCCGTAGTTGAAGGCGATGATCAGTGTCAGCGCCGTATTGGCCTTGGTGGTCTCTTCGGCGTCGATCAAGAGGTCCAGAATATCGTTCTGCAGGCTGTGGCGATCGCCGATGATCTTCACGCGCACGTTCTGGCGGTGCAGTTCGGCGAGGTCGCGGCGGATGAAGGCCTTCAGCAAACCCAAAAGGTCCGACACCTCGGTTTCCGGGCGGCGCCAGTTCTCCGACGAGAAAGCGAAGAGGGTGAGATACTTGACCCCGATATCGCCGGCTGCGCGCACGGTCTCACGCACGGCGTCAACGCCCTTGCGATGCCCCATGGTGCGCGGCAACCCCCGCTGCTTTGCCCACCGACCGTTGCCATCCATGATGATGGCAACGTGCTCAGGTACAGTCACAAATGTTCTTTCCAACATTTCCCGTCCGGTTTTTACAGTCCAAGGCGCAGGCGCTTTGCGCCTTAGACCTGCATGATTTCCTTTTCCTTCTCGCCAAGCAAGCGGTCGACCTCAGAAATCGTGTCGTCTGTCATCTTCTGCACACGATCCGACTGCGAGCGGCTCAGGTCCTGCCCTATGACGCCGTCCTTTTCGGCTTTCTTAAGGCCGTCCATGCCGTCACGGCGAACATGGCGAATCGCAACCTTGCTTTTCTCGGCGTAGTCATGTGCGACTTTGACGAGTGACTTGCGGCGCTCTTCGTTGAGTTCAGGCAGCGGAATACGCAGGTTCTGGCCATCGACGATCGGGTTCAGGCCGAGATTGGCTTCGCGGATCGCACGATCCACCGCGCCGACCATCGACTTGTCCCAGACCGAAATGCCGAGCATGCGCGGCTCCGGCACGGTCACGTTCGCGACCTGGTTCAATGGCACGCGCGAACCATAGGCTTCGACCGTTACCGGGTCGAGGATGTTCGCCGATGCACGACCGGTGCGCAGCGATGCGATATCGCTCTTGAACGCATTGATCGCGCCATCCATGCGGCGCTTGATATCGTTGATGTCGATGCCTTCACTCATAGCAGTGCTCCCGTCTCGGTAGAAGCTGCGGCGCGCTTCAGCGCCGCCACTCTGTCAGTTGTCGGTAACGATGGTCTTCAGACCACCGCCCCGGAGGATTTCAGCAAAACCGCCCTTCTCGTGGATCGAGAAGACGATGATCGGAATGGAATTTTCGCGTGCGAGTGCTACGGCCGCAACGTCCATGACCGCGAGGCCCTTGTCGAGCACTTCCTTGTGCGTCAACTGGTCGAAGCGCGTGGCGTCGGGCACCTTCTTCGGGTCGGCGGAGTAGATGCCGTCGACCTGGGTGCCCTTGAAGATCGCCTCGGCGCCCATTTCGGCGGCGCGCAGCGCTGCAGCCGAGTCGGTCGTGAAGAAGGGGTTGCCGGTCCCACCGGCGAAGATCACCACACGGCCCAGCGACAGGTGGTAGAGGGTAGCGCGCTGGGAGAAGCTCTCGCAGATCTCCGGCATGGCAATCGCCGACAGCACCACCGTATCGATGTTGAGCTTGCGCAGCGAGGTCGCCAGCGCCAGCGCATTGATGACGGTCGCGAGCATGCCCATGTGGTCGCCCGTGACACGGTCACCGCCCTTGGAAGCAACGGCGACGCCGCGGAAGATGTTGCCGCCGCCGACGACGACGCCGACTTCCACACCCATCTGCCGCGCTTCGGCTATGTCGGCCGCAATGCGGTCGGCCACCGCTACATCGATTCCAAATCCCTGGCTGCCCATGAGGGCTTCGCCGGAAGCCTTGAGTAGAACACGTTTGTAGACAGGCTCTGACGACATCTTGGCTCCTCGTTTTTCACCGCTGAGTGCCGGATACACGAAGGGCATCGCGTTGTCACGCGATGCCCTTCTGTTTTCACATATATAGGACGATCAGCCCTTGGCGACAGCAGCCACTTCGGCAGCGAAATCGCTCTCTTCCTTCTCGACGCCTTCGCCGAGGAGGAGGCGCGCCATGCCGACGACTTCGATCTTGGCGCCAGCTTCCTTGGCAGCGGCTTCAACAGCAGCACCAACCGTCAGGTCGGGGTTGATGACGAAAGCCTGCGAGAGAAGAGCGACTTCTTCGAAGAACTTGCGCATACGGCCATCGACCATCTTTTCGATGATGGCTTCCGGCTTGCCAGACTCGCGAGCCTGCTCGATGAAGACGTTGCGTTCGCGTTCTGCAACGGCAGCGTCGACTTCTTCAGCGCGGATCGCGAGCGGGTTGGTCGCAGCGATGTGCATGGCAACCTGGCGGCCGATCGAGGTCAGGACAGCCTTGTCGCCTTCCGACTTCAGGGCAACCAGAACGCCGAGCTTGCCGATGCCGTCGCCGGCAGCGTTGTGGATGTAGGTCGCGACAACGCCGTGCTCGACTTCGAGCTTGGCAGCGCGGCGCAGCGTCATGTTTTCGCCGATGGTGGCGATTGCGTCCTTGATCGTGTCGGCGACCGGCTTGCCGGATGCCGGGTAGGTCGCAGCCGAGATGGCTTCAACCGAACCGTCGGTCGTCAGGGCAACGCTGGCGATGCCACGAACCAGATCCTGGAAGGCGTCGTTACGGGCAACGAAGTCGGTTTCCGAGTTGAGCTCGACGACAACAGCCTTGTGGCCGGCGCCAGCGATGGCGACGAGGCCTTCAGCGGCAGCGCGACCAGCCTTCTTGTCGGCCTTGGAGATACCCTTGGCGCGGAGCCAGTCGATCGATGCTTCGATGTCGCCGTTGTTTTCCAGCAGCGCCTTCTTGCAGTCCATCATGCCTGCGCCGGACTTTTCGCGCAGTTCCTTCACCAGTGCAGCCGTAATCTCGGTCATAAGCTTCCTCTTGTCGGTTCAAACGGTGGCCCGCGAAAGGCGGTGCGGCACCGGATTGAGGCACGAAATGTACCTGTATGTATGACAGCGTGATGAAAGACGCGTCATAACGAAACTCAAATGGCGAGAGGCGCAATGCCCTCGCCTGAAATGGTCAAGGCCGCCCAACTTTATCAAGTCGCGAGCGGCCTTTTCCCAATCTCTGGAAAGCATGGCGGACCGTTCGATCCGCCTGCTTCTTTTATCAGGCTTCGGCTTCGCCTTCGAGCGCCGGCTCAGCCGGAGCTTCGATCGATGCACCGAGGTCACGGCCAGACGAGCTCTGCTGGCGAGCGATACCGTCGATGGCAGCGCGCGAGATCAGGTCGCAGTAGAGGGCGATGGCGCGCGAAGCGTCGTCGTTGCCGGGGATCGGATAGTCGATCAGGTCTGGGTCGCAGTTCGAGTCGATGATCGCGACAACCGGGATGCCGAGGCGCTTGGCTTCGTCGATCGCGATCTTTTCCTTGTTGGTGTCGATGATGAACATCAGGTCCGGCGTGCCGCCCATGTCCTTGATACCACCGAGGGCCTTGTCGAGCTTTTCGCGCTCGCGCTCAAGGTTCAGGCGCTCTTTCTTGTTGTAGCCGGACTGTTCCGAAGACAGGATCTCGTCGAGCTTGCGCAGACGCTGGATCGAGTTCGAAATCGTCTTCCAGTTGGTCATCATGCCGCCGAGCCAACGCGAGTTGACGTAATACTGAGCGGAACGCTTGGCCGAGTCAGCGATGAGCTCGGAAGCCTGGCGCTTGGTGCCGACGAACAGAACGCGGCCGCCACGGGCTACGGTGTCGGAAACAGCCTGCAGAGCGCGCGACAGAAGCGGAACCGTCTGTGCGAGGTCGATGATGTGGATGTTGTTACGATCGCCGAAAATGTACGGCTTCATCTTCGGGTTCCAGCGGTGAGTCTGGTGACCAAAGTGGACGCCTGCTTCGAGCAGCTGGCGCATAGAAAAATCGGGCAATGCCATGCCTTGTTATCCTTTTCCGGTTGAACCTCCGCAAGGCGAACAGCACCCTCTTCGAGAATGCCACCGGGCGGAACGATCCGGATTTCTCCCGGACAATCCCATGCCTTACGTGTGGAATGCGGGGGCCATACCCTCCCCGCCCCGGAAAATCAAGCCTTATCGGCAAAATAACCGCTGTAGCCTGCCATATCGGGCATGCACCCGATGGCTTTGACCCGCCGGCGGATCAGTCGGCGTCGCAAGGCCAGCTTGTCGGCGTCGCCATGCCCTGGGGCAGCTTGGTCTTCGAATCACCGCAGGCAAGCGCCACCTGCGCCTCGTCGAGGCCGGTCGCCTGGGACAGATCCAGTCCGCTTATCCTCGTCAGGAACAGGAAGGCGCGGTCGAAGGAAACCGGGCCGGTGAAGGCGGCTCCGCTGAGGTCGGCGCGCGACAGGTTGGTGAGCGAGAAATTCGCGCCGGTGACATCGGCGCCCTTGAAGGTCACGCGACCAAGCTCGGCCTTCTCGAAATTGACGCCCTTCAGCGTTGCGCCATTGAAATTGGCGCGCTGCAGCTCCGCGCCTGTGAAATTGGCGCCCTCGGCATTCACGCCCTCGAAGCCCGAGCGATAGGCCTCGACCTTGGAGAAATTGGCCTTGGTCAGGTCGGAACCGGTGAACCAGGCGCGGACCAAGGTCGCCTTTTCCAGGTTGGCGGCGGCGAGATTGGTGTGGCTGAGATTGGTGAGCGTGAAATCAGCGTCGGCAAGATTTCCCTTCTGGAAATCGCCGCCCTGCAGCATCAGGTTCTTCTTGCTGCAACCGCCCCAATCGATACCGGCCGAGGCGGTCGAGCCGCAATCCGCCGCGGAGATCGAACTAGTAGACACCGCCGCCACCAGGCAAGCAGCCAAGGCCATCGCGGCCACGATCGAAACTCTAAAGCCTGGCAATATCTGCACTCCGCTTGCCGTCCAACGCTCACTATAGAGCGATCTCTAGCACAGAGCGCGTCGCTTTGCATACCGTGTCAAACTGAAACGACGAAATCGTTCAACGCGTGCAATTACTTACAGTCGAGGTTTTCGCGTCGAGAAGCTCCAGCTTGGAGAGCTTGCCTGTCAGGACGAAATCGCCGTAATCCATAGTCAGATCGCGCGTGATGCCATTCTCATAGAGCTTGAACGACATGCGATAGACTGGAAGGGCGTCGGTCTTGGTGTTCTCGTTGAAGTAAGAGATGGTCACCGGCCAGAAGCTCGTCTTGGAAAAGGCACCGGCATTGCCGGCATCGGCCTCTTCGCTGACTGGTGTCACCGGCTTGCCGACGACGGTCGTGGTTGCAAGCGCCTTGTCACCATCGTCGGAGCCATCGAAGACGCGGGCTTCGAACAGACGGTTGCCGGCCTTGGCGTTCTTGATGACATCCATCATGTGCTCGGTGGGGAAGCGGCTCGCGGCCAGCTGCAGCTCCTTGCTTGAAGGCTGCTTCAGATCCACCTTGGTTCCGTCGGCCTGATCCTGGGCCGCACCGTTGACTTCCTTGTCAAGTTGGTCGTCGGTGAAGGACTTGGTGTCGAACGTGAACCTGCGGTCCTTCAGGTTCTCGAACGTATTGGTCTGCTGATCGCTGACGCGCACGGCATCGCCGGTGTCGATCTGCGTCACGAAGCGGAACTTCGTGGTGTAGCCGGTGCAATAGTCGCCGTCGAACTCGTAGACCATGCGGCCGGACATGCCCGAAATACCGGAACGTTCCGACGCATCCTTCAGCTCCAGATCATAGATCGCCCGATGCGCGATCAGGCCCGTGGCCATCACGGCGCCGGCAGCGGGTGTCGCCGCATGAGCGGTTGCCGAAACGCCTGCAAGTAGAAGCGCGGCAAGACTCGATCGGACCATTGATAATCTCCTGTTGGACTCACCAACGATGTTATAAGAACGCATCCGGCTAAATCGAGGCTCGATCGTGTTACAAAATTGATTCAAGCCCAGATGCATAGTTTTAGAACTATTCACAATAAAAGCGGAGAGAAAAATGTCCGATCAGATCGCCGCAAGGCTCAAAGAGATGGGGATATCCCTGCCCCAGGCCGCAGCGCCCGCCGCCAACTACGTTCCCTACGTCATTGCGGGCAACGTTCTCCACATCTCCGGCCAACTGCCGCTCGAAGACGGCAAGATCGCCGTCACCGGCCATCTCGGCCGCAATGTCGACGTCGCCACGGGCCAGCGCGCCGCTGAACTCTGCGCCATCAACATCCTGGCGCAGGCAAGTGCGGCGCTCGGCGGCGATCTCGGCCGCATCAAGCGCGTCATCAAGCTGAACGGCTTCGTGGCGTCGGTCCCTGAGTTCGTCGAGCAGCACCTCGTCATCAACGGCGCGTCGAACCTCATCGCCAACATCCTCGGCGATGCCGGAAAACACGCCCGTGCCGCCGTCGGCATGGCAGCGTTGCCGATGAACGCCGCCGTCGAAATCGATGCCATCATGGAAATCGCGTAATGACCTCTGCAGCATGGCTTAAGGAACGTCCCGTCGCCCACCGCGGCTATCACGACCAGAACAAGGTCGTTTGGGAAAATACGCTTTCCGCCTTCGCGCGCGCTGTCGAGGCTGGCTTTGCGATCGAGTGCGACCTGCACTACGCCTCGGATGGCGTTCCAGTCGTCTTTCACGATGAGAACCTCGAGCGCCTGTGCAACCTCAAGGGCGACGTGCGCGAGCGCACATCGAAGGAACTCGGGATGCTTTCCGTCGGCGGAACGGCCGACAAGATCCCGACGCTCAGGCAGCTTCTCGAACTTGTGAAGGGAAAAGTGCCGCTCGTGATCGAGCTCAAGGGCCGCGAAACCGACGACGAAGGTTTCGTCGAAGCGGTGCTGGAGGAGCTCGATGGCTATGAAGGCCATGTGGCGCTGATGAGTTTCGATCATTGGCTCTTGAAAGAGTTGAAGGCGCTGAACGCGCCCTACCCGATCGGGCTGACGGCCGGCGGAAACAAGCCGGAGGAGTTTCAAGCCCATGAAAAGGCTATGAAACACGGTCTCGACTTCATTTCCTATTTCTATGCCGACCTGCCCAACCCGTTCATCACGGCCGAGCGCAACAAGGGTATCGTCGTCATCACCTGGACGGTTCGCGACGCGAAGGCGCGCAAGCACAGCTTCGAAAACGCCGACCAGATAACCTTCGAAGGCTTCGACCCGCGCGCCTCCGTTTGACGCTCGCCTTTTCAACAAGCCCTCGCTTTTTCACCAGGATGTGCGCAGACTGGCAATGCCCCCAAATCATTGAAACGGTCTCGCATTCGCTCCATGACTGATGAACTTTCAATCCGCATAGAGCGGTCTTTCACCGCGATTTCCCCGGAGAGCTGGTCCGAGCTCGCCGGGGCTTCCCGATCAAGCACATCGATCGCCTACAATCCCTTCGTCTCTCATGCCTTCCTCTCGTCGCTCGAGGAGTCGGGGTCGGCAACGGCCGAGACAGGTTGGCTCGGGCACCACATGCTGCTTGAGAAAGAGGACGGGCGCCTCGTCGGCGCCCTGCCCGGCTATCTGAAGAACCACAGCAAGGGCGAATACGTCTTCGACCATGGCTGGGCAGACGCCTTCGAGCGGGCCGGCGGCCGCTATTATCCGAAGCTGCAATGCTCGATCCCCTTTACCCCCGCCACCGGCCCGCGCCTTCTGGTCACCGAGGATTATCCGCGTCTGGCCGTACAGGACGCGATGGCGGAAAGCCTGAAGGAAGTGGTGCGGCGGCTTGGCGTGTCCTCCGCGCACATCACCTTCGTACCCGATGACGAGATGGCGGTTCTGGAGAGCGAGGACTATCTGCACCGGACAGATCAGCAGTTCCACTTCATCAACCAAGGCTATGCCAATCACGACGAATTCCTGGAGACGCTCGCCTCGCGCAAGCGCAAGGCGCTGCGCAAGGAACGCCGGGCGGCGCTCGAAAACGGCATCAGCATCGACTGGCTGACCGGCAGCGACCTGACCGAGGATATCTGGGACCAGTTCTTCGCCTTCTACATGGATACCGGCAGCCGCAAATGGGGCCGTCCCTATCTGACGCGGGCGTTCTACTCGCTGATCGGCGAACGCATGCCTGAGGATATCCTGCTGGTCATGGCCAAGCACAATGGCCGCTATGTCGCCGGCGCGATCAACTTCATCGGCTCCGAAACGCTCTATGGCCGGCACTGGGGCTGCATCGAGGATCATCCCTTCCTGCATTTCGAGGTCTGTTATCACCAGGCTATCGATTTCGCGATTGCCAAGGGACTGAAGCGGGTGGAAGCCGGCGCGCAGGGAGAGCACAAGCTGGCGCGAGGTTACCTGCCGGTGACAACGCATTCGGCCCATTATGTCGCCCATGCCGGCCTGCGTCAGGCGATCGGCGATTACCTCGCCCGCGAGCGCGACGACGTCGAGCACATGAACGAGATTTTGAGCGAGCACAGCCCGTTCCGTCGCGGCGAGCGGCTTCAGGAGGATTGACGCCCTCGCCTTCGTCGCGCTACCCCGGACACAACAGCATCAGGAGAGACAGTCCATGACGAGCGCGGCTTACGACACCAACAACATCTTCGCCAAGATCCTGCGTGGCGAAATCCCCTCGGTCAAGGTCTATGAGGACGAGCACACGCTGGCTTTCATGGATGTGATGCCGCAGGCGCCGGGCCACGTCCTTGTCGTCCCGAAGGCCGCCTCGCGCAACCTCCTCGATGCCGATCCCGCCGCACTCGCCAAGACCATTCCGGTCGTGCAGACGATCGCCAATGCGGTGAAGGAGGCCTTTGACGCCGATGGCGTGTTCGTCTGCCAGTTCAACGAACCGGCCGCCGGCCAGACCGTCTTCCACCTGCACTTCCACGTCATCCCGCGCCATGACGGCATCGCGCTGAAGCCGCATTCCGGCCAGATGGAAGATGGCGCCGTGCTGGCGGCGAATGCGGAGAAGATCAAGGCGGAGCTTTGATCACCGCGCGGTGACGGCAGGCGCAACTTGCCTGCACGCCCGGTCGTCCTTCAACTGACGAAGCGCGATACCGGCGAGGCTGTATGCCAAGGCAAACACCACAATGCCCCCCAGGACATCCGCCAGATTGTGCCCGCCCTGAATGACGATGGCGGGCATCATCAGCGCATTCAACGCAAGAAAGATCAGGCCCAGCCGACGAATGCGCATCATGAACACCGCCGACATGGTCGCCATGACGGTGTGGAATGACGGAAAGCCGATCACGCCCAGCACGTTGCGCGGCGACAGAAAGTCCGCTCCGTGCCGCCCAAGTTCGACAAGCGCGGCGCCGTATTCGGGGCCAACCGCCAGGGGAACCGCATCGGTCACTGCCTTGGGGAGCTGGTAGATGGACGACGCTCCGAATGACGGAAAGAACGACCAGCAAATGATGGCGAGCAGCGCGCCGATGACGCCCGTCAGCAGGAAGTGGTGCAGCATTCGCAGCCGGCCTGAAAACCCGAGAACGAAGATGATGACGAGCAACTGCGGCAGCGAGGTCGCGTAGACCGCCTGCAGCAGCATGCCGACGCGCGGATAGTTCGATGCCCATTTGACGAAACCCGGCCAGTGAAAACCGAACAGGGCGTCGAAGCGCGCAAGGTCGCCATCAATAGGTTCCGTGGTCAATGGCAGCAGCAGGTAGTTGAAGACAGACCCGGCTATCGTGAACCAGATGAAGAGCCCGGCCGCCGTCGCGGTGGCCGCGATGGACTGATTCTTCCTTACGTGACGGTAGAACTGGCCGAGAAGCAGCGCGCTTAAACCGCAGGCCACCATGCCGGCATAGCCGACCACATCAATGCCAACATCCTTCAGCCACAGCAACGCGGCGTCCAGCGCCGCCAACACTGCAATAACGGTGATGATGACACGCTCGGCGGGCAGAAACACCATGGATCAGGCTCCTTGATCGCGCCTGATATAATTCAATGCGTTTAACATTCAGCTAAGTGACCGAGGTGACTGCAGTGCTTTGACCATTGCGGCCGAGATGGTAGCACCGTGCTTCGACCCTCGGGACGAGTGTACGGCCAAGGGTCTAACACGGTGGCGGGCGCAGGACCTCGGTGGCCAACACGACATAGAAAAAGGCGGCCCGGGAGCCGCCTCTTTTATTCGCCTTACTTCTTCGGCACCCTCGGCACCGCGCCGCTTTTCTTCGGCGCGCTCTTCACCTCGGGCTCGGCGACGGCGGCTTTCGCCTTCTTGGCAGTCACCTTCTTGGCCTTGGCCTTCGTCTTCAGCTCGCCGTCATCCTCGTCGTCGACCTCGGGGTGCACGACCTCGGCTTCCGGCTTCGGCTTGATCGGTGCCGTGTCGGACACAGATTCCAGGATAATGCCCTTTGTGCCATCTTCCTTCGGTCCAACGGTGACGCTGACGACGCCGCCCTTCTTCAGCTTGCCGAAAAGGATTTCGTTGGCCAGCGGCTTCTTGATCACGTCCTGGATGACGCGCGCCAGCGGACGGGCGCCCATCTTCTCGTCGTAACCCTTGTCGGCCAGCCAGGAGATCGCGTCCTCGTGCAAGTCGAAGGTGACGTTGCGTTCGGACAGCTGCGCTTCGAGCTGCATGATGAATTTCTGCACGACCTTGTGGATGACCACTGTCGGCAGCGGCGCGAACGGGATGACCGCGTCGAGACGGTTGCGGAACTCCGGCGTGAAGATGCGGTTCAGCGCCTCTTCGTCCTCGCCGGTGCGCTTCGACGAACCGAAGCCGAAGGCGGCCTTTGCCATTTCCGACGCGCCCGCATTGGTCGTCATGATCAGGATGACGTTGCGGAAGTCGATCTTCTTGCCGTTGTGGTCGGTCAGCGTGCCATGGTCCATCACCTGCAACAGGATGTTGTAGATGTCGGGATGGGCCTTTTCGATTTCGTCGAGCAGAACCACGCAATGCGGATGCTGATCGACGCCATCGGTCAGAAGACCGCCCTGGTCGAAGCCGACATAGCCGGGAGGTGCACCGAGCAGACGCGAGACCGTGTGCCGCTCCATGTATTCCGACATGTCGAAGCGCAGGAGTTCGACGCCGAGCGACGAGGCCAGTTGCTTTGCCACTTCCGTCTTGCCGACGCCCGTGGGGCCGGAGAAGACGTAGGAGCCGATCGGCTTGTTCGGTTCGCGCAAGCCGGCACGGGCCAGCTTGATCGAGGTCGAGAGCGCTTCGATCGCGAGGTCCTGGCCGTAAACGACCGAGCGCAGTTCCTGCTCGAGATTGGCGAGAACGGCTTCGTCGTCCTTCGACACGCTCTTTGGCGGGATGCGGGCCATCGTGGCGATCGTCGCCTCGATTTCCTTCTCGGTGATCAGCTTGCGGCGCTTGGACGGCGGCAGCAGCATCTGGGCCGCACCGGTTTCGTCGATCACGTCGATCGCCTTGTCCGGCAGCTTGCGGTCGGAGATGTAGCGCGCCGACAGCTCGACCGCCGTCTTGATGGCGTCGTTCGAGTAGCGCAGGTGGTGATACTCTTCGAAATAGGGCTTAAGGCCCTTCATGATGGCGATGGCGTCATCGATGGAGGGTTCGGCCACGTCGATCTTCTGGAAGCGACGCACCAGTGCCCGGTCCTTCTCGAAGAACTGGCGGTATTCCTTGTAGGTCGTAGACCCGATGCAGCGGATCGCGCCCGAGGACAGAGCCGGCTTCAAGAGGTTCGAGGCATCCATGGCGCCGCCCGAGGTTGCGCCGGCGCCGATCACCGTGTGGATCTCGTCGATGAAGAGCACCGCGCCCGGATACTCCTCGAGCTCCTTGACGACCTGCTTCAAGCGTTCCTCGAAGTCACCGCGATAGCGCGTACCAGCGAGCAGCGTGCCCATGTCGAGCGAGAAGATCGTCGCATCGGCCAGCGCTTCCGGAACCTTGCCTTCCATGATCCGCTTGGCCAGACCTTCGGCAATCGCCGTCTTGCCGACGCCGGGGTCACCGACGTAGAGCGGATTGTTCTTCGAACGGCGGCACAGGATCTGGATGGTGCGATTGACCTCGGCGTGGCGGCCGATCAGCGGATCGATCTTGCCGGTCTTGGCCTTCTCGTTGAGGTTGACGCAGTAAGCCTTCAGCGCGTCCTGCTGCTTCTTGGCGCCGCCTTCTTCCTCGGCACCACGCGCAGCATTCGGCTTGCTTTCGGCTTCGCCTTCCTCGGCGCCACGCGGCGTGCGATTCTCCGAAGAGCCGGCGCGCTTGCCGATGCCGTGCGAGATGTAGTTGACCGCGTCGTAGCGGGTCATTTCCTGCTCCTGCAGGAAGTAGGCCGCATGGCTTTCACGCTCGGCAAAGATGGCGACGAGCACGTTGGCGCCGGTTACTTCCTCGCGGCCGGACGACTGCACATGGATCACCGCCCGCTGGATGACGCGCTGGAAGCCGGAGGTGGGCTTCGAGTCCTCATCGTAACCGGTGATCAGGTTGGAGAGTTCATTGTCGACGTATTCGACGAGCGTCTTCTTCAGCGCGACGAGGTCGACATTGCAGGCGCCCATGACGGCTGCCGCATCGGCATCGTCGATCAGGGCGAGCAGCAGATGCTCGAGCGTCGCATATTCATGATGCCGCTCGTTGGCAAAGGTCAGTGCCTGATGGAGCGCCTTCTCTAAGCTAGGCGAAAATGTTGGCACGTTCAGATCCTCACTTCTTTTCCATGACGCATTGCAGCGGATGCTGGTGCTGCCGGGCGAAGTCCATCACCTGGCTCACCTTGGTCTCCGCCACCTCGTATGTAAATGTTCCGCACTCGCCGACGCCGTGATTGTGGACATGCAGCATGATGCGGGTGGCACTTTCACGATCCTTCTGAAAAAACCGCTCCAGGATGTGGATGACGAATTCCATCGGCGTGTAGTCGTCGTTCAGAATAAGCACGCGGTACAGGTTGGGCTTCTTGGTCTTCGGTTTGGTGCGCGTGATAACCGAGGTGCCGCGATTTCCGTTGTCCCCGTTCCTTTCGCCGTCATTTTGCATCCGGATCGGCTTTACGATCATTTTCATTCGTTCCTCGATCAATCCGGTGGTGCATGGGAGGTGTGCTTTACCCGCCGAATGTCTGACTACTAACTTAGTTCATAATCGTGCGATTTTAAGCCCCTTGCTTCACACTGCAATCACAATTCGCCCGCGTCAGGCGCAAAGACACAAAAATAGCGCGCAGATCTGCGACTGCCTGGCGGCAAAACAAAAAGACCGGCTGCAGATGCGTAGCCGGCCTTTGTTTTTCAAGTGGTATCTCGCTCGCGCGCGGACGAGTTTACGCCGCGGTTTGCACCGGCGCCGGCTTCATCGCCTTGGTGGCAGCGGCGACCGGCGCTTCGTATGGCTTGTAGGCGCTCTTGGCGATGTCGGAGTACATTTCCGTCAGCTTCGTCGCTTCGGCGACAAATCTTTCATAAGCGGACTTCACATAGCTGGTCTGCAATTCGAAGACGGTTTCGAGGCTGCGCGCGCCCGACAGGGTCTCGAAATGCGTGACCGCGTCCTGGAAAGACTTCTTGGAATATTCGGTGGTTTCCGTCGCAATCGCCTGCAGACCCTTGGCGGTTTCCGAGTAGCTTTTCAGCACCGCGTCCATGGCTTCCTTGCTCTTGCGATTCGTGTCCTCAAAATTCAGCATGACTATCCTCCTTGTCTTGCGTCCTTGCCGTGCGTGGGCCTCCTTGCCCTGCGTCGATAGCGGAGGTTAGCTGCAGCGCACACGAAGTCAAGCGACTTTGTGCGATGCAAAACAATCATTGGTTGTGACCGGAAGTGCAATCCCGGCCCGCTTTTCGAGCGACGTACGTCTTTAATTGATTTCGCTAAAATATATCAGGCGGCCGCAACCGTAAGCTTTGAACAAAAATCCGGTTGCGGGCCGCAAATGCTTTTCCGGAGAGATCAATCGAGCAGGTCGGCCGGGACCTTGCCGCCGTTTTCCGACAGCTTTTTCAGAAGCGCCTTGTGCAGGAACATGTTCATCGTCGCACTGTCGTTCTTGTCGCCGGTATAGCCGAGCTCGATTGCCAGTTCCTTGCGCTCGGTCAGGCTGGCATCCATGCCGACGGCTTTCATGAGATCGACGATCGAACGGCGCCAGTCGAGCTTCTGGCCGCTCTTCTTGACGGCGGCGTCGAGCACCATGACGATATCGACCGAGGTCGATGGCGCGGATGTCGCTGGCGATGTGGCGGCTGGTGTCGGAGACGGGCTTGGCGCAGCGGAGGGCGATATCGGCGCCTGCGCGGGCTCAATCTTCGGCGCAGCTGCCGGCGTTGCCTCGGCGGCGTGAGCCTCGCCCCAGATTGCGTGTTTGATCTTGTCGAAAATACCCATGTCCGGTTTCCCCTTGATGGCGCTTGAGCACATGCTCAAAGCCAAGATGGGGCGCAAGACCGGGTGGTCCAGAGCGGGACGGTAATTTCGGCCAGGCCGCGACGCCGCGGCCCAGGCACAATCGGTGCGAGAAGGACCTCGCGACCGGATCAGAGATCGACGTCGAGGATCGCCATCGAGAAGTTGTACGAGCGGTCGCCGTCCTCGTCGTCGATGTAGACGACGCCCAGAAATTCCTCGCCCATGTAGACTTCAGCGGAGTCGTTCTTGCGCGGACGTGCCTTGACGATCATTTCCGGATTGAACGTGCGTTTGAAATAGGCGTCGAGTTTCTTGATTTCTTCGGGCTTCACACTGCATCTCCTGAGCGGTCTCAATGGCCGCTTTTTGCATGGGAAAGATAGGCCTGTAAAGGCGCGGAGGCAGCTGCGACACCGCTTTCCCCGCCGTTCTTCAGGCCGTCTTGTCGCTTTGGGCGACGCGAAAACGGCTAGATGTCGGCGCCCATCACCTGGTCCATGATCACCTGATCCATGAGCCTGGATGGTTCCGAACAGCCGGCCGTGCCGACCACCTTGGCGGGTACGCCCGCGACTGTCGTCTTCGGTGGCACAGCCTTCAGTACGACGGAGCCGGCGGCGATGCGCGAGCAATGGCCGATCTCGATATTGCCGAGAATCTTGGCGCCGGCGCCGATCAGCACACCGCTGGCGATCTTCGGATGGCGATCGGCACCCTCCTTGCCGGTGCCGCCGAGCGTGACGCCGTGCAGGATCGAGACGTTGTCGCCGATGACGGCGGTTTCGCCGACGACGAGGCCCGTCGCGTGATCGAGGAAGATGCCGCGACCGATACGAGCGGCCGGGTTGATGTCGGTCTGGAAGACGCTGGACGAGCGGCTCTGCAGATAGAGCGCCAGATCACGGCGGCCGCGGTTAAGCAGCCAGTGCGCCAGGCGGTGGGTCTGCAGCGCGTGGAAACCCTTGAAATAGAGCAGCGCTTCCATGAAGCGCAGGCAAGCGGGATCGCGGTCATAGACGGCCTGGATGTCGACGCGCAGGATGGCGCCCCATTCCGGCCAATCCGCCAGCATCTGGTCGAAGGTCTGGCGCAGCAGGATCGCCTGCATGTCGGGATGATCGAGACGTTCGCAGATGCGGTAGATCACGCATTCCTCGAGCGAGCGATGGTTGAGCACGGTCGAATACAGAAATGCCGCCAGCACCGGATCGGCTTCGGCGGCAAGGCGCGCTTCCTCGCGCAAACTGTCCCAGATCGGGTCCATCGCCTTGAGCGAACCTTGGGTCTCAAGAGGACGAATATCTGACTTCGCGACCATCGCGGTCTCCTTGTCTTCCAGATAGCATTGCATCTGGGCATTGTATTCCGGCTGGATCCGTCGATCGGCACCGGGCATTTGCGCCCGAGTGTCACCCTATATAGGGCAAAATCCGGCTGATATAAATGGGGCGGCGGAAACAGCTTTTCGCTATTTCCGGCTTTTGGTGAATGATCGCCCTTGCTCGCATGGCTTCAATGTCACCGACCGGCGAGATCGGCGTAAAAGTCCAGCACGGCCGCCTTGAACACCTTGTCGCCGACGGCAAGCATATGGTCGCGACCGGGGATATCGAGCGCGCGGGCATCGGGCATCAGCGCCGCGAGTTCCTGCGGAGAGCCGGCGATATCGTCCTTGGTTCCGACAGCGACCAGCGTCGGCACCTCGATCTTTGCCATGTCGCTTCTTTCGACCAGATCGCGCGATCCCCTGATACAGGCGGCAAGCGCCTGGCGGTCGCTCTTCGTCTGCTCGGCGAAGGCGCGGAACATCCGTCCGCGCGCATGGGTAACGCCATCGATCGACGGCGCCAGCAGTGCATCGGCAATCGGGTCCCAATCGCCGACACCATCCGTCATGCCGATGCCGAGGCCGCCGAGCACCAGCGAGCGAACACGATCGAGCCGCTTGAGCGCCGCGAAGACCGAGATGCGCGCGCCCATCGAGTAGCCGATCAGGTTGGCTTCCGGAATGCCCAGATGATCGAGCAGCGCGATGGAATCAGCCGCCATGATCCAGGGGCGATAGGCTTCGGAATCATGCGGCTTGTCGCTTGCGCCGTGGCCTCTGTTGTCCATGGCGATCACCCGGTATCCTGCCTCGCCCAGCGTTTTCAGCCAGCCGGGATAGACCCAGTTGACGCTGGCGGTGGACGCGAAACCGTGGATGAGCAGCACCGGCGGCCCCTCAGGATTTCCCTCGTCGAAATAGGAGAGGTTCAAGCCGTCGTGGACGAAGCTGGAAAAGGCAGGCGTATTCAAGTTCATCGGGGCAGTCCTGTTTTGCCGGGACCATATTTTATCGCGCCGCTGACGGGAACCCCTGCGCCAATCAAAAAGCACGGTCAAAAAGCACCTCCAAAAACTATCGGGCGCCCCTCTCCTTTGGCTCGACACATTTCCGGCGACGCACTATAAGGTGCGCACGTTTTCAAAGGCATTCGGAGATCCCTCATGGCCGGTCACAATATCCCTCACTTCCAGAACGACGGCGGACACCGTGTCATCGAAGTCGGCGTGAAGGAATTCATGTGCACTGGCGCCTCCGCTCCTTATGACCACCCCCACATCTTCATCGACATGGGCGACGAGAACGAGAAGGTCTGTTCCTACTGCTCGACGCTCTACCGCTTCAACGGCGCGCTGAAGGCCACCCAGACGAACCCGGCTGGTTGCGTCTTCCACTTCCAGGTCGCTTAATTCTAAAACACAGATTGGATCGACCATGTCGGTCGAACATGCCGCTATCATCGGAGCGGGCGTCGCTGGCCTGACGGCGGCGCTGGCACTCGCCAGGCATGGCATTCGTTCCGAGATCTTCGAGCAGGCGCCTGAACTGACCGAGGTGGGCGCCGGGTTGCAGATATCACCCAATGCGTCGCGCATCCTCGACAAGCTCGGCGTTCTCGACCTGTTGACGCCGATCTGGCTCGAGCCGAACAGCATTCGCCTGATCTCCGGCACGTCGCTGCATGAACTGGCGGCCGTGCCATCCGGCCCCGCCGCGCGCGCGCGCTGGGAGGCGCCCTACGGGGTGCTGCATCGCACGAGCCTGCAAGGCGCGCTGCTTGCCGCCGTCCACGACAATCCGCTCTGCACGCTGCATCTCGGCTCGCGCATCGAAAGCGGCGACATGGGCGCCATCACCCGCGCGGGCGGCGTGATCATCGGCGCCGACGGCGTCTGGTCGAAGACGCGCGACCTTATCGCCGACAGCCCCTCCTCGCGCTTCTCCGGCAACATCGCCTATCGATTCACCGTCTCGGCTGACGATGCGCGGGGCGTGCTCAACCGCGAGAGCGTCTCGGCCTTTCTCGGGCCATCGGCGCATCTGGTGGCCTATCCGCTGCGAGAGACCGACAGCTTCAACATGGTGGCGATCACCACCGGCCATGCCGGCGCGCGCGAATGGCTGACGCAGCCGACGCAGGCGCAGCGGCATCAGTTGCTCGCGCGCTTCTCGCGCTGGAACCCTGCGCTACTGTCGCTCTTCGAAAAATCCGGCGAGATGACCTTCTGGCCGCTTTACGAGGCGACGAGCGGCAAGTGGCACAACAGTCGCGATACAGTGCTGATCGGCGATGCGGCGCACGCGATGATGCCGTTTGCCGCGCAAGGAGCCGCTATGGCGATCGAAGATGCCTACGAACTGGCGTCGTTCCTGGCCAAACGGCCTGCCGCCGAGGCACTGCCGCTGTTCGAGGCGCATCGTGTGCCGCGCGTGAACCGGCTGCGGCAGCGCGGCGCGTTCAACCAGTTCGTCTATCACGCCCGCGGTCCATTCCGGATCGGGCGTGACATCGTGCTGTCGCTGAAGCCGCCGCAGAGTCTCGCGGCGGACCTCGACTGGATCTACGCTTATCGCGCGATCGATTGATCAGACCGTCTTGTGATCAGACCGTCTTGGCGGCGGCGAAGCCGCGCTCGATATCGACCTTGATATCGGCGACGTCCTCCAGGCCGATCTGAAGACGGATCACCGGCCCTTCGGTCGGCGCCTTGGTGACGCGGCGGTCGTTCAGATTGACGTGGACCGCCAGGCTTTCGAAGCCACCCCAGGACCAGCCGAGACCGAAGATCCTCAGCGCATCGAGGAAGGCATGCGCCTTCGGCTTGAAGGCGGCCGGGCCATCGGCCTTCAGCACGAAGGAGAAGATGCCGCTGGCACCCTTGAAGTCGCGCTTCCAGAGATCGTGGCCCGGGAAGCTCGGCAGCGCCGGATGCAGGACCGCGGCAACCTCCTCGCGGCCTTCCAGCCATTTTGCGATCGTGAGCGCGCTCTCGTAGTGGCGCTCTAGGCGCACGCCCATGGTGCGCAGGCCGCGCAGGATCTGGTAGGCATCGTCAGGCGCGCCGCAGATGCCGAGCGTGATGTTTGCCTCGTGCAGCTGCGCCCAGTGCTTGGCATTGGCCGAAACCGTGCCCATCAGAATATCGGAGTGGCCGGACGGATACTTCGTCGCGGCGTGGATCGAGATATCGACGCCGTAATCGAGCGGGCGGAAATAGACGGGTGTCGCCCAGGTGTTGTCCATCGTCACCACGGCGCCATGCTTGTGAGCAATCGCTGATATCGCAGGAATATCCTGCATCTCGAAGGTGTTGGAGCCCGGCGCTTCGGTATGCACCAGCTTGGTGTTCGGCCTGATCAGCGTCTCGATACCCACACCGATCGCCGGATCGTAATATTCGACGGAAACGCCGAGCCGCTTCAGCATGGTGTCACAGAAATGGCGGGTCGGGCCATAGACCGAGTCGACCACCAGCGCATGGTCGCCCGACGACAGGAAGGCCAGGAACGGCACGGTGACGGCTGCGAGACCCGAGGGAACGAGGATCGTTCCGGCCGATCCCTCGAGCGCGTCGATCGCCTCGCAAAGAGCGTCGGTGGTGGGCGTCCCGCGTGTTCCGTAGGTGTATTTCTGCGCCCGCTGATCCATCGCCTTGGCATTCGGAAAAAGCACGGTCGAAGCGTGCACGACGGGCGGATTGACGAAGCCATGATAGTCGGAAGGATCATTGCCGATGTGCGAAAGGCGGGTATTGATGCCGGCGTTTTGAAGCAGGCCGTCTCTGTCTGTCATGTCTAATTAAGCCTTTGGAATGAACGCGCTTTGCCGAAGTCTTGGACCTCTCCCGAGGCCGGGTCAACCCCGCTCACGTAACGTAAAGCCACCCAAGAGAACCGACCGGTACGGTAATTATCCAGATATATCAGTAAGTTTGCGCGATTTTTTTCGCCAAACACTGCCTTTTGGGTAATCAATTGCTCATTTTGTGAGCCGCGCTTAGCAAATTGCCGAAATATCACGCAATCTTGCAGCGCGAGACTTGACCGTCGTGACATTTCCGACTGAGATAGACCCACTCGCGCCGGGAGGGTGTCGGGTCGCTTGGGGGGTCTGCATGCTTCTGCCGGCGCTCCCACAATAAACAAAAGATAACGGAAAAAGGTTGGGAAAAATGAAGATTAAGCTTCTGTCGGTCGCCATTGGCGCAGCAGTCTTCGCACTTGGCGCTTCGGCAGCTTCGGCGACGACGCTTGGAGACGTAAAAGCAAAAGGGTTCGTTCAGTGCGGCGTCAACACCGGTCTGACCGGTTTCGCGGCACCTGACGCTTCCGGAAACTGGGCCGGTTTCGACGTCGATTTCTGCAAGGCAGTTGCATCCGCCGTGTTCGGCGATCCGACCAAGGTCAAGTACACGCCGACGAACGCCAAGGAGCGCTTCACCGCGCTGCAGTCCGGCGAAATCGACGTCCTGTCGCGTAACACGACGTGGACCATCAACCGCGACACCGCGCTCGGCTTCAACTTCCGCCCGGTCACCTATTACGACGGCCAGGGCTTCATGGTTCGCAAGAGCCTGAACGTGAAGTCGGCTCTCGAGCTTTCGGGCGCCGCCATCTGCGTACAGTCCGGCACCACGACCGAGCTCAACCTCGCCGACTACTTCAAGGCCAACAACCTTCAGTACAATCCGGTGGTTTTCGAAAAGCTCGAAGAAGTCAACGCAGCCTATGATTCGGGCCGTTGCGACGTCTACACCACCGACCAGTCCGGCCTCTACTCGCTGCGTCTGACGCTGAAGAACCCCGACGAGCACATGATCCTTCCCGAGATCATCTCCAAGGAGCCGCTCGGCCCGGCCGTTCGCCAGGGCGACGACCAGTGGTTCGACATCGTTTCCTGGACGGCTTACGCGCTGGTCAATGCTGAAGAATTCGGCATCACCCAGGCCAATGTCGACGAGATGAAGAACTCGCCGAACCCTGATATCAAGCGCTTCCTCGGCTCCGAGGCTGACACCAAGATCGGTACCGATCTCGGCCTCACCAACGACTGGGCTGCAAATGTCATCAAGGGCGTCGGCAACTACGGCGAAATCTTCGAGCGCAACATCGGCCAGGGCAGCCCGCTGAAGATCGCTCGCGGCCTGAACGCGCTGTGGAACAAGGGCGGCATCCAGTACGCACCCCCGGTTCGCTGATCCCAGCATAAAGCCAGGAAAGGCGGTTTTGCCGCCTTTCCCTCTTCCAAATAAAAAAAGCCCCAAAAGGGGCACACAGGGGAAAAGCTTGGCATGGCGCAAGACGCGGCTAACACCACACCCATATCCGAAAACGGCTGGAACTACCGGTCCGTACTCAACGACCCGAAATATCGCAGCATCTTCTTCCAGGTTCTGACCGTCGTCGCACTCGTCGGTCTCGTCTGGTGGATAGCGCACAACACCGCGGCCAATCTGGCACGCAGCAACACGGCCTCGGGCTTCGGCTTCCTGCGCGGCCGCGCCGGCTTCGAAGTCGGCCAGTCGCTGATCCCCTATTCCAGCGACTCGACCTATGGACGCGCGCTTGTCGTCGGCATCCTGAACACGCTGCTCGTGGCAGTGACCGGCATCATCACGGCGACCATCATCGGCTTCATCGTCGGCATCGGGCGCCTGTCGCACAACTGGCTGATCGCCAAGCTGTGCCAGATCTATGTCGAGGTGTTCCGCAACATCCCGCCGCTGCTCGTTATCTTCTTCTGGTATTCCGGCGTTCTCGCCGTTCTGCCGCAGCCGCGTGAATCGCTGCATCTGCCGTTCAGCATGTTCCTGAACAATCGCGGCCTCGCCTTCCCGCGCCCGATCTTCGAAAGCGGCATGCTTGCGGTGCTGGCGGCCTTCGTGATCGCCATCATCGCCGTCATCATCATGGCGCGCTGGGCGCACAAGCGACAGGCGGCGACCGGCAAGCCGTTCCACACCATCTGGGTGTCGATTGGCCTGATCGTCGGACTGCCCGTCGTGGCCTTCCTCGCATCGGGACTGCCGATGTCCTTCGACATTCCCGTTGCCGGCAAGTTCAACCTCACCGGCGGCTCGGTCATCGGACCGGAGTTCATGTCGCTGTTCCTGGCGCTGTCCTTCTACACCGCCTCCTTCATCGCCGAAATCGTGCGCGGCGGTATCCGTGGCGTGCCCAAGGGCCAGTCGGAAGCAGCCGGCGCGCTCGGTCTGCATCCCTCCAGCGTCACGCGCCTCGTCGTCGTGCCGCAGGCCATGCGCATCATCATCCCGCCGCTGACGAGCCAGTATCTCAACCTGACCAAGAACTCGTCGCTGGCGATCGCCATCGGCTTCTCGGACCTCGTTGCGGTCGGCGGCACCATCATGAACCAGAGCGGTCAGGCGATCGAGATCGTCTGTATCTGGGGTATCATCTACCTCGGGCTGAGCATTCTCACCTCACTGTTCATGAACTGGTTCAATGCCAAGATGGCTCTGGTGGAGAGATAAGACGATGTCCGTATCCAAGAACTCCTTCGTCCGAACCACCATGCTGTCGCCCGAACCCGCTCCGGCGGGCGAAAAGGGCGTCGGCGCCTGGATCCGCAAGAACCTGCTGGCGACACCGAAAGACGTCGTTTTGACGGTGCTTGCGCTGGCGCTGATCCTCTGGGCCGTGCCGCACATCGTCAACTGGCTGTTCATCGAGGCCGTCTGGACCGGTCCCGACCGCACCTTCTGCGCAACGACCGTGCAGGGCGGCGTCCAGCCCGAGGGCTGGAGCGGTGCCTGCTGGGCCTTCGTGCAGGCCAAGTATGATCAGTTCATCTTCGGCCGCTATCCGATCAGCGACCGCTGGCGCCCGACCATCGTCGGCATCCTTTTCGTTGCACTCCTGGTGCCGATGCTGATCCCGTCGGCACCGCGCAAGGGCCTGAACGCGATCCTGCTGTTCCTCGTCCTACCCGTCGTTTCCTTCTGGCTGCTTTACGGCGGCTTCGGTCTGGAGATCGTCGAAACGTCGCTCTGGGGCGGCCTGATGGTGACGCTGATCCTCTCCTTCGTCAGCATCGCGGTCTCCTTCCCTTGCGGCATCCTGCTCGCGCTCGGTCGGCGATCGAAGATGCCTGTCATCCGCATGGTTTGCGTGGCCTTCATCGAAATCGTCCGCGGCGTGCCGCTGATCACCGTCCTGTTCATGGCCAGCGTCATGCTGCCGCTGTTCCTGCCGACCGGCTGGACCATCGACAAGCTGCTGCGCGCGCTGATCGGCGTGTCGATCTTCACCTCGGCCTACATGGCCGAAGTCATCCGCGGCGGCTTGCAGGCCATTCCGAAAGGCCAGTTCGAGGGCGCGGATTCGCTCGGCCTCGGCTACTGGCAGAAGACCCGGCTCGTCATCATGCCGCAGGCGATCAAGCTGGTTATTCCCAGCATCGTCAACACCTTCATCGGCACGTTCAAGGATACGTCGCTGGTATCGATCATCGGCATGTTCGACCTGTTGAACATCGTGCGCCTGAACTTCTCGGACGCCAACTGGGCAAGTGCGGTAACGCCCTTGACCGGCCTGATCTTCGCGGGCTTCGTTTTCTGGCTTTTCTGCTTCGGCATGTCACGCTATTCAAACTTCATGGAACGCCACCTCGACACTGGCCACAAACGATAAGAGCAAGGGGAAAAATCATGGCTGAAGCCCAACCCAAGAAGATGACCGTGTCGGCAACCGATGTTGCCATCGAAATCATCGGCATGAACAAGTGGTACGGTGATTTCCACGTGCTGCGCGACATCAACCTGAAGGTCATGCGCGGCGAACGCATCGTCATCGCCGGCCCTTCCGGCTCCGGCAAGTCGACGATGATCCGCTGCATCAACCGGCTGGAAGAGCACCAGAAGGGCCAGATCATCGTCGATGGCACCGAGCTCACCAACGACCTGAAGAAGATCGACGAGGTGCGCCGCGAAGTCGGGATGGTGTTCCAGCACTTCAACCTCTTCCCGCATCTGACGATTCTCGAAAACTGCACGCTGGCGCCGATCTGGGTGCGCAAGATGCCGAAGAAGCAGGCCGAAGAGATCGCCATGCACTTCCTCAAGCGCGTCAAGATCCCCGAGCAGGCCAACAAGTATCCGGGCCAGCTTTCCGGCGGCCAGCAGCAGCGCGTGGCGATTGCCCGCTCGCTGTGCATGAACCCGAAGATCATGCTGTTCGACGAGCCGACCTCGGCGCTCGACCCTGAAATGATCAAGGAAGTGCTCGACACCATGGTCGGTCTTGCCGAAGAAGGCATGACGATGCTGTGCGTCACCCACGAAATGGGCTTCGCCCGCCAGGTCGCCAACCGCGTCATCTTCATGGACCAGGGCCAGATCGTCGAACAGAACTCGCCCGCCGAGTTCTTCGACAATCCGCAGCACGAGCGCACCAAGCTGTTCCTCAGCCAGATCCTGCACTAGCGTCTGCGACAGCAACGCCCAATGAAAACCCGCCGGGCGAAAGCCGCGGCGGGTTTCTGTTTCTAGCGTTTCTGATGGTGCCTTACACCAACATAAAATGCCGAACTCAGCCCTTCAGCTTGGCGTTGCAGAGGCTGTAGAAGCCGCCGCCCTTCTGGATCCACTTCAGGCCGTTCAGCGTGTTGGCGTCCTTGTTGGTGTGGTAGGAATCGACGCAGGTGTGCATGCGGCCCTTGCCGGGGGTTTCCTTGGCGTATTTGGGCGAAATCGCCGTTGGGAAGGTCACGCCCTTGGGAGCGTCCATCGTCGGCTTTTCAGGCTCGGCGCCGGTTGCCATCGTGACGTCGGGCTCGGCGGTGGCATCCGGGCCACACTGTGCCTTGCGGAAATCGTTCCACTTGATGTCCTTGGCCGACCCATCCGCCTGCGCCGACTTGTACTTCGCGCTGCACTCTTTCATCGAGAGCGCGGAAGAGGGCGTGGCGAAGGCAAGCGCACCGAGCAGGGAAACAGAGGCGAGAATTGTCAGATGCTTGATCATGGTCATTCCTCCAAAGCCTTATATGCAGGCTAAGCCACTCTTATCCCGGCGCATTTTGTTGTCAACGCGGCTTTTTCGATGGTTTTGAGAATATTGCGTGACATAGCGGCGCGCCACTTGCAGCGACACCGCCCAGGTCGCACCGGGCCGCTACCCCATCCTTTCACGCCGTCGTGAGCGGGTGTATAGTCGCGCCGCTGGTTCTTCCCTGCATTTTCTATGGAGGATGACATGCGCCAACCCGACATGCAAAAAGTAGATGCCCTCGTCGGCCGGCTGGTCGGCGATATCGGCGCCGCCGTATCCGGCTCGCTGGTGGTGCTCGGCGACGACGTCGGCCTGTTCAAGGCGATGGCCGACGGCGAGCCGGTGACCGCGTCGGACCTGTCGAAAAAGACGGCGGTCAAGGAACGCTATCTGCGCGAATGGCTGTCGGCGCTCGCCGCCGCCGACTATCTGACATACGACGAAAAGACCGACCGCTTCCGGCTGACGCCCGAGCAGGCGCTGGTTTTCGCCGACGAGGACAGCCCCGCCTTCTTCACCGGCGCGTTCCAGCTGGTGCAGGCGATGTGGACGGACGAACCGAAGGTGGCCGATGCCTTCCGCACCGGCAAGGGGCTGGGGTGGCACGAGCACAGCAACTGCCTGTTTCGCGGCACCGAGCGCTTCTTCCGCACCGGCTACAACAACAGCCTCGTCACCGAATGGATTCCGGCGCTCGACGGCGTCGAGGACAAGCTGAAGGCGGGCGCGAAGGTGGCCGATGTCGGCTGCGGCCACGGCAGTTCGACCATCCTGATGGCGCAGGCCTATCCCGCCTCGCGCTTTACCGGCTACGACTATCACATGCCGTCGATCGAACGCGCCCGAATGGCGGCCAAGGAAGCCGGCGTGTCCGATCGCGTCAGCTTCGAGCAGGCGGCGGCCTCAAGCTTTCCGGCGGGACGATATGACCTCGTCGCGATGTTCGATTGCCTGCATGACATGGGCGATCCCGTCGGCGCGGGAAAGCATGTGAAGGACACGCTTGCGCCCGATGGCACCTGGATGATCGTCGAGCCCTTCGCGCATGATCGCCTCAAGGACAATCTCAACCCCGTCGGCCGCGTCTATTACGGCGCCTCGACGATGATCTGCACGCCCGCCTCGATGTCGCAGGAGGTCGGACTGGCGCTCGGCGCGCAGGCCGGAGAGACGCGATTGCGCAAGGTCGCGCTCGACGCCGGCTTCAAGCATTTCCACCGCGCCACCGAAACGCCGTTCAACATGGTGTTCGAGGTTCGCGCTTGAAAAGAGGCCGCACTCCACGGACCCAACCGGATCGAAGCACCGACGAACGCTGGAAATAGCAATTAACTATCAATCAGATAGGGAAAAGATCAGCACATCGCCATTTTTATGCGTTTTGCCGCTTGCGGGAATCCTAGTGCCTGATTATAAGGGCGCCACCACGAAGGAAGCGCCCTTCGTCTATCGGTTAGGACACCAGATTTTCATTCTGGGAAGAGGGGTTCGACTCCCCTAGGGCGTGCCACTTCTCTCTTCGTTATCATTGATAACGAACAGCTTTTTCCAAAAAATTCCCTTCAGTTGACATAAATGACGAACGGTCCGCGTGGGCTGACGGCGTCATAGCGCATCGCGCCTATGCCATCAGGCGCGCACCCATGAGATGCGCGCCCTCTCCCGCCCTCAATCGCGATATTGCGGCTCCTCGGCGTCGAGCATGCGCTTGATCGCCTCCAGATGCAGCCGCGCCGATTCCGGGTCGCCCTCGCGCATCTGCCGGTAGGCAGCCTCGGCGATATCGGGGGCGACGGGCAAGACCTGGCGTCCGGTGGATAGCGCCAGTGTCTGCACCTGGCAGGCGCGTTCGAGATAATAGAGGTCGTCCCAGGCTTCGGCGATGTTCGGCGCCAGCACCATGACGCCGTGATGCTTCATGAAAACGATGTCGGCATCGCCGATCGCATCGGCGATCCGGTCGCCCTCGCGCTCGTCCAGCGCCAGGCCGTTGTAATCGCGGTCATAGGCGGTGCGGCCGTAGAATTTCAGCGCCGTCTGGCCGGCGAAGATCAGCGGCTCGCCCTCGGTCATCGACAGCGCCGTGGCATAGGGCATGTGGGTGTGGAAGGCGACGCGGGCGCGCGGAACGCGGGCGTGGATGCGCGCATGGATATAGAAGGCGGTCGCCTCCGGCTCGCCCTCGCCCGCGACGACGTTGCCGTGAAAATCGCAGATCAGCAGCTTCGAGGCCGTCAGCTCGCGAAAGGCATAGCCATAAGGATTGACGATGAACAGGTCGTCATAGCCGGGGACGAGCGCCGAGAAATGGTTGCAGATCCCCTCCTCGAGCCCATGGCGCGCGGCCATACGAAAGCAGGCGGCCAGATCGGCGCGAGCCTGCCACACCTCCTTGGTGTCGAGTTTCGGCTGGTTGGCGCCGGAGACGCCGGTTGCCGCGAAGGATTTGTTCAGGGAATGCGCCATATCGATGCTCCATTGCGGTATCATATCCACGCGACCCGCAGGCGAGTCCTGATGATCGTCGCATGGTAACGTTCCGACCAAAGAAGGCCAGCAGCGCCGGTATAAAAATATCGGTCGCCGCACGTGTCTCCAGATGGAGACTTGCAGTGGCCATCACCTCACGGCGCCAGAGCGCCGTCGATCACCCGCAGCTGGACGCGGCGCGAACCCTGATAGTGATTGTCGCCGAGCGAGCCCGCCACATGCAGATTGGCGCCGCGCGAGTTCAGGAGCAGGTTCCCGAGCTGCGTATCGGCGGCGCGGAAGGCGATGCCGTCAAGGCGGGCGCCGTCCATGGCTTCGAGCGTGACCTTCACATGCTTTTCGCCGACGATCCTCGAATCGCGGACGCGATGGGCGGGGATGGCGAAGATCGGCTGCGAATGGCCGGAACCATAAGGTCCCGCCGTTTCCAGGCGATCGATCAGATCGATCGTCGCGCCGCTGGCGCCGATCGCGCCGTCGATCTTGAGCGTCTCATTGGCAACCAGCGCCGCCACGGTCTTTTCGGCGCGTTCCGAAAAGAAGCCGCGCAGGCGGCCGAGCTTGTCGCGCTCGACGGTGAGGCCAGCCGCCATCGCATGGCCGCCGCCCTTGACCAGCAGCCCCTCGTCCACTGCCGCGCGCACCATCTTGCCCATGTCGAAACCGTTGATCGAGCGGCCGGAGCCGGTGCCCTTGCCGTTCGGGTCGAAAGCGATAGCGAAGGCCGGGCGCTTGAACTTCTCCTTCAGCCGCGCCGCGATCAGGCCGACGATGCCGGGATGCCATTTTTCATGCGCGGTAACGATCACGGACGCGCCGCTGCCGTCGCCATACTCTGCATAGGCCTCGGCTTCCGCCTCCTGCAGCATGTGAGCTTCCATCACCTGGCGGTCGCGGTTGAGCTCGTCCAGACGCTCGGCGATGGCCTCGGCTTCGCCCGCATCATCAAGTGTCAATAGCCGGCTACCGAGCGCCGCGTCGCTGATGCGGCCGCCGGCATTGATGCGGGGGCCGATGAGGAAACCGAAGTGATAGGGCGTCACCGGCCCGGCAAGGCCTGCCTTGCGAAACAACGCCGAGAGGCCGGCATTGCCCTGGTGGCGGGCGGCGATCAGGCCCTTGACGACATAGGCGCGGTTCAGGCCCTTCAGCGGAACGACGTCGCAGACGGTAGCGAGCGCCACGATATCGAGCCACTGCAAGAGGTCGATGCTGCGCGCCTTCGGATGGCCGGCCTCGCGCAGCAGCCTGAGCGTCGCGACCAGCACGAGGAAGACGACGCCGGCGGCGCACAGATGCCCCTGCCCCGACAGATCGTCCTCGCGGTTCGGATTGACGAGCGCGTGGCACTGCGGCAGGTCGTGTGTCACCTGGTGGTGATCGATGACGACGACATCGACATGGCGCCTGGCGGCCGCCGCCAGCGCCTCGTGGCTGGTCGAGCCGCAATCGACGGTGACGATCAGGCGGGCGCCATTGTCGATCAGCTGGTCCATGGCGGCGGGGTTCGGGCCATAGCCTTCGAAGACGCGGTCGGGGATGTAGATCTCGGATGTCACGCCGAAATGGCTGAGGAAGCGATACATCAGCGCTGAGGAGGATGCACCATCGACATCGTAATCGCCGAAGATCGCCACCTGCTGGTGCGCGTCGATGGCGTCGACGATGCGTCTGGCCGCCTTCTCGCAATCGGTCAGCTTGTAGGGGTCGGGCATGAGGGAGCGCAGCGTCGGATCAAGGAATTCGACCGCCTCGTCGGCGGTGACGCCGCGGCCGGCGAGCACGCGGGCGATCAGATCCGGCAGGCCGTGCATCTGCGACATGGCGAGCGCCCGGTTCTGCCCGGCCTGGTCCAGCCGCGAGATCCAGCGATTGTCGAGAACGGATTTCTCGACACCCAGAAAGGCGCGCTGTACCGGATCGGCCGGGATATCCATCATGTCACTCCACTGCCACTACAAGGCCGTTCTACAGAGCCGTGACGCCAAACGAAAGACGGCGGAGCGCACCCGCGCCCCGCCGCCCACAGAATAGATCACCATGTGGTGACGCCGTACCGTCACCACGCGCGCGAGGCGCGGTCGGAGACCGAGGCTCAGTCTTCCTTCGGACGCTCGATGCGGATCACCTGCGGTTCGCCGACCAGATAGCCTTCGGTCTTGATCGCCTCGACCGCCTTGCGCACCGAATCCTCGGTGGTCGCATGGGTGACGAGGATGATCGTCTGGTGGTGCGATGGGGCAAGGTGCTGCTTGGAGCGCTGCACGATCGATTCCAGCGAAATGTGGTTTTCGGCCATGCGGGTGGCGACGCTGGCGAAGACGCCGGTGCGGTCGAGCACCGTCAGGCGGATAAAGTAGCCGCCTTCATGGCTCTGGATCTGCGCCTTGCGGTAAGGCTCGAGCGATTTCGCCGGGTGGCCGAGCACCGGCACCTGCTGCGCGCCCGGGCGGCTCTTGGCGATATCGGCGATGTCGCCGAGCACCGAGGAGGCCGTGGCATTGCCGCCGGCGCCGGGGCCGACCATCAGCAACTCGCCGAGGATGTCGGATTCGATCGCAACCGCGTTGGTGACGCCATCGACCTGGGCGATGACGCTATCGACGGGGACCATGGTCGGGTGCACGCGCTGCTCGATGCCGGTATCGGTGCGCTGGGCAACGCCGAGCAACTTGATGCGGTAGCCGAGATCGGCGGCGGCGTGGATGTCCTCGATCGAGATGTTGGTGATGCCCTCGAGATAGATGTCATCGACGGCGATCTGGTTGCCGAAGGCAAGCGTCGTCAGGATGGAGAGCTTGTGGGCGGTGTCGTTGCCCTCGATGTCGAAGGCCGGATCGGCTTCGGCATAGCCGAGGCGCTGGGCTTCCTTCAGGCACTCGGCAAACGACAGGCCTTCCTTCTCCATCTTGGTCAGGATGTAGTTGCAGGTGCCGTTCATGATGCCGTAGACGCGCGAGATCGTGTTGCCCGTCAGCGATTCACGCAGCGCCTTGATGACGGGGATGCCGCCGGCGACGGCCGCTTCGAAGTTGAGCAGCGCGCCCTTCTCCTCGGCGATTCTCGCGAGTTCGACGCCGTGATAGGCAAGCAGCGCCTTGTTGGCTGTCACCACGTGGAGACCGCGGTTGAGCGCGGCATGGACGGCGACGTTGGCCGGCCCTTCGGCGCCGCCGACGAGTTCGACGAAGACGTCGATGTCGCCCTTGGTCGCCAGATCCTCAGGCGTATCGAACCACTCGATGCCGCCGACATCGATGCCGCGGTCCTTGGTCTTGTCGCGCGCGGAAACGCCGGTAATCAGGATCGGCCGGCCGCATGTCGCGGCAAGCTGGTCGCTGCGCTGCTGAATGATACGAACGAGGGAGGCACCAACGGTACCCAAGCCCGCAACGCCGATTTTAAGGGCATCTGCCATGGATCGATCCTGAAATATGTCATGAATGGCAGCCGCCGAAGCGGCTGCCGGAAAAACTGATTGTATCAGCGGTGGGCGTTCAGAGAGACAACGTTGTGCATCGTCTGGTCTGCAGTGGAGAAGAACTTCTTGATGTTGCGCGCCGCCTGACGAATGCGGTGCTCGTTTTCGACGAGCGCCAGACGCACATAGTCATCGCCCATCTCACCGAAGCCGATGCCGGGCGCGACTGCAACGTCGGCCTTTTCGACCAGGAGCTTGGAGAACTCGAGGCTGCCGAGATGGCGGAACTTTTCCGGGATCTTCGCCCAGGCGAACATGGTGGCCGCCGGCGGCGGAACCTCGAAGCCTGCCTTGCCGAACGAGTCGACCATGACGTCGCGGCGGCGCTTGTAGACGCCACGGACTTCGGCGATATCCGAGCCGTCCCCGTTCAGCGCGTGCGTCGCCGCCACCTGGATCGGCGTGAAGGCGCCATAATCGAGATACGACTTCACGCGCGTCAGCGCCGCGATCAGGCGTTCATTGCCGACGGCAAAGCCCATGCGCCAGCCGGGCATGGAGAAGGTCTTCGACATGGAGGTGAACTCGACGCAGACGTCCATGGCACCCGGCACCTGCAGCACCGATGGCGGCGGGTTGTTGTCGTCGAAGTAGATTTCCGAGTAGGCAAGGTCGGAGAGCACGATGATGTCGTGCTTCTTCGCAAACGCGATGACGTCCTTGTAGAAGTCGAGCGTGGCGACATAAGCCGTCGGGTTCGACGGATAGTTGACGATCAGCGCCAGCGGCTTCGGGATCGAGTGCTTCACGGCGCGTTCCAGCGGCGGGAAGAAGCTGTCATCCGGCTCGACCGGCAGAGAGCGGATCACGCCGCCCGCCATCAGGAAGCCGAAGGCATGGATCGGATAGGTCGGATTCGGGCAGAGGATGACGTCGCCCGGCGCGGTGATCGCCTGCGCCATGTTGGCGAAGCCTTCCTTGGAGCCCAAGGTGGCGACCACCTGCGTATCCGGGTTGAGCTTCACGCCGAAACGGCGGGCGTAATAGGCGGCCTGGGCGCGGCGCAGGCCGGGAATGCCCTTGGACGAGGAATAGCGATGCGTGCGCGGGTCCTGGACCACTTCGCAGAGCTTGTCGACGATCGCCTTGGGGGTCGGCAGGTCAGGGTTTCCCATGCCGAGATCGATGATATCGGCTCCGCCCGCTCGCGCGCTTGCTTTCAAACGGTTGACCTGTTCGAAAACATAAGGCGGCAAACGCCGGACTTTGTGAAACTCTTCCATCTCTTTCCCCACGGAAACGCGGTCACCATGACCGCAAATCGAAGTTCGTCCTAACTTCCGGCTGCTTGCGACACGAACTTCAGAATCGCCAGGGCCGTATTCATCAGACTTTCAGCGCACGGCGATTCTTTGACGAACCGCCTCTGGGCTGACGCTTTAACAGGAAAATTTCATCTTCCGCACCTGACGGAAGGCTTTGCTTGCAAACGGCCGCGAAGGCAAGGCCTTATTTGGTGATTTCGGACAGCGTTTCAGGGCCGTGGTCTTCGGCGAGCTTGCGGTATTCCGCAACGCGACGCTGGTATTCGGCTTCCGAGATGGTCCCCGCCTTGCGCCGGTTGCTCAGCGCCGTCAGCTTCTGCTGCAGGCCGGAGGCCTCTTCGTCGTTCATCTGAACGTTGGCGGCGGTCAGCGGCGCGCCGAAGCCCGGGTAGCCGTCGCGATAGTGCGACAGACCGCTTTCGGTGGGCGCCTCGCCCTTGGTGGCGTTCATGACCACGGCGGTCGGGGCCGCTCGCCTTGCGGCGATCTCGGCCTTTTCTTCCGGCGTTCGCATGCATCCGGCAAGCGCCATGGCCGCGGCGGCGCCGATAAGGGCGATGCGGGTGACGTTTGCGATGGTACGAATGCCTGTGTTGGTCATGCCAGAGGTTCCAAATCCTTAAGCTGCTTCGACTTGTTAAATTCGCAGCCAGCACAAAGCAATAGCATGAAGGCATGTCTGCGGAACTTGTTTTCTTGATCCGAGCGGATACAACTTGATTTGGATAGAGATGCTGCCGCCGGAGGAACCGCGTGACCGACAGCAACCAGGACAAGGGCGACCAAAGACAGGGCGACCCGAGAAAGGGCGAGAAGACGCAAGGCCCGGGCTTCGAGGCAAAGGATTTCGATCCTTACATGCTGAAGGACCCGGAGACGATGGCGCTGAACTTCGCCCGCGCCCTGGAAAACCTGGGGAAAGCGGCATCCGCCTGGCTTGGTCCGCGCGAAAGCGGCGAAATCCGCGAAAATACGGCCGACCCCGTCACCGACATGGTCAAGACGCTCTCCAAGGTCAGCGAATACTGGATTTCCGACCCGCGCCGCGCCTTCGATGCGCAGACCAAGCTGATGACCAGCTTTTTCGGCGTGTGGATGCGCTCGATGCAGCGCATGCAGGGCGAATCGCTCGAGCCGGAGCCTGATCGCAAGGACAAACGCTTCGCCGACCAGGATTGGGAGAAGAACCCCTTCTTCGAATTCCTGAAGCAGGCCTATTTCATCACCGCCGACTGGGCCGAAAAGCTGGTTACCGAGACCGAAGGGCTGGACGAGCATACGCGGCAGAAGGCCAACTTCTACGTCAAGCAGATCACGGCGGCGATCTCGCCGACCAATTTCGTGGCCACCAATCCGCAGCTTTATCGCGAGACGATCGCGAGCAGTGGTGAGAACCTGGTGCGCGGGATGAAGATGCTGGCCGAGGACATCATGGCCGGCCACGGCGATCTGAAGCTCCGGCAGACCGACATGACCAAGTTCGCCGTCGGCCGCGACATGGCGCTGACGCCGGGCAAGGTGATCGCCCAGAACGACATCTGCCAGATCATCCAATACGAGCCTGCGACGGAAACGGTGCTGAAGCGCCCTCTCCTGATCTGCCCGCCCTGGATCAACAAATTCTACATCCTCGACCTCAACCCGCAGAAAAGCTTCATCAAGTGGTGCGTCGACCAGGGGCAGACGGTGTTCGTGATCTCCTGGGTCAATCCGGACGCCCGCCACGCGGCCAAGGATTGGGCCGCCTATGCCCGCGAGGGCATCGATTTCGCGCTCGACACCATCGAGAAGGCGACCGGCGAAAAAGAGGTCAACGCCATCGGCTATTGCGTCGGCGGCACGCTGCTTGCCGCAACGCTGGCGCTGCATGCCAAGGAGAAGAACAAGCGCATCCGCTCGGCGACGCTGTTCACCACCCAGGTCGATTTCACCCATGCCGGCGACCTCAAGGTGTTCGTCGACGAGGAGCAGCTGTCGCGGCTCGAAAGCTACATGGACGTGACCGGCTATCTCGACGGCTCGAAGATGGCGACGGCGTTCAACATGCTGCGCGCCTCCGAGCTGATCTGGCCCTACTTCGTCAACAATTACCTCAAGGGCCAGGAGCCGATGCCCTTCGATCTCTTGTTCTGGAACGCCGACTCGACGCGGATGGCGGCCGCCAACCACGCCTTCTATCTGCGCAACTGCTACCTCAAGAACGCGCTGACCAAGGGCGAGATGGTGCTGGACGGTCAGGCCGTGTCGCTGAAGAGCGTCAGGATCCCGATCTACAATCTCGCCACCCGCGAAGACCATATCGCCCCGGCGAAATCGGTGTTCCTCGGCAGCCAGTTCTTCGGCGGCAAGGTCGATTTCGTGCTCGCCGGCTCCGGCCACATCGCCGGCGTGGTCAACCCGCCGGACAAGAAGAAGTACCAGTTCTGGACCGGTGGCCCCGCCAAAGGCGAATACGAGGACTGGCTCGTCGGCGCCGAGGAAGCGGCAGGCTCCTGGTGGCCGCACTGGCAGGCCTGGATCGAGGCCAAGGACGGCAAGCGAGTGCCGG
>UBVW01000026.1:0-10128 GCA_900469085.1 Hyphomicrobiales bacterium | reverse complement strand
GCGCCGGCAGCCCAAGGCCAGCCTGCGATTGTCACCGTCGAGCGACGATCAGCCTATTCAAACATGATCACACTTGCCGGCGATGGCGGCAGCGGGCTGATCGCGATGTCGCGGAAACCCGCGATCGACGCCATCTCGCGCAGGTCGGACGCCGTGTAGGCATCGCCCTTCGGTGTGGTCGCCAGCATCTCCCAGGCGAAGGCGGCGGGGAAGTCGGGGGAGACGCGATCCTCGTTGGGGACGAACTCGACGGCGATCAGCTTGCCCTTCGCGCTGAGGCTAGGGCGTGCCTTCTTCAGCAGTTCCGCGCAGCCTGCGATATCGAAGTGGTGCAGGAAGTTCGGCAGCATGATGAGATCGTAGCCGCTGCCCCAGTCGACATCGAAGGCGCTGCCGGCGATGAAGCTGAAACGATCGGCCACGCCTGATGCCGTCGCATTCTCCCGCGTCAGTTCCAGCACCGGCTTCCAATCGAGCGCGACGATGCGCGCCTGCGGCAGGGCCCTGGCGATCTCGATCCCGAAATAGCCGGGGCCGGCCGCGATATCGAGCACCTTTGACGGCGCCTGCGGCCATGCCGCGACGTCGGCGGCAAGCGTCCTGCCCGCCCCGCCGGTAAAGGCGCCCATGGCGCGGGCAAAACGCACCCAGACGGGATTGTCCGGCGAGAGGTTCGCCAACCCTTCGGCGCCGCCATTGCGCACGCAGGCGGCGGGGTCGGTCAGAAAGAGCGAGAGCATCTGGGGTGCTGCGATGAAATCGATCGCCGAGCCCATATATCCTGGCGAATGACGATCGAGGAACACGGCGCTCGAAGGTGTCAGCGCGTAGACGTCTCCGCTCTTGCCGAGGAAGCCGGCGACGACGAGATAGTCGCAGAGAATGCGGACACCGCGCTCGGCGCATCGCATCTCGGATGCCGCCGCCTTGGCCGTCTGGCCCGTTCCGATGACGGAGAAGAGGTCGAGTTCGATCGCCGCCTTGATGGCGGCGGTCTTGCGCACGGCGAACATCGCATCGACAAGCAAGGCCGGCGAAACTTCGTTACCAGATGCGGTTTGTGCCGAAGACATTGGCGTTTCCCCTCGGAAGCCTTCGATGCAATTTCATAGCACATCCGCAATATGATTTCCCGCTAATATTTATGTCAAAACGGCGACATAGGCCGACTGCCCGGCGGGGGTTGCGCAACATCAGAAAAAATCGAACGAGATCAATATGGTTAGCGGACAAGGTGACGAATTTCGAAACAGGCGGCGCCGTCGTAAAGGGTTTGGTTACCATAATTCGTCATCATCTGAGCCAACCGGAAATCACGAGCAGGCCGCATTTTGGCCCTGTTGCTCCATTACCGGCCCCGGCGAAGAAGTATCCATCTATCTGTACCGCCGGCCTTAGTAACGAGTTGTGAAAGACGAGTAACATGGCGTTTGCGGTCGATGTGTTTGCCAATACCAGGCCAGTAGGTACGTCCATTTCTCGTTTCAGTCGCTCATTCCGCCTTATCTCGGGGGCGGGTCTCATCGGTGCCAGTTTCGCTGCTTCGGCATGGGTCGTGACATCGATCGCGACGGTGCACGCCGTCGCTCCGGCACCCTACAAGAACGCCATCGGCGATATCGCGCTGGTGCAGCACGCCGCCGCGGCCGCTCCCAGGGAGCGCAACATTCATGTCAGCAAGTTCTCCCGCCTGCAGCCGCTGACGGCAGACAACCGGTCGTCGAAGCGCGATCGCCTGCTGACGCCTGAGGTTTTGAGGGCTGCCTTCGTCGGCACATCCGGCCCCGTCATCGCCGACGCCATGCCTGTACGCACCGTCGTCGCTGCCGCGCAGCCTTCGAAGGTCAAGGACGACGCCGTTGCCGCCGCAACTCAGGTCGCCAGCGCACCTCAGGTCGCCAGCGCCGGATCGTCGGACCGCATCGTCATTCCGTCCAAGGCTGAGATCGCCGCGCTGGAAGGCCCAGCCCTTCTCGCGCTTGCCGCCATGCCGAAGGCCGCTTCGGATGAACAGTCGACCCGCGTTGCCGTCAACGCGCCGTCCTCCATTCCGGCAAGGCCCGCAGCTGTCGAGGTTGCAAGCGTCGATGTCGAAAACGACGCCACGAAGGGCGATGCGGATCAGGCCTTCGGCCTCGTTCTCAACGACAACAATTCCGTCCCGCTGCCGATGGCCCGTCCCGACGGCATGAACAAGCGCGCGCCGGCAAACGACCGCGCCAGCCGCCCGGCCGAACCGGTGCTCGCCTATGCACGGCCTGACATCGGCGACGACGAAGGCGAAATTCCCGTCGTGCCGAAGCGTCAGGCAAGCCCCGTCGCGCGTGCCGGCGTCGCCGTCTATGACATCTCCGCAAGCATGGTCTACCTGCCGAACGGCGAACGTCTCGAGGCCCATTCCGGCCTCGGCAAGATGCGCGACAATCCGAAATACGTTCGCGAGAAGATGCGCGGCCCGACCCCGCCGCACACCTACCAGCTGACCATGCGCGAAAGCCTGTTCCACGGCGTCGAGGCGATCCGCCTCAACCCGGTCGGCGGCGCCGGCAACATCTTCAACCGCGTCGGCCTGCTGGCCCACACCTACATGCTCGGCGCGCGCGGCGATTCCAACGGCTGCGTGTCCTTCAAGGACTACAAGCGCTTCCTCGCCGCCTTCAAGCGCGGCGACATCCGCCAGCTCGTCGTCGTCGAAAGCATGCCCGACAAGCCGCGCTCCACCTTCGCCTCGTTGTTCTCGTCGCGGTCGTAAAGCAATTCCAGGAAAAGTGCGAAGCGGTTTTCCGTCCGGAATTGCGTGAAAACGAAACCTGGAACAGTTCCGCGAATCGAAGATAAGCGGAACTGTTCCAAGACCGCGACGCCTGCTCTCAAAACATAACTCAGCGGCCGCCGGCAGCCTCGATGATCATCTGTGCGATCTCGTCGGGATGCGAGATCAGCGACAGGTGGCTGGACTTGAGCTCGATGGTCCTGGCGCCCATGCGCTTGGCCATGAAGCGTTCCAGATCCGGATTGATCGTCCGATCCTCCGTCGATACCGCATACCAGCTGGGCTTCGACCGCCACGCAGCCTGCGTGGTCTTGCCCGTCAGCAACGCCTTCCGGAACGGCTGCTGCACGGCGTAGAGGACCCTGGCTTTCGCCTCCGGGAGATCGCCGGCGAAATCGCGCAGGAACGCCTCCTCGCCCAATCGTCCTTCATCGCCATCGAACACGATTCCGGCCGAGGCCGGTGGGGTCGGATAGGTTTTCGCCAGCGCCGTATAGTCCTCGCCCGCGTCGGGAGCGCGGGCGGCGACATAGACCAGTGCCGAGACCTTGGGATGGATGCCAGCTTCGGTGATCAGCATGCCGGAGAAGGAGTGCCCGACAAGAACCGTCGGGCCATCCTGTCGATCGAGCACCTTCGTCACAGAGGCAACGGCCTCCTCCAGCGTCGTCAGAGGGTTCTGCACCGCCGTGGCGTTGAAGCCGGCCGCTTGCAGCCGCGCGATCACCTCCGTCCAGCACGAGCCGTCGGCGAACAGCCCGTGGGCCAGAACGATGTTCTTCGCCTTGGCGGGCATCATCCCGGAGCCGGGCATGGACGGCTGCGACATGTCCGGCTGCATCGTGGCCGGCTGCATCGTGCCCGGCTGCATCGTAGCAGCGTTGCCGGGCGACGAGATCAGCGAGGCGGCAGCGCCGGCAAGCATTGCGGTCGAAAAGCTGCGTCTGTTCATCATCATGATCGTCTGTCCATAGGTTGGGATCGTCTGATCCCCCTACGGCGACGACCATGGCTTTGTTACACCTCCTTGAGCGCCGTACCATTATCCAGCCGGCCGATCAGGGTGGCGCTGGCCTCGTTGAGCCCGATCACGTTGACCGCCACGCCATGCGCCCTGAAGCGCTGGACGACGCGGTCAAGCGCCGCGACGGCGGTGATGTCCCAGAAATGCGCCTGCGACACATCGATCGTCACCGCCATGTCCTCGGCGTCGGCGATGTCGAAGGCGTCGATGAAGACATCGGCGGAAGCGAAGAACACCTGGCCGGAGACGCGATAGGCGATGCGGCCGGCGGCCTCGTCGGTCTCGGTGTCGATCGTCAGCAACCTGGCCACCTTGAAGGTGAAGAACACGCCGCTCAACAGCACACCGACGGTGACGCCGAGCGCCAGGTTGGCGGTGAAGACGGTGACGACGACGGTCGCCAGCATGACGACGCTCGAGGTCTTCGGATGCACGACCACGCTTTTCAGCGACGACCAGTCGAAGGTGTCGATCGAGACCATGACCATGATCGCGACGAGCGCCGCCACCGGCACCTGCGACACCCATGGCTTCAGCAGCACCATCAGGATCAACAGCAGCGCGCCGGCAAACAGCGTCGAGAGACGGCCGCGGCCGCCGTATTTCACGTTGCTGACGGTCTGGCCGATCATGCCGCAACCGGCGATGCCGCCGAACAGGCTGGCGGCGGCATTGGCGATGCCGAGGCCGGTGCATTCGCGGTTCTTGTTGCTTGTCGTGTCGGTAAGATCGTCGACGACGCTCGCCGTCATCATCGATTCCAGCAGGCCGACCATGGCGATGGCCAGCGCCGGGCCGGCGATGATCTTGAGGGTCTCAAGGTTCAGCGGCACCGTGGGCCAGCCGAAGACCGGCAGGGACTCCGGCAGCTTGCCGAGATCGGCAACCGTCAGCACTGGGAGATGCAGGCCGACCGAGGCGACGGTGAGGATGAGGATACAGATCAGCGGCGACGGGATTGCGGTGGTGATGCGCGGCGCGACGTAGATGACCGCGAGGCCGGCGGCCAGCATGGCATAGGCGACCCAGTCGCCGCCGATGATATGCGGCAACTGCGCCCCGAAAATCAGGATCGCCAGGGCGTTGACGAAGCCTGTTCGTACCGACTTCGACACGAAGCGCATCAGCACGCCAAGGCGCAGCAAGCCGAAGACGATCTGGATGAGGCCGGCCAGCAGACCGGCCGCCAGCAGGTACGGCACGCCATGCGCATGCACCAGCGGCGCGGCCACCAGCGCCACCGAGCCGGCTGCGGCGGAGATCATCGCCGGGCGGCCGCCGGTGAAGGCGATGACGATGCCGATGACGAAGGAGGCGAACAGGCCGACCTCAGGATCGACGCCGGCGACGAAGGAAAAGGCGATGACCTCGGGGATCAGCGCGAAGGTGGCGACGGCGCCGGCAAGCATTTCGCGGGTCGGATTGGAAAACCAATCCCGGCGGAAGGAGGATACGTGCATGTTGGTGATATCTCGCAAAGCGTGGCCCGACGCGCCCGTGGGGCGGCCGATTGATGGCGTGCAGGTTTTGCGTTGTCTGGCGGATCGGCGGCCAGAAGAGCCACCCGGAGTTTCACCGGGTCCGTGGTGAGTGGGTCCGTTATAGCCCGTCTTTTCGCCGCAATGCAATATTGTCGCGGCCTTTGCCGCGGGCGGCGCGCAACGAGCGGCCGGCGCAAAATCCGTTTCCCTTTTGTACTCTTCCCCTCTTCACTTTCGCCGTGACTCTCTCCATATTCCGGCCATGGCCAGATCTCCGAAAAAACCCTCCTCCCCGACCTCCAACGGTTTCGCGGAAGCTCCCCAATCCGATTTCGAAGGCGCCTCGCTCGAGGGTTCCGTCGCCGATTGGGTGAAGCAGCTGGAGGCCGACGCCGAGGCATCCGGCGTCGAGACGCAGCGGCAGATCGCCTCCAAGGCCGGCAAGCACCGCAAGAAGGTGGAGATCGCCGCCTCCAAATCCGCCCGGGGGACCTCCATGGGCGGCTCGACCGACCCCAAGACGCGCGCCGCCGCCGGCCTCAACCCGGTCTCCGGCCTCGACGTCTCCTTGGAGGAAGCCGCCGAGCTGAAGGCCGGCACCGCCGTCACGGCGACCGTCGAAGCCCTCTCGGCGCTGATCGAGAGCGGCAATCCGCTGTTCAAGGACGGCAAGATGTGGACGCCGCACCGTCCGGCGCGGCCGCCGAAATCCGAAGGCGGCATCGAAATCCGCATGAACTCCGAATATTCCCCGGCCGGCGACCAGCCGACGGCGATCAAGGACCTTGTCGAGGGTCTCGAGAACGGCGACCGCAGCCAGGTGCTGCTAGGCGTCACCGGCTCCGGCAAGACCTTCACCATGGCCAAGGTGATCGAGGCCACCCAGCGCCCGGCCGTCATCCTGGCGCCGAACAAGACGCTGGCGGCGCAGCTCTACAGCGAGTTCAAGAACTTCTTCCCCGACAACGCGGTGGAATATTTCGTCTCCTATTACGACTATTACCAGCCGGAAGCCTATGTGCCGCGCTCCGACACCTTCATCGAGAAGGAAAGTTCGATCAACGAGCAGATCGACCGGATGCGCCACTCCGCCACCCGCTCGCTGCTGGAACGCGACGACTGCATCATCGTCGCCTCGGTCTCCTGCATCTACGGTATCGGCTCGGTCGAGACCTACACCGCCATGACCTTCCAGATGGAGGTCGGCGACCGCCTGGACCAACGTCAACTATTGGCCGACCTCGTGGCGCAGCAGTACAAGCGGCAGGACATCAACTTCGTCCGCGGCTCCTTCCGCGTGCGCGGTGATACGATCGAATTGTTCCCGGCCCACTTGGAGGATGCCGCCTGGCGCATCTCGATGTTCGGCGACGAAATCGACTCGATCACCGAGTTCGACCCACTGACGGGCCAAAAGACCGGCGACCTGAAGAGCGTGAAGATCTACGCCAACAGCCACTATGTCACCCCGCGCCCGACGCTGAACGGCGCCATCAGGTCGATCAAGGAAGAGTTGCGCCTGCGCCTCGCCGAGCTGGAAAAGGCCGGTCGCCTGCTGGAAGCGCAGCGCCTGGAGCAGCGCACCCGCTACGATGTCGAGATGCTGGAGGCGACAGGCTCCTGCGCCGGCATCGAGAACTATTCGCGCTACCTCACCGGCCGCAGCCCCGGCGAGCCGCCGCCGACCCTGTTCGAATACATTCCCGACAACGCGCTGCTGTTCATCGACGAGAGCCACGTCACCATTCCGCAGATCGGCGGCATGTACCGCGGCGACTTCAGGCGCAAGGCGACGCTGGCCGAATACGGCTTCCGCCTGCCGTCGTGCATGGACAACCGGCCGCTGCGCTTCGAGGAATGGGACGCGATGCGCCCCGACACCGTCGCCGTCTCGGCCACGCCGGGTGGATGGGAAATGGACCAGTCGGGCGGCGTCTTCGCCGAACAGGTGATCCGTCCGACCGGCCTGATCGACCCGCCGGTCGAGGTCCGCTCCGCCCGCAGTCAGGTCGACGACGTGCTCGGCGAGATCCGCGAGACCGCCGCGAAGGGTTACCGCACGCTGTGCACCGTTCTCACCAAGCGCATGGCCGAGGACCTCACCGAATATCTGCACGAACAGGGCGTGCGCGTCCGCTACATGCACAGCGACATCGACACGCTTGAGCGTATCGAGATCATCCGCGATCTGCGCCTCGGCGCCTTCGACGTGCTCGTCGGCATCAACCTGCTGCGCGAAGGCCTCGACATTCCCGAATGCGGCTTCGTCGCCATCCTCGACGCCGACAAGGAAGGGTTTCTGCGCTCGGAGACGTCCCTCGTGCAGACCATTGGTCGTGCGGCGCGTAACGTCGATGGCAAGGTCATCCTCTATGCCGACAATATCACCGGCTCGATGCAGCGCGCCATGGACGAAACCGCCCGCCGCCGCGAGAAGCAGGTGGCGTATAACACCGAACACGGCATCACCCCGGAATCGGTGAAGGCGAAGATCTCCGACATTCTCGACAGTGTCTACGAACGCGACCACGTCCGCGCCGACATATCAGGCGTCTCCGGCAAGGGCTTCGCAGACGGCGGCAACCTCGTCGGCAACAACCTGCAGGCCCATCTCAACGCGCTGGAAAAATCCATGCGCGACGCCGCCGCCGACCTCGATTTCGAAAAGGCCGCCCGCCTGCGCGACGAGATCAAGCGCCTCAAGGCCGCCGAACTGGCCGTCATGGACGACCCGATGGCCAGGGAGGAGTCCAAGGCGATGGAAGGCATCAAGCGGAACGCCAAGGCGACGAAGGAATCGCTCAACCCGGGCGCAAGCGCCACGAACTCCCTCTTCCAGAAACCCAGCCTCGACGACATGGGCCCCGGCACCGACACGTCAGTTCCGGCCCGAGGCTTCCGCAGGAACGACCTCGACGAAATGACCGTCGGCCGCACCGAAAAACCCGTTACCGGCGCCCTGCCGGACAAGCCGGATTCCGCCAAGAGCAGCAAACGCTTCTCGCCGCTGCTCGAGGGACAGCCGGAACGGGACGATCCGCGGCCGCTGGTGCGCGGGAAAGCGGGCGTCGGGAGCTATGAGGATGCGGGGGATGTGAAGCGGCAGAAGCGGACGAAGGGGAAGACGGGGCGGCCGGGGCGGTAGGTGGCTTTAAGACACCGCTCGTCTCTTTGGTTGCGAGTGAGCCCGAAGAATGCATCTAGCACATTGGACCTTCGCCGTTCCAGTGCTTCGGTTATTCCATTATCCGCAACTTGCTTAGACGGCTTCCTGCAACATCCAAACTCTCGCCAATATCTCGTAACAACTTTTCGAAAAGATCCAGCTGCACAGGCGTTGATCCCGTTTTATATGTTCTCCAGCGCACGTAAAACAAAAAAGATGGCTCAACTATATAGAGAGTATCTTCACTCGGCATCCACTCTAAGAGTTGAAACTCTCTTTTATTTCGAAATTTCTTTAATGCGCCGAGCGTCGAATTTAGAGAGGCCGCCGGCGGCTTCTCGCTTTGCGGAAGCTCAAGTTTAAGAAGCCTCTCATCAATCTGTTGGCGCGTCAGTGAAAAAGTTATAGGATCAACGGTAAAGCAAGCAATTACCAGCTCATAAGTTCTATATTTCCTGGATTTTTCACGAGGCCCTCTAATCAGAGTTTTATAGTACGTTTCAAATTGTGAATACTTCTCATTGGCAACATCACTAAATGAATTGTTTATGTTTTGATCATCGAGTATTTTTACTTTTGTCTTTTTAGCGGAATCTATTGAAAATATGCTATTTCTATTGAATGAATGAAGGCATATTTGCTGAACAATTATTGGTAGACCGACTGCCTCGGCGCAAATTCTGTCAAAAGCTTTCTTATTAGGAGTTAGGCCGAGGTATTCAAACCCCTTTACGCAAATTTTCTCTAGATCGGACAAAGACCAACGCCCTACATCGATCTGAGCAATGCGACCAATAAGATCACTATTACTCTTCGCTATATCGACGGCACGGTGCGTCGTACCTAGAACGACGACTGTAATTTCGCTATCGACAAACCGCTTCCATTGCTGAAAAAGGAGAACTTTCTCCTTGTCTTCCAAGTAATGAAAATCCTCAATTACCAATACATAATTTGTCTTCTGTAATATAGGTATCAGCAAATCGGGCGACGGCTCAGCAAGAATTCTCTCTCGGACTTCCGCTTCCCGCGGCGTTACTTTTTACCCCTCCCGAAACCTTTCCGGTCACCTCGGCCAACCACTTCCAACCAAACTTTACGCCGGCTTCTACATTTCCGCTGATTTCGTTGCCCGATGTAGACGTGACCTGTTTGACGCGGTCAAAATTCACCTGCTCAAGTGCGATCCTCCAGATATCGTCACAAGTCCGTTCTGCCGTGCACTGCACAACAATAGGTTCCTGATCTCGCCGCGCCAGAACTTGCTTATAAAGTGTCGTCTTCCCCGTCTTTGAAGGACCCGTAATTAGGCATAATTGGCCTCTTTCATCCAGATAGCCTTCCAATCGTCGCTCAAGATTGCCTGAATCTCGTTCAACGTACGTGATGGTCGGCTGGCCAGTAGTCCTAAAAAGATCGGAAATTTTATGCATTCACTTGTTTCTCGCGCTCCAGCTGGATGATTTTTAGTGTGGGAATCAATTCAAGACAAGCCATGCGTGCATCTACATCCGGTGATACATTGCAAACATCAGTCAGATTGCAGAGTCGAGCAAGAGTGGGCGCGTTCGATTCAAAATAGTATCTCAAACAAAATTTTCCCCACCCCTCCCAACCCATGCCATCATCCCCTCGTCCCATCACGGATACACCGGCAGGCGTGTCGGCGAGACGGGGCCGGCGC
>UBVW01000107.1:0-3758 GCA_900469085.1 Hyphomicrobiales bacterium | reverse complement strand
CCTTGCCGCCATTGCCGCCGTCGCCGCCATGGTTGCTGCCGCCATTGCCGCCTTTGCCGCCATTGCCGCCGCTGCCGCCCTTGCCGCCGCGGTTGTTGCCGCCGTTGCCACCGTTGCCGGCAGCACCGCCGTTACCGCCGTCGCCGCCCCACCAGCTGCCGCCAGTGCCGCCGCCGCCGCCGTTGCCGCCCTTGCCGCCATTGCCGCCGCGGTTGTTGCCACCGTTGCCGCCGTTACCGGCCTTGCCGCCGTTACCGCCGTCACCGCCCCACCAGCTGCCGCCGTTGCCGCCGCCGCCGCCATTGCCGCCATTGCCACCGTTACCACCGTGGTCGTCGCCGCCATTGCCGCCGTTGCCGGCATTGCCGCCGCTACCACCACCTCCACCGCCACTACCGTGGCCGTGGCCGTGGCCATGTCCGTTACCATTGCCATTGCCGGGGTCGTTCCAACCACCGCCATTGTTGTTGCCGCCATGATGGCGGCCACGAGGACGGCCACCGCCGTTGCCGCCATCGTCGCCGCCAGGATCACTGATTACGGTGATCGGGGCAGCACTCGCAGTATCGCTACCACCGCCGCTACTGCCACCACTGTTGTTACTGGACGAACCCTCGCTCCCGTTCCGCCCATTTCGATCATGGTTGGAATCCGTGAATGGGTTTACGTCAAAAATAGACTGCACCGGGAAGCACAGTCGCTCCTCGATCGATCCCGGCTGCACGTTTCTGCAATCGAGATTGAGCGCCTGAGCGCTCCCTAGGCTCGTTCCTGTCAGCAGAAGTCCCACACTGACAGAGAGCTTCAATAGTGTTCTGTTCATTTCGCTCACTCCCATCGTTAACGTGGCGTTAACAGGGAATTTTTATATGAGTGAGCAGTAAATTAGGAAGGACAAATAAAAATGAGGAGCGTACTCATTTCGGCTGCAATTGCATTATTTAGTATAAAAGCATCATCTAATAGTAGATAATCGCGGAACCGATGACTAACTCCAGGAGCTTTATATGCGAAGAATTGCGGCCATTCTAGGTTTTGTTATGAGTATTCCTTTAATTTCTAGTCAGAGTTTTGCAGGATCCGAAATTCCCGCCAGTCGTTCTATCTCTCCACCTGTCGGCTTTGGCGCGGCCTGTGCCAAATATGGATGGGTTTGCCATGGAAAGGGCGGTGTCGATGTTGGTGACAAGGAAGCGCTGCGGGCGCTCCAGGCGGTCAACCGCTTTGTCAACGCGAAGGTAAAGCCGACCGAAGATCGGGTCACAAGCGGCCGTTCCGAGAACTGGACGCTGCCCGTCAACAACAGGGGCGACTGCGAGGACTATGCGCTGCTGAAAATGAAAACCTTGCTCGATATCGGCTTCCCGACCAGCAAGCTCGCGCTTTCGGTGGTGCTCGACCGCCGTGGCGAAAACCACCTCGTCCTGATCGCTCGACTGAAATCCGGCGACTACGTGCTCGACAATCTCGCCTACAACGTCAAGCCATGGCAGCGCACGGGCTATACCTTCCTCGCCAGCCAAAACTTCAACAGCAAGTCCAACTGGCAGGTGACCTTGGCAGGTCCGCGTGCCGGCCAGTTCATCAAGGGCTGAAAGGCGGCATTCGGTGCGAATCCAAGCAACCTGAAGCAGTAAACCGTGCCTGGACATGTCGAAACGGACACGGCGCCCTTTCTAGTCGGCGCCGCGCGCCGAAAAAACAATCGCGGCACCGACAAAGCTGATCAGCAAGCCGCCGAACATCCACCAGTTCGTGGCCGGCGGCGACATCATGCTGCCGTGGCCGATGTAACCGCTCGCATGCGCAGCAAGCGCCGCACCGCCCGCGATCGCGAGAATTCCAAGCACGTAAAGCACCGATCGCATCGTCAACCCTGCACAATCGGGGACGGCAAGCATCCCGGGAACGGACCATTGATCTCGGGCAATATAGTCGCCCGCAGCCAATACGCGCAGATAGAGAAAAAGTTGCATGCTGGCCACGCAATAGCCGGCTTAGGGACACGAAAAGGCGAGGAAGTGTTTTTTTGGTGGCGGAACAATGCGATCCGACCTATCGTTTCCCACAGGCAATGGAGGTTGCCGAAGGAGGAAAACATGAACGATAGCGTTTTTGGCTTTCTGGTCGCCGCGGAAATGTCCGCCCTGTTCTGGGCTGGAGTATTCCTGGTGGCCGGCACAATGTCTTAAGACGTTGTTATCACCGGAAGAATGGTAGCGGGGGGCGGAATTGAACCGCCGACCTCAGGGTTATGAATCCTGCGCTCTCACCAACTGAGCTACCCAGCCAAACCACCGACGATGCCGTTTGCGACGCTCCCGGCCCGTGGAATGAGCGGCTTATAAGGCGCGCCTCACTGTCATGTCAAGCACATGATCGAGAAAATCACCGCGCTTTTGTCAGGCCGCCACGGCACCCGCCAGAAGCGCCTTCAGCGACGCTTCGGCCGCTGGCTCGCGCTCCGAGCGCTCGATGAAACCACCGCCATAGACGCGCGCATTGTCACCCGGCGCCGAATAGAGCGCGCAGGCCTGACCCGGCGCGACACCCGCCTCGCCCACCGCGAGATCCACATAGATCCCGGTGTGATCGGCATGCAGCACGGCAGGCGTCGGCATGCGCGTCGAGCGCACCTTGGCGAAGCAGGCAAAGCCCGCGCCTGCGGCCGCCTGCGCAAGCTCTTCGTCGCCCAGCCAGTTCACGTCGCGCAGATAGACGCGGTGCGTCTCCAGCGCCTCCTTCGGACCGACGATGACGCGCCGCGAGCGGGCATCGAGATAGACGACGTAGAGCGGCTCGCCGGTGGCGACGCCAATGCCGCGCCGCTGACCGATCGTGTAATGCAGGATGCCATCATGGCTGCCGAGCACCCGACCGTCGAGATGCACGATCTCGCCCGCCAGCGCCGCATTCGGCTTCAGCTTGTTGATGATATCGGTGTACTTGCCCTGCGGCACGAAACAGATGTCCTGGCTATCGGCCTTCTTGGCGACCACAAGGCCCATCTCTTCAGCCAGCTTGCGGGTCTCGGCCTTCGGCAGCCCACCGAGCGGGAAGCGCAGATAGTCGATCTGCTCCTGCGTGGTGGCAAACAGGAAGTAGCTCTGGTCGCGGTCGGCATCGGCAGGGCGATAAAGCGCGCGACGGCCGGGATTGCCGGGCGCCGGGTTGGCGCCGGAGCGGATATAATGACCGGTCGCCAGCGCATCGGCACCGAGCTCGCGCGCGGTTTCGAGCAGATCGGCGAACTTGACCGTCTGGTTGCACGACACGCAGGGGATCGGCGTCTCGCCGGCGACATAGCTTTCCATGAACGGATTGATGACGGTGTCGCGGAAGCGCTTTTCGTAATCCAGCACGTAATGCGGAATACCCAGCGTTTCGCAGACCCGGCGCGCGTCGTCGATGTCCTGACCGGCGCAGCACGATCCGGCGCGATGCACCGCCGCACCATGATCGTAGAGCTGCAGCGTGATGCCGAGCACATCATAGCCCTGCCGCGTCAAAATGCCGGCCACGACCGAGCTGTCGACGCCGCCAGACATGGCGACGACAACGCGCGTATCTTCCGGCCTCTTGTCAAAATCCAGTGTGTTCACGGGGGTGCTGCCAATTCAAAAGGGTATCTTTATCCGCCCTATCCTACAGAATTTTGGCGGATTTGCATCGCAACCGACGGGATCGACCGCCAGTTCTTGTCTGGCGGTGGATATAGAAAGGATTGGGTTCGGGTGCAAGGGGCGGTGATTTTGGGG
>UBVW01000056.1:0-63606 GCA_900469085.1 Hyphomicrobiales bacterium | reverse complement strand
TTTTCACACAGCCTCGGCCGACTGCGGTCACTGATGGCAACGTCTACCTAAGTCTGGAAAATCGCAGCCGGTGAAGGCAGCACCGCGAAATCCATTGCAATGATGCGTGAATGACAATGGTGATCCGCGCCCGAGGGCGGGATCACCACTATCGAGATCGTCGTGTTGATTCTCGTGAACGTCTAATTCTGATGCAGCATCACGGCGGAGGGCGGCGCCCCGTTATCCGTCGTCTTGCTATCGTGGCCGGCCACGACGATGAGCATCACGCAGGCGACCAGCCCGGAGACGAAGAGCGCTCCATATACCATCGTCCGTTCTCCCTGTTGCCCCGAACGTCGACCTTGAGCGAGGACCAGACTAAGGGGTCCAAGGTAACCAGAAACCTAAGCGACAGGGTTGAAGGATACTTAAAATGCCGGGCAATCGATTAACCACACATTCTGCAAACCCGGGCGGCCGCGATCTCAACTCGACCGCAGGCTCCTGACCTTGGCCAGAATATCGTCCGAAAGCGCCGACACCAGCGCCTGGTCCGCCCCCTTGCGCGGCACCAGCACGAACTCGACATCCTCGAGCATGGGCAGCTTGCCCTTGCCGATCACCTTCAGCCCCGATGGCGCCATGCTGCGCGGCTGCACGAGCACGCCCATCCCTGCGCGGGCCGCCGCCGTCAGGCCGCTCAGGCTGCCGCAGGTGCAGACGATCCGCCAGGAAATCTGGTGCCGCCCCAGCGCCTCCAGCGAAATCGCCCGCGTAACACTCGGCGGCGGAAAGGCGATCAGCGGCAAAGGCGAGGCGCTCATGATGTGATCGGGATCGCGCGCCAGCCATACCAGCGGCTCGCGATAGACCAGCCGCCCGCGCGCGTCACCCAGCCGCCGCTTGGCGAGTACCAGATCGATCTCGCCATTGTCCTGCATTTCATAAAGCACACCCGAGAGCGCCACCGTCAGTTCCAGATCGACCGAAGGGTGCGAGCGCACGAAATCCTCGAGCACGCCGGGCAACTGGCTGGTGACGAAATCCTCCGACACCCCAAGCCTCAGCTTGCCGCGCAGGCTTCGCCCGCCAAACAGCGATTGCACCTGCCCCTCGATCGATAGCATGGCGCGCGCATGCGACAACAGCGCCTCGCCATCCGTCGTCAGCACCACCTTGTGGGTATCGCGGGCCAGCAGCCGCCGCCCGACCGACGTCTCCAGCCGCTGGATATGCTGGCTGACGGTGGATTGCCCAAGCCCCAGCCGCTCGGCGGCCAGCGTGAAGCTCCCCATCTGCTCGACGGCGACGAAGCTGCGCAATTGCGTAAGATCAAGCATGATTATCCCGCTTCGCGATAACTGTTATTTCTTGCATCGCGTATCATAATGGAAGAAACAGGATTGATCCATCAAAAGCCGGCTACAATGCCGAACAAGCCGAGACTAAGCCCATGCGCCGTTTCCTGCCCGACACTTTCACGATCCTTCTGGTCTGCACGGTCATCCTTGCATCGATCCTGCCGGCAAGCGGCGCCTTCGCCCACTATTTCGGCACGGCGACCACCATCGCGATCGCGCTCCTCTTCTTCCTGCACGGCGCCCGTCTGTCGCGCGACGTGGTGATTGCCGGCCTGCTGCACTGGCGGCTGCATCTGGTCATCCTGCTCACCACCTTCGGCGTCTTCCCGCTGCTCGGCATGGGCCTCGGCTTCATCCCTGAAACGATCCTGCCGCATCCGCTCTATCTCGGCATTCTCTTCCTCTGCGTGCTGCCTTCCACGGTGCAGTCGTCGATCGCCTTCACCTCGATGGCCGGCGGCAACGTGCCCGCCGCGATCTGCTCCGCCTCGGCCTCCAACATCTTCGGCATGTTCCTGACCCCGCTGCTCGTCGGCCTGCTCTTCTCGGTCGGCGGCCATGGCGGCTTTTCGTGGGATGCGCTGCTGCAGATCTTCACGCAGCTGCTGCTGCCCTTCATCGTCGGCCAGGTGCTGCAGCCCTGGATCGGCGACTGGATCCGCGCCAAGAAGAAGCTGCTGATGCCCGTCGATCGCGGCTCGATCCTGATGGTCGTCTACCTCGCCTTCTCGACCGCCGTCGTCGAGGGCCTGTGGCACACCTTCTCGCTGTCCGACATCGCCGTCGTCGTAGTCGCCGACATGGTCCTGCTCGCCATCGTGCTGTGCGCCACCACCTTCGGCAGCCGTCTGCTTGGCTTCAACGAAGCCGACCAGATCACCATCACCTTCTGCGGCTCGAAGAAGAGCCTGGCGAGCGGCGTGCCCATGGCCAACGTCATCTTCGCCGGCCAGGCCATCGGCGCGATCGTTCTGCCGCTGATGCTCTTCCACCAGATCCAGCTGATGGTCTGCGCTGTCATCGCCCAGAAATACGCCGCCGCCCACCACCGCCGCGCCACCGCCGCCGAGGTAGAGCAAGCCGCCAACCCGGCGTGATCGGTCGCGCCGCCGATGCGGCGTGACCCGACAACAAAAAAGCGGCGCCCCATGGGGGACGCCGCTTCCTTGCCATATCCTGGGAGGGATTGGTTCGTTGGTGAATTAGTTGGTGACCTGGGCCTCGATGGCCTTCGGCGCGCTCACCGGCTCGGCGGCGATCGCGATCTTGCGGGGCTTCATGGCCTCGGGAATGCTGCGAAGAAGGTCGATGTGAAGCAGACCGTTCTTCAGCGAAGCAGCCGTCACCTCGACATGGTCGGCAAGCTGGAAGCGACGCTCGAAAGTGCGCTTGGCAATGCCGCGATAGAGGAATTCGCTGCCTTCCGCATTGTCCTCGCTCTTCTCGCCCTTGACGGTGAGAGCGTGAGCCTGTGCTTCGATCGAGATTTCGTTTTCATCGAAACCGGCAACGGCCATGGTGATGCGGTAGGTGTTTTCACCGGTGCGCTCGATATTGTAGGGCGGATAGGTCTGGCCCTGGTCGGGCTGGCCCAGGCTGTCGAGCATGGTGAAAAGGCGGTCGAAACCGACCGTGGAACGATAAAGCGGAGAGAAGTCTACGTGACGCATGATGTCCTCCTGAGGAAGCGACTGATTGCGATAAATTGCCCCAGAAACCCCTTGATCGGCAGCTTCGGGACGGTTCCGCGGACCCGTTCTGGCGTCCGCTACCATGAGATGGGGATGGCTTTTTCGGACTTCAAGCCCCTTTCGGAGCGCGTCCCGCAACCGCTGGAAAGCGACAGCCAGATACCGTGAACCGCGCATGAACACCCGGTTCGGCATCCGTTCAGACGCGAAGGCCTAGAAATTGCGTCATCGGGTTACACTGGCTCGATAGCTGGAGTGTATCGTCCCTTCGTCTCCAGCCAGATTACAGGCCGGCATTGCGCTCCCCTCAGGTCCCGCATGCCGGCCACTTTTTTGGCGGGCGCGGCGAGCGCATATCAGGAACGCTTTTTTCTTTGATTTGACAGGCCGATCGCCTATCCGCTTTACTTCAATCCCGAATCCTTTCGAAGGGCGCGCGCCGACGGCTATGGAACAGGTTCTGTTTTCGACACCCGGCAATCCGGTTCCGGAAAATCGCACGGAAGGCTACTTCGAGACGCATGACGGGCTGAAGCTGCGCTACGCCGTCTTCCGCTCCTCGGCCCCGATTGCCAAGGGCACTGTCGTGCTGCTCCACGGGCGCAACGAGTTCATCGAGAAATATTACGAGACGATCCGCGACCTGACCGACAAGGGTCTCTGGGTCGCCACCTTCGATCTGCGCGGCCAGGGCAACTCCGCCCGCATGCTGAAGAAGCGCCACTATGGCCATGTCCGCCGTTTCATCGATTACGAGCACGATCTCGATACCTTCCTCGAGAAGGTCGTGCTGCCCGATACCCGCCTGCCCTTCTATATATTGGCGCATTCGACCGGCGCGCTGATCGCGCTGTCGGCCGCTCCCTATCTCACGACGCGCATCGAGCGCATGGTACTGACGGCACCCTTCATCGGCCTCTCGGGCCAGGCCGCCTCGGCCGGCACCATCCGGTGGCTCGCCACCACGGCCTGCGCGCTCGGCCTTGGGTCCCACCCGCTCTCGCGCAAGCTCAGGGAAAAGCCGTTCCGCGACAATCCGCTGACATCGGACGAGGTGCGCTTCGAACGCAACGTCGCGATTGCCGCGGCCAATCCCGATTTGACGCTTGGCCCGCCCACGGCGCGCTGGCTGGTCGAATCCTTCAAGACCATCGAGCGCGTGACCGCGCCGAACCATCTCTTTTCGATCACCATCCCGACCGTCGTCATCGCGCCGACGCGCGATACGATCGTGCCTTATATCGCTCAGGAACGCCTATCGCGCTATTTCCGCGCCGGTCAGCTGGTGCCGATCAACGGCGCTCGTCACGAAGTGTTGCAGGAACGCGATGTCTACAGACAGGCGGCGCTCGCAGCCTTTCACGCTTTCATTCCGGGCGCAGATGCCGAGGTTTCCGAGGAATTCGAGGGCTTCGGCACCTGAGCCGAAGCACCATCAGCGGGATCCGATCCCCAGCGAGCGCCTCACAAATCGCATGGTTCCGGCCGGCTTGATCACATTTTGAGACAAAAATGTAACGCGGTGTTTGAATTTTTACGATTGTAAGATAATAGTTACTCACTTTTTCGATAAGGGCTGAACTAATCACATAGGGGGCACCTGGCGTTGAGGGCGCATTACGTATTGGGACGATCTCTGTTCGGGATCATGATTGTGGGCTTAGCTGCCACGGGGTGCACGAGCACACCGAAGACGACCGGCAGCATTCAGACGACTAAGCGTCTGCATACCGGTACCCCCGGCAAGGTCACTTACAATTACACGACGGAAGACCGAGCCTGCCTCAAGCGGGCAATGTATTTCGAATCGCTGCATTCCGACCACGACGGCTATATGGCTGTCGGCAGCGTCGTGATGAACCGCCTGACATCCCCGGCCTATCCCAAGTCCATTTGCGGCGTCGTTTCGCAGGCCAAGCAGTTCGCCCCCGGCGTCATGACCCGTGAGGTCAAGGCACAGGCGGAGCCCGATCTCAACGCTGCCGCCGACGCACTTTTGAAGGGGGAGCGCAATCCGGCCGTCAAGGAAGCCATGTTCTTCCATACCGACGGTATGAAGTTCCCCTACGACAACATGCACTACGTGACGGTAGCCGGCGGCAACGCCTTCTATGAGAAGCGCGGCGCCGATGGCGAGCTGCAGACCCCCTCGCCGCTCCCCGCTTACGAAGTGGCAATGAATTTCGTGCCCGCTCACAGCCAGATGGCGGCACAGTTCGAATTGCTGACGCCCGCGGCGTCTCCGGCCCGCGAGCCGATCCCGATGGCGCAGGGCGTTGTTGAAACCGCCTACGAAGCACCGGAAAGCGTCCCCGTGCCGCAGGCCGCGCCCATGCAGACGACCGCCGAAGCGGTCCGTATGGAGCAGCCCCAAATTCAGCAGGCACAAGCTCAGCAGGCACAGGTGCAGACGGCCCAGTTGCAGCCGGCACAAGTTCAGCAGCCGCAGTTCCAGCAGGCTCGATTCCAGCAGGCTCAACCACAGCAGGCGCAGAGCAAGCAGCAGCACGTGCTGCAGGTCCCGGTCCAGCAGGCCTATGTCCCGTCCGAGCCCGCCCCGGCCGCCTTCGAGGCCGTTGCCTACACCGTCCCGGCGGCAGTGGCCGTGCCCACACCGCGCCCGGCGGCCTTCGACACCGCCCGCATGCGCGGCGGCATCGGCGGCTGATCGCAGCCTCACCGGACGATCGAACGAAAAAGGGTTCCAGCCTGTCGGCGGAACCCTTTTTCTTTGCGTATTTGTCTGGATTTCACGACAGCAAGGAAAACCCTCGAGCCCAAGGGCGCATCATTGCTGACGCGCCGTATCTCGATCGTCAGGCAACCCTCGCCAGCGGCGCCATTCCCCGCGCGTTTCGCTCGTCGCCCACCTTGAACTGGCCGATCAACTCGAACAGCGCGTTCGCCTCCGCGGCGAGCTTGCGGCTGGCCGATGCCGTCTGTTCCACCATCGCCGCATTGCGCTGTGTGTCCTGATCCATCGACATGACGGCCTCGTTGATCTGCCCGAGCGCTTGCGACTGCTCGCGCGCCGCCACCACGATGCCGGAGACGTTGTCGTGCACCTGCAGAACCCGTGTCGCGATCGCCTCGAGCGCCGAACCCGTCCTGTCGACCAGCGCCACCCCGTCGCGAACCGAGGCTTCGCTATCATGGATCAGCGCCTTGATCTCCTTGGCCGCTTCGGCAGAACGCTGCGCCAGCTGCCGCACTTCTTGTGCAACAACCGCGAACCCCTTGCCCGCCTCACCGGCACGCGCCGCTTCGACGCCGGCGTTCAGCGCCAGAAGATTGGTCTGGAAGGCGATATCGTCGATGACGCTGACAATGCCGGCGATCTGGCTCGACGAGCGCTCGATCCGCGCCATGGCCTCCACGGTCTGCTTGACGACATCGGCGGAATCCTGCGCGCTCTTCGTCGTGTCGTCGACAAGCCGCCCGGCATCGGCGGCCCGGCGCGCCGAATCCGACACGGTCGTGGAAATCTCGGTAACGGCTGCGGCGGTTTCTTCCACGGACGAAGCCTGTGATTCCGAACGGCGGGCGAGATCGTCGGACGCAGCGCTGATCTCGCGCGTTCCCGATGCGATCTGCGTCGCGTTTCTGGCGATCGCCTGCATCGCCGCCCGCAGGCGGCCGATCGAGGAATTGTAATCGGTGCGCAAGGTTTCCAGCGACGCGATGAACGGCTTGTCGATCGTCTGGTCCAGATCGCCTTCCGCCATTGCCTGTAGGCCGACGGCAAGCTCGTTGACGGCCCGCACCCGCTCGCTGACATCGGTCGCGAATTTCACGACCTTGAACACCTTGCCGCTCATGTCGAAGATCGGGTTGTAGGAGGCCTGGATGAACACCTTGCGGCCACCCTTGCCGATGCGCGCGAACTCGTCGGCGGCGAATTGCCCGGCCGCCAGACTGCGCCAGAATTCCTTGTACGCCGGGCTACCAGCATAGGCGGGATCGCAGAACATCGAATGATGCCGGCCGCGAATTTCCTCCAGCGTATAGCCGAGTGTCGTCAGGAAATTCTCGTTTGCCGTCAGGATATGGCCGTCGGGGGTGAACTCGATCGTCGCCTGCGCACGCGAGAGAGCATCGAGCTTGCCCGCATCTTCCGCGCTCTTCAGCTTGGTGTCGGTAATGACGGTGGCGAACTTGACGACCTTGTAGGGCGTACTGCCCTTGAAGACGGGATTGTAGGAGGCTTCGATCCACACTTCGCGCCCGCCCTTGCCGATGCGCTTGTACTGCCGGCGATCGAACTCGCCCTTGTTCAATTGCTTCCAGAAAGCGGCGTAGTCCGCGCTCCTGGCTTCTTCCGGATCCACGAAGATGCTGTGATGCCGCCCGACGATCTCGTCGGCACGGTAGCCCATCGCCTGACAGAAGTTTTCGTTGGCGAAAAGAATATTGCCCGCCATGTCGAATTCGATCACGGCCTGGGAACGGCTGACCGCGTCAAGAACGGCCTTGGCGCCGGCGGCGGATCCGAAAGAAAGAAACTGCATTATATTTTGCCTCAAAACCGAAATGCGGACCGCCGGAAGGCAAAGATCCAGAAATAATCATTTCAGCGGCAAGATTTGCAGCGAATTCTTTCCGTTCGATTAATGTTCATCTCCTGCGGGTGTGTTCACCCGACAAGTAACGACGAATTATCGCAAACAAGCAACCGAAGGGATCAAGTGTAAGCCTAAAACAACCAATGCTATCAAACATCGCCTGTATCTAACAAAACCGGGCCTGATCCCGTTCGCTTTTAGCGCAACCCATGGTTCAGCGGCGCAAGATCGCCACCGCTGCATCATAAACCGCCTGGCTGCCGGCGGCGATGATCGAACCGCCATTCTCCGGCCGCCCGCCATCCCATGTGGTCATGATGCCCCCAGCCTTCTCGATCACGGGAATGATACCGCCGACATCATAGGGCTTCAGCCCGTTCTCAACGACCAGATCGATATGGCCCGCAGCCAAAAGCGCATAGGCGTAACAATCGGTGCCATAGCGGAAGAGCCGCACCTGGCTCTCGATCTCGCGATACCGGTCCATCTCGGTGCCGGCAAAGAGGTGCGGCGAGGTGGTGAACAGGATGGCATCGGAAAGACCTGCGCAATCGCGCACCTGAAGCCGCCGTTCGCCATCGGGACCGGTATAATAGGATCCGCTCTCATCGGCGAAATAGCGCTCGCCGGTAAACGGCTGCTCGATCATCCCCATGATCGCCCGACCGTCTCTGTAGAGGCCGATCAGCGTGCCCCAGACGGGAACGCCCGATATGAACGCCCGTGTGCCGTCGATCGGATCGATCACCCAGACATGCTCTCGATCGAGCCCGACATTGCCGAACTCCTCGCCAAGAATGCCGTGTTCGGGAAAATGCGCCTCGATCAGCGCCCGGATCGCCACTTCGGCTGCCCGGTCGCCCTCGGTGACGGGATCGAAGCCCGACGCCAGCTTGTTCGTCACGCCGGTCCCGGAGCGAAACCGCGGCAGCGTCTCGGCCTTGGCGGCTTCCGCGAGACGATTGAAGAAGGTGCGATCAGGAAACATGAGGACATCCGTGTGAGACCGTCGATGCCGCTTTCCATAGCCGAAACGGCTCATTTTGCAAACTGAAGCAGCAATTTTTAGCCGGCTGCACATATTTTGCGCACCGCAATAAAATGCTTGACAATTGTGCAGTGCAATAGTAGCGTCTCCATACAGTCTTCTGACTGTAAATACCCTCCTTGGGTGTTTCCTCCCTAGACTTGGACCGCCGCAAGGCGGTCTTTTTTTGTCGGGTTGGAATAGCAGCCAAGAGGAACGGCCGAAGCCCGCAACTCTGACGCGGGAAAGCTACACCATCTTCAAGACAGTAATAGTACGCTGCATCGCCGTCGCTGCGACATGCTTGAACGTCGGCCGGATCATCAATTGAGCGATAGCGGCTGAGACGAAGTCCGCATTCAACCCGGCGATCGCCGACAACGTTGCGTCGACATGTCGACGATAATGCCGAAGCTCATCAACAAGCTCGCGCTCATGGCTTTCTGCAGCGGCGGCAATGTCGAAAATGTCACGGGGCCGAATAGACGACCCGCGATAATAGATCTTCTTGGCAACGATCTCCGGCACCGTTTCCAGAAATACGGTCACATTCTCGACGGAGGTCCGAGCGTAGGGAACGGATGTCAGCCCCTGAGCAACGATAAAATCGATCTCTCCGATCCCATTGAAGGCGAACTTCTGGAACTTGACGCCATCCCCTTCATACCCGTCGGGAACGTTATCAAATTTCAATGCGGCTTTTGCGGGATCGAGATAGCCCAGCAACTGGGCATCAGGCAGAAAAATGTCGACGTCATGACTGTCACGATGATCGATCTGGAGCATCATTGCGGTGCCGCCGCCGAAGGACCACTCGTCGATAACGGGATGGGTACGATTGACCTGGCCAATGATGCTTGTCGCGATACTGAAAAGCCGCCGCCAATCGGGCGGCTCGCCGATCGTCACGCCGCCAACGGATAAGTTTCGCCCGAATAGACGGAGAAAGCTCTGGCAGCCTCCACCAACTCGGGCAACGGGATACCGACCGAGACCGCGAACGCCGCCTGAAGCTGCGGGGTCACGTCTGCAAAGAAGGACGACATGTGGCCGGGTACGGTCTTGGCCTCATCCGTATGCGACAGGTAGAATGCCAACTCAGCGGCCGCCAGCTTGCGCCCGTAGGGCGCATTCACAGTCCCCAATACAGTAGCTGCGATATCCATCATCACCACCATTGACCGATGGCTAAAAAATAGAGCCGCGCGGACCAAGCGTCAATGCCGACGCTATCGGAGCGAATTTTGGCGAAAAACCGCCCTACTCCGCCGCCAGCGCCGTATCGCCGGCGAACTTGGCGACATACTCCGCCATCTGCCGCATGAACGAGGTGATGGCCGCCGCCACGAGCGGGAAATCGGCACGCCGCTCGAGCGTCACTTCGTCGACATAGATCGAGCGGTTGACCTCGATCTGCAGCGCATGCAGGCCGCGCGAGGGGCGGCCGTAATGCTCGGTGATGAAGCCGCCGGCATAGGGCTTGTTGCGGATCGCCGCAAAGCCCATCTCCTCGAAGATGCTGACGGCCATCCGCGACAGCTCCGCCGAGGCACTGGTCCCATAGCGGTCGCCGATGATGAAATCCGGCCGCGAGGTCGCGCCTGCAACGCGAATGTTGCCCGGCATCGAGTGGCAGTCGATCAGAACGCCGAAGCCGAACTGCACATGCGTGCGGGCGATCAGCCGGCGCAATGCGGCGTGATAAGGCTTGTAGACGGCCTCGATGCGATCGAGCGCCTCCTGCACCGGCAGCCGCCGCGCGTAGATCTCCATGTTCTCGGCGACGATCCTCGGAATGGTCCCGAGCCCACCGGCGACGCGCAGCGAGTTGATGTTGGCGTAGGCAGGCAAGAGCCCGTCGAACATGCGCGGGTCGAGTTCGTAGGGCTCGCGGTTGACGTCCAGATAGGCGCGCGGAAAATTGGCGAGCAGCAGCGGCGCCCCGAGCGCGCCGGCCGCCGAAAACAGCTCATCGACATAATGGTCTTCCGAGCGGCGGATCGAAATTCCCTGCAATCTGGATTGCGCGATGAACTCGGGCGGATAGATGCGGCCGCTATGGGGGGAGTTATAGACGAATGGAATGGTATGCGACGCGGGTTCCCGTATCTCAAAAAGCTCGTACGCGGGAATCTCGTCCACCTGTTTCCCTCTTAACCATGCTGGCAGGCAGCTGCTTCATCTATGTTGCCAGTTGAAGGCCGCCAAGTCCATACTATCTCATGGGGATGACGCTTTGCACAGGCGCTTCACCGGTTGTTTACCGGCCGAAATCTAGTGTAAATGACCATCACGCACGCATAAATTCCACTGATCAGCGGTCTGGATAATGACTCAGAAGATACTTCTTGCAGAAGACGACAACGATATGCGCCGCTTCCTTGTGAAGGCGCTCGAAAAGGCAGGCTACAAGGTCCTGTCCTACGACAACGGCGCCAGCGCATACGATAGGCTTCGCGAGGAACCCTTTTCCCTTCTCCTGACCGACATCGTCATGCCCGAAATGGACGGCATCGAGCTGGCGCGCCGCGCCACCGAACTCGATCCCGACCTCAAGGTGATGTTCATCACCGGTTTTGCGGCCGTCGCGCTCAACCCTGATTCGAAGGCACCGAAGGACGCCAAGGTCCTTTCCAAGCCTTTCCACCTCCGCGACCTCGTCGACGAAGTCAATAAAATGCTTGCCGCGTAAGGCCTCTCGCGGCGCATGTCACAAATCCGAAAAAAGCCTATTGACGGCCAAAAAGGTTTGTGGTCTATGCGCCGACATCGGATGGGCGTGTAGCTCAGCGGGAGAGCACTACGTTGACATCGTAGGGGTCACAGGTTCAATCCCTGTCACGCCCACCATCCAGATTAGATTGAATAGTCAAGGGCTTAGCGAGAAATCGCTGAGCCCTTCTTTCGTTTCTGGGATCCGTGCAGCGCGCCGGAAAACCTGCCCTGAATGCTAAAAAGCGATCCCCTAAAATACCCCATCCACCCCGTCGCCTCGTTCAGAATCCATTAAGCCAACCAATGCCATCTTCTCGGCATGTTGAGTGGCTATCAGGCCCCTCGATCTTAACGGAGACGCATGCGAATGAAGAAGATGGCTCTGTACGCTGTGGTTGCCGCAACCACGTTCAGCAGCGTCCTGGCGACCACCGCGCCGGCAATGGCGCAGTATTACGACCGTCGCCCGCCGGGCTATGGTTATCGCGACCAGCCGCCACCCCCGCCGCCGCCGCGCCGCCGCCATCACAATGATGGCGCCGTCATTGCCGGTGGTCTTGCAGCTGGCGTTATCGGCGGCCTGATCGGCGGCGCGATTGCCAATGGCAATTCCGGCCCGCGCTACATCGATCCGCCACCGCCGCCCCCGCCGCGTTGCTGGTTCGAGGACCGCCAGGTGCAGAACGCCTATGACGGCGGCTACCACATCGAAAGCATCCGCGTCTGCAACTAGGCTGACTCCGCAGCGGCAATATTCGCCCCGGCCTCCGGGGCGTTTTGCTGTCGGCCATTGGCAGCAGGGCCCGCAAACGAAAAGAGGCCCGGCGGATGGCCGAGCCTCGTCATTCGAGCATAGTGCCGTAGCAATTACTCGTGGATCGTATAGGAGCCCATTTCGCAGAGGTTCTGCGTATCGGTCGTCGTATCGAGGTTGGAGCCTTCCTCGAACTCGAACTTCATGTCGTATTTGCAGACGTCGCGGCCATCGCCGATGGTGATGTCCATGCTCTCGCCCGGGTTCAGCACCTGCTTGCCGAAGACGTCGTCTTCCCACTCGTTGACGCCAACGGGCGAGGTGTAGAAATTGGTGAGCACCGAATTGGTGCCGTTCTTCAGCGTGAAGACCAGGTCTTCCGCGTGAGAGACGCCTGCAAATGCCAGAAATGCGATGGCGGAGACCGCCGACAGCGTGATGTTTCTCATGTTTCCCCTCAAAATACCCCACACGGGGCGGCGACGGTCTTATTATCGGATCGACATATGTAAAAGTGGTTTCGGCAGCCATTTCTGGTGGCTTTTCTTGGGCCCGCGAAGTTCTATATCGGCGCATTGAAAGTCCAACCCGGTGACCAATTTCCAACACAGAACAATGTCATGGCCTCAATGCTGTGGCGTGACGCGCATGTCGCGCAAAGCTGTGCAGCGGTTTTGCGGCACCGACATGCGACAAGACAAAAGCTTCTTAAGGCATGACGAGGTATTGAAATGAAACTGGTAATCCTGACCGCCGCAGCACTTCTGTCGGCATCGATCGCGCAGGCAGCGGGCACGGCGCAGCAGAATTTTCCGGGCGCCCCCGGCGCGTTGACGCTGGCGGGACGGTGCAGCAAGCTTGTCGTCGGCAAGGTCGATGTCTCCAAGCCTTGCCAGAACGAGATCGCCAGCGTCACGCTGGTGAACGGTCAGGTCACCCTCATCTTCACCGCCGAGGGAAAGATGCTCGGTTTCCAGGGCGACGGCACGCAGATCAAGCCGGCATCGTCAGGCAATGTCACGTTGCCCCTCACCATGGTGGTGACAGGCGCCGGCCAGAAGATGACCGGCCAGGTCAAGGTGTCGGGAAACTGCACGCTCGGCAACCCCTATGACGGCAAGCCGGTCGCGATCGAATGCAGCGCCAAGAGCACCGACACCGCTTTCTCCGCCGTTTTCAAGACCAACGGCAAGGCGCCGAAGCAGAAGTAGGCTTTCCTCGCCCGAAGGCGCTCAGGCGCACCAGGCGCCCTTGCCGGGCTTGCGTGCCAGACCCTCGTCCACCAGCTGCGCGCCGATCGAGCGACCGTCGCGCGAGATGACCCGGGGTGCGGCGCCCTTGTCGGGCGTACCTGCGGCGTTCATCGAGAACGACCCGGCATTCAGAAGGTTGAGCAGCCTGAGCTTGGCCGCGAAGCCGGCCCGGCGTTCGCCGTCGCAGCGCGCATTGTCGATACCAGGGCTGACGATGTCGGCGATGACGATCTTCTCGCCCTTGTACCAGAATGTGCTGCCATCGGCCACGCAGTTGATATGCTCGCCCTGCCCGCAATAGCCGAAGGCAGCCTTAGCGGATTGCGTCTGCGCCGGTGAAATGGATGCTGGCGAGATGGAAACCGGCTCCGCCTTTTCCGCGACAGGCCCCTTGGACGACGGGATCGGCACGGCCGCCGGCGGCAGGATCTTCGAGATCGGCGCGATCGACGCGGTCTGCCGCGGCCCAGTATCACGGCTCGTATCCTTGATGGCGTCACGCACCGCATCGCGCTCGCGCGGCGTGCTCTTCGCCACGCTGATCGGCCGCGAGACCGATGGCGAAGGCGCGTGCGAGGCCAGCATCGGCTTCACGCTTTTCCAGTTGTCGTAGACGGCAATGCCGCCGAAGGCGAGCGCACCCACGACCAGCCAGGGAAGCGCGCTACCGCTACCGCTTTTTCTCGCTCCCGCCCGCGAGCGTGTCGATGTCTTGCGGCGTGTCGCTGTCTTGGCCATGATGTCCCGATTCCCGTGATGGCCGATTATCGCCGCGCAATCCTTTCCGAAAGGTTGGCGCGCGCCATTTGCCCTCGTAAGTTTCGCTTGGCCTGGCCGCCACATCATCGCGGCAATTGCCCTCTACAGCCGTCCGCTCACGTTTCGTTGAATGGGCTGATTGTTGAAGGGGCTGGCACGGCCCGATCGCGCTACCCATCTGAGGCACGACCCCGCAACAGCCACGATGGCTGCCGAGAAGTGAAGGCATGACGCGAAGATATCTGAGAATTCTGAAGTGGTCCGCGGGGCTCGCGGTTGGCGCGGCGCTCCTGGTCTTCGGTCATGCCGGCATTGGCCAGCTGACGGGAAATTTCCATGAAGTGATACCCGGAGAGCTCTACCGCTCGGCCCAGCCAAGCGGCTCCGACATCGCAACCTATGCCGATACCTATGGTATCAAGACGATCGTGAACCTGCGCGACGAGGAGCGCACCGATTGGTACCACAAGGAAGCGGCAGCCGCGGCCAAGGCCGGCATCACCCTGATCGACTTCCCTATGTCCTCGTCGAAAATCCTGCCGATATCAGAGGCCGAGCGGCTGGCAAAGCTGATGGCCGACGCGCCCAAGCCGCTGCTCATTCATTGCGAACACGGCGCCAACCGCACCGGCCTTGCCTCGGCGATCTATGTCGGCGCCGTCGGCAAGCTCAGCGAGGCCTTCGCCGAATTCCAGCTCAGCCCCTATTTCGGCCACTTCGCCATCCCCGGCATCGGCCGCTACGAACTCACCCGCTCCTGGGACGCCTTCGAGGAAACGATCGGGTTCTGACGGGAGCCGATCGTCGTGCCCTCGGAGCCGCGCAAGGCAATCGACCTGATGGCCCGCCATTCGCTCTCATGTTTCATGGTCAGGTCGGCGGGCACGGTATTCACGGTCATGTATTTCTCGCTATCTTTGCAATTCAATTCTTTGCGTCGCCCTTGTCGTCGCTGGTGATCGGCCCCTCGCGCGAAAGATCGCCGCCCGTCACATGCGCAGGCACGTGGATGTCGTGGTGAACCCCCGGGGTCAGCGTCAGGTCCACCTGATGCGGCGGCATCACCTGGGCGGTCTTCATCCGGTTCGGCTTCGCCCTCTTCATCCGGTCGGGCGCTTCCGTGCGCTTGTCGGGGATATGGGTATCGGGAACGTGGCTGAAGTTCTGCATGGTCGTCGTCCTCTCCCTTGACACTTGCTCTGTTTCCCGACCGCACAACGGGTGCGCCGCGACCGAAGTCGGCGGCCCATCGGCGACGCATATGTCGGGCAACTGGAGATCAAACGGCCAGACGGCCGGATGGTTCCCGAGAAAAGCGATCATGCCCGCGCGGCGATCTTGACTGAGACGCAAACTTGACTATCTCTGTGGACATCCCGCGGCCTCAGACATCGGCCGACGGGCAACCTGGTGCCGGGCCCCTCTGGCGAGAGTTTTTACGGCGCTCTCGTGATGTCGGTACCGCCTGCAAATAAGCCGGCGGATTTTCATTCGATGAAAAAGCACACCATGCCTCATGCGCATGCCCGTTGTGGTATCGCGCATTTTTCCCGCATATCGACCCTCTCCACCGTCGCCTGCGAGGTGCGCCCATGAGCACCCCCACCAAGACGAAATCGACCCTCAGCTATTTCACCTGGTCCTTCATCGTCACGGCCGTCGGCCTTGTCCTCGGCGCTGCCCTCGGCTGGCAGACCACGGGCACCATCGGCGGCATGGCGACCGTCTTCTTCATTTGTACGGTGCTGGCCGTGCTGGAGATCTCGCTCTCCTTCGACAACGCCATCGTCAACGCCAACAAGCTGAAGGAGATGACGCCCGAGTGGCAGCATCGCTTCCTCACCTGGGGCATCGTCATCGCCGTCTTCGGCATGCGCATCGTCTTCCCGCTGGCGATTGTCGCCATCGCTGCGCAGATCGGCCCATGGGAAGCGCTCGTTCTCGCCGCCCGCGAACCGGCCGAATATGCCCGCATCATGAACGACGCGCATCTGCCGATCGCAGCCTTCGGCGGCACCTTCCTGATGATGGTCGGCCTCAACTACTTCTTCAACCACGAGAAGGACGTGCACTGGATCGCGGGCCTCGAAAGACTGATGGCCCGCTCGGCCACCATCAAGGGCATCGAGATCGCCTTCGTGCTGGCCCTCATTCTGGTCTTCTCCTCCTTCCTGCCGGAAGCAGAAGCCAGCACCTTCGTCCATAGCGCCATCTATGGTCTCCTGACCTTCCTCGCGGTCGAGGTGGTGGGCGGCCTGCTCGATGCCTCGCAAAAGACGATGAGCGCCGCCGCCAAGGGTGGCCTCGGCGCCTTCATCTATCTGGAAGTGCTCGATGCCAGCTTCTCCTTCGACGGCGTCATCGGCGCCTTCGCGCTGACGCAGAACCTCTTCGTCATCGCCATCGGCCTCGGCATCGGCGCCATGTATGTGCGCTCGATGACGATCATGCTGGTGGAAAAAGGAACGCTGGCCGAATACCGCTATCTCGAGCACGGCGCCTTCTACGCCATCCTGATCCTCTCCGTGATCATGTATGTGCAGACGCTCTACCACATCCCCGAGGTCATCACCGGGCTGGGCGGCGCGACCCTGATCGGCATCTCGCTCTGGTCCTCCATCCGCTACAACAAGCGCGAGCGGGCGGAAGAACTGGCGCATGGCGAGACGCATGCCCAGAAGGAACAGCAGGTTCAGGCCTGACGTTGGACTAGGGGTCGCGGCACCGCTGCGGCCCCTATCCTGGACAAAAATAAAGCCCGCAACCGAGAGGTGGCGGGCTGTTTCATGTCAGCGGCCGACGACCGCTTCTCAATTGCAGGCTTAGTGATTGATGCGGCCGAACAAGCTCGGATCGATCCCGAGCCTCTTGAGATCGCGCTCCCTGGGGCGGCGGCCAGATTCGACGGCGGCGCTGGCGGCATTCGCGGCACCGATCATCGCAAAGGCGCGGCCAAGCAAGCCATCACGAATGGACTGACGGAAGGACATTGTCTTTCTTTCTCTAGCATATGATTGACTACTCACATATGGGCGCACGGGGTGGGGAGCACAACCGCCAGGAATTCAACCCAGCCATGCAGGAAAGCCCAGGCAGCGGCAACGGCCGGCCCGATGTCGCACCGGGACGGCTCACGCGGGCAGCGCCAATATTTGCCTGCGCGTCAATTCCGTCTGGCCAACGCACGGCGGGCGATGCTTGCGGCAAAGAGCGGCGTTTCACGCCGGTTGTGATCGCCACCCGCATCCTGGCGCGCAGCGGCGGCTTGTTCAAAGCTCTGGCCATGCTGCTGGATGAACGCCATGAAGACGTCGGTGGGATGGGACGTAACGCGGTTCGTGTAGCGGGTGTAACCGTCCTCCCGGCGCTCGGCGATCAATTCCCAGATGACGTTGACCTGCGTGCGCCCTGCGGAGGTGAACACGTCGGAGATCGAGTTCATCCGGCAATAGGCCGGCGATTGTTCTTCCGCAATGTAGTGCTGGACCACCAGACCGGTTCCGATCATCTCGACATTGATCGACATCCGACGGCCATCGTCAGTGGTCGTGTTGCCCGCGGCGATGTGGTCGGGCGGGCAGCAGCGCAGATACTCGGCCTCAGGCAGGCTGAACAGCCATTCGGCGATGTCGACCTGTTCGAACGGAACGTCGATATCAGCGCTATAGGCGGACTGCGAAAGCAACGTGTCGGTGAGGATTTTCATTCGTTTTCTCCTTCGATCATGAGAACAGGACGGCGTTCTGCTCGAAGGCGAAAATCGCAGCTGGCCCGCCGCGTCACAATCATACTTCGGTTTTCGGCATGCTATCCCTAGGTCTAGCAACCTCCGACGGGAGACCATTTCACTGTCGTCGCCGGCTCCCCATGGACTTCGCTTTTCGCCGCCATAGCTATCCTCCCGGAGGTAATCGATGGCCGAAGTCCTGCTCTTTCATCACGCGCTCGGGCTCACTGCGGGCATCCACGTCTTCGCCGAACATCTGCGCGACGCGGGCCATGTCGTGCACACGCCCGATCTTTTCGATAGCCATGTCTTTGCGAGCATCGACGAGGGCATGGCCTATATCAAATCCGTCGGTTTCGACGCACTGCGCGAGCGCGGGGTGGAGATCGCGCAAGCACTGCCGAGTGCTCTTGTCTACGCCGGTTTCTCCTTCGGCGTCCTGCCTGCCCAGAAGCTGGCGCAGACGCGGCCCGGCGCCCGAGGCGCCCTGCTGTTCCATGCCTGCCTGCCGCTCTCCGGCGAGTGGTCGTTCGGCCCGTGGCCGGATGACGTGCCTGTACAAATCCACGCCATGGATGCCGACCCGATCTTCATGCACGAAGGCGACATCGATGCCGCCCGCGAAATTTTGGAGCATGTGAAGGACGCGAGCCTTTTCCTCTACCCAGGCGACCAGCACTATTTCGCCGACAGCTCTCTTCCCTCCTGGGATTCCGAAGCAAGCGCCCTTCTCACGCGCCGCGTGCTCGACTTCCTCAAGCACCTCTAGTGAAATTTACAGCTCTGTTACTGTTGCGTACTTATCCCGCGCGCGCGGTCTCGCTAGCTTCGCCCCACGAAAATGCACCAATCCCCGAAATGGAGCGAACCAATGCCCATCCCGTCCACCATTGCCGGAAAGCTGTTGATCGCCACGGGCGTCCTGACGATCGCAACGTTTCAGTCCGTCGCCACGGTCTGCGCCGCCGACCCCGTCGCGGTCACCGCCGAGAGCTTCCCGCGTGCCGAAAGCGACCTTTATTTCAGCCGCATGGTCAAGGATGGCGGCTTCGGCAAATTCTTCCATCGCCGCGAGCCGGCGACCATCGAAAACCAGACCGTCATCCGCCTGAATCGCGACACGCTCTATTCCGCCGCCGTCTTCGATCTCGACGCCGGCCCGGTCACCGTCACCCTGCCGCAATCCGATAATCGCTTCATGTCGCTGCAGGTGATCAACGAGGATCAGTACACCCAGGAGGTCAGCTACGACACCGCGCCACATGTGCTGACGAAGGAGAATGTCGGGACACGTTACGTGCTGGTCGGCATCCGCACGCTGGTCGACCCCGGCTCGCCGGAGGACGTGGCCGCCGTCCACAAGCTGCAGGACGCGATCAAGGCGGAGCAGCCGGGCGGTCCCGGCACATTCGAGGTGCCGCAGTGGGACAAGGCAAGCCAGGACAAGATTCGCAAGGCGCTGCTCGTGCTTGCGGCGACGCTTCCCGACACAAAGGGCATGTTCGGCCGCAAGGAGGACGTCGATCCCGTCCGCCGCCTGATCGGCGCGGCCTCCGCCTGGGGCGGCAATCCCGAGAAGGACGCGCTCTATCTCAACGTGGTGCCGGCCAAGAACGACGGCAAGACCGTCTACACGCTGACGGCCAAGGACGTTCCCGTTGACGGCTTCTGGTCGATCAGCCTCTACAACGACAAGGGCTATTACGAGAAGAACAAGCTCGGCGCCTACAACATCAACAACGTCATCGCCAAGAAGGGCGCCGACGGCGCGGTAACGATCCAGTTCGGCGGCTGCAAGCAAGACACCGACAACTGCCTGCCTGTGATGAAAGGCTGGAACTACATGGTCCGCCTCTACAGGCCGAAAGCCGAAATCCTCGACGGTAAGTGGTCGTTCCCCGAGGCAACGCCCGTGAAGTAGCCTGGAACGAAAACGGCCGGCGGATGTGTCCATCGCCGGCCGCAAGTCTTTTGGGGTCAGGAGCGTTCATCGCAGAAGAACGCTCCTCGGCAGTCTTTTTATAAGTCTTTGTCTCTCAGTCCTCGTTGGCTGCCAGCTGCGACAACACCTGCCCACGCCCGCGCAGACGCAGGATCAGCGGGATGATGAAGGCAGCGGCGGCCACGATCAGCAACCCCGCCGCGATCGGCGACATCACGAGCGTCGTCACATCCCCCTGGCTGATGGCGAGCGCCCGGCGCAGCTGCTGTTCGGCAAGCGGCCCCAGGATCAGGCCCACCACGGCAGGCGCGATCGGATAGCCGAACAGCCGCATGATGTAGCCGAGCACGCCGAACGCCAGCAGCATGCCGAGTTCGAACACCGAGGGGTTGGCGCCGATGGTGCCAAGCGTCGCAAACAGCAGGATACCGGCATAGAGCCACGGCTTCGGAATCGTCAGCAGCCGCACCCAGAGCCCGATCATCGGCAGGTTGAGCACCAGCAGCATGGCGTTGGCGATCAGCAGGCTGGCGATCAGCCCCCAGACCAGCTGCGGATTGTTGGCGAACAACAGCGGCCCCGGCTGCAGCCCGTATTGCTGGAAGCCGGCGAGCATGATCGCCGCCGTCGCCGTCGTCGGCAGGCCGAGCGTCAGCAGTGGCACCAGCGTACCGGCGGCCGACGCGTTGTTGGCGGCCTCGGGACCGGCAACGCCCTCGATGGCGCCATGGCCGAATTCCTCCGGGTTCTTCGCCAGCCGTTTCTCGGTGGCATAGGAGAGGAACGTGCCGATCTCGGCCCCGCCGGCAGGCATGGCGCCGATCGGGAAGCCGATCGCGGTGCCGCGCAGCCAGGCCTTCCACGAGCGGCCCCAATCCTCCGCCGTCATCCACAGCGAGCCCTTCACGGCCTCGACCTTCTCTTCGATGCTGTTGCCCTGGGCGGCGATGTAGAGCGTCTCGCCGATCGCAAACATGGCGACCGCAAGCGTCGTCACCTCGACACCATCGAGCAGATCGGGCACGCCGAAGGAAAGCCGCGCCTGACCGGTCTGCTGGTCGATGCCGACCATGGCGAGCGCGAAGCCGATGAACAGCGAGGTAAGACCGCGCAGGGCCGAGTCGCCAAAGGCCGACGACACGGTGACGAAGGCCAGCACCATCAGCGCGAAATACTCGCGCGGCCCGAACACCAGCGCCAGCTTGACGATGAAAGGCGCGATGAAGGCCAAGCCCAGCGTGGCGATCAGGCCGGCGACGAAGGAGCCGATCGCGGCCGTTGCCAGCGCCGGCCCGCCGCGCCCGGCGCGCGCCATCTTGTTGCCCTCGAGCGCAGTGACGATCGAGGCGCTTTCGCCCGGCGTGTTGAGCAGGATCGACGTCGTCGAGCCGCCATACATGCCGCCATAGTAAATGCCGGCGAACATGATCAGCGATCCCGCCGGATCCAATTGGTAAGTCACGGGCAACAGAAGCGCCACGGTCAACGCCGGCCCGATGCCGGGCAGCACGCCGACGGCGGTGCCGAGCGTCACGCCGATGAAGGCATAGAGCAGGTTCATCGGCTGCATGGCGACCAGGATGCCCTGGAACAGGAATTCGAAGGTGTTCATCGCTGGCGTATCCTAGAAAAACAGGCGTTCAAGCGGCCCGGCGGGCAGCGTGAGCTTCAGCAGCTGCGAGAAGATCGCCCAGACGACGAAGCTGAAGACGATGCCGAAGGGGATCGAGAACCACAGCTTGCGCTGGCCGAAACCGCGCGCCGTAAAGGCAAACAGGAGCCCCGTGGCGATCGAGAAACCGGCGGTCTTCAAGAGCAGCATCTGCGCCGCAAGCCCGGCCACGACCCAGATGACCGGCGCGATTTCCTGGCGCTCGCGCTCGGGAAACTCGCCGCGAAACGCCTCGAACACGGTCCAGATGCCGAGCCCGATCAGCCCGAAAGCGACGACCTTCGGCGCGGTTGCCGGTCCGATGCGGTCATATTGGGCGATGACCCGCATATGCGAGGCATCCCACAGCATCACCGCAGCCACGGCGAAAAGACAAATGGCAATGACCAGCGCCGCCCAATCGGGGCGGCGCTTTTCTGCCACGGGTTCGTTGCCCAGGCTCATTGAACAAGTCCGATATCTTTGAGGATGGATTCGGTGGACGCGACGTCCTTGTCGAGCTGCGCCTTGAAGGCGTCGCCGGCGAGGTAGGTATCGGCCCAGCCCTTGGTCTTCAGGAGTTCCTGCCAGCTGGCCGACTTGGAGAGCTTGTCGAAGTCTGCCGTAACGGCGGCTGTCTGCTCGGGCGTCAGGCCGGGAGCGGCAGCCACCATGCGCCAGTTTTGCAGGCTGACATCGATGCCGGCTTCCTTCAGCGTCGGCGCGTCCACGCCCTCGATGCGCTCATCGCCGGAGACGGCGAGCAGGCGCAGCTGGCCCGACTTCACCTGCGATTCGAATTCGCCATAGCCGGAGATGCCGGCCGTGACCTGGCCGCCGAGGATCGCCGCCAGCGCTTCGCCACCACCGGAGAAGGCGACATAGTTGATCTTCGTCGGATCGACGCCCGAAGCCTTGGCAATCAGGCCGACCGCGATATGGTCGGTGCCGCCGGCCGACCCGCCGCCCCAGGATACCGAGCCCGGATCGGCCTTAAGCTTGGCGACGAGATCGCCCATCGTCTTGATGTCGGACGAGGTTGGGACGACAATAGCCTCGTATTCGCCGGTCAGCCGCGCGATCGGCGTGACATCCTTCAGCGTCACAGGCGACTGGTTGGTCAGGATGGCGCCGACCATGACATAGCCGCCGACGATCAGTGCGTTCGGGTTGCCGCTGTTCTGGCCGGTGAACTGGGCGAGACCGATGGTGCCGCCGGCGCCCGGAACGTTCATCACCTGAACGTTGCTGGAGATGCCTTCCTTCTGCATCACGGTCTGCAGCGAGCGGGCCGTCTGGTCCCAGCCGCCGCCAGGAGCTGCCGGCGCCATGATCGTATAGTCGGCGGCGAATGCCGGCAGCGCGATGGCGGCCGCGAAAATGCTGGTCAGGAAAATGTGTTTCACGTCGTGTCCTCCAATGGCGCGGTCGAGCAACCGCGCATGTTCTCGATGAGATCGGGAAGGACAGCGCACACGGACGTCTAGGTCCGAACGATACGGCGGAACTCCTCCCGAAACTTCCCCTATCCGCCTCCACGGAGTTGAAGTTCGTCAAAAATGACCACACCAAGCTGTCATTTAGCTGACATTGCCAGCTTATCCAGTCGGAAGGACACTTTTTTGCCATAATTCGCCAGGGCGCCCCAGACTGCTGAGATGTGCGGAATTTTGTCGGAAACGATGGAACCAGCGCGGGCTTTCCACGTTAGGCGAAAGTATAGGGGAGAGTTTGTCATGAGCACGCACATAGACATCAACCAGATCGATGCAGACCGCCAGAACGACAGGCTCCGCGAAGTGTGGAGCGTTGTCGATTTCTCGCGCCGGCACCGGCTGGAAAAGGACGAGGAGCAGCGGTTGCTGAAGCTTTTCGGGTCCTTCGCCACGAAACAGGAACTGCTGTCCAATGCGCAGCGCCCATGTCGCTTCCGCTGAACCGCTTGACGTGAAAAGCTGATAGCGACGCTATTCGGCGGCCTTGTTGCGCGCCGAAACAATCGCCGGCATGACCAGCGTAAAGCGCGTTTCGTCCGTATCCGAAGCAACCGAAAGCTTGCCGCCATGAGCCTTGGCGATCTCGGACGCAATGTAGAGGCCGAGGCCAAGGCCCTCTCCCTGAACACCCCGCCGCTTGAATGGCATGAAGATGCCCGACACGGACTCAGCCGAGATCGGCGCACCGCGATTGGCGACCCATAATTCGAACAGGCCATCCGTCTCGCGCGCACCACAACGGATTGGCCCATCGCCGGCGCCGTGAACGATGGCATTGGACAGAAGATTGGCAAAAAGCTGTCCCATCCGGCCGCGATCGACGTGGAGACTGTTCGAAACGGAAAAATCCGTGTCGATCCGGCGATCCGGATAAAGCTGCGCGAACTCGGCGACGATATCCTCCAGCATGATGCCAATGGGCGTAATCTCGGTGCGCAGCGCCATGCCGCCGCCGAGCCCGCGCGCGAAGTCCATGACGTTCTCGACGATATTGGACACCCGCTTGACGCTCTGTTCCATCAGGCTGAGGATCGTTCTGCCCTGCGGATCGGTCACGGATTTACGCAGCAGCCGCGCGCCCGCATCGATCGAGGCGATCGGGTTCTTGATGTCGTGACCGAGTATGGCGATGAACTGGTCACGCAGATGCGAGGTCTGCAGTTCGGCGGTGAGCCGCTCCTCGGCATCGACCAGCTGTCGTCGCGCATCGAGATGGCGGGCGATCAGATCGGCGAACAGCTTGGTCATGCTGATCACGCGCGCATTGTCCACCTGCGCCGGATTGGGATCGATGGCGCAGAGCGTACCGAAAAATGATCCGTCCCCGAGGATGATCGGCACCGAGATGTAGCTCTGGAAGCCGTATTGCAATGGCGTGTGATGGGAGGCCCAATTGGGGCTCTCGCTGACATGATCGATGGCGACAAGCTGGCGATTGTCGCGAATTTCATCGCAGATGGTCGACTTGACGCTGAGCTCGCCGCCCGGCGTCAGGCCGAAATCGATGCTGTCGAGCACCGCGCAGGCAATCCATCGCTCGTCCGTGACGCGGGCGACCGCCACGAAACCCATGCCGGTGGTTGCCTGCATGACCTGCAGAATCGTCGGAACGACCTCGATCGCCGCGACGTCGTCGATGTCATGCTGAAAATCGTGGACCACAGCAGTACCCTTGTAGCGATGAAAGGCCGACGATCATTTGTATCGCCAGTGCCGTCGTTCGTCATTCGATAAAGATGTTTGATTGTCAGGCGCGAATGGTCAGGACGCAAGCGGCATCAGGAAGCGCGGCGAGATCAGCGACTTGCCGAACCGGATCGCAGCGGCGTAGTCGAGTGCTTCCGATACCTTCTCCGGCCAATGCGGCTTCGACACCACGCCGACGGCGCTGCGGCTGTTGCGCACCATCTCGGGATTGCCGGTAACGAAGACGACGGTCACGCCATGTTCCTTGGAGAGCCGTTCCGCGATCGCGGGACCGGTGACGCCATCGGCAAGCTGCACATCCACCAGCGCGACTTCCGCATCGGCGGCAAGCTCAAGCGCCTCATCCAAAGTTCGAGCCGGACCGATAACGGTGTGGCCGAGATCCTCGACGATGGATTCAAGATCAAGTGCGATCAGCAACTCGTCTTCGACTATGAGAATGTTCATGCGGTAATGCCCATGGATCGATGCACGCCAGACTTCGAGACTCCCAAACGCGTGGAGTGGCGATTGGTTCCCGACCTTTCCAATTTCCTAATATGGAGCCTGACGGTTAAAAGAATAGTAGCGCGGAAGACGAATTTTCGAGCTTTAAATGTTCAGTACAAAACCTGGATCTCCCGGTAAAGTCGATGAAATCGGCTGAAACTATACTTATGCAACCGATCCGATATAATTGCCCCAAAAAAGCACGCCTGACGCTTATTGCGTCCGCAGCACTTCATTCCAGTGCGCAATCAGCCGCGCCCGCTTGACTTGGTCGAGATAGACCATCAGCCCGGGACTGACAGGAACGGGCCTCAGCTGCGCACCGAGCAGCGCCTGCATGGTGTTGGCGGTGTTCTCTCCGGTCACTTCAGGGCTGACGGCCGGGATCTGCAGCTCGCGCGCCATGATCGTCTGCCCCTCCTTCGACATGAAGAAGGAGAGGTAGCGTCGCCCGAGCTCCGGATTGGCCGCCGCCTGCGGCACCAGCCCGATCCTCGACATCACGACGGTATAATCCTTCGGCAGCACGATGCCGACCTCGGGATGCCGCTTGGCCCAGTCGGCCGCATAGGAGCCGAGAATGTTGTAGCCGAGCACGAAACGACCGTCGGAGACGCGCTCCAGAATGGCCGAACTCGTCGAATAAAGCTTCACCCCCGCCGCCCCCATGGCGCCGATGACGGACCAGATGTCGCCGAACTGCTCCTGGTCTCGCGCCATGAACAGGAAGCCGACGCCGGAGCGCTCGATGTCGTAGGTGCCGATCCGCCCGTGCACGGCATCGCCCTTGCGCTTGAGATAATCGACGAACTCGGCACGCGAACTCGGCGGCTGTTCGTTGACGAAGCTCGGCTTGTGATAAACGAAGACGGCGGGCTCGAAGGTCAGCGCATAGGCGGTGTTGCGCCAGTTCGCCCATTTCGGCCAAATTCCACTCATCGGAAGAACGCTCGGCTGCGCATAGCCATCGTTGGAAAGCTTCACCTGCAGGTCCATGGCAGACGAGAAGGCGAAATCCGCCGTCTTCTTGCCCGCATCCGTCTCGCGCACGATCCTGTCGTAGATCTCGCCGGTCAGCATGTCCTCGTAGGTGACGGCCACATCGGGATTGGCCTCCTGGAAACCGCGGATCATCGGCTGCGCCAGCGGCTCGTCGAGGGAGGAATAGACGACGAGCACGGGTGCCCCGGCATTGCCCGACACAGCCGGGTAGAAAGCCGGCTCCGCCAGGGCGAGGCCCGGACAGAGCAACATCAACGCAAGTAGTGGCAGTCTCCTCATGAAGTGAGAATGCATGACTGCGCCATCAGGCACAAGTGAGCCCGCGCCCACCATCTCGCCTTCGCGCCATGCTGCGCGTGCTCAAACTCATCCAAAGGCGTAGCAGCTGCGCGCGACAAGCAGGGTCAAAGACGGTAGACTTCAGGCGATTACTCGCCCGACCACCTTTCCGGATCACGCGGAGGACGCATTGGAGCGCCGACTGACAGCCATCCTCGCCGCCGATGTCGTCGGCTATTCGAGGCTGATGGGCATAGACGAGGCCGGCACGCTGAAGGCTTTCAACCGTCACCGCATCGAGCTGATCGAGCCGGCCATCCTCGAATATGGCGGCCGGGTGGTGAAGCTGCTCGGCGACGGGCTGCTGGTGGAATTCGGCAGTGTCGTAAACGCGGTCGCCTGCGCCGTCGAAATCCAGCGCGGTATAGCGATCAGCAATCATGAGGTGCCGGAAGGCCGCCGCATCCGCTTTCGCATCGGCGTCAATCTCGGCGACGTCATTGTCGAAGGCGGCGATATCTTCGGCGACGGCGTCAATGTCGCCGCTCGTCTCGAGGCGGTGGCGGATCCCGGCGGCATTGCCGTCTCCTCCTCGGTCCGCGACCATGTCGGCGCGCGTCTCGACCTGCGCTTCGAGGATCGCGGCCGTCAGACGCTGAAAAACATAGAGCAGAAGGTCCACGTCTACGCCGTGCTCGTCGATCTCCCCGATGACGTCACCGGCGTGGCCTCCGAAGCGCCCACCGCCGACACCCGCTCGATCGTCGTGCTTCCCTTCACCAACATGAGCGGCGACCCGGATCAGGAGTATTTCTCCGACGGCCTGACGGAAGACATCATCACCGACCTGTCGAAGATCTCGGGCCTGCTCGTCACCCCGCGCAACACCACCTTCGCCTACAAGGGCCGCGCCATGAAGATCGGCCAGATCGCCTCCGAGCTGTCGGTTCGCTATGTGCTGCAGGGCAGTGTGCGCACATCCGGCGGCCGTGTGCGCATCAGCGCGCAGATGATCGATGCCATCAACGAGGACCATCTCTGGGCCGACCGCTACGACCGCGAGCTGACCGATATCTTCGCCATACAGGACGAGATCGCCCATGCCATCGTCGGCCAGTTGAAGGTCAAGATGCGGCCGGAGGAAGTGCGCGCCATCGAAAGCGATCCCACCACCAATGTCGAGGCCTACACCTACTATCTGCGCGGTCGCAAATTCGCCCGCACCATGACCATGTCCTATCTCATCATGGCAAGGCGTATGTTCTACAAGGCGACAGAGCTCGATCCGAATTATGCCCGCGCCTATGCCGGCATCGCCGATTGCGACAGCGCGCTCTACATCTGGTACGCCGCCGAGTTGCCAATCGGCGAGATCCTCGAGATGACATCGAAGGCGCTGGCGCTCGACCCGGATCTCGCCGAAGCCCACGCCGCCCGCGCCATCGCGCTGCATCACGCCGACCGCGACGGAGAAGCCGACATCTATTTCGCCCGGGCCCTTGATCTCGATCCCAATCTCTTCGAGGCCAATTTCCACTTCGCCCACCGGCTGTTCAAACGTGGCCAGTTCGAGGACGCGATCATCTATTTCGAGCGCTCAGCCAGCCTTTACGCCGATGACTACGTCTCCCCGGTCCTGCTCGCCGCCGCCTTCCGCTCCCTCGGGCTTGCCGAAGAGGGGCGCAAATGGGCGGCCGAAGGGGCTGTCCGCGCCGAGCGCGCCGCCGAGCAGAACCCCGGCAACTCCGCCCCCGTACACCGCGCGGCCCTCGCCTACGCCCAGATCGGCGACAACAGGCGCGCCATCTCCTGGATCAACCGCGCGCTCGCCATGGACCCGCACGACGTCATCACCCGGTACAACGCCGTCTGCGTCCACGCCGTGCTCAAGGAGACCGATCGCGCCATCGAACTGCTGGAGCAATTGCTGCCCAACAGTTCCTCCTACCAGATCGGCTGGTTCGAAAACGATTCAGACCTCGACAACATCCGCGCCGACCCGCGCTTCATCAGGCTGATGGCAGCGATCGCGCAGCAATGAAGCCATGCAAAGCGCACCGTGACATCGTCAGCGCCGCCCTGTATCCTTTTCAAAAATCAAGGGAACATCCGTGCGCATTCTACTGGTGGAGGACAATATCGCGCTGGCCGACGGGCTGTCGGCCATTCTGCGCGGCACCGGCCATGCCGTCGATGTCGTCCATGACGGCGCATCCGCCAATGCGGTGACGGCGGCCGAAAGCTTCGATCTCGTTGTGCTCGATCTCAACCTGCCCGAGATGGACGGCCTCGACGTGCTGCGCGCCATGCGCGCCCGCCAGAACCAGGCCGCCGTCCTCATTCTCACCGCGCGCGGCACGCCGGAAGAGCGCGTCAAGGGCCTTGATCTCGGCGCTGACGACTACCTGATCAAGCCCTTCGACATCTCGGAATTCGAAGCCCGTGTGCGCGTGCTCCTGCGACGCCAGGCCGGCCTGCATTCGGCGACCGTCAGCTTCGGCAGCCTGTCGCTCGATCTCAACTCCCGCGCCTTCTTCTCAGGCGCGACACCGCTCGACATCCCCGCCCGCGAGCTCGGCCTGCTCGAAATCCTCTTCATGCGCGCCGGCAAGGTGGTTTCGAAGGAAGCGATCATCCAGTCGCTCACCGCCTTCGACGACGACATCTCCGCCAACGCGATCGAGCAATATGTGAGCCGTTTGAGAAAACGCCTGGCCCCGCACGGCCTGACGGTGAAGACCGCGCGTGGGATCGGCTACTATCTCGATAAGCTACCCGAGCCCACACCAGGCACAGCCGCGTCCGAGGCGCCATGACGTCGGCCTATTCGCTCCGCCGCCGGCTGCTCTTCTGGCTGCTGATCTCCACCGCCGTCATCGGCATCGTGGCGCTGGCCGATACCTATCGCGAGGCCGTGCAGACCTCCAACATCGTCTCCGACCGCGTGCTTGCCGGCTCGGCGCTGGCGATCGCCGAGCGCGTCGTCGTCGCCGAGGACGGCTCGCTGCAGGTCGACATCCCCTATGTGGCGCTGGAGATGCTGACATCGGCGGCGCAGGACCGCGTTTTCTACCGCGTCGATGGCCCGCCCGGCCAGTTCATCACCGGATACCAGGCGCTCCCGGTTCTGAAGGAGACGAAGGGCGACAGCGCCGTCTTCGCCGACGATCGCTTCCGCAACGAACCGATTCGTGTCGCGACCCTCAACCGCTCGGCCTCCACGGGCATCCGCTCGGTACCGTTCACCGTCACCGTCGCCGAAACCACCATCGCCCGCCGCCAGCTCGCCCGCGCCATCCTGCTGCGCTCGGCGCTGCGCCTCTCGGTGATGATCCTGGGCGCCGCCATCATCGTCTGGATCTCGGTCACCGTGGCGCTGCGGCCACTCTACGAGCTGCGCGACGCGATCGGCGAACGCAGCCCCGACGATCTGCACCCGATCGAGCAATCCGTGCCCAGCGAGGTGCAGCCGCTGGTCGATACCGTCAACAGCTTCATGATCCGGCTCGAACAGGCGCTGGACGCGCTTCGCAACTTCACCGGCAACGCCAGCCACCAGCTGCGCACCCCGCTCGCCATCATTCGCACCCAACTTGCGCTGTCATCACGGGCCACCTCACTCGCCGATGCCCAGGCCGTGGCGCTGAAGGGCGATCAGGCCGTGGCACATGCCGAACGTGTGCTGGCGCAGCTGCTGCTGATGGCGAAGATCGACGCCGCCACCTCGCGCGAGGCGCTGACGGCAACCGCGATCGACCTGACCGCGATTGCCCAGGAGATCACCGGCGAACTCATCCCTACCGCATCCGCCGCCGGCATCGATCTCGGCTTCGAGGGCGACAGGCAGGAAATGATCCGCGCCGAGCCGCTTTTGATCGGCGAACTTCTGCGCAACCTCGCCGGCAACGCAATCGCCTATGCCGGCCACGGCGCCGAAGTCACCGTCCGCATCCGCGGTCTTGAGGATGCCGTGCTACTCGAAGTCGAAGACAACGGCCCCGGCATCCCGCCCGAAACCCTCGACGCGGTGCGCCGCCGCTTCTCGCGCGGCAACGACATGGCGAGCCCCGGCGCCGGCCTGGGCCTGCCGATCGTCGAGGAGATTTGCGGATTGTTTGGTGCGAGGCTGGACCTCGGCACTAGGGATGGCGGACGGGGGTTGAAGGCGGTGGTGACGTTCGAGAGGGGGTGAGGCGATCATCGACAGCTATGGCTGTCTGCCCGTCCTATAGCCGAATGAGACCTGCTTCTGTCGACCTGAATCCGCAACCACGATAGAATGAGGCCAGATGCGGTTCAAAGTCGACATGTAGCCATGTTGCGCCTCTGCTTCGGGCAACATTTATTGCTTCCTCGACCAGCATCGTGGCAATCCCCTTCCCCCGCATGGCCGGTGTGACGCAGGTATCCAGAAGAAATGCGTGCACTCCACCATCCGTCGCGACGTTGACAAATCCCACCAGACGTCGGCCCTCGTACGCTCCGAGATGGGCGAGACTGCGAGCGAGCACCTTACCGAAATCCCGCGCGTCCTGATCGCCCCAGGCTTCCACCCAAAGGCCATTGAGTTCATCATCCGACGGAAACGGATCGACCTTGATCGTGATCCCGGCCGTTCCGGCTTCGGCAACGACATCGTTGATTTCCTCGATAGAAAGCCTTCTGCCATTGATCTTGCCCGCGAGCATCCCGCTCAGCTCATGCCAGGAACCGTTGCCCTTGGCTGCTTTGAGTACCGCCCGTCCATCTGGCAGCAGATCGATCCTGATAGCCTCGCCCGGCCGGGTCCCGAGATGCTCCAACACCTCTTCCGGCAAAGTCGCCGTGCCCTGCTGCGTTACCGTCAATGTCGTCATGAACTGATCTCCGACCCAACACGATGGTACGGCAGAAATGCACGACTGCCAAACCAATCCCCTCCCTACCTTGCATTCTCTCGCTGCATTGCACACACTGCACTTGGGAACAGCAAATGCCGTACAACGATACGGCCGCGGATAAGGCAGTCCATGTCGATCAAAGCCAGCATCTATCACCTGACGCATTACAAATACGACAAGCCGGTCCGCCTCGGGCCTCAGATCATCCGCCTCAAGCCTGCGTCGCATTCGAAGACGCGGGTGATCAGCCATTCGCTGAAGGTATCGCCGGCAAACCATTTCGTGAACCTGCAGCAGGACCCCTACGGCAACTATCTGGCCCGCTACGTCTTCCCCGACCCGGTGACGGAGTTCAAGATCGAAGTCGATCTCGTCGCCGACATGACCGTCTATAATCCCTTCGATTTCTTCGTCGAGGAGAGCGCCGAGATGTGGCCCTTCTCCTATCCCGAGGATATTCGCGAAGACCTCAAGATCTACATGCAGCCACAGCCGGTGGAGCCGGCGCTTGCGACCTACCTCTCGGGCATCGACCGCACCCCGATGCGCACCACCGACTTCATCGTCGGTCTCAATGCGAAGCTGAAGGGCGACATCGAATATGTCATCCGCATGGAGCCCGGCGTGCAGTCGCCGGAGGAGACGCTGAAGCTGGCGCTCGGCTCCTGTCGCGACACCAGCTGGCTGCTGGTCGAGATCCTCCGCAACCTCGGCTTCGCCGCGCGCTTCGTCTCCGGCTATCTCATCCAGCTGACGCCGGATCTGAAGGCGCTCGACGGCCCGTCCGGCACCGAGGTCGATTTCACCGACCTGCACGCCTGGTGCGAGGTCTACCTTCCGGGCGCCGGCTGGATCGGCCTCGACCCGACCTCCGGCCTGCTCACCGGCGAAAGCCACATACCCCTTGCCGCCACCCCGCACTATCGCAACGCCGCCCCCATCTCCGGCGCGCTCTACGGCCACGCCAACACGGAATTCGCCTTCGACATGAAGGTCGAGCGTGTGGCCGAGCATCCGCGCATCACCAAGCCCTTCTCCGACGACAGCTGGGAGGAGCTCAACGCGCTTGGCCGCAAGGTCGACAGCATTCTCCAGGCCGAGGACGTGCGCCTCACCATGGGCGGCGAGCCGACCTTCGTCTCCATCGACGATTTCGAATCCGAGGAATGGAACACCGCAGCCGTCGGCCCGACCAAGCGCGAGAAGGCCGACGAGCTGATCCGCAAGCTGCGCGAGCGTTTCGCCCCCGGCGGCTTCCTGCATTACGGCCAGGGCAAGTGGTATCCCGGTGAAAGCCTGCCGCGCTGGACCTTCTCGCTCTACTGGCGCAAGGACGGCAAGCCGATCTGGCAGAACCCGGATCTGATCGCCGGCGAAGGCAAGGAGACCGGCGCCAAGGCCGAAGACGCCTCCAACCTGTTGAACGCGATCGCCAGGGAACTGGCGATCGAGCCTGACATGGTACTGCCGGCCTACGAGGATCCGGCCGAATGGATCATCAAGGAAGGCAGCCTGCCGGAGAATGTCGATCCGTCGAATTCCAAGCTGACGGACCCGGAAGAGCGCAGCCGCATCGCCCGCGTCTTCGAGCGCGGCCTGACGACACCGACAGGCTATATCCTGCCCGTACAGGCGTGGAATGCCCGGGCTTCGGACCAGCGATGGATCAGCGAGCGCTGGAAGACGCGGCGCGGCAAGATCTTCCTCGTGCCCGGCGACAGCCCCGTCGGCTACCGCCTGCCGCTCGACACCCTGCCCTACGTGCCACCCGCCCGCTTCCCCTATATCCACCCGGCCGATCCCTCGATCCCGCGCGCGCCCTTGCCCGAAGTCTTCGTGCCCGCTGGCCGCGCCATGCCCGAGGCTTCGCGCCAGAGCGACGACAGCAGCCAGAGCCGCGTCGAGCAGACGCTCAGTGAGATCGGCGGCGCCGTGCGCACCGCCATCTCGGTCGAGCCCCGCGACGGCAGGCTCTGCGTCTTCATGCCGCCGGTCGAGCGCATCGAGGACTATCTCGAGCTGATTGCCGCCGCCGAAAACGCCGCCGCCGAACTCGGCCTGCCCGTCCATATCGAAGGCTATTCGCCGCCGCAGGACGAGCGCATCAACGTCATCCGCGTCGCGCCCGACCCCGGCGTCATCGAGGTCAACATCCATCCGGCCTCCAACTGGCAGGACTGCGTCGACATCACCACGACGGTCTATGAAGAGGCCCGCCAGACCCGCCTCGGCGCCGACAAGTTCATGATCGACGGCCGCCACACCGGCACCGGCGGCGGCAACCACGTCGTCGTCGGCGGGGCCAACCCCGGCGACAGCCCCTTCCTGCGCCGCCCGGACCTGCTGAAGAGCCTGGTGCTGCACTGGCAACGCCATCCCTCGCTCTCCTACATGTTTTCAGGCATGTTCATCGGCCCGACCAGCCAGGCGCCGCGCATCGACGAAGCCCGCCACGACAGCCTCTACGAACTGGAAACCGCACTCGCCCAGATCCCCGCCCCCGGCCGCGGCCCGGCGCCCTTGCCCGGCAAGGGAACCCCCTTGCCGTGGATTACCGACCGCCTGTTCCGCAACACGCTGATCGACGTGACCGGCAACACCCACCGCGCCGAGATCTGCATCGACAAGCTGTTTTCGCCCGATGGCCCGACCGGCCGCCTCGGCCTCATCGAGTTCCGCGGCTTCGAGATGCCGCCGAATGCCCGCATGTCTCTCGCCCAGCAGCTGATGGTCCGCGCGCTCATCGCCCGCTTCTGGCAGAACCCGGCCGACGGCCGCTTCGTGCGCTGGGGCACGACGCTGCACGACCGCTTCATGCTGCCGCATTTCATCTGGCAGGATTTTCTCGACGTGCTGGCCGACCTCAGGCAGAGCGGCTTCGACCTCAGTCCGGAATGGTTCAAGGCCCAGCTCGAATTCCGCTTCCCCTTCTGCGGCGAGGTCGAATACGAAGGCTCGAAGCTGGAGCTGCGCCAGGCGCTGGAACCGTGGAACGTCATGGGCGAGGAAGGTGCGATCGGCGGCACCGTGCGCTATGTCGATAGCTCCGTCGAGCGCCTTCAGGTGCGCCTCGAAACCAGCAATGCTGAGCGTTACACCGTCACCTGCAACGGCCGCACCGTGCCGCTCACACCGACGGGCACGGCTGGCGTCTCGGTCGCAGGCGTGCGCTTCAAGGCCTGGCAGCCGGCGTCGGGATTGCACCCGCTACTGCCGGTCAACACGCCGCTGACCTTCGACATTTATGATACATGGTCGAAGCGTTCGATCGGCGGCTGCATCTATCATGTTGCCCATCCGGGCGGGCGTAACTATGACACCTTCCCGGTCAATGGTAACGAAGCCGAAGCCAGGCGTCTGGCGCGATTCGAGCCATGGGGACATACATCGGGCGGCTATATCCCCGCGATCGAGACCGGATCGCCGGAGTTCCCGCTGACGCTGGATCTGAGACGACCGGCAGGCATTTAGACGCGTTAGACTTCAGGGGTTCATGGGCAAGAAACCGGCAAGAGAGCTGCGGCAGACGAAGGGCCAGCGCATCGGCAACGAGGCGGTGCTCGGCTATCGCCCGCCACCAGGCGTCGCCGACGAGATGGTCGACCAGAACGGCGCGATCCGTCCGGTCTGGCAGCGTTTCATGGCGCATCTGAGCGGCATGCCGGAAAAGGACCTGACCGAGCGCTTCGCCCGCGCCGACCGCTATCTCAGGGATGCCGGCGTCTTTTACCGCGCCTATGGCAGCACCGGCAGCGCCGAGCGCTCCTGGCCGCTCTCGCCCATCCCCGTTTTGATCGACGAGCGCGAATGGGAGAGCCTGTCGGAAGGCCTCGTCCAGCGCGCCGACCTGCTCGAAGCGATCGTCGCCGATATCTACGGCGACAACAAGCTGGTCGAGGATGGCGTCCTGCCGCCGGCGCTGATCGCCTCCAATCCGGAATTCCAGCGCCCGCTCGTCGGCGTCAAGCCGGCCGGCGGCCACTATCTGCATTTCTGCGCCTTCGAGGTCGGCCGCGGCCCCGATGGCAACTGGTGGGTTCTGGCCGACCGCACCCAGGCCCCCTCGGGCGCCGGCTTCGCGCTGGAGAACCGCGTTGCGACCACCCGCGCCTTCTCCGACATCTACGCCGAAACCCCGGTGCACAGGCTCGCCTCCTTCTTCGGCGCCTTCCGCGATGCGCTGCAGGGCATGAAGCACAGCGGCGACGACCGCATCGCCGTCCTGACCCCCGGCCCGGCCAACGAGACCTATTACGAACACGCCTACATCGCCCGCTATCTCGGCTTCATGCTGCTCGAAGGCGAAGACCTGACCGTCGTCAACGGCAAGGTGATGGTGCGCACCGTCTCCGGCCTGAAGCCGATCACCGTGCTCTGGCGCCGCCTCGATTCCGCCTATGCCGATCCGCTCGAGCTCAACCAGACCTCGCACATCGGCACGCCCGGCCTCGTGGAGGCGCTGCGCGCCGAAAGCGTCACCATCGTCAATGCGCTGGGCTCGGGCATCATCGAGACCCGCGCGCTGCTCGCCTTCATGCCCACCATCTGCCGCCGCCTTTTCGGTGAGGAACTCAAGATGCCGTCGATCGCCACCTGGTGGTGCGGCCAGAAGAGCGAGCGCGACCATGTGGCCCAAAACATCGCGAAGATGGTGATCGGCCCGGCCTATTCCCGCGCGCCCTTCTTCGACGACAACGGCGAATCCGTGCTCGGCTCGGCGCTGCGCGCTACCGCCCGCGATTCGATCGGCGACTGGCTGAGCACCGACGGCCCGAAACTCGTCGGCCAGGAAGCCGTGACGCTGTCGACCACGCCCAGCTGGGTGAACGGCAAGCTGGTGCCGCGGCCAATGTCGCTGCGCGTCTTCGCCGCCCGCACCAGGAACGGTTGGCAGATCATGCCGGGCGGTTTCGCCCGCATCGGCGCCGGCGACGACGTGGCGGCGATCGCCATGCAATCGGGCGGGGCAGCCGCCGACGTCTGGATCGTTTCCGACAAGCCCGTCGAACGCCACACGCTGCTGCCCACCGAGGCGAGCTTCACCCGCAACATGCCGGGCAGCCTGCCCAGCCGCGCCGCCGACAACCTCTTCTGGCTTGGCCGCTATATCGAGCGCGCCGAAGGGGCCCTGCGCATCCTGCGCGCCTGGCACGCGCGCTTCGCCGAGGCCGCCGATCCGAGCCAACCGCTCCTGGCCGACGTCAGCGAATATCTGGCCAACGTCGATATCGACACCGAGGACGCGGTGCCGGACACGCTGCTGCGCAATATCGACAGCGCCGTCTATTCGGCAAGCAACATCCGCGACCGCTTCTCGCCGGATGGCTGGCTGGCGCTGACCGATCTCGCCAAGACCGCCCGCCGCTTCCACGCCACAGTATCGCCGGGCGACGACGCCAGCCATGCGATGACCATCCTCTTGCGCAAGCTCGCGGGCTTCGCCGGTCTCGTGCACGAAAACATGTACCGCTTTACCGGCTGGCGCTTCCTGTCGCTCGGCCGCCATATCGAGCGCGCGCTGCACATGACCCGCCTGCTCGGCCACATGTCCGGCCCAGAAGCGCCCGATGGCGCGCTCGACATGCTGCTGGAGATCGGCGACAGCGTCATGACCCACCGCCGCCGCTACAACGTCAACACCGCGCGGCTGACCGTTACCGACCTGCTGGCGCTCGACCCGCTCAACCCGCGCTCGATCCTCTTCCAGCTGAACGAGATCCTGCGCGAGGTCGAGCAGCTACCGAACGCGCTGGTGAACGGCCAGATGTCGCCCTTCTACCGCGAATCCATGCGCCTGCGCTCGGGCCTTGCGGTGATGACGCCCGAGACGATGACGGACGAGGTCTATCGCAGCCTCGAGCGCGAGCTCGAAAACCTCTCCGATCTCCTTGCGCAAACCTATCTGGGGTGATGTTGTGCTCTACGATCTGTCGCTGCACATGGGCTACATCTACGATTGGCCGGCCTCCGGCGCCCGCCACATCATGCGCCTTCTGCCGCTGTCGCTGCCCGACCGCCAGCGGCTGATCGCAGGCTCGATCAAGGTGTCGCCGACGCCGGACGAACAGTCGAATTTCATCGATTTCTTCGAGCATCCCGCGACCTCCTTCATGGTCCGCGCCCCGCACGAGAAGCTCGACATCCGCATGCAGGCCCGCGTTCAGGTCGAGAGCCACTCGATCACGGCCGATTTCTCCCCCGTGCTCGCCGATCTGCCGGAGGAGATAGCAGGCGTCTGGTCGCTGAAGCCGGGCTCGCCACATCATTTCCTCGGCAACAGCCCTCGCCTGATCGAGACGCCAGTGATTTCGGATTACGCGCGGGGCGTCGTCCAGCCCCGGCTGACCGTGCTCGAGATCGCGACCGCGCTTTGCGCCGCGATCCACAAGGACTTCAAATACGATGCCGAGGCGACGACGGTCGATACCACGCCGCTCGAGGCTTACAGGCTGAAGCGCGGCGTCTGCCAGGACTTCTCGCATGTGATGATCCTGGCGCTGCGCAGCCTCGGCATTCCCGCAGGCTACGTCTCCGGCTTCCTGCGCACCATCCCCCCGCCGGGCAAGGAACGGCTCGAAGGGGCGGACGCCATGCATGCCTGGGTGCGCGTCTGGTGCGGCGAGACCACCGGCTGGGTGGAACTCGACCCCACCAACAACATCCCCGCCGGCACCGACCACATCGTCGTCGGCTACGGGCGCGACTACTCCGACGTGGCGCCTGTCATCGGCGTGCTGAAGAGCTATGGCGGCCAGCGCGCCGTGCAGGCGGTGGATGTGATTCCGGTGAAGTAGGGCAACTGCTCGATCGTTGATGCCCAGCAGCAACAACGTGACGATGCAGTGCGGACATCAAGCGAAAGCGCGCGAGAAAGCGACAATTCGCTAAAATTAGACCAGACTCATAAAGCCCACCTAAATGAACATGGCCCAAGGATATTCGCATACTTTGGAAAACCATCTCGGTGAACATGATGCGCGCCTTGCACCTGCTGAAGACCACGATCTCCCGTCTCTCGAACGACCGTGGCGGCAATTTCGCCATGGTGACGGCCCTGATCGCCACGCCGCTACTGATGGCGGCAGGTGTCGCGGTAGACTTTTCCAATGCGTCCGCGCAAAGGACGAATCTTCAGGAAATTGCCGACGCAACTGCGCTTGAGGGCGGCAAGATCTTCGACGGCACCAATCTTGCCGCGGCAACCACAACGGCCCAGGCATTCCTCAAGGGCTACTCCGCGCAGATGCCAAGCAATGTCACATCGAGCATGACCGCCGACGGCCGCACATTCAAGGTTGCCCTGAATGCGGCGGTCGATACTTCGCTGATGAAGATCGCCAACTACAACTCGATTCCCATTGGCGTGAACGCGGCGGCCGTTGCGCCAGTCAAACCGACCAAGATCACGTTCGACCCGACCTACGCAAAGGGCTTCTGGTACAAGATGATCTCCGTCATGGTCGTCCGCCCCGGCAGCACCGCCGAAACGACGTTGGCGACCATCGTCTACCAGCCCACGACCTTGGCCGACGACGGCAAGGGCACCATGACGATGGTTCCGGCAACGGGCACCATTGACCTTGGCAACTACACCAAGCTTATCCTGAAAATGGAGATCAAGAAGGACTACTGCCCGACCGGATACACCGGAAAGGCAGTTTCCCCCAATCAAACCGTTAAATGTACGGCCACCAACCAGGCATCAAGCAAGGTCTACGACAGCACTCTTCGCACCGACAATCCCAATCAGATGGACTCGCTCTACGTCGATGGCAAGCAGCTACAGAAGGGCACGGCCTATCCGCTTGAAGCCTACTTCGGTTGCGCCTCCAAGCAGAGCCACGCCTGGGAAGACGGCGGCGGCGGTCCCACCCAGGACTTTTTCTACACCGTCAGCGCCGACTGCAGCGGCTCCGACAGCACCTACGTTCGCCTCACGCAGTAACATCGATTTCATTGCACGAAAAAGCCGCCCCGAACCAATCCGGAGCGGTTTTTTTGTTGTCTTGAAACCTGAGGACGACCACGTCGCGCGGCGCGACATTGATGCCTGAAAGCAACAGCGCCGGACGCAATTTGGTGGAAAGCCATGTCACGCCGGAATTCGTATTGGAAAGCAACATTCCGTTAAAATTGCAGCAAACCCGTAAAAACAAGCTCAATAAATTGGGCGCATGACTGCCACATTGTTAAAAGCAACTATTCGGGTGAGCATGATGAACACCTTGCTATTTATGATGAATGGCGTTTCCCGACTGATGTGCAATCGGGACGGCAATTTCGCCATGACGACAGCAATTCTCCTTCCGGTTCTGTTCGGCGGCGCGGGTATCGCCATCGACCTTTCGAATATGTCCATGCAGAAGCGCCAGCTTCAGGATGCATCCGATTCCGCCGCACTTGCGGCTGCGACAGCGCTCTCCAACGGCAAGGTCTCCACAGATGCCGAGGCGCAGGCTCTGGCCAAAGATTTCGTTGCCGGCCAGATGGCCAACTTTGTTGCAAGTGCCGATGTGACGGCATTAAAGAACGGCACGACAGTCGCTATCACCACGACGACCACCGCGACCAGCAAGAGTTACAAGGTCAACGTCAGCGCCGGCTATGACATGACCCTGACGCCGTTGATGAAAATCTTCGGCAAGACCTCGGTCGCCATCGCTAGCAACAGCATGTCCAGCAGTGGAACCAGTGACGTAAAATCGGCATTGTCCATGACCTTGGCACTTGATGAATCAGGATCAATGCTCGCCGACACGACTGAGATTCAGAGCCAGAGCAGTTGCACGCACTACAATACGAGCGGCAGGTCCATTGGCTCCTATAAGCCCTGCTACGTAAAGAAGATCGACGCGCTGAAAACTGCGGCAAATCTGCTCTTCACACAGCTAGACACTGCCGATCCCGATGCAAAATACGTGAGAACGAATGCGATTGGCTGGAGTAGCGAGGTTCAGATCTCAAGCGCTTTCGTATGGGGAACCTCGTCCACCCGCACCAAAGTCATCAACAAGCTATCCGGTGGCGGCGGTACGGATTCTGCCGCTCCGATGGAAAAGGCATATGAGGACTTGACGACCACAGATTACAATTCGGAAACGCAAGTCCATAGTCGGGCAGGCAACAACAAGGTAACGAAGTATATCGTCCTGATGACGGATGGCGACAACAACGCCGCATCGTCGAACACTGATACGCTCAAAACCTGTACCGATGCCAAGGACGCCGGGATCAAGATTTATTCCGTTGCTTTCATGGCGCCGACCGGCGGACAAACCCTGTTGCGCAATTGTGCAAGCGGCAATGGATACTACTATCAGGCTGAAAGCATGGCCGACCTTCTGACGGCGTTCAAGGCAATTGGTTCTGAAGCAGCCAAGGACAAGACCCTGCTGACGCAGTAATCAACGTCATCCAAGCACAAAACAAAAAAGCCGCTCCGGAACCAACCGGGGCGGCTTTTCGTTGTTGTCAAAATCCCATCTATCAAACCCAGAAAGCCGATAAAAATCAAGTTCTTTCCGACGTCCGCGGGCGGCCTGCGTCAATTTTTCCGTTTGCTGGTTTTCCCTTGTTGCAAGTGCGTAGTAACGGTGCATAAACTGCATCGCTAGTGCGTGAGTAAATCGATTGAAGTACCTATAACTTACTGAAACAAAACCAGAATTGGCGAGCACTGACGATGACCACCGTTTCGAAGCCCACCATCCCCTCTCCCGCACCGCGCAGTTCCAAGCCGGAAATTCTCGCAGAAGAAATCATCGAGCGCCTGACCTATCGCATCGGCAAGGATGCCAAGGTCGCCAAGCCGCATGACTGGCTGACCGCAACCATCCTCGTCATCCGTGACCGCATCATCGACAAGTGGATGGAGAGCACCCGCAAGGTCTACGCCACGGGCGCCAAGCGCGTGTACTATCTATCTCTCGAATTCCTCATCGGCCGCCTGATGCGCGATGCCGTGTCCAATCTCGGCCTGATGGAAGAGGTTCGCGACGCGCTCGCCTCGCTCGGCGTCGATGTCTCCGTCATCGCCGGCCTCGAGCCCGATGCCGCGCTCGGCAATGGCGGTCTCGGCCGTCTCGCCGCCTGCTTCATGGAGAGCATGGCGACGGTCGATGTCCCCGCGTACGGCTACGGCATCCGCTATGTCCACGGCCTGTTCCGCCAGCAGATGGCCGACGGCTGGCAGGTCGAGCTGCCGGAAAGCTGGCTCGCGCACGGCAACCCCTGGGAATTCGAACGCCGCGAGAGCGCTTATGAAATCGGCTTCGGCGGCTCGGTCGATGTCGCCAATGGCGCCGACGGCGAGCCGCGCTACGTCTGGAAGCCGGCCGAGCGCGTGATCGCCGCCGCCTTCGACACGCCCGTGGTCGGCTGGCGCGGCAAGCGCGTCAACACGCTGCGCCTCTGGTCGGCCCAGCCGATCGACCCGATCCTGCTCGACGCCTTCAACGCCGGCGACCATATCGGCGCGCTGCGCGAGAGCAATAAGGCCGAGAGCCTCACCCGTGTCCTCTACCCGGCCGACGCGACGCCTGCCGGCCAGGAGCTGCGCCTGCGCCAGGAATTCTTCTTCTCGTCGGCCTCGCTCCAGGACATCCTGCGGCGCCACCTGCAGCAGTATGACGACTTCACCTCGCTGCCGGACAAGGTGGCGATCCAGCTGAACGACACCCACCCGGCCGTCTCGATCGCCGAACTCATCCGCCTGCTCTGCGACGTGCACGGGCTGGACTTCGACCAGGCCTGGGACATCACCCGCGGCACGATCAGCTACACCAACCACACGCTTCTTCCGGAAGCGCTGGAAAGCTGGGCGGTGCCGTTGTTCGAGCGCCTTCTGCCACGCCACATGCAGATCATCTACGCGATCAACGCCAAGGTTCTGCTCGAGGCCCGCAAGACCAAGAACTTCTCCGACACCGAGATCCGCTCGATCTCGCTGATCGAGGAAAGCGGCAATCGCCGGGTCCGCATGGGCAACCTCGCCTTCGTCGGTTCGCATTCGATCAACGGCGTCTCGGCGCTGCATACCGAGCTGATGAAGGTCACCGTCTTCGCCGACCTGCACAAGCTCTATCCCGATCGTATCAACAACAAGACCAACGGGATTACCCCGCGCCGCTGGCTGCAGCAGTGCAATCCGGGCCTGACGGGCCTGATCCGCGAGGCGATCGGCGACGAGTTCCTCGACGACGCCGAGAAGCTCCGGCCGCTCGACAAGTTCGCCACCGACAGCGCCTTCCAGGAGAAGTTCGCCGCCGTCAAGCGCGCCAACAAGGTGGCGCTTGCCAATCTGGTTGCCTCGCGCATGGGCATCAAGCTCGACCCGTCGGCGATGTTCGATATCCAGATCAAGCGCATCCATGAATACAAGCGCCAGCTCTTGAACGTCATCGAGGCCGTCGCTCTCTACGACCAGATCCGCTCGCATCCCGAACTCGACTGGGTGCCGCGCGTAAAACTGTTCGCCGGCAAGGCGGCGCCGAGCTATCACAACGCCAAGCTGATCATCAAGCTGATCAACGACGTCGCCCGCACCATCAACAACGACCCGGCCGTGCGCGGCCTGCTCAAGGTCGTTTTCGTGCCGAACTACAACGTTTCGCTGGCCGAGATCATGGTTCCGGCTGCCGACCTCTCGGAACAGATCTCGACCGCCGGCATGGAAGCGTCGGGCACCGGCAACATGAAGTTCGGCCTGAACGGCGCGCTCACCATCGGCACGCTCGATGGCGCCAATGTCGAGATGCGCGACAATGTCGGCGAGGACAACATCAAGATCTTCGGCCTGCGCGCCGATGAAGTCGCCAACCTGCGCACCGACGGTCACAATCCGCGCGCCATCATCGAAGGCTCGCATGAGCTGGCGCAGGCGCTCTCGGCCATCGGCTCGGGCGTCTTCTCGCCGGATGACCGCAACCGCTATTCCGAACTGATCGACGGCATCTATTCGCACGATTGGTTCATGGTCGCCGCCGACTTCGACGCCTACGCCCAGGCTCAGCGCGAAGTCGACGAACTCTGGAACGACAAGGCGTCCTGGAGCGAAAAGACCATCCGCAACACCGCCCGCATGGGCTGGTTCTCGTCGGATCGCACGATCCGGCAGTATGCCAAGGAAATCTGGAGAGCCGGATGAAAACGCCGAAGGCAACCCCTGAAGTCAAACTTCCCTGGGAAATTTCGGCAGATGAAATAGCGGCAATCCTTTCTGGCGCGCATGCCAATCCGTTTGTCGTTCTGGGCGTTCACAAATCGGGCAGCGTTTACGTTGCCCGATGCTTCATCCCGGGCGCCGAAGAGGTGACCGCGATGTCGCTCGACGGCACCGCGATCGGCGATCTGGTGCTCCAGCATCCCGATGGCTTCTTCGCCGGCACCATCTCGGTCAACAAGCAGGTGCCGGTGCGCTACCGCGCCCGCCGCGGCGATGCCGAATGGGCCGTCACCGATCCCTACAGCTTCGGCCCCGTTCTCGGGCCGATGGACGATTACTACGCCCGCGAGGGATCCGACCTGCGCCTCTTCGACAAGATGGGTGCGCACTGGATCAAGCACGAGGGCGCGCAGGGTATTCACTTCGCCGTCTGGGCGCCGAACGCACAGCGCGTCTCCGTCGTCGGCGATTTCAACAATTGGGACGGCCGCCGCCACGTCATGCGGCTTCGCGCAGGCGCCGGCATCTGGGAAATCTTCGCCCCCGACGTTCCGACCGGCGTCGCCTACAAGTTCGAGATCCGCGGCCAGGACGGTGTCCTGCTGCCCTTGAAGGCCGACCCTTTCGCGCGCCGCAGCGAGCTGCGCCCGAAGAACGCCTCGGTCACCACCCCCGAGTTGTTGCAGGAGTGGGAGGACGAAGCCCACCTCAAGCACTGGAGCGAGATCGACAAGCGCCGCCAGCCGATCTCGATCTACGAGGTCCATGCCGGCTCATGGCAGCGTCGCGACGACGGAACGTTCCTCTCCTGGGACGAGATGGCCGCCCGCCTCATCCCCTATTGCGTCGATATGGGCTTCACTCATATCGAGTTCCTGCCGATCACCGAGCATCCCTACGATCCGTCCTGGGGCTATCAGACGACAGGCCTCTACGCGCCGACCGCCCGCTTCGGCGAGCCGGAGGGTTTCGCCCGCTTCGTCAACGGCGCCCACAAGGTCGGCCTCGGCGTCATCCTCGACTGGGTGCCGGCGCATTTCCCGACCGACGCGCATGGGCTGGGCTGGTTCGACGGCACGGCGCTTTACGAGCACGAGGACCCGCGCAAGGGCTTCCACCCCGACTGGAACACGGCGATCTACAATTTCGGCCGCACCGAGGTCGTGTCCTATCTCGTCAACAACGCACTCTACTGGTCGGAGAAATTCCATCTCGACGGCCTGCGCGTCGATGCCGTCGCCTCGATGCTCTACCTCGACTACTCCCGCAAGCACGGCGAGTGGATCCCGAACGAATATGGCGGCAACGAGAACCTCGAGGCCGTCCGCTTCCTGCAGAACATGAACACCCGCATCTATGCCGAACACCCCGGCGTCATGACCATCGCCGAGGAATCGACGTCATGGCCCAAGGTATCGCAACCGGTGCACGAAGGCGGCCTCGGCTTCGGCTTCAAGTGGAACATGGGCTTCATGCACGACACGCTGAGCTACATGAGCCGCGAGCCCGTTCACCGCAAGCATCACCACAACGAGCTCACCTTCGGCCTGCTCTACGCCTACTCGGAAAACTTCGTGCTGCCGCTCTCCCACGACGAAGTGGTGCACGGCAAGGGCTCGCTGATCGCCAAGATGCCGGGCGACGACTGGCAGAAGTTCGCCAACCTGCGCGCCTACTACGCGCTGATGTGGGGCTATCCCGGCAAGAAGCTGTTGTTCATGGGCCAGGAATTCGCCCAGTGGAGTGAATGGAACGAGGCCGGCTCGCTCGACTGGAACCTGCTTCAGTACCGCATGCACGAGGGCATGCGCCGTCTGGTGCGCGACCTCAACTTCACCTACCGCAGCAAGCCGGCGCTGCACGCCCGCGACTGCGAGGGCGAAGGCTTCGAATGGCTGGTGGCAGACGACCACGAGAACTCGGTCTTTGCCTGGCTGCGCAAGTCGCCGGGTGAAAAGCCGGTCGCCGTCATCTGCAACATGACGCCGGTTTACCGCGAGAACTACGCCGTCAAGCTGCCCACCGAAGGCCGCTGGCGCGAAATCCTGAATACCGATGCCGACATCTATGGCGGCAGCGGCAAAGGCAATGGCGGTCGTGTCCAGGCGGTCAACGCTGGCGGCACCATCGTCGCATCACTGACCTTGCCGCCTCTGGCGGTGATCATGCTTGAACCTGAGACTTGAGACTGGTGGGAGGAAGACAATGGTAGAAAAACGCATTCAGCCACTTGCCCGCGATGCAATGGCCTATGTTCTTGCCGGCGGCCGGGGGAGCCGTCTGAAGGAACTCACCGACCGACGCGCCAAGCCCGCGGTCTATTTCGGCGGCAAGTCGCGCATCATCGATTTCGCGCTGTCCAACGCGCTGAACTCGGGCATCCGCCGCATCGGCGTCGCGACGCAATACAAGGCGCACTCGCTGATCCGCCACATGCAGCGCGGCTGGAACTTCTTCCGCCCCGAGCGCAACGAGAGCTTCGACATCCTGCCGGCCTCCCAGCGCGTCTCCGAGACGCAATGGTACGAAGGCACGGCCGACGCCGTCTACCAGAACATCGACATCATCCAGGACTACGGCGTCGAATACATGGTCATCCTGGCCGGCGACCACGTCTACAAGATGGACTACGAGTACATGCTGCAGCAGCATGTCGACAGTGGCGCCGACGTCACCATCGGCTGCCTCGAAGTGCCGCGCATGGAAGCCGTGGGCTTTGGCGTCGTGCATGTCGATGAGACCGACCGCATCATCGATTTCGTCGAAAAGCCCGCCGATCCGCCGGCCATCCCCGGCAAGCCGGACAGCGCCTTCGCCTCGATGGGCATCTACGTTTTCCGCACCAAGTTCCTGATCGAGGAACTGCGCCGCGACGCCGCCGATCCGAATTCCAGCCGCGACTTCGGCAAGGACATCATCCCCTATATCGTCAAGAACGGAAAAGCCGTCGCCCACCGCTTCGCCAATTCCTGCGTGCGCTCCGATTTCGAGCGCGAGCCCTACTGGCGCGACGTCGGAACCATCGATGCCTACTGGCAGGCCAATATCGACCTGACGGCGATCGTTCCCGAACTCGACATCTACGACAAGTCCTGGCCGATCTGGACCTATGCCGAAATCTCGCCGCCGGCGAAATTCGTGCATGACGACGAGAACCGCCGCGGTTCGGCGACCTCCTCGGTCATTGCCGGCGACTGCATCATCTCGGGCGCCACGCTCAACAACAGCCTGCTCTTCACCGGTGTGCGCGCCAATTCCTATTCCAAGCTCGAAGGCGCCGTCGTGCTCCCGAGCGTCAAGATCGGCCGCCACGCGCAGCTGACGAATGTCGTGATCGACCATGGCGTGGTCATTCCGGAAGGCTTGATCGTCGGTGAGGACCCGGTTCTGGACGCCAAGCGTTTCCGCCGTTCCGAGGGCGGGATCTGCCTCATCACGCAGCCGATGATCGACAAGCTGGATATGTAAGCGATGAAAGTTCTTTCGGTTTCGTCCGAAGTCTTCCCATTGATAAAGACAGGGGGCCTGGCCGATGTGGCCGGCGCCCTGCCGATCGCGCTGAAGCGCTTCGGCATCGAAACCAAGACGCTGATGCCCGGCTATCCCGCGGTGATGAAGGTCATTCGCGATCCCGTCGTCCGCATGCGCTTCGATGATCTGCTCGGCGAACCCGCGACGGTTCTGGAGGTCAATCACGAGGGGCTTGATATCCTCGTCCTCGACGCTCCCGCCTATTACGACCGCTCCGGCGGCCCTTATCTCGACGCAACAGGCAAGGACTACCACGACAACTGGCGCCGCTTCGCCGCCCTGTCGCTCGCCGGCGCCGAGATCGCCGCCGGCCTGCTGCCCGGCTGGCGCCCCGACGTCGTCCATGCGCATGACTGGCAGGCGGCGATGACGCCTGTCTACATGCGCTTTTACCCGACGCCCGAGCTCCCCAGCATCCTCACCATCCACAACATCGCCTTCCAAGGCCAGTTCAGCGCCGAGATCTTTTCCGGCCTGCGCCTTCCGCCGCAGGCCTTCTCGATGGAAGCGCTGGAATACTACGGCAATATCGGCTTCCTGAAAGGTGGCCTGAAGACCGCGCACGCGATCACCACCGTCAGCCCGTCCTATGCGGGCGAGATCCTGACCTCCGAGTTCGGCATGGGCCTCGAAGGCGTCATCGCCAGCCGCATCGAGGCGCTGCACGGCATCGTCAACGGCATCGACCACGAGGTCTGGGACCCCGCCACCGACGCCGTGCTGCAGACGCACTACACCGGCGCGACGCTGAAGAACCGCGCCGCCAACCGCGCCGCCGTGCAGGAATTCTTCGGCCTGCACGACGACAACGCGCCGATCTTCTGCATCATCAGCCGCCTCACCTGGCAAAAGGGCATGGACCTGATTGCCGCCTGCGCCGACGAGATCGTTGCCATGGGCGGCAAGCTTGCCATCCTCGGCTCCGGCGATCCGGCGCTCGAGGGATCGCTTCTCGCCGCCTCCGCCCGCCATCCCGGCCGCATCGGCGTTTCGATCGGCTATAACGAGCCGATGTCGCACCTAATGCAGGCCGGCTCCGACGCCATCATCATTCCCTCGCGCTTCGAGCCCTGCGGCCTCACGCAGCTCTATGGCCTGCGCTATGGTTGCGTGCCGATCGTCGCCCACACCGGCGGCCTTGCCGATACCGTCATCGACGCCAATCACGCAGCCCTTGCGGCCAAAGTGGCAACCGGGATACAATTCTCTCCGGTGACCGCTTCCGGTCTGTTGCAGGCAATCCGCCGTGCGCTACATCTCTATACCGATCAAAAGGTCTGGACCCAATTGCAAAAGCAGGGCATGAAATCGGATGTTTCGTGGGAGAAAAGCGCCGAGCGCTATGCTGCCCTCTATTCAAGCCTCGCCCCGAAAGGCAAGTGACAGAAAATGAACAAGTCCGTATCCACCACCCCCTATCAGGATCAGAAGCCCGGCACGTCTGGGCTGCGCAAGAAGGTCCCGGTATTCCAGCAGCCGAACTACGCGGAAAACTTCATCCAGTCGATTTTCGATTCGCTGGAAGGATTTCAGGGCAAGACCCTCGTCATCGGCGGCGACGGACGCTACTACAACAAGGAAGTCATCCAGAAGGCGATCAAGATGGCCGCCGCCAATGGCTTCGGCAAGGTCATCGTCGGCAAGGGCGGCATTCTGTCGACGCCGGCAGCCTCGCACGTGATCCGCAAGTACAAGGCCTTCGGCGGCATCATTCTTTCCGCCAGCCATAATCCCGGCGGCCCGACCGAAGACTTCGGCATCAAGTACAACATCAGCAATGGCGGCCCGGCGCCTGAAAAGATCACCGACGCGATCTATGCGCGCACCAAGGTGATCGACACCTACAAGATCGCCGATTTCCCCGACGTCAATCTCGACCGCATCGGCAAGGACGAGCTGCCGGGCGGCATGATGCTGTCGGTTCTCGATTCCGTCGAGGACTACACAGCGCTGATGGAAGAGCTGTTCGACTTCGGCGCCATCCGCAACCTGATCAGCCTCGGCTTCCGCATCGCGTTTGATGCGATGAGCGCCGTCACCGGCCCCTACGCCAAGGAAATCTTCGAAAACCGCCTCGGCGCTCCGTCCGGCTCGGTCCGCAACTTCATGCCGCTGCCCGATTTCGGCGGCCATCATCCGGACCCGAACCCGGTTCACTGCAAGGAACTCTACGACGAGATGATGGGCGACGACGCCCCTGATTTCGGCGCGGCTTCCGACGGCGACGGCGACCGCAACCTCATCATCGGCCGCGGCATCTTCGTGACGCCATCCGACAGCCTGGCGATCATCGCCGCCAACGCCAATCTCGCCCCCGGCTATTCCGGCGGCCTGACCGGCATCGCCCGCTCGATGCCGACCTCGGGCGCGGCCGACCGAGTCGCTGAAAAGCGCGGCATCGGCATGTACGAAACGCCCACCGGCTGGAAGTTCTTCGGCAACCTGCTCGACGCCAACATGGCGACGATCTGTGGCGAGGAGAGCGCCGGCACCGGCTCCAACCACGTGCGCGAAAAGGACGGCCTCTGGGCGGTCCTGATGTGGCTGAACATCCTGGCCGTGCGCGGCGAGAGCGTTCAGGACATCGTCACCCAGCACTGGCAGACCTACGGCCGCAACTACTATTCGCGCCACGATTACGAAGGCGTGGACACCGAAGCCGCCAACGGCCTGGTGGACAATCTCCGCGCCCAGCTGCCGAGCCTGCCCGGTAAGACCTTCGGCCCGCTGAAGGTCGAAAAGGCCGACGATTTCGCCTATCACGATCCGGTCGACAAGTCGGTGAGCGAGCACCAGGGCATCCGCATCATGTTCGAGGGCGGCTCCCGCGTGGTCTTCCGCCTGTCCGGCACCGGCACCTCGGGCGCGACACTGCGCGTCTACATCGAGCGCTACGAGCCCGATTCCAGCCGCCACAACATCGAGACCCAGGAAGCGCTGGCCGACCTCATCGCCGCCGCCGAAACCATCGCGGACATCAAGTCCCGCACGGGCCGCGATCAGCCGTCAGTGATCACCTGAGTTAGTGGAAACGTCAGCGCGTGCAGCCCCCTCATCCGGCTGCCGCCACCTTCTCCCCGTTGGGGAGAAGAGACTAGAGGCGGGCCGCTCGCGCCGACCTCCCCTTCTCCCCAACGGGGAGAAGGTGGCCCGAAGGTTTCAGGTGCAACAAGTTGCACCTGGGATGAGGGGGCCACAGGCACCACGTCGGACCTTACTAAACCCACCCACATCATCTCCCCCCGGAACAAGGACCTAGCACCCCATGCCCTTCGCTTCCGGCGTAACCCTCACCGCCACAGGCGCTACCTTCGTCGTCCGCTCCCGTGACGCCACGAAACTCCACCTCTGCCTCTTCGACCAGACCGGCCGCGAAACCGATCGCCTGCCGATGACACGAGGCGAAGACGACCTCCACTATCTCTTCGTCGAGGGCATCGCCCCCGGCGCCCGCTACGGCTACCGCGCGGAAGGCACCTACGCGCCGGACGACGGCCTCTGGTTCGACGCCGCGAAACTCCTGGTCGATCCCTATGCGAGAGAACTCGACCGCCCCTTCCGCTACGACCCGCTGCTTGCGAAATTCGGCGCCGACACCCAGCATCTGGTTCCTCGCGCGATCGTCACCCGCGACGTCGCGGCAGATCACGCGCCCCCCGTCTTCCGCCCCGGCGGCTTCATCTACGAAGTCGCGGTCCGCCCCTTCACCATGCTGCATCCCGATGTGCCGGAAGCCCAGCGCGGCACCATCGCAGCACTTGCCCACCCCTCGATCATCGCTCACCTCAAGCGGATCGGCGTCGACGCCATCGAATTGATGCCCATCACCGCCTGGATCGACGAACGCCACCTGCCGCCGCTCGGCCTGACCAATGGCTGGGGCTACAACCCGATCGCCTTCATGGCGCTCGATCCGCGCCTCGCGCCCGGCGGCATGGCCGAGCTGCGCGACACCGTCGCCAGGCTCCACGATGAAGGCATCGGCGTCATCCTCGACCTCGTCTTCAACCACACCGGCGAAAGCGACCGCTTCGGCCCGACGCTCTCCATGCGCGGCCTCGACAACCGCGCGCTGTTGCGCCACGTCGAAGGCCAGCCCGGCACGCTGGTCAACGACACCGGCACCGGCAACACGGTCGCCTGCGACCACCCCTATATCAGACAACTGATCATAGACACGCTCCGCCACTTCGTGCGCGGCGCTGCTATCGACGGCTTCCGCTTCGACCTCGCCCCCATCATCGGCCGCACCGCCTCCGGCTTCGAGGCCCATGGCGAGACGCTGAAGGCGATGCTCGAAGACCAGGTTCTCCGTGACCGCATCATGATCGCAGAGCCCTGGGACATCGGCCCTGGCGGCTACCAGCTCGGCAATTTCCCTGCCCCGTTCCTCGAATGGAACGACCGCGCCCGCGACGATCTCAGATGCTACTGGCGCGGCGACCACCACAAGACGGGCGCGCTCGCCTCGGCACTCGCGGGCTCCTCCGACATCTTCGACCGCAACAACGCCACCACCACCCGCAGCGTCAACTTCCTCGCCGCCCATGACGGCTTCACGCTGCACGACCTCGTCTCCTATGCCGGCAAGCACAACGAGGCGAACGGCGAGGACAACCGCGACGGCCACAACGAGAACCACTCCTGGAACAACGGCAAGGAAGGCGAGACCGACGATCCCGCAATCATCGCCCGCCGCCGCGCCGACCTGAAGGCCCTGCTCTCCACCCTGTTTGCGACCCGTGGCACCATCATGCTGACGGCGGGCGACGAAGGCGGTCGCAGCCAGCGCGGCAACAACAACGCCTATTGCCAGGACAACGAAATCACCTGGGTCGACTGGACCGCGCTCGACGAGGAACTGATCGCCCACACCGCCTTCGTCTCGGAGCTGCGCAAGCGCTTCGGCGTCTTCTCGCAATCCTCCTTCTTCAAGGGCGACGGCGACGTCGCCTGGATCGCTCCTTCAGGCCGGCCGATGGCGGTGTCGGATTGGGAGACGCCTGATTTCGCCACGCTCGGCATGATCCTGCAAACAGAGGACGGAACGACCGGCAAAAGCCTTAGGCTGGCAGTCCTTTTCAACCGCGCCCAATCCGAAAAGACATATGCGCTCCCCGCCGACACGGCATGGCGACCGATCGGCACCGAGGACGGCGCCAACCCCTTGGCCGAGGCGCGCGTACCGGCGCGATCCGTGTCTTTCTTATTGGGAAATTGACGCGCCCGTGAGTTGCACTAATATCCTTGTCGTAATCGTCACAAACGCACTGTAAGCCTTTTAGAAACAGCTTTTTTTCAAGAGGAATTGATGGTCAAGGAAATCTCGCTCGCTGACATCCGCGGGCTGGTCGGCACGGAAACCGGCCTTTCTGATTGGATCGTCGTCGATCAGACGATGATCAACGCCTTCGCCGACGCAACCCACGACCACCAATTCATCCATGTCGATCCGGCGCGCGCCGCCGAAAGCCCCTTCGGCGGCACCATCGCCCATGGTTTCCTGACGCTCTCGCTGCTCTCTGCGATGAACTACAACTGCCTGCCCAAGGTGCGCGAGCAGACCATGGGCATCAACTACGGCTTCGACGCCGTCCGCTTCGTCGCCCCGGTCAAATCCGGCGCCCGCATCCGCGGCCGCTTCATCCTCGCCGAAGCCCGCTTCCGCGGCGGCGGCATGCTGATGACCAGCTACGACGTCACCATCGAGATCGAAAACGAACGCAAGCCGGCCCTGACGGCCAAGTGGACGACCATCATCCAGTTCGACCCGAAGGACCGGCCGGAAGACCACTAGGCGGGCCAGATATAGCGCGCGGAGGGCGGTGATGAGCTTGGCATATAATGAGCAGACAAAGCTTTTCGCCAACGCGCTAGACCGCGCCTCGACGGCCTGCTTCACCGTCGGCATCGTCACGCCGATCGCCGGCGCGCTCTATGGCATCGGCAATTTCGCTCAGCTATCGCGCCTTTGGCTTGCAGGTTACCTGTGCGCTTGGCTTTCCGTGGCGGTGCTATTACATTACATAGCGAGATTGACGCTCAGGAGACTGATCCCATGAGCTTTGGTTCACTATTCTTCATCTCATGCGGCCTGCCCGCCATCATCGCGGCCCTCGCCTATATCGCCTTCCTGCTGCACGAGCGCGAATGGCGCAAGAATCGGAATCAGCCTGGCGAGTAATCGTATCCTGATAAGGTACGTTGTGAATGGAATCGATCGATGAGCGATTGGACATTTGCCTTTGTCGTCACACCGGCAGTCGTGATCGTACTCGGCTACATCGCCATGCGCCTGCACATGTGGGACATCAAGCGTCGCCATAACGAGCCGGGCGGGTAAATCGGCTGAGGTCAGCCTCGCGCGCGACGTCATGCTCGGTCTTGTGCCGAGCATCTGCCTTGGCTCAATCAGCACTGGACGTGAATTGCCGTGACGCGACAGAGGACCGATGCGCAGCCCTCACAGCCTTAAGCCATAACCGTTGAACCAGCCGCAACGTGCTTAGATCCTCGGGACAAAGCCCGAGGACGACGTAGCGCAAGGGGGAAGCAAATCGGGGAAGGCGCTCCAGCACCGTCCCCGATCTCATAATCACGACACGGCGAAGCTAGAGCCCCGCGTCCGCCGCGCCGTCGGCGAGCAACCCGAACACGAAATCCGCGAACGACCGCCAGCATTCCACCCGAAACGTGTCCTCCTCGGTGCGAAAGAGCACGATCTCGGCCTTGCCGAACAGCGTGCGCGAGCAGGCGCCGACGGGGAAGGCTTCGAGCGACAGGTCCTGCGGGCAGCCCGTGGAGATCGTTGTCTCGGCGCCGGGGCCGGAAACGATGATCGCGACGTTGCGGTGCGAGACGTCGGTCGCCGAATGCACGACGCCCACGTCCTGCAGCGCGCCCATGAGATCGGCGCCGCTCTCGTCGATGACGAGCCATTCGTCCGGGCCAAGCCAGAGCGCAGAACGGCCGTCCTTGCGCCCCGAGGTCTTCGGTGCGTTGGGGATGGTGACGCCGAGCGCGGACGAGAGAGCCGAAAGCGCTTCGGCGGGTGCGCGAAGCGCCACGCGCGTGGCGGCAGGCGCCGCGGTCAGCCTGACGGTAGCCGAGCCGCCCTGCTTGCCGGAGAGAACGGATGTGCGAACTGCCGTATCAGCCATTGATGCGGCCTCCTTCCTTGTCAAAGAACACCATATCCGTCACCTCGACCGCGATCGTCTTGTCGGGCATCGGCACGTAGAGCGTCTCACCCATGCGTTTGCGACCGCCGGCGACCAGCGCAAACGCGATGGATTTTCCGAGGTTTTCCGACCAGTAGGACGACGTCACGTGGCCGAGCATCGTCATCGGCTTCGGCTCGTTCGGGTTGGCGACGATCTGCGCGCCCTCTTCGAGAACCAGCGTCGGATCCTTGGTGATCAGACCGACCAGCTGCTTGCGGCCCTCCTTGACGAGATCCGGCCGCTTCAGCCCGCGAATGCCGACGAAGTCGGTCTTCTTCTTCGACACCGCCCAGTTGAGGCCGGCATCATCTGGCGTCACGGTACCATCCGTATCCTGGCCGACGATGATGTAGCCCTTCTCGGCGCGCAGCACGTGCATCGTCTCCGTGCCGTAAACGCAGGCGCCGAGCGGTTCGGCATTGGCCCAGACGGCCTCGAGAACCGACTGGCCGTAATCGGCTGGCACGTTGATTTCGAAGCCGGTTTCGCCGGTGAAAGACACGCGGAACAGCCGCGCCGGAACGCCCATGACCGTGCACTCGGCAACACTCATATGCGGGAAGGCTTCGTTGGAGATATCGACGCCGTCTACCAGCGGCGCAATGATCTCGCGCGCCTTCGGTCCCTGCACGGCAATAACGGCCCACTGCTCTGTCACCGAGGTCAGCCACACCTTCAGATGCGGGAACTCGGTCTGCAGATAGTCTTCCATGTGGTTGAGCACGCGCGGCGCGCCGCCCGTCGTCGTCGTCACGTGGAAGCGGTCGTCGGCCAGGCGCCCGACGACGCCGTCGTCATAGACGAAACCGTCTTCGCGGGTCATGATGCCGTAGCGGCACTTGCCCGGCTTCAGCGTGTCCCAGGCGTTGGTGTACATCAGGTTCATGAACTCGGCCGCGTCAGGGCCGACGACCTCGATCTTGCCGAGCGTCGAGGCATCGAACACGCCGGCGACATCACGCGCCGTCTTGCATTCGCGCGCGACAGCCTGATGCATCGTCTCGCCGGCACGCGGATAAAACCACGCGCGCTTCCAGTTGCCGACGTCCTCGAACACCGCGCCCTGGGCTTCTTCCCACTGGTGCAGCGGCGTCTTGCGCGTCGGGTCGAACAACTCGCCACGCGAATGCGCGATCAGCGTTCCGTAGGTCACCGGCGTATAGGGCGCGCGGAAGGTGGTGAGACCGACCTGCGGGATCTCCTTGCCCAGCATCTCGGCGGCGATCGCCAGGCCGTGCATGTTGGAGAGCTTGCCCTGGTCGGACGCCATGCCGTTGGTGGTGAAGCGCTTGATATGCTCGATCGAGTGCATCCCCTCGCGCACGGCAAGGCGGATATCCTTGGCGCAGACGTCATGCTGGAAATCGATGAACGCCTTGGCGCTGGTCTCGGGACCCGCCCCTTCGGCCGCACCGATCATCCCGCCCGTCCACTGATACGCCTGCTCGGACGAGATGCTGATCTTGCCTACGGACGCCTTTCCGGCGGCCTGCGCCATCAGTTCGCCCGCGGCCAGCGATTCCTCGATCGTACGCTGCAGGTCGTCGGTGCCGTTGCAGGCGCCGACGGAGAGGCAATCCTGCGCATAGGTGCCGGGCAGGAAGCGCTGCGTTTCCGGCTCGAACTTCACCTTGCCGCGCGACTGCGAGAACAGGTGCACCGAAGGCGTCCAACCGGCCGAAACCAAGAGCGCATCGACCGCGATCTTGCGCGGCGAGCCACCGCCGTTGCGGGCGACCGTCATCGACGAGATGCGCAGCTTGCCTGACGTGTTGATCACCGACTGGCCGGCGAGAACATCGATGCCGAGCGAACGCGCCTCCGCCAGAACATCAGCACCCGGCGTCTGCCTGCTATCCACGATCGCGGCAATCTCGACGCCAGCGCGCTTCAGGTCGAAGGCCGCCTCATAGGCCGAGTCGTGCGCCGTATAGACGCCGACCTTCTGGCCGACGGAAACGCCGTACTGGTTGAGATACATGCGCGCGGCCGATGCCAGCATGATGCCCGGACGGTCGTTGTTCGGAAACACCATGTGGCGCTCGATGGCGCCGTTGGCGAGGATGACGCGCTTTGCGCGCAGCTGCCACAGACGCTCGCGCGGCAGATGGCGGCTCGGGTTCGCGACATGGTCGGTCACCCGTTCGGCGAGGCCGACGAAATTGTGGTTGTAATAGCCGAAAGCGGTGGTGCGGGTCAGCACCTGCACATTGTCCATCGCCTTCAGGCTGGCAACCGTCTTCTGCGCCCACTCATAGCCGGAAAGGCCGTCGATCGTCACGCCGCTATCATAGCGCAGCGCGCCGCCGACATCGGCCTGCTCGTCGCAGAGGATGACCTTGGCGCCGTTCTGTGCCGCGGCCAATGCCGCCGAAAGACCGGCCACGCCGGCTCCAACGACGAGCACGTCGCAATGCGCGTAACGGCCCGCATAGTGATCCGGATCGGCTTCCTTCGGCGCAACGCCGAGGCCGGCCGCGCGGCGGATGATCGGCTCATAGATGCTCTTCCAGGCGGCCTTCGGCCACATGAAGGTCTTGTAGTAGAAGCCGGCCGCGAAGAAGGGCGAGAGCAGGTTGTTGATGCCGCCGATATCGAAGGCGAGCGACGGGAAACGGTTCTGCGATTCGACTATCATGCCGTCGAACACTTCCTGCACCGTGGCGCGCACGTTTGGCTGCTTGCGGGCGGCATCGCGCGCAACGTCGATCAGCGCGTTCGGCTCTTCGGCACCGGCAGACAGGATGCCGCGCGGGCGGTGATACTTGAACGAGCGGCCCACAAGATGGACGTTGTTGGCGATCAGCGCCGAGGCGACGGTATCGCCCTCGAGCGCGGTGTAGCTCTTGCCGTCGAAGGTGAAGCGTGCGGTTCTGGCGGGCGTCAGACGGCCTTTGCCTGCGATACGGTTGGTGCCGCTCATTTCGCTTCTCCTTCGAGCTGCTCATAGGTCTCGACGGGAGCATGGGGCGCAGCCGTCGCACCGATATCGGGCTTCGGCTCGCCGGCCTTGTACGTCATGATGAACTTGTCGCTGATCGTGTCGCGCGCCGCGTTGAAGAAGCGGCCGCATCCGTGCTGGTGGCGCCAGCGTTCGAAGATCAGCCCTTTAGGGTTATCGCGTAGGAAGAAATACTGCTCGAATTCCTCGTCGGAGATCTCGGCGATATTGGTCGGGCGGGCGATATGCGCATCGCCGGCGCCGCGAAATTCGAGCTCGGAGCGCTCTTCCTGACAGTATGGGCAGTAAATCAGCAGCATGCGGGATTTCCTTGTTGCCCTGCATTGGAAATGAACGAATGACCCGCGGCCGAAAGGGCAGCATTCCGCAGCCCCCTCATCCGACCCTTCGGGCCACCTTCTCCCCGTTGGGGAGAAGGGACTCGCGGCTTGCTCGGCATCCCCTCTCCCCTCGGAGAGAGGGCAGGGTGAGGGGGCCACGCCCTCAGTTCCCGCCACGTATATCTTTCCATCATCGCCATCACCATCAGTGCGCGACGGCGGCAGCGGCGGCTTCGTCGATCAGACGGCCGGAGCGGAAGCGGTCCAGCGTCAGGCCGGCATTGAACTTGTGGGCCTCGTCGCGGGCAATCAGATGCGCGAAGAGATTGGCCGAACCCGGCGTCGCCTTGAAGCCGCCGGTGCCCCAGCCGCAGTTGACGTAGAGCCCCGGAACCGGCGTCTTCGACTGGATCGCCGAACGATCCGGCGTGTTGTCGACGATCCCGCCCCACTGGCGCATCATCTTGACGCGACGGAACATCGGGAACAGCTCGCAGATGGCATCGAGCGTATGCGTGATGATCTGCAGGCCGCCGGTCTGCGAGTAGGAATTGTACTGGTCGGTGCCGGCGCCGATCACGAGCTCGCCCTTGTCGGACTGCGAGATATAGGCATGCACCGTGTTGGACATCACCACGCAAGGGAAGATCGGCTTCAGCGGTTCGGAGACCAGCGCCTGCAGCGGGCTCGACTGCAGCGGCACGCGCACATCGGCCATCTTCATGACCGTTGTCGTATGGCCGGCCGCCGAGACGCCCACCTTCTTGGCGCCGATGAAGCCGCGCGACGTCTCGACACCGGTGACGCGACCGTCAGGGCCGCGGCGGATGCCGGTCACTTCGCAATTCTGGATGATATGGACGCCGCGATCCGACGCCGCACGCGCATAGCCCCAGGCGACCGCATCGTGACGCGCCGTGCCGCCTCGGCGCTGCAGGGCAGCACCATTGATCGGATAGCGAGCGCTGGCCGAGATATCGAGCGGCGGACAATAGGCCTTCGCCTGCTCCGGCGTCATCCACTCATTGTCGATGCCGTAGAGACGGTTCGCATGGATATGGCGCTTGAAGGACTGCTGGTCGTGCACATTGTGCGACAGCATCATCACGCCGCGCGGAGAATACATGACGTTGTAGTTGAGATCCTGCGACAGGTTCTCCCAGAGCTTCATCGAATGCTCGTAGATGTGCATGCTCTCTTCATAGAGATAGTTCGAGCGGATGATGGTCGTGTTGCGGCCGGTATTGCCGCCGCCGAGCCAGCCCTTTTCGAGCACCGCGACATTGGTGATGCCGTGCTCCTTGGCGAGGTAGTAGGCAGCGCCCAGGCCATGCCCACCGCCACCGATGATGATCACGTCATATTCGGAACGCGGCTCCGGAGAGGTCCATTGCTTGTCCCAGCCTTTGTGCCCCCGAAGGGCCTCCCGTGCCACGGCAAAAACCGAATATCTGCGCATCCGCCTTGATCTCCTTGCGGGGGTCTGTCCCCTGTCGTCGGCCATACAAATCGCAAATCGAAAAGCGGCACAACGTTTCTTTTGCGACGCCGATGCGCTTTTGTTTTGACACGCGCGAGATTGCGGCGGATGCGATGGAAAGCCGTTGCGCCATTTTCGCAGGGCCATGCGAGACCGGCCAGGTAAACGGCCACAGACGGACTGGCCCGAACCGAAATAGCAATGTCGTGATCTGGGCACAAACATCCGGCCTTGCCCTTGATCGGCTTTTAAAGCGCGTGTTAGTCGCGCCGCATGGCAAAGCTACTCCCCCAGAAGGGCCCCGCCCTCTTCAAGTCGGGCCTCGCCCTTTTCGCGCTCTGCACCCTTTCGACCAATGTGCTGGCGCTCGACAGCAGAACGATCGCCCAGATCAAGAAGCTCATGCCGGTCGATCAGCTCGACCAGCGATGCGATATCGAGGCGATGGATCGCCTGCAGGCCGACAAGGTCATCTCCTATACCTTCGCGCATCCGAAGCGAACGGCGGTGCATGTCGATGCCAATGGCGCTGTATTCCGCCGCAACGGCAATTGGTACCGTCTGTCCTACGCCTGCACGACGAGCCTCGACCATCTCTCGATCGTCGCTTTCACCTTCAAGCGCGGCACGGTGATCGCCCACAAGGATTGGACGCGCTACTATCTCTATCCGTAAGCGGTTGACATCGATTGCCGTTGCAATCGCAGGCCCGTCGCCTAGCTTTCCCTGTAGATCGCGCCCCAGCCCACGGGCGGCAGGACGAGAAGGGAGGCAAGGCATGTGCAGGAATATCAAACCCCTGTTCAATTTCGACCCGCCGGCAACGGAGGCCGAGATCCATGATGCGGCACTTCAGTTCGTCCGCAAGCTCAGCGGCGCCAACAAGCCGTCGAAACGCAACGAGGCCGCGTTCGAGGCAGCCGTCTCGTCGATCGCGGCCCTGCGCCCGTGAACTGCTGGATTCACTGGAGACGTCCCAGCCGCCCCGCGACCGCGACGAAGTGGCCGCCAAGGCGCGCGCGAAATCGGCGCTACGGTTCGCCTAACTTCGCCGCCCCTCCCGGCGTCCACTGTATCTCCGAAACCTCGCGTGCCACATCCGCGATCAGCGAACGCAGCCAGCGGTGGGCGGGGTCGTTGCGATGGCGGACGTGCCAGGCGAGATCGACGGGAAAGCTGCCGAGATCGACCGGCGCGGGCACGATCTTCAGCCTGCGGTCGGCCACCAGGTGCCGGCAGATCAGCCTCGGCAGCGTCGCGCAATAGTCGGTGACAGCAATCATTTCCGGCACGGCGAGGAAATGCGTAACCGAAACCGCCACCTCGCGCCGCAGGCCGCGCTTCTCCAGCGCCTGGAAAAGCCCGGCGCGAAGCCGGCCATGGGGCACGACGTTCACATGCCTCAGACGCTCGTACTGCTCCTTCGACAAGCTGTCCGAAATCTCCGGGTGATCGGCCCTGACCACGCAAGCGAGCCCCTCGTCCATCAGATGCTGCACCACCAGATTGTCGGGCGGCTCGACGATGCGGCCAAGCACCATGGCCGTGGTGCCCGACATGACACCGGTCTCGACCAGATCGTTGCCGAAGGGCGTGAGCCGGAGCCTGATGCCCGGCGCCATCTCGCGAAGCTTGGCGACGATGGCGGGCATCAGCACGTATTCGACGTAGCTGTTGGGCGCGATGGTGAAGGAGAGGTCGGCTTGAACCGGGTCAAATTCCTGCTGCCCGAGCACCACACCGTCGATCGCCGCCAACGCGGTCGCGATGACGGGCGCCAACTCCAGCGCCATCTGTGTCGGTTGCATGCCGTAGCGCTCGCGCACGAACAGCGGATCGCGCATCACGACGCGCAGCCGCGACAGCGCATTGGAAAGCGCCGGCTGGGTGATACCGAGACGATCTGCCGCGCGCGTGACATTGCGCTCTTCCATAAGAGTGACAAAGACGGGCAGCAGATTGAGGTCGTATCGCATCCAGTTATAATGCAGCATGAATATCTTGGATCAAACAAATAAATTTCTGAAATAGATATTCGGGGCGCATTGTCCCGTCATCAAAGGCCTGCACAGTTCGGGCCAAACAAGGAGAACGATAATGAGTGAGAACATCAAGGGCAAAGTCGTGCTCATCACCGGTGGCAGCACCGGCCTTGGCGCCGAGACGGCGCGCCATCTCGCGGCCAACGGTGCACGCGTTGCCATTGCCGCCCGCCGCAAGGACAAGCTGGACGAAGTTGTCGGCGAAATCACCAGGGCGGGCGGCGAAGCCCGTGCCTACCAGCTCGACGTCGTCGACAAGAACCAGGTCAAGCAGGTGACAGACGCCGTGATCGCCGATTTCGGCACGCTGGATGTACTGATCAACAATGCCGGCATCATGCCGATCCGCCCGATGTCCGAGGTCAACACCGAGGAATGGGACGCGATGATCGACGTCAACATCAAAGGCACGCTCTATGGCATCGCCGCCGCCCTGCCCTTCTTCCTCGAAAAGAGCAGCGGCCATATCATCAACCTGAGCTCGGTTGCCGGTATCAAGGTCTTTGCGCCGGGCGGGACGGTCTATTCCGGCACCAAGTTCGCTGTCCGCGCCATCTCCGACGGTTTGCGCCAGGAAGTCGGCGCGAAGGTTCGCGTCACCTCGATCGAGCCCGGCGCCGTCGACAGCGACCTCAAGCACACGACGACCGGAACCGCGCAATCGAGCGTGCTGGAATTCTACAAGACTTCCATTCCCGCAAGCGCTGTCGCCCGCGCCATCGCCTATGCGATCTCCCAGCCTGACGACGTCGATATCAACGAGATCGTCCTGCGCCCGACCGCCCAGGAATTCTGATCGATATCGCAATATGATGATGTGGCGGCTCGCTTATCCTGCAACGGAGAGGTGAGCCGTCTCTGCATCTCAGTTCGTCAGCCGGCTCATCGCCTTCGTCGCCGCCTCGCCGATCGAACTGAACGCCGACGTGAGTGCGTCCATCGTGTTCGGCTCATAATAGTTGGCCTCGGCGGAGGCGCAGAATTTCAACAGGGCCTTGCCCTTGTCAGGCGCCATGAAGGCCACTGTGTAGATCTTTATGCCGGCCGCCTTGGCGTTGGAACACTCGTCGCGCACCGATTGGTCGAGCTTGCTGTTCCATGTGATGCTGTCGCCGGTCATGTCGCCGTCGGTCATGAGCACGATGATGCGGTCGGAACTGGTGTTGAGCTTCTTCGCCTGCTCGACGCTTTCGGTGTCCGTGCCGTACAGATTCCTGGCGATGTTTGCATTCGCCGCCTTCACCGCCGCTGTCGCGTCCGTGCCGCTGTTTGCCGCGATGACGATATTCTTGACGTGATCCCGGGCGTTGGTCGTGCCCCAGGCCATTGCCGATTGCCCCTTGATGCTGCTCGTATAGGAGATCGCGCCGCTGCGGACGTAGCGCGTGTTCGGATCGAACTTGTCGAGCGAATCGAACAGCTTGCCGGCGGCGATCTTCAACGCGTCGATCTTGCTATAATAAGCGGGCTGCGTGCCGATGCAGATGCCGAGCAGATAGATCGCGCACTTCGTGCCGTTCTGCGTTGTCGTATCGTCAGCCATTGAGGTAGATGCATCGAGTAGCAACTCGATCGAGATGCCGTTCTTGGTCGTTCCCGTGCCGCTGGTGCTCTTGCTGGCGGCTGCGACTGTCGTCGTATTGCCGGCGATGAGCGCGCTCAGCGGCGTCAGCGTCACCGGCATCGACGCGGTAACGCCCACCACGAAACTCTTGCCTGATGAGGTGGTCGTGGTCGTGATCGACACCGTCGCTGCCTTCTTCGCGGCTGCTGCGGCGGTGCTGCCCGATGTGCCGGCGACCTGGCCGGACACGAAATCCAGGCCCAGCGCCTTGCCTGATGTCTCGTCGGCGGTGCCGTTGGCAAGCGCCGTGGAAACGGCAAGCGCCGAGGCATCCGTCGCCTCCTGCAACTGGCGCTGTGACAAGGTGAGATTGGCGGTGTCCACCGCAAGGCCGGCAACCCCCAAAAGCACCGGCAGCACAAGCGCTGTGGTGATGCCGAAGTTTCCATCCCGGCGACGCCAAAAGCGCTTTATGTCTTGAACGTACAGCATACCCGAAAACGAGCGGGCGGCTTGAAAGTGCCATCGCACGTTGAATCGCACTTAACCGGAGGTAAGTCTACGGAAAAGCCCGGGTCATTTTAGCACGCTCGAATAGATATGGACCCATAAGACACTGGGACAGGCCCACTCGGGGCCTGATGCCAATGTGCATATTCAACCGATTGTCGGGAAGAATGACGCGTCCCTGATTGGGAGAACCAAGATCAGGAGGAGGCGGTCTTGGACGTCGCCCGCTTTTTCTTGACGGGCTCGACCTCAGGCGGGGCCTCGGCAGCGCGTTGCAGGCGGAGAGCCTTGAGCTTCTCCGTCTTCAATTCGCGAGCCGCAGCCTCGGCTGAAATGATCGCACGGGCCGTCGTGTCGGTCACGACAGCCTTATCGCGAGACGAGAGCTTGGCCTGATTGAAGAATTCATTGTCTGAAGTCATCTGCGCTCTCTACGTTTAAGTGTTGGGCCAGCCGTTATCGAGCCGGACGCACTGCCTTCTTCGGCGCGGGAAGCAGGCCTTCGCGCTGCAGCTTCTTGCGGGTCAGCTTGCG
>UBVW01000036.1:0-99612 GCA_900469085.1 Hyphomicrobiales bacterium | reverse complement strand
GGGTTTGTCAGCGGTCTGAGGGCCCCGGTGGGGCCCTTTTTTACTTGTGACTTTGTGTAGGCTTACGCCTTGTAGGTCTGAACCGCACCCGGCAGCTTGCTCCATTCGGCGTACCAGGTGTCGAACAGCTTCAACTGGGCTTCGACGTAGCCGCGCTGGCTTTCCGAGAGGACGTCCGTTTCGTTGAAGTGCAGCGTATATTCCTTGTCGCCCTTTAGCACCATCATGTGCTTGAAGAACAGGACGAGTTCGGGGCCTTCATCGAAGGAAGAGAGAACGGCGAGAGCCGATTCCAGTTCCAACGCGCGCTGGCGTGCCTCGACATCGCCCTTGGCAGCACCGTTCGCCAGATTGCACATGTGGATCACTTCCTTGGGAAGCACGCAGCCAATGCCGGTGATCGCGCCGGTCGCGCCGCAGTTGACGAAGCCATGGAAAACGGCCGTGTCGACGCCGATCATCAGCGATACGTCATCGTCGCGGCTGGTGATGTTTTCAGCCGCATAGCGCATGTCGGCCGCGCCACCGAATTCCTTGAAACCGACCAGGTTCTTGTGCTCTTCGCGAAGCGCAAAGAACAGGTCGGCGCGTGTGGCAAAGCCATAATAGGGGCTGTTGTAGATGACGGCGGGCAGCTCCGGTGCCGCCGAAAGGATCGCCTTGAAATGGTTCTTTTGGGCCGCAACGACCGAACCACGCGACAGCACACGCGGGATGACCATCAGGCCCTTTGCGCCGACTTTCCGCGCGTGAGCTGCGTGCGCAACGGCTGACGCCGTGTTGACGGCGCCCGTCCCGACGATAACAGGGATGCCAGCCTTTGCCAGGCGTTCGACACCTTCCATCCGCTGTTCGTCTGTCAGGAGTGGCCAGTCACCCATGGAGCCGCAGTAGACGACGGCCGACATGCCCTTGGCGATGAGCTCCTTGGCCTTGCGCACCAGTGCGTCAAAGTCGGGCGTCCGATCGTCGTTGCAGGGCGTCATCAACGCAGGGATCACACCGGAAAAGATACTGGCCTTCATGTCGCTCTCCATAATCAGTTTGACGGGTCATCAGCGGCGCAGCACGCACGCCATCCCTTGTCGACAAGAAATATCATCGAGAATATTTCTTGTCGACAAGAAAAATGCAGTCGCTTTCTCAGAGCTTGATGTCGAGCTTCTGGTTGCGAACGAACATGCGCTGGACCTGCTCGACAATCTGCTCGCCGTGAACTTTCCCGAGATGGTCCGCAAGGTCCAAATCGCGCGCCTCGATCGCCGCAATGATCTCGGCGTGTTCATCGACAAAGCGTTGCGGAAACTGTTCGTCATAGGAGTTGTAGTAAAGCCGGAGAATACGCCGCCCCTCGTCGAGAAGCCTGCGAAACAACCCGGTGAAATAGGGGTTTCGCCCAGCCTCAGCGATTGCCGAATGAAACGCCGCGTTGACCGCGATCATGTCGCGCAGGTCTCTTGCCTCGACGGTCGCGGCGTACTGCCTGTGCAGTTCGCGAATGGCGACCAGATCGTCGGGCCTGTGGTTTTGCGCCGCAAGCCTAGTCGTCACCCGGTACATCAGCACAAGCGCGTCGAAATAGGTGTTCAGGTTCAATAGGTCGATATTCGAGACCAGTGTGGAGCGATTGGGCAGGGTCTCGATCAGGCCCTCGCCGGCGAGCCTGACCAAGGCCTCTCGGATCGGCGTTCGCGACATCTGGAACCGCTCGGCAAGCAGCACCTCGTCCACCGAACTGCCAGGGGCAAGTTTCAGATCAAGGATCTCGTCGCGCAAAATGTCGTAGACCAGCTTCACGCCGGAGCCGCGGCGCCGCTCAACCACATCTGTGTTGCTCTTTTCGACCATGATGGATTCCCGATTATGAGAATTCCCGCTTACTACAGTCGAACAGGAAGTTGAACAGGCACCACATCAACTGGGTCCGATTGATGTCGATGGTGGCCGAATACCAGCGCGGGCGCCCCGCCCTTGGCGCGCGCGAGTACCTAGCCGAGAAGTAGGGTCTCCAAGCCAACAGGGTCATCGGTGGTGATCTGGTCGACCTTCAGCGCCAGGAGGCGGCGCACGACCGGCAATGCGGCAGGAATTGCCGAATTGATGGTATAAGCGTCGATGCTGCGCCCGGCGCGATGGAAGGCCGCAACGAGGTCGTATCCGGCATCGTCGGCAAACAGCACGAGTTGGTGGTGCAGGTAGATCATCCGCGCGCGGGGCGAGGCAGCCACGGCGTCTGCGACGAAACCGTCAAAGTCACGGCTTTGCTTCAGGCGCTCGATCGCACCGTGATGGCACGGGTCGTAGCCGATCGGCATGTCCGGCACGGCCTGGGACAAGCGTTCGACAGCCTCGGGATCGCCGGCCGAGAGAATGACCGACTTTGCGACCGGCGAGATCGCGGCGGCAAAAGCGGCGATATCCTCTTCGCGGATATCGGGGGAACCTTCCTTGAGGTCGAGCTGTAGCACAGCGCCGCTTTCGCGGGCGACGCGCTTCAGCAATTGGCCGAGATCATCGATCAGCATCACCCTGTGGGCCGTAGACTCGCCGAAGGGGTCGCGCAGATGCAGAGCGCGCAAGTCGCTCTCCGTCGCATCGATCACCCGCCCCTCGCCCGTTGTCGCCTTGTTCAGCGTCTCGTCGTGCAAAACGGCGAAGCCAGCGCCATTGAAACGCACCAGGTCGATCTCGATGCTGGCGCCCAGCGCCATCGCCTCGCCAATGCGTTGTCCCGTAAACGAGATGTCGCCGGCATAGCGGTGGCCGCGATGCCATTTCAGCCAAGTCTTGTGGCCAGCATGATCAATCGCGATGCCGTTGCGATCAAGCGTTGCCGAGGATAAGATCATGATGTCGTTCACCTGAGGTTGCCGATTGGTAGACCAGCTGATTGTCGCGGAAAGCCCGGAAAGCGGAAGCCGTCGCCTCGATGCCCACGCCCTTCACCCAATTGCTATCCGGTGCCGTCATCGCCTTCAAGCGCGTCCCGTCGGCGAGGTCGATATCCACGATCTTGTGCGTGCCGAAATCAATGCTGCGATGGACGATGGCGGTCGAGAGCGTCTTCGATGGCTGCAGCGACAACGCCTCGGGGCGAAACGCCAGGACGACGTCGCCATCTTCGATCGGCACGGTAACGGGAAAGGCCGGATGCTGGCTGACGCCACCACGAATGCTGGTCTTCACGAAGTTCATCGATCCGATGAAGCCGGCCACGAATTCCGTCTGTGGCTCGCGGTAGACGATATCGGGTGGGGCGATCTGCTCGGTGCTGCCGTCGCGCATGACGACGATACGATCGGCGAGCGCCAATGCCTCATCCTGGCCGTGCGTGACGAAGAGGGTAGTGATGCCGACGCGCTGCTGGATGTCGCGCACTTCCTCTCGCAGCCGTTCGCGCAGATGCTGGTCGAGGCTGGCGAACGGCTCGTCGAGCAACAGGATCTTCGGCTCCAGCACCAGCGAACGCGCAAGCGCCACGCGCTGCTGTTGGCCACCCGACAACTGCGTCGTCATGCGCTTGCCATAGTCTGCAAGCCCGACCAGCGCCAGGGCGTTCTCGACGCGTTCGCGAATCTTGGCCTTAGGCAGGCGACGAAGCTTGAGGCCGAAGGCGATGTTGTTGAACACGTCCATATGGGTCCAGAGCGCGTGGCTCTGGAAGACCATGCCGGTAGGGCGCTTTTCCGGCGGCAGCCTCGTCACGTCCTTGCCGTCGATCAGGATCGAGCCGTCCGACGGCTGTTCGAAGCCGCCGATCATGCGAAGCAGTGTCGACTTGCCGGATCCGGACGGACCAAGCAGGCAGACGAGCTCGCCATCTTCTACATCGAGCGAGAAATCACGGACCGCAAACGAGGTCCCGAACGTCTTTGAGACGTTCTTGATCGTCAAGCGTGCCATATCAAGCCTTTCCTCGGGCCATGCCCGATCCTAGCGTCACGCGCCAAAGCCGCGGGCAAATGCGCCCGTTCCGACCACACGGCGGGCAAACATCAGAGCGAAGAACGACGGCACCCAGAGCATCACCGATAAAACGGCACCATATTGAACCACGATCTGATTGTTGATGAAGGTGATCATCAACACCGGCATGGTGCGGATCTCAGGGGCGCCGATGAGCCAGGCGCCTTCGGTTTCATAAAATGTTCCGACAAAGGTCAGGAGCAAGGCCGCCATGATTGTGGGGGCCGCCTGGGGCAAGGTGATCGACCAGAAAACCCGAAACGGTCCGGCACCTGCATCGCGGGCAGCCTCTTCCATGCGCCGATCGATATTCTGGAACGCTGCCACGGGGATCCAGATCATCAACATCAACGTCCCGACCAGCTGAATCAGGACAACGCCCCAGAAGGTGCTGATCAAGCCGAGCTTCAAGAAGATGCCGGCGATCGCCACCAGAAGTCCGAACTTCGGAAAGGCATGCGAGGCCAGAAAAGACAGGAAGAGTACGTTCTTTCCGGGAAACGACATGCGCGCAAATGCATAAGCCGCGGGCAAGCAGATGACGGCCGACAAAAGTGTGACCGTCGCCGTCAGTCGCAGGCTCAAGAAGAGCGCGTCCCATACATCGGTGCGAGACAGTGTCTGCGACCAGAAGCGGAAACCGAACTGCTGCGGAATGACTGACGGATAGCGCCATACCTCGGTAAACGCCCAGGTGCCGACCACAACCAGAGGCACGGCGATGAACAGCGTCAGCAGCACGGCAAACAGAATGCCCGCCCAATCGACTTTGGAACCATTGAACTTGGCTATCGTCCTCATCGCGACGCCTCCCGATTTTTGGCGATTGATCGCACATAAAAAATGCCGAAGACGAGGCAGAATCCGAAGGAAATTACTGCCTGCGTCAGCGCATTCAGCGGATCGTTCACATCGGAGAAGGTGCGCTGCATGAACGGCCCCATCATTTCCGGCGATGCCGGGCCGAGCACATAGGGCAAAGTGAAGGACGAAAAGATTCCAAGGATGGCGAAGGACGCCGTGACCAACAGCGAGTTGCCCATACGTGGCAGGATGATCGAGATGAAAACGCGCAGCGGCGAAGCGCCGACATCACGGGCAGCCTCGACCGAGCTCTTCGCAATACTGCCAAGCCCGGCTGTCAGCATCAGCACAGTCAAAGGAAGATTGTCCCAAACCAGACCAATGACTGGCCCCCATGGGGTCAGATAGGGGGACGGGATCTTTGGCAGCCCGACGGCATTGAGCAGCAGATCGACGGTCCCGTTGGGCCCGATCGTGCGGATCAGCGCATAAGACAGGATGATCGACGGCACGAACATCGGGAAGATCGCCAGGCCCTGAACATAGGCTGGAAGACGCCCCTGTGAAAACCGCAGATAAAGCGCGATCGGCAAGCCGACCACCAGCAGCAACACACCGCAGACCACGGTTGTCCACAGCGTCACCCAGAGATTGGCGAGGCTGTAGGGATCACTGAAGAAGAACCGGTAGGAAGCCAGCGACACTGAGGTCGTGCCATCCGCCTGCGCAATGAAAACGGTGGTGATCACGGCCGAAAAGATCGGGTAGACGATCAGCCACCCGAGCAGAAGCACCGGCAGGGCGACCAGAAGAAGCCCAACCGGATTCTGCGCCTTGCCCGGCGCGGTTGCCCGCGCCGGCAGCGACAATGTCATGCTTTTACGCATCAGGTACGGCTGATGCCCGGAGCAACATTACGATACCAACCGTCGTTGATGTTGCTTTCCCAATCGCCGGCCGGGAAAGTCGGAATGGTGGTAGGGATGACATCGGCATATTTCTGACGAAGTTCGTCGGAAATATGATCCCAGGCGACAGCCGGGAAACCACCGAGTTCGGTGATAATCGCTTCCTGGATTTCCTTCGTCAGCATGAACGCCGCAAGTTTCAGTGCCGCATCCTTGTTGGTGCCGTTCGTAAACACCGTCATGCGCGAGAAGTCGCCGCAAAGCGCCAGATCGGTGAGCTGGACAAGGCCGGTCGTCTCAGGCAGTACGCCCTGCGACAGGGCCTGCAGCACCTGGTCGGACCAGACCGGCGTCATCGTGACAACGCCCTGGGCAAGCAGCTGGATCGACTGCGTATTGCCCGAGGTGTAGGCACCCTTTTCATAAAGTGACGGCGCGAGATCGTTGAGGATCGCCCAAGCCGGCGTCAGGGCCTGATTTGCGAAATCAGCCGTGAAGTTGTCGATGGTGAACTTCTTGGGATCACGACCGTTGGCTTCGTGGATCGCGCGGCGAACGAAATTGCCGCCCGAACCGCCCTTGTCGGGGCGATTGTAGATGAACTGGCCAGGATTGGCCTTGATCCAGGCCGTCAGTTGTTCCCAGGTCTTCGGCGCATCCTTGGGGTCAAGCTTGGTCTTGTCGTAGGCTAGCAACACCTGCGAACCGCGATAGGGCAGCGAATACGGGCTGTCGACGCTGAGCGGATTGACGGTCGCGAAGCCATCGATGTTCTCGGCCGAGAACTTGACCCAGAGGCCGGCATCGATACCACCTGTGGGCAGTCGTGGGTTGAACGCTTCAAAGATATCCGACTGCGGATCCGTCTTCGACTTGAGAGCCGCAAGCGCACGGTCTGCAATGGCACGCGAGCCGGCGTTGTCACCTGCATCCGTAACCTTTACGGCAGCTTCGGGGTGCGCCTTTTTGAAGGCCGGAAGCACGGTGTTGTTCCAGAAGTCGATAATGTTGGCGTCGGATCCACTATAGAGGTTGATCGTGCCATCTGCAGCCATCGCAAAGCGTGGCAGGGCCAGCAGACCGGCTGCCGCCGAAGATGTGACAAGAAACTCGCGTCTGTTCATGACCGTCTCCATTGTTTCGGGCGTTGCCCTTTGGACTACGGCTCTGCTATCGCCGGCGCGTAACAGTGACATGACAAAATGAACTCTGAAGTCATTTTTTGCACACCCGTGCAATGCAATTGGGCGAATGACCACGCACGGCCGTTTTGGATAGCCCTTGAATACAACGTCTCGGTTCTCGAACGGGGTGCCGGAGCCCCGATATTCAATTCTTGAATATCAGGCAGATCTGGTTGGTCTTGCGGATCTGTCTGCAGACCTCGTTAGCCTCCCCCCTTGTCTGCCGAGCTATGCGGGTCACGTAGCGCGGTCGGAAACCGAAGCTGCGATCACGTTGCCGCAGGATAAGAGGCTGCTCCTGGTCGAGAGGTGCCGGAAACCGTGCAATCGCCGCAAAGAAAAGGCGACGGGCAACATCGGGGTCGGCGCTGGCCGCGATCTGCACGCCCCAAGGCGCCCAGTTTCCCTCCGGCCGCCAGACCGGATCGGCCATCTTGCGGCGATCGGCAAGCGCCACGCAGCTTTCGATAAAGGGCTGATCCTCTGCCAGGGGACCAGCCGCCTTGTCGGGTGCCGAGGACTTCCACTCCTCGACGCTATGCGCCGTAATCGCCATCACATAACTGCGGGTCTCCGTCGGCAGGCCGCCGCCATTGAGAAAGTTCGATAGCCCGTTTTCGCCGGCATTGTAGGCAGCGGCCGCAAGGCCGAGATTGCCGAAGCGATCCCTGAGCTCATCAAGATATTCGGCCGATTTTTGCAAGGCTTCCAGAACATCGTAACTGTCCTGCAGCCCGCGCAGCTTGGCGGTACCCGGCATGAACTGCGCTATCCCCTGCGCGCCCTTATAGCTCAACGCGTCCGGCCTGAACCGGCTCTCGCGCCAAATCAGCCGTGCGAAGAAATCCGGCGGCAGGTCATGTTCGCTCGCGGTCCGTTCGATCGCACCGCAGAGGTCGCGGTTGAAGCTGTCCTTGCGAATGCAAAGCGTCTCCGCCGAGCCGGTCATCGAACGCGTATAGAGGCAGGATGCTTCCGGCTGAGCTTCCATAGTCTCCGCAGCACTGGCAGAGCCAATGAACACCGTGCAAAGCGAGAGGCGGAAACCCCACGATACGAATAGACCGATGCTGCGCCGCCTGATCGCGATCATTTGCTCTCGGCGCACACTGGCGGCGCCGCCATTGGATAATGTCTGGCAAGCATACCATTTCGTTTGGACCGCGTAGTCAAGATGTCGCTAAGACAGCGACCTCCCGGCGCCGAGCAGATGGTGTTAGGCGGTGGACCCCCAGCGGGCATTGCAGGTCAGCGTTATGCTGTGGGGCCCCGGCAAATCGGCATCGTGACGTTCGATGAGCTCGACAACCGCATCGATGAAGGCGACATGGTCGAGGCTTAGCGTCGTCAGGTCGTTGCAATCCCACGCAGCCATTGCAATCCCATCCTGGCCGACGATGGCGATATCATCAGGCGTGTTCTTGCCGAGCATGCGCCGCGCGGCATCGCGCGCGCCGATCGCCATCACGTCGTTGCCGCAAATGATCGCATCGACCTTCGAGCGATGCAGCAAAAGCACCGCTTCCTTGAAGCCGGAATCATAGGTGTAGTCGCCAAAGGCTTCGGCCTCGATGGCCAGCCCGCGCCTGGCGAGTGCATCCGCGAACCATTTGCGTCGAAGCTTGTCGATCCAGCTGGATTTGGTGCCGGAGAGGTAGGCAAAGCGCTTCTTGCCGTCATTGACAATCTTCTCGATGATCTCGTCAGCCGCAGCCGCGCCATCGATGCGAATATTTGAGACGTTTTCGTTGTCCAAGGGTTCGAACGAGACGATGATCGGCTTGGTCGTATGAAAGATATCGACCGCGTCTTGCATCGACACCATGTCCGAGAAAACGACGACATGATCCACCTGATAGGTGGATGCCAACCGCATCAGTTGCAGGCGATCGTCGTGATCTGCACAGCACAGGATGATCGGCAGCAGCTGGCGCGCCTGCAACCTGTGGACCAGCAATTGCTGCTCTTCGGCCTCGCAAGGATTGCCAATGGCATTGACGACAAGGGCGACCAACCTCGATCGTTGATTGTTCAGCGAACGGGCAATCGCGTTCGGCTGATAGCCGTGTTCGCGCGCGACCGACAAAATTCGATCGCGCGTGGCGCTGCCGATCCTGGAATCGGGCGAAAAGGCGCGGGAAATGGTGGCGGAGGATACCCCGGCGAGCTTTGCCAGTTCCTTCGAGGTGATCCGCCGCTTGTTCATGTCTCGTGTCCCGATACGTCTACTCGGCGGGCCTGACCGGCATGCCGTCGGCTGCCGCCGATTCCTTGATTGCATCCCACAGCCTAGCGAAACGCAGACCCATTTCAACGGAGCCGGTGTTTTCCATTTCACCGGCGCGAATGGCGAGGAAGTTCTTCATCGGGTTTCCGAGGATTTCGGCCTCTTCGCGCGGCTCGTTGACCCGACCGACGCTGATCTCGCGCCAGCCGCCCCAGGCATCGATCCGCACGATCGCCTTCGAATAGAAGAAGGTGATGTAGGAGGCGCAGCCAGGAGGCCCCTCGCCTGCGGCCGTCAACGTCGCCATGGCGCCGTTCTTCAGACGCGCGGATACGGCGGTAGAAATGTCCACCTTGCGGCCATGCTTGTTCATATAGGCCGATACACTGGCGAAGTCGGAATTGGCCAGCAGGCAGACGGTATTCATCATGTGTGCGCCGGTGTCGAACATGAAGCCGCCGCCCGAGATTTCCGGCTCCTGTTTCCAGTGACCGGCATAGTTGCCCGCCCAGCTTTCCCAGATCATGCCCGAAATCGCGATAAGCTCGCCGAACTCTCCAGCGAGCGCGCGCTTGCGCGTGTCAATCACCAGCGGCGAGAGGCCGCCCTGGAAAGCAGTAACAACAGTGACGCCACTTTTCTTCTGCGCCGCGATCAGCGTCTCAGCCTCGGCAACGGTCGTGACCATCGGCTTTTCAAGGAAGAGATCGATGCCGGCTTCGACGACGGCCGCCGCCTGTTCGCCGTGAAAGGCGTGCGGGGTGGAGATATAGACGATGTCGAGCGCATCGCGGCATTTCGCGAGCATCTCGCGGTAGTCCTCGAAGCTCTTCGGCGCCGGCGCTCCAGCCGCGATGCACACGTCGATCAGGCGCTGGCGCGACGAAGCGGTCGTATCAGCAAGCGCTACGAACTCGATCTCCGGCATGGCCGCCCAGCTCGCCGCATATTCAGCCGCCTTCAGGCCTGCGCCGATCACGCCAAGCCGCAACTTCTGTGTCATGAAACTCCTCCCACATGATTGTGTACACGATTACACAAACGGAAAACTCGGCGCAAGTTCTATTTTAATGCGTTAAATCAATGCATTATATGAACTTGTAAATTCTTTCGGAAATCCGTCTTGCCTCGTTGAGGAATGCGTGTACATTTTTCGAACGGTGCTGGAGGGCGCCGCCAATCAAAAAGGGAGGACTTCCGTTGAAGAAGACGGTCATTGGTGGCCTGTGCGCCATTTTGCTCAGCGCGGTCTCGACGCTGGCGCATGCCGAAACAATCCGAATTGCAAATCACGGCCAGGCCGGCATCGACGCCATGAAGTCGACGGTCGAGGCGATCGAAAAGAAATACGGAGTGACCGTCGAGGTCGTCGAATACCCGGCGCCCGACAAGGACTACCTGACGAAGCTGCTCACCGAGCTTGGCGCCGGCAACGCGCCGGATCTCTTCTCGATCCCGTCGACGGCGGCTGTGGCCGATATGGTCGAAGCCGGATACCTCGCCCCTGTAACCAAGGAGATCACCGGCTGGGACGGCTACGCGAATTTCTATGACGTCGCAAAGCAGCTGGCCGTGAGCCCCGATGGCGAAACCTACGTCATGCCGTTCATGCTTGGCATCCAGGAAATCTACTTCCGCAAGGATGTGCTGGAGAAAGCCGGCATTTCGACCGAGCAACCGAAGACCTGGCAGGAACTGCTGGATCGCGCCGCTGAAGTGAAGGCGAAGACAGGCGCCTACGGCCTGCTCTTCCCGGCCGGCGTGTCCTGGGGTAGCGGCGCTTTCGATGAAGGCTTCCAGCATCTGCTCGTCGGCTCCAAGACGCCGCAGCTGGTCGACGCCGATGGAAAACTCGATCTCAGTGGCGAAGGCATCAAGGACGTCTTCGGCGTCTACAAGAAGCTCATCGACAAGGATCTGATGCCGACCCAGCCGCTGCTCGGCCCAGAGCCGTGGGTCATTCCCAAGTACCAGATGTTCCCTGAGGGCAAGCTTGCGGCAACTACGTGCGGTTCCTGGTGCTACATCTTCGATTGGGGCCGCGAGAGCAAGAACCCGATCCCAGAGGTGACAAAGATCGTCGGCACCTGGACAGTTCCCGGCCAAACGGGCGGCCAGTACGTGCTCGCGAACCTTGCTGCTCCGTGGGCCGTTAACGCGAAGTCCGCGAACGTCGAGCTGGCGACGAAGGCGCTGCTTGAGATCGGTTCGGTCGACACGCAGGTCTCCTACGCCGCGCGCATCGGCAATATTCCGGCAAGCAAGGATGCGGCTAAGAGCGCCGAGTTCCAGAAGCTGACGGAACTTGTTCCGATCCACGCCGCGGCCGGCAACGGCGTCTTCCTGAAGCAGGCGTCCGGCTTCGGCACCATCGCCGAAGGCGTGGCACGGGCAACCGAAGCGCTGCTGCGCAAGGAGACGGACGCCGCCGGTGCCCAGAAGATTCTTGTCGATTACGTCAAGGAAACGCTAGGCGACGACGTGGTGAAATAAGCCTCAAGCCCTTCAACTTCCGCCCAAGACTGCAGGCGCGGCCCGCTGGCCGCGTCTGCGATCATCAGACAAGGTTGCGAGCTTCATGGTCCTCAATTCTCACGAACGACGCGTCGAGCGGCAGCTCCTCGTGATCCTGCTGCCGTCGCTGGTCCTGCTTCTGGCCTTCGTGATCTATCCCGCGCTTTACTCCGTCTATCTGAGCTTCACCAACGAAGCTCTCACCGGCGCCGCAGCGCTGCGTCCGCGCTTCGTGGGCATTCGCAACTACATGCGCCTGCTGAATGACGCGAAATTCTGGAACGCGCTCATTGTGACGTTCTTTTTCGTGGTCGGCTCGGCGGTGATCGGCCAGTTCGTACTCGGCCTGATTTCAGCCATTGCGCTGCGCCGGCAGATCCTTTTCCGCCAGATATTCTCCTCGATGATCCTGCTGCCCAACGCGGCACCCGAGGTCGTTGCCGGCTTCATGTGGATTTCGATGCTGGCCGGCGGCGAGAACGCAACGCTCAGCCGCATCGTGAGCTTCTTCGGCGTGACACCCACCGACTGGCTCCAGGTCTTCCCGCTGACGATGATCATCGTCGTCAACACATGGCGCGGCATTGCCACCGCGATGATCCTTTTGACTGCGGGCCTGAGCACCATTCCGAGCGAAATCTACGAGGCTGCCTGCATGGACGGCGCCACGCCATCGCAGATGTTCCGCCGCATCACACTTCCCCTGATGATGCCGACGATCCTTCTCTACATGCTGATTTCCGCCGTCTCGACGATCGCGGTCTTCGGTCTTGTCTATGCGCTGACGCGCGGCGGCCCTGGTGGTGCGACCGAAGTCATCAGCATCTACATCTACAACCAGTCCTTCACTGCCTTCCAGCTCGGCTACGGCGCCGCGGTCGCGGTCGTCACTCTGGTGATCTCGCTGATCCTCGGCATCGCATACGTGCGGGCAATGAAGGTGGAGGTCTGACATGGCAGTGCTTTCCCCGACAGAAAACGCCAACAAGATCCGATCGGATCTGCTCGCCTACGCCACGCTGTCGCTGATCTCGATCTTCTGCGCCGTACCGTTCCTCTGGGTTCTGCTCGCCTCGCTCGATGGCAATGCCCAGCTGTTTCTCCGCTGGCCGGAACAATGGACGCTCGACAACTATCTGCGTGTCTTCACCAAGGAGGACGGGGCGAAGTGGCTCTTCAATTCGCTTTTTGTCGTCGGCTCCGCAACGGTACTGGTCATGGTGCTGGCCGGCCTCGGCGGCTACGCCTTGTCGCGCACGCGGGCCTGGTGGAAGCTGCCGTTTCTCTACGCGATCCTTCTGATCCGCGTCTTGCCGCCGACAGCACTTGTGGTGCCGCTCTACAAGTTCCTGCTGACGCTCAACAATGCCGAGGGCGCGATCCTGCGGCCGATCTTCGGCGAATACGCGCGGCCGATCATGCGCTGGACGGGCTTTATCGACGGTTACCTCGGCCTGATCCTGGTGCTTGCGACCATGCAGCTGCCGCTGGCGCTGTGGATCATGAAAACCTTTTTTGACGGCCTTCCGCGCGACTATGAAGAAGCAGCGCTGATGGACGGCGCAACGATGACGCAGCGCATCCGCCGCGTCCTGATCCCGCTGGCGCTGCCGGGGCTGGCCGCAGCCGGGTTGTTTGCCTTCATGTCGGCATGGGGCGATTTCCTGCTGCCGCTGATCTTCCTCTCGTCACCGGAACTGCAAACGCTTCCCCTCGGCCTCTTTCGCGCTTTCCTGCGCATCAACGAGATCGATTACGGCCTGCTCGCCGCCCTCGCCTTCATCTACCTCCTGCCGGCTGTGATCGCCTTCGGCTTCGCGCGGCGCTTCCTCGTCCAGACCTTTTCGGGCGGCGTCAAAGGCTGATATCCAGAAAGAGTTTTACAGATGATCAATCTCAAGAACGTTCGCAAATTCTATGGCGCCCTGGAGGTCATCAAGGGCGTCGACATCACCGTCGAGGACGGTGAGTTCGCCGTATTCGTCGGGCCTTCGGGTTGCGGAAAGTCGACCCTTTTGCGGATGATCGCCGGGCTGGAAGGCATCGATGACGGCGACCTCATCCTGAACGGCAAGCGTATCAATGACGTGCCGCCGGACAAACGCGGCATCGCCATGGTGTTTCAGTCCTACGCGCTTTATCCGCATATGACCGTGGCGCAGAACATCGGCTTCTCGCTCAGCCTGAAAAAAGTGCCGGAAACCGAAATCCGCAAGCAGGTCGAGGGCGTCGCCGAAATCCTGCAACTGACTGATTATCTCGATCGCCGCCCCGCCGCACTGTCAGGCGGTCAAAGACAGCGCGTCGCGATCGGTCGAGCCATCATCAAGAAGCCGTCGCTGATCCTGTTCGATGAACCGCTGTCGAACCTCGATTCGGCGCTTCGTGTACAGATGCGTGCCGAGTTGCAGCGCTTGCACCGCGAATTGAAGGCGACCGTCGTTTACGTCACCCACGATCAGGTCGAGGCCATGACCATGGCCGACCGCATCGTCGTCCTGAACAAGGGGCTTGTCGCCCAGCAGGGCGCACCGATGGACCTCTATCACAAGCCCGACAACGAGTTCGTCGCCACCTTCATCGGCTCGCCGCGCATGAACACCGTTCCCGTGACGATCAGCAAGCCGCAGGCCGGCGCATTGCGCGTGCAAAGCCCGATCGGATTGACGCTCAACCTGCCGGATGGAGCCGGAACGGTGCCCGACGGTGCCGCCACGCTCGGTATCCGACCGGAGCACTTCAAGATCGCACCCGAGGGCCAGGGAAATTTCACGGCCGACGTCGTCATCGTCGAGCGCCTGGGCGTCGAGACCTACATGACCGTCGGCTCTGAAAACCAGCCGATCGTCGTCCGCGCCGAAGGCGATGTCGCGGTACGCCCCGGCGACCGCGTTTCGCTGACAGCAGACGGCACCGCCTGCCACCTGTTCGACACCACCGGGCGCGTCATCCGCTCGGCTCAATCATCCTAATCACGTTGATAACATCGAGGACATCATGACGATCAAGGTCACAATCTGGAACGAGGGACGCCACGAGCAATTGCACAAGGAGGTTCAGGAGATCTATCCTGATCGCATCGATGGTGCAATTGCGGCAGGCATTGCACATTCGGATTTCGAGATTCGTCGAGGCACGCTCGATGATCCCGATGAAGGCCTGCCCGACCAGGTACTCAACGAGACCGACGTCTTGCTCTGGTGGGGCCATATGGCGCATGAGGACGTCAGTGACGGGCTGATCGACCGTATCCAGCAGCGCGTTCTGAAGGGGATGGGCTTGCTCGTTCTGCATTCAGGGCACCACTCCAAGCTCTTCCGCCGGCTGATGGGCACGAACGCCAACCTCTCCTGGCGCGAAACGCCGGAGGGCGACCTTGAGCGTGTTTGGGTGGTAAACCCTTCTCATCCGATCGCGGAGGGACTGCCGCCCTATTTCGAGGTGAATGCATCGGAGATGTACGGCGAGCCCTTCGACATCCCGCAGCCCGATGAGCTGGTATTCATTTCTTGGTACTCGGGTGGCGAGGTGTTTCGCAGCGGCTGCACCTTCCAACGCGGCCGGGGACGGATCTTCTTCTTCAGCCCGGGGCATGAGACCTACCCGATCTATCACGACAAGACCATTCACAAGGTCATCTCGAACGGGATCCGCTGGGCAAAGCAGAACCACACCGACGGCCGCATCCTGGAGAACTGGCACCGCGCCGAGCCGCTGCACGGTCGCCCTTCCAAGAAAGCCTGAGCTCCGCCGTTTTGTCCGTTGAGCACCGGCGTGGCCCACGGTCACGCCGCTTCAGGCACTTAAAAGCCACTAACGGCTCCAGTTGCAAGTCCTGGGCAATTCGGCCAATTTGATCTTGCCGGCCGGGACACCAGTTTATCCTTCGCACCAGAAAGACGCTGAGGCGATCAGTGCCGGCGTCAATGCGGGCAACTTGTCAAACAGGATGAATGCGATGCAGCTGAAAGACCCTTCCCTTTTTCGCCAGGCCGCTCTTGTTGGCGGAAATTGGATCGATGCCGATCCCGCCAATGCGATCGAGGTCAACAATCCGGCCACCGGAGAGATCATCGGCCGCGTGCCCAAGATGGGCGGCGCCGAGACGAAGGCGGCGATCGAGGCCGCGCGCGTCGCGCAGAAGGGCTGGGCTGCCCGCACCGCCAAGGAACGCGCCGGCATCCTGCGGAAGTGGTTCGATCTGATGATCGAGAACAAGGACGACCTCGGGCGAATCCTGACGCTTGAGCAAGGCAAGCCGCTTGCCGAAGCCACCGGCGAGATCGTCTACGGTGCGAGCTTTATCGAATGGTTTGCGGAGGAAGCGCGGCGCATCTATGGCGACCTGATACCGGGCCACCAGCCAGACAAGCGCATCATGGTCATGAAGCAGCCGATCGGCGTGGTCGCGGCGATCACGCCCTGGAATTTCCCCAATGCGATGATCACCCGCAAGGCCGGCCCGGCGCTTGCGGCAGGCTGTGCCATGGTGCTGAAGCCGGCATCGCAGACGCCGTTCTCGGCAATCGCGATTGCCGTGCTTGCCGAGCGCGCCGGCCTGCCGGCCGGGCTTTTCTCGGTGCTAACAGGCTCCGCCGCCGCGATCGGCGCGGAGATGACTTCGAACCCGACCGTGCGCAAGCTTACCTTTACTGGATCGACCGAAATCGGCGCCGAGCTCTACAAGCAGAGCGCGCCGACGATCAAGAAACTCGGGCTCGAGCTCGGCGGCAATGCGCCGTTCATCGTCTTTGACGATGCTGATCTCGACGCAGCCGTCGAGGGTGCTCTGATCGCGAAGTTTCGCAACAACGGTCAGACCTGCGTCTGCGCCAACAGGCTCTATGTGCAGGACGGCGTTTACGACGCCTTCTCGAAGAAGCTCGCGGATGCCGTCGGCAAACTGAAGACCGGCAATGGCTTCGACGAGGGCGTGATCCTCGGTCCGTTGATCGACAAGCCGGCGCTCGAGAAAGTTGAGGAGCATGTGGCTGACGCGCTGGCGAAGGGTGCCAACATCATCCAGGGTGGCAAGCCGCATGCGCTTGGCGGCACTTTCTACGAGGCCACCGTTCTCGCCAACGTCACGAAGGATATGGCGGTCGCGCGCGAAGAAACATTCGGCCCGCTTGCTCCACTCTTCCGCTTCAAAGACGAGGCGGATGTGATCGAACAGGCCAACGACACCGAATTCGGCCTCGCTTCCTATTTTTACGCCAAGGACCTCGCGCGTGTGTTCCGCGTTGCCGAGGCGCTGGAATATGGGATGGTCGGCGTGAATACGGGCCTGATCTCGACGGCGGAAGCGCCGTTCGGTGGCGTCAAGCTCTCAGGTCTCGGCCGCGAAGGCTCGCGGTACGGTATCGAGGAGTTCACCGAGATCAAATATGTCTGCCTCGGCGGCATCAGCTGACACCTGCCCGAGCGAAAGGCGCGCAGGCCTGACGGTTTGCGCGCGGGCGCTACCGTTTGATCCGGAGAACTGAAAGCTGAAGAACGCGCGTGGGTCAGAATCGAAAAAGCCTGCCGCGGGAGGAGGTGCGACAGGCTTTTCGAAAATAACCGAATGACAGCTGGGAGGAGGAGTGCTGTCATTCCCGCAGGCACCCTTGGGAGGAGGATAAGGCCGCCTGCAACTCGAAGCTCTGCGGGAGGAGGTGCATCGCTTCGATGATTTGTTTATACAGCAAGCACGCTCAAATCATAGGCATAATTCTGCAGAACAGCTATGCGCTATGCGCGTGACGCGCAGCTTCTGTCGCAGATCTGCGACATGGTGCCCTTGCCGCGCCGGCCGCCGGCCCCCTTGGAATTTCCGCGTTTTCTGCTACCACGCGCCGGAAAACATGAGGAAACGCCGATGAGCGCCGCATTTTATCGTGACTATGTTGTCGACCTGAAGGCACGTATCGACGATCTGCATACCGACCCCGGCAGCTATCAGACCTACGATCTGACGATGGAGCTGCTCGCCCAGAAAAACCTGATCAGCTACGCGATGAGCCGTAAGCAGGGCCAGGTGGACAGCCTGTTCTACCGTCGCGACACGGCAAGCGGCCAAGGCACGCAGATGTCGCAGGAGACGGCCTACCGAGTGTTTTCCGGCTTCTTCGGACTAGGCCAGTTCCTGGCGTCGACGGGCCGGGCAAACGGGCTCGGCGAGGAAGCGTTCGCGCAGACGCTGACGGCGGGTTGGGAATATCCGACCTGTGCAGTGCAATTCGCCTACCGGAAGAAGGGCCAGCCGCGCGGCGCTTCGATGAAAATGCTGTTCGTCGGGCTGAATGGTGACGCGGATGCAGCGACCTTCGAGGCCAAGCTGACGCAACCCGAGATCCTAATCGGCACACGGCCTTTCTCGACCAAGCTACTGTGGGAATGGAAGTAACGTCGCCTTAGGCGGTCGGCTACGGTCGGATGTCTGCAAGCAGCTCCTGGGCAACGTCGCGCAGGAGACCCGTGATACTTTCCAGAAAAGTGCCCATCGCCGAACCCTTGCGCCAGCAAATGCCGATCCGCCTGTTCGGCGATATGCCTTCGAAACGCAGCAGCCTTATGTCGCCCGACGCCGGATACAGCGCGGCGAGCTCCGGCAGAAGCGTGATCCCCACATTGGCACCGACCATCTGGCGCAGCGTCTCCAGGCTGGTGGCGCGAAACGAGGTGCGCTCGCTTGCACCCGACAAGCGGCACACATCGAGCGCCTGGTCGCGCAGGCAGTGCCCCTCTTCCAGCAACATGAGGTCGTAGCGATCGAGGTCTCCGAGCACCAGGGACTGCCGCCTTGCGAGCGGATGCATGTCGGGAACGGCGAGCAGAAAGTCTTCCTCGAAGAGAAACTCGGCTTTCAGGTGGTCGTCATTGACGGGAAGAGCGAGGATCGCGGCATCGAGATTGCCGCTTTTAAGGCGCGCCAGGAGTGCATCGCTCTTTTCCTCGATCAGCAGCGTCTCCAGCCGCGGGAACTGCCTGTGGATGCGCGGCACCGCATGCGGCAGGAAATAGGGAGCGAGCGTCGGGAAGATGCCGAGACGCAGGGTGCCCACCTCCGGATTGAGGCTGCGCAAGGCCGATGATCTGATCTCGGCAACCTCCTGCATGATGCGCCTTGCCCGCTTGACGGTATCCTCGCCGAACGGTGTCAACATGACCGTGCGCGGCGTGCGCTCGATCAGCGGAGCGCCAAGGGTCTCCTCCAGTTTCCGGATCTGCATGGAGAGTGTCGGCTGGCTGACCAGGCACGCTTCGGCGGCCCGGCCAAAATGCCGGTGGTCCGCCAAGCCAATCAGGTATTCCAGCTCGCGAAGCGTCATTTCAGAACCGTGTCGATCAGCCTCAAGCCGCCTTCACCGCATCCTCGTCCGGGCTAGACGTGCGGATCAGATGGTCGAAGGCTGCAAGCGACGCCTTCGCGCCCTCGCCGAGCGCAATCACGATCTGCTTGTAAGGCACTGTGGTGCAATCGCCGGCGGCAAAGACACCGGGAACCGAGGTCTGGCCGTGGTGATCGACAATGATCTCGCCGCGTGGCGACAGTTCGATGGCGCCCTTCAGCCATTCGGTGTTCGGAAGCAGGCCGATCTGGACGAAGATGCCTTCCAGATCGAGCGTGTGGCGCTGACCGGCAATGCGGTTTTCGTAGACGAGCCCGGTCACCTTCTGGCCATTGCCCAGCACTTCCGTCGTCTTGGCGGAAAGCAGGATATCGACGTTGGGAAGGCTGCGCAGCTTGCGCTGCAGGACGTCATCGGCGCGCAGCTTGTTGTCGAACTCGATCAGCGTCACGTGGCTGACGATGTTGGCAAGGTCGATCGCCGCCTCGACGCCGGAATTGCCACCGCCGATGACGGCAACGCGCTTGCCCTTGAACAGCGGACCGTCGCAATGCGGGCAATAGGCAACGCCCTTGTTGCGATACTGGTCTTCTCCGGGAACGCCCATCTGCCGCCAGCGAGCGCCGGTCGACAGGATCACCGTCTTCGAGCGCAGCGTCGCGCCATTGGCCAGTTCGACCGCGATCATGTCCTTGCCGGGAACAAGCTTTTCGGCGCGCTGCAGGTTCATGATATCAACGTCATATTGCTTCACATGCGCTTCCAGCGAAGCCGCAAACTGTGGTCCTTCAGTATGCTGCACCGAGATGAAGTTCTCGATCGCCATCGTATCGAGAACCTGACCGCCAAAGCGCTCGGCGGCAACGCCGGTGCGGATGCCCTTGCGCGCGGCGTAGATGGCCGCCGCAGCGCCGGCCGGACCGCCGCCGATGACGAGCACGTCGTAAGTTTCGCGGCCATTCAGCTTCTCGGCGGCACGAGCAGCCGAGTTGGTGTCGAGCTTGGAGACGATCTCCTCGACTTCCATTCGGCCCTGACCGAACAGCTGGCCGTTGAGATAGACCGTCGGCACAGACATGACCTGGCGGCTTTGAACTTCGGCCGGGAACACGCCGCCATCGATCGCCACATGCTTCACTCGCGGGTTCAGCACGGCCATCAGGTTCAGTGCCTGCACGACGTCGGGGCAATTCTGGCAGGTGAGCGAGAAATAGGTCTCGAAAAGGAAATCGCCGTCGAGATCCTTGATCTGATCGATGATTGCCTGCTCGGTGCGCGGCGGATGACCGCCGACCTGCAGCAGAGCGAGCACAAGCGAGGTAAACTCATGGCCCATCGGAATGCCGGCGAAGCGCAGGTTGATGTCGTGGCCCGGGCTGGTCAGCGCGAAGGATGGTGCACGCTCGCCGTCATCACGCATTTCCACGACCGAAATCTTGTCGGAAAGAGCGACCAGTTCGGCGAGAAGCTCCGACATCTCTTTCGACTTGGCGCTGTCATTGACCGAAGCGGTGATCGCGATCGGGCGAACGACCCGTTCCAGATAGCCCTTCAACTGGGATTTCAGATTGTCGTCGAGCATGGGACACTCCGCTAAAAATGGATGGCCGCGCCGCGTTTAAGGCGCTGAATATGGTATTGGGTGCCGCCTTCCAGTCTGGACCGGAAGGCGGCCTATTATTTGAACGTCAGATCTTGCCGACGAGGTGCAGCGACGGAGCGAGCGTCTTTTCGCCCTCTTCCCACTTGGCCGGGCAAACTTCACCCGGATGCGCGCGCACATACTGCGCAGCCTTGATGCGACGCAGCAGGTCGGAAGCGTTGCGGCCGATACCTTCGGCGGTCACTTCCATCGCCTGGATGACGCCATCGGGATCGACAACGAAAGTGCCGCGGTCGGCAAGGCCTTCGGATTCGCGCATGACTTCGAAGTTGCGGCTGATCGTGCCGGTCGGGTCGCCGATCATCGTGTACTCGATCTTGCCAATGGTCTCGGAGCTGTCGTGCCAGGCCTTGTGGGTGAAATGCGTGTCGGTCGAGACCGAATAGACCTCGACGTCGAGGCGCTGCAGTTCGGCATAGTGATCGGCGACATCGCCGAGTTCCGTCGGGCAAACGAAAGTAAAGTCAGCCGGATAGAAGAAGAATACCGCCCACTTGCCCTTGGTGTCGGCATCGGTCACTTCAATGAATTTGCCCTGCTTGAAGGCCTGCGCCTTGAAGGGCTTAATGGATGTGTTGATAAGGGACATGAAGGCTCCTGTAGAATTGCTGCGAAGCGAAAACCCGCTTTCGCGCCGCAACATAAACAGGGGTCGGCGATAAATGAAATAGATAAAGAAAAATATTTTGATAGCTTTTCGCTATCAATCCTCCACCGATGTCGTTTAGCAAGCGGCCGTCAAACAGCCGCTTGACTGCGCACAGCGGATGAGAGCGATCACACGGATCGACCGAGGCCACCATCCACCTTGATATTCTGCCCGGTGATGTATCCGGCACCTTCCGACGCCAGAAACGCCACGGTCGCCGCGATCTCCTCGCTTGTGCCATAGCGCTTCATCGGTACCGATTCGCGGCGCTCCTCGGTTGCCGGCAAGCTGTCGATCCAGCCCGGAAGCACGTTGTTCATGCGGATATTATCCGCCGCGTAGGTGTCGGCGAAGATCTTTGTGAATGAGGCGAGACCGGCGCGGAAGACGGCCGACGTCGGGAACATCGCAGACGGCTCGAAAGCCCAGGCGGTCGAGATATTGACGATTGCGCCTGACTTTTGCGCCTGCATGACCGGCGTCACGATCCGGGTCGGGCGGATGACGTTCATCAGGTAGACATCCATGCCCTTGTGCCAATCCTCATCGGTGATATCGAGGATCGGCGCGCGCGGGCCGTGTCCGGCGCTGTTGACGAGCACATCGATGCGGCCCCAGGCCTGCATGGCGAGATCGACAAGACGCTTGATATCGTCATTCGACTGGTTCGAGCCAGTGACGCCGACGCCACCGAGTTCGTTGGCCAGCGCCTCACCCTTACCCGAGGACGAGAGGATGGCGAGCTTGAAGCCATCGGCCGCCAGACGCTTGGCGGCATCCGCCCCCATGCCGCTGCCGCCCGCCGTTACCAGCGCCACTTTTTCTACTGTCATGACATTCACCCTTTCGTCGCTTCTCTTGCGCATCGCGCGTGTTTTCAGCTTCAGTGCATGATGATACCATCATGATAACATAGCTTCGAGCCAATTCGGTTGGCGTGAACCAGTAGAAAATCTATCGAATGAACGACCCGCTTTTCCGCCTTCCGCCGCTGAATGGCTTGCGCGCCTTCGAGGTCGCCGCCCGTCATCTCAACTTTCGCGCCGCAGCCGAGGAGCTGGGCGTCACGCAGGCAGCTGTCGCGCAGCAGGTCCGTGGCCTGGAGAAGGAGTTAAACCTCGCTCTCTTCGAGCGCCTCCCCCGCAAGCTTGCCTTGACCGAGGCCGGACGCGGTTATGCCGAGAGCATCCGGCGTGCCTTCGAACTGATCTCCGACGCAACCGCGACGTTGCGGCCGGAGCCGTTGCGGTTGACGATCAGCGTCACGCCGACTTTCGCATCAAAATGGCTGATTCCGAGGCTACCGGATTTCCTAGCAGCGCACCCGGATCTCGATATGCGCATTCTCGCCAGCGAACGTGTCGCGAACTTCCAATCGGATGATGTGGATATCGCGGTCCGGTTGGCGCGACCACCGTTTCCAGCCTCGCTGGAGGCCGATCTGCTGTTCGAGCAGGAGCTTGTCCCGGTATGCAGCCCCGCGCTGATGCCGCCCACCGGTCGCCTTGACCCCGCCGATCTCGCGCGTTTCGTGCTGCTCCACGACACCCACAATCAATGGCCCGAGTTCATCGCCACGATCGCGGGTGAAAGGCCGGTCGCCGCCTCGAAGGGCGTTCGCTTCAACCAGACATCCCATGCTATCGAGGCGGCGCTTGCCGGCCAGGGCATCGCGCTGGCAAGCGGGGTCTTCGTCAACGAGGATATCGCCGCCGGGCGGCTGGTGCCGGCTTTTGCGCAAACGATGCGAGCTCAGGCGGATTTTTACGTGGTCTCGCTCCGCAGGCCGAGGCAAGCCCAATCCGTCGCCAAAGTCAGGGCCTGGTTGCTCCAGCATGCCGGCCGGTCCGTTCGCGCCTGATAATCACGGCGACAGCTGGCCGGATGGGCGAGCGTCCCATCATTGCACGGCAGCCACCGTAAAAACGCAGGGCTCCTGCGATGGACCCCGTCGCCGTTCGCTATAGATTTAAATTCGTGCATACGTGCGCGGATACTGACGCATTGATTGAATTGGAATGCAGCATTGGACTTGCGGAATAAAGCGCTCTGCGCCTCCGGATTTCACGCTCCGGAGCGCGGAAAGATCGATATCCTGGACGAGGTGCTGATCGATATCGGCGCGGATGGCACGATTGCCGCCATGCATCGCCCAAGCGATCCGAACTACCGGACCATTCGCGAGGCGCGCGAGGAAGGCGGCGAACTGGTCACGCTGCCTGTAGGCTCTTATCTCCTTCCAGGTTTCGTCGATCTTCACGTCCATGCGCCGCAATATCCCCAGCTTGGCAGCGCGCTCGATGTGCCGCTCGAGGTATGGCTGCAGAAATATACCTTCCCACTGGAAGCCCGCTACGAAGATCTTGCCTTCGCAAAGCGCAGCTACGGCCTGCTCGTCGACGACCTCCTCGCAAACGGCACGACCACGGCGCTCTATTTCGCCACCGTGCACCAGGATGCGACGCGATCGCTTGCGGACATATGTCTCGAGAAGGGCCAGCGCGCGCTGATCGGCAAAGTGGCGATGGACAACGCCGACGAATGCCCAGATTACTACCGCGATGCCTCGCCGGACGAAGCCATTGAAGGCACGCGCGCACTGATTGATTACATCACCAATCATCCTGATAACGTTGAAAAGAAAGTACTTCCTGTCATCACGCCACGCTTCGTGCCATCCTGCACCGACGCGACGCTCGAGGGGCTGGGTGCTCTGGCGAAAGAGTGCGGCTGCCACGTGCAGACCCACTGTTCGGAGAGCGACTGGGCGCATGGCTATGTGTTGTCCCGCTACGGCGTGACCGATACCGAGGCGCTCGATCGCTTCGGCCTGCTCGGCCGCCGCACGGTTCTGGCACACGCCAACTTCCTGACGGATGGTGACATGGACAAGGTGCGGGAGCGCGAAGCTGCTGTCGCCCACTGCCCGCTCTCCAACGTTTACTTCGCCAACGCCGTTTTCCCGCTCAAGGCCGCCCTAGACAAGGGCATGCACGTCGGTCTCGGCACGGATGTCTCCGGTGGGCCGAGCGCCTCGATGCTTGAGAATTGCCGCGGCGCGATCCTGATGTCGCGCGCGCTTGAAAGCGGTGTCGATCCCAAGCGCGATGCCGAGGCGCGTGCCAGCTACGGGCCGGCGCAGATCGATTTTCGCGACGCCTTCTATATCGCGACGGCAGGCGGTGGCGTGGCACTCGATCTGCCGATCGGCCAGTTCAAGCCCGGCTATCTGTTCGATGCGATCGTTGTCGACACCAAGGCGCCGAAGGGATCGGTGCGCTTGTTCGACGAATTCGATAGCGGCGAGCAGATCCTGCAGAAGATCATCAACACCGCCTCGAAACCCAATATCGCAACCGCCTGGGTCGGCGGCACGAACCTGCGCTTGCCGTAAGAAAGGCTTCAGCCGCGCAACATCTCGATGATCGCTGAGAAATCGCGACCGCCATTGCCCTGCTTTTCGAAGAGAGCGAACAATTGCGCGGCTTCGGCGCCGAGCGGCGTCGAGGCGCCTGTTGCGAGCGCCGCCTCCTGCGACAGGCGGAGGTCCTTCAGCATCAAGGCGGCTGCAAAGCCCGGCTTGTAATCGCTGTTGGCGGGCGATGTCGGCACCGGGCCGGGAACCGGGCAGTATGTGTTGATCGACCAGCATTGGCCCGATGACGTCGAGGCGACATCGAACAAGGCCTGGTGCGAGAGGCCAAGCTTTTCGCCCAATGCAAAAGCCTCGCAGACGCCAATCATCGATATGCCCAGTATCATGTTGTTACAGATTTTCGCCGCCTGCCCCGCGCCTGCCTCTCCGCAATGGACGATCTTCTTGCCAATCGCTTCGAGTATGGGTTTGGCCCTTGCGAAGCTCTCCGGCGTTCCTCCCGCCATGAAAGTCAGCGTTCCGGCCGCAGCACCGCTGGTTCCGCCGGAGACCGGTGCATCGAGCGACGGGCAATCGGCGGCCTTTGCCATATCATGCGCCTTGCGCGCGCTGGCGACATCGATCGTCGAGCAGTCGATGACAAGCGTTCCCGAGCGAATGCCGCGAATAATATCCGTCCATGCAGTCAGGACGTGCCTGCCCTGCGGAAGCATGGTCACCACAACATCGGCACCGCTCACGGCCTGGGAAATATCGCTGGTCGGCTGCACGCCGGTTGCCACTGCAGCCTGAAGCAACGCTGGCACCAAGTCGTAGCCCGCGACCGTGTGCCCCGCCTTGACCAGATTTGCCGCCATCGGCCCACCCATATTGCCGAGGCCGATAAACGCGATCTTTGTCATGTCCTGCTCCCATCATTTAGACGATCCCATTTGAGGGCCCATGGGAGGATAGCTATGTCATCATCGCGCGCAGTCGAGAGCGACATGGACGGGCGCGCGTGTTGACGCTCCCTCGCCCCGGCAGTATCCCAATAGGGTCCGCGACATGCCGATGGATCGAGGAGGATGAACCATGCAGTACACCCGCGAGAGTTTCGACTGGTCCGATCCGTTCCGGCTTGTCGAGCAGTTGACGGACGAGGAGCGCATGGTGCTCGACACCGCGCACTCCTACGCGCAGGAAAAGCTTGCGCCGCGTGTGCCCGAAGCCTTCCGCCACGAGAAAACCGATCCGAGGATCTTTCGCGAAATGGGCGAACTCGGCCTCCTCGGCCCGACGATATCGCCCGAATATGGCGGCGCGGGTCTCGGATATGTCGCTTACGGGCTGATCGCCCGCGAGGTCGAGCGGGTCGACAGCGGCTATCGCTCGATGATGAGCGTCCAGTCCTCGCTGGTCATGGTGCCGATCGAAGCCTTTGGATCCGAAGCGCAGAAGCAGAAATATCTGCCGAAACTCGCCACCGGCGAATGGATCGGCTGCTTCGGCCTTACCGAACCCAACCATGGCTCCGACCCCGGATCGATGGCGACGCGTGCGAAAAAGGTCGACGGCGGCTACAGTCTTTCCGGTGCCAAGACGTGGATATCGAACGCGCCGATCGCCGACGTCTTCGTGGTCTGGGCAAAGACAGAGGATGGCGTGATCCGTGGCTTCATCCTCGAAAAGGGATGGAAGGGACTGACGGCGCCTGCCATTCACGGCAAAATCGGCCTGCGCGCCTCCATAACGGGCGAAGTTGTGATGGATGGCGTCTTCGTGCCGGAAGAGAACCTGTTGCCAAACGTCTCCGGCCTGAAGGGTCCATTCACCTGCCTCAACTCGGCCCGTTTCGGGATTGCCTGGGGCGCGCTCGGCGCCGCCGAGGATTGCTATGCGCGGGCGCGGCAATACACGCTCGACCGCAAGCAGTTCGACCGGCCGCTCGCCGCCAATCAGTTGATCCAGAGGAAGCTCGCCGACATGGCGACCGAGATCACGCTCGGGCTGCAGGGCTGCCTGCGCCTCGGCCGAATGAAGGAAGACGGCCACCCGCCCGTGGAGCTTACCTCGATTCTCAAACGCAATTCCTGCGGCAAGGCGCTCGATATCGCCCGAATGGCGCGCGACATGCTTGGAGGCAACGGCATATCCGACGAATTCGGCGTCGCCCGCCATCTCGTCAACCTGGAGGTGGTGAACACCTATGAGGGCACGCACGACATTCACGCGCTGATCCTTGGCCGCGCCATAACGGGAATAGCGGCGTTCTCGAACTGATCGAGAATTCTTCGCCGCCAAATTGCAACGGACCCGACAATGTGCAAGCTTTCGCTTGTCGCGGGGAGAGCCTGCGCTGCGATGGGGGATTGCGCATGCTTCTATTTCTCGCATTTCTGATTGGCATCATCGCCGGGCTGCGCGCGCTGACTGCGCCCGCGGCCGTCGCCTGGGGCGCAGCACTCGGCTGGTTCGATGTGTCTCAGACACCGCTCGCCTTCATGGGCTATCGCTGGACCCCGTGGATTTTCACGCTGCTGGCGCTGGTCGAACTGGTGACGGATCAATTGCCAGCCACGCCCTCAAGAAAAGTACCGATGCAGTTCGGCGCGCGGCTGATCATGGGCGCGCTGTCAGGTGCGACCATCGGCGCCGCAGGCGGATCGTTGATACCAGGACTCATCGCCGGCATTCTCGGCGCGATCTCGGGGACGCTTGGTGGTGCCGCGGCGCGCGGCAAGCTGGCGAGCACTTTTCGAAGAGATCCGCCCGCGGCGATTCTTGAGGATGCGGTCGCCATTGTCGGCGCGATCCTAATTGTGGCGTCGGTCTGATGCGCAGCTTCGACGCCATCGTTGTCGGCGCCGGCCAATCCGGCCCCTTCCTCGCTGCCCGGATGGCGGAGAAGGGCATGAAGGTCGCGCTGATCGAGCGCAAGTATCTTGGCGGCACATGCGTCAACGCCGGCTGCATGCCGACGAAGACACTCGTCGCCTGTGCCCGAGCCGCTCACGTAGCGCGTAACGCAGGCGCCTACGGCGTGACAATCCCGGGCGATATCGGCATCGACATGGCGATCGTGCGCAAGCGAGCCGAGACAGTGACCATGGAGGCCCGCAACGGCCTGATCAGCTGGTTCGCGGGCATGGACGGCGTCACCGTAATCTACGGTCATGCGCGCTTCGAAAGCGAACGGACGATCAGTGTCAACGGCGAACTGCTGACCGCGCAGCGCATCTATCTTAACGTCGGCGCACGACCGGCCATTCCCGATATGCCGGGCATCGACGACATCGACTATTTGACCAGCACGTCGATCATCGCGCTGGACACGCTGCCCCGGCATCTGGTGGTCATTGGCGGAAGCTATATCGGCCTTGAGTTCGCGCAGATGTATCGCCGCTTCGGCGCCGAGGTTACGGTCGTCGAGCGTGGCCCCAAGCTCGCCTCGCGAGAGGATGACGATATCTCGGACGCGATTGCCGACATTCTGCGCGCCGAGGGAATTATGGTCCACACGGACGCGGACCGTATCGCGTTCAAGAACAAGCCCGCCGGCATCGAAGTCTCGGTCGCCGACGGCATCGCCGAGATCATGGCGAGCCATGTGCTGATCGCAACCGGCCGTATGCCGAATACCGACGATCTCAGCCTCGATCGTGCCGGCGTCGCCGCCGACAAGCGTGGCTACATCACCGTTGACGACAAGCTCGCAACCAATGTCGACGGCATCTGGGCGCTTGGCGACTGCAATGGCCACGGCGCCTTCACGCATACGTCCTACAACGACTTCGAGATCGCAGCGGCCAACCTGCTAGACGGCGAGGATCGCAAGCTCAGCGACCGCATCCTCGCCTATGCGCTTTATATCGACCCGCCGCTCGGTCGCGTCGGCATATCGGAAAAGCAGGCGCGCGCATCGGGTCGCGAGATCATGATCTCGACCCGGCCGATGACCAAAGTCGGCCGTGCCAAGGAGCGGGGCGAGACGAAGGGCTTGATGAAGGTGATCGCCGACGCTCAAACCAAGCAGATCCTCGGCGCCGCCATTCTCGGCATAGAGGGCGACGAGGCGATCCATGGTTTCATCGACGCGATGAATGCCGGAACGACCTATCCCGAGCTGAAGTGGGCCGTGCCGATTCATCCGACAGTGTCCGAATTGATCCCGACATTGCTTGGCGACCTCAAGAACGTGTAGCCTTCACGGCAGCAGGCCAAAAACGGCGGGGGATCAATCGTGTCCATAGAACATCTGATCGAACACTATGGGATTGTCGCGATCTTCCTTGGCACCGCATTCGAGGGTGAGACCGCGGCCTTCCTCGGCGGCATCATCTCCCATCGCGGGCTGCTCACCTATTGGTCGGCCTCGCTGATGGCGTCGGCGGGTTCATTCGCCGGAGACCAGATGTGGTTCTTCGCCGGGCGCTATGCGGCCCGCTGGCACGTTGTCCGCCGGCTGATGGAGACGCCGACGCTGGCCCAGGTGACGTCGCTTCTTGAGCGCTATCCGACAGGCTTCATCCTTGCATTCCGCTTTCTCGTCGGCTTGAGGACGATCAGTCCGATCGTGATCGGCACGACGCGAATCTCGACCGGAAAGTTCGTGATGTTGAATGCGATCGCGGCGCTTGTATGGGGACAGCTGTTTACGGCGCTCGGCTATCTCTTCGGACACGGGATCGAGCAGATCCTCGGTCGTCTGCCGCTGCATCATCACCTCTTCATCGGGGTCGGGGCCGCGGCCATCGTGGCTGGCGCGGCCCTTGTCTTCAGAAAGGCTTTCAGGAAAGTGTCGGCTAGCACGAGCTAGCCGACAGGCACCTAGTCCATCACGATCTGCAGCTTCACATCGCTCGGGCGCGCTTCGACCGCGCGGTCGAAAGCCTTGATGGAGTCTTGGAAGCCGAAGGTCTCGGAAATCAGAGGCTTCAGATCAACGCGACCGGAGCCGAGCAGCGCAATCGACCGCTCATACTGATGCGCGTAGCGGAACACCGTTTCTATGCGGATTTCCTTGGTCGACGCAGTCGAGACGTCGAAACCGATTGGGTTGACCGGCAGACCGACTGCAACGATAACGCCGCCGGGACGCGCCAGATCCATGATCGTTTCCCAGGCCTTCGGCGAACCGGAGCATTCGAAGATCACATCGGCGCCCCATCCGTCCGTCAGCCGCGAGACTTGCTCGACGAGGTTGGTCTCGCGGATATTGACCGGGATCACGCCCTGATACTGGGCGGCGATATCGAGCTTCGGCTGGGCGAGATCGGCCACGATCGCACGAGCGCAGCCGCCGGCGAGTGCTGCGATGGCAACCATCGTGCCGATCGGGCCTGCACCGAGCACGACGGCGGTGTCGCCCGGCGCGATCTTCGCCTTGGTAGCCGCCTGCATGCCGACGGCGAAAGGCTCGACCATGGCGCCTTCGGCGAAGCTCACATTGTCAGGCAGCTTGAACGTGTAGTTGGCGGGATGAACGACTTCGGGCGTGAGCACGCCGTGAACGGGCGGAGTTGCCCAGAAGGAGACGGCCGGATCGACATTGTACATGCCGAGCCGGCTTGCCTTCGAGTTCGGATCGGGAATGCCCGGTTCCATGCAGACGCGATCGCCGACCTTCAGATGTGTGACGCCGGCGCCGACCTCGACGACGGTACCAGCCGCCTCGTGCCCGAGCACCATCGGCTCGTTGACGACGAAGGGGCCGATCTTGCCGTGCGTGTAATAGTGAACGTCGGAGCCGCAGACGCCAACCGTGTGTATCTTGATCTTGACCTGGCCCGGCCCTGTTTCCATCGGCAGATCGATTTCGCGGATAGCGAGCTCATGCTGGCGCTCCAGCACCAGTGCGCGGACTTTGGTCATTGCATGTTCCTTCCCTTGCCTCCCCGCGCGCGAGTCGAGCGCGGCGTCGGCGGACTATAATCGTCGAACAAGACGGATTTCAATTCCATCGCCAAGGCTTTTGCTCACGAAACCATGGAATGCCCAAGCGACAGGTCGGTATGACCAGAGCGATTTGGGCAGGGCTCCAACGCTGCAAGCACTTGCATCCCCTATAAGAGACTCGTCATCCCGTCGACCGGCAAGGGCGCGACAGTAGTTTTATTTCAAAACGGCACCCGAAATGGCACGTCATTTCGAAACGACCGATGGGACCGAAACAATCTTCGTTTCATTATACGACCGAGTTGGTAGAGTTTAGCTCACGAACGAAGGAGGTTCCCCATGCATACAAAACGCATTACCAGGCTTCTCGCGGCCGCGGTCTTTGCAGGTAGCGTCGCCATCGGCGCTGTCGCACCAGCTTTCGCCGACCAGACGCTGCTCAATGTATCATACGATCCGACCCGAGAACTTTATAAGGATTTCAACGCTGCTTTCGCACAGAAGTGGCAGAAGGACACCGGCGAGACGGTGACAATCCAGGCTTCGCATGGCGGTTCCGGCGCACAGGCCCGATCGGTTATCGACGGCCTTGAAGCCGATGTGGTGACACTTGCTCTTGAAGGCGACATCGACGCGATCGCCAAGAAAACCGGCAAGATCCCCGCTGACTGGAAGAGCAAGCTCCCCAATAATTCGACGCCCTACACCTCCACCATTGTCTTCCTGGTCCGCAAGGGCAACCCGAAGGGCATCAAGGACTGGGCCGATCTAGTTAAAGACGACATCCAGGTGATCACGCCCAACCCGAAGACCTCCGGTGGCGCACGCTGGAACTTCCTGGCCGCCTGGGCATGGGCCAAGCAGGCCAATGGCGGTGACGATGCGAAGGCTCAGGCCTATGTAACAAGCCTGCTTCAACATGTTCCCGTTCTTGACACTGGCGCACGCGGCGCAACAACCACCTTCGTGCAGCGCGGCCTCGGCGACGTGCTTCTTGCCTGGGAAAACGAGGCTTATCTCTCGCTTGAAGAACTCGGCCCCGATCAGTTCGAGATCGTGACCCCAAGTTTCTCGATCCGTGCAGACCCGCCTGTTGCCGTGGTCGATGGAAACGTCGACAAGAAGGGTACGCGCAAGCTCGCCGAGGCCTATCTGAACTACCTCTATTCCGATGAGGGCCAGAAGATTGCGGCCAAGCACTACTACCGCCCGATCAAGCCCGAAGCCGCAGATCCGGCAGATATCGCCCGCTTCCCAAAGCTTACGCTGGCAACGATCGACGATTTCGGAGGCTGGAAGGAAGCGCAGCCGAAGTTCTTCGGAGATGGCGGCGTGTTTGACCAAATCTACAAGCCGGCACAATAATACCTCGCATGAGAGCACATAACCCCACGCGGTGGCGGTTCAGGCGGCCGAGTGTCATTCCAGGATTTGGAATGGCGCTCGGCTTTACCTTGATCTGGCTCACCCTTTTGATCCTGATCCCTCTTTCGGGCCTTGCATGGCGCTCGAGCGAACTCGGCTGGGAGAAATTCTGGTCGATCGCCATTGATGCCCGCACCGTGAACGCGCTACGGATCAGCTTCGGCACCGCTTTTGCCGCCGCCTGTGTCAATGTCGTCTTCGGCATCGTCCTTGCCTGGGTTCTGGTGCGTTATCGCTTTCCCGGTAAGCGCATCATCGATGCGGTGGTCGATCTGCCCTTCGCACTGCCGACTGCTGTCGCCGGCATCGCGCTCGCAACGCTCTACGCACCCAATGGCTGGCTTGGTCAATTTCTGACACCACTCGGCATCAAAATCGCCTTCACGCCCGTCGGCATCGTCGTGGCGCTGGTGTTTGTCGGCCTGCCCTTCGTCGTACGCACCGTGCAGCCAGTCATGGAGGAGATCGACAAGGAGGTCGAGGAGGCCGCAGCCACGCTCGGCGCCAACCGCCTGCAGACGATCACCCGTGTTCTGCTGCCGGGACTTGCACCGGCCGTTTTGACTGGCTTTGCACTTGCCTTCGCGCGCGGTGTCGGCGAATACGGATCGGTCATATTCATCGCCGGAAACCTGCCGTTCAAATCGGAGATTGCGCCGCTTTTGATCGTTATCAAGCTGGAAGAGTATAATTACGCGGCCGCGACCGGTATCGCCGCGGTCATGCTTATCTTGTCCTTCGCAATGCTTCTTGTGATCAACCTCATCCAGAGCTGGAGCAGACGGAGATATGGCAATGGCGCATGAGATCCAAGCTTTCCCCGCCGCGAAAGTGCGCTCCGTCGTCACCGAGCATCGATGGGCGCGGTGGACGCTGATCGTCGCCTCCCTGGTGTTCCTGACACTGATCCTGATCCTGCCGCTCACAGCCGTGTTCGTCGAAGCATTCCGAAAAGGGCCGACCGCCTTCTTCACGGCCCTGCAGGACGCGGAAACCTTTTCCGCCATCCGACTGACCCTGATCGTCGCTGGCATCAGCGTGCCGTTGAACGTCGTCTTCGGCGTTGCCGCCGCTTGGGCAATCGCCAAGTTCGAGTTCAAGGGCAAGGCCTTCCTGACAACGCTGATCGACCTGCCCTTCTCGGTCTCGCCGGTCATATCGGGTCTGGTCTTCGTACTACTGCTCGGCGCCAACACCTATCTTGGCCAATGGCTGAGCGCGCACAGCATCAAGATCCTCTTCGCGGTACCAGGGCTGATCCTGGCGACCATGTTCGTCACCTTCCCCTTCGTCGCCCGCGAGCTGATCCCGCTCATGCAGGAACAAGGGACCGGTGATGAAGAGGCGGCGATCTCGCTTGGGGCCAGCGGCTGGCAGACCTTCTGGCACGTGACCTTGCCGAACATCAAATGGGGGCTGCTCTACGGCGTTCTGCTTTGCAACGCCCGCGCTATGGGCGAGTTCGGCGCTGTCTCGGTGGTTTCCGGCCATATTCGCGGCCAGACCAACACCATGCCGCTTCAGGTGGAAATCCTCTACAACGAGTATAATTTCACCGGGGCATTTGCTGTTGCCACCTTGCTGGCGCTGCTTGCACTCGTCACCCTTGTTTTGAAGACCTTGCTGGAAATGCGATATAGCGATGAAATCGCCGCGAGCCGGCGGCACTGAGGAATTAGAATGGAAGTTCGTGTTCAAAACCTACGCAAGGAATTCGATCGGTTTCCGGCTCTGCATGACGTGTCGCTCGATATCCGCTCCGGCGAGCTGATCGCGCTGCTTGGTCCGTCGGGCTCTGGCAAAACGACCTTGCTCAGGCTCATCGCCGGGCTCGAAAGCCCGACAGATGGCCTGATCTATTTCGGAGACGAGGATGCGTCGCGCAAGAGCGTGCAGGAGCGGAATATCGGCTTCGTGTTCCAGCATTACGCGCTGTTTCGTCACATGACGGTGCTCGACAATGTCGCCTTCGGCCTGAAGGTGCGCCATGCCTCGCGCCGCCCTCCAAAACACGAGATCCGCAGGCGGGCGCTGGAACTGCTCGACCTCGTCCAGCTTCCGGGCCTGGAAAAGCGCTACCCCGCACAGCTGTCAGGCGGCCAGCGGCAGCGCGTGGCGCTGGCGCGCGCAATGGCGGTGGAACCCAACGTCTTGCTCCTTGACGAGCCGTTCGGCGCGCTGGATGCCCAGGTTCGCAAGGATCTTCGCAAATGGCTCCGCGAAATACACGACAGGACCGGACACACGACCGTCTTCGTCACTCACGACCAGGACGAGGCCATGGAGCTCGCAGACCGCGTGGTCGTGATGAGCCAGGGCGCGATCGAGCAGGTCGGCACACCAGACGACGTTTACGATCACCCCAATTCACCCTTCGTCTTCGGCTTCGTCGGCCAGTCGAACTGTCTTGACGTCACAATATTAAACGGCGACATCTGGTTCGACGGGCGAGCCCTCGGCATCCGCGCAGAGGGCGAGGCCGACGGCGAGGCGAGCCTCTACTTTCGGCCGCACGACATCGAAATTCGCAATGGCGACGGTTCCATTTCCGGCGTCGTGACGACCAGCCGCCGGGTTGCCGGCACCCGCCATGTCGAGGTCGATATAGGCCAAGGACATCCGCCGATTGAGCTTGAACTGCCACCGGCAGCTGCAGGCAGCCTTGACCAGGGCGGCATTGCGTTTCGGCCTTCGCGCTGGAAACTCTTCAGATCTGCCAAGCGCTGATCGACAAAACTGTCCAAGACGGGAGAACGGCAGATTGCCGTTCTTTTCGTTTCCGCTCCCGTGCGGCCGACGCCGTCAGGCAGGGCGAGCCCTGAAAATCTGACATGCGCTTCCGTTATCAAAATTATCGTCAAGCTCAGCTTTAGAATTACGCGTTAGAATGATTGGGCTGTCGCTGCAGGCGATGGTGTGATTGCTGATTGCATTGAAAGACTTTGGCCATGACAAGCACTACTTTTGACCTCGACATTTTCGATCTGGCACCGATTGCCATGTGGATCGAGGATTTCAGCGGAGTAGCAGCTCAGTTTTCAGACTGGAGACGGGCTGGCATCACCGATATCAGAAGCTTTCTGAACGAGGATGTGAACCGCGTGGCGGCCTGCTCGCAACGGATCCGGATCTTGCGCGTCAACCAGAAGACGCTCGACCTTTTCGAAGCCGACAGCCAGGAGCATCTGACAGAAAACCTCTCTTTCATCTTCCGTGACGAGATGCTGCAAAGCCATGTCAACGAGCTTGCCTCCCTTTGGGACGGCAGGCTCGAATTTGACGGCAGCGCCGTCAACTACACACTTTCGGGTCGCCGCCTCGACATACAGCTGCGAGGGTCCGTCCTGCCCGGCCATGAAAAGTCGCTCGGGCGGGTACTGATCACTACCGAGGATGTCAGCGCGCGAGAGCGCGCGCGGCGTGCCGAACAGGAAAACCGTCTCTATGCCGAGGGTATTTTCGAACATTCGCCCGTATCGCTATGGATCGAGGATTTCAGTCGCGTTAAAGCGTTGATTGAAGACGTGCGCAGTCGCGGCATCGTTGATTTTCGTGTATTTACAGACGTACATCCGGAATTCGTAACGCAATGCATGAGCGAGATCAGCGTGATCGACGTCAACAAGGCGACACTCGATCTCTTCAGCGCGCCGGATCGCACCACCCTCCTCCATGGCATCGCAAACATTTTCCGTGACGAGATGGAAAAGACATTTCGCGAGCAATTGATCGAACTATGGAATGGCAATCTCTTTCACCAACGCGAGGTCATAAACTACGCGCTGGACGGTTCGGAGAGGCATGTGCTCTTGCAGTTTTCTGTCTTCCCAGGCCACGAAAGCGACTGGTCACGGGTGCAGGTCGCCTTGACCGATATCACCGCCCGCAAAAAGGCCGAAGCCTATCTTGAATATCTCGGCAAGCATGATGTCCTCACCAAGCTGCACAACCGTGCCTTTTACATGGATGAGCTCAACCGCCTACAACGTAAGCCGCTGCGGCCGGTATCAGCCTTGATCATTGATCTCGACGGATTGAAGGTCGCCAACGACCAACGCGGCCACGATGCAGGCGACGCGCTGCTGCGCCGTGTCGGCGAAGTCCTGAACGGCGCTGTGTCCATGCCGAACCACGCAGCCCGCATCGGCGGCGACGAGTTCGCGGTTCTTATGCCCGGAGCCGACCGACAGGCAGTATTGGCCATGCTGGAGACTATTCAGGAGCTCCTCAAAATCAACAACCAGTTCTATTCCAATGCTCCCCTAGACATTTCGGTGGGCCACGCCACCAGTGAAGAAGGCGAGACGATGGAAGCGATGGTTCGGCGCGCGGACCTGGCGATGTACGAACAAAAGCGGGCGCGTCGCGCAAACACCAGATCGGCTCTGGCAAGGGCGAGCGCCTAGGCTCAGGTGATTGCCATGGTGACAAGGTCTCGTTTGTCACAGATGCTGATCCTTGGGGCGGGTGAAGGCCTTCCAGACCAGAACAGGGACTGCAGCACTGAGCGTCTAAGCGGCCGGCGACACCCGGCCAAGACGCAACGACCGCGAGCGGCCAAGGCAACGAGCAGGCATGCCCACGCCTGCCGATCTCGCATTTGCGAGACACAGTTCGCATGCCGGGAGATATGTTCGCAATGTGAACATCGACCGACAAGTCAATGAGGTCCGAGACATAGCTTGGTTTTCGTTGGTTGCGACCTGAGATCGGTTGATTGTACGGTAACAGTCAAACGGCAGCGATGGCCTTTCGCAAAATTTCTGGTATCGTCGCATCTTCTGTGGGGGAGTAGGTGTGATGACAAGTTTGATCCCGGACGCGTTCTACTGGGCCCGATCAAGCAAGTATGCAAGGGGACGAGCAACCATCGTTCAGGTCTCCACCATCTTCGGCAAAGAGCCTGACTACTGGACGCTTGCCGTTCCTGGATCCGACCAGCATCACATGGTCGACGACTTCGAGATCATCGCTCCGGTCGAGCTGTTTGATGCCGTTGCGGCGGAACTCAGGATCGCTGCTGAGTAGAGCCGATTTAACTTCGTTGGTTTCCTACACTTCACAAGCTGGGTTTTGCTGACGACATCCGCTTGTACTTTGACTGCCAAAAGTCCGTGTTGAAGGTCTCAAAAAGATAGGCAAATGAACGTGCATTGCCTGAACGACTCTAGCCCGATGGCTGCGGCCCAGTGACAGCACCCGCTGTCAGACCCGACATCGCCAGCCTTCCTTCGCAAAGCACCACCGTAAACGTCACCTTGTTTGCAGACTGCGACCCAAACTGGTTTGAGCAGCAGCACGACGCTGGTACGCTCCTCGATCCACCTTGCCTACTACATGTTGGCAGAACGCCCCCGCTGCGCGATCGATGCGGAATCTCGAATTACCTGACCAAGTCACCCTTGTGGGCGACCCCGCCGGTCAACGCTAGGCTCGTACTGATTTAGTATTGCTTGGGCAGGGTGCCCATGCCACCTGCCTCGTTAGGGCAGGCAGACGGCAACGTCCCGCCGCATGGGGTGCTTGCGACGGGCAAATGGGTCATAGTCATCATCAAGCAACAGCGCCATCAAAACGTATGGACGCATTTTTGCGGAGGAAAGTTGTGGGAGGTCGTGGCCAGGAGTTCGCCAGCATCGTCTACACGATCCTCGTTATTGAGAAACGACCTCGGGTGGAGGACGCCGCTCGGTCTCTCAAAATGAGCTATGCCACTTTGCATTCACGGCTGATCGCGAGAACGAGCTTTTCGCCGACGAAGTCTGCTCACTCCTGCGAGCCGTGCCCGATCCGAGGCTCCTGGCTTAACTCCTGGATGGAACGAAGTTTACGGCAGCCGAACGACCTATGGCCGGAGAGTTTGAACCTTCCATCGAACGAGGCGCAACCAAGGTCGTCGTCGGCGCGGCAGACGTGCTTGAGATCATCGATGCCGCAATGGCCGGAGGAGGCCTTGACCATAGGCAGGGAGCACTGGTGCAAAGCAAGATAGACGAAACGGAGCGCGCGCTCGCATCGCTCCGGATTCAGCTTCAGCATCGCAAGGGCTTTGAGGTCGATTAAGGCCGTGGCGAAGAAGTGTCTCTGTGGTGTTGCCGATGCACGATCAGCCGGTTTTACCGGAATTAGGTAGCAACTGCCACCAGACTTCCTGCCGCTGAACGCATAGGATCGCTCCGATCCTATGGAGTGAATGGGCATGGTTCTTGTCGTTGATGAACTGAAGAGAAAGCAGGTAGAGACCGGCCTTCGCGTCGGCGAATTGCGGGCGCAGATCATCTTGGTGGAGCAGCAGCAGGCTGCATTCGATGTCGTCATGCGGTCCTATGATCCGGATCATGCGCCCATGGAAGGAATCCGCCCGCCGTCGACGCAAGCTGGATGGTGTCGATAAGAGAAGCATCTCCACGACTTTCAAAGGATTCGATCACCGTGGTTTCGTTCTGCGGACACTCCGAGAGGCGGGGCGGCCGATCACGACAGCGGACTTCGCTGTGGCCTTCGCCCGAGAGAACGGCCTCGGCGAAGACGACGCAAGGCTTGGCCTCATCGGCAACCGTTTCTCACAAATGCTGGATCAGCTTGCCAAGGCTGATCGGGTCCGCCGGGCGGGGAGGATCCACGGGCAGCGGCATTTATGGGAGGCCGCCGCATAGCATGGGGACAGCGCACCCGGCATTGATCCTCATGCTGACGATGCGTAAAATGGAGATGTCGTTGCCGAGGAGAATATTAGAAGATGATATCTGCCCCCACCAATGCAGATCGGACGGTCAAAGTTCTTCAGGGGGGCGACAGCCTGAGGCGCGTTCGGATCGCTGAACGATCTGATTCCGTGTACGTTCTCCGACCCGAAGAGTGGTATCAAAATCTATCCGAGAGAGAGATCGTCGCAGAAGGATGGAAACCCATTTATGGCGATTTCGGACTCTTCGGAAGTGCCGACTTGGGCGAGAGTGAAGCGATCGCGAGCTTTGATTGGCTACTCGATTCCCCATGCCCTACGGCCTAATTTAGCCTGTGTCGCGCAATGAACGGAGGCAAATGGTCTCGACCGAGAGCCTCACCGTGTTGAGAAAACATCTTGGGGTGCGTTGTCTCGCTGGAGCATCGGCTCCGGGTCGCAGGTTCTGCCTTATTCGGTCGATGGCATGGGCCATGGCCTTCCTGTCAAGAAAAGCCGTTCGGCCCTATCTCGAACGAGCGACCCGTTCGTGCTTGAGGCTGGCATCTCGGCTCCATCAGAACTTATGCGCCTTTGGCGTCTGGCCAGGGGCTAGATAAAGCAGGGCCACCTCAAATTCGCCGCTGGCCTCCTTCTCCCGACCGGTATTCCCTCGCACTTCCTCGTGCTTGCACTCGTCGAGCAAAAAAACATCAGGGCGATCTGAAATTGGGTTGGGCCACAACCCGACCTCCCGCCATCAATTTGCAATGATGAAGCAGAAAACGCCGATTCAGACAGCGCCTTTAACGATACACACAACAGGTAAAGCGCAGTTTAAAGGAACAAGCGACCAACAAAAGGCAGCCCGATAGTGAGCGCTGCTGCCATTTTCATCTTTCGGCCTTGCCGATCGTATCGTCGTGACAATTTGATAATGCGGCGCGTCAACCTAAGCGCCTATCGACTCGCGGAGGCAAAGCAACGCATGCAGAAATCTCGAATTTCCAATCGGATCCTCCGATCACTCAGCGACCAGGATTTCGAGCTCCTCGCACCGTATCTTGAGGAGGTAGAGATGCCCTCACGCTACCCCATTGCCCGCCCGGATACGCTCCTGGAACACGTCTATTTTCCTGACAGTGGCATCGGCGCGGTCATGAGCGTGCTTCCCGATGGGAAAAAGGCGGAGGCCGGAATGTTCGGCAGCGAGGGCTTTGTCCCGACGTCGACGATCATCGGTGACAGGGTCGTGCCATACCTTATCGAGATGCAGGTCGCAGGCCATGGATATCGCATTTCCGTCGACAGGATGCGCGAGGCGACCAAGCAGAGCGCCACTCTGCAAGTCCCATTTATAAAATTCATGCACGTTTTTGCTGTGCAGGTATCCTATACAGCACTCGCCAACGCCAAGTTTCGCGTGGAAAAGCGGTTGGCGCGATGGATCCTCATGTGCCATGACCGGGTAAGGGCAGATGTTCTCGAGATCACACACGAATACATCGCCTTCCTCCTTGGTATCCGACGACCAAGCGTAACGACCGCCCTTCACGTTCTTGAGGGCCACAAACTCATTCGCTCGAACCGTGGAACGGTCATCATCATAAACCGGAAGGGCTTGGAACGGTTTGCGGCCGGTTGCTACGGGCTGCCGGAACGCGAGTTCGAGCGCTTGCTGGGCGCCAGCGCACCGGAAACCGACGTTGCCGCCCCGCCAAGCGCATGACCAATTTTTTCTATGGAACAGTCGACCGCCCGGCCTCGTTTCGTCCGCTCATGGAGGACAAAATGCTTTTTTATTTTAATGTTCGCTCAGACGTGAGTTTCGATGTCGACGAAGAAGGCATCGAACTTCCGTCACTCGATGCCGCCCGGTGGGAAGCGATGAAATCAGCCCGAGAAATGGTCGCCGAACTGATTTTGCACAACCAGCGTATCGATGGGATGCGATTTGAGATAACGGACGACAATGGGAACCTGCTCGTCACGGTTCCGTTCAAAGACGTCATCAAATTCGACTAGGATAGCCTACCGAGCCGTGACCGCCCTGATCTAAAATCTCATCCTCTTGGATATCGCCATCCGGTCGACCAGAGGACGGATCGCTGCCTTGGGCCAGAGCGGCCTCACGCGCAGCGCGGAGGCGTTCCGTTTTCAGACGTCGTGCTTCTGCCTCGCCTCTGATCGCAGCCAATGCGCACTCAGTGGTCGCCTCAAGTCTTCTCTGACGCTCGGCAGCACTGATGGAGTCACGTCGGCGCGGCTGGGAGCTTTCCGATTTCTGCATGCGAACAAAAATACCACCCGACGGAGAGAGGACAATCGATCGTCTGCCAGCGTACCGTCGTCTGCGTGAGGCTTCTTAGGGTGCCGCTTTCAGGAATTGCGGGAACTATACAGCCTTCTTCAGGTTTGAGGATGTTGGGAGGAACGGCGAAAGGCTTGCGATCATATCAGGCCTTGCAGCTGAGGCCCGGAAATCTCCGTCAAGATCGATTTCAGCATGGATCATCCTCCTCGGGCCAGCCTGACCCTCTCATTGGACGAAAAGTTCCGCGGTCGGACGCGTCGCACGTGTCCTGATCAGAACGGTCTCATGCGCCAATCTTGATGTGACGCGCTAAAATTTGCCGATAAGGCGCCGGTACTCTTCCTCGGGCCTGCCATAGGAATCGCCCGCAAATTCTTCCAGCCCACGTCGATCGCGAATGGTGATGAGACCCCGTTCGGATCGAATGAACTTCTCTCCTTCAAGCACATGAAGGGCGGTCGTCACGCTGGGTCGCCGGACACCGAGCATCAGGGAAATGAAGTCATGGGTCAGCGCTATTTCGTCGCCATCGACGCGATCATGGGACATGAGAAGCCATCGGGCCAGTCGAACGTCGATCTGATAATTGACGTTCGACAGGACGGTGTAGGAAATCTGCGACGCAAAGCTTTGGATGAACCGTGCAAGGAGGTTTGCGAAACCAGGACACGACGAAATCGCCTTAAGGGTCGCGCTCAATGTCATCCGGTAACCCCAGCCGGCGACCTGCATCAGGACTTCATGGACGCTCACCGTCCCGCCGACGCCCGCCGAGGTTGGAGAAAACCCCTCGCGTCCGAACATCCCGGCCTCTGCCTTGTTGCCATCAGACGAGACCGTGATGACCGAACCAATTCCGCTACATAGGAAGTAGACATGGTCGATTGGCCCGTTTGCTTTGACAATGACATGACCCTGTCTAAGGTCGATCATTTCCAAACTGCCAAAGATCTCTTGATATTCTTCGGTTGGCAGGCGCGCCAACAGCCGGTTGTGCATGGTTGATCGATCAAAGACGGACATGAGACTTCAATGGTACCGGATGAGGCATGCGAACACCCCTCACACGCTGAAATATGTCGGCTGTATAACATCCTGCCATTGTCCATGTTCTTGGGTACGCTGGCGGACAGTTCTGATCGGGACGGCCCGACAGATCGGACGCCGTGCTGTGCGAGCTGCTTGGCCGCGACACGAGAGCGACTGTCGCTCTTCCATGATTTGGTAGCAGCCCATCGGATCGGTCATCGGCAGGGTCGGGTTCCGGATCTGCCAAAGAACCTGGAGGCGATGAACCGGCTCTGCAACATTTGGCTCTTCAAGCGGCACAATTCAGGCGGCGCGGAAACCGGCGACGACAGCCAGGACGGCACGATGGTCATATCGCCGCCTTTGGAAACCCGAGTTCATCCCGCATAGCCCCAACTCGCCGACGACACTGTCACCAAGGCATCGCCCGACAATCGTTCAGTGCCAACCACACCCAAATAAAAGGAAATCCTGGTCGCCCGACGCCAGCCGTCTATCAATCAAGGCGAGACAGTGTTCGCCCTGATCCATTGCGGCCGATCAAGCAGGACCGATCAAGCGCGCAAAGCCCTACGCCTGCTCGCTCCTGCCCACCGGGTTCACCATCTCGTTGATCTTCGATGCAAGCGCCTCGACGGCGAATGGCTTGCCGATCGTGCCCATGTTCGTCCCCAGAAAGCTGGCTTTTGTTGCGGCATTCTCGGCATATCCCGTTACGAACAAAACCGGCAGATCCGGCCTCTGCTGACGGGCAACGTCTGCAAGCTGCCGACCGTTCATTCCCAACAAACCGACATCGGAGACCATGAGATCGATCTTTTCTTGATCTCTAAGGACTCGAATTGCCACATCGGCATCCTCCGCCTCGATAACCCGATATGAAAGATCGGTCAGTACCTCGCATATCAACAGGCGAACGGCATCGTCGTCCTCCACGACAAGCACGGTCTGGCCGCGGCCTTCATACGGGGTCTCGGTGTCGATCTTTGCCTCCGGCTTTGCCGATAGGCTTGGTGGTGAAAAAGGGGTCGAAGACTTTTCCCAGAATGTCCGGCGACATACCCACACCGGTATCGGCGACGTCGATCATCACGTACTGTCCCGCATCAAGCCCGCCATTTTGCGATCCGGAGATCCAAAGACGCTCTGCCGTGATTGTAAGACGCCCGCCCTGTGGCATGGCATCCCGCGCGTTGACTGCCAGGTTCAGCAGAGCGCTTTCGAGCTGATTGGCGTCTGCCAAGGCGTATCCGACGTCCGTCGGCACACTAAGTTCGATGGTGATCGTTTCTGGCAGTGTTCGTGCAAGCAGTTCCTTCGTCGCAGCGAGCTGGGCTGCAACGTCAAGGGAGGTTGCATCAAGCGTTTGCCGGCGCGAAAAGGCCAGAAGCCTGGCAATCAATGCGGCGGCCCGGTGTGCCGGTTCGGTGGCAGCGTCCATGAAGCGGCCCACATCCTCTACACGACCGGACGCGATGCGGCGTTTGGCGAGATTGATTCCGCCAATGATGCCAGTCAGCACGTTGTTGAAGTCGTGTGCGATCCCGCCCGTCGATTGACCGATCGCCTCCATCTTTTGCGCTTGTCGAAGCGCTTCTTCAGTACGGCCGCGCGCGGCCATTTCTTCCTGCAGCTCCGCAGTGCGTTGTGCGACACGCCTCTCGAGATTTCGATTGAGATCGTCAAGTGCCTCCCGCTCGCGACGCAATTCCGCCTCTGACCTCGCCAACGCCTCTTGCGTCCGCTTGCGCTCGCTGATGTCGATGGCCGTGCCGACAAACCGCACCGCCTTGCCTTCTGTAAAAATCGTTCCGCCTTTTGCGGCGATCCAGCGCTCGACACCGTCCTCTATGCCGATGGTGCGGTAGTCGATCTCGTATTCGCCCGAACCGTCTGGTCGCATTGCGTCGTTAACGGCTTGGTGGGCCCTTTCCCCGGTCGTCGGGATGCAGTCCAGCAAGAAAGCCGGCTTCATAGGATACGTCGCGACCTGGGATAATACCGAACATGGCCTTGCAGCGCTTATCCCACTTCAATTCCCCGGTGATGAGGTCGAAGTCCCAGGTGCCTACGCCCGCAGCGCTGGTGGCAAGGCGCAGGCGCGTTTCGCTCTCGTCCAACTCCTCCAGGCGGTCACGCATCTGGAACTGCTTGGCGCGCAGGCGAACCGCGGACGCCACGGCACTCAAGAGCGAGGCCCTTCCAAGTGGCCGCTCGAGAACCACACTGTTCCTTGCCAGATCAAACAACCTCAGTTGTGACGTACGTCCAAGGCAAGGATAGCCGGGCATATGTTCCTTCGCGACCCAAGCGACGATGACTTCGAAGACCGGTTTGGCAGTCGTCCTGCCCTCCAACTATAACGACCAGCCAGTCTGCGTCGGCTTTTGTACGATATCGAACAGAGGGAACAATTGTCATCTCTATAACGTCTTCCAACTGAACGACGCGTTCAACGAAACCGGGAGATCGACATGAACAAGCAAGACGAACCAACTCTGGCAACATCCATCGACAGTCCTGCACTCAAGCGCAAAAAGGCACGATTTGGCCGCGGTGCGGTCTGGATCGGCATTGCCATTGCCTTGGCGGCATTCGCATTTTACATCGGAATTGGCATTTATGGTGGCTATCACGCTGTGGGATAAGTTTCTGACGGCTTGCACTCGACCGCAGCTGGAGCCGACGCCCTAATCCGATAGGAAGTAATGGGAAGTAAGCGACCCGGACCTCTTCAAGGGCATCCGTCAGATGGATCACGGCTTCGATGAGGGGCGGCAACGCTCCGCCGGCTTTCCACTATTTCAATGGTAGCGCGGCCTCCCACTTCGATGCCATCGTCGAGCGTTTTCTGTAAGCCACCTGGGCCGAGCCACCGCCTCCGTCATGACAGCTCGAGGGACGTTGACGCGCATCGAATGGACATGGACATGGACATGGACATGGACATGGACAAAGGAACTACGGGGGTCGGACCGGGCCAACCTCCTCAGTCGCGACGTTCGGGCATTGGCTTCAACTGATCTTTCGTCCAGCCGGTCACGGCGTGGACGTCTCCATTCTCATCGCGCATCCAGTCGAGATCGGAAAACGGAACCGCGAGCGGTTTGGAACCAATCCCGAGAAAACCGCCGACATCTGTTAGAACCAAGTCACTTCCGTCGATGTGGTCTACAGAGCTGACCTTGTGATCCTCTCCACCGTAGACGGTTGCACCTTGAAGATTGTCATCCGTCAACTCGCTCTGAGAAAGGCGCACATGCTTTGTGTGATCCATCGGGATTCTCCTTTGCTAGAACTCCTAACTTTATCGGAACGGCTCTGTTCCCGTATGACCTCACGATCATCGCTTTCGGCGGGACCGTCGCGACCGTCGCACATCGGATCGTTCGGACACTCGCCTGGTATTCATCACCCGCAAGGCAATTGTTTCATGGAGCGGCTTTGTGTCGAATTCATCGTTTTGGGGAACTGTCGCCGCTGCCCGAGGTTTACCGTTCAAAACCCAGTTCTAAAAAGGAGACGACCATGAGCGACGAAGGACGACCGGCTCCCCCCTTCCCCGAACAGCAACAGCAACCGCCTGGCACAACGGCGCTGATGCAGCCTGTTCCAGACCATGGTGAGCACTCTTACCGCGGCAACGCTAGGCTCAATGGCAAAGTCGCCCTGATAACCGGGGCGGACTCGGGCATCGGCAAGGCAGTGGCGATTGCCTATGCCCGCGAAGGTGCCAATGTCGCAATCTCCTTCCTCAACGAGGTCGAGGACGGCGAAGATACTGCGAAATGGGTCCGCCAAGCCGGTCGCAAGGCGCTCGTCATCCCCGGCGACATCACCCACGAAAGCCATTGCAGGTATCTCGTCCAGCATACGGTGCGCGAACTTGGCTCCATCGACATACTCGTCAATAACGCCGCTTTTCAAAGGACGTACGCTGATATTGGCGACATAACCGTCGAGGAATGGGATCAGACGTTCCGCACCAATATCTATGCACCATTCTTTCTGTCCAAGGCCGCCGTCCCCTACATGCGCCCTGGCAGTTCGATCATAAACACGACCTCCATCCAGTCGCGACAACCCTCTTCGCACCTTCTTGCCTATGCTTCGACGAAGGGAGCGATCTCAAATTTCACCGCTGGACTGGCGGAAATGGTCGCCCAAAAAGGCATCCGCGTGAACGCTGTGGCGCCTGGACCAATCTGGACACCGCTGATCCCATCCACCATGCCATCGGCAAAAACCTCAAACTTTGGGGCGCAGACACTGCTTGGTCGCGCCGGTCAGCCTGCGGAACTGGCAGGGGCTTACGTACTTCTCGCGTCTGACCTCGGGAGTTACATGACCGGCGCGGTCATTCCGGTTACAGGTGGCGAGATCATGATTTAGCCTCGACGGCAGCTGGCGGGCGACGGCACCGCAATGGATCCGTCACTCCTCCCAGCCGAAGACGCTCCGGCCACCGTAGCTTGGGCTGTCTCGCACTTCGCCCGCAATGATCTCCTTGAGATCAGGGCCTGTGACGTAACGCTCCAGCTGACGCGCCTGGATATCCAGGCGTTGCAGCGCAGCAAGCTCTTCGTCCCGCCCAAGTCGCCCCTTTGTCAATGCCGACCTCATGACGTTGATCGTCTCATCAAATACCTTCAAAGGCACCGGGAACGGGTGTCGGTCCTTGCCGCCATGGGCGATCGAAAATCGTGCCGGATCGGAAAACCGGCAAGGAGCTCCGTGGACGACTTCGGCTACCATGGCCAGGGCTCGCACCGTTCGTGCACCGACGCCTGGAACCATCAGCAACTCTTGGAAGTCGACGGGCCCGCGCTCCGCTGCCGCGGCCAGGCTGCCGTGCAGCCGCTTCATGTTCACATCCGTCTCTTGCACATCGTGATGGGCGGGCATGACAAGGTGCGGCAGGCTAAGCTGGGCAGGCGAATGATCTGGCCCTTCTTCTCGCGCAGGCGCGAGCCTGCGCGCAAGCGCGGTCGCTTCGCGCACTATTCCATCCGGTCCCAGCGAGGCAAGGATATCCAGTTGTCCACCCCGTGATCGATCTGCGCGCTTGTCGGCAAGGTTGATTATGTTGCCTTGCGTGCGTCCCTCGATCGCACTGTGGGGAGCATTGATAAAGCTTTCCAGCCCCTCAGATAGCCAATGATATCTCCGCGCCTGGCGTGTCGCGTCGTTCATCCCCTGCTGAACGACAACCCACTTTCCATCGTCGGCAACGATGAACCCATGCAGGTAGAGATCAAACCCGTCCTGGACGGCTGCACTGTCGACCTTCGCCACCAGACGGCTGACATTTGCGAGCCCAAGCCCATCGATACCCACGCGATGACCTATATCGACCAGTTCGTCTGGCGTTTTGCGAGACTGGGATCCGCGGCCACCGCATACGTGGAGTCCAAGCTCCCTGGCACGCGGCTTCAGCCCGCGCTTCAGCGAGCCCAGCACGCTGGTAGTAATGCCTGACGAATGCCAGTCCATCCCCATTACGGATCCGAACGACTGAAACCAGAATGGATGCGAGAGCCTGCGCAGGAACTCGTCGCGGCCATAGTGATGGATAATCGCTTCAGCGACGAGGACCCCAAGCCTGGTCATTCGCTCGCCCAGCCAAGGGGGGACGCGTCCGCCGTGTAGCGGCAAATCGGCGCTGCCTGATCGTTTCGACATGTCTACGATTTCTAGGCCTGAGCTTGCCAAAACACAATGAGATTGCGCACAGTCCAGCTCTTCGAAGTTCACCGAGGACTAGCCTGCCTTGGTCAGCCTCAGCCAGAAGTACGCATAGTGCTGGAACGTCAGCGGATAGCTGTCCCTTCCAATCACTGGAAACGTCGTGCAGCGACACGCTCGAGAGATTGGCAGCACACAAGATCACGTCGTCACCGCATGTTCTCAGATAGGCGATCACACGGTCGTCGTCGGTTTTTGCGAACCGCATCGCGCCGCGCGCGAATGCGCCGTGGCGTCTGCGCAACGCCAGCATCTGACGGATCCAATTCAACAGTATCCCATCGCCGTCGGCATCAGGGAAGCTTTTTATATGGAGCTGGTAGATCACCGCATCCTTGGACCAGAGCGTGTTTGATCCCGGTTCGTAATTCTTCACCCGCCGCTCATGCAGGCTCATTGGGCTGTCACGCGCCAGATCGTATTGCCGACATCATCAGCCACCAGGAGGGCGCCCTTGGCATCGACACCCACTCCGACCGGTCGACCGCGTGCCTGGCTCTGGTCACTGAGAAAGCCCGTAACAACGTCCTGCGGCACGCCGTTCGGTTTTCCGTCCTTGAAAGGCACGAACACAACCTTGTATCCGTTGAAGGCATGCCTGTTCCAACTACCGTGTTCGCCGATGAACGCGCCGCCGCGATAGCCCTCGGGAAGCGTCGAGGCTGTGTAAAATGTCATACCGAGCGGCGCCACGTGCGAACTCAAGGCGTAGTCAGGCACAATTGCCTTTGCAACGAGGTCCGGGCGCTGAGGCATGACGCGCGGATCAATATTCTGTCCATAATAGCTGTATGGCCAGCCGTAAAAGCCGCCATCCTTCACCGAAGTCATGTAGTCGGGCACAAGGTTCGGGCCGAGTTCATCACGCTCATTTACAACAGTCCACAGCGCTTTCGTGACCGGCTCCAGGCTTAACCCGTTCGGATTGCGCAGACCGGAGGCGAAAATTCGGTGGCTGCCCGTCTGGCGGTCGACCTCCCAGATCGCAGCCCGGTTCTTTTCCGCTTCGATGCCGTTCTCAGTGATGTTGCTGTTAGAGCCGACGCCGACATAAAGCAGACGTCCGTCGTCGCTCGCCACGAGGCTCTTGGTCCAGTGGTGATCGATCGGTCCACCCGGCAACTCGGTGAGCACAGAGCCGGGGTCAGTGATCCTTGTTTCGCCTTCACGATAGGTATAGCGAAGGATTTGATCGGTGTCGGCAACATAAAGATCGCTGCCGACCAGCGCCACGCCAAAAGGCGAATTCAAATGATCGAGAAACACCTCACGTGTCTCGGCAACGCCGTCTCCATCGGCGTCACGGAGCAAGGTTATGCGGTTGCTGGTTCCGCTAGCCGCCCCGCCGCCGCCTGTCGCCAGCGCCTGTATCCAGCCAACGATCAGATCCTTGGGCCGCGTGACCGGCTCGCCCTTCGGCGCAGTGGATTCAACCGCCAGAACATCGCCGTTGGGAAGTGTATACACGAAACGCGGATGTGCTAGGCCGGTTGCGAGAGCCTGGATCTTCAGTCCTGCCGCCACCTTTGGTGTCTCCCCATCCTTCCAGCCGATCACCTTGGCCACGTTCATCGGTGGCACGAAATATTCTGCCTGGGGTGGAAGCTTGGGGTTGGCTCCGATCTCCGTCGGCTCCGGCTCGTTGTCGCTGCATCCGGCAAGTGCCAATAAAAAAGCGTTAGCAGCCAGGCCTGCAGCAATGATGACGTATCGCCGAGATATACTTGTCATCCTACCACCCTCCTGCGGCCAGCCGGTGCACGCGCGCTCCAAGAAGTGCAACGACCACCATCAAAACCACAGTAATCGCCGACAAAGCCAGGCCCAGAGGCATCACGGAAGTCCAGGCGTCACGGCTATGAACGAAGGAGTTGAAAACGGCGATGGCCAACACAAGGAGGCTGCCTACCACATAAAGCCAACCCACACTGGTGCGCAGCGCTAGAAGACCTCTTGCGGCATCGATCAGCCCCGCCAGCAGTCCGATGACGCCGAGCACCGCCCCGGCAAGCAGAAGCCATGCCGAGAAATTGGTCCACATCATCTGCATCGTCCTCCAGTAGGCGACGTCGGTCAACAGCACACCGATGAAGCAGGCAGCGGCGAAATGGGTGGATAGCGAACGATAGGACGCTTTATAGGTCGGCGGCACCGGTGAAGAGATGGCATAGGTCATGAACAATGTCCGAAACGACTGGCAACTCGATGTTCAACTGGCAATCACGCTGATTGTTCCCGCCGCGCCTATATTCGCGCCAAAGCCAAGACATCGATGATGCGGCCTTCGTTGCCCCACTTCGATGATGCAACGCTCTGTTTGACAGTGCTCTGGTTCAAAGCGGATGCCGTTCGAACCATCTCGCCTCCAAGATCCGGTCCATGCATCTGGCAGCCCCCGATCGTCGGCCCGCAAGGAATGGGGCCTTAACCGCCATTGAAACTGGGACTGAAGCCGGCGAGGAACTGGAAAGCAGGATTAAAACAATTAAATCTCTCCCATGAACGTATTCCTCGACTTCGAAGCCTCATCCTTGAGCAAACATAGCTATCCGATCGAGATTGCATGGGTCTTTGAAGACGGCCGCTCGCGATCGTTTCTGATTGCGCCGCTGGCGAATTGGACCGACTGGTCACCAGATGCCCAAAGGATCCATGGTATTACGCGCGAAATGCTTGCTTTAAAGGGAACATCCATCCCCTTCGTTGTGGACGAAATGATGCGGGATCTTGAAGGGCATGTGCTTCATGCTAGCTCACCATCATGGGATGGCAAGTGGCTCAGCGTCCTGCTGCGAGCTGCAGGCCGCCCACGTCATGCGCTGAAACTGAAAAAATCCGACGACCTATTTGCCGAGGCGGCCGCAACCATCCTCGGCAACCTTGTCGCAAATGTCGATCTTGCGGGGCTCGTTACCAGCGTTATCGACGCGTCGGAGCCGGCATCACCAGCACACCGGGCTCTTCCCGATGCCTTGCATGAGTTGAAGCGGCTAGGCCTGGTGCAGGCAGAAGCCAGGAAGGTCGCCGCCGGGCGGGCCTGAACGCTCGGTTACCCTTGGATCTCGCGCGCCGTAGCTATTTCCACCGCTCGCAAAACTCCTCCACGACCGCATACGCAGCCTTCGCAAAGCGGCTAATAGCACGCCAATACCTCGTTCCATCATAGCAGCTTAACTGTCGACAAAAATATCGCTCAAGACAGAATTGGGCGCGATTACAACTGCCTTCCCTGTTCTTGGGCCTGCATCCTTGCAAGCCGCAGCCGCTCAGTTTTGGCGTCCCGGCGGCGGCATTCTCCAGCGATGGTGTCGCGTGCAACCTCGTCGGTCCGCATCCGGGCTTCTGTATTCTCGGCCCAGCTCAGCGGTACGCGGTGATTGACGGTAGCATCTGTCATAATCTCTACGCTCCATTTTCAGAAGAACGGCCGAGATCCCAAGATGTCACCGTTCGCTAGCGTACAGAACAGCGCATCGGCTACCGACTCGCTAGAATGCAATCGCCCGATCCAGGGTCTCGGTTACGTTGTGACCTCAGGAGACAATCGCAGCGATGAAGCTTGAAGATGTACTGGTCCTCGAAAACGAGCCATTCATTGCGCTCGACCTCGAAGACATGCTCAAAGGCTGCGGCGCATCTTCCGTGACGTCATTCAACACGCAGGCGCAAGCGCTGGTTTGGCTGGCATCCAACCGGCCCCAGGTCGCGGTGGTCGATCCAAGATTGAATGATGGGCTCTGCACGGGAGCGGTCGCCGCACTGGCAGAGGCGAATATTCCCTTTGTTGTGTACTCCGGCGCCGAGGTAGACGAAGAGGCCAAGGACGCATTCGACCGGGGCGTGTGGCTCGCCAAACCGGCTGCTCCCGAGATGCTTGGGGAGGCGCTGGCTCGCCTTCTCGCCACAGACTGAAGACCGGAGGCCGCCGCGAAAGCGGCTGTGCATTTTCATTGTGCGACCGGAACGGTTAGGAGCCGCGTCAATCGCGCCTGCCAATGTATTTCCGAAGTGTGTGGCCAGGCAATCGCCTAACGCTGCGATGGTCCTTCAGCGCCTACCGCGACCAAAGCGGGTCGATCGATGGCACTTAGCGTCGTTCACGCGGGCCCTTACTCTCGCGGCTTATCTGAAAAATGCTGCATCGCGAACTCCGCCGCGCGTTGGTTGGACTTGCGAGCGTCGTCAAGCCAAAAGGGAAAGAGATGCCATTGATGAACCATCCCCGCCAGCACCTGCGTCGTCACATCGACGCCGGCCTGCCTCGCCCTGTCGGCGAGACGCAACGTGTCATCGAGCAAAACTTCTCTTGAGCCAACCTGCATCAATAGTGGCGGAAAACCCTTCATATTGGCATAAAGTGGCGACACGCGCGGATCCGTCGGCGAGCGATCTGCCAGATAGGCCTTTTCCGCTGCCTCAGTCTGCAATGCATTGCCGAAGGGATCATTGGCGGCATTGGTCTTCATCGAGGCGCCGGTCGCCGCAAGATCCGTCACCGCGCTGATGGTGATGACGGCAGCGGGCGGCGGCCCCTTCAGCCTAATCTGCCGCAACACCGCTTCAATAGCAAGATTGCCTCCGACGGCGTCGCCGAGCACAACGATGTTGCTGCTCTCATATCCCGCATCTAGCAGCCAAAGATAAGCGGTTAGCGTGTCGTCGATTTGCGAGGGATAGGGATATTCAGGTGCCAGGCGGTAATCGATCAGCAGAACATCCGCCGATGCCGCCTTTGCAAAGGAGGCTGCCGACGCACGATGGGTTTCCAGCGACCCGCTGTAGAAGCCACCACCATGCACATAAAGAATAGCGCGCTTGCCAAGTGAATAATGAAGACGCGCCGGCCAAATCAACTCTGCATCAACGCCGCCCGCATCAACTTCCCGGATTTGGACACGTGATGGTCCCGGCGTCTTCTCCATGAGCTGCTCGAAGGCCTCGCGGCGCTCTAAAAGCGTATTGGCCTTGGCGTATTGCTCGCCCATTGTATTCAATAGCTTCTCAACCTGCGCCACGGATGCCTGCGTCTGTACGCGATCCTCAGCGTCACCCGACGGCGCCGCGATGAGCAGGAGCATTAGGCCGATCGCCGCGGTACGCAGTGCCGTCGCTATCGCCCGGCTGAGCGCATCTGGATGCTGGCGTTTGCTTCCCATTGCTCGACCTCTTCGTGACGGCCCCGTGCCGGTCCGCGCGACCCTCTCACGACTGAAAGCTGTGTCAAGACGCACGAGGCACCTATGGTAAACTGGTGCGCCTTCGTGACTGCCGGTATCAGGCAGAACTGGCGTCTTCGTGTAAATTGACCAGCGCCTTGATCGGCAGATGATCGGAGGCGATGCGCGACAATGGCGTGTCATGCGCCTCGACCGTGGTCAGCACGCCTTTGCGATTTGCTATGATGCGATCGAGTGCCAGCACCGGCAGGCGGGCCGGAAAGCTCGGCACGGCCAGTGGCTGCGGACCGAAGATCGACTGAAACGAGTGAAGCGACGAGCGATCCCCAAGCCGCCATTCGTTAAGGTCGCCAAGCAGGATGGTCGGCATGTCAGATTTGTCTGCCATCAATTCGAGCAGCACTTTGGCCTGTTGTGCCCTCGAATGCCTGAGCAGGCCGAAATGCGCGGCGATGATGCGAAGTGCGCCGCCACGCTCCAGATCGAGTTCCGCAACAAGCGCGCCACGCGGCTCCAGGCCCGGAAGCTTGATCTGGTGGACGCCTCGGACCAGACCCTTCTTGAAGAGCACTACGTTGCCATGCCAGCCATGCGCCTTGTTGACGCCGCTGATTGGCACCGGCACCAAGCCGCTCTCCCTTTCCAGGCGAGGCAAATCAAGAATGCCCGTCCGCTCCCCAAATCGCGTATCTGCTTCCTGAAGCGCAATGACATCGGCGTCAATCTCGTGGATGACGCGGCTCGTACGTTCCGGGTCGAACCGCCTGTCGTTTCCAACACATTTATGCACGTTGTAAGAAGCAATCAGCGTACCTTCCGGGCGGGCCATTGGACTGACATGCGCCAGTTCGACGCGCTTCCTGTGGTTTCGGATCGAAGCAAGAATGCTTGCTGGCAGATTGTTGTTCCTGGCATGCATCGCTGTGTTCCGGTGCTCCATGAAGGCATTGGTTTGCTTGGCTTCAGTATAGGCGCTACAGTTGAACTTGCCATGTTAAAGCGTGCAAAAATCGTTCAGAGGTACGGCGAACCAAGCCACAGTACCTTGTTTAAGAGGCGCACCGCGAACGGTGCTGACCGCAACCCCTGCAACGTGACCGGCGTTGCCGAGCGGATCGCGTGGTCGATATGTTCCTCGATCTCGTTGGCGAAACCTTCATTCAACACTTCGAGATCGATCTCGAAATTGAGCCGTAGCGAGCGCGGATCAAGATTGGACGAGCCGACATAGGACCAGACGCCATCGATCGATAGCAGCTTCGAATGGCTAAATGCGCCGCTGGCACGCCAGATACGGCAGTAATTGCTGACGATCTGGTCGAACTGCGCCGTCATCGCCCGGTCGACAAGCACGAGATTGTTGGCCGCCGGAACCACGATGTCGACCTCGACCCCGCGGCGCGCCGCCGTTGCCAGCGCGCTGATCAGTTCCCTGTCCGGCAGAAAGTAAGGTGACATGATCTTGATCGAGGTGCGGGCAACGGAAAAAGCGCCCATCAACATCTTGTGGTTCGTCTCCACCCGTCTGTCCGGACCGGACGCGACCACACGCATGAAGACGGGATCGCCAGGCTCCCGCTCGGGTGGTGCGATACGCCACTCCTCCCCGGTCAGTTCCTCGCCCGTCGTAAAGCGCCAGTCTTCGGCGGCAATATCGAAAAGATCCGCAACAACGGGTCCGGTGACCATGAAATGCGTGTCGCGCGCGAAATCTTCCCCGGCAAATTCACGGGTGAAACCAGCCCGTATGTTCATGCCACCCGTCAGCGCAACCCGGCCGTCGACGATAACGATCTTTCTGTGGGTTCTGAGGTTAGCGTAGGGCAAGCGCAAACCGATGATGACGTTGCCATTGAAGACCGAGACGGAAACACCTCCGTCTTCCAGGTAGCCGAGGATGCTTGGCACCGAGTAACGGGCGCCTACGGCGTCGATCAGCACGCGGACCTGAACGCCACGCTTTGTCGCAGCGATCAGCGCATCTGCGATCCTCAGACCGATCGGATCACGGTCGAAAATATAGGTTTCGAGGAGAACGCTTCGCTCGGCGCTGTCGATCGCTGTCTTCATCGCGATATAGCAGTCGTCGCCAGTTTCAAGCATGTCGATCGTATTGCCCGTCGAAATCGGGCTGCGGGCCACACGGTCGCCAAGCGTCTGCAAAGCGGCGAAACGGCGCCCGAAACCGCTGATGACAATCTCGGCTTCAGCGTCGAAGGTTTCCAACTCATCGAGATCGGCCTGCGCCATCAGCGCGTCGCGGCGTAGGCTCAAGGAGGCGCGCCGGATACGGTTGATGCCGGCAATCGCGTAGAGTACTGCGCCAACAATGGGGGACAGGACAATCACGCCAACCCAGCCGATGGCAGCACGCACCTCTTCCTTGGTCATGGTCGCGTGGATTGCCGCGGCAGCCCCCATGAGCAACGAAATCACGAACAGGATATGCGGCCAATAGGTCGATATGAGATAAAACATGCCACTAGGTTATAGCGGCAATTTCAGACTGTTCAATCACACCTCGGCCTACATACTTCGCCTAGACCCAGTGGACATTCGTGCGGATCGTAGACGCGGACTGATGAGGGGATAGTCGTAAGCTGCGAGCCGATATGCGCGGATCTGGGGCAGAGGCATCCCTTTGATTAAGCATCGAGCTGCGATGCCGCATAAATTTTTGCAGTGCGTCAGAAATCACTTGAAACAATCCGATTCGTCTGGAACTCTTCAAACAGTATCGCGTTTGAACGATGGCGTCCCTGCAGTGGAGATCGGCGATGACGGAAACTCAAATAGAGTGGGTTCAAAAGCGCGCCTATGCGCTTTGGGAAGAGGAGGGCCGCCCCACCGGGCGTGAACATGCGCATTGGGAGCAGGCTGTGAAGGAGCGTGCCGCACTTGAAGGAACGGCTGCGTCTTCCGACGGCAGAGAAGTCAAGAGTAAGCCGAAACGGTCGCCTGCGGAGGTCAAAGTAAGCGGTGCTGCCAAGGCCGCGGCCAAAACCGCCCCCAAGAAGTCCACCGCGCGAAAGCCGGCCTGATCAGAGCGAATAATTGTTTTCAAAGGGCGCCATAAGGCGCCCCGTTTTCATTTCAGTCATATCTCTGCATTAATTCAGTCGTACTGAACAAATGCCAGAAAGATCTTCAGTCGCAGCGCAATGCGGACTCCGCTCAAAAGCGCGACGGCAGCGGTTCCCAATGGAACAAAAGTGACCTTCGACGGTTCTCCTGCAAAACTGGGAGAATAGTCATGAACCGCAGCTATTTCGACGTCATTCTCGTTTCCCTCATTGTAGCAGGTTGCTACATGTTCATCGCTCCGGTGTGAGATACAATGCCGACCCTGGTCCTTGCTGCAACCGCTTATCTAGCGCTCGCCATGCTTCTTGTCGTCGTCGTCGACAATCTAGTTGGCTTCTTCTTTGGAGAAAAGCCGGCTGTTTTTTCGATGCGTCGATCGGCGGTTGAGCGCATCGCGGCCGTTTCACGCTGGTATGGCCGCAAGTGAAGCGGTCGGCCCGTCGCTGATAACTTGATCCAATCATTTTAAAAGGCGGCGTCTGGACGACGATCCAGCAATCAGGCGCCCTCAGGAGGGCTCCGATGGCTTATCAATTATACTATTGGGCCGGCATTCAGGGGCGGGGCGAGTTCGTGCGCCTCGCGCTGGAGGAAGCGGGCGCGGATTACGTCGACGTCGTGAGACACGAGCAGCCGGGCATGGGCACAGATGCCATGCTCGAAATCCTTAATCACGGCCTGAATTCTACGACCGCATTTGCTCCGCCTTTTCTAAAGGATGGAGACGTCCTTGTTTCCCACGTCGCCAACATCCTCTTTTATCTTGGCCCCAAGCTAGGGCTTGCTCCGTCGAACGAGGCGCTGAGATATGTCGCAAACGGCCTCCAGTTGACGATTACCGACTTTGTCTGCGAGGTTCACGACACTCACCATCCAATCTCGACAGGACTTTACTACGAGGATCAGAAGGCTGAAGCGAAGGCGCGTTCGGTGGCGTTCATCAATGAGCGTATCCCGAAGTACCTCGGTTATTTCGAGCGAACGCTGCACCAGAACCCGAGCGGCTCGCAGCACATCGTCGGCTCTAAGCTTTCCTATGTCGATCTATCGCTGTTCCAGGTGATCGAGGGGCTCTGCTACGCATTTCCCAATGCGATGAAGGGATACCAGAACCGTTACCCCGCCTTGGCCAATCTCCATGCGGCGGTGCGCGAGCGCCCCCGCATCGCCGCCTATCTCGCCTCCCCTCGTCGTCTCGCTTTCAGCGAAGATGGCATCTTCCGTCACTACCAGGAGCTTGACGCGGGCAACTGATCTCCAGTCTAATCCCGGCGGGACATCATCTTGGCCGGACGCGCGTCTGCCTTTCGATAAAACTGGGAGATCTTTTTCATGGTACATCTTGCGCAATCGCTTGCGGCAATCAAAATTCCCGATCTGAGCGGCAAGGCAGTTCTGATCACCGGCGCTTCGACCGGAATTGGCGCAGCACTCGCCAGGGCGTTTGCGGCCCAGCAGATGAAAGTCGGCATCCACTACAATTCGAGCCGCGAGCAGGCGCAGACGCTGGCCGACGAGATCAAGGCGGCGGGCGGTCACGTTCATCTCGTCCATGGCGACGTGTCCAAAGAGGGTGAGACCGAGCGCGTCATCGAAGAAACCGCCAAGACATTCGGCCATCTCGACGGCTTGGTGAACAACGCTGGCGGCATGCTGGGCCGCAAGCCGACAGCGGAGTTCACCGACGAGCATTACGAGAGGGTGATGGACCTCAACGCGCGCTCCGTGCTGGCTGCAACCCGCGCGGCCCATCCCTGGCTGAAAAAACAGGGCGGATTCATCATCAACACCACATCGATAGCGGCCCGAAACGGCGGTGGTGGCGGCGCCATTCTTTACGCCGCCGCCAAGGGCTTCGTCTCCACCATCACCCGGGGCCATGCGAAGGAGTTCGTGCCCGACCGCATTCGCGTCAACGCGGTCGCACCAGGGGTGATCGCTACGCCGTTCCACGAGCGCTATACCAACGACGAACAGATGGAGATGCAGCGCAAGTCGATTCCGATGGGTTTCGTCGGCACGCCGGAGGATTGCATCGGTGCTTATCTGTTTCTCGCATCGCCGACGCTATCCGGCTACGTCACCGGCCAGATCATCGAGGTTAACGGCGGACAGCTCATGCCCTGACTTGCAGTGGGGCAATTCGATTAGGCCCGGACGTCGATCCAAGGAACTTTTGCAGCGCAACAACGTTTCCTGCAGGCTAACAACCAAGCGGGGGCGTTCCATGAGCTTTTCGTTTTCAGAACTCGACTTTCTCAAGCCCGAACTGGGGGCCGAATATACCGGCCAGGGAACGCATTTCGCGGTGTTTTCCGCCCATGCCGAACAGATGGAGCTCTGCCTCTTCTCGCCCGATGGCAAGGACGAGGTCGCGCGCATGGCACTTCCCAAACGCGAGGGCGACATCTGGTCCGGCTATATCGCAGGTGTCGGCCCAGGTACCGTTTACGGCTATCGCGCCCACGGCCCTTACGACCCGCAGGCCGGTCATCGGTTCAACCCGAACAAGCTGCTGCTCGACCCCTATGCCAAGCAGGTTCTTGGCGAACTCAAGTGGGACGACGCACTCTACGGCTACTCGATCGGCGCCAAGGACGATGACCTCTCCTTCGACGACCGCGACAGCGCTCCCTACATGGTCAAGGGCATCGTGCAGGACCCGGATTTCGACTGGGACGGCGACCAGGCGATCCGCCGTACCTGGACGGATACGATCATCTATGAGGCGCATGTGCGCGGGATGACGATGACACACCCCGATGTGCCCGATGAGCTGCGTGGCACGTTTCTCGGCATGTGCAGTGAGCCGATCATCGATCACCTGACCAAACTCGGAATATCAGCAATCGAGCTGCTGCCGATCCAGCATTTTCCAAACGACCGCTATCTCCTCGAAAAAGGCCTCACTAACTACTGGGGCTACCAGACGCTGGGCTTCTTCGCGCCGCAGCCGCGATACTTGTCGGGAACCAGGATCACCGAGTTCAAGACGATGGTGAAGGCGTTCCACGCCGCCGGCATCGAGGTCATCATGGATGTGGTCTATAACCACACCGCCGAAGGCAGCGAACGCGGGCCGACTCTCTCTTTTCGTGGGCTCGACAATGCCAGCTACTACATCCTCTCGCCCGATGATTCGCGCCACACCTATGACACCACAGGGACCGGAAACACGCTGAACGTTGCGCACCCCATGGTCATGCGGATGGTGCTCGACAGCCTGCGTTATTGGGTCGGCGTGATGCACGTCGATGGCTTTCGCTTTGACCTCGCCAGCACGTTGGGGCGCCAGGACCTGGACTTCGACCGCCAGGGCATCTTCTTCAGCGCGATCCGTCAGGACCCGATCCTTTCGGGCGTGAAACTGATCGCAGAACCCTGGGATGTCGGTGAAGGCGGCTACCAGGTCGGTGGCTTTCCACATCCCTTCCGGGAATGGAACGACAAGTTCCGCGACGACACCAGGCGTTTTTGGAAAGGCGACGGCAGCATGGCGCCCGACATGGCAGCACGGCTCACCGGCTCGCAGTTGCAGTTCAATCACTCCGACCGCGCTTCGACATCGTCAGTCAACCTTCTGTCCGCCCATGACGGCTTCACGCTGATGGACACAGTCTCGTTCAACGAAAAGCACAACGATGCGAACGGCGAAGACAATCGGGACGGCCATTCCGACAACCACTCAGACAACATGGGGGCAGAGGGCGCGACCGACGATAACGGCATCTGCGAAGCTCGCTCTCGCCGCCGTCGTAACATGATGGCGACCCTACTTCTCAGCCAAGGCGTGCCGATGATCGTGGCGGGCGACGAAGTCGGAAATAGCCAGGGCGGAAACAACAACACCTATTGTCAGGACAACGAGACCGGCTGGGTCGATTGGTCGGGCCTTGACGATCCCTTCCTGACCTTCTGCCAGAAGATGATCGCTTTGCGCAAAGATCACCCCGAGCTTCGCCAGGAACGCTTCCTGACCGGCGCAGTCGGCGAGGACGGGCGCACCGAAATCGCCTGGTATCGCCCTGATGGCCAACAGATGGGCGAAGAAGACTGGAACGATCCGGAGCTTCGTCTGCTCAGCGTTTATATTTCCTATAGCGCCAACACGCCTGACGTCGACAAGCGTGCGGGTCTGTTCACGGTGCTCAACGCCGGCGGAGATTGCGAGATCCGTCTGCCTCAGGTCAACGAGATCAACGAGTGGAGCCGTGTGCTTTCCACCGGTGTGGACGCCCCCTTCACCAGACTGGATGTTAATGAACCGCTGACGGTCGAGCGCGAAAGCGTGGCCGCGTTCATTCCAAGGGGCGGCTAGGCGAAAGCCAGGAGCGAGCCGCAGTGGCTTATGGCTGCACGTCGCGCTCGTCGAGCGCGGCCATTGCCTCGGCCAGTACTGCGCGCACCCGGGCGCGCTCCTTGGGGTCCAACTGACCAAGGTCCAGGTGCAAATCGAGCCCCGAAAAATGCTCGCTCATGACGCGGATCGCCTGATCCTCGCCCAGAATCAGGCCATTGACGGCATAGGGCACGATTTCCCGCTGGATCCCCTTCATGGTGATCGGCGGCAGCGGCGTGGCATCGACCATATCCTTCACCAGCGCGTATGTCTCGTAGCTGATCACGATCTTGCCCCCCTCGGCGATCGATTGCAGGCGGGCGGCCAGATTGGCCTCGGCGCCAATAATCGTGTAATCCATCCGGTCATTGCTGCCGAAATTGCCAACATTGCAGTAGCCACTATTGATCCCCATGCGGACGACGAACGGCTCTTCCGTGCCCTCGCCGCGCCATTTCGCTTTCAGCTCGCCAAGCCGGTGCTGCATGTCAATCGCCATCTTCAGACAGGCTTTGGCATCTTCTGCCGCCCCATTAGTCTCCGGATCGCCGAAGAAGACCAGTACGGCGTCTCCGATGAACTTGTCGAGCGTGCCGCCATGCTTGAGTGCGATCGCTGACATCTCCGTCAGGTATTCGTTGAGCATTTCCGTCAACGCCTCCGGCTGCAGGCGTTCGGTCGTTGCCGTGAAATCCTTGATGTCGGAGAAAAAGATCGTCAGCCGCTTGCGTTCGGTATGAACCACGACGTCCTTCTGACCGCTGAAGATCCCCTTATAGATCTGAGGCGACAGGTATCGAGAAATCTTAAGCGAAATGCTGGCCAGAAACTCGTTGGTGGATTCCAGGTCACGATTGAACCCCTGTATCAACGCCGCTTGCCGTTGTTGGAGAAAAATCAATGCCATGCCGAGCACGGCTGAGCAAAGAAAGTAGAATAGAAGGTACTTGAAGGCAAAGACGTTGCCGGCGAAGGGCTGCCGGATGATGATCTCCTGGATGCCGCGAACGTCTCCAATCTTCCAGTCTGTCTTCGGGCTCTGCGGATGTGTGTTGTGACAGGCAACGCAGGCCTGCGCCATGAGCACCGGCGTGACCAGACGGAAGGTGTTGGTGAACCCGCTCCGGTTTAGGTCACTCAAGGTCTGCTTCGGATCGGCGCGCAGCGCGGCCAACGACGCGGTCTCGAAGTGGTCGAGATCATGCGGTGCCCGTTTTTGAAACGGCAGGTCGGAAACGAAGCGATAGGTGATGTTCGCCTGCTGTTGCTTGATCACGTCCCCGAGTTCGAGCGAAAGCGTGGCGGGTATGGGGATCGCACCGGGAATGGCCGCGTATTCATGGGTGACCGGCGTGCCGGTATCCATTCCGGCAGCGTGTGCCGCAATTATCCGGCCGACCACGTTGGTGGCATAATACGAGCGAATGCTCGTAATGAGCGAGCTCATGTCTTGAGCCTGCCGCTTCAGTGCACTTTGCGAGAGATTGCTGACATCCATCCACACGGCAAGCGGCAGCCCGGCGAGCATCGCGATCACCACAGTCGCGATGAAGTAGCCGTTCTTCCTCGCAATGGAACCGTGATCAGTGTTGCCTGCCATGCACCCCCTCGTTTTTAACAAGGATCATCCTACCGGACGCCACCGAATGCCATGCACATGCCGTCGCAGGACATTAAACGATCAAGCGACAACGAACTGGATAATCGCACGGCGACCGATCAGCGTCGAGCGATACGGCATCGAAACCTTCGACTTAAGTGGGATCGCCCGCCATTTGCATTCCCGTATGCGAATTCCCATATATTTTTAAGGAAAATCAGGATCCGACGCCGCAAGCTGGCTGATAGCGTATCGCAATTTACGAAAATCAAACCATAAGCTGTTGCTTTCTGCGACAAAACCCGGTTGCTTAAGATATTCGACCGGTTGGATTGATAAGGTTGATGCGGTACGTAAGACAAACGGCTTGTGGAAATGCAACGCGTGGCATCAGGTTCAGATGATGATCACGGTAGTGCGGTGGGTCGGACCATTTTGAAAAAGCGATGAGTAAAGATCTCTTTCAAGTAAAGTTCTGGGGCGTGCGCGGCAGTATCCCGGTCTCCGGGCCTGAGTTCGATCGCTATGGTGGCAACACCTCCTGCATCGAAATTCGCTGTGGCGAACACCGTATGATCTTCGACGCGGGCTCCGGCGCTCGCGAGGCGGGGCTTTGCATGCTCAACGAGCAGGTTCGCGACGTCGACCTGTTCTTCAGCCACTGTCACTATGACCACATCATCGGGCTGCCGTTCTTCAAGGCCATCTACTATCCGTCAATCGATTTGCGCATCTGGTCCGGCCATCTCGACGGCAAGATGACCACGCGCGAAATGATCGAGCAATTCATCAGCCCGCCATGGTTCCCTGTGAAGACCGACATCTGCCAAGCGACGATGAGCTTCCGCGATTTTCACGCCGGGCAGATCCTGGAACCGCATCCAGGCATCAGGATCAAGACCTTCATGCTGAACCACCCTGGTGGCGCGATCGGCTATCGCGTCGAGTATCAGGGCCGTTCCATCGCGCTGGTCTACGATATCGAGCACACGCCCGGCAGCCACGACCCCGTCGCGTTGGAAATGATGCGGGACGTCAATCTCGCTGTCTACGACTGCACTTATAACGAAGACGAAATGCAGCGCTTCAAGGGCTTCGGCCACTCGACGTGGCAGCACGGCATCGAACTGGCGAAGATGGCCGGCACCAAACAGTTCGCACTCTTCCACCACGCGCCCTCGCGCACCGATGCGCAACTGGAAGACATGGAAAAGCAGGCGCAGGCGGCCTTCCCGAGCTCGTTCGCCGCCCGCGATAACCAGGTTCTGGAACTCTAGGCTTCGACCAGAGCCGCCGCTGTTTTCCAGGCGACGGCGGGATGGGCGCTCGTCTCTGCCATAAGGTCGGAGAGGAACGCCCAGGCAGTCTGATCGTGCACGAGATGGTGCGTGAGAATGCCGATCGGCTCCGCATCATCATCGAAGCGGGCCCGCAGTTCCTTCACCACGTCAGCTACCAGCTCGTCATGCGGCCTGCCGCCACGGATGCCGTGCCAGTTCATGATGTCGACGTGGGTATTCAGCAGCCGTATCGGGCTTCCCGCCTTGGCGGCTCCGTAGACGGACAGGACCTCAAGACCAAACGCCGGCAACTCCCCAATGAGCGCACTGTTGATCCGGTTCCAGGGCGGCACCAGGATGGACATGAACTGCGACCCGAACAGCCGTTGCAGAATGGCATATCCGTCGCGCAACTCGCCGAGGACGATATCGGGCGCGCGATGGGCGCCGAGCTCCTGCTTCTTCTCGTCAGGCCCTGCGTGATTGGTATGCGACCATCCATGCAAGGCCACCAGCACATGCCGCTCCTCAGCCAACCGCGCGGTAAGCGGCTCGCCCGCGGACGCCGGGATGACGGCGAGGGTCAACGGCACGTTGGCGTCGCTGGTCAACTTCAGCAGCTGTTCCAGCGCCGGCGTCGGCTCGATCGCATCGTCGTCGCGAAGCCAGAAGCGGGCGGTCTTGCCGGCGGCCTGCCAACGGTCGAGCTCCACCCGCAACGGCGCCCAGATGTCATGAGCCATCATCGTTCTTTTCCTATGTATCTGTATAAATTGGCGTTGATCGCGTTTGCCGCGATTCCAAGCGATCGTTCTGCCAAGACGAAGCTTCGTGCCGCGTTCGCCATATCGGTGCGTTTCGAGGCATCGTCGAGCAATCCGCTGATCGCCGAAGCGTAGGCGGCAATATCCCCCTCTGCCGTCAGCAATCCGGTCAAGCCAGGCTGGACGACTTCCGGAACGCCCGCCGTGTTCTGCGCGACCACAGGTAGCCCCGCCGCCTGTGCCTCGAGATAGGCAAGCCCGTACGCTTCACCGCAGCCGGGCCATACGTAGATGCCTGATCTTCCAAGGTCCTGAACGATATCGTCAGCCCCACGCTCTCCGAGCCAATCGATCCGCCCCGGCTCGAATGTTGCGAAGAGGCGTTCGACCTCACCACGCATCGGGCCGTCCCCCACGATCGCGAGCGTCCAAGGTTTGTCCCTTATTGTGGCCAGCGCTTCGGCGAGCATCGCGTAGCTCTGCATCTTGTCGCCGGCGCGCATCATCGCGACCGTGATCAGCCGTGTGGGCTCCGGCACTGGCTGGATGCCTTCAAATGCCGCCGTATCGATGAAAGGGGCGAGTGCTGCGATGTGCGCCTCGGGGATTGCCCGCTCAAGGCCCTCTCGGTCTCGCCGCGTGAAGCCGATATTGACCGCGGCATCCTTAACCATTGCGCCGATCCGCGCCTGATACGGCGCCCAATCGGTCCGCTCGCGTTTGGGAGAGTAGGATGCTTCAGCAGTAATCAAGGGTATGCCGAATTCCGCACATAGCACCGGCCCGAACGGATCGACCGACTTGTAATAGGGATGATAGCAGAACCACAGATCGGGTTTGTTTCCGCCCGACCACTCGGCCCGCAGCCGCTGCAGCTCGAAGGCCGCCTCGCCCTCGACCCTTGCCGCCGCTTCCGGCGTCGATGCGAAGCTGCGGAATTCGGATGCGACCTGGACCGTATGGGGGCCCATCTGCAGGGCGCGGATCAGCAGCCGCGCCATCAGCCGGTCACCCGAGGGCACTGGATGGTTGGGCGACTTCAGCGGTGCGTAAAATGCTATGCGCATGTGGTCACGCACTTTAAGACGCACTGTTCAAGACCGGCCCCTGTGCCCGCCGGGCGAAAGTTTGCTATGGTCTTCATCCTTACGGCTTGCTGACGAACATGTGACGTGCACAGACGGTCGAAAGGCGGCAATAAAACCTCAATTACCCTATCACTAATGCAAATGTGATTTGGGTTTCAAGAACGGGATTGAATGGCGAGCGTCGCAGGCAGCAGCATTTTTTCGGAACGCTCGATCAGGCGCGCCAGGCTCGGCTCCGGCCTTGTCATGTTCGCCTTTGCTTTCCTGCATTTTTCCAATCACGCGCTCGGCCTCATTTCGGTTTCTGCAGCGGAAGACGGCAGACGGTTTTTCACCGCGCTGTGGCGAAATCCCGTCGGCTCGCTGGCGCTCTATGGCGCGATCTTCACTCATATCGCCCTGGTCTTGCGCTCGATCTATATCCGCCGTAGCCTCGTCATGCCCAAGGGTGAGGCCGCCCAGATCATTCTTGGCCTGGCAATTCCAATCTTGTTGATCGATCACGTGATCGGCACCCGTGTGGTGCACGCTCTGTATGGCTATCGCGACAATTACGAAACAATCATGCGCACCCTGTGGATCACCGCGCCTGGCAATGGCTTGCGTCAGGTCGTGGCCCTCGGGGCCGTCTGGTTCCACGGTTGCATCGGCCTCCACTACTGGCTGCGGTATCGAAACTGGTATAATGACATCGCCGCCTCGCTGCTGGTCGTAGCCATTCTCGTTCCGGTTCTTGCCATTCTCGGTTTTATCGAAATGGGACGCACCATTGCCGAGCCGGCCTATGAGGGGATAGCCGACATCGGTCGCTATGAGGCAAACCTCAATTCCCGCTACATGAAGGACCCGCAGGCGATCGCTGAGGTCAGGATGATCCGCACCGGGCTTTATGGCTCCTTTGCAGGAGCGCTTTTTCTCGTCGTCGCGGCCAGAACGCGTCGCCGCTGGAAGGAGCGCGTCGACCAGATCACCGTGCACTATCAAGGCGGGGAAGTGGTGCGTGTTCCGCGAGGCTTCACGGTTCTTGAAGCAAGCAGGCTTGGCGGCATTCCTCATTATTCCGTGTGCGGCGGCAAGGGCCAGTGCTCAACGTGCCGCGTGCAGGTGTTGAGCGATCTTGACGCTCTCCCGTCCCTCGATCGGATGGAGCAATCGACCCTGAAGCGGATCAACGCTGCACCCGATGTCCGGCTTGCCTGTCAGTTGCGCCCGACGCAAGACGTAACGGTGGTTCCACTGTTGCTGCGTGCTGCAGAAGCGGCCCTGCCCGCCAACACACAAGAGACGACACCCGGCCGCGAGCGAGAGATCGCCGTTCTGTTTTGCGACATCCGTGACTTCACCGCGCTAACCGAAGACCGCCTGCCTTTCGATATCGTCTTTTTGCTCAACCGCTACTTCGCCCTGGTCGGCAATGCGGTTGAGAAGGCCGGTGGCCGTATCGATAAATTTATCGGTGATGGCGCAATGGCACTTTTCGGCATCGGAACCACGCCCGAGGAGGCCTGCCGTCAGGCGCTGTCGGCCGCAACCTCGATCGCACGTGACATTGAGAAGCTGAGCGAGGAGCTGTCGGACGAACTGTCGATGCCGCTGCGCATCGCCATCGGTATCCATACCGGCCCGGCAGTGGTGGGAACGCTGGGTTTTGGCCGCGTTCGCAGCACGACGGCAATTGGCGACATGGTCAACGTCGCAAGTCGCCTGGAGGCTGCAGCAAAGGAATTCGAGGTTGCGCTTGTCGTCTCAGAGCCCGTTGCAATGCTGGCCGGTGCCGACATGGGCGGCATAGAAAGTCGCGAAATCAGCGTCAGAGGCCGCGCACTGCCCTTGAAAGTCTATGTCATTGCACGCGACAAGGCGATCCAACTGCTTGAAGGACAGACCTGATGCCCGCCCAATCGCGGCTAACCGCCAAATACTGGACAAAACGCTGGCGCAAGATGCGCAACGCGATCGCGCGCAAGCTTTTTGACACGCGTAGGGGTCGCCGGATCCTCATCGAGAGTATGGGGCCGCGTGTCGTCTCCATGACGGTCGACGCGGGCGACCACCTGATGACCTTTTCTCCCTCAGACTACATTGGCCGCAAGGTTTTTCGCAAAGGCCATTTCGAGCGCGATCACGTTGACCGACTGCTGAATATCCTGCGGCAGCGCTCGATATTGAAAGATGACAGCTACTTGCTCGAGATCGGTGGCAATATCGGCACCCAGACCGTCTATTTCGCGCTAGCGGGGGCCTATCGGCATATCGTCACGATCGAGCCCGACCCGCGCAATTTTCCGCTCCTGCAACAAAACCTGCGTCAAAATCGGCTCGACCACATGGTGACGGCCGTTAATTGCGCAGCCGGTGACATCTCTGGCGAGATCGACTTCTTCATGAACGCCAACAATCACGGCAAGAGCAGCGCGATCCGGCAAAGCCCGAGCGACACCAAGATCAGCGTGCCGGTTCGGTCAGTGACGGAGATCTTGAACGATTTTTCGATCGACCCTGCCGATATCGGCCTGGTCTGGATGGATATCGAAGGATATGAGCCTGTCGCGTGCCGATCCATGGGGCCGCTCCTGTCGCGCCGCGTACCGCTTTACATGGAATTCACACCCAGTTTTTATGGGTCCGAGCAGACCCGCGCTTTCATCGCCACGCTTGCAGGCTTTTACGATCGCTGCCTCGTCTTTTTCGAGACGGGCGCGAAGGAAATGGCCGTCAACGACCTGCCCGGCGACATCGATCAGTACGACGTGCTTTTCCTGCCCTAATCAACGGCGGCGGTAGAGGTAGTAGCGGCCTTCCTTGATGCCTGATGGAAGCGGCAGTGGCTCAAGCTCTGGCCGTTCGATCGGCAGGCCGCTGACGGCGACCCCGCCTTTTGCCAAAACGCCAACCATCAGTTGAGGCAGCCACGTCAGCGTTACCGCATCAATTTCATCATGACCGGTGCCGATATCGGCATGCGCGAGTGCTGCGCCGATACCGATGAACGCCTGGCCTGATTCGCGGATCTCGCCGGTTACCATGTTCTCGGCCGGCGGCGTCGAGGAAGAATAAGAACGCACCTCGCGATCGAAGGCGACTATGCGGTGATCGGGAAAATGCTCTCGCAGATGATCGTAGGTCCGGCCATTGCCGAGCCCGAATTCGAGCACCGGGCCATCTATTTTTTGAACCAAATCAACGATTGCATTGAGAATATCACGCTGGGCCGTCAAACGGCGAATGAAGCTGTCGAGGCGGCTCATCTGTAACTGTGTCCGATCGTCGTTCTTGAAAGCGGATAAAAAGTCATCACGCTTGTGGGATGGATGCCTGACCGCCGTGAGCGCTTGCCGCAAAGCCAGTGGGGCGCGGTTTTGCAGCCACGCGTTCAAAGCATGTGCGTTGGCGACAGAGCTAGCGGCAAAGGTTCAAGCGTGCAAGTCGGTTTGCACCGACCCAAGGCAGCATCCCGGTTGAGTTCCAATACGCGAGCCAAGGCAGGAGGCAGGGCGGGGCTCCAACACAGGATCCAAACCAGGTTTAAATGAACACGGTCGATTGCCGCTGGCGGATCGGATTGAAACCGGTCCACACGCCTTGTCCGAACGAATTGGCATTGCCGCAGATCCGGCGGTCTGGTCTAAGTTCTGGCATGAACGACATTTCCAATGACAGCTTCTTCCAAAGCGTGCCGATCTTCGATCAGTTCGAGGGTGTGACCGATACGAACAACTATCGGCGTCTTCCCGATGATTGGGTGCTGGCGGCTGCCGATATCGTTGGCTCGACGCAGGCGATCATGGACGGCCGCTACAAGGACGTGAACATGGCGGGTGCCAGCGTCATCTCCGCGGTGCTCAACGCGCTCGCAAAGGGTGACTACCCCTTCGTCTTTGGTGGCGATGGCGCTATCGTCGCCCTGCCCGGCTCGATGGAAAGCGCTGCGCGCCAAGCCCTTGCGGCCGCACAGCGTTGGGCAGAAGAAGATTTGCAACTGAGGCTGCGTATTGCTCTGGTCCCCATCCGTGACATCAGGCGGGAGGGACTGGACGTGCGCGTCGCACGCTATTCGGCAAGCCCCTTCGTGAGCTACGCGATGTTTGCAGGTGGCGGAGGCAGCTGGGCGGAAAGTCAGATGAAACAGGGCAACTACGCCATCGAACCCGCACCTCCAGGGTCGCGCCCCGATCTGACTGGCCTTTCTTGCCGATGGAACCCGATCCAGTCCCGAAACGGCGAAATCGCGTCGATCATCGTCGTGCCGGGCATCCATGGCGTGACGCCGCAATTCCGGCAACTGGTCAGCGACGTGGTCGCCATTTCCGCCGAGCAGAGCCGCGATGCACATCCGGTACCAGCCGACGGCCCCGCTCTCGGCTTCTCGCTGAAAGGCATCAACAGGGAGGCGCACGCGACGGCGCCCCATGCTGGACGGCTCAGACAGCGCATTATCATCATGCTGCAGATCGCTCTGACTGTGATCCTGCACAAGCTGAACCTGAAGTTTGGAACCTTCGACGCCCGGCTCTACAAGCGTGATGTCGCCGGCAACTCCGACTTTCGCAAGTTCGATGACGGCCTGAAGATGACGCTCGACATTGATGCGTATCGCCTCGGCCTCATCCGGACGCTTCTGGAAAAGGCACAGGCCGATGGCACAGCGCGCTACGGCCTACACAGCCAGACATCGGCACTCATGACCTGTTTCGTGCCGACGCCGCTGTCGCGCGATCATATGCATTTCATCGATGGCGCGAGCGGCGGCTATGCTGTCGCCGCCAGCCAGATAACGGGCAAAACGCTGTCGATCGACGAAGTCACGCCTTGACGATGGTCTCGGCGGCAATCCCGAGCCGCGCGAATACGTTACGCGTGTCGACGATCAGTGCGCCGCTTTCGGCAAGGCGCTTGTAGTCGACACCGTCGTGATCCGTTGCGATCAGGATCGCATCATACTGCGCAAGCACCTCGTCGGTTAGCGCCACGGACTGGCGCCCCTTCAATGCCTGATACTCGCGTGTGGATGGAATTTCAGGCACATGCGGATCGTGATAATCCGCGTGGCCACCCCGCTCCTCGATCACCTCGATCAGTCGCAGCGACGGGCTCTCGCGAATATCGGCCACGTTCTTCTTGTAGGCAAGGCCGATCATGAGAACGCGCGAACGACTGAGCGCCTTGCCGGCGCGAATATCCAGCGCTTCGGCAAGCTTGCCGACCACATAGCGCGGCATTGCCGAATTGATCTCACCGGCAAGCTCGATAAAGCGCGTCGGCAGCTCGTATTCCCGCGATTTCCAGGTGAGATAGAAGGGATCGATCGGGATGCAGTGACCGCCCAGCCCAGGCCCGGGATAAAATGGCATGTAACCGAACGGCTTTGTCTTAGCCGCGTCGATCACTTCCCAAACATCGATGCCCATGGCGGCGTAGACTGTCTTTAACTCGTTCACTAGCGCGATGTTGACCGACCGGAAGATGTTTTCCGTCAGCTTGACCGCTTCGGCAGTCGCATTCGACGACACCGGAACCACAGTCTCTACCGCAGCGCCGTAAAAGGCTGACATCAACGACAGAGCCTGAGCCCCGTCGCCAGCGACGACCTTTGGAATGGTGGCCGTATTGAAATGCTGGTTGCCAGGGTCTTCGCGCTCCGGCGAAAAGCCGACAAAAAAGTCAGTTCCAGATTTCAGGCCGGTCTTTTCAAGGATGACCTTCACGACATCGTCGGTGGTGCCAGGATATGTGGTCGATTCCAGCACCACCAGCTGGCCCTTGCGCAGATGCTCGCCGATCGTGCGCGACGTCGCTTCGACGAAGGACAAGTCCGGGTCCCGGTGCTTGGTGAGCGGCGTCGGCACACAGATGACGATGACGTCGCACTCGGCTAGGCCGGCAAATTCGATCGTCGCGGCAAAGCGGCCGGCATCGATTTGAGCCTGCAAGTCGGCGCTGGTGACCGCATCGATATAGGAGCTGCGCGCATCGATGGCGACGATCTTCTTCGAATCCACATCGAAGCCGGTGACCGCGAAGCCGCTACGGGCGATCGCCATGGCGAGCGGCAAGCCGACATAGCCGAGGCCGATGATACCGGCGCGAGCCGTGCGGGTCTCGATCTTGTTGGAAAGATCGTCGAATACAGAGGTGCTTTGCAAAGCGGGTCTCGCCTGAAACAGAAAGGAATTCTGATCTAGTGTAAGATCGCGGCGAATTAAACCCGCTAATCGGCATATTGGACAACTGACGCGAACGTGAACACGGGGCGGCACCTAGCAGGCTGATCGTCGCGGTGTTGCTAAAATGACTCGGCCTCCCGCAGACATTTGGAGGAACAGCGGAATTTGGTCCACGCCCATTGTCTCGTGTGGATGGCGGACCTATCTAGAGTGTATAACCAACCATCAAAAGGCAGCTTATCCGGCCGCATTCACCTGTGGCCTGACAGGTACCTCCGCCGCTCTGGCGGATCGTTGACACAATAATACTGCTCGTTCATCCTGAATTTCGCCTGGCGCACATGACGCGTCTGGACAATTTTCCGTCGTTTTTCGGGGTGACGCGCCTTATGAGGATATTAGCAGGCATGGGCGCGATCGATACCAGGGTATCTTCAATTCTACTGGACCGTGTTGCTGAGTGGCTAACAAATTCGTCGCTGGCCGGCGACGATCTCGAAAACATCGTTCGCGGCTTCTGCGAGCGCATCGCGGCTGCAGGCCTTCCGATCGCGCGGGTTCACCTCACCTTCTCAATGTTGCATCCCTTGTACGATGCACTCAGCTTCACTTGGAAAAGAGCAAGCGGTGTGACGATTGAAGGGTATCGCCATGCAGCGGGGCAGAAGCCCGATCGCTTCCTGCAGAGCCCTTATTACTATCTCCTCGACAATAATTTACAGCATATCCGTCGCCATATACCGGCCGACGGGCAGGTGGAGTTTCCCGTTTTCGCCGATCTGCGGGCTGAACGTATCACCGATTACCTCGCCTTTGTGCAGCCATTCGGCGATGGCTCAGTGCAGGGCATGATGGGTTCATGGTCGACCGACAGCCATTCCGGCTTTTCCGACGACATGATCGACGCCTTGTTGCGGATGCAGAACCACCTCGCCGTTGCAGCCAAGATGGCCGTACTCGGCAAGCTCGCCAACAACATGCTGACCACCTATCTGGGCGGTGATGCGGGCAAGCGCGTCCTCAACGGCCAGATCCGTCGCGGAGATGGCGAAACCATCCGTGCCGCGCTGGTGATGGGTGACATGCGACAGTCTACCGTCTACGCCGAAAAGGAAGGCCGCCAGAATTACATCGACACGTTGAACCAGTTTTTCGACGCAATCGCCGCGCCATTCAATCGCAATGGTGGCGAGATCCTGAGCTTTATAGGGGATGGCTTCCTAGCCGTCTATCCATGCGGGCGCCACAAGGATCCGTCGAAAATCGCCTGTCAGGCCGCCCTGTCGGCTGTTCACCAGGCCCAGTCTCGGGTCTGCGAACTCAACAGCGAGCGCCAGGCCAACGGCCTGGGCAAGATCTCCTACGGCATCGGCCTGCATGTCGGCAATGTCATGTTCGGCAATGTCGGCTTGAAGGACAGGCTGACGTTTTCGGCCTTCGGCTCCGCCGTCAACGAGGTGCAGCGGCTGCAGTCGCTGACCAAGAAATATTCGCGCGAGGTCGTCGCCAGCCAGGCCTTTGCTGGCTATTGCGGCGGAGAATGGACGACGCTGGGTGAGGAAAAGCTGCGCGGCGTGCGCCAGAAAATCACTGTTTTGCAACCGCACGCGCCAACCCCGCAGCTGCACACCGACGAGGGCATCGATGAGGCACCTCACGATGCGCTGTCGGAGGCCGAGCAGGTCATCCTTCTCCACCGCGATGCTCGCAAGCAGTCCACAGCCCCGACAGCCGACAAGTTCATGCAGTAACGTTCGGGGCGAACCCTTGGGCCGATGCTGACAAAAAGGCAGAAATCTCCCCAATTTCAATCAGTTCGTCATCAACTGGACACCCTGATTGCCGTACGCTAGTGTCTTCGCAATAGGTACGAAGAAAACTGGGGAATCTCATTGGCATGGCGTCCGCGTCCGATCTGCTACGCATCGAAAATCTTGATATCTCCTTTACGGTTTTCGGCGACAAGCTGCGTGTCGTGAAGAACGCAAATTTGCGCATCCTGCCGGGCAAGGTGACGGCGCTGGTGGGCGAGTCGGGTTCTGGCAAGTCGGTTATCAGCCAAAGCATTATGGGTATTTTGCCCAATCCCGCCCAGGCTACGGGAAGCATACTCTTCACCGACCCCTTGGACGGCAAGGCCACGGATATTTTGAAATACTCGCGCGACAGCGAAGAGATGCGCGATTTGCGCGGCCGGCGCATGGCGACGATCTTCCAGGAGCCGATGACATCGCTGTCACCGCTGCACACTGTGGGCAATCAGATCAGTGAATCGCTGCTGATCCATACGGACGCGACCAAGAAAGAAGCACGGCACAAGACGGAGGAGATGCTCGGTCTTGTCGGCTTCGCCAATCCGAAGCGGACATTCGACATGTACCCCTTCGAACTGTCGGGCGGCATGCGCCAGCGCGCCATGATCGCCATGGCGCTGATGTGCAACCCCGCTTTGTTGATCGCCGACGAGCCGACGACCGCGCTCGACGTGACGATCCAGGCGCAGATCCTCGAACTGCTGCGAGATCTGCAGCACAAGCTTGGCATGGCAATGCTGCTGATCACCCATGATCTCGGCGTCGTCGCCAACATGGCCGACGAAGTCGTCGTCATCTACCATGGCGAGATCATGGAAGCTGGGCCGGTGGAATCGATCTTCCGCAATCCGCAGCACCCCTATCTCAAGGGCCTGATGGCCGCCGTTCCTCACTTCGACATGCGAGAAGGCGAGCGGCTGAAGGCGCTGCGGGACGTTCCGGTCAACCTCGAATCCCTCGTCGGCAAGAAAAAGGCCAAGGTGGCGGTCGAGGGGCCTGAGGTGCTCTTGTCGGTCAACAATTTGACCAAGACCTTCAAGACACGCAACCGCGGCCTATTCGGCATAGGCGACCACGCGGGCGTTCGCGCGGTCGACGATGTCAGCTTCGATATTCGCCGTGGCGAGTGCCTTGGACTGGTCGGTGAATCCGGCTGCGGCAAGACGACGGTCAGCAAGATCCTCATGCGGGCGATGGCGCCGGACAACGGCTCGGTGATCTTCAACGATGGCAAGGATGTCGTCGACGTCCTATCCGTCACCGGCGACGATCTGCAGGAACTGCGCACCAATATCCAGATGGTCTTCCAGGACCCGGTCTCGTCGCTGTCTCCCCGTATGACCGTTCGCAATATCCTTTCCGAGCCGCTCGAGATCCACGATCGCGGTGACAGTGCAGAACGCAATCGCAAGGTTGAAGCGCTGATGGGCGCGATCGGGCTCGATAAGCGCTACCTCAATCGCTATCCGCACAGTTTCTCTGGCGGTCAACGCCAGCGCATCGGGATTGCGCGCGCGCTGGCACTCGGGCCTAAGCTTATCATTCTAGATGAACCCGTCTCCGCACTTGACGTTTCGGTCCAGGCCCAGATCCTTAACCTGTTGAAGGATCTCCAAAAGGAACTCGGGCTGACCTATCTGTTCATCTCGCACAATCTGGCCGTGGTCGACTACATGGCCGATCGCATCGCGGTGATGTGCAAGGGGCGCATCGTCGAGATCGCGCCGCGGGAAATCATCCTGCGAGATCCGGTCCATCCCTACACCAAATCTCTCCTGGCCGCCGTCCCCTTCCCCGATCTTGACCGGCCGCTGGACTTCGAGGCTCTGCGCAAGAACGGTGCGGCTGACAAGCAGAACTGGGGCGTGACCTTTACTGCCGAACACGACGACGCATCGGAACTCGACTATGCCGATCTTGGCAACGGTCATTTCGTGCGCGCCCGGAAAGGCGCCGACGCAAAGGAGTTGCGCGCATGGTGACGCGTCGCGGCTTTATCGGTGGACTGGTTGGCACAGCCATCGCCCCGTCATTGGCAAAAGCGGTTGGAGAGCGGGATATCGAGCCCGAATTCTTGCGCGACTGGCTGCGGGCAGATCGCATCCCCCCAATGGTGGAGCGCCTGCCTACCCATCCAAGGATCATCAACATGAAGGCCACCGGGCGACAGCCCGGGGTCTACGGCGGCACCGTGCGCACCATCATCGGCAGCGCGAAAGACATCCGCTACATGACAGTCTATGGCTATTCCAGGCTTGTCGGCTACGATACCAAGCTGCAGTTCCAGCCCGACATCCTGATGGGCTTCACCTCGGAAAACGACGCCGTCTTCACCTTCCATCTGCGCGAAGGGCACCGCTGGTCCGATGGATCGCCCTTCACTGCCGACGATTTTCGCTATTGGTGGGAGGATGTCATCCTCAACAAGGAGCTGACACCGGGGGGAGGCGCGCTGGAGCTTCGTCCGCACGGTAACCTTCCGCGCTTTGAGGTCCTCGACCCCGTCACCGTGCGCTACACCTGGGACCGGCCGAACCCCAACTTCATGCCGGCACTTGCCGGACCGCTGCCGCTGGTCATTTACGGGCCGGCGCACTATCTGAAGCAGTTCCACAAGAAGTACCAGGACGACTTTCGCCTTTCGGCGTTGATGAAGCAGAACCGCGTCAAGAAATGGGCCGATCTGCACATCAAGATGTCGCGCGCCTCGCGCCCCGAAAACCCCGACTTGCCGTCGCTCGATCCCTGGATCAACACCACGCCGCCGCCGGCAGAGCAGTTTGTCTTTGTGCGCAACCCATTCTTCCACCGGATCGACGAGAACGGCGTCCAACTGCCCTATGTCGATCGGTTCATCATGAACGTCAGCTCGTCCTCGATCATCGCAGCCAAGGCAGGCGCGGGCGAATCCGACCTGCAGGCAACAGGCGTCGACTTCAACGACTACACCTATCTCAAGGACGCCGAGAAGCGTTTTCCCGTAAAGGTAAACCTGTGGAAGCAGGTGCGCGGATCGCGCGTGGCGCTTTTGCCGAACCTCAATTGCGCTGACGATGTCTGGCGCAAGCTTTTCCGCGAGACGCGCTTCCGGCGTGCCCTCTCGCTGGCTGTCGACCGACACGAAATCAACATGGTGGCCTTCTACGGCCTTGGCAAGCCGAGCGCGGACACCGTTTTGCCGGACAGTCCGCTGTTCAAACAGGAATATGCCGACGCCTTCATCGCCCATGATCCAGATGAAGCCAACCGTCTGCTTGACGAGCTGGGGCTGACCGGGCGCGACAGCGAAGACATTCGCCTGCTCCCGGATGGGCGCCGCGCCGAGATCACGGTGGAAACCGCTGGCGAGAGCAATCTCGACACCGACGTGCTGGAATTGGTACGCGATCACTGGCGCGAGGTTGGCATTGCGCTCTACACCCGCACCTCGCAGCGCGACGTCTTCCGCGACCGCGCCATGAGCGGCCGCATCATGATGTCGATCTGGTTCGGCATCGACAACGGGGTGGCGACCGCCGACATGTCGCCGAGCCAACTGGCGCCGACCATGGATGATCAGTTGCAATGGCCGCTCTGGGGCATGTACCATTTATCCGCCGGCCAGGCTGGAACCGCGCCTGATCTGCCGGAGGCCGAGCAGCTTGTCACCTTGCTCAGCCATTGGGGCGCGACCTCTCACTTCGAGGAACGTCAAGCGATCTGGCACCAGATGCTGTCGCTTTATACGCAGCAGGTCTTCTCGATCGGATTGATCAACAGCACGCTGCAACCCATTTTAAAATCAGCAAAATTGCAAAATGTGCCGGAGCAGGGCCTCTATGGCTTTGACCCGACATCCTATCTCGGCATCTACATGCCCGACACCTTCTGGTTCAAGGAGGCCTGAGCGATGTTGAGATATATCCTCTGGCGCATCGCCGCCATGGTGCCCACGCTGTTCGTCATCTCGGCGCTAGTCTTCACCATCATCGAACTGCCACCAGGCGACTTCTTCGAAAGCCAGATCGCTGAATTGCGTGCGCAGGGAGAAAGTGCCAACCTGCAGGAAATCGAGGAACTCAGGAAACAGTACGGTTTCGACAAGCCGGCCGTGGTCCGCTATTTCTACTGGGTCGGCGGCATGCTGCACGGCGACTTCGGCTATTCGTTCGAATACCAGCTGCCAGTGTCGGAGGTCGTGGGTGACCGATTGTGGTTGACCATTCTGGTCTCCTTTACGACGATCCTTCTGACCTGGCTGATCGCTTTTCCGATCGGCATCTATTCCGCCACCCATCAGTACAGCTGGGGCGATTACGGCCTGACACTGTTCGGCCTGCTCGGCATCGCCATTCCCAACTTCATGCTGGCGCTGATCCTCATGTATTTCGCCAACATCTGGTTCGGGGTTTCGATTGGCCACTTGATGGACCAGAAATATCTCGCCGAACCGATGAGCTGGGAGAAAGCCAGATCGATCCTGTCCCATCTGTGGATCCCCGTGATCATCGTCGGCACGGCCGGCACCGCAGGCATGATCCGACGGCTTCGCGCCAACCTGCTCGACGAAATGCAGAAGCAATATGTCGTGACAGCGCGCGCCAAGGGCCTTCACCCTTTGCGCGCGCTCATAAAATACCCACTTCGCATGGCCCTGAACTTCTTTGTTGCCGATATCGGCTCGATCCTGCCTTCGATCATATCGGGCGCGGAAATCGTCGCTATCGTGCTGTCACTTGAAACCACGGGCCCGATGCTGATCAAGGCGCTTCAGAGCCAGGATATGTATCTTGCCGGTTCATTCCTGATGTTCCTGGCCTTCCTGAACGTCATTGGCGTGCTGATATCGGACATCGCCCTTGGCTTCCTCGACCCGCGTATTCGCCTGCAAGGCAGGAGCACCAAATAATGTCGCCCTTGCCCCCACCCGGCGCACCAATGCCGCACTACGTCTCGACCGCGCCATTCGATCCGATGGGGACCGAAAGCATGACGGCGGCGCAATCGCGCATCCACCTCGCGTCGCAAAAGCAGCTGATGTGGTGGAAGTTCAAGCAGCACCGCCTGGCGCTTGCATCGGCGGTCTTCCTGATCGCCGTCTATTTGATGATCATCGTCGTGGAATTTGTGGCGCCTTACGGGCTGCACACCAAGAACGTCGATTTTATCCACTCGCCACCGCAGCGCGTGCACTTTTTCAACGATGGCAAATTCGTCGGTCCGTTCGTCTATGGTCGTACGATGTCGCTGGATATGGACACGCTGCATCGCCTCTACAGCGACAAACCTGGCGACGTGCAACCGATCCGTTTCTTCTGCCGCGGCGACGCCTACAAATTCTGGGGCGTGTTCGAATCGAACCTGCATATGGTCTGCCCCGCCCAGGGGGGACAGATGTTTCTACTGGGCACCGACCGTTTGGGGCGCGACGTGCTTTCGCGCATTCTCTATGGAGCCCGCATCTCGCTGACGATCGGCCTGATCGGCATATCCATCAGCTTCTGCCTCGGCATCGTCATTGGCGGCCTTGCAGGCTACCGTGGCGGCGTGTTCGACTTGATCGTACAACGCCTGATCGAAGTCCTGCAGTCACTTCCGAGCCTGCCTCTGTGGATGGCGCTGGCAGCGATCATGCCGGTGACGTGGAGCCCGCTTGTTATCTATTTTGGCATCACCATCATTCTCGGCATTATCGATTGGACCGGCCTGGCGCGCGCCGTGCGCTCCAAGCTATTGGCGCTGCGCGAAGAGGATTACGTGCAGGCAGCGCAGCTGATGGGCGCAAGCACGCCTCGCGTCATCGGTCGCCATCTCGTCCCGGGCTTCATGTCCCACCTGATCGCTTCGGCAACGATTTCCATTCCCAGCATGATTCTCGGCGAGACGGCGTTGAGTTTCCTGGGGCTTGGCCTTCGCCCGCCGATCACAAGCTGGGGCATTCTGCTCACGGAAGCCAAGAGCGTAAGCGTTATTGCGTTCTATCCGTGGTTGCTTTTCCCGATTATGCCGGTGGTCTTGGTTATTTTGGCGTTCAACTTTCTGGGAGACGGCTTGCGTGATGCGGCAGATCCCTACAAATAACGGCCGACGACTGATCCTTCCCCGATCCGTCGCCAGCGCCGTTGAAAGCGGCGGTGCTAGATGATGAATAGCCCGGAAGGAATGTCCATGGCCAGGCGCCTGGAAGACGCACGCATCTTGATGTACAGCCATGACACGTTCGGGCTCGGCCATCTGCGACGCTGTCGCACCATCGCGCATGCGTTGGTCGAGGACTATCGCGGCCTCAACATCCTGATCATCTCGGGTGCGACGATCGCCGGTGCCTTCGACTATCGCGCCCGTGTTGACTTCGTAAAGGTGCCGAGCGTGATCAAGCTGCGCAATGGCGAGTATACGTCGATGGCAAGCCACATCGATCTTCAGGATACGCTGAAGATGCGCGAATCGATCATCCGCCACACAGCAGAGACGTTTCAGCCAGATATCTTCATCGTCGACAAGGAGCCGATGGGACTGAAGGGCGAGGTCGAGGAGACGTTGAACTATCTAAAGGCAAGAGGCACGACACTGGTGCTTGGCCTGCGCGAGATCATGGACGCCCCTCACCTGCTCGACGCCGAGTGGAAGAAGAACGGCGTAATGCAAAAGATCGACCAATATTACGATTCGATCTGGGTGTATGGCCCACCTGATTTCTACGACCCGCTCATCGGCCTCGATGTGCCGGCCAGTGTTCGCCGCAAGATGGACTTCGTCGGCTTCCTGCAGCGCAGCGTCTCGGCCAATAAAACCTCGATCAATGCCCGCAGCGACAATTACATTCTTGTCACGACAGGTGGCGGTGGCGATGGCTCGGATCTGGTGCACGACGTGATGAATGCCTACGAGCAAGATCCGACCTTGCAGCAAAAGGCGTTGGTTGTGCTCGGTCCCTACATGCCGGTAGCGGAGCGCACGACGCTGGTGCAGAAGGGGTCGAAGATCCCCTACATTCAGGTGATCGAATTCGACAACAATATGGAAGAACTGATCGCCGGCGCCGCTGGCGTGGTGGCGATGGGTGGCTACAACACCTATTGCGAAATCCTCTCCTTCGACAAGCCCGCGCTGATCGTGCCCCGCGTCAAGCCGCGCGAAGAACAGCTGCTTCGCGCCAAGCGGGCCAGCGACCTCGGCCTCGTAGAGATGCTTTTGCCGGAAGCCTCGGCTGACGCTGCCGTCATGGCCGATGCGCTGAAGCGTCTGCCGCATCGACAGCCGCCTTCGATGAGCGGATCCAACATGCGGCTTGAAGGCCTCAACCATATCTCCGAGACAGTTGGCAGCTGGCTCGACAACCGTGGCCGCCATCTTTCCGTCGTCGGCGCCGAGTGAAAGTCTTATTATTGCTGCCACGCCGCAAACTGCTTGTCGTCTTGAAGGGCTACCCGCGCCTTTCGGAAACTTTCATCGCGCAGGAATTGCTGGGGCTAGAGAAGGCCGGTTTTGACCTGACCCTGATCTCCATGCGCCGTCCAACCGACAAGAAGCGCCATCCCGTTCACGACGAGATCAAGGCGCGGGTCGTCTATCTGCCGGAATACCTCCACGAAGAGCCATTGCGTGTGCTGAAGGGGCTGTTTGCAAGCCTCCGCAAACCGGGCTTTGGCGCGCTCATGAAGCGTTTTTTCAAGGACTTGCCGCGTGATGTCTCGCGCAATCGCTTCCGAAGGCTTGGCCAGGCAATGGTGCTCGCCCGCGAATGGCCTGATGGCGGACAATGGCTGCACGCGCATTTCATCCATACGCCAGCCTCCGTTACCGAATATGCGAGCCTTTTGACAGGTGTACCCTGGACCTGCTCTGCCCACGCCAAGGACATCTGGACATCTCCGGACTGGGAACTGACTGAAAAACTCTCCAGCGCCCGATGGGCCGTCACCTGCACCCGCAACGGTTACCAGCACATGCGCACGCTGACATCGCGCAAGGATGCGGTGCATTTGAGCTATCACGGTCTCGATCTCGCCCGCTTCGGTCATTTCTCCGGCGAACGATCCGGCCACGACGGCAGTGACCCGGCGAAACCCGTCTTCCTGCTCAGTGTCGGGCGCGCGGTGGAAAAGAAGGGTTATGACACCTTACTGCAAGCGCTGGCACTGCTGCCCAGCGATCTCAATTGGCGTTTCGAGCATATCGGCGGCGGTGACGAACTGGCCAAACTGAAGGCACTGGCTAGCGAACTCAAGCTCTCCCAGCGCATCACCTGGAAGGGAGCGCTCGCCCAGGAAGAGGTTCTGGATCACTATCGCCGAGCCGATCTTTTCATGCTCGCCTGCCGCATCGCGGCCAATGGCGACCGCGATGGGTTGCCGAATGTTCTGGTCGAAGCGTCCAGCCAGCGCTTGGCCTGCATCTCCACCTCCGTGTCCGGTGTACCGGAACTGTTGGTAGATGGCGAAAATGGACTGCTGGTCGAACCGGATGATCCCGCGGCGCTGGCGAAGGCGCTTGAGGCAGCCATTCGCGATCCGGACCTGCGGCAAAGGCTGGGCGACGCTGCCGAGATGCGTGTGCGCAGCCACTTCGACTACAATGCCAGCATCGATCAGCTCAGCCAGCTTTTCCAACAGGAGTGGCAGAAAGCATCATGAGCGCCCAAAGGGTTTTCTTCTACGTTCAGCACCTGCTCGGTATCGGTCATATCGCGCGCGCAAGCCGCATCGCAAATGCCCTTGAGGCTGACGGTTTCGATGTCACTGTCGTGACCGGCGGCCTGGCCGTTGCCGGCTTCCCGGCGACGGGGTTGAAGACGGTGGCATTGCCGCCCGTGGTGGCCAGCAACGCCGGATTTTCCGGGCTTGCCGATGAGCGGGGTGTCGCCGTCGACCAGGACTTCCTCAATCGTCGTCGCGATCTTCTATTGCAGGCCTTTCACGACGCGCGGCCCTCCGTCGTCATCATCGAGGCTTTTCCATTTGGACGCAGGCAGATGCGCTTTGAACTCCTGCCTTTGATCGAAGCAATCGAAGCGTCGAACGCTCGACCGAAACTGCTTAGCTCGGTGCGCGATATATTGCAGGAGAACCGCAAGGCTGGGCGCGACGCCGAGACCGTGGGCCTTGTGCAGGCGCATTTCGACGGCGTGCTCGTTCACGGTGACCCGGGCTTCGTGCGCCTCGAAGACACTTTCCCGCTGACAGCAGATATCGCCGACAAGGTCTCCTACACCGGCATCGTGGCGCCGCCCGCACCGAAGCAGGCGTCGGAGACCTTCGACATTATCGCATCCGCCGGCGGCGGCGCGGTTGGGATGGAGCTTTTGAAAGCAGCCGGCGAAGCCGCGAAGACACTGCCGGCCGATCTGCGCTGGCTGCTGATCAGCGGTCCGAACCTGCCGGAGGCAGATTTCGCGTCCCTGTCGCAAGCGATCCCGTCCAATGTCACGCTCGTCCGGTTCCGCAAGGATTTCCCCTCGCTACTCAGCGCGGCGCGCGTTTCCATTTCGCAGGCCGGCTACAACACTGTAGGTGACCTCTTGCGGACAGATTGCCGGCCGATCCTGATCCCGTTCGTGGCAGGCGGGGAGACCGAACAGACCGTCAGAGCCGAGCGCCTTGAAAAGCTTGGACTGGCCGATTTGCTTCCTGAAAAAGGGTTGACGGCCGATCATGTGGCAGCAGCCGTGAGCGCGGCACTTGCGGCTCCAAAGCGTCGCACCGCCGATCTTACTATCGACCTAGAAGGCGCGAGACGAACGGCGGAAATCATTCGCGCTATGCTCGCCTGAAACTCTCGCCCTTTATGAAAATCATGTGATATAAAACAGTTCTCGCGTGAATCGGTGTCGAGCAATACACGCCGCTTCGCGTTGTTTTTATTGAGCGATCCGGTAGCATGATCCTGTTCTCGGTAACACCGCCTTCACGTGCAGGATTGATGTCTCAAATTTTCCAGACAATCGACGGTTAGAAATGGAAAAAAGCCTCGCGCGCTACATCTGGTCGAACACGCGGCTGCAGCAGCTTTGGATTCTGGCGGTTGTCGCTCTCTCGATGGTGCCCTACTTCCTGTCCTTCGACCTGCCCAAGCAGATCGTCAATGGACCTATCCAGGGCTCGGGCTTCGAGGGCGAAGGCGCGACGCAAACCTTCATGCATCTATCCTACACGTTTCCGCTGATCGGGAAGGTGGATTTTTTCCAGGGCATTCAACTCGGCCGCGAGCAGATGCTGATGGCACTCAGCCTGGTTTTCTTGGGGCTCGTGGTGCTCAACGGTCTCTTCAAGTTCTACATCAATACCTACAAGGGCCGGCTGGGCGAGCGCATGCTGCGGCGTATCCGCTTCCAGCTGATCGATCGGGTTCTGCGTTTCCCGCCCAATCACTTCAAGCGCGTGAAATCCGCTGAAATCGCCACCATGATCAAGGACGAAGTCGAGCCAATGGGCGGCTTCACCGGGGACGCCTTCGTTTCGCCCGCTTTGCTCGGCGGCCAGGCCCTGACGGCGCTCGCCTTCATCATCGTGCAGAATTTCTGGCTGGGCATGATCGCGGCCGGGATCGTCGGCGTTCAAGCAGTGGTCATTCCCCGCATGCGCAAACGGCTCTTGGAACTCGGACGTCAGCGCCAGTTGACGGCGCGCGAGCTTTCCGGCCGCGTCGGCGAAATCGTCGATGGCATCGGAACAATCCACGGCAATGACACGTCAAACCTCGAACGTGCCGACATCGCGGCCCGACTGGGGCTCATCTTCTCGATCCGCTACGATCTCTATCAGTGGAAGTTCTTGGTCAAGTTTCTGAACAACTTCCTGGCTCAGGTGACCCCGTTCCTGTTTTACGCAATCGGCGGTTATCTGGCGCTCCAGGGCAGGCTGGATATCGGGCAGCTCGTGGCCGTCATCAGCGCCTACAAAGACCTGCCGGGACCGCTGAAGGAGTTGATCGACTGGGACCAGATGCGTCAGGACGTGCAGGTGAAGTATCAGCAGGTCTATGAGCAGTTCAACGTCGAGCCGCTTATCGACGACAGCATCCACAAGGTTGCCATCGAAGAGGTCGCGGCTTTGGCCGCCCCCATCGTCGTTACCAATCTTGCCGTCAGCGACGACAGCGGCGCCAAGCTGATCGATCACGTCTCCGTCGAGATCAAACCGCACGAAACGGTCGCCGTCGTCGGCCCCAACTCGAGCGGTGCGGAAGCATTTGCCGAAGCGCTCGGCCGCGTGGTCTGGCCGAATTCGGGTCGTATCACCATCGATGGCAAGGATCTTCTGGAGCTGCCGGAATCGGTTTCGGGCCGCAGGATTTCCTATGCCTCGTCCGATCTCTATTTCTTCCAGGGGACATTGCGCGACAACCTTCTCTATGGGCTGAAACACGCGCCCTTGAAGGATCCCGAATACGATGAGCAGACCGCGCAGGAAGCCAAGTGGCATGCGGCGGAAGCAATAAAAGCCGGCAACCCGACGCTCGATCCAAACAGCGATTGGGTGGACTATCGCGCGGCCGGCGCCACCGGCCCAGGCGACATCCTAACGGCCATGCGACCGGCTCTCGACGCGGTGCTGATCACCGAGGACATTCTCGACCTCGCGCTGCGCTCGACTGTTGATACGCACGTCCACACCAAGCTTGCCGAACATATCGTCGATCTGCGTGCCGCCCTGCGTGAGAAAATGCAACAGTCGGAGCTCGGCAACATCATCGTTCCCTTCGACTTCGATAGCTACAACGCGCAAGCGACGGTTGGTGAGAACCTGCTTTTTGGCTCCATGAAGCGGCCCATCATGAACAATCGGCGTCTGGCGGCCCATCCCTATTTCCAGACACTGTTCCGGGAAACGGGACTGAGCAACGACCTCTACGCCATGGGTCTGGAAATCGCCGAAAACGCGGTCGAACTCTTCCACGATCTACCGCCGGACCACCCGTTCTTTCAGCAGCTGACCTTCATGACGGCCGACGACATTCCGACCTATCAGGCGCTGCTGCAGAAGCTCAGCAGCCGGAAGTTTGACGACGCGACGCCGGAAGAGCGCTCGGCGATTATCCGACTGAGCTTCGCATATATCGAGCCTCGCCATCGCTTCGGTCTCCTGACAGACGAATTGACCGCCAAGATCGTTAGCGCGCGCAAGCAGTTCCACGAGAATATTCCTGACGATCTTGCCGCTGTCATTGAGCGCTACGACCCCGAACATTTCATCTCGTCAGCAAGCCTGATGGACAACGTTCTCTTCGGTCGCATCGCCTACCAGCGTGCCGACGCGTCCGAAAGCATCCGGGCGATCATGGTCGGCCTGTTCGAAACGCTCGATCTCTTCGACGATGTCCTGTCGATCGGCCTCGAGTTCGATGTCGGCTCCGGCGGCAAACGATTGACGATGGTCCAGCGCCAGAAGCTAAACCTGGCTAGAACGCTGCTCAGGCGGTCCGATTACATCATTCTCAACCGGCCGCTGTCGGCGCTGGATCAGCGCGTGCAGGACCAGATCACCAACAACCTCGTCAACGAGCTGCATCACGAGGGCGAGCGGCCAGCGATCATTTGGGTACTTTCAAACGCCCGATTGGCCGCGCTCTTCGATCGAATTTTACTTTTCGATCGTGGAAGCCTGGTTGAGGCCGGCAATTTTCCGGAACTTTCCGAACAGAACGGTATGTTCAAGGAACTGTTATCGTAATATTCTAAAGGGGCTACAAAAGTGACGTCCTGCCAAAAAGGACGCGCGTAATTCTAGCAAGCGAGCCACGAGCGCGCAGGGAGAAGATAAGGTCATGCTGCTTAGAGACGAAGTCGAGATGCTACGGCGCGTGCCAATCTTTTCACGGATAGCACCGGCCAAGCTCAAACTTTTGGCCTTCACCTCAGATCGCATGACATATAGTGCCGGACAGGATCTGTTCCGACAAGGTGACCCGGGCGACGCTGCCTATGTGGTCCTGTCGGGAACAGCAGATATTCTTGTTCGCTCACCCGCGGGCGACATTAAAGTCGCCGATGTCGATCCCAACTCCATCGTTGGCGAGATCGCCATCCTCTGCGATGTCTCGCGTACCGCGACGGTTCGCGCCACGTCGGCGCTCGAGGTGCTCCGGATCAGCAAGGAGCATTTCCTGAAGCTGTTGAGCGACTTTCCTGAGATGGCTGTCGAGATCATGCGCGTGCTCGCTGACCGCCTGAACCATACGACCGCCGAGCTCACTGCCGCGCGCGCAGCAAAGAAGCCGGAACCGGTAAATTAGTTTATCGCCCTTGCTGTTTGTGAATAAACGTAAAAGCCCGCCCAAACATCAGTTCAGGCGGGCTTTTTTTTGCTGGCGTCGATCGATCAGTCCCGCTGTTCGAGCGCCCGGCTGAAGGCCAGGGCTGCCAACGTACAGATAGCGCCCGATAGCAGGTAGTAGCCGACGAAGGTCAGGCCGAAGCGGCTGGAGAGGCTGAGTGCAACCAGCGGCGCGAAGCCGGCGCCGACGAGCCACGCCAGATCGGACGTGAACGCAGCGCCAGTGTAGCGATAACCCCGGCCGAAGCGTGAGGAGATCGAGCCCGTGGCCTGTCCGAAGGACAGCCCAAGGACGCCAAAGCCGATGATCACGAAGGCATCGTGCCCATTCGAACCCGAGCCCAGCATGATGGGACCAACAAAGCTGAAGATCGCGATCAGAACCGCGCAGACCGCCAGCTGGCCGCGCCGGCCGATACGGTCAGCCATCAGGCCAGAAGCGATGATCGCCAAGATGCCCACCATGGCGCCGACCGTCTGAACCAGCATGAAGGCGCCGATCGGCTGGTCGCCGTAGAGGCTCATCCAGCCAAGCGGGAAGATCGTGACGAGGTGGAACATCGCGAAGCTCGCGAGCGGCACGAAGGCGCCGATCAGGATATCGCGACCGTGGATGCGCACGACGTCGCGAATCGGGGCCGCCTCGAGCTCATGCTGTTCCAGCGCCGTGCCGAATTCCTTCGTCATCACCAGGCGAAGACGGGCAAAAAGTGCAACGACGTTAATGGCGAAGGCGACAAAGAACGGATACCGCCAGCCCCAGCTAAGGAAATCCTCCGATGACAGATTGGCGACGAAGTAGCCAAAAAGCAGACTTGCCAGGGCAAAGCCGATCGGCGCGCCAAGCTGCGGGATCATCGCATACCATCCGCGGTGATTCTTCGGCGCGTTCAGCGCCAACAGTGACGCCAGGCCATCCCAGGCACCACCGAGCGCAAAGCCCTGCCCCAAGCGGAACAGCGCCAGAAGCGCAATCGACCAGACGCCGATCTCAGTATAACCAGGCAGGAACGCAATGGATGCGGTGGACCCACCAAGCAGGAACAGCGCGATGGTGAGCTTGGTGCCGCGACCATACAGGCGGTCGACCGTCATGAAGACCACGGAGCCGACTGGTCGTGCCAGGAATGCAAGCGAAAAGATCGCAAAGGAATAAAGTGTAGCCGTCAACCTGTCCGGCGCGAATGGAAAGACAAGTTGCGGAAAAACCAGCACCGACGCCAGCCCGTAGACGAAGAAATCGAAGAACTCTGATGTACGTCCAATGACGACACCAATTGCAATGCTGCCCGGCGAAACCGGCTTATCAGCATGAATTTGTCTCGCGTCCCGTTCCATGGACGTGGACGAAGGACCATAGTTAGTCACAGTAGCCATATTCAAAACGCCTCCCTCGTTAAGACGCTTGCGGCAAAGCGTCTCACCTAAGAGTTTGAACGAACTCTCGCCGTTATCAAGTGCGGAGAGCAGAAATAGTTTCGCAGGGATTTTGAAAATTAGCGTCGCGTGAAGAAATGTGCGCGAGATCGCTAAAATAAGGCCCTGAATGGTGGTCGAGGGGCCTTTCTGGGATATATAGTTGCACGAATGCGGCGCCGTGCAAAAAAATGCCTCTTTTCGTCGCTTCAAGTTTTTGACATCGCACGCGCTCCGTCGTATCCCGCACTGCGGCAATTCTGCTGCGCTGCGACCAAACACCTCATGTTGCTACAAGTTATAGTGCTTTAGTCGCGGATCGGACGAAACAAAAAGAGCAATAACGACGTGCAAAAGCTGTCAAAGTTTTCCCGCCATCTCGTCATTCTGCCGCTATTTTTTATGCTCGCAGGATGTAACCTGGTGGTCATGTCGCCTTCCGGCGATATCGCCATGCAACAGCGAGACCTGATCATCGTGTCAGTCCTGCTGATGCTGTTGATCATCATCCCGGTGATTTGTCTGACGCTGTTTTTCGCTTGGCGCTACCGCCAGTCGAACACCTCCGCCACGTATGATCCCGAATGGCACCATTCCACGCGCCTCGAAGTGGTCATCTGGTCCGCTCCACTCGCGATCATCATCGTGCTCGGTGCGATCACCTGGATCACCACGCACAAGCTCGATCCGTACCGTCCGCTTGACCGCATCGATGCGGAGCGCACCATACCCGCCGACGTAAAGCCCCTGACCGTCCAGGTCGTCGCTCTCGACTGGAAATGGCTGTTCTTCTACCCGGAACTGGGCATCGCAACCGTCAACGAACTGGCGGCTCCCGTCGATGTTCCGATCAACTTCGAGATCACCGCGTCGTCTGTGATGAACTCGTTTTACATCCCCGCACTCGCTGGCCAGATCTACGCGATGCCCGGCATGCAGACCAAGCTGCACGCCGTCATCAACAAGGAAGGCGTGTATGACGGTTTCTCCGCGAACTATAGCGGCGCCGGCTTCTCCCACATGCGCTTCAAGTTCCACGGCATGAACCAGCAGGGCTTCGAAAGCTGGGTGGCTCAGGTCAAGACCCAGGGCACCGCGCTCAACCGCGACGCCTATCTCAAGCTCGAACGTCCGAGCGAGCGCGAGCCGGTTCGCTACTTCGCCACCGCCGACAAGGATCTCTTCAACGCGATCCTGAACATGTGCGCCACCCCCGGCAAAATGTGCATGAGCGAAATGATGCACATCGACATGATGGGCGGCGCCGGCAAGGAAAGCCATGAGAACCGCGACAAGCTGAAATTCGACGGTGAGCCAATCGACGGCATCCACCTTCCCGAGCCAGCTGCCGCAGGCGAAGCCCCCGCCCATGGTGCCGGCAACATGGAAAACATGCCCGGCATGACCATGTCCGGAACGACCATGCAGCACGACGGCCATACTATGCCGTCGTCCGACGCGAGCGCGCCTGCTGCGACCAACTAATTCAACCTGGCGCTTTGCGTCTTAAAGACACCAATGAACGGGTTACTCCATGTTTTCCAATCCTGACCTTCTGAAGTTGATCTTCGGCCGGTTGACGATCGAGGCAATCCCCTATCACGAGCCGATTCTCGTCGCCACGTTTGGCGCGGTCGTGGTCGGCGGGATCGCGGTCCTCGGTCTCATCACCTACTTCAAACTCTGGACCTATCTCTGGAAAGAGTGGTTCACCAGCGTCGACCACAAGAAGATCGGCATCATGTATGTCATTCTTGCCCTGGTCATGCTTCTGCGCGGCTTTGCCGACGCTCTCATGATGCGTACCCAGCAGGCGATGGCCTTCAACGGCAATCCCGGCATTTTCCCGCCTCACCATTACGACCAGGTCTTCACGGCCCACGGCGTCATCATGATTTTCTTCATGGCAATGCCGTTCGTCACCGGCTTGATGAACCTCGTGGTTCCGCTTCAGATCGGCGCACGCGACGTGTCCTTCCCATTCCTGAACAACTTCTCGTTCTGGATGACGACGGCCGGCGCGGTCCTGATCATGATGTCGCTGTTCATCGGCGAGTTCGCTCGTACCGGCTGGCTGGCCTATCCGCCGCTCTCGGGCGTCGAATATAGCCCCGGCGTTGGTGTCGACTATTACATCTGGGGCCTGCAGGTCGCCGGTATCGGAACGACGTTGTCGGGTATCAACCTGATCGCGACGATCGTTAAGATGCGCGCGCCTGGCATGACCATGATGAAGATGCCCGTCTTCACCTGGACCTCGCTCTGCACCAACGTGCTGATCGTCGCCTCCTTCCCGATCCTGACCGCAACGCTCGCGCTGCTGTCGCTCGACCGCTACGCCGGCACGAACTTCTTCACCAACGACCTTGGTGGCAACCCGATGATGTATGTGAACCTCATCTGGATCTGGGGTCACCCGGAAGTTTACATCCTCGTGCTGCCTGCCTTCGGTATCTTCTCCGAAGTCGTCGCCACCTTCACCGGCAAGCGCCTGTTTGGCTATGCCTCGATGGTTTACGCCACCGTCGTCATCACCATCCTGTCGTACCTCGTCTGGCTGCACCACTTCTTCACCATGGGTTCGGGCGCAAGCGTGAACTCCTTCTTCGGCATCACCACGATGATCATTTCCATCCCCACAGGGGCGAAGATGTTCAACTGGCTGTTCACGATGTATCGCGGCCGCATCCGCTACGAAGTGCCGATGCTGTGGACGATCGGCTTCATGGTGACCTTCGTCATCGGTGGTATGACCGGCGTCATGCTGGCTATTCCGCCGGCAGACTTCGTGCTGCACAACTCGCTGTTCCTCATCGCCCACTTCCACAACGTCATCATCGGCGGCGTGGTGTTCGGCCTGATGGCAGGCGTGACCTACTGGTTCCCGAAGGCGTTCGGCTTCAAGCTCGATCCGTTCTGGGGCAAGATGTCCTTCTGGTTCTGGCTGGTCGGCTTCTACTTCGCCTTCATGCCGCTTTACGTTCTCGGCCTGATGGGCGTGACCCGCCGCATGTCGCAGTTCGAAGATCCGTCGCTGCAGATCTGGTTCATCATCGCTGCCTTCGGCGCCTTCCTCATCGCGCTCGGCATCGGTTCGTTCCTGATCCAGCTCGTCGTCAGCTTCCTGAAGCGCGAAGAGCTGCGTGACACAACCGGCGACCCGTGGGGTGCCCGTACGCTCGAGTGGTCGACCTCGTCGCCGCCTCCGGCCTACAACTTCGCGATGACGCCGATCGTCTACGACCACGACAGCTGGTACGACATGAAGGCTCGCGGCCACGTCCGTCCGACGGAAGGCTTCAAGCCGATCCACATGCCTAAGAACACCGGTACCGGTGTCATCCTCGGTGCTCTGAGCGTCGTCTTCGGCTTCGCGATGATCTGGTACATCTGGTGGCTGGTCGCGGCGTCCGCGCTTGCCATGCTCGTGGTCACCATCGGTCACACGTTCAACTACAAGCGTGACTTCTACATCCCCGTAGAGGAAGTCGTGGAAACGGAAGACAAGCGCACCAAGCTGCTTGCCGAGCAGGTGTAAGATCATGAGCAACTCTGCAATCGACACGGCTGAGAAGCCCGAATTCTACCTGACGGAAGAGCATCACCCCGAAAACAGCACCATGCTGGGTTTCTGGCTCTACCTGATGAGCGACTGCCTGATCTTCGCGATCCTGTTCGCAACCTACGCCGTTCTCGGCCGCAGCTATGCGGCCGGCCCATCGCCGGCAGATCTCTTCGATCTGCCGCTGGTGGCGGTCAACACCTCCATGCTGCTGCTCTCCTCCATCACCTATGGCTTCGCCATGCTGCAGATGGAGCGGGCGAAGAAGGCTGAAACACTGTTCTGGCTCGCCGTCACCGGCGTGTTTGGCGCCGTGTTCATCGCGCTCGAACTCTACGAGTTCATCCACCTGATCCATGAAGGTGCGGGTCCGCAGCGTTCGGCGTTCTTGTCGGCCTTCTTCACGCTGGTCGGTACCCACGGTCTGCACGTGACCTTCGGCATCATCTGGCTGGTGACGCTGATGGTACAGGTTTCGATGCATGGCCTGATCCCCGAGAATAAGCGTCGCCTGATGTGCCTTTCGATGTTCTGGCACTTCCTCGACGTGGTCTGGATCGGCGTCTTCTCGATTGTTTATCTTATGGGAGTACTCGGATGAGTTCGCACGCACCCGCACACGAGGATGCTCACGAAGCCCATCATGGGCACAGCCATGGGCATGAAGCCGCTCACGGCACCTTCAAGAGCTACATGATCGGCTTTGTCCTGTCGGTCATCCTGACGGCCATTCCATTCTGGCTCGTCATGGCCGGCGTCTTCGACAACAAGGCTGTCACTGCTGCGTTGATCATGATTTTCGGGGTGATCCAGATCGTCGTTCACATGATCTTCTTCCTGCACATGAACTCTCGCTCCGAGGGTGGCTGGACGTTGCTGGCGCTGATCTTCACGATCCTGCTCGTGGTCATCGCACTCTCCGGCTCGCTCTGGGTCATGCATCATCTCAATACGAACATGATGCCGATGAACCCGGAAATGATGAAGAACATGCCCTGACGGGCACAATGGACGGGCGGCGGCAACGCCGCCCGTTACGGTTCAGCGCCTTGACAAACTCCCCTACAGAACAAGCTCCCAAGCGTCGTTCAGCGATCGCACTCACGATCTTCTGCGGCTTCCTCGTGGTCGTCATCTGCGCGGTTTTCACTCTTGGTGTCTGGCAGGTCGAACGCCGTGGCTGGAAACTGGATCTGATCGCACGTGTCGATCAGCGCATCCATGCCGAACCGGTGGTTGCTCCCGCCCGCGCTGACTGGGGAAACATCACAAAAGAAAACGACGAATACCGCCGTGTGACGGCTGAAGGCACCCTGCAGAACGACAAGGAAAGCCTCGTCTACGCGGCGACGACGCTTGGCGCCGGCTATTGGGTGATCACCCCTCTAACGTTGGCCGACGGCACATCGGTAATGATCAATCGCGGCTTCGTGCCGACCGACAAACGCGATTTGAACACGCGCCTCGAGGGCCAGGTTTCAGGCCCGGTCAAGATTACCGGCTTGCTTCGCCTCAACGAGCCTGGCGGCACCTTCATCAAGTCCAACGATCCGGCGAACGACCGCTGGTACTCGCGCGACGTGGACGCGATGGCCGCAAAGCGCGGCGTGGCCAATATTGCCCCCTACTTCATCGATGCCGATTCGACTACCAACCCGGGTGGCTTTCCGGTCGGGGGGCTGACGCAGGTCACCTTCCCCAACAACCACCTGCAGTATGCGCTCACCTGGTTCGCGCTTGCCGCGATGGTGACGGGTCTTCTTGTCTTCGTCTTGCGCAGCGAGCTGCGCCGACGTCGATAACGGGTCGGCGAGCCTCGTGCCTGTCATCGCGGCGTTGCTCCGGGCGGTCGTACCGGTCATGATGCGGCGATTCCATTTCGGACAATCTGGGCCGCATGATGCGCATATTTCTCGTTCGCCACGGCGAATCCCTCGGCAATCTTGATGAGCGGGCTTATGGCCAGTTCGGCGATCACAACGTCCCGCTGACCGGATGGGGACACCGGCAGGCCATCGGTGCCGCCGAGGCCATAGGCTCGCACCTCGCGACATTGGACGACGTTGAACAACTGCAGATCTGGTATTCACCGTTTCTGAGAACGCGCCAGACCAAGGACGCGCTGCTCGAGGTCCTGCCGGCGCGTCTCATAGGCAAGGTCCGCGAGGACTATCTGTTGCGCGAGCAGGACTTCGGCCTCTTCACCGAGATCTACGACCACGCGGAGCAAAGGCAGAAGTTTCCCGACGAGTTCGAGAAATGGGCACGGCTGCGCAACAATAGCGGAAAGTTCTACGCACGGCCGCCGGATGGCGAGAGCCGCGCCGATGTGGCCCAGCGCATGCGCCTGTTTATCCAGACGGCGTTGCACGATGCCGGTGATGGAGACCACACCGTCATCATCGTCGGCCATGGCGTGACGAACCGTGCATTCGAGATGAACTTCCTGCAGCGACCGGTCGACTGGTTCGAGCGCTCCTATAATCCCGGCAATGCCGACGTGACCTTGATCGAGGGATCGCCCGCGGCGGGATACGCGTCAACACTGCTGCACCGCGCTGCCGACCGCCGGCCGGGCGAGGAAAACGACATGCGCGAAGCCTATGGCGCCGAGGTCACGATCGCGCCGAGATCAGGTACTCCTGAAGGGAGCGGGATGTGACCCGCAGCCTACGATGATCAAGATGGCGTCATCCAGCGGCGAGCCTCGCTCCTGCGGCACTTGCACACTGTGCTGTCGGCTGCCTGAGATCGACCAGCTCTCGAAGCCTGCGAACACCTTGTGCGTGAACTGCGTGATGGGAAAAGGGTGTTTCATCTACGAGGATCGCCCGGACCTGTGCCGCGATTTTCTCTGCGCGTGGATGACGGACCATGAACTCGGTCCGGAATGGGAGCCGACAGTCGCGAACATGATGGTCTATGGCCAGGGAGATCAGCTGACGGTGCTCGTCGATCCAGACCATCCGCAATCGTGGCGCCAGGAGCCATACACCACGCAGCTGACATCATGGGCGACGGAAGCAGCCGGGCGTGGGGGCTATGTTATCGTCTTCGCCGGAGACGACGTCTACAAGGTCGCATCGGTCAACTAGCCGCAGCTCACGAGATGAAGCCTCAATGCCCCACGCGCGAGAGCACATCCGCTTTCAGGAAGCGCTCGACGAGCAGCATGAAAACGAGCGACGGGATCAGCAGCAGCAGCGCCGTGATAGAAGCGATCTGGTAGTTGCCGCCGGAGGCCGTCGTGTAAAGCAGCAGCGGCAGCATGTTCACATCGGGCGCGCCGACGAAGTAGCTGCCGGTGAACTCGTCGAGGCTTTCCAGAAAGACGAAGATCGCGCTTGCCATCAGGCCGGGAGCGGCAAGCGGAAGCGTGATATCGAAGAAGGTACGTAAAGCCCCTGCTCCGGTCACGCGTGCGGCCTGTTCCAGTTCCGCGTCGATGGCGGAAAAGGCCGCGGTGGCAATCCACACCGCATAGACGAGCCCGTGCGACACATGCACGAGGACCACGCCCGGGATCGTTCCGTTGAGGCCGATCTCGTAGAAGATGCGCGCGACGTTCACGTAGACGGTGAGGTTCGGAAAGGCCTGCGGAATGAGGAAGGCGAGCAAGATCGCGCTGCGCAACGGCAGTTTCAGCCTTGCAAGCGCATACCCCGCCGGAATGGCGAGTAGCAGCGAGACGATGACGGTCAAGACCGCAACGACAAGTGAGTTGCGCAGCGAATCCAGCGCCCCGCCCCGCGGCGCGAAGACCTTAACCCACGAGCTGAAGCCGTATTCCAGCGGCAGGCTATGCGGAAAGTACCATTTCTCGGCAACTGTCCACAAAACCAGATTGGCGAGCGGGCCGAAGATGAAGAAGGCCATCAGTCCGAAGACGATGCCGCGCGGCACCCACCACAGGGCAGCAAGTGAGGCTCGCGATCGAGAAATCGTCGTCATCACGCGCGCTCCTTCAGGCTTTGGCGGAGATAAATCCAGGCGACGGAGGACGCCAGCACCAGCGAGACCAGGCCGAGCGCGTTAGCGACGCCATAGTCGCCATAGGCGTTGACGCGGAAAGCGATATCGGCGGTGAGCATGGTCGGCGATTGCGCGTTGATCATCAAAGGCACCGAAAGCACCGACATCATGGTGACGAAAGAGAGGATCAGACCGACGGTGAGCGTGACGGCGACCTGAGGGACGATGATCTCCAACAGCAGTCGTAATTTCGACGCGCCGAGATTGCGGGCCGCCTCGATGGTGTCGCGATTGATGGAGGCCATAGCGCCGGCGACCAGCAACGCCACGAACGGTGTCTGCTTCCAGACGAAAGCGATCACGATGCCCCGCCAGTCGAGGAGGCTCACGGCATCCAGCGGGTTCATCAGGCCCAGGCTGACGGCGGTGTTGTTCATCATGCCGTTCTTCGAGAGAAATGTGCGCAGGATCTGGCCGACGACGATGAACGGAATGAACATGGGCCAGCGATAGAGCCAGCGCAGGATCTCAACGGCGCGCGGGTGCTCTCCAAGCGTCAGATAGCCGCCAATCGCGATCGCGCCGATGCCAATCAACACGGTCGATAGGCCAACGATAACAACGGTGAAGACGATATCGCTGGTGTAGAGGTCGAAGGTCTTGACGAAATTGTCGAAGCCGAGCGCTCCCCCCTCCACCCTGAAGGCGCCAACCGCCGACATCATCAGCGGAAGAATGAACAGGGCTGCGATGACCGCCAGCGCGGGCAGGACAAGCAGGAGACCAAGTAGGCGTTTCGACATGTTACGACCTTGAGACGCGAGCGAGGCGGATGAGAGGAGGCGGTGACAAAGATAGGCGCTGCCGAAAGGACGGCTGGACCGCGTGCCACCTCTCATCCGGTCAATCGAACCGCCCTCCCCCGGGAGAGAAGGCGGTTCGCAGACTTACTTTACGGACTTTTCGTAGGCTTCGAGGATCGCGGTATTGTAAGGCGCGATCGGGAAAGGCTTGCCGTTGTTGGCAAGATCGTCAGGCGTGATGTCGACGAAGAGCTTATTCCAGGTCGCGTCGTCGAGCTTCGGTTTGACGAAGTTGGCGTCGATACCCGGATACCAGTTGAAGCGCTTGACGATACCTTCGGCCTGAACTTCCGGGCTGGTGGCGAGCGCGATGAACTTTTCGGCAAGCGCCTTGTGGCCCGACTTTTCAGGAACGACATAGTGCATCGGCTGGCCGGGCATACCCGGGGCCGGCAGCACCAGCTTCATTTCCGGCGGCAGCTGGCCGTTGGCCTGCCAGCTATAGAACATGTCGACCCAGACCGGGCCCATGGCGATTTCGCCACGGCTCAGCAGATCGAGCGTACCGGCGTTGCCGGGGGTCAGCGTCGCGTTCTTGGTGAAGTCGGCGAGGCTCTTGAAGGCGCCGTCCCACTTGGTCGTTTCTTCCTGCTTGAACGGACCCGTCATCAGGTTGTTAGCATCGCCACCGCCGAAGGCATAGACCCAGCCCATGACGAAGGACACGCCGGAAGCGCCGCCCTTGATACCGTTATAGCCGAACTGTTTCGGGTGGGCCTTTGCCCATTCGGCGAGTTCCGCGTAGCTCTTCGGCGGGTTCGGCACGAGCGCGGGATTATAGGCGATCGCCGTCTGGCTGTTAAACATCGGCATGACGTAGCCATCGACATCCGAGCCGAGCGCGTTCTTGGCATTGCTGCGCGTCACGAGCTTGCCGGTATCGATGCTGCCGCGATACTTTTCGAGGTAACCCTTCTGGACCATCGGGCCGGCGAATTTTTCGTGCACAACGGCAACGTCGACGTCCCAGACCTTTGCCTCGGCCGCAGCCTGCGCGTCGAAACGCTCGAGGATCTTCTGCGAGCCGGCATCACCGGGGCCTGTGCCGACAGCGCGAACCGTGTCGCCGGGATTGGCTTTCTCGAACAACGGTCCGAGATACTGGTTGATGTAATCGACCATGTTCTGGTCGCCGGCGGTGGCGACCGTCAGTTCTTCGGCCTTTACCGGCAACGTCGCGAGAGCAACAGCGATAGCGGCATACGTCAATCTCTGCATCAGGCTTCTCCTTGTTATGAAAATGTGAGGTTCTGAAATCAGGCATCAGAGGGTCAGGCGTGGACTTTCCCGGGCGAAACCCGTGAAATGGCATTTGCCGGCTGGGTGCCCGGCGAATTGAAAAGAAACAGGGCGTCGGCCGGGACATGGATGCGGACGCGCTCGCCCGGCTCGAATGCGCGGGTAGCGTCAGCCATGATCTCGCGGTCGCCGACACGAACGGCATGGCGCCAATGGCCACCGGGATAGCTGACGGCAGCGATCTCGCCATCAAGCACAACGCCCGTGCCGATGACGGCGGTCTCGGCGGAGAGGATTTGCGCCGCTTCCGGCCGAAACCGGGCCTCGACTGTTCCTGCAACGAGCGCGCGCTCCATCAGCGGCACGCTGCCAGCGGCATTCGAGGGGCCGGCAGCGATAGCGAAGTCGTCGCCCTCAGGTGCGCCGGTCAGCGAAAGCACGTTTTCCGCGCCCATGAAGGCAGCGACGAAGGCTGACGCCGGACGATTATAGACGTCCTCCGGCGTCCCCTGCTGGGCGATGCGGCCGGCATTGAGGATAACAATGCGATCCGCCATCACCATCGCTTCCTCGCGATCATGCGTGACGTGGACGGCGGTAATACCGAGGCGCTTCTGCAGCGCCCGCAGCTCGTGGCGGACGCTGAGCCGAATGCGCGCGTCGAGGTTCGACAGCGGTTCGTCAAGGAGAAGGATTTCGGGATCAACAGCAAGCGCACGGCCGAGCGCGACGCGCTGGCGCTGACCGCCGGACAAGGCCGCCGGCTTTCTGGCGCCGAGGCCATCGAGCCCGAGAAGCGTCTGCATCGCGGCGACACACTCGTCGATCTCAGAGCGCGGCATCTTCTTCAGCTTCAGGCCATAGCCGATGTTCTGTGTGACGTTCATATGCGGCCAGAGCGCATAGGATTGAAAGACGAGCGCCATGCCGCGCTTGTCGGGCGGCAGATGCGTCACTTCGCGGTGGCGCACTGAAACCGACCCCGACGACGGCGTCACGAAGCCGGCCAGCACCCGCAGAAGCGTCGTCTTTCCGCAGCCGGAGGAGCCGAGCAGAGCCACGAATTCCCCGCGCTCGATATGCAGGTCGATATCGTCGAGAACCCTAGTGTTGCCGTAGGTGCAGGCAACCGACCTCAATTCCAGAAACGCGGCTTGGCTCATTATTCAACTCCCGTTGCACAGCTGTGCAATCCAACAAGGAGCTAAGTAGAATCTTTCCTTTACAGTTAGATGACGGTTCGCGCTTTCCCGCCATCAGCTGCGTCAAATTGGAGAGCCGATCGCATCTCCCTGCCCGTAATCGCCGGCGTTGTCGCGGCGGTGACAGTTCGATGACGAAAATGAAACACGGTTGGAAAACCCTGTTACGCCCACGACACATGACCGCTCTAAAGAAGCGCCGAAAGAGATCGCCGGCCCCATGCCTGGTCGACTTCCCGGAACTGGAGACGCGTCGTGAAAATCATCCACATCAACGATACACACCTCAGCCCAAGCAAGCCGCACTTCAACGGCAACTGGGCACCCCTGGTCCGCTGGATCGAAGAGACCGGCGCCGACCTGATCGTCCACACCGGTGACCTCAGCGTTGACGGCGCCGACAAGGACGAGGACCTGGTCTTCTCCATGGAACTGATGCGCGAGATCTCGATCCCCATGCTCATCGTCCCGGGCAATCACGATGTCGGCCACCTTCCGGGGTCGGCTCAACCGGTCAATCCGGAGCGTCTGGCGCGCTGGCGCAAGCTGGTCGGACCCGACTATTGGGTTCAGGATATCGGTGAGTGGCGCATCATCGGCCTCAACAGCCTGCTGATGGGCTTTGAAGATGCGGAAGAGCAGGCGCAGTTCGACTGGCTACAGAAGATCCTTGCCGAGCGCGGCGCCCGCCGCGTGGCGATCTTCGCGCACAAGCCGCTCTTCGTCGACGACGCCAACGAGGGCGATACCGGCTACTGGAGCGTACGCCCAACGCAGCGCAAGCGGCTCTACGACCTGATTGCGGCACACGACGTGGCACTCTTCGGCAGCGGCCACCTGCACTGGACCTGGAAGGGCGAATTCGGCCAGACATCCGTCGTCTGGGCACCGCCGACGGCCTTCATCCTGGACAAGATGGAACGCGAAATGCCGGGCGAACGCCTCGTCGGCGCCGCGATCCACGAGCTTGGCGAGGACGTGAGCACCGAACTCGTCGCCGTGCCAGGGATGACTGCCTATTTCCTCGATGACGTCGTCGAAGAGGTCTATCCGCAGGCCGCCCACAAGAAGCAGCCGGAGAGCGCGCAATGAGCGCGCTCAGACCGCTGACAAACC
>UBVW01000011.1:0-65508 GCA_900469085.1 Hyphomicrobiales bacterium | reverse complement strand
ATCTCCCCCCTTGAGGGGGAGATGTCCGGCAGGACAGAGGGGGGTGTGCCCCGCCCACAGTTCAACATTTCGAGGAGACACACATGCCAAACCTCAAAGTCAAACCATCCGGCACGCACGGCCGGGTCACCCATGTCACGCCTGAGAGCGCGGACTGGACCTATGTCGGCTTCGACCTGCACCGGCTGAAGCCCGGCGAGACCGTGTCCGGCGAAACCGGCGAGCGCGAGGTGTGCCTCGTCTGGGTGAGCGGCAAGGGCAAGGCCAGCGCCGGCACGCGGGATTTCGGCACGCTCGGCGAGCGCATGAGCCCGTTCGACGGGGCGCCGCATGCGCTTTATATCCCGATGGAATCGGCCTGGTCGGTGACGGCCGAGACCGATCTGGAGCTGGCAGTCTGCTCGGCGCCGGGCGGCGGCGCTTATGAGGCGAAGGAAATTCCCCCGGGCACGCATCCGGCGCTGACGCGTGGCAAGGGCACCAATGTGCGCTACGTCAACAACATCATGCCCGAAGACGACGCATCGGCCTATTCGCTGCTTGTTGTCGAGGTGATCACGCCGGGCGGTCACACATCCTCCTACCCGCCGCACAAGCACGACCAGGACAATCTGCCGAACGAGAGCTTCCTCGAGGAGACCTACTATCATCGCCTGAACCCGCCGCAGGGTTTCGGGTTCCAGCGCGTCTATACCGACGACCGCTCGCTCGACGAGGCGATGGTGCTGGAAGATGGCGACGTGACGCTGGTGCCTAGGGGGTATCACCCCTGCGCGGCCACGCACGGCTATGATCTCTACTATCTCAACGTCATGGCCGGCCCGAAGCGCGTCTGGAAATTCTACAATGCGCCAGAGCATGAATGGCTGCTCAAGGCCTGACATTGACTGCACGACAGTAAAAGCCGCGCCTCGACAGCGCGGCTTTTTCGTTTCAGGCGCCTGACATCAGATGTCGAGCACGAGGTGCGGCTGGCCGTTCGAGGTCTTGCGCGGGGAAACGCCGTTTTCGTCCACCTGCGCGTTGACCCTTTGGCGGAAGGCCGAAAAGCTCTCGAAGGTGACCACGTCAACCGGCTCGTCGAAATGAAGCGTCAGCTTGTACAGGCCCCCGGATTGTTCGCCGAGCGCCAGAATCCTGCCGGTGAACGGCTGGTTCAGATAGCGGCCGCTGACCCGCGCGCCGACGGTGAGTGCGGCCAGCGGCGCGGTATTGGGCTTGGCAGCCAACGCCGATAGCGTGTTCCAGTCGCGGACACCGTGCTGGCTGGCGATCAGCTCCAGAGCGGCGCTATGCGAGATCGGTCTGCCGCTTGATTCCATGGCGCCACGTAATCGCTTTGCCTGGGCCTTCAGATCGTCGATCGAAGGATAGTTCATGGTTCAGCCTTTCAAAAAGGCATGCTGTTCATAGGCAGTTGGGAGCTCGCATTGCCACCAGTCAGCATGCACAAAGGGCTGTGACCGTTCATTTCAGGAGATCTTCACCATGGATTTTCATCCGCGAGCGGCAGGTGTCTCGAACCGGTTTTCGGTATGCGGCAGGGACGCGCATCTGTCAACCTGCGCAAATTTCCAGCAAAACAGCCCAATACTGCCTAAAAATGGGACTTTCAAGCGCCGCATTTTACATAAGCGTCTAGTTTTAAAGATCTTTTTCAGAACTATTCAGCACACTTGCCTTAGATTGAAACCAGACAACCAGCGGAGGCGACCATGGCCTTTCAGATGCACCTCGATACTGCACATCCCGAACCGGAGCAGGCTTACCGGGAATTCGCGCTCGATCGCCCCGGCAAGATCATTTTCGTCGGCCATCACCTCAGCACCGCTACGCAACTCCGCTGCCTGATCCGCAGCATCACGCTCGCCGGCGCGACGCTCGAGGTGAATGCGTCGATCGAGATGCCGAACCATTTCTTCCTGGAAATCCTCGGCATCCAGGATGAGATCGGTGCGACGCTGGTGAAGCGCGAGGGTGATCTTGCGACGATCAGCTTCAATATGCTGATCAATCCGGAGTTCCTGCACCACGTGTTGCGCCTGAGCTTTGAAAGCTAGAGCCAAACACACGCGAAAAAAGAGCGGGCTTTCGCCCGCTCCGGCTTCGCCTGATCTCGTCAGGCCGCCAGTCGCCGTTCGATCTGGTCGATCGGCAAGTTCGTGTAATCCTTGGGAATCTCGGCCGAAATGATGGCCTGCGCCTCGACGCTGAGATTGGAGCGGAGCGTTCCAAGCGCTCGCGGCGGCGCCACCAGCACGATATTGGTTGCATCCTTCTCGATGATCAGATCATCCAGCTTGAATGCGATCCGCTTCAGGAATTCCGCTTCGGCCTGATCGTGCCAGCTGAGCTCCTCGACCGCGCTGCCGCGGCCATCCGCACTATAAGCCCGGCCGGGCTTATCGGTGCCGATTTCGCGATCGGGTTCGTTTGGTTGCGCCAGGGTTTCCCTGACCTTGAGATCGACGCCGGTAACGTCGCCGTCATTCTGCATAATCAGAGCCTTCCCTCCGTCGCATACCACAACCCAGGAATTTCGCGGCACTCTGATGTCAGCCATATCAATCTCCTTGATTTTTCTGCCGGATGCGGACCTGCACTCGTGAGTACGAAATCCGCGCTCGTGAGCACAAACTTGTGCCCGTGAACAATGAGCAAACGTACGGGGTCGTAAAGAGTTCAACGATTTATGGAATTCGCACCATGGGCGATCCAATCCGCATGAGCGACGTACAAAGAGGCAAACGTCAGGACACGATCATGAAAACAGCTCTCGTCGCCTATGCCGGTTCGTTCGGTACCCTGCTCGTCTTGGATGCCATATGGCTCGGCCTCGTTGCCCGGACATTCTATCGTGATCAACTGGGCGATCTGATGTTGCCTTCGCCGAATTTCGGCATCGCGGCGATCTTTTATCTCTTCTTCGCCGTCGCGGTGGTGGTGCTTGCAGTGCTTCCGGCGGTCGCTTCGGGGTCCCTATGGACCGCTGTCATCTACGGCCTGATCCTAGGGCTCGCCGCCTATGGCACCTATGACGTCACGAACCTCGCTACGCTGAAGAACTGGCCGCCGCTGATGAGCATCGTCGATCTCGCCTGGGGCGGCTTTATCACCGCCATGACGGCCGCCGGTGGTTTTTTTGCCGTCCGAGCCCTCAGTTAAATTCTCATTCACTAAAATTGTAGGGACTTCGTTGACGATTGCGCAAAGCATTCGTGTGACGATCCGTTGGAAAGATTAGGGTTTTCCTGATTTCGGAGTGCTTCTGTAATGTCGATGTCGAACTACACGCACCTGACGACCGTCAAATCGGAAATCTACGAGACCCGGTGGGAGCAATTCAATGTGCGGCGGCCGGCTCGCATCGTCGCGGTGCGCCCCTGCCTGACGGGTGTCTCGATGCGCAGCGCCGAGATCATCGATATCTCGCGCGGCGGCGCCACGCTTCTGGTCTCTTCGGCGACCGGTCTTCCCAAGCACTACTATCTCAATATCCTGGGGCTGGCCTATCGCCTCGGCTGCGCCGAGGTATCCCGGCGCAATGAGCGCCTGCATGTGCGCTTCATCAACACGATCGAACCCGATGTGTTGCGCCGTGTGGTCCGGGCCGACTTCATGATCGGCAACATGGAAGCGATCAGCGCGAGCCGTACGATCAGCATGTAAATAGGCAATTCCGGGAATAATCATCCTTGCCTTGGCACCATCAGCGCCTATTGTTGGCGCGATTTTCATAGCCTTGGGAAATGCCCTCGAATGTCTGCCTTCTCGCGCTTCACACCGCTTGTCAGCGCCCTGCCCTCCACCGTTCCCTTTGTCGGCCCAGAAGCTATCGAGCGCCAGCGCGGCCTGACCGTCAAGGCGCGCATCGGCGCCAACGAAAACGGCTTCGGCCCCGCCCCTTCTGTGCTGACGGCCATGCGCGAGGCGGGGCATGATATCTGGAAATACAGCGATCCAGAGAACCACGACCTCAAGGAAGCACTCGCCACGCATCTCGGTACGGCAGCGGCCAATATCGCCATCGGCGGCGGCGTCGACGAACTGCTCGGCCAGATCGTGCGCATGGTTGTAGAACCCGGCGCGCCCGTCGTCACGTCACTCGGCGGCTATCCGACGTTCAACTTCCATGTGGCAGGCTTTGGCGGCCGGCTGGTTACCGTTCCCTATGTAAACGATCGCGAAGATCTCGACGGCTTGCTGGATGCAGTGAAGCGCGAGAACCCGCCGGTGGTCTACTTCGCCAATCCCGACAATCCGATGGGCAGCTGGTGGGATGCCGACCGCGTTGTGGCCTTCGCCCGCGCCCTCCCGGAAACCACGCTGCTAATCCTCGACGAGGCCTATAGCGAAACGGGGCCAGCCAGCGCGCTGCCGTCGATCGCTTCCCTGATCGATCTGCCCAACGTGATCAGGACGCGCACCTTCTCCAAGGCATACGGCCTTGCCGGCGCCCGTGTGGGCTACGCAATCTCGACGCCGGGAACGGCTGGTGCCTTCGACAAGATCCGCAATCATTTCGGCATGAACCGGATGGCCGTTGCCGGTGCAATCGCCGCGCTCAAGGATCAGACCTATCTCTCGGAGGTGATTGCCAAGATCCACGCCGCACGCGCGCGGATTGCCGGTATCGCCGATGCCAACGGCCTGCAGGCGCTGCCATCGGCCACCAACTTCGTTGCCATCGATGCAGGCCGTGACGGCACCTATGCGCGGGCGATCGTCGACGGGCTGATGCAGCATGGCGTGTTTATCCGCATGCCGGGGGTCGCTCCGCTCAACCGCTGCATTCGCGTCAGCGTCGGCCCGGCCGCCGATATGGACCTGTTCGAGGCGGCGCTGCCGCAGGTGCTGGCGTCTATCGGCTGATTGAACGACAGGAACCGCGCCGGCCTTGTTCCTGCCGGTCGCGGTTCGATATGTCGGCGCAGGCCCCGCAAGGCGCCTCGCCATCCCCTCTTCGAGGTTATTGTTTTTATTGAATTGTCTTCGGTGTCGGTGCCTTAATGCACCGTCATCCATTCGCGGGCGGCGCGCAGCGCCTCGACAAGCTGCATCTTGTCCATGGTGGCCGCGAGATCGGCGCGCAGTTCGGCGGCGCGATCGTGGCCCTTGATGGCCGCGATGTTCAGCCATTTGTGGGCCGCAACGAGGTCAACGGAGCACCCGCGACCTGTCGCGTACATCAGACCCATTTCGCAGAAGACATCGGCGTTGTTTTCGCCACCCATGGTGGCCGTTTCAGCATTGTGCATTTCAAAGCGTGCCATCGGTTTTATCCCTGTTTAGCCTGTTATCGACTTACCCTGTTTTACCTCGGAGCCTTGCCGTCTAACGCGGCGTTTGGTCTCTTCGGTTCGGCGGGTTTGCCCCGCTCGTTTGATGGGTTCACTATGAGCCAAGCCTTTCAAAAAACGCCTAAAATGCATGATTAATTTGAGACAAACAAAGTGCAAACGCTTGGTAAAATTGGGTTTTTGTTAAACATCGGATCGCCTGCTCATTAGGGATTTTGGCATTTGTTTAAAGAAAAATTCAGATTTGAAAATCAACCCTTCATTCACCACGAAATCAGCGGCCAAATGAAAACACACAGCAATTCGCTGCCGCAAACGCACGCTTTCGACCACACCGGAACCCCGAATATTTATCTTTACGTTCGCGTAAGTTATCGTCCGCAACCTCAGGACATCAGGGAGGAACAAGATGATCCGCAGTCTCATTCTGGCGAGCGCACTGGCGCTTTCCGCAACGCTCGCGCAGGCCGAGGAGCCGATAGCAGGCAATTGGAAGACGGTGGCGGGCGACACGGCCGTCATCGCGTCGTGCGGCGGCAGCTACTGCATCACGCTGAAAACGGGCAAATATGCCGGACGCAAGATCGGCACGCTGTCAGGCAAGGACGGCACCTATAACGGGGAGATCACCGATCCCAGCAACGACAAGACCTATAGCGGCTCGGGCACGGTTTCCGGCAACGCGCTCAAGATGAAGGGATGCGTGCTCGCCGTGCTCTGCAAGTCGCAGACCTGGACACGCCTGTAATCCGGACACGCCTGTAATAGAATCTCCGATGCGCCCGGCCCATCGGGCGCATCGTCTGCATCCTCTCCGCCCTGACTGGTTTCGTTGCCAGCTTCATGAACGGCGGATGAATTCCGATCTCAGCATTGGTTCAGCCTGACCATGGCAAAACGGTGTCATTCTAAAGTGCACAGCGTCGCAAGCAGCAGCCGGCGCACACATGACATTCGGAACATGGCACATGGGCAAGGATACGGAAGTGCTTATCATGGCAAGACGCTTCACCATCATCACGCTGTTCGCGGCGATCTTCGCCGTCTCGTTCTCGGCGGCCGTCAACCGCAATGCCGGCGGCGGTGCGCAGTCGCATTTCGGTGCGAACTATACCTGCGTCGACAGAACCAACCCGGTCTGCACCAGCGTCAACTGATGCTAGCGCGACCGGCAACCGCCAACGTCGGCTGCCGGTCATTCCAGGCATGCAGGTCATCTCACACAGCTCATGCACGCGTCGTTTGCTTGTTAAGAACGACGTACTATAATGCCTCATGAGCAACCGAATCTCTCCTTCTGCCCCCCTCGACGTCTCGTCTCCGAGCCCATTCAAGCCGCAAAGTTTCGACGATCCCATCAAGGCGGTCGAAGCGCTGACGGAGCTTTATGAGCGCAACACGACCTTCCTGATCGAGCACTTCAAGGAGCTGGCGCAGGGCGCGCCAATCACCTCGCGCTACCGGGCGTTTTATCCGCAGGTGAGCATCGAGACGACGAGCTTCGGACACATCGACACCCGCCTTTCCTATGGCCATGTGACCGCGCCCGGCATCTACACGACCACGATCACCCGCCCCTCGCTCTTCCGGCACTATCTGAAGGAACAGCTGGGGCACCTGATGCGCAATCACAATGTGCCCGTCGTCGTCTCCGAATCGACCACGCCGATCCCGCTGCATTTCGCTTTCGGCGAAGGCGCGCATGTCGAGGCGTCCGCTTCGGCCTTTGTCGACGTGCCGATGCGCGACCTGTTCGACACGCCCGACCTCAACACCACCGACGACGAGATCGCCAACGGCGAATATATCCCGCCGCCGGGCGAGCCCTCGCCGCTTGCGCCGTTTACCGCACAGCGCATCGACTATTCGCTGGCCCGGCTCTCGCACTACACCGCCACCAGCGCCCAGCACTTCCAGAACTTCGTGCTGTTCACGAACTACCAGTTCTACATCGACGAATTCTGCGCCTGGGCGCGCAAGCTGATGGCCGATGGCGGCGATGGCTATACCTGCTTCGTCGAGCCCGGCAATATCGTGACCCATGCCGGCTCCAGCACGCCTGAAACGGATGTCGCCTTCACGCGGTTGCCGCAGATGCCGGCTTACCACCTGAAGAAAAAGGGCCATGCCGGGATCACCATGATCAATATCGGCGTCGGCCCCTCCAACGCCAAGACGATCACCGACCACGTGGCAGTGCTGCGTCCGCACGCCTGGTTGATGCTCGGCCATTGTGCCGGCCTGCGCAACAGCCAGCGGCTCGGCGATTACGTGCTGGCGCATGCCTATATGCGCGAGGATCACGTTCTCGACGACGACCTGCCCGTCTGGGTGCCGATCCCGGCGCTCGCCGAAGTTCAGGTGGCGCTGGAGGCTGCCGTGGCCGAGATCACCGGCTATGAGGGCTTCGAACTCAAGCGCATCATGCGCACCGGCACCGTGGGTACGATCGATAACCGCAACTGGGAGCTACGCGATCAGCGCGGACCGGTGAAGCGGCTGAGCCAAGCCCGCGCCATCGCGCTCGACATGGAATCGGCGACCATCGCAGCCAACGGCTTCCGCTTCCGCGTGCCTTACGGAACGCTTCTCTGCGTCTCCGACAAGCCGCTGCATGGCGAACTCAAGCTGCCGGGAATGGCCACGAATTTCTACCGGACGCAGGTGAACCAGCATCTGCAGATCGGCATTCGCGCCGTGCAGAAGCTGGCCGCCATGCCGCCGGAAACGCTCCATTCGCGCAAGCTCAGAAGCTTCTTCGAAACGGCCTTCCAATAGGTCGTTTCGAGATCAGCGCGGACGGCGGCCGAACGGCAAAGAGATTGCCGTGCCCGTCAGCGCGGAAACGATTATCAACAGGTGGGCGTTGATGCTGGCGCCGGCGAGCGCCGCGATATCCGCGGCATCGCTCGATGCGCCGAAGGCGACGCCGCCCGCCGTGATGCCCGCCGGATAGGTGCCGACACCACCTGGGGCATGCATTGGCAGCACTGATGACAGCTCGCCGCCGAGCGCTCCGCCAAAGCTTGCGGCCGCCGGAACGACACCCATCAGGCGCAGCGCCCAGGCAAGCACCAGCACTTTGACCAACCAATTGACGATGGTCATCGCCCAGGCTCGCGCGAAGGCCGCGGCGTTTGCCGGCAGTCCATTTTCGATCTCCGCGACGAAATGCCGCAGCTTCGACGGCAGAAGTTTCGCGGCAAGCCGCACGAGCGGCCTGCGCGCCGCGAACGCCGCGACCGGCAGCAGTAGAAACACAGTCCAGAGAAGCCACGCAGCAAGCCTGTGCGACGAGGCAATCGCAAAGCCTATGCCTGCAGCCGCGAAAAGCGCATGCAGATCGAGAAGACGCATGACGAGCAGTGCCGCCGTTCCGCGGGCCAGCGGAATGCCGAACTCCGTGCGCATCAACAGCGGAAAGCTGGTTTCACCGGTTCGGAACGGCAGCATGATGTTCAGCAGATTATGGACCTGCGTGACGCGGAAGAGTGCTGAAAAGCGGCCGCTGGTCTCGCGCGGGAAGTAATCGTAGATGCGCCAGGTGCGCAGGAAATAGGTGCTGGTGAGAAGCGCCAGAGCGGCAATGATCGTCAAGGCGCCGACCTCGGCCCATTGTCGCAAAATGATCGACCAACCCCAGAACCATTCGATGAAGACGGCGTAGACTATGACAATTATGACTGTGAACAGCAGCATTCGATTGCGTGCGAACCAGGATTGTCGGCTGGCAACCACCGGAGACTTCATGTACTAGCTTCCTGCCTTCGGCCGACAGAAGAGCGGCACCACTGGGCGGCGTTTTAGGAGAAATACGTGTTGCAGACAACGGCAGAAACACTTTCAGGCGCGATCGACGCCGCTGCTCCGGTCGAACTATCGCTGGTCGTCCCCGTCTTCAACGAAGAAGAAAGCGTTGGCCCGCTGGTCGACCGCATCTGCTCGGCGATGACCCGATACCCCGACCGCTGGGAGCTCATTCTGGTCGATGATGGCAGCACGGACGCCACGCTCGTCAATGCCCGCAAGCATATCGGCCGCGACGGCCTACAGCTTCGCATCGTGGCGTTGCAGCGCAATTTCGGCCAGACCGCCGCAATGCAGGCCGGCATCGACACGGCCACCGGGCGCCTCATCGCCACCATGGACGGCGACCTTCAGAACGATCCGAACGACATCCCGCAAATGGTCGCCGAACTTGAGCGCCGCGAACTCGACCTGCTGGTCGGCTGGCGCAGGAACCGGCAGGACGGGCTCTTGCTGCGCAAGATTCCTTCCTGGTGCGCGAATTACCTCATTGGCCGCATCACCGGCGTAAAGCTGCATGACTATGGCTGCAGCCTCAAGATCTACCGCACCTCGGTTATCAAGCAGGTGAAGCTGATGGGCGAGATGCACCGCTTCATTCCGGCGTGGGTCGCAGGCGTCGTACCGAGCTCGCGCATCGGCGAAATGGTCGTCACCCACCATGCCCGCGCGCACGGCCAATCGAAATACGGGATCTCGCGCACATTCCGCGTCATCCTCGATCTGCTCTCGGTCATGTTCTTCATGCGCTACAAGGCGCGTCCGGGGCATTTCTTTGGGTCGCTTGGTCTCGGTCTCGGCGCCTTGTCGGCACTCATCCTGATTTACCTGTTCTTCGACAAGTTCATCATGGGCAACGATATCGGAGCCCGGCCGATGCTCATGGTCGGTGTCGTGCTGCTCCTATCGTCGGTGCAGATGATCACGACCGGGATCCTCGCCGAGATGATCGCGCGCACCTATTATCGCGACGACGTTTCACCCAACTACATCGTGCAGCGCATCTTCGACAGGAATGAGAATGCGTAATCTTCTGGCGCGTAAGCCGGATGCCGTCGTCTGGCTGATCGCCGGGTACTTTTGCATCCAGTTCGCCGTTCGTCTCCTGCAGCCGCACGGCCTGAGGTTCGACGAGTCGCAGCAGGCGTTCGTCTCGCAGTGGCTGACGCTGGGCTACGATTCGCAACCGCCGCTCTACAATTGGCTGCAGTCGATCGTCGTCTGGTTCTTCGGCCTGTCAATGGCGACGGTTTCGGCGACCAAGAACCTAGTGCTTTTTCTCGTCTATCTGACCTATTACAAGCTTGCCCGCGAGGTGCTCGAAGACAAGCTTTACGCCGTGATCGCGACGCTGTCGCTGCTGACTATCCCCCAACTCTTCTGGGAAGCGCAGCGCGACCTCACCCACACCGTCATTCAGCTTCTCACGATCAATCTCTTTCTCTACGGCGTCATCAAGACGCTGAAAGCGCCGTCGGTCGGCTCCTATGCCTTCATGGGACTGGCGCTGGGGTTGGGGATGCTGTCGAAGTACAATTTCACGCTCGTTGCCGTGGCCGCCATGCCCGCCGTCTGGCTGCACCCGCAAGGGCGCGCGCGCGTCATGGATCGACGGTTTCTGCTGTCGATCGCGCTTGCCGTGCTGATCTTTCTTCCGCACGGCCTCTGGCTGCTCCACAATCTGGACATTGCGTCCGGGCGTACGCTCGGGATCATGAAGCAAGAAGCGCCGGACACCGCGTTCGCGAAGCTGGTGCAGGGGCCGTTCAAGTTCCTGCGGCTTGTCGTGGTAATCATGGCGCCGACGGTTCTCGTCTATGCGATCGTCTTCCGTCGTTCCTTCTGGCAAAGCCTTCGCGCATCATCGGAATGGACGCGGTTCTTCACGGCACTGTTCGTCACGATCGCGCTTCTCGTGCTGGTGCTCGTCGTCACGATCGGGATGACCTCGCTGCGGGACCGCTGGCTGTTGCCGTTCCTGTTCCTCATGCCGATCTATTTCTGTTTGAAGATGCAGGCCGCCGGGCATCGCCCGGACGATCACTTCCGCCGCTTCATCGTCGTGCCGTTGATTCTGATGATCGTCATCCCGGCCGCGCTGCTCGCCAGACCGAACCTGCCCACCTTGTTTGGTCGATACGAGGCCTACAACGTGCCCTATAGCGGCTTTGCCGAACATGTGGCGGCCGAAGAGACCAAGACACCCGGCCTCATAGTGACCGACAGCTGGCTGCCGGCTGGAAATCTTCACCTGCAATGGCCTGAAGTGCCGCTGATGTCGCGGTTTTTCGACAATATGAAGATCGCCTACGAGTGGACGGCAGACCGGCCAATCCTCCTTGTGTGGATCACCAAGGACAGTGGAGCGGCACTGCCGCCCCTGCTGGCCGAATGGATCGCGCAGAACCTCGGCGAACGATATAGCGCCGTGGACGTGAAGAGCACGTCCATCCCCTATCACCGGGGGCGGCCGGAGGATCAGGTCGGCTTCAGCTACGCCTGGATCTATCCGAAGTAGGCAGCCTCAACCCTTGAGCTCCTTCCACGCCGCATCTAGCGCATGCTTGGTAATACGTCCCATCTCATCGACCTCCTCGTGGCTAATGACCAGCGGCGGGGATGCGAGCATGCGGTCGCCGGTGGCCCGCAGGATGAGGCCATTGGCGAGCGCGTGATTTCGCACGAGTGTGCCGACGGCGTCCGGTTTTTCGTAACGGGTGCGGCTTGCCTTGTCGGCGGTGAGCTGCAGCGCTGCCATCAGACCGATGCTCTGAGCTTCTCCGACGAGATCGTGATCACTGAGCGCCCCCCAGACCTTGGCAAAGTAAGGGCCGATATCGTCGCGAACACGCTCTACCAGCCTTTCCTCCTCGATGATCCTGAGGTTCTCCAGGGCAGCAGCGGCGCAGACGGGGTGGCCGGAATAGGTGAAGCCGTGGTTGAAATCGCCGACCTCGTTGATCATTACGTCGGCCACGCGGTCGCTGACCAGCACGCCGCCGATCGGCAGATAGCCTGACGAGAGGCCCTTGGCGATCGGCGCCAGATCCGGCTCGACGCCGAAATACTGGTGACCGAACCATTCGCCGAGACGGCCGAAACCGCAGATCACCTCGTCGGCAACGAGCAGGATGTTGCGCGCCTTGCAGATTCGGGCGATCTCGGGCCAGTAGGTTTCCGGCGGGATCATGACGCCGCCCGCGCCCTGTACCGGCTCGGCCACGAAGGCGGCGACGTTGTCCTCGCCGAGTTCGTCGATCGTCGCCTCGAGCTCGCGCGCGACGTTAAGGCCGAATTCGGCCGCAGAGAGATCGCCACCCTCGCCATACCAATAGGGCTGGCCGATATGGACGATGCCTTCTATCGGCAGGTGGCCCTGCTCGTGCATGTATTTCATGCCGCCGAGGCTGGCGCCAGCCACGGTCGAACCGTGATAGCCGTTCTTGCGCGCTATCACGATCTTCTTCGACGGCTGACCGATTGCGCTCCAATAGACACGGGCCATGCGGAACCATGTGTCGTTGGCCTCGGAACCGGATCCGGTGAAGAAGACGTGGTTGAAGCGCGGGCCGGCATGGGCGGTGACCTTCTCGGCGAGCAACGTCGTCGGCGTCGTCGTGGTGCCGAAGAAGGTGTTATAATAGGGGAGTTCGTTCATCTGCCGCGCCACGGCCTCGGCAATCTCCTTGCGGCCATAGCCGACATTGACGCACCAGAGGCCGGCAAAACCATCGAGATATTTGCGACCGTGATTGTCCCAGACGTGCACCCCCTCCCCGCGTTGGATGATGCGGGTGCCGTCCGCATTCAGCTTCTTCATATCGGAGAATGGATGCAGATGATGAGCGGCATCGATGGCGGCGAGATTGGAGCGCGCGTAAGTATCAGACATGATTTGCTAAACACCCTCGGATATTGAAAGCCTCTTCCCAATGAGCTACGACCTTGGCCTTGTCCGAGGGGATTTTCAAGATCATGACGAGCGACAACATGCACGGCAAGGCTGCGGGTGGCGATCCGCGCATCGAAATCCTGCTGGTCGGCATGAATGGCGACCTGCGCGGCAAGCAGATCCCGCTCGAGGCGCAGAAGAAAGTCTGGGCCGGCGAAGTCCGTCTTCCCTCCTCGACGCAGTCGCTGGATATCTGGGGCGACGACAATGACGATATCACTAGCCTGTCGCTCTCCGTCGGCGATCCCGATGGTCAGTGCATTCCCGACAAGCGCAGCCTGACGCCGATGCCATGGGCGCCGGAGGGGTCCGTGCAGGTCTTGGCGACGATGCATGAATTCGACGGCACGCCGAGCTTCATGGATCCTCGCGCCATCTTGCAATCAGTGCTGAACCGCTATGCCGAGCGTGGGTTGACCCCTGTGGTCGCGACGGAGCTCGAGTTCTACGTGGTGTCGCCCGACTGGCGCGAGACCGGCCGGCCGATGCCGCCGGCAAGCCTGACCTACCGAGGCGACCCGAACGGCTTTCAGCTTTACGACATGAATGCCGTCGATGCGCTCGACGATTACCTGCAGACGGTGCGCGCCTATGCCAAGGCGCAGGGGCTGCCGGCGGATGCGACGACGGCAGAGTTCGGCCCGGGTCAGTTCGAGATCAACCTGCTGCACCGCGCCGACGCACTGGCTGCCGCCGACGACTGCATCTACCTGAAGCGGATCGTGGAACAGGCGGCGCGCAAGCACGGGCTGAAATCGACATGCATGGCCAAGCCCTACTCGGATCACGCCGGCTCCGGCCTGCATGTGCATGCGAGCATCATCGACCGTGATGGACGCAACATCCTCGACGCCAAGGGCGGTGAGGCGACCAAGCTGAAATCGGTGTGCGCGGGGATGCTGCAAAGCATGCGCGATGCGCAACTTGTCTTCGCGCCCTTCGCCAATTCATACCGCCGCTTTCAGCCGGGTTCGTTCGCGCCTGTCGATCTTACCTGGGGCTATGGCCATCGCGGGACAGCCATCCGCATTCCCGACAAGAATGGCCCGGCGGCCCGCATCGAACACCGCGTCGCCGGTGCCGATGCCAATCCGTATCTGCTGCTCGCAGCCATTTTGGGCGGCATGCTGCTCGGGCTCGACAATGAACTCGACCCCGGCGAGGAGACGACGCCATCGCACATGCCCGAGAATACGACCAAGCTGACGCATGACTTCCTAACGGCGGTCGAGACGTTCAGGGCGTCGCCCTTCATCGCGGATGTCTTTGGCGAGGCCTACCAGAAGCTCTATGGCGATACGAAGCGGAAAGAGGCGATCACGCATCTCAGGACCGTTTCGGACTTCGACTACCGGACCTATCTGCCGCGCCTTTAGCGCGCCGCGCGTCTAGGTCGCCGGTTCCCGGCGTTCGGTTTCGTCGACCTGGGCGGCGAGACCCTGCCTGACGAGAACCTTGAGTTCGCCGGGATGCAACTTCAACGCGACATCGCGGGCGAGCGGCAAGAGCTCACCGTCCATGACGCAATTGGCCTTCGAGTGCACTTTCGGAAAGTGCAGGTGCACTTCGGCCGGGTGCATGATCATCACGTCGGCGTTTTCCCTCACCTTGCCGCGCAGAAGATCGATGGCGAGCCGCGCCACGCCCCATGGCTTCAAGGGTTTGGCGGTGTAGAAGCCGAGTTCGCCCGATGTCAGCGTATCGGCGTAAAGCAGCGCGTTCTCGCCGAAGGGGTTGTTCGATACGGACACGGCGGACACCTTGCGCCGCTCCTTAATGCCAATAGCCTCGAACTCGACCTCGAACTCCGGCGGGTTGAGAACGACGCCGAAGGCGGCGCGCGTGCTGGCGCGCATTTTTCCGAGCCTGGACCGGTAGGTGTAGGAGTTGCGATAGCGAACCATGCGGGCATGAAGGCCGGCAGAGAACTGGTGGATGAAGGGACGGTCGTTGGCGCTCGCGATATCGACATGGTCGACCTCACCCGAAGCCAGAACGTCGAGCGCCTGCCAGATATCGAGCGGAATGCGCAACGAGCGCGCAAAAAGGTTCATCGTTCCTGCGGGGATGACACCGAGCGCCACGCCGTTCTTCCAGGCGATGGAGGAGGCCGCCGAGATGGTGCCGTCGCCGCCGCCCGCAACGATGCCGTCGATATCGTCGCGGCGCGCGGCACGTTCCATCGCCGGAACGATCTCCTTGCCGGGAAACACCACCGCTTCGAAATCATGGCCGGCGTCTCGGAAGACGCGCTCCGCATGCTTCTCGTACGCCTCCATGTCGGTCGTGCGAAACGTGCCGCCATCGCGGTTGAAAAAACCTATAAGCTTCATCGGGTTCCCGTTACATCGGCTGACGCGCTGCTTAGAAATGGTTCCTTCGCATGCGATTTCAAGCAGATGGCGTTCCAAATGACGATGAACCTCGCGTGCCAAGCAAGTCTATCGCTCACGTATGCGCCTGATGGGATGCTGCGCTGCATAAAACGCACATGACGCCTCCAGACAAATCGTAAATTAATGCATCGTTGGAGCAAGCGCTCCATCTCCCTCATTTTCCGCTTGTTCGTCCGGCAGTGACACTTCATTGCCCGACGGTTTCAGGCCATTGCATGCCGAAGGAGCTCGCGCTTGAGCCAGGTCGCCGTAAACGATTCCATCGCCGACATCTCCGTCTCCGAGGCGCCCTCGCCTATGGCGGTCGCGCTCGTTCAGCTGGCGCTTGCCTGTGGCGGCTTCGGGATCGGGACCGGCGAGTTTGCGATCATGGGGCTGCTTCCCAACGTGGCCGGCACGTTTTCCGTCACCATCCCGCAGGCCGGTTATGTCATCAGCGCCTACGCGCTCGGCGTTGTCATCGGCGCCCCCGTCATTGCGGTTCTGGCCGCCAAGATGGCTCGCCGCTCGCTGCTCCTGCTGCTGATGGGTATTTTCGCGGTCGGCAACATCTTGAGCGCCATGGCTCCCTCGTTCGAGAGCTTTACCGTGCTGCGCTTCATCACCGGCTTGCCGCACGGCGCCTATTTCGGCGTCGCGGCGATCGTCGCCGCATCGATGGTGCCGGTGCACAAGCGCGCTCGCGCCGTTGGCCGCGTCATGCTGGGCCTGACGATCGCGACACTGCTCGGCACTCCGCTCGCCACCTTCTTCGGACAGTCGCTGGACTGGCGCGTCGCGTTTACCGCCGTCGGCGTCATCGGCCTCGTGACCATGGCGCTGATCTGGTACTATGTACCGCGCGATGAAGTATCCGAGGGTGCGAGCTTCATGCGCGAACTCGGCGCCTTCAAACGCCCGCAAGTGCTGCTCACGCTCGCCATTGCGGCTGTCGGCTACGGCGGCATGTTCGCGATGTTCAGCTATATTGCCGACACGACGACCGGCGTCGCCATGCTGCAGCCCGGCATGGTCGCCGTCATGATGGTGCTGTTCGGCGTCGGCATGAATGCCGGAAACGTCGTCGGCTCGTGGCTTGCCGACAAGTCGATCATGGGCACGATCGGCGGCTCGCTGGTTTTCAACATCGTCGTCCTCAGTCTGTTTTCGCTGACCGCCTCGAACCCGTTCATGCTCGGCCTGTGCGTCTTCCTGATCGGTTGCGGCTTCGCTGCCGGCCCGGCTCTGCAGACGCGCCTGATGGATGTCGCCGCCGACGCGCAGACGCTGGCCGCCGCGTCCAACCACTCCGCCTTCAACATTGCCAACGCGCTGGGTGCCTGGCTTGGCGGGCTCGTCATCGCCTGGGGCTATGGCTCGGCTTCAACAGGCTATGTCGGTGCGATCCTGTCGGCGATGGGCATCGTCGTCTTCGCGGCCTCGCTACGCCTCGACCGTCGCAGCCGCGGCTGACGCCACCTCGGCCGTCACATCCCTGAGGTGGCGGCCATCGGGGCGGCAAAAGACGTTTTCCTCTCCCCATATGGCCAACGCCGTGATCACCGGCTTCAGCGTCTGTCCGAGAGGTGTCAACGCGTATTCCACGCGCGGCGGCACGACGGGATAGACCTTACGGGAGACCACGCCCGATTCCTCGAGCTCGCGCAGCTGCTTGGTCAGCATGCGCTGCGTTACCGAGGGCAGCTTCCGGCGCAATTCGTTGAAGCGTAGCGTGCCTTCCATCAGATGGAAGAGAATCACGCCCTTCCACTTGCCATCGAGAAAACTCAACGTTGCCTCGACCGGGCAACCCGGAAAGTTCTTGGTCAGCTTGTCCCGCGGCAACGACATTTGACGGTATCCTTTTTGGTACTACGTACAGAATTTGTGCATTCTTGCGCCTCCTCAACGTAAGACGCATCTAGCACCCGTGCAACAAACACTGGAGTTTTTCATGCGCGCCGTCGCCTACACCGCCCCGCTGCCCATTTCCGCTCAGACGTCATTGATAGATGTCGACCTGCCGATGCCAGAGGCTCAAGGCCGTGACCTTCTGGTCGAGATCAAGGCCGTCTCGGTCAATCCCGTCGATACCAAGGTGCGCGCCGGCGTGGCGCCCGCAGACGGCGCGTTCAAGGTTCTCGGCTGGGACGCGGCCGGTATCGTCAAGGCGGTTGGCCCCGAGGTAACGCTGTTCAAGGTCGGCGACGAAGTGTTCTACGCGGGCTCGATCAATCGCCCCGGCTCCAACGCCGAATTCCATCTGGTCGATGAGCGCATCGTCGGCCGCAAGCCTGCCAGCCTCGACTTCGCGGCCGCCGCTGCCCTGCCGCTGACCTCGATCACCGCCTATGAAGCGCTCTTCGACCGCCTGAAGGTGCAGGACGCCGTGCCGGGTGCCGGCAACGCCATCCTCATCATCGGCGGCGCCGGTGGCGTCGGATCGATCGCCATCCAGATCGCGCGCGCTTTGACCGACCTCACAGTGATCGCGACCGCCTCGCGGCCGGAAACGCAGGAGTGGGTGAAGGCGCTCGGCGCCCACCATGTGATCGACCATTCGAAGCCCATCGCGCCGCAGATGGCGGCGCTTGGCATCGGTGCGCCGGGCTTCGTCTTTTCGACCACCAACACCAGCGATCATCTACAGGATATCGTCGAGGCCATCGCGCCACAGGGGCGCTTTGCACTGATCGACGACCCGAAGACGCTCGACGTCGTGCCATTCAAGCGCAAGGCCATTTCGATCCATTGGGAGTTGATGTTCACGCGTCCGCTCTTCGGCACCGCAGACATGATCGAGCAGCACAAGCTTCTAAACAAGGTCGCCGATCTCGTCGATGCCGGCACCATCCGCACGACGTTGAACGAAACCGTCGGCGTCATCAACGCCGCGAACCTGAAGACGGCGCATGCGATGATCGAAAGCGGGAAGACCAAGGGCAAGCTGGTGCTCGCAGGTTTTTGATCGCGGTCGGCTCGCCCTTATGGATGAGCATTTTCACGCAGGGTAGCGGCTCATCCATCACAGCCTACGAAGAAAGCCGCGTTGCCTGCGCGGCTTTTTCGCCGCAACCGCCTACCCCGCTTGACTTTTTCAGCGTTTGGGACCACCTACTGCATCACGCACGAAACGCCCGTTTCGAGCGGATATCAACGGAGCCATCTCACGATGCCAAGCGACAGTAGTAGTCGATTGCCTTTGCCGTACGCGGCCTTCGTGCGCTGACCGATATCGATCGGGCTCGCCCGTCGGACGCTGCGGCGGATCGACGGAAAGGCGAGCTATATGAACATCAATCGCTTCCCTCGGCGGGCAGGCCATGCCGCCCGTTTCTTTGCCAGCGACAGCCTCGGTGCCATCACCACGGCTGAACGCGTCGAGCGTCTCAACGCGCTCGAAATTCCCGAAGCAGCGGCGATCCTCGCCACGCTGCCGCAGCAGAAGGCCGTCCGCATACTGGGACGCCCGGAGCTGCACCATGCCGCCGCGATGCTCACCGAAATGCCGGTCGAGCAAGCCGCGCGGCTGTTGAACGCAACGGCCAACGACCGTGTCGCCGACCTGTTTCAGGAAATGGACGAGGACGGACGGGCGCATCTGTTTTCCAAGCTCGACCGCGCAACGTGTCTCGCCGTGCAGCACCTCATGGGCTACCCGCCGCGCACGGCAGGCAGCATCATGACGACGGAATTCGTCAGCGTGCCGGCGACCTGGACCGTCGAGAAGACGCTGGAGCATGTTCGCAAGGTCGAGCGTTCGCGCGAGACCGTCTATGCGATCTACGTTCTCGATGTGGAGACACAGGCGCTGAAGAGCGTCGTGACGCTGCGCCGCCTGATCAACGGCGAGCCGGAGGCCTCGGTGTTGAGCGTTGCTCAGCAGGGCGGCATCGTCCGAGCCGATCCACTGATGACGCAGGAGGACGTGGCGCGCCTGATCCGCAAACACAATCTGCTGGCGCTGCCCGTGATTGGCGAGAACGGCCATATGCTGGGGATCGTTACCGTCGACGATGTGATCGACACGATGATCGCCGACCAGACGGAAGACGCGCAGAAGTTCGGCGGCATGGAGGCGCTTGGCAAGCCCTACATGGCGATCAGCTTCGCCGGCATGCTGAAGAAGCGCGCCGGCTGGCTCTGCGCCCTCTTCCTCGGCGAAATGCTGACGGCAAGCGCCATGCAGCATTTCGAGGGCGAGCTGGAGAAGGCGATCGTGCTGACGCTGTTCGTGCCGCTGATCATGAGCTCCGGCGGCAATTCTGGCTCGCAGGCGACGTCGCTGATCATCCGGGCGCTGGCGCTCGGCGAATTGAAGCTGTCGGACTGGTGGCGGGTGCTTTTGCGCGAACTGCCGACCGGCATCGTGCTGGGCTCGATCCTTGGCGCCGTCGGTTTTGCCCGCATCATCCTGTGGCAAAACATCGGGCTCTACGACTACGGCGAGCACTGGATTCTGGTGGGGCTGACGATCTTCGCGGCGCTGATCGGGATCGTCACCTTCGGTTCGGTCGCGGGCTCGATGCTGCCATTCGTGCTACAGAAACTGCGGCTCGATCCGGCCAGCGCCTCTGCGCCCTTCGTCGCCACGCTGGTCGACGTGACCGGGCTGGTCATCTACTTCTCGGTGGCACTGCTGATCCTCAGCGGCACGCTGCTCTAGACACGCGAACGGGGCCTCATTGGCCCCGTTTTCGTTTTCGGATCAGGCGGTCGCCTGGATGACGACGACCTGGGCGCCGGGCTCCACCCGTTCGTAAAGATCGATGACATCATGGTTGAGCATGCGGATGCAGCCGCTCGACATGGCAAGGCCGATCGACTGCGGCTGGTTGGTGCCGTGGATGCGGAAATGTGTGTCGTTGCCGCCGCGATAGAGATAGATGGCGCGGGCGCCGAGCGGGTTGTTCGACCCACCCGGCATGCCGCCGGCGAGCTTGCGGTAGCGCTCTTCACGGCGCTGCATGTTTTCGGTCGGCGTCCAGCTCGGCCATTCCGCCTTGCGCCCGACATAGGCGCCGCCTGCGAACGCCAACCCTTCCCTGCCGACACCGACACCATACCGCATCGCCTGATTGTCGCCGAGAATGTAATACAGTCGGCGGGCGGGCGTATCGACAACGATGGTGCCGGGGTTGTAGCTTGAGGCATAGGTGACCTGCTGCCGACGAAGCTCAGGGTCGATCTTGTCGATCGGCATGGCCGGCAGCGGAAACTTCTCGGCCGGGAGAGCTGCATAGTTGGCGCGATGATCAGGACCGCTTGAAGCGCAGCCAGCGAGAAGCGCGGAGACGCCCAGAACGAAACCACGGCGGGAAAGCGACATTGAAGCAGTTCCTTAACGTTCGGTTGATGAGACCGACGTTAATGAGATTATGGTTAATGAACTGCTAAGCGTGTGCCTGCGGTAACGCATTCGTTAAGAGGTTGTGAGGTGGCTGTTCGCCCGTCCTAGCCGCAACACCATGGCCACGCGCCGCTCCGGGTCCATGCCGTTGCTGATCTCATCATCGACCTTGGCCCGCATAAATGGCAACATGGCCTCGCCGTCTACCGTTTGAAAGCCGATGGATTGGTAGAAAGGTGCGTTGAACGGGACATGGCGGTCCGTCGTCAACGTCAGCCCGGAAAGCCGGCGTGTCCTTGCCATTTCGACCGCGTGGGCCATCAGACGCCGGCCGACGCCCTTTCGTTGCCAGTCTCTGCTGACATCGAGCTCGATCACATAGAGCGTGTCGCTGATTTCTTCCGCCGCGAGGAAGCCTACCGGGCGATCATCGCCGTCTGCGGCCACGATCACCAGGCCGGCCTCGAGCGCTTTTCGCAGGATAGCGTGCGGCAAGGCATGCGCGGCGTCGGAGATGCTCAACGCCTCCGCCAATGTGGCGAAGGCATCGAGTTCGATCTCGGTCAGGCGCGGCAGTTCTTCCAAGCGCGCTTGCCTGATCACCAGGGTGGCGCTCATGGCTCTGCCTTACATATTCGGATAAACAGGCCCCTCGCCGCCCTGCGGCGGCACCCAGTTGATGTTCTGGTTGGGATCCTTGATGTCGCAGGTCTTGCAGTGGACGCAGTTCTGGGCGTTGATGACGTAGGTCTCCTGCCCGTCCTTCTCGACCCACTCGTAGACGCCTGCAGGACAGTAGCGCGTCGAGGGACCGGCGAAGACATCGTGTTCCGACGACTTCTGCAGCGCCATGTCCTTGACCTTCAGATGCACCGGCTCGTTCTCCTCGTGGTTGGTGTTCGACAGGAACACCGAAGAGAGACGGTCGAAGGTGAGCACGCCGTCGGGCTTGGGGTAGTCGATCTTCTTATGCTTGGCGGCCGGCTCCAAGCTCGCGGCGTCGGTCTTGCCGTGGCCGAGCGTGCCGAAGAAGGAGAAGCCCAACAGCTGGTTGGTCCACATATCGAGACCGCCGAGCGCCACGCCAACAGCCGTGCCGAACTTCGACCACAACGGCTTGACGTTGCGGACCCGCTTCAGGTCCTTGCCGATGTCGCTTGCACGCCATTCGTTCTCGATCTCGATGATCTCGTCATTGGCACGGCCGGCGGCGATCGCGTCAGCGATCCTGTCGGCCGCCATCATCCCTGACAGCACCGCATTATGGCTGCCCTTGATGCGGGGAACGTTGACGAAGCCGGCAGAGCAGCCGATCAGCGCGCCGCCTGGGAAGGTCAGCTTCGGCACCGACTGGTAACCGCCCTCGGTGATGGCACGGGCGCCGTACGACAAGCGCTTGCCGCCCTCGAAGGTGGTGCGGATCGCCGGATGCGTTTTGAAGCGCTGGAATTCCTCGAAGGGGTAGAGATAGGGGTTCTTGTAGTTCAGGTGAACCACGAAGCCGACTGCGACGAGATTGTCTTCCAGATGATACAGGAACGAGCCGCCACCGGTCTTCATGCCGAGCGGCCAGCCGAAGGAGTGCTGCACGAGGCCCTGCTTGTGGTTCTCCGGCTTGACCTGCCAGAGTTCCTTGATGCCGATACCGAACTTTTGCGGTTCGCGATCCTTCTGCAGGTCGAACTTGGCGATGAGTTGCTTGGCGAGCGAGCCGCGCACGCCTTCGCCGATCAGCACATACTTGCCGAGCAGTTCCATGCCGCGGGTGAAATTCGGGCCGGGTTCGCCGTTTTTCTCGACGCCCATGTCGCCGGTCGCGACACCGATGACGGCGCCTTCATCATTGTAGAGCACTTCGGTGGCGGCGAAGCCCGGATAAATCTCGACGCCCAAGGCTTCCGCGTGGCCCGCCAGCCAGCGACAGACATTGCCAAGCGAGACGATGTAGTTGCCGTGGTTGTTCATCAGCGGCGGCATGGCGAAGTTCGGCAGGCGGATCGAGCCTGCCGGGCCAAGCAGCAGGAAGTGATCTTCCTTCACCTCGGTCTTGAAGGGATGATCGGCTTCCTCGCGCCAATCAGGAAGCAGGCGATCGATACCGATGGGATCGACGACAGCGCCCGAGAGGATATGCGCGCCAACTTCGGCACCCTTTTCCAGCACCACGACGGAGAGCTCGGGATTGACCTGCTTCAGCCGGATCGCCGCCGAAAGGCCGGCAGGACCGCCGCCGACAATCACGACGTCGAATTCCATGCTCTCGCGTTCGGGCAGTTCAGTCGCTTCAGTCATACGTCATTCTCCGCTCAGCCGGCTTTGCGGCCATAATTCCCCGTGTGTGGGTATCTCTTGACAAAACACGGCCGGATTGTCGAGCCGGGAAACGACAGCCAACACCCCATTTCGCGCAATGGTATTCCTCTCAACAGAAGAACTAACTGACGCTTACGTTAACGTCAATAAATGAACCCGATTTGGCCACGCGCGGCCTTTCCTTTTGATCTTGGCGCGCCCTATAAACGGAGCGAACAACAGGAGACTTCAAAATGGATCTGGGCATCAAGGGTAAGCGCGCGCTCGTGCTGGCATCGTCGCGCGGACTTGGCCACGGGATCGCGGTCGCCCTGGCGCGCGAAGGCGCCGATGTGCTTTTGTGCGGACGCAGCGGCGAAACGCTGGAGGCGAACTGCAGGGCGATCAATGCCGAGGGCAAGGGCAAAGCCGACTGGATCTGGGCCGATCTTTCGGAGGAAAACTTCGTCGAAACGGTCTTAACATCAGTCAAGAGCAAGCTCGGCGGCGTGGACATCCTGATCAACAATACCGGCGGCCCGACGCCCGGCACCACCGAGGACATGACAGCCGACCGGCTGGAGACCTATTTCTTTTCCATGGTCCTCAGGGTCATCACGCTCACCAATGCGCTGCTGCCCGGTATGAAGGAACAGGGGTGGGGCCGCATCCTGACCGTGGCGTCCTCGGGCGTGATCGAACCGATCGGCAATCTCGCGCTTTCCAACACGCTGCGACCTGCGCTTGCCGGCTGGAGCAAGACGCTGGCCACCGAAATCGGCCGCTTCGGCGTCACCACCAATCTGCTGCTCCCAGGCAGCATCCTGACGAGCCGGCTCGACGATCTCGACGGGGCTGCCGCCAAGCGCACGGGCAAAAGCATCGAAGACGTTCGCGTCGTCAAGGAAGCGGCCATCCCGGTCGGGCGGTATGGCAAGGTGGAGGAGTTCGCGGCGACCGCCGCCTTCCTGTGCAGCCAGCAGGCGAGCTATATCACCGGCAGCCTGGTACGCTGCGATGGCGGCGCGGCGCGATCCCTCTGATCGCAAACGACAATCGGGCGTCAGTTGATGGCGCCCGACCGCGGTTGCGCCACATTTGCACGATCGCCCCTTCTTTAGAATATGCGAACATTACGAAAATTTAAGCTATTCTAACCACTTAGTGATGCCCCTGCCGGGATTGTGTCTTTTTCGTGCCGCAATAAAAGTGGTTGAATAAGACATATTCAACAGCCCCCGACCGGTATCAACCATGAAGAAAACCTGGATCACCATTTGCCTTGTTGTCGCAGCCGGCTTCGGCGTGTGGCACTACAAGGATCGCATTCCCTATCTCTCGCAATTCGGACCGAAACCGACCACGCAAGCCAATGCCTCCGGCGACAAGCAGACGGCAGGCGATGGAGCGCAACAGGGCGGCGACCAGAAGGGCAAGGGGCGCAAAGGCGGTGGGCCAACACTGGTGAAAACCGTGGCCGCCGTGAAGACCGTGCTGCCGCGCGATGTGACCGCATCCGGTTGGGCCGACGCCGACGACAACACGACGATCGCCGCGCAGGAACAGGGGCTGGTGACCGAGATCATCGCCACCGACGGCGCCACCGTCAAACAGGGTGATCTGATTGCCAAGCTCGACAATCGCACGGCACAGGCTGCAGTCGACAAGGACAACGCGATGATCGTGCGCGATACCGCCACCGTCGCCGAGGCCGAGACTGCGCTCACGCGTGCCTCCGACCTTCTGACATCGAAAGCCGGCACGCAGCAAACCTACGACCAGGCGAAGGCCGCGCGCGATACCGCCGTTGCCACGGTGCAAGCGGATAAGGCAACGCTTGCCTCCGATCAGGTATTGCTGGAGCACACAGACATCCGGGCGCCGTTTGACGGGCGTCTTGGTGACGTCGCCGTCAGCCCAGGCGCCTTCGTGACGGCAGGTGCGGCGATCGTGACGATTGCAAAATACGACCCGATCTATGTGAAATTCCACCTGCAGGAGCGCGATCTCAGGCAGTTGAAGCTGGCGCTCGCAGCCGGCCCCGTCGATGTGACCACCGTACCGCCGTCGGGCAAGGGCAAACCGCGAACCGGGCACATCAGCTTCTACGACAACACCGTCGATACCGCGTCCGGCACCATCCTCGCCAAGGCGCAATTCGAAAATGCATCGGGCGCGCTCTGGCCCGGCCAGTCGGTCAACATCGTCGTTCACTTCAACAACAACGAACAGCAGGTCGTCGTGCCGACGGTGGCGGTCAGCCCCGGCGCAGATGGCTTCTATTCCTTCGTTGTCAACGACGGAAAGGTGCGGCTGGCGCCTGTGACCGTCGCCCGCGCGAATGGCGGCTATACGGCGATCTCGGCCGGCCTCTCGGAAGGCGACCATGTGGTCATCGAGGGACAGGCGCAGCTCGTCGACAAGCAGCCTGTGAAGGAAGAATTCGATAGCAAGGCGATCAACGTCGCCTCTGCTGATCAGGTGAAGTCAACGGAAACCATCGTGGCGGGCGCGGACGAATGATACCAAATTTCTGTATCCGGCGCCCCGTCGCCACCACGCTTCTCGCCATCGGCGCCGTGCTCGCCGGTATCGCCGGCTATCAGCTCGTGCCTGTGGCAGCCTTGCCGCAGGTCGATTTCCCGACGATCAACGTCTCCGCAGCGCTGACCGGCGCCTCGCCCAAGACCATGGCGACGTCGGTTGCGACACCGCTCATCAAGCAGTTCGAGACGATCCCGGGCATCAGCGAAATCAGCGCCACCAACTCGCTCGGCAATACCAGCATCGTGCTGCAGTTCGATCTCAACCGCAGCATCGATGCGGCTGCTGCCGACGTTCAGGCGGCGATCTCGCATGCGACGCGGCAGTTGCCCGACAACATGACGACGCCGCCGAGCTATAGAAAGACCAACCCGGCCGACGCACCGGTCATGCTGCTTGCGGTGCAGAGCGATACGATGCCGCGCAGCAAGCTCGACGATGTCGCGGAGAACATCATCTCGCCCTCGCTCTCCACCCTGCCCGGCGTGGCCGAGGTCTCGGTCTTTGGCGCGCAAACCTATGCCGTGCGTGTCGAGGTCGATCCGAACAAGCTGCTCAACCGGGGCCTGGGGATCGATACGGTCAACAAGGCGATACAGGCTGCCAACAGCCAGGTGCCCGTCGGCACCTTGCAGAACGACAGCCAGAGCATGACGATTACCGCCGACACGCAGCGCACCAATGCCGAGCAGTTTCGCACGCTGGTCATCGCCAATCCTGGTGGCGCGCCGATCCATCTCGGCGATGTCGCCGATGTTGAGGACAGCGTCGAGAACCAGAATACAGGCAGCTGGTATGACGGCAAGCAGAGCATCATCCTGGCAATCCAGCGCCAGCCGGATGCCAACACCGTTGCCGTGGTGGACGCCATCAATGCCAAGCTGCCGGCACTGCATGCCGAGATACCGGGATCGGTGACGACACAGGTGATGAACGATTCGGCAAAGCCGATCCGCGACGCGATCTCGGATGTGAAGTTCACGCTATTCCTGACGATCGGTCTCGTCGTTCTCGTCATCTACCTCTTCACCGGCCATCTGACGGCGACGCTGATCCCCGGGCTTGCCGTGCCTCTGTCGCTGATCACGACCTTCGGCATGATGTATGTGCTGGGCTACAGCGTCGACAACATCTCGCTGCTCGGACTGACGCTCGCCGTCGGCCTCGTCGTCGACGACGCCATCGTCATGCTCGAAAACATCCTCCGGCATGTCGAGGATGGAATGCCGGTGCTGGAGGCAGCCATCAAGGGATCCGGCGAGGTCAGCTATACGATCATCTCCATGTCCGTCTCGCTGATCGCCGTCTTCATTCCCATCCTTCTGATGGGCGGTGTCGTCGGGCGCATCTTCAACGAGTTCGGCATGGTGGTGGCAATCGCCATCGTCGCTTCGGCCATCGTGTCGCTGACGGTCACGCCGATGCTCGCTTCGCGGCTAGGCAGCGGCCATAGCCAGCCGCCTTTCTTCATTCGCTGGTTCGATGCCGGTTTCGAGCGGACGCTGCGGGGTTACGACCGGGCCGTTGGCTGGTGCCTGGCGCACCGGCCTGCCATTCTCGGGCTGTTTCTCGCCTCGGTCGGATTGACGGTCTACCTGTTCATGACGCTACCGACGAGCTTCTTCCCGACGGAAGATATCGGCCGCCTCAACATCTCGACCCGCGCCCGCCAGGATATCTCCTACCCGGCGATGAAGGACCTGCAGAACCAGGCAGCAGCACTCGTCAAGCAGAACCCGGCGGTCAACCACGTCATGTCGATCGTCGGCGGAAGCGCCCGCAGCCCGCTCAACAATGGCACGATGTTCGTCGAACTGAAGGACAAGAAGGACAGGCCGCCGCTGGATCAGACGCTGCGCGAACTGCGCGCCAGCATCAGCAAGATCCCCGGCTTGCAGGCCTTCATCACACCACAGCAGAGCCTGCGCTTCGGCGGACGGCAGACGGCCAGCCAGTATCAGCTTGTGATTCAGGCACTCAGCGCGGACCAGACAAATCTCTGGGCCAACAAGATCCAGCAGGCCATGCACGCCGATCCGCGCTTTACCGACGTGACATCGGACGCGCAGAACAACGCGCTGCAGGCCGAGATCAAGGTCGACACGGAAAAGGCCGCCGCCTTCGGCATCACCGACGACCAGCTGCGCACGACGCTGCAGGAATCCTTTGGCGGTTATGCGGCAGCCCAGATCCAGTCGACCGGCGACAGCTACGACGTTCTCGTCGAGTACGACACCAACGCGCCGTGGGATGACCAGAAGCTTCAGGACATCCGCGTGGCTTCCTCGAGCGGCGCGCTCGTTCCGCTGTCGAACTTCGCGACCGTGGAACGGACGACGGGGCCGGTGACGATCAACCAGACGGGGCAGCTTGTCTCGACCACGGTGTCGTTCAACCTGCCCGCGGGCGAAGCGCTCGGCGATGCGACGGCTGCGATCGACCAGATCAAGAAGGACATCGACATGCCCTCGGACGTCTTCACGTCCTATGGCGGCACGGCGCAGATCTTCGAGCAATCGCAGGGCAATACGCCGCTGCTCATCCTCGCGGCAGTGCTGACGATCTATGTCGTTCTCGGGGTGCTTTATGAGAGCTTCATCCACCCGCTGACGATTCTGTCCGGCCTGCCGGCGGCGGCGCTCGGCGCGCTTCTGGCGCTGAGGGTAATGGGCTTCGATCTGTCGATCATCGCGCTGATCGGCCTCTTGATGCTGATCGGCATCGTCAAGAAGAACGCGATTATGATGATCGACGTGGCGCTGGAGAACCTGCGCTCAGGCACCGGCATGACTTCATCAGAGGCCATCCACGAGGCCTGTGTGCGACGTTTCCGGCCGATCATGATGACCACCTTCTGCGCTTTGCTCGGAGCGCTCCCCATCGCGCTTGGCTCGGGCGCCAGCTCTGAGCTTCGCCAACCGCTCGGCATCGCCGTCGTCGGCGGCCTCATCGTCAGCCAGGCGCTGACGCTGTTCATCACGCCGGTCATCTTCGTCGAGATGGGGCGGCTCAGCGATTGGTTGCTCGGCCTCGGCCGAAGGAAAAAGGAAGAGCTTCACGAAGAGCCCCCCCAGGCCATCGCAGCAGAGTGATCCAGACGGGCGCCATCGGCGCCCGTTTCATTTTGCGCTCCGCGTCTTGAATAAGACAGACCGCTGTGGCATCACGCGCCCTCTTGAATTCGGGCGTCCCTTGGCGCCTTGGCGGAGCAGTTGCTCCAGTCTCCAGCAACGATCGACATTGAGGGGTGCGAGCATGGCTCAAGCGCTAGGTTTGGACTTTGGCACGACCAACACCGTACTTGCCACCGCTGACGGCAAGACCACCCATTCGATGGGCTTTACCAGTTCGGCAGGCGAAAGCGACAGCATGCGTACCGCGCTGTCCTTCATGAAGGACGGCAAACTCGGCGCGTCGGCGCTGAAGGTCGAGGCCGGCCATGCGGCGATCCGCCAGTTCATCGACAATCCCGGCGATTGTCGCTTCCTGCAGTCGATCAAGACATTCGCCGCCAGTGCCCTCTTCCAGGGCACGCTGATCTACGCCAAGCGCCACAGCTTCGAGGACCTGATGGAGGTGTTCATCCGCCGCCTCAGCAACTATGCAGGCGACAACTGGCCGTCTGATGTCGCGCGTATCGTCACCGGGCGGCCGGTGCATTTTGCCGGCGCGAGCCCCGATCCGGTCCTGGCGACGCAGCGCTACAACGAGGCGCTGTCGCGCTTCGGCTTCCCCGAGGTGCACTATGTCTACGAACCGGTTGCGGCCGCGTTCTACTTCGCGCAGAACCTGAAAAGCGACGCGACGGTGCTTGTCGCCGACTTCGGCGGCGGCACGACCGACTATTCGCTGATCCGCTTCGAGACAATTGGCGGGCAGTTGAAGGCAACGCCGATCGGCCATTCCGGTGTCGGCATCGCCGGTGATCACTTCGACGCCCGCATCATCGAAAACGTCGTCGCGCCTGAAATCGGCAAGGGCAGCCACTTCAAGAGCTTCGACAAGATCCTTGAAGTGCCGACCAACTACTATTCCAGCTTCAGCCGCTGGAACCAGCTGTCGATCTTCAAGACCTCGCGCGAATACGAAGACCTGAAGAAGCTCGTGAGAACCGCGCTCGAACCCGAAAAGCTGGAGCTTTTCATCGACCTCGTCGATCACGACGAAGGCTATCCACTGTACCAGGCGGTTTCGGCCACGAAGATGGCTCTATCAGCCACTGAGGAGGCCGAGTTCAACTTCTCGCCGCTTGGCCGCGCCGGAAAGCGGATGGTGGCCCGCGCGGACTTCGAGGGCTGGATCGCCGACGATCTCGCCCGCATCGAAGGCGCGCTCGACGATGTGCTCGAAAAGACCAACACGGAAGCGGGCGCGATCGACAAGGTGTTCCTTACCGGCGGCACCTCCTTCGTTCCCGCCGTTCGCCGCATCTTCACCGAGCGCTTCGACAAGGACCGTATCGAGACCGGCGGCGAGATGCTCTCGATCGCGCACGGACTGGCGCTGATCGGCGAACGCGACGATATCGCGCAATGGACGGTGCAATAGGCCGGGATGTGTCGGCTGCGCACTTTCATTGAGGCCTTAGCTTCGGTAATGTCGTAGCCATGATCTCCGTCAACGACCTCTCTCCGGGCGAACTCGCAGCACTTCTGCATTTCCATGCGGATGCCGGCGTCGAGTGGTTGCTGGAGGACGAGGCCGTCGATCGCTTCGCCGAATTCGAGGCGATGAAGGCGGCGCGCCGCAGCGCCGCCCCTACCCCGCAGGCTCCCGAGGCACGCGAGACGGCTTCCCGCGCATCAACGCCCTCCGCCCAGCGCAGTACGCCGGCACCCGAGCGTTCGGCGCAACGGCCACAGCCAGCGATCCCAGATGGCGAGGCGATCCAGCAGGCGCGCTTTGCCGCCGAAAGCGCGCGCTCGCTCATAGAGCTGAAAACCGCTCTTGAGGCGTTCAACGGCTGCAATCTCAAGCACAGTGCGCGCTCGACGATTTTTGCAAGTGGTGATGCTGCGAGCGGCATCATGATGATCGGCTCGGCGCCCGGCGCGGAGGACGATCGCGAGGGACAACCTTTCGCCGGACGCCCCGGCCAGCTGCTGGACAAGATGCTTGCCGCGATCGGGCTCGACCGCGACGGCATCCTCCTGACCCAGGTCATTCCGTGGCGTCCGCCCGGCAACCGCGTCGCCTCGCCCGCGGAAATGGACATCTGCCGTCCCTTCATCGAGCGACAGATCGCGCTTGCCGAGCCGAAAGTGATTCTCCTGCTCGGCAATTTCGCGGCGCGGGTGTTTTTCGGCGAGGGCGACACCATTCACGGCTTGCGCGGCCAGTGGCGCGAAATTGCCGCAGGCGACCGCCTCATTCCGGCCATCGCCACGCTGCATCCACAGGATCTGTTGACGGCTCCGGTCAATAAGCGCTTGGCCTGGAACGATTTATTGTCTTTTCAGGCAAAACTGACAGAAATCAATTCTGCCTCCTAAATAGCCACGATTGACAGATTTACGACGACACCCATGCTAACTACGCATACCTGCCGCGTATTCCCACGCCTTGTGAAATCTATTGTGCGCTGCAATATTAGCGCTGTGTCTTGGGAGGAATCACTAAGGAACCAAGGCCATGAGCAACACTCGTCGTCCTATACACTGCAGATTTGAAACATTGAGAACCGCAAACAGCAACGGCCGCACCACGCAGAGCTACTGCCGCACCGGCTTCGCCACCAACGAGCAGATGATCGCTCGTGGCACTGGCGCGAGCGGTCGCATCGTGCGCCCCGCTGCCATCTTCGCGGATTTCCAGCAGTATTGAGCGCAGGGCGCGGCCATCCGCCCCTGCCGTTTATCGGCTTATTCTCATGACGACACGCATCATCTCACTTCTTTGCAAGATCGAAGCCATCGAGCATATACGTGCAGCCGTGTGCGCGGCGGAAGCTTACGATCGCGAGTCCTGAGGCGTCGGCATCAGGCAGCACGCCAGCGCTGCCACGGCGGCCTACCTCTCTCCCAACAGTTCGCCGGCAGCGTGAAACGCCTGATCGACATAGGCGAACTTGATCGCCTGCCACTGGCAATATTCCTCGACGAACGCGCGCGATATCCAAAGCGACGGCTTCTTCATATCGACGTCCCACCCCATGCAGCCATCCTGCGCCGCCTTGGCGAAGAGACGCTGCATATGCGTGCGCGATATCATGAAGTCGGCTGCCAGCGCCCTGCTATCGAGCGGCCCCACGACGAAACGCTCGGGATGTTGCTCATCGGGATCGATCTTCGACATAAGGTAGTCGACGATAAGCCCGCCGGCATCGCTCCACAGGAACAGGCCGACCCGCTCCGGCGGCTCGCGCCAGGCCGCATCGCGCACGCAATCCCGCGCGATGCGTGGCTGCATCAGCCGCATCAACTCAGGATTTTCCTGGAACCGCTGCGCCCTGTCGCCGTCATCCAGCACATCCAGCGCCAGAAGATTTGACCAGACCCAACTGAACATAGCCTGCTGCGCGATGTCTGCCACCTCGTAACGACGCGGCCGCTTGCGCTCTTCGCCCGGAACGCAGGTGATGAACCTGTAGGTGGCGAGTTCGTCGATGTAACTGAGGATGGTATTGCGGCTTGCGGCCTTGAAAGCGGTGATCTCGGTTGTCAGCGCCGTGGCCGTCAGTCCCGACGTTGGATCCCCATCGACGCGTTCGATGCTCAGCGCGTAGGCGATCTGCGTGAGCAGCCACCGCTGGTGCGATGCCAACAAGCGTGCAAGCCTCGGCCCGGCATCGAACATATTGCGCATGCGGCTTGCGTGAAATCGGATACCCAGGATGAACTTCGGGTCGGCTATCAAGTCTGCGGCAGTAAACGGCATTTGTCTCCCGGACGGCGTTCGACTTGCTTGCGCACAAGATCAACAACGTAAAGCCGCCACTTACTTTCAATATCAGGATGTATAAATAAATGAAAATTGTTCACGTTTAAAAAAGCATGCGCAAGCGTTACGCGCCACCCTCAAAATCTGTGGTTGCTGACGAAGGGCATCGAAAATGCATTATTCTTGCGGCAGTTAGCAGCACGATTTCGTGAGCGGGCGTTATGGAGGGCTGGCCTTCCGCGCAGCCACCCGCTCAAGTTCAAGCTGATGCTCGCGGTAGATGATAAAAATTCCCGCGGCGACGATGATCGCGGTTCCGATCAGCATGCTTGTCGTCGGAATATCGTCGAACACAAAGTAGGCGAGAACGCTTCCCAAGACGATTGAGCTATATTCGAAGGGCGCGATCGTCGAGACGTCCGCGTGGCGATAGCTTTCCGTGAGCAGGATTTGCGCAACGCCGCCGCAGAAGCCGGCGGCAATCAGATAAAGCTGCGGGGCAAGATCCAGCAAATCCCAGCCAAAAGGCACGGTGAACAGCGAAAAGACCGAGGCTGTGATCGAGAAATAGAGCACGATGGTCGAGGTCTTTTCTTCCTCGACCAGCTTCCTGACCTGGATCATCGCCAGACCACCAAGAACGGACGCCAGCAACACTGTGACCGCGCCGATTGCTTGCACTGTCTCCATACCGCCATCACGCAACAGCGTGAGCTTCGGTCAGGACACGATCGCCACTCCAATCAGGCCAACAAAAACCGCGCTCCAGCGATAGATGCGCACCGTCTCGCCAAGAAGCAGCGCTGCGAAGACAACGGCGATCAGCGGCATCGCATAACCAAGCGCGATCGCCTCCGGCAACGGCAGATGCAGCAGCCCATAAAAGCCCAAGCCCATCGAAATGATGCCAAGCGTGCCGCGCTTGAGATGGCCTACCGGATTGGCCGTATAGAACGACGCCTTCAGCTGTCCGCGATAGGCGAGAAAAACCATGATCGGAAACAATGCGAAAAACGACCTGTAAAAAGTAACCTGGCCGGGCTGGATGCCGGTGCCTGCAAGCTTGATGAAGGTCTGCATCGCCAGAAAGAAGACGACGGAGGCAAGCTTGCACGCGATACCTCGCATCGGGTTTTCGAATACCGGCCGCATGTCAGAAACTCGCGAATTCACCATCAAACGTCGGGAGATCGCACCGGATTCGGTGCACGTTCACTTTGACAGGGTTTCTGGTAAAGAACAGGTGAAAACGCCAGATGCTCGATTTTGGCACTGCTTTTACCGGCGGCTCCGTTCACCGCTCGCACCGCAAGATATGAAGCGGATCATCGCACCGGAGATTGCGCCTCAAGTATCTCCAACGCTCGCAGCCCTAAAACGCCTGCCATCCTGCCTCTTGGCTTTAGCTTTAGTTCAGACTTTAGTGTAATTATACCAATCAAATTTTACGGCAGGGTGCCCACTCTGTTTGCGAAGCATTGTTTAAAGGTCTCAGGGAATATCATGCGCACAGATACCGGCCAGGTCATCAATCTGGCAGATTACCGCCCCACCGATTTCGAACTCGAGCGTGTGGATCTGACGTTTGAACTGGACCCGACCGCAACCAAGGTAGACGCCCGCCTTATCTTCCACCGCCGAAAGGGCGCCGATCCCAAGGCGCCGCTTGTTCTGGACGGTGACGAGCTCGCTTTGTCCGGCCTGCTCTTCGACCAGACAGAAATGAAGGCCAGCCAATACACGGCGACGCCGGACAGCTTGACGATCCGCGACCTGCCGAAATCCAAGCCGTTCGAACTGACGATCACCACGATCATCAATCCCGAGGCCAACACCAAGCTGATGGGCCTCTATCGCACCAACGGCGTCTATTGCACCCAGTGCGAGGCCGAGGGCTTCCGCCGCATCACCTATTTCCCCGATCGTCCAGACGTTCTCGCGCCCTACACGATCACCATCATCGGCGACAAGGCCGCCAACCCGGTCATGCTGTCCAACGGCAACTTCCTCGGCGGCGCCGGCTATGACGAGGGCCGCGCATTCGCCGCCTGGTTCGATCCGCATCCGAAGCCGAGCTATCTCTTCGCGCTGGTTGCCGGCGACCTCGGTGTCGTCGAAGACACGTTCGAAACCATGTCCGGCAACGAAGTCGCGTTGAAGATCTATGTCGAGCACGGTAAGGAAGCGCGCGCAGCCTATGCCATGGACGCGCTGAAGCGCTCGATGAAATGGGACGAAGAGCGGTTCGGCCGCGAATATGACCTGAACATCTTCCAGATCGTCGCCGTCTCAGACTTCAACATGGGCGCCATGGAGAACAAGGGTCTAAACGTCTTCAACGACAAGTACGTGCTCGCCGATCCGGAAACCGCGACCGATCAGGATTACGCGAATATCGAAGCGATCATCGCGCACGAATACTTCCACAACTGGACCGGTAACCGCATCACCTGCCGCGACTGGTTCCAGCTGTGCCTGAAGGAAGGCCTGACCGTCTATCGCGATCACGAGTTCTCGGCCGACATGCGCTCGCGCCCGGTCAAGCGCATTGCCGAAGTCCGCCATCTCAAATCCGAACAGTTCCCCGAGGACGGTGGCCCACTGGCGCATCCGGTACGCCCGACTACATACCGCGAAATCAACAATTTCTACACGACGACAGTCTACGAAAAGGGCAGCGAAGTCACGCGCATGATCGCGACGCTGCTCGGCAAGGACCTGTTCAAGAAGGGAATGGATCTCTATTTCGATCGCCACGACGGTCAGGCTGTGACGATCGAGGATTTCGTCAAGTGCTTCGAGGATGCGAGCGGACGCGATCTGACGCAGTTCTCGCTCTGGTATCACCAGGCCGGCACGCCGCTCGTCACGGCATCCGGCAGCTATGACGCCGCCGCCAAGAGCTTCACGCTGTCGCTCGAGCAGATGGTTCCGGCAACCCCCGGCCAGAGCGACAAGAAGCCGATGCACATTCCGCTCAGCATCGCGCTGTTTGCCGAAGACGGTACGCCGCTCGAGCCTTCCTCGGTCGATGGCGCCGAGTATGGCGACAACGTGCTGCATCTGACCGAGCGCAGCCAGAAAGCCACCTTCAAGGGCATCGGCTCGCGGCCGGTCGTATCGATCAACCGCAGCTTCTCTGCCCCGATCAACCTGCATTTCGACCAGTCGCCCACGGATCTGGCGCTTCTCGCCCGCCACGAGACCGATCACTTCGCGCGCTGGCAGGCGCTGACGGACCTCGCATTGCCGGCGCTGCTTGCAGCCGCTCGCGATGCGCGTGACGGCAAGCCCGTCGTCGCCTCCAAGGACTTTGTCGAGGCGCTGCTTGCGGCAGCGGCAGACGAAACGCTGGAGCCCGCCTTCCGCGCCCAGGCGCTGGCGCTCCCCAGCGAATCCGACATCGCCCGCGAACTCGGCGGCAACAACGATCCAGACGCCATCCATGCCGGCCGCTCTGCCGTGCTGCAGCAGGTCGCCGATGCCGGAAAGAGCGTCTTCGCAGCACTCTACGACAGCATGACCACGCCCGGCGATTTCAGCCCCGACGCCAAGAACGCCGGACGCCGCGCCCTGCGCAACAGCGCGCTCACCTATCTGTCCTACGCCGAGAACACGCCTGATCGGACAAAGGCCGCCTTTGACGCCGCCAACAACATGACGGATCTGATGCAGGCGCTGACGATCCTCGCGCACCGCTTCCCCGACAGCAGCGAGGCGGCCACGGCCCTCTCGACCTTCCATGATCGTTTCGCCGATAATGCACTGGTCATGGACAAATGGTTCTCCGTGCAGGCGACAATTCCGGGCGCCAAGGCGCTCGATCGCGTCATCAAGCTGATCGACCATCCGCTCTTCAAGCGGACCAACCCCAACCGCGTACGCTCGCTCGTCGGCACGTTCGCCTTTGGCAACCCAACCGGCTTCGGGCGCGCGGATGGAGAGGGCTACCGCTTCCTCGCCCGCGAGATCCTCGATATCGACGCGCGCAACCCACAGTTGGCCGCGCGCATCCTGACTTCGATGCGGTCCTGGCGCTCGCTGGAACCGGCAAGAGCCGAACACGCACGCAAGGCCCTGAGCGAGATCGCCGACGCGCCTGCTCTTTCCACCGATGTTCGCGATATCGTCGAACGCACCCTCAAGGGGTGATTTGAGCAGCGAGGCGGCCGAGCCTGTCGAAGCCGCCTCCCAAGCATGCTGGAAAAATCAGCACTTAGAATCGGTTAACAGATTTTTACCTTTTCCTCTGGACAAGGCGAATCGCCAGTGATTCATTGAACCAGGTTCGGGCGAGCGGCGCAGCGAATCACGAGGGATCAAGGCTAGAAAATGATGAACGTGCGGCGGGCAACCGTGGCCGAAGGACGGCTGCGTGTCGATTTCGAAAGCTTCCGCGCCTGGCGTGAAAGCTTCACCGGCAAGGCCTCCGCGACCTCGCGACAATCATCTTCCCGAAATTACACGCATGCCGAGGCCGTGCTGAAGCGCGCCATTCCTATCCTTATCGTTGCATTCCTGACCGTCGTCGCAGCCTCGCATTTCTTCGGCATGCTCTCCGAGCACGACCGAATGCAGGCCGCCGCCCGCCACTCCACGGCGCTCGCAGCCGCCACCGCCGCCGCCGCGTTCGCCGATTCCGCCGCTATTTTCGACAGCGGCAATGCGACCGAAGGCCAAGCCCGCCTCGCCCGCTTCCTGCCGCAGGACCGTCTTGACGACGACGCCTTCGTTCTGCTCGTACAGTCGAGCGGCAAGGTGTTCGCGGCGTCCGCTGCTGGGGCTGCCTATGTTGGTGCCGGCATCGGCGATTTCTTCTCCGAAGTGTCGGCGATCCGCCGCTTCGGCGATCGGGCGGGCGTGATCGAAACCACCATTGCCGGACGACCGCACTACGCCCAAATCACGCTCATCGGCGATAGCGGCGGCTATGTGGTGGCTGCAACCTCGCTCGATCGCATCAGCCAGCTGTGGCGCGAGGAGCTGACGCTCAACGTCACGCTGTTTGCCGGTATTTCCTCCATCCTCCTCGTCATCCTCTACGCCTATTACATGCAGGTCCGGCGTGCCCGCCATGCCGACGAGATCTTCGTCGAGTCGAACCAGCGGGTCGAGACCGCGCTGTCACGCGGCCGTTGCGGTCTCTGGGATTTCGATTTCGACCGCCGCGAATTCTTCTGGTCGCGCTCGATGTACCAGATGCTCGGTCTGCCTGGTGGAGACGGCAACATGTGCTTCGGCGACGCGGCCCGGCTGATGCACCCCGACGACAGTGGTATCTACGAGATCGCCCGTTCCGTCGCGCGCGGCGACGCGGAGCAGATCGACCAGATCTTCCGCATGCGCCACGCCGCCGGCCACTACGTCTGGATGCGCGCCCGCGCGCAGGTCATCCGCACCAATGCCGGCCAGGTCCACATGATCGGCATCGCCATGGACGTGACCGAACAGCACCGCCTTGCGCAGCGCTACGCCGAAGCCGACCAACGGCTGGCGGACGCGATCGAGAGCACGTCGGAAGCCTTCGTGCTGTGGGACAAGAACGACCGGCTGGTCATGTGCAACACGCACTTCCAACAGGCCTACGGCCTTCCCGACAGCGTGCTGGTGCCGGGCACCGAGCGCGCCGCGGTGAACGCCGCTGCGGCCCGCCCCGTCATCGAACGCCGGATCGCCGACGCCCACGGCAACGGCTACTCGCGCACCAGCGAAGTGCAGCTAGCCGACGAGCGCTGGCTGCAGATCAACGAGCGGCGCACCCGCGACGGCGGCATGGTTTCTGTCGGCACCGACATCACGCTTCTGAAGCGCAACCAGGAGCGCCTGCGCGATTCCGAACGCCGCCTGATGGCGACGATCGGCGACCTCTCCTCCTCGCGGCAGACGCTGGAGAGCCAGAAATCGGCGCTGTCGCTCGCCAATGCCAATTATCTCGCTGAAAAAGAACGGGCCGAGGCCGCCAACAAGGCGAAGTCGGAATTCCTCGCCAACATGTCTCACGAGCTGCGCACGCCGCTCAACGCCATCCTCGGCTTCTCCGAGATTTTGCAGGACGAGATGTTCGGCCCGCTCGGCTCGGCCAAGTACGACGAATATGCCCGCGACATCCACCACAGCGGCCGTCACCTGCTCAACGTCATCAACGACATTCTCGACATGTCGAAGATCGAGGCGGGACACATGAAGCTTCAGTGCGAGACGATCGACCTCGCGCCACTCATCGAGGAAAGCCTGCGCTTCACCGCGATCCCGGCCAGCGAAAAGCGGATCGAGATCCAGCAGCGCATCTGCGATGGCATGACGCTGACCGCCGATCGCCGCGCGATGAAACAGATCCTGCTGAACCTGCTTTCCAATGCCGTGAAGTTCACCGACGAAGGCGGTCGGATCGCGGTACGCACGCGCCGGACATCCGGTGGCGTTATGTTGACGATCGCCGATACCGGCATCGGCATTCCAACCACGGCACTCAGCAAGATTGGCCAGCCCTTCGAACAGGTCCAGAACCAGTATGCGAAGAGCAACGGTGGCTCCGGACTCGGGCTCGCCATCTCGCGGTCTCTGACGACGCTGCACGGCGGGCGCATGAAGATACGCTCGCGCGAGGCGATCGGCACGGTGATCTCGCTGCTGATCCCCGACAGCGCGGCTTAAGGCTTCGCATGTCGGCGCCGCAAAACCGCTACACACTTTTGCGCGACATGCGCTACGCCTTCACTACCGCCTGGAAGACCTTCCGTACCGTTTTAGAGAGCTGCTTCATCTCTCCCTCGAGTGTCTTGATGTCAGGACAATCGCCAGCCCGGCAGACGAGGTCGATCAAGCCCGCCGGCGCATCCTTGGGGTCGAAGGGCCCATCTATGCACAGCCGGATCAGTTGCGAGAGCTCGGTGTAGAGCCCGAACGCCTCGATGCAGCTGTCGACATCGGCAGCCGCCATCAGCGGCGCTCCCAGCTGCTTCAGCGCATCGCCGGTGCTGACGCCATTGACGTTGACGGCGACACCCTTGGCCGGGGCGATCAGCGCCAGATATTGCGCGATGAACTCGATATCGACGACGCCGCCGAGGACGAGCTTCAGGTCCCACATATTGCCGGGCGGCTTTTCCTGTTCGATCAGCGCGCGCATCTCTGCCACATCGGACGCTACCTTGCGCACATCCCGCCGCGTCGATAGCACCTCCTCGATCACCCGCTCGACGCCCTCAATCAGGCTGGCGTCGCCGCAGATCAGCCGTGCGCGGCTGAGCGCCATATGCTCCCAGGTCCAGGCTTCCTCGCGCTGATATTTCGCAAACGAGCTGACACGGGTCGCGACAGGGCCCTTGTTGCCCGAAGGGCGGAGGCGCATGTCGACCTCGTAGAGCACGCCCTCCGCCGTCGGCGCCGACAGAGCTGCAATCAGCCGCTGGGTGATGCGAGTGAAATAGCGAACGGCGTCCAGCGGCTTGGCGCCGTCGGATTCTTCTGCGGCATCGTCATAGTCGTAAAGCAGGATGAGATCGATGTCGGAGCCTGCCGTAAGCTCGAAGCTGCCCAGCTTGCCCATTCCGGCGACGGCGACGCGACCACTGGGGAACTTGCCGTGCGCCGCCTCGATCTCCCCTAGCACCGCATTCAGCGCCGCCTCGACGATCAGATCGGCCAAATGCGTGAAAGCGCGGCCGGCCATCGCGCCATTGATCGAGCCCGTCAGCAGGCGGATGCCGATAAGGAAACGCTGCTCGGCGGCGAAGATGCGTAACCTGTCCAGCACCTCCTCATAGTAACGCGCCTGCTGCAGCGATCCCTTGAGGCGTCCCGCCAGATAGTCCCGCGTCGGAAGCTCGGCCATCAGGCCCGGATCGAGCATGCCGTCGAAAACATGCGGCCTGGCGGCAATGACCTCGGCGAGCTTCGGCGCCGCCGACATGATGTAGACGATCAGCGAGAGCAGCGCCGGATTGCTGCCGAGCAGCGAAAACAGCTGAATGCCGGCAGGAAGGCCCGAGATGAAGCTGTCGAACCTCAGGATCGCCTCGTCGGCGCGCTTGCTTTCGCCGAACACGCGCAGCAGTTCCGGCGTCAGTTCGGTCAGCCGTTCGCGGGCCTCGACCGATTGCGTCGCCTTGTAGCGCCCGTAATGCCAGGTGCGAATGACCCGCGAAATGTCGGAAGGGCGTTCGAAGCCAAGCTTGCGCAGGGTGACCAGCGTGTCGGGATCGTCGTTCTGGCCAGTGAAGACGAGATTGCCCGTCTCCGTCGATAGCCTGGTCTCCTGCTCGAACAGCCGGGCGTAGCGGCGCTCGACAGTCCTGAACACCTCGACAAGGCTCTCGGAAAAGCTCGGCGTGTCGCTGAAACCCATCATGTAGGCGATGCGCTTCAACTCGCCTTCGGTCTCGGGCAGGAGGTGGGCCTGCTCGTCGCGCACCATCTGGATGCGGTGCTCGACATCGCGCAGGAACCAGTAGGCTTCCGTCAGCTCCTCGCAGGTTTCCTCGTCGATCCACTTGGCCTTGGTGAGTTCGTGAAGCGTTTCCTCGGTAGCGCGCGAGCGCAGCGCCGGCATGCGCCCACCGGCGATCAGCTGCTGGGTCTGCGCAAAGAACTCGATCTCGCGGATGCCGCCACGGCCGAGCTTGACGTTGTGGCCCTTGACCGCGATCGCCCCATGCCCCTTGTGGGCATGGATTTGCCGCTTGATCGAGTGGATGTCGGAGATCGCCGCGTAATCGAGATATTTGCGGAAGACGAAAGGGGTCAAATCGCGCAGGAAACGGTCGCCGGCGGCGATATCGCCCGCAACCGGGCGTGCCTTGATGAAGGCGGCGCGCTCCCAGTTCTGCCCCCTGCCCTCGTAATAGACCATGGCGGCATCGATCGAGACGGCAAGCGGCGTCGCACCGGGATCGGGACGCAGCCGGAGGTCGGTGCGGAAGACGTAGCCGTCGCCGGTGCGCTCCTGCATGATACGGACCAGCCGCCGCATCAAGCGCGGGAAGATGTCGATCGCATCGTCGGGATCGGACAGGATGCCCGCCTGCTCATCGAAGAAGACCACAAGATCGATGTCGGAGGAATAGTTGAGCTCACGGGCGCCGAGCTTGCCCATGCCGAGCACGACGAGGCCCGATCCTTCGCTCGGCCTCGCCACATTCTTCAGCTGCAGCTTTCGGGCTTCATGTGAAGAGAGCAGCAGATGGTCGATCGCGGCCGAAACCGAAGCCTCGGCAAGCCGGCTCAACCACGCCGTGGTGGTGCGGCCATCGAAGACGCGGGCGAGATCGGCGAGCGCCAGCAGAAAGGCCACACGGCGCTTGACCGTCCGCAGCCGCCCCATGACCTCGCTCTCGCTCGGCGAGGCACCATCGCGCGGCATCCAGGTGTCACGCGCTTCCGAGATCAGCGCCTCCAGGTGCGGCTCGAGCGGATCGCTGATCGCAATGGTGAGGATGCCGGGATCGATGTTGGCGATGTCGCGCAGATAGGGCGAGAGCGTCAGCGCGGCGGAGATGAAATCGCGAAGCGCGTCCTCGGTCTTCAGCATATCGGCCACGACTGGTTCGTCGGCGCCGATCTTCTGCAGATCATCAAGCACGAGCTTCAATTCAGTCTTGCTCAACGGCTTCAGCAAGCCATCGGCCACCTCGCTCAGGCTGTGCGTCGAATTCGTCAGCATGCGCCCTCCCTGGCATCAGGCAGCAAAAGTCGAAGCAGAATCAAAGCCGCTCACGCTACCTCCAGCTAAATTAGGGTCTGTGACGCAAATGACCAACAAGCAAATCAGGGTAGCGAGCGAACGCCTACTTCAGGGGAAAAACGAGCGTGACGGCGAGACCGCGATTGGTCGTCGCATCCGGATCGGTATCGGACAGCTCCAGCTTGCCGCTGTGCAATTCCATCACCGCCTCGACCAGCGAAAGGCCCAGGCCGGTGCCGGGCTTCGAGCGGCTCTCGTCCAACCGCACGAAGCGCTTGAGCACATCCTCGCGCTTGTCGGCGGGGATGCCGGGGCCATGATCGGCGACCTGCAAGCAGATCGCATCAGCACGGCGCTTCAGCCGCAGCGAGACTTCGCCACCGGCCTCGGCGCCTGCGGAATATTTCACGGCATTGTCGATCAGGTTGAAGATCGCCTGACCGATCAGTTCGCGGTTGCCCTGCACCTCGATCCCGGGCTCGATATCAGTGTTCATGGCAAGGCCCGCCTCGTCGGCCACCGGCTCGTAGAGTTCGGCGCTGTCGGCAACGATGGCCGAGAGATCGATCGTCGACATCTCGGCGGCCACCGAGCCGGCCTCGACGCGGGAGATCATGAGCAGTGCGTTGAAAGTACGGATCAGCTGGTCCGATTCAGAAATGATGCCTTCCAGCGCCACGCGGCGAGTATCGGCATCCGGCGTATCGATCGCATCGGCGGCCTTGTTGCGCAGGCGTGTCAGCGGCGTCTTCAGATCATGGGCGATGTTGTCGGAGACCTGGCGCAGCCCCTCGTTCAGCTTCTCGATACGGCCGAGCATTGTGTTCAGCGACACGGAGAGGCGGTCGAATTCGTCGCCGGAGCCGCCAACCGGCAAGCGCTGCGAGAGATCGCCGGCCATGATCTTCTTGCTGGCCGCCGACATGCGGTCGATGCGCTTCAGCGCGTTGCGGCCGATGCCGAACCAGATGATGACCGCACCAAGGCCCATGATCGCCAGCGCGACCATCAGCGCCTGGCGGACCAGCACGCGGAACGCTTCCGGCTCGCCGAGGTCGCGACCGATCAGGATGCGCAGGCCATTGTCGAGCACGTTGATGTTGGCGACCGCCATGTGCGGCTTGCTCTGGCGTCCTTCCGAATAGCGTTGATAGCGGAACGGCAGGCTGGTCCAGCCCTGCTCGTCGAGCACGCCCGGCTGGACGGAAGCGACGTTGCCGGCGAGGATATCGCCCGCCGGACCGGCAATGATGTAGAGATTGGCGCCCGGCTGGCGGGCGCGGCGCTCCATGGTCCTGAGCAAGAGGTTCATGCCGCCATTGTCATAAGCGCGCTGAACCTGATCCACCTCCTGCTGCACGGCCTCGCGGATCTGGCTGGTCAACAGACGTTCCGACATCGCCGTCACGTAGAAGACGAGTGTCGCGGCGCAAATAGCGAAAAGCAGGATGTAGAGGGCCGAAAGGCGGACTGCCGTGGACTTGTAGAGAACCCAAAAGCGGTTCATCCGTCATCCTTGATCATGTAGCCGGCGCCGCGAATGGTCTTCAGCAGCGGCAGGCTGAAATCCTTCTCGATCTTGGAGCGCAGCCGCGACACATGCACGTCGATGACGTTGGTCTGCGGATCGAAATGATAATCCCAGACGTTTTCCAAGAGCATGGTGCGGGTAACGACCTGGCCGGCATTCTTCATCAGATATTCGAGGAGGCGGAATTCGCGCGGCTGCAGCGGGATTTCCTTGCCGCCACGGCGCACTTCATGGGCCAGACGGTCGAGCTCCAAATCACCGACGCGATAGACGACGTCCTGATCGGGCGTGCCCTTGCGGCGGCCGAGAACCTCGACGCGCGCCAGAAGCTCGCTGAAAGCGTAGGGCTTGGGGAGATAATCGTCTCCACCGGCGCGCAGGCCGGTCACGCGGTCATCGACCTGGCCGAGAGCGGAGAGAATGAGAACGGGGGTGTGGATGCCCTTGCGGCGCAATTCGGCGATGACCGAAAGGCCATCGCGGCGCGGCAGCATGCGGTCGATGACAAGCACGTCGTAGGTGTTTTCGGTCCCCATGAAGAGGCCGCTTTCGCCGTCGCTTGCATGGTCGGCGACAATACCCGCCTCACGAAAGGCTTTCGTGAGATAGGCTGCCGCTTCCAGATCGTCTTCGATGATAAGAATCTTCATGCGGCCGACATTACCCGCCGGTTGTGTTTCGGCAAGGCTCAAAGCGTGATCGTCTTGCTGGAAGGTCATTGTCGTCACCTGCGATGGTTTGACAGGAAGAGCCGCGCGATGGCGCGGCCCTTCGACTTAGATCCGATGATCAGCCCTGGTTTTCGACCGGAAGGGCCACGAAGCGGCTGCCATCCTTGGACTGGATCTGGAACAGCGCGCGGGTGCGGCCATCCTTCTTCGCCTGGTTCAGCACCTTGACCACGTCGTCGGCAGTGGAGACTTCCTGGTTGTTGACCGAGGTGATCTTCTCACCTTCCTTGATGCCCTTGTCGGCCGCATCGGAGTTCGGGTCGATGCCGGTGATCTGCAGGCCCTTGCCGTCATCGGCCGGGCCGACTGTCAGGCCGAGATCGGCGAGCGCCTTCTCGGATGCCGGGGTCTGTGCTTCCGGTGCCTGATCACCGTCATCGGTGGCAGCCTGCTGCTGTTCGGCCGGCAGGGTACCGAGCTCTACCGTTACCGGCTGAGCCTTGCCCGAGCGCCAGACAGAGAGTTCGACCTTCTTGCCCGGGGTCATCGCGCCGATGCGGCGGCTCAGATCACGGGCGTCCTTGACGGTCTCGCCGTTGACGGCGGTGACAACGTCACCAGCCTTGAGGCCAGCCTTTTCACCAGGCGTTCCGGCCTGGGCGTTGACGACGAGCGCGCCGCTGGCCTCCGACAGACCGAGGGAGTCGGCGATATCCTTGGTGACCGGCTGGATCTGCACGCCGAGATAGCCGCGCGAAACCTGGCCGTCCTTCATCAGGTCGGCGACGACATCCTTGGCGGTCGACGCGGGGATCGCAAATGCGATGCCGACGCTGCCGCCCGACGGCGAGAAGATAGCGGTGTTGATGCCGACCACCTGGCCACTCAGGTTGAAGGTCGGGCCACCCGAGTTGCCGCGGTTCACCGCAGCGTCAACCTGGAGATAGTCATCATAGGGGCCGGAGCCGATATCGCGGCCACGGGCCGAAACGATACCTGCCGTCACCGTGCCGCCGAGGCCGAACGGGTTACCGACGGCCACGACCCAGTCGCCGACGCGGACGTTGTTGTCGTCGGCCCAGTTCACGTAGGTGAACTTCTTGCCCTTGCCGTCGACCTTAAGCACGGCGAGGTCGGTGCGCGGGTCCTTGCCGATCAGCTTGGCATCCAGTTCGGTGCCGTCCTTCATGACAGCAACGAAGGCCGCGCCATCGGAAACGACGTGATTGTTGGTGACGATGTAGCCGTCTTCGGAGATGAAGAAGCCGGAGCCCTGGGCGACCGGACGCAGGCGACCCTCATGCGGGCCCGGGCCGGGAGGATGCGCGCCGGGAGGGCCACGGCGACCCTGCTGTTCGCCGAACTGGCGGAAGAAGGGCTTCAGGGCATCGGGGAGATCATCGAAGCCACGGCCGTTGAAATCGAAGGAGAAGCCGTTGCCATCCTCATCGGAAACAGGCTTGACGCGGCTTTCGACGCGAACCGAGACCACGGCGGGAGAAACGGCGTCCACGACATTGGCGAAGCTCGGAACGGATGGTGCCTCGACCTTGACCGCTTCGGCGTAGGAACGCGTGATTTCGAGGGGGATACCGGTCGCCAGGACGGCGGCGGCAAGACCGGCAACGGTCGAGGCCTTGAGCACTGTCGACAGTGACGGAGCTTTGATAGTCTTCAGCATAAGACGCACCTTCTTATATTTAAATCCACGGGACCGGCGGTTACCGGATCGGTCGATGAATGAAGATATAGGACGGCACACCTTACTGCGAACTGTCCAAGGCATGAAAAATTCGTAATGTCCGAATTTGTCAGCCAGGGATCGCGGATTTACTTTTTCAGCAGCTCGTTCAAGCGCGCCTGCTCGTCGCTCGTCAGCGCCGACCCTGTCGGCTGGCCGGCATAGCGGCGGGCGAAGACGACAAGCGACAGGCCGCCCAGTATCGCCAGCAGGATCGGAGCGCCCCAGAGCAGCAGCGTCTTTGTCTCGAAGCGCGGCTTCAGCAGCACGAACTCACCGTAGCGGGAGACGATATAGCTCATGACCTGCTGATCGCTATCGCCATCGGTAATGCGCTTTCTGACCAGCAGACGCAGATCCTTGGCCAGTTCGGCATTGGAATCGTCGATCGACTGATTCTGGCAGACCATGCAGCGCAATTCCGCCGAGATCGCGCGCGCCCGGCTTTCGAGAGCAGGATCTTTCAGCATCTCGTCGGGATTGACGGCGAAGGCCGGCGCGGCGGATGCGATCAGGAAGAGAACCAGAAGGAGGCGACGCATCATTCGGCCGGCTCCATGACAGGCTGCAGCACCTTTGCCTTGCGGCGCGGCGCGCCGACGCGCAGGCGGCGGTCGCTAAGCGAGACGAAGCCGCCAAAGGCCATGACGAGCGCGCCGCCCCAGATGCAGAGAATGTAGGGCTTCCACCAGATGCGCACGACGATGCCGCCGTCATCCGTGGGATCACCGAGCGAGACGTAGAGCTGGCTTGCGCCGAAGGTGAGAATGCCGGCTTCCGTCGTCGGCATCTGGCCCGCGGTGTAGATGCGCTTGGCCGACCAGACGTCAGCCACGTCGACACCACCCCTGGCGATGGTGAAATGACCGCGGTCCTCCGTGTAGTTCGGTCCGGTCGCCTTCTTCATGCCGTCGAAGCGCAGCGTGTAGCCGCCGGCATCGGTCACCTCGCCCTGCTTCATCTGCAGCACGTGCTCGGTCTGGAAGGTTGATACGGCGACGATGCCGAGCACCGAAATGCCGAGGCCCGCATGGGCGAGCGCCGTGCCGAAGGCGGAGCGCGGCAGGCCCTTCAGGCGGCGCCAGGCAATGCCAACAGGCTGCTTGCCGACGCCGGCGCGGTACCACAGATCGGCGATGGCGCCGAAGACCAGGAAAAGGCCGGCGGCGAGACCGAGAACCGACATGACCGGACCGCCATGCTGGAGATAGAAGAACAGGACGGCGGCGACGAAGGCGAGTGCCGCGACCGCATAGAGCCGCTGCAGGGCGCCCAGCAGGTCGCCTCGTTTCCAGGCGAGCAGCGGGCCGAACGGCACGATGACCAGAAGCGGCGCCATCAGGAGGCCGAAGGTCATGTTGAAGAAGGGCGGGCCGACAGAGATTTTGTCGTTGGTCAGTGTTTCCAGAACCAGCGGGTAGAGTGTGCCCGTCAGCACTGTTCCGCAGGCGACTGTCAGGATCAGATTGTTGACGACGAGCGCGCCTTCACGCGAGATCGGCGCGAACAGGCCGCCAGCCGTCAGCCTCGGCGCGCGGAAGGCGAAAAGCGACAGCGCGCCGCCGATGAACAGCAGCAGGATGCAGAGGATGAAGACGCCGCGCGAAGGGTCGCTGGCGAAGGCGTGGACCGAGGTCAGCACGCCCGAGCGCACCAGGAAGGTGCCCATCAGCGACAGCGAGAAGGTGAGGATGGCGAGCAGCACCGTCCAGATTTTCAGCGCCTCGCGCTTTTCCATGACGAGCGCCGAGTGCAGCAGCGCCGTGCCGGCGAGCCAGGGCATGAAGGAGGCGTTCTCGACTGGATCCCAGAACCACCAGCCGCCCCAGCCGAGCTCGTAATAGGCCCAGTAAGAGCCCATGGCGATGCCGAGCGTGAGGAAAGTCCAGGCGGCGAGCGTCCAGGGGCGCACCCAGCGTGCCCAGGCGGCGTCGATGCGGCCTTCGATCAACGCGGCGACAGCAAAGGAGAAGCAGACAGAGAAGCCGACATAGCCGAGATAGAGCAGCGGCGGATGAATGGCGAGGCCGATATCCTGCAGGATCGGGTTCAGATCCTTGCCCTCCGCCGGCGCCGGATCGAGACGCGCGAAGGGATTGGAGGTGAGCAGGATGAACAGGATGAAGGCGACCGAGATCCAGGCCTGCACCGAAAGCACATTGGCCTTCAGCGTCTCGGGAAGATTGCGGCCGAAGACGGCGACGAGCGCGCTGAAGAGAGCCAGGATCAAGAGCCAGAGCATCATCGATCCCTCGTGATTGCCCCATACGCCGGAGTATTTGTAGATCAGCGGCATAAGCGAATGCGAGTTTTCCCAGACGTTCTTGACCGAGAAATCGGAGACGACATGCGCGTAGGTCAAGACGCCGAAGGAGAAGGCGACCAGCGCGAAGAGAACCACCGAGCCGATCGGCCCGACATCCATCATCGCCTGATCCATGCGCCTGGCGCCGATCAGTGGCACCAGTGACACGATAATTGCCGTGGCGAGCGCCAAGATGAGAGCGTAGTGGCCGATTTCGATGATCATTTCGCCGCCTCGTCCTCTTTCCAGAGCCCCTGCTGCTTCAGCCTGTCGGCGACATCCTTGGGCATGTATTTCTCGTCATGCTTGGCAAGCACGGTATCGGCGGTGAAGAGGTCGCTGCCGCTCTCGAAAGTGCCCTCGGTCACAACGCCCTGGCCTTCGCGAAAGAGATCGGGAAGGATGCCGGTGAAGCGGACGTGAACCAGATCGCCCGAGGCATCGGTCACGGCAAAACGCACCGTCGATCCAGCACCCCTGACCACACTCCCCTCGCCGACCAGGCCTCCAAGGCGGATGCGGGTACCCGGCGGCACCGGATTGGTGGCGAGATCGGCAGGCATGTAGAAATAGGCGACGGAACTGCTGAAGGCGAACATCACAAGCAGAACGGCCGCAACAATGAAGCTCATCCCGCCGCCGATTACCGCAAGGCGTTTCTGCTTGCGCGTCATTGCATCGTTCCTTGTGTCGCCGCTGCGTCCGAGGGAAGGCCGAGTTCCTGGGCAAGTGCCACAAGCTGCTTGCCCTTCTCGCTATCACCGGGGAAAGCGGCCAGCCCGCGCTTCAGCGCGGCGGCGGCGCGGTCCTTGTCGTTCAATACCATATAGGAACGGACCAGCCGCAGCCATCCGTCGAGATTGTCGGGGTTTTCGGTCAGCTTCGCGTCGAGACTGTCGACCATGCCGCGGATCATCTGCTGGCGATCGCCGCCGTTCATCTGCTCGGCCGCCGCGACGTCAGCCTGCGTCGGCCCATCGAGCGGCGCTGCTGCTGCCGGAGCGTTGCCCGCAGCCGGCGTGCCGCCGTTCTTTGCGATATGCTCGCTCACCAGCGGCATCCATGGCGCGTCAGGCGGAGACTGCTTGGCGATCGCCTCGAAGCCGGCGCGGGCCTCGTCGGCCTTGCCCGCCTGTTCGAAACCAAGCGCGACGTAGAAGCGGGCGCGCGGATTTTCCGGCTCCAGCTTCAGCGATCGCGTCAGCACGTCGCGCGCATCGTCGGTGATCACGCCGCTCGATCCGGCGATCAGCGTTTCGGCCAGACCGTCGAGCCTGGGAGGCGTTTCGCCGAGCAGGCGGATGGCGTTGCGGTAGGCGGTCTCCGCGTCGGCGATGCGCATGGTGTTGAAGTAGATCGGCGCCAGGATATCCCAGCCCTTGCCGTCATCCGGGTTCTCGGCGAGATGCCGCTCGGCCTTGGCGACAAGGATCGCCATGTCGTTACCTGGATTCTCCAGGCGCGCCTCGAGAGGCTGCGAGGGCAGATCGGGTCTGCCCATTATGATGTAAAGACAGAGCCCCGTGAGCGGCAGGAGCACGAGCACGAAGAGTTCGGCGGCGCGACGGTATCCGCGCCCGGCTTTCGGAGCAGCCGACGCCTCGGCGCTCGACACGGCAAGCAGTCGGCGACCGATTTCGGCGCGGGCGTATTCGGCTTCCTCGGCGGAAATCAGGCCACCGGCGCGGTCGCGGTCGAGTTCGGCAAGCTGGTCGCGGTAGACGGCGGTTTCGCCGGCACGGCTATCGCCGGTCGCCTTCGAGCCCCGCAAAAGCGGATAAAGCAGAAGCGCGGCAACGGATGCCGTCATCACGGCCAGGAGAATCCAGAAAGTCATGATCGCCAATTACTCGAAGCGGGCGATCATTCCAATATGCAAAGCCGCAATGACGATGATTTGAAGTATTTTGCCGCACCCTGCCAGACGAAGGTGACGTCGGGACTTTGGCTCAGCCGAGCGGCGACCAACTGCCGTCGCCATTGCGGCAGGCAGATCCGCGCGCCAGCGTTTCCTTGCCGTCGGCGGTCAGCGTGTGGGTGTACTGGCGGCAATTCTGCGAGCCGACCTGATAGGGAGCGGCGGCCACGACCTTGCCGCTGACATTGCGACCGCTCCACACGACCGGCTGGCCGACGGCTGCCCCTTCCAGCGCGCGGTACTCGGCTTCGAGCGCCCGCTGCCGGTCGCTATCGCTCAGTTCCACCCCGGTGCGGCCGACGATGCCGCCCTGCAGGGCTTCGATGATGGTGGCGGAGGCCGATGGCTTGCGGCCGCCAAACAGGCCGGATGAGGCGCCGCTCTTCGTCGTCTGGCAGCCGGACAGAGCCACGCATGCCACAAGAGAAAGACCAATTATGCCTTTTGAGCGAAGTATCATTCAGTCGAACCCGAACCAGGTGTCAAACGCGCCACAGGTGCAAGCCGCACCCCGCCTCGGCCGAGGTAAAGCATGCTATGCAAATGTCTTTCTGGCATCAAGCCGCCCATCACGCAACATCCTTTGTCACGCCGGGGAGAATAAGCCGCGCCTTCAGCCCGCCCCACTCGCCGCGCGACAGTTCCAGCCGGCCCTGATACTCGTTGGCGATCTCGGTGACGATCGACAGGCCAAGGCCGGTGCCGGGCTTGCTCTCGTCGAGACGGCGGCCGCGCTTCAGCGCTTCGCGGATCTGGTCGGGCTCGAGGCCCGGACCGTCATCCTCGACGATGACCTCGACCCAGTGCCGGCGGGCACTGCCCTCCCCGCCCTTGACGTCATCGGGGGCTTCGGTGACCGAAAGCCTGACCTTGTGCACGGCAAAGCGCGACGCGTTTTCAAGGAGGTTACCAACCACCTCCTCCAGGTCCTGCTGCTCCAGCGCGACGGCCAGATGCGGCTGATTGACGACGAGCTCGAATTCCTTGTCTACGTTCAGGCGCCGCATGACGCGCACCAGCCGCTCCAGCGCCGGCTCGGCATCGGTGCGGGCGAGAACACTTTCGCGCTGGGCGGCGATCCGGGCGCGGTTGAGATAGGATTGCACCTGCCCCTGCATCGACTCCGCCTGGCTCTTCACCAGCTCGCCATGCGAACGCTCCAGCACGCGGGCTTCATTGAGCAGCACGGCGATCGGGGTCTTCAGCGAATGGGCGAGATTGCCGACCTGCATACGGGCGCGCTCGACGATGCGCCGGTTGCTGTCGATCAGCGCGTTGACCTCGTTTGCCAGCGGCAGAATCTCGCGCGGGAAATCGCCCTTAAGCTGCTCGCTCTCGCCGGCGCGGATGCGCTCGAGTGCGGCGCGCGCCTTGTCGAGCGGCTTCAGGCCATAGAGAATGGCGAGCGCGTTGACGATCAGACTGCCGACACCGAAGCCGGCGAGCGCGAGATAGAGGCTGTGGGAGAAATTGCGGACGTCATCCTCGACGACATCGACATTGCCGGTGACGCGAAAGCGCGCGGCGCGACCGTCGGTGTCGAGCACCACTTCGGTCTCTGCGACCTGGATGCGGTTCTGCGAGGTGTCGGTGACCTGGTAATAGCGCTCGTAGTTCTTGTCGAACGGCGCTTCCAGCACGGAGGGAACGGGGATGGTCGTGGCGCCGAGCGAGGGCGAGACCAGCGGCGGGGCCGTGTAGGTCCCCAGCGGCTCGACCATCCAGTACCAGCCGGTCTTCGGCTGGGCGAAGCGTAGGTCGCCGAGCTGCGGGCTACCTGACAGCGCGCCCTGATCGCCGATCGCCACCGAGTTGATGACGTTATAGAGCTGCGCGCGCAAAAGGTCCTGAAAGCCGCGCTCGGCGCTCTTGCGGTAGAGCGTCGAGATCAGCAGGCCGATTACAACAAGCGCCACGGTCGACCAGATCGTGGTCAGAAGCAGGACGCGTGCGGTAAGAGACTTAATTCGCATTGGTCGGCGCTTGGATGCGGTAGCCGAGACCGCGCACCGTTTCGATCAGATCGACGCCCATCTTCTTGCGCAGGCGGCCGACGAAGACTTCGATCGTGTTGCTGTCGCGGTCGAAATCCTGGTCGTACATGTGCTCGACAAGCTCGGTGCGCGACACGACCTCGCCCATGTGGTGCATGAGGTAGGCGAGCAGCCGGTATTCGTGCGAGGTCAGCTTCAGCGCCACGCCGTTGACCACGGCCTTCGAGGTCTTGGTGTCCAGGCGAACGGGGCCGCAGACAATCTCGGACGAAGAGTGGCCAGCGGCGCGGCGGATCAGCGCGCGGATGCGGGCGAGCACCTCTTCGACGTGGAAGGGCTTGGTGACGTAGTCGTCGGCGCCTGCGTCGATGCCGGCGACCTTGTCGCTCCAGCGGTCGCGCGCCGTCAGGATCAGCACCGGCATGCCGCGACCGGCGCCGCGCCACTTTTCCAGAACGCTGACACCATCGAGCTCGGGCAGGCCGATATCGAGGATGATCGCGTCGTAGGGCTCGGTATCGCCGAGGAAGTGTCCCTCCTCGCCGTCGAACGCCTGATCGACAACGTAGCCGGCCTCTTTCAGGGTTTCGCTCAGCTGACGATTCAGATTGACGTCGTCTTCGACTACCAGGATGCGCATCGGTCCGCTCTACTCCGCTTAATGTCTTCGATGTCTAAATAGGGCGATTCTGCCTACATCGGAACCTTGACGGTTACTTTACGCGGTCGCTGGCCGTTGCCCTGGACGAGCACGGTGATGATGCAGCTGTCGCCGGAGGGCTGAACGGAGAGCAGTTGCCCCCCGGTCTTCTCCACGACCTCTTGAGCGGCTTCACTGCAATCGCCTGCAACGCGCACCAAAAGGTTGTGCGTATTATCCGGTGAGGGCGACGGTACCGTCAGCCAAACGGCCAACGCTGCGACGCTCAGAGGAGAGGCCATGTGCTATGCTTTCAATGGATACCAACTTGACCTGACTATGTACTCAGGAGACCTGAATGGCAAATGAATGCAAGGTAATGTCGGGGCCATAGGGGTGCCTGAGAGCATGTGGAGAGGCACCCGGGACTGCTGCTGTGGCCGGGAAAGCACGGTTGGCGGCGCCACTCCGGCCACCGCCCTGTTGCCGCACCTGCGCTTACGGCTTGATCGCGGACTTCGCCGTCACACGTCCGTAGACCGCCAGCAACCCACCCAGCGCGCCCGCGATGTTGACGATCGCATCGACGATCTGGGCGCGGTCGCCGGATGCGATATCCACACCCGTAAAGTGTAAAGCCGACGCGAAAATCGCAACGACCGCGCCCCAAATGGTCTTCGAGCTATACCAGTTCTTCAAATCAGGCATCGTCCTTCTCCTTCCGTTGAAATGTCACGTCTGAAAGATTGTTCGCGCGGGCATTCCCAGCGGCACGCGCTCACCGATCTGGCGGACCGTGACCGCAAGGCTCGCCTGCCGGCCGCCGAAATCCAGCACCTCGTCGGCAAGCGGATAGGTCCATTCCGGCGTCTCGACGTCCACCGCCCGGATCACCACGTCGGCGTCGTCGAGTATCTCGACCCGGTAGCGCTCGAAAGGCTCGTCGAGCGGGATGTCGGCACCGGTCCAGCTGTCGGCATTGTCGCGTCCGCGCCTTGTCCAGGAGATCAGGGCTTCGCCAGCACCGGTGCGCCGGCAGCGCAGGTGAACCGGCGCGAGCGGCGTCTCGGCGCGCAGGCCGCCCGCGAACACGAACGGCCCTGCCATCGCAAGCGAACCGGCCGCCTCGGCAATCCAGTTGAGCGACAGGCCAGCCTCGTCACCGCTTAGGCCGAGCGACTTGACCGCATCGTCAAGCAGCACGACCGCCGCACCCGCAGGAATGCCCGAGGCCATCGCGTCCTCGGTGCCGGCGAGCGCGCGCAGCAAACCGCTGAGCCGCCAGCGGCCCGCCGCGATCTCGTCGGCGCGCAGGAAGGACAGGATCTCCCAGACGCCGCCTACCGAGCGCACGGCCAGCCGATTGGCGCCGTTCAGCACCGATATCTCGGCCGCCGAAGACAGTTCGCCATAAGCGAGATCGACAACCAGCGCCTGAGACCAATCGAAGCGGCCGGTGACGCCGGGCGTGAGTGCCGTGACAAGCGTTCCCGTTGTTGCGGGGCGATCTAGCACTGCCCGGCCCCGGTAACCCTCCGTCGTCGCCGATGACGACAGGCCGACGGTGCGCCACGGCTTGGCGAAGACAGCGCCACGCGCGAAGCTTGCCGCCGCCTCGCCGTCGAAGCGCGGGAGATCCATGAGATGCACCAGCGGCTTGAACAGGCTGGACGCGGTGCCGCCACCATTGCGGCCGTCGGTCACGGCAGGCGGAGCGCCGCCCGAAGACGGCGCAAACGCCCGCGCCTCGATGCGGCGGAAATCGCCATCCTCGATGCGCGAGACCAGGAAACGGCCATCGGGGCCATCGGCCAGCGAGACGACATCGCCCGGCTGCACATCCAGCCGCGTCGGCGGCAGCGAGAAGCGCAGCGAGCGGCGGGCGATTCTGGCATCGCGTAGCAGCGCTTCGGCAGCATTCAACGCCGTCTCCTCGGCCAGCACGGCCGGCAGATCCTGCTTGATCAGCCGGCTGGTCGCCTGCCCGGCGCGGTGCGAGCGCGCGCTTGCCTGCTCGTAGTCGAGATCGGGATTGTAGAAGGTCATCACCGCCTCGGCGGCAAAATCGCTGTCGTGGCCGCGGGTCTCCTGCCAGAGCGGTTCATTCTCGCTATCGACGAGCGTCTCGAGCGGTAGCGCGGGCAAGCTGGCGCGTGCGCGCGAGCGGAAGCGCAGGAGGCCGGCATCCTCGAAGGCATCGATCTGGAATGCCTGCAGCAGCGGTTCGATCAGGTCGCGGGCGGAGCCGAGTTCCCCCTTGACGTAGCCGATCAGGTCGCCGCTCACCTCCGAGACGTCGAAATCACCGAAGCCATGGTCGCGCAGCACCGCCGCCATCACGTCGGCCAATGTGCCGGCCCCAAGCCTTCCGTTCAGCCAATGGCCGGTGCGCCAATTGCCGCCATCGGACCAGATATCCGTTGCCAGCGGGAAGGCCGGGAACGGTCGCGCATCCCAGCACCAGACGAAGAGGTGCGCCGGATCGACCATGCCAGCGGGCGCTTCATGCCCGGCCCACCAGAGATGATGCGCCTCGAGAAAGCGGCGTTGCATGCTGTCCGAGCGCATGCCGGTGGAGAAATACGGCGCTCCGCTTTCCACCGACTTCGGATCGGCGAAGACATTGGGCTGGTTGGCGCCCTTGTCGACGGCGCCGCAACCGAGTTCTGTGAACCAGACCGGCTTGCCTGACGGGATCCAAGCAGTGGGTCCCGCACGCTCGACGCCACCGATGCGCTCGTAATGCGGATTGGCCCACCAGGCGGCGATATCCTTGTAGCGGAAGACCCAAGGCTTGCCCGCCAGACCATCGGTGATCGGGCTGCGCTGCCGGGCTTTGCGGGCATCGTAATCGGCATAGTACCAGTCGAAACCCTCGCCCGCGCGGATCGATGCCATCAGCGCCCCCTGATCGTCGGCGAGGCGGAAGCCGTCGGGGCTGGCGCTGGCCAGATCGTCATCGCGCCAGTCGGCGAGCGGCATGTAGTTGTCGATCCCGACAGCATCGATATCGGGCGAGGCCCAGAGCGGATCGAGATGGAAATAGACGTCGCCGCTGCCATTCGTCGGGTGATAGCCGAAATACTCGCTCCAATCGGCGCCATAGGTGATCTTCGCCCCCGGCAGCAGCGCCCTGACATCGGCCGCCAGCCGCACCAAGGTTTCGACGAAGGGGAAGGCATCGCCGCCGTCGCGCAGTTGCGTCAGGCCGCGCAGTTCCGAGCCGATCAGGAAACCGTCGACCCCACCCGCAAGGTGCGCCAGATGCGCATAATGCAGGATGAAGCGCCGGTAGCTCTCCTCGCCGCCGAGATAGGCCACATGGCCGCCGGCGATGGTGAAATCGCCCGCCTGCGCATTGCCGGCGAAGGCCTGGACCTGTCCGCGGGCGACCCCGGTCCGATCGGCGCTGCCCGGCCGGCCGGGCGCCGGATCGCAGGTGATGCGGCCGCGCCAGGGATAGGACGCCTGGCGCGCGCCGCCATAGGGATCGGCAAGGGCGTTGTCGGCGGAAATGTCCATCATCACGAAGGGATAGAGATAGACCTGAAGGCCGCGCGCCTTGAGATCGGCGATCGCCGAGAGCACGCTGGCATCATCGGGCGTGCCGCCATAGGCCGGGCCGCCATTGCTGCGGCTGACGAGGTGGGCGGCGCCGCGCGCGACACCCGAGACCGACCACGGTGCGCTTTCCTCCGCGCGGCTCGCCACCTCGACGCCGGGCACCACGCGGCAAGCGCCGGCGCGCAGATCGGTTCCGAACCACGAGACGACGAGCGCCACGCGCTCGAGATTGGAGCAGAGCGCCATCAGCTCGTCGATCGAGATATCCCAATCGCTTGTGCCGCGCAGGCTGTTGCGGTTGAGAATGCGGGCGCTGCCGGCACCCAAGCTCTCCGAGACCTGGGCGAGCTGATAGCCATGCTCGGTGGCGCCGGGGATGATGCAGACGGCCTTGATCTCATTTTCCAGCTCGCCGATTGATCTCACGACCTCGAACTGCAGCAGCGGGATGCGGTTTCCATATGTATCGAGCGGCAGCCGCTCGAAGACGACATAGGCAAGCCCGCGATAGGCGGGCGCATTGCCCGCCCCCTGCTTGGCCTCGATCAGCGGATCGGGCAGCTGCGCCTCGTCGCCGCGATAGACGCGCATCTCGATCCTGGTGAGATCCAGTTCCTTGCCATCGGCCCAGACGCGCCTGACATGGCCGATCGGCCCTTCCGCCAAACCGACCGCGAGATTGGCGAAGTAGCGGAAACTCTCGACGCGGGTGCCGCCGGTGGCCTTGCCACCCTGCCGCTCCGTTGTGACCTCCTCCTCGAACCGCGTCGCCCAGATCAGCGTGCCGCCGACGCGGACGCTGCCGTAGACGCGGTTGATCGCCGTGCCCTCGTCAGCGCCGGGAATTCGCGCGCTCGACAGATGCGCGCCGCGCACGGTGGAGCGGCCGTTGATGAGCGCGCGGTCGACGACGCTTCCGGCAAGCGCACCTGCCGCGCGGCCGATGATGGCGCCGACAGGGCCGAATACGCCGCCGAGTGCCGCGCCGGCAGCCTGGAAGAGGAGGGTTGCCATCTATCTATCTACCTCTCCGGAAAGCGAAAGACGCCCGATATGCGCCGACGCCAGCTGGGGACCAGCGGCGATGCGATCACCGCCGCCTGCTCGTAAGCATGAATGAACTGCCGCTCCCCCGACAGGATACCGGCATGCTTGGCGGCCAGCGGCGCGCGCCAGCGAAACAGGAGCACATCGCCGGGTCTCGCCTCCACAAGCGGCAGCGGCGGGCCGAAATGCCGAAGGGCCGCCTCCATCAGCCGATCCCCGCCGCCGCGCTCGGCCCAATCCGGCGCATAGGGCGGCGGGCGCTCCGGTTCTTGTCCGTAAAGCTCGCGCCAGATGCCCCTGACCAATCCGAGACAATCGCAGCCGACGCCCTTGAGCGAGGCCTGGTGCCTGTAGGGCGTGCCGATCCAGCCTTCGGCCAGCCGCAGCACTTCGGTTGACATATCGGTCATTTGAACAGCGCGCTCCCGTCATGCAGGGTCTCGCCATCGGCATAGGTGTAGGCGAAATCGGTACCTGGGATGTGCGGGAACCCACGGAAGTTCAGATGGTTGGCGAAGTTCGCGCGGCAGGTCGAAAAGGCCTTGTCGCAGCCAGCCGTGAGCACGACGCGGTCGCCCGCACTAGGCGTGGCCTCGAGCGGCAGCCAGAGGGTCACCTCCAGCAGGCCGTCCTTCACCGCATGCGTCTCGATCTCCAGCCGCTGGCCATGATTGTCGCCGTCGAGAAAGGTCAGCACGCCGAAACGGAAGAAGCCTTCAGGCACGGCCCGAACACCCGACAGCAGGAGCCGGCTGGCATCCAGGACGGAGACCACGACACCTTCGGCGCGCATCGCGGGTGCCGAGAGATCGACGCCGCATCTGCCGTCGCCGAGCGTGGCGTCGCAACGCCTGATATAGACGCGGCCCTGCGGTTCCCCAAGGCGGCTGGCGAAGCTGCGCAGTTCCGCCTGGAACTGGCCAGCGTCGCGCGTGACATCGCCGATTTCCTGCACCTTCAGGAGCATATGCTGGTCGGGGTCCGCCCAGTTGACGAGATGCACCTCGACGCGGGCGCCGTCATAGCGGCCGCGGATGAGGTCGTTTTCGGTGATCGTCTCGCTGGAGAAGCCGCCGGCGACATCGCTGGTGGCGGCCGGCAACCCCGCCTCCTCTTCCGCCGCACTTGCGGAAAAGCCGCTCGCCGCCAGGAAGGTGGTGCCCGCGAACGTCAGGTCGTGATCGTGTTCGGTGAACCCGAGCACGACGCCATCGCGGCGCGTCACCCGCCAGGCGTGGCAGAGCGTCGTGGCGTCGCCCGCAAGATGCGCGGCGAGCGCGTCGGGAATATGCCTCATGGCATGATCTCCGTCAGCGGAATGGTGGGAATGCGCCCGGCATTGAAGGCCGAGAGGTTGACGTCGATGCGCCCGGTCGCAAAGCGCACCGGCACGTCGAACAGGAACCCCGCCGTCACCGACGCACCCGCTGCCGGAACGGCATCCGCCGCGAAGGTTACAATGCCGGTCGCGGGATCGCAGGCGAAACCAGACGGCGGCCGCGGTACGCCATCGATGGCGACCACCACCGAGCCCTCGACGGGCTTGGCGATCCGCCGCGTGCTGCTCGCCCCCGCATCGCCATAGGTCTTGGCGAGCGGGAACGCGACGGTCACGCCGTCTCCGATCCCGATCGGCTGGTCGCCGGGTCCGATCTCGGCGCCGGGGCGGGTGGATGTCCAGTCGATGGGATCGCGGAAGCGGAAGCCATAGAGCTCGCCGCCGCGCGCCTCGAAGAACTCCAGCACCTCGTAGAGATCCGCCACCGAGCGCAGGCCGGAGCCCGCGTCATAGCTCCGGCGCGCGTCACGCCAGCGGCTGTTGCGACTTTCGCGGCCATTGGAGAGATTGACGATATCGGTGCGCCTGACCGGCCCGCCGCTCGTCGACAGCGACAGGCGGAGCGGAAAGCGCACCTCGTGGAAACCGGACGTCATCTACTCTAATCCTCACAGGTTGCGCTGGCCGCGCATTGCGGTGCGCGCCAGCATCGAGGAAATCTGCGCCTCGCTCCTGGCGAAGCTTGCGGCATCCGTCGCGGTGACGTTGAAGACGATCTGCGGTGCGGACCCAGCACCCGATGCCGCGACGCCGAGCGCACCGTCGGCGCCGCGCTTCAGCGGCAGGATCGCCTCGCTGCCCGCCTCGCCCATCAGCCCCATGCCGCCACCAACAGGGAAATAGGTGGGCTGCGAGACGACACCGCCATCGGCGAAGGGCAGCAATTTGCCGGCGCCGCCGAGGAGGCTGGAAGCGGCGCTTGAGAGCATCGTTTCCAGCGGCTTCAATCCCGCCTGCAGCGCGATATCCGTCATCCGGTTCGCCAGCCCGCGCAGCACATCGTCCAGCCCCTTGCCGCCCGAGACCGCGCCGCGCAACGCGCCCGATAGCGCCGAGCCGAAGGAACGCGAGCGGCCCTCCAGATCGTCGAGCGCGCGCCGCAGCGTCTCGGCCTCATCCGTCATGGCCGACAGGTCGGTCTCATCATCGGTCATGGTCGTTCCTCGTTTCGGATGTTGCACGACGATCAGGAAGCGGACGATCCGGAAAGCGGGCCATCAGCCCATCGAGATCGGCGCGGGAGACGGCGGCGCGCGGCGGCGAGAGCCCGCCGGCGGCGGCGTGAAACTCCACCGGCGTCATCGCCCAAAAGGATTGCGGGGGAAGCCGCAGCAGGCAGAGACCGACATGCAGAACCCGCGCCCAGGGGAATGGCGTGGGCCCCGCATTGTCCGTCGTCTCAATGCCCGCTGCGGCTAGAGGGGGCGCGCGGAGGCGTCCGAGCCATCCCCCGAAAACGTCGCCGTCAGCAGATCGCCGACGATCGCGGCATAGCCGCCGATACCGCCCTCGACATCGGCGTCCGCCACATCCTCGTCGGAATAGAGATTGCCGCCGCCGCGCAAACCGGCGCCGATGATGCGGATCATGTCCGCCGCCTTCAGCCGGCCGCCGGCAAAGCGCTCCGCCAGGCCGTTCAGGCTATCGACCGAAAACGCGGTTTCGAGCTCGGCCAGCGCGCCCAGCGTCAGACACAGGATCCGCCGCTCGCCATCGATCTCCGCCTCGATCTCGCCGCGCCGGCGATTGGCCCTTCGCCCCGCCTGTCCCGATGCCGCGCCGCCCGTCATCACAGCGCCTCGAACGCGATCGCGCCGGCCGATTCCAGCGCCAGCTCGAACATCACCTCGCCATTATACTGGCCGGAATATTCGAGCGCGCTCGCCTGGAACGGCCCGGTCACGGTGCCGAAATCCGGAACGACAATCTGCCAACTCAGGATCGAGGCGTTGAAGAAGGCGTTGCGCACCAGCTGGTCTGAGGCCGCGTCCTTGAAGATGCCGGCGCCCGACACCGACGCCCGCTGCACACCGGCGCCGCCCAGGAGCTCGCGCCAGCGCCCGGCGCTTTCGGCATCGGTCACATCCACCGTCTCGGCATTGAAGGCCAGCCGCTTCGAGCGCAGCCCCGCCACCGTTTCATAATCCGTGCCGTTGAAAACCCTCAACAGCAGATCCTTGCCCTTCTGCGCCACCATGGCCTCATCCTTCATGAAAAAGAGCGCCCGAGAGGGACGCCCGTGATGTCATCGACTTGTCACTTTCAACCTGGCGGCGAAGATGCTACGACCGGACTGATCCCTTCCCTTCGCCGAAATCCACGCCATGCCCGGGCCTTTCCCCCTGCGTTCGATACAGATGATTGCCGTGCTCACCGTGACGCAGCTCATCGGCTGGGGCACGACGTTCGACATGCTCGGCGTCATGGGCCGGGTGATCGCGCCCGATCTTGGGCTGGCGAACGAAATCGTCTTCGGCGGCCTGACGGTGATGATGGTCGTCCTCGCGCTTCTCGGGCCGACGATCGGCCGGCTATTGCAACGCTACGGCGCCGTGCCCGTGCTTGCCGCCTCATCCATCGTCTTCGCGGTCGGTCTTCTCATGCTGGCTGCGGCGCACGGCATCGTGCTCTACGCGCTTTCCTGGATCGTCATCGGCATCGGCGGCGCGCTCGGCCTCACAACGCCGACCTATACGGCGGTGGTCGAGCGCGAGGGATTGAACAGCAAGCGCATCATCGCCGTGCTGATGCTCTTCACCGGGCTATCAAGCACGCTGTTCTGGCCGATCCTCAGCATACTCGACGCAGGCTTCGGCTGGCGGATCACCTTTGTTATCTGCGCGGCGCTGCAATTGTGCGTCTGCCTGCCGCTCTATCTCTTCGCCCTGCCGCGTCCGGCCGCCGCGCAAGGCGGTGCGGCCGAGATGCATGCAGCACCCGTCGATCTTTCGCCTGATGATCGGCGCAAGGCGTTCCTGCTGCTTGCAGCCGCAACGACGCTATCAAGCTTCGTGACCTTCGGCCTGGCGCCATCGCTGCTGGAGGTGCTGCGCCAATACGGCGCCTCGCCGGTGCTCGCGCTGCAGCTTGGTTCCGCGCGCGGCGTCATCGGCATATCGGCGCGCGGCATGGACATGCTGCTCGGCAAGCGCGGCAACCCCATCATCAGCGCAATCGCCGGGATAGGCCTGATGGTGGCGAGCTTCGGACTGATCCTCATCGTCCCGCCCTCGACATCGCTTCTGATCAGCTTCATCGTCATCTACAGCTTCGGCGCCGGCGTCATGGCCGTCGCCCGCGCGCTGCTGCCGCTGGCGCTGTTTTCGCCGCGTGAATACGGGCTGCAGGCTGCACGTCTCTCATTGCCGCAAAACATCGCCAATGCAGCGGCGCCCATCATCTTCACCGCCCTCCTCGACCGCGCCGGCACCGGGATGGTGATGGCCCTGTGCTGCACACTTGCCGCCATAGCCTTCGGCCTCGTGCTGATGCTGGCAAACCTCATACGCCGCGCCAGGCCGGCCCCTCAGGTCGCCTGAGCGAGCGAGGCGACGATGTCCTTCGTCGGCAAAAGCAGCGTGCGCTCGAGGCCCTTGGCGGCGCGAAAGCCGAATTTCAGGTAGAAGGCCTCGGCCTCGTCGTCCAGGGCATGGACCATGACGGCGCGGAAGGCGACCGATCGCGACGAGGAGACGACCGACATCAGCGCATGCCTCAGCAAAGCCCTGCCCAGCCCGACATGCTGATGACGGCGGTCGACCGCAAGGCGCGCCAGCAGCGCAACGGGGATCTCTCCCGGTGCCCGATGCCCCTTGACCTGCCTCGGCGCGCTATTGCGGCTGATCATGCCAGCGCACAACGAATGATAACCGACCACGCGGTAATCTTCGGTCGCAATGACGACGGTCCGGGTATACTCCTGCTGCTGATTGTAGAGCGCCATGTCCTTCAGGAAGCCATCCAGCGCCGGCTTGCCGCTGTCGAAATCATCGACGAGATGGTGCTCGCTGAGAGGGACGGGCTTGCGAAACATCCGTCAGTCGATCCATTCGGCGTTGGATTTGAACAGCGCGACGAGCCTGTCGTTGACCTTCGCCGGTTCGTCGAGAAGCCCCTCGACGGCGTCGAAGACAGCAGCGTCGACGCCGATGAAACGCTGATCGAGCAACTCCTTCTGCGCCGAATAAAACGCAGCTTCGGTCATGAATGCCGTGAGCGACTTGCCGCTGACGGCGGCGGCGCGCGCAATGATCTCGCGCGTCTCCGTATCGATACGCAGATTGATGGTTTCGCTTTTCTTGACGCCGGGCATGTCACTCCCTCCGCATACGCATACAGGAATTCGTATGCACAATGTGTGTACACCAATACGGCTGCGCCGTCCAGATTTGGCTCCGCCCGAGACCTAGACCACCATCTCCGTCACCGCCCGGAACCGGATCTCGGCGACATGCAGCCTTGCCTTCTGTTCGCGCCGGGTGCGGGTCGAAAGATGCAGCAGGCTCACCAGATGGTGGCTCTCCAGCGACAGCGGCGCGTCGTGCAGCAGCGTTTGCAGGCGCTCGGCAATAATCGCAGCCTGCCTGCGGCCGCCGGCATCGGTCCAGATTTCGAGCGTCAACAGGTGCTCGGCACCGGTTTCGGTCGCCGTGGAGTAGTCGTTGCTGGCGAGATCGGCGACGATGGCGGCCGGGAGTTTCCGGCCCGAGACCAGACGGTCACGTAGGCCCTCGGGGCCGATCATGCCCGATAGTTCCGCATCGTCAGTCAGGCGCTCGTGGATAGCGGCCAGCAATTGGTTGGCGGTGCTCATCGGCCCTCCTCCTCGCACAGGCAGACGAGATAGTTGCCGCGCTCGTCGGGGTCGCGCCAGGTGCGGATCGCGAAGACGCGCGCACCCTTGCGCAGCCGCATGCCGGCTTGGATATCGTTGCGGAAGCGTAGCCAGATGCGGTGAGTCAGGGTGAAGACGTCAGCTCCCGCCTGCTCTTCGCGCAGGTCGCCCACCGGTTCGATGCGGGCCCAGAATGCGGCGATCTCGGTAAACGAGACGGTCGCGCCGCCCTGCCCGTCCGGCGTCTCCAGCGGCGCTTCCAGCACCAGCCGCGCGGTCATCTGGCCGGGGTCGAAGAACACCGAGCGCATCAGAGCCTCCTGACCATGAACGGCGCGATCAGACGATCATAGCCAGCGGGAAGATCGGCCGGCTGATCCTCGACCGCGACCGTGCCCCGGAACGCAAACATCTGCGCGACATGCATCAGCATCGCCCGCTTCAGCGTGTCCGGCACCTCGGCGCCGCTCTCGCCGAAGCCGGCGGTGAAGTCGATCTCGATACCGTTGATGGGCCGGCCCGCACTGACGGCACGACCGAGCATGAGGCGCGCCGGCCGGGCGTGGCCGTCGAGCACATGGCCGGTCAGCGGCAGATACAGCTCCTCGCCGGAGGCATCATAAAGCCTCAGGCTTTCAATGGTTTGGACGGGGCCTCTCGCGATTTGAATCACGCCGTCTTCAGAAACTGAATCAAGATAGAGGCGCCAGGTCTGGGTGATGAGGCTGAGGCCGGTTGCGCGTTCGAGGTGCTCGCGGGCGGTGCGGATGAGGGAGGTAAGCAGCGTGTCCTCGTTCGTGTCGTCGAGGCGGAGATGGGATTTGGTCTCGGCGAGCGTGATGGGTTCGGAGGTGGGTGGGGCGATGAGGGCGTAGGTCATGGGTGGGGTTCCTGGTGGTGTGGTGAAAGCTGAGAGGGTGTGCCGCGTGGCCCNNGCACCGGGGATGAGGGGGCTCCGGGCACAGCGGCGACCCCATTCGAGGCCACTGGATGCAGCGCCAAACCGCATTCGAAGCCGCGCGGCACCGCACCCACGCCCCTCACCCACTCAACTCACCGCAAACTTCACCAGCTTGATCGCCTCGAAGTTCTGCACCCCGCCGCCAACCCGCTTGGTCGTGTAGAACAACACATACGGCTTGGCCGAATAGGGGTCGCGCAGCACGCGCACCCCCGTGCGATCGACCACCAGATAGCCGGCGCGGAAATCGCCGAAGGCAATCGACAGTGCGTTGGCCGCGATGTCGGGCATGTCTTCGGCCTCGACGACGGGGAAACCGACGAGCGAGGCGGCTTCGCCTGCGGTTGCCGGCGGCTGCCAGAGGTAGCGGCCCTCGGCGTCCTTCAGCTTGCGCACCTCGGCCTGGGTCTTGCGGTTCATCACGAAGTTGGCGTTCTGGCGGTGGCCCGCCTTCAGCGAATAGATCGTGTCGATCAGCGTGTCGGAGGCATCAGTCGCCTTGAAACCGCCGGCCGCACCGGTGGCGATATAGCCGAGATTGCCCCAGCTCCAGGCGCTGTCGGCAACAGCAGTGTAGGCCAGCAGGCCCTTCGGCTTGTTGATGCCGTCGCCGGCGACGAAGGCGGCGCCCTCCTGCTCGGCGAAGACGGTGTCCACCTCGCTGGAAATCCAGGCCTCGATATCGACGGCGGCATCGTCGAGCAGCGCCTGGGTGGCGGCCGGCATGGCGTAGAGTTCCATGGTCGGGAAGGAGAGCTCGGCAAGCTGGGCGCTGTTGGTCT
>UBVW01000106.1:0-11664 GCA_900469085.1 Hyphomicrobiales bacterium | reverse complement strand
ATGGGCTGCTGCGGATAACTCAACCTATGACGAGGTGAGCATAAGTTCAGCCATCCGTCGATATAGCTTGCATGATCGGCCCTTGGCTCAAGCTCCGGGGTGATGCCGAGATCGGCGCAGAGGAATGCACTGCCAAGTTCGGCTACGAGCTCTTCACGGGCACGTTCCGTGCGGTCTTTGGCGTAGCGGGACAGATCGCGATCCAGACGAGCGGGTGTTGATGTCCAGTGCGTCATTTCGTGGCTGAGGACGGCAACGTAGCTGGCCTCGTCTACGAAGCTGTCGAGAAGCGGCATCTGAATGTAGTCTTTGGCAGCAGCGTAGAAGGCGGACGACCCGCCATGGCGGATGAGCGCTCCGGTATTGGCAAAGAAACGTCCGGCCATCCCGATGCGATCAAACGGATCGGATAGATCGACATTTGCCTGATGCTGTCCATCGAGCCCCTTGATCTGGTCGGTATTGAAGACGGTGTAGGCTTTGATGAAGGGGATGGTGCGTTCGACATCATCGCCTTTTTCAGCTGTCTCGGTGCGGATGATCGAACTGGCGAAGACGACGGTCGTGCCGGTCTCGCCCTTGCGGACGGCGGCTCCAAGTTCCAGTGCCTGACGATAGGTCATCCAGGTCGACGAGGAGAAGCCGCGTGCGATTGCCTCGGACCAGAGGAGAAGGACGTTGATGCCGGAATAGGGCTCGCCATTGTGGCGAAGTGGACGGGTGACGGTCTGTGATGGCAAGGCGCTTTCCCATGGTTGGGTCCAGGGGCGCACGCCGCGGTCGAGTTCGGCGATGATCTTGTCGGTGATACGGCTGTGGATATCGGATCGCTGGTTGATGTGCTCTCTTGTCATGTCGGCCTCCATTTGAGGTCGCGACCATCGCGACCTGCTACGGCGGTCCGAAAGCCGGGCTAAGAGTGGCGGCTGGCACCCGCAGGGCCGAAACGAAGAGCAGGACGGCATAGCCGTTGCAGCCGGCGCGGGCCTGGCAGGACCAAAAGCCGAGGCAGGACGCGGTGGTGTTGACGTCAAAGGGCGGTGATAGGCGGAGAAACGACGAGAACGTGATAGCTCCAATCTGCGGCGGAACCACTTGTCGGACGTGATCGATCTCGGATCGCAATCATTGAAGTGGGCTCCAGACGGCATCCACATTCAAAGCGCCTTCATAGAAGAGAAAATGATCCAAATAACGCATCCGCGACGAGCGGACTTCGATGCCGCGGGTTTTGGTCAACGGGGAACACCGTCGTGTGACCTCGGCAAACGGAGGTCGCGACAACGCTGTCAAAATAGGCGTTGCCACTGTCGATCTGGAATGTGTCCGGTCGCGGCCAGACGAACGGTCGCGCTCGGTCAGCTTGGTTCACGAGCGATCGACGTCGAGCCCCTCGCGCCTTCTGATGCGCGATGCGCCAATTAATCTGGCTGGGAATATCGGGCGAGCATCTGCTGCAGGATCCGGTTTTCTCTAAGGAGTTGCTCATGCCTGTCTGAGCGGGCCATGGATGCGACCGGACTTTCTTTTCTAGTGCCGGAACGGACCGATGATGAAGCCGTCGATTGAGCAGCCGCCATCGGGCGATGGCTGCTCACTTGCTTGAGCCGGTGCGGCTTTGCGATGTGAGCGTTTAACGCGGCGCCTGTAGATTTACGACGGTCGCCCTGCCCGCTTTCCGCAACGAGGGTCTTCTCGGTTGATGGAGTGTGTGAACTGACCTCAGGCAGGTAACTCTCATTCTGATGGCTCCTCAAGAGCCGATCAAGCTCGTTGATCCAATCGAAGTATTTGGTTCGAAGAGGATGATCGTTCGGCAGGTCGCGTGCTTTGGCCTCAGCCAAACGTTTCTGATCCCGGTTCAATTCGACGTTGAAACCCATCGTGGTCCTTCCTGATGGTAGTGAACATAAGGGGAACGCACGGATTGTGCAATATGTATCCATCGCAGTTTTGCGCAAACCGGCCAGACAGCGATTTTGGGTGCGCGTTCACGGTGGCGGGATCATCCGGCATGGCTGGTGGCTGCGCATAGGGAGGACACGTTCGAGCATACTGAAGCCTCAGCTTGACGGCAGAAGGCAACGTGCAGCGGCAGCCACGCCCCTTGCTCGTGCAGCATATGGAGCAATGCGCTGCCGGAAAGCTCGGGCATTCACGCACCACAGTGATTTGGGTATGGCCCAATGGCCTGCCCATGCAGGTTTGGCGGGAAATGTGATTGGTTGCCGGTCGACCAATCAGGTTTTCTGCGACATGGTCTTATAGGCTTGTGCAAAGCCTTCGAGATCAACAGGAAGAACAATGTTGCTTCCCTGGAGCATGCGCAGGGTGATCGTACCTGACGTTTCCTTTAGCATCGCCGAAAGCAGGTTATCAGGTGCTGTACCTTCAATGAGGCACCCTTGTATCGTGCAGCGTGAAACCGCGGCGGACATCGAAAACTTGGTACCGAAACTTATCTGTACCCCGCCCTGAATTGCGAAGCCCAATGGGAGTGCCAACTGCATTCCGACAGGTCCGCCGTTGGCTTTGGCCATGCTGATGACAGTCGCGATCTGCTTCTGATCATCAGAGGCAAGACGATAGATGATCTGACAGGGCGGATCCATTGCGCGATCAGTGGTGCACTGAACCGCCCACTTGCCGAACTTCTGTTCGGTGATGCTGGAAGGCGAGGCTTGTTGCTGTACAGCGGAGGCAGATGGCGTTGCGGCTTGAGGGGCATTGTCGGATCCTGCGGCGCTAGCCGGCGATCCGATAAGCGAAACGCTCAGACCTGAAAGTACGAGCGCGATGCGAGAGATAAGATGCATGTCTTTTTCCCAATTATTCTCGTAGGGTCTAACAATATCGAGAAAAACGCAATTGCAAGTTCAATATTGACAGAGCGAAAATAACAATGTGAAAGTTTTTGTGGGCAGCATTTCTTCAGCGCAATTTCTATTTCGGCGAGCCAAACATGAATTCGTTAGCTTCGACAAGCTTCGCGCTCTTTTTCTTTCTTGCCTCCGGTGCCGCGATCGCTGAGGACGGGGAAAGCACTATATTCCAAATGCCGTCTGAAGGGGCCAGTCAGGCGTTTGTCGAACAGCTACCCGAGACTGCGGTTGTGCCGGTACCAGGGACGGTCGTGCCATCGCCGAAACCTCCCAAAGCGGCCAAACCGCGTTTGCCCTCTCCGAAGCGAGCGGTCGCTTATCACAGCATCTTTCCAAACGTAGGAACGGGCGTAAACGCAAGAGCCGATGCTGGCCAGCCTTCTGTGCAGCTTCCAACGGTTGGCGACGGGGTAACGCAATCTTTGTGAAAGCGAAGTTGTCAGGACAAAGAAGCCTGTCTCAATTTAACGGCAGCATTTAACGGGATCGTCGATGATAGATATTTACCGATATGGGCTTCTTGCAACTGCGATGATCAGTCTGGTCAGCGTTGCGGATGGATTTGCTGCTGACGTTCGCAAGAAGGACCGCTCGGGGTTCTCGGAAATTGAGGTTCCACAAGTGAAGCAACCAATACCGTTTGGCAGCATTCCTACAGACGCAAGAACGCCGCCAAATGTTAAGTCCAGTCCTCCTGCACCCAACCAGCCCGTTCAGTGCGGGCCGGAGAATGCACAGAGCGAAGAATGTAAGGCGAAGTAAGGCTATCAGCTTCCAACAGCACTCTTGGCGGCGGCGGGCTGGTTTGCTTTTGCTGGCGGATTGGTCTGGGCCAGCGGCCTCTGGCTGGCATCCTGGACGAGCATAGCGCGCTGGTGTTCCTGCAGGTAGCTCATGAACTGTTGGCCGGCGGCCACATCCTGGAACTGCCAAAGACCGGCCTTTGTCCCTTCGAATATGAGCGAGTAGACCGCAAGCTCGATGCCCTCTTGTACACCGAGGGTCACAGGCGCGTTTCGGGTTACCCCACCTTCGATCTGCAGAAGCTGATCGACACCGACAAACCGGAACGCCGAACCTTCAAGCTGAACCGAGTATATCGTCTTTGACGTGGTGACGGAGGCAAGCACCCGTCCCGTTGTTACGCTGACCGCGCGCAGGGCAACTGTGACAATGTCTCTGCGGTATTGGGTGTTGCCACCTATACCGAGATAGTTGGCGCCGAGGCCACCTGTTGTCTCATTGCTGTCGTATCCGATGATGCCGCCATCCAGCAGCACGCCCGCGAAACGCAGCGGCGGCATTCCGCCTCCCTTGGCGCCGTAGACAGCAGATCGTGTGTTCTGGATGATTTGCCGTTCTTGCAGCAGAGTTTGCAGATCGGTGCGCTCGACAACACTGAACCAATGTCCGCCGCCTGCCTTGGTCAGTACATCGGTGAGCATTTGCGCTCCGCCCTGCGTCAGTGCGCGCGAATACTCCGCGAAGCTGTCGTTCGGCTTGTTCTGTCCGGTCAGGTCCGGGAACGCGTAGACCGCGACATCGAGTTTCTGGACCGGCGGTGGAAGCCTTTCGAGCGCCACTCCGGTCTTGGTGGCTGGTGTCAGTCGCGCGGGCTCGGCGAGCGGATCAAGTTTGCTACCAGCAGGAACGCAGCTACTAAGCGTGATACCGGCCAACAACGCAGCCGCAATGAATTTCGGACGCAACATGAATCCTCGACACTCAACCGTTTGGGAATTTGTGGGGTAGTCCGACGAAATCAGCGAGCCGATTTCGGCTTATGGACTCGGCGGGATAGTGCCGTTGCCAATCACGATGATCGGGCTTGTACCGGTGCCACCTGTGCCTGATCCTAGATTGCTGAGCGCACTATCGAGGCCGGAGAGATCCGGTGCTGCCGACTGCTGGCCGGACTTGACCCCTGCGCCCTGGGTTTGAGCCGTCGACAGGAGGAAGGGACCATTATTCGGGTTGCCTCCAAATGTCGGGTTCTTCGGAAAGAAGTTCAACTGGCTGGCAAAAGACGGAACCGCTACCAAAGTCGACATGATCAGCGGCAGAACAAACATATGCTTCATCGCGAAACCTCCCCGTTTCATCTTACCATTCACTAGCGTTTAATGAGCAGCCCGCCCCCTGGAAGGCGCGCAATAAACACGTTGACTGGGGCGGACCCCTTTGGCTGGATGACACTAACGTTCATGTTAGAGCCGTTCATTAGCACAATATTAGACTTGAGATTGTTACCGGCTTGCAACACATTTACGTTATTGTCATTGCCGATTACTCCGGTCCTGGCAGTATTGCCCGACCCAGCCTGCAATGTATAAACGCTATTTCGTGAACCAATCTGTAACGTGGATGCAAAATTACTTGTTCTTGTTCCCTGCCCGCTTTCTGGAGTGAACATCGACGTGGGTCTTGCCGATGGACCGGGAGCGTTTGACGGTGCCTGCTGATGAGCGCCGACAACATTCATTGTCGTGACGACATTGGCCGGGATCTGCGCGACATAGGCGGTGTCGGCATAAGCTTGTGCCGAGGCGAGTGTGACAGCAAGAGCAAGCGATAGCGCCTGAACTCCGCGAGACCATCGGATACCGTTCATGTTGGAAAACCGCATAACCAATCCTTTTGATCGTCCATGAGCCTGATGCTCACGGTAGCGTCTCGCACCGTGACGATCATCGTTGGCAAATTCAGCCGGCCAGAGACCTGGGACGTTCATTGCCTGACGATGATCGTACGGCGTCCCGACTATGCTGCTACGAGAGAGTTTATGACGATCCGTGCCGCTGTCATCTTACGCGTAACCGACGATCTGGCCGCTGAGGGAGCGGTCGATCATGAGCGATGCGGATGATACCAGTCTGCCTGTTTCCTCACCCTCGGCGCTACAACACCGGTCGAGAATGTGCGAAGGAAGAGGCGGGGAAAGTCCCCGCCGCAACCCTGTGGATTAACGCTGGCTGGTGACCGCAACGTTGCGGTAGCCGAACTGTGCGGTCACCGAGGTGTTGGAGACGTTTGCACCAGTTGCCTGGGATGTGACGGCATAGTTGCCGGCACCTACCTGGAACGTGCCCTGGATGTTCGAGCCGATCATCGACTGCGGTCCCGTTACCTGGTAGGCGGCCGCGACGTTCTGGTAGCCAGCCTGAACGATACCAGACGCATTCACGCCGGCGGACAGGGGGTTGGCGATAGACTGCGAGGTGAGAGCAACGTTCTCAACGCCGAACTGGGCAGTCGCGGCGCCGTTCAGATTAGCAGAGAATGAACCGTTGGCCTGGCCTGTGATGGCCGAGTTGCGCTTGCCGACCTGCAGAGTTGCCTGCTCGTTCAACCCGTTCGTCTGATTTGCAGCGGAGAAGTTATCTTCGCCGAGCTGAACAGTGAACGAGTTGTTGGCTGCAGCGCCACCCAAGAGTGTGCTGGCAAGGCTGGCACCCGACTGCGCTGTGATAGCAGTGTTGTCGCTACCGAACTGCAGCGTCGTCTGGTTGTTGTCGGCGCCAGCAACAAGGAAGCCGCCGGCACTGCTCTGACTTACCAGCGCGTTATTTCTGTTACCAGCCTGCAGAACAGCAGAGGTGTTGACACCACCCGAAGCCGCGGAATTCTGAAGGACGGTCGAACCGTTGTCGAGACCGAATTGAAGGGTGGTCGAGCCATTTGTCTTGCCAAAGCGGTCAGAAGCCTGGCTTGTCAAGGCAGCGTTACGGGCGCCGAACTGGAACGTGCCCTGGCTGTTGTTGCCGCCGGTCTGGCCAGCGACGGAGACGTTTCCGAAGCCGAACTGTATGGTATCGGACGCATTGGTGCGGCCACTCCTTGCACCTGCCTGGCTGGTAAGTGCAAAGTTGCCAACGCCGGTCTGGAGCGTGGTCTGGCTGTTGTTGCCGCCATCCTGACCGACGATCGCGCCGTTGCCGATGCCAAACTGAAGCGTTGTCGAGACATTGCCGCCTGGCAGAGAACCGTTAGCCTGCGACACGATTGCGGAATTCAGAGCGCCAACCTGCAAAACGCCCTGGCTGTTGCTGCCGGCGTTCTGGCCGATGACAGCACCGTTTGCAACGCCGAACTGTGCGATCGACGAGTTGTTCTTCTTGCCGTTGACCTGGCCGACTACCGCGGCGTTGGCGGCGCCAACCTGGAGAGTAGTCTGAGCGTTCGTGCCGGTCTGCTGAGCGATAAATGCAGAGTTGCCACCACCGAACTGAAGCGTGTCAGAATCGTTGGATCCTGTCGTACCCGCACCCGACTGGCTGGTAATCGCTGCGTTACCAACGCCGCCCTGGATCGTGTTCTGCGTGTTGTGTCCATCGGCCTGACCGACGATGGCGCCATTGAAAGCACCAAACTGGCCGATAAACGAGTCATTCGGACCCGCTGCAAACGCGAAAGACGCGCTCGCCAGCAAGATGGCGAGTGTTGAAGCCGTCTTCATTATTCTTCTCCCTGGTCGTCCATAGTGGGGCAAGCGACTATTCGCCGCCCTCGAGAATGTTAATAGTTGATTAACTTTCTCCCGGCAAGGTCGTACTTAATCGAAGGTTAATTTATATAACTCATAACTTAGAAGTACTTTTTCCTTACGCTCGCGTGAAACTGTTCAAAAGAATATTACCGTCTATATGTATCGAAATACGTGGTGCGGCATTTTCGATGGGTACTTTTAATTGCGGCGATCGGGCACTTGCTTACGAAATGCTTCGATGGCAAGTTTAATTACAATATAAACCAGTTGACAGGCACGATGACGTTTGACAGTCTCCAGGCAGAGGGAGTTATCGTTAAGGTTGAAGTAATCTTGAGCGGGTCGGAGCTTCCGAAACGCCTGCTCTTCGGTACGCAAAACTTTATCGAGTGGTTGGAGGCAAGACTATCACAGGATGAGCCGTCACCGGTCGGGGCGGATTTGAGCCCAGTCGAACAGTTGGACTACCTGTTCTACTCGTTCATCTCGGGTAAGCCACTCGTCCATTCCAGGCAGTTCAGAGCCATCCGCGCAGAGCGCAATGCTGTGTGGGAGCTCAAGACGGTGGACTTCAGGATCTTCGGCTGGTTCGTCAAACGAGATTGCTTCGTTGCAGTGTTTGGAGATTGGGCCGATCACGTGAAGGACCACGACTTGTACCGTGGGTACCGGCTGGAGATACGCCGTCTTCGACGCGAGCTCGGTATCGGCGATGACATGTGTGTAGAGGGAGTTGATCCGGACGATGTCATTTCGATTTGACGTGGGCGCGCGTGCGCGTTCCGCGAGCCGTCTCATCGGCAATATTCGAAGCGATATAATCGCTGCAGTTGTAAGGCACAGGACCGCACAAAACGTTTCCCAGCAGCGGCTGGCAGAGAGCATCGGAATTAGCCGCGCTGACTTGAACTCCTATCTAAGCGGGCAGAAGGACCTCACCTTAAGGTCACTGGCAGATATCGCGTTCGCGCTGAATAAGGAAATCGTGGTCGAGCTGCGGGATCCGGAAAGTGGATCGAAGGGGAACTACTTTGATGCGCCTTCCTTGGCGCCCACCGCCCGCAAGATGGAGCGGTATGAGACAGTAACGCGAACCACCTCTCGATCGATGAGAATCTTTAGAGCTTCTGCATCCGCAGACCAGGACGATTGATCCGCATGCGATACGGCTATTGTATTTTCTGTGATGACATCCGCACCGAACTCGGGGAGAAGCTTAGCTTTATGGGGGTTTACAATGGCGTGCTGCTGTTGCCCGAGTTTCCCTACACGCTCCCGAAGCTATGCGCCCAAATCAATCTGGTAACTCCGACGAACCTGCCCTATCGATCCATCGTACTCGAGTGCTTTGCTCCGGGCGAGGACCAGCCTCTGCTCAGGGAAAATCTCGACACTGTCCAGCTGGACGAGCAGGAGCAAATGAGTGTCGTGACTGGTGAGCAGACGCCTGATGTGGTGGTTGGCGCGAGTCTGGTGTTTTCGCCATTGAGAATTCGCAGGCCGGGTTTCCTTTCGATCCGGGCGGTGATTGATGACGAACCGGTCGAAATCTCTTCTCTTCGGATTGCCAAACACCACGATCACTAGTCGGATCCGGTGCTCAGTTACCCTTTTCTAAATGCGTCCGAATAAATACGCCCGGAAAGGGCTTCAGCGCTGCGTTGTCAGTGCCGTATTGCCAGTTCCGCGCTGAACGACAATCGACTGGCTATTGACGCCTTTCTGTTGGACAGACGCAGTGTTGAAGGCGCCGCTCTGCGCTACAAAGGCCAAGTTCCGTCCGCTTGCCTGATCAACCTGAGCCGTGTTGTAGCTTCCAACCTGAAGAATGAGGGCGGTGTTGCCACTACGGGACGTGGTCTTGGTTAGCCCCGAAGCAAGTTGCTTTGCGGCCAGCATCGTGTCGTCAAGCGTCATAGCAACGTCGCTATAACCTGTCGCCTGCGGCACGGAGATCGCCGAGAATAGATCTTCGGCGGCTGCCGTTTGCGCGAAAGCTAGAACCGGCCATATCAGTGCCCACGCTGCGTAACGTCGCATGCTGTTTCCCTTATGAAGAAGAATATGCCTCTTACGATTCTTTAGTTTGAAACTATCAAGAAATATTTAAGGAACGCGCGGCGCCCAAAGTAGATATCGACCAAGCCCTGGTTGAATCGATTTTGTTCCTGGCTCTTTGAAGTAAGTACGGTATCAAGTGAGTCCGATGAGGGCGCCGGCACCTGCAACCAACCACCCTACCGGTTCTCCAATCTTCTCGCTGCTGACAGAACAGTCCGGCCCTTAACCTGAGAGTTAAGGAGGTGGGACATCGTTCTCACACATCGCCGATCTGTCGGCGACAATGGCGTTGTCTCTAACTCACTTTGGGCGGGTTTCTTCCAAAGCTTTCGTCTTCGATCGCTTCACCCAGCGTGTCTGCGACATAGGCACCGCGTACGCCCATCGGTAGCGGTGGCCCCGTCGTTGTGTCCCGGCCCGTTTGATGCTCAAGCTCAGCATTGAGCTCGCCTCCAACGATCAGGATGAGAATCGATAACCAGGTCCAGACCAAGAACCCGATCAGCGCTCCGAGCGTGCCGTAGGTCGCGTCATAGTTCGCAAAATGGGTCAGATAGAAAGAGAAGCCCAGCGACATCGCAAACCAGCATGCCGTGACCAGAACAGAGCCCCAACTGATCCAACGAAGTCGCGCGGGTTGGCGGCTGGGACCAAAACGGTAAATGGCAGTTGTCGCGGTTGCGACAATTATGAACAGGATCGGCCAGCGAATAATTAGTGCCATCTGCTCTTCGAACCTATCGAGCCAGATGTAGGAGAGGAGGATAGGAATAATCGCAACGAGACCAACCACAAGTGTCGCAGAGGCCATTGCGCAGATCGTGAATGCCATACCAATGAGGTTCAATCGAATGAGGCCGCGCTTTTCTGTTTCATCATAGGCGATGTTCATGGCATCGAATATCGCTAAGGTCGCACTATGGGTGCTCCAGAGCGCAACTGCCAAGCCGAAAAGGAAAGTGATCCCAAGCGTAGAATTACGGCTCGCCGTTAACGTGCCAATCCGCTCGGCGATAAGATCGAAGGCTCCGGGCGGTAGCACGCCTGCCAGCTGACGCAGATGATCTGCCATTGTCGAGGGATCGGCAACCAGCCCATAGAGCGCAACAAGTGCCGATATCGCGGGGAAGAGACCGAGTAAAAGGTAGAATGTGACGCCGGCAGCGATTAGCGTCACCCTATCCTCCGATATCTGATGAAAGACACGCCACAGAACGTCTTTTATCCCTGTGATTGGAATTGCCTCAGGCACCTCGGCGTTGCGACCATGAGGATCGTCTTCGGCCGGAAGTGTCCGCACGATCGGTTTGGTCTTTTGGCTCATCACGAGAGAAATGCCGATAGCGGTCAGAAAAATCGCTGTTGTCACTATACTTTGCCGCCGCATTTCTTCCCTCCGATCGGCCTCTACCAAATGGAAAAAACGCCGGAGACCGAGAAAAGATGCATGGATGGTGGTTTGGAAAAGAAACTCGCTGACGGTTAGGTGGGCCTTATGAGGTTACAAAACCTGAAACCGACAATGCTGGAAGCAATCTCGGAAATTCGCGCCAAGCTACCCGTTGGCGCCTCTCCTTCGAGCACGATTACTCCGCAGTCATCGGTGACCGTAATGCGGGCATCTGCCAAATCCGACGCATAGGCCAGTGCAGAGGAGAGGCTCGACGATAAGCCGATAAGGGATGCGCGTGAGGTTACAAGGTCGATTGATTGGGACTGAAACATGACGATTTCCTTTGCAATATAGAAACGTCATTCATCGAGATTTGTTCATCTGCCGTTCATGTTATTTGCAGCCAGATGGCTCATCGTAAATCGCGTTGCCTTCTGAGAAGAGGATTGGTCCGAATGACGGTTTTGCGTGTCATTGCAAATATCGCAGTGACTGATCCTCAACTTGCTCGGCCGTTCTACGAAGAGTTGCTCGGGTTGCACGTCGCCATGGATCACGGTTGGATAAGAACGCTTTCGACGCATGCGACAATGGAGCCACAGCTCAGTTTCGCGAGCCAGGGAGGTTCCGGTGCCGAAGTGCCAGACCTCTCGATCGAGGTCGACAATCTTGAGGACGTATATCGCAGAGCGGGAGAGGCAGGCTACTCCATCGTCTATCCACTCACGGATGAGCCATGGGGTGTGCGCCGGTTCTTTATCCGCGATCCCTTCGGCAAAATCGTGAACATTTTGGCGCACACCAAACCCTCGTAAGCGAACGTCTAGCAGGCTGTTGAAAAA
>UBVW01000022.1:0-2505 GCA_900469085.1 Hyphomicrobiales bacterium | reverse complement strand
GTAAGCGGTTAGCCGAGGGCGTGGGGCTTGAAGTTCCAGGGCATAAGCGCCTCGATTTCAGAGACAGGCCAGCCTTTAGCAATGCGGGTCAATGTCTGTGAGAGCCAGTCGAGCGGATCGACGTTGTTCATCTTGGCTGTCTGCAAGAGGGTGGCCAGAGTCGCCCAAGTCCGTCCACCGCCTTCGCTGCCGGCGAATAGACTGTTCTTTCTCGTAATTGTTTGGGGCCTGATAGCGCGCTCGACGATATTGGAGTCAATTTCGATGCGTCCGTCCGTCAGGAAGCGCTCCAGTGCTTCGCGCCGGGTGAGTGCGTAACGGATCGCTTCGGCGGTCTTGGACTTGCCAGAGACCTTGCCCAGCTCTTTCTCCCAAAGATCAAAGAGGCGGGTGACGATGGTTGTGGATTTTTCCTGGCGCAGCATGGAGCGGCTGTCGGCATTGCGACCGCGGACCTCATCCTCGATGCGCCAGAGCTCGGTCATCGCGATGATCGTGTCCGTTGCAGCCTTCGAGACGCCGCTAATGTGAAGGTCGTAAAACTTGCGGCGTAGATGCGCCCAGCAGCCTGCGAGCTGGACCGTTTCATTGCTGCCGGCCTTGGCACGCGTCTTGGCGAGATTGGTATAGGCTGAGTAGCCGTCTACCTGCAGGATGCCGCCAAATCCGAAGAGATGACGCGCCACGCATTCAGCGCCCCTACTGTCCTCAAATCGATAGGCCACCATCGGCGGACTAGTTCCGCCGTAGGGTCTATCATCGCGAGCATAGGCCCAAAGCCAGGCCTTCGTCGTTTTCCCCGAACCGGGCGCAAGTGTGGGCAAGGTCGTTTCGTCGGCGAAGACCCTTTCGCCCTCCTTGACGCGCTCAAGGATGTAATCGGCGCAGATCTGCAGTTCAAAGCCCAGATGCCCCATCCACTGAGCCATCAACGATCGGCTGATCTCGACACCGTCGCGTAGATAGATTGCCTCCTGCCGGTAGAGCGGAAGGCCGTCGGCGTATTTGGAGACGGCGATATAGGCGAGCAGCCGCTCCGTCGGCAGGCCGCTTTCGATGATGTGTGCCGGTGCCAAAGCCTGGAGCACGCCATCGTTGCCCCGGAAGGCATATTTGGGGCGACGCGTCACGATGACCCGGAACTTCGGCGGCACGACATCCAGTCGTTCCGAGCGATCCTCACCAATCAGGACCTTTTCCAACCCCTCGCAGCCGGCCGGGATCTCTGGCTCGATCACTTCCTCGATGCGTTCGAGATGAGCGGCAAAACCCTTGCGCGGACGTGGTGCTCGTTTCGGCTTGTCTTTGGCCGCATGATCAAGCTCGCTCTGGATTGCCGAAAGGCCAGTCTCGACTTCTTCGAAGGCAAAGGACACCTGTTCATCATTGACGCCAAGGCGCAATCGCTCGGAACGTGTGCCATGTTGGGTGCGCTGGAGAACCTTCAGGATCGATGTGAGGTTGGCAATCCGCTCGTTGGCGCTCTTCTCCACCGCCTCCAGCCGGGCGATCTCAACTTCAGCAGCTTTCAGCCGAACTTCTTTTGCAGCCTGCTCGCGCGCCATCGCGAGGACCATCGCTTTCAGCGCGTCAACGTCGTCCGGCAGGTCTTGAGGGGGCAAATCCATGGCAATGAGTAGAGCACAAAAACAGCCGTTTTCCCAACCATTACAGCGGCATGATTCATCTTGTCGCAGGCGCTGTCAGCCCGTCAACAAAGGTCGCCTGACCTTCGTCGGGCGGATCTTTTTCCAATCCATTCCGGCCAGCAACGCCATCAGCTGAGAATGGTCTAGACGTATCCGTGCCGCCGATATACCCGGCCAGCAGAAGCCTTGATCTTCCAAGGTTTTCGAATAGAGGCAGACACCGCTGCCATCCCACCAGACAATACGAATACGATCGGCCCGTTTCGACCGGAAGACATAAAGCGCGCCATTGAAGGGATCGAGACCGCCATCCCGCACCAGCGCCATCAACGACGCGGCTCCTTTGCGGAAGTCGACCGGCTGGCACGACACATAAACCACCACACCAGACGCGATCATGCCTTGCGAACCGCCCGCAGAACCTTCACCAGGTGATCAGGATTGAACGCGCCGCAGACGCGCACCACCATATCGCCAATGGCAATATCGACCGAGCCGCTGCTTACCGTTTCAACGCGCGCGAACTTCTGCTTGCCCGTTCCCTCAGCCAGGGGCGCAACAGCGCCCGATGCCAGTGCCGTGCGACGCCATCCATAAAGCTGTGACGGATCTAAGCCTTCAGACCGGGCGACCGCCGAGACGTTCGCCCCAGGCTGCAGCGCCATTGCCAGGATTCGCGCCTTTTCGTCGTCCGACCATTCACGCGGCTTGCGTCGTCTTCGCACCGGCTCCGCAGTCAAAACCTCAAAGGTTCGAGGGTGATTCACACTGTCGCTCATAGGATTCTCCGCATGACTCACGCAGAAAATCGCCGATCAGCAGTCCGAAAGATACGTGGGGTGGCCTACGCGCTTAC
>UBVW01000060.1:0-42717 GCA_900469085.1 Hyphomicrobiales bacterium | reverse complement strand
AGGTTTGTCAGCAGTCTGAGGGCCCCACCGGGGCCCTTTTCATTTCGTGCCTTGTGGCCGTGGTCAGGCCACGGCGTCGAGCCCCTTGTCGAGCAGACGCTCCAACTGCTCGGTTTCCGCCGCCGTCAGCACGATCCCCTCGGCATCGGATTTCTGGCGCGCCGTAAACCGCCGTTGCGACGGCAGCCGCGCGCCGCTTCCGACAATGGCATCGAACAGCATTTCGGCGCGCGCGAAGGGGTCACCAGTGCGACCGGCGGCGAACGCCTGAGGCGACATCGCGATGACGAGCTCGCCATGCAGCGGCGCAAGCGTGGTGGTGCCGAGATAGTCGAGTGCTTCCGAGCTTGTCAGGTCGCCGATCATGATGCCCGCGAGAAGCTCGATCATCGTGCCGATCGAAGACCCTTTATGTCCACCGAATGGCAACATGGCGCCGGCCAGTGCCGCTTCCGGATCCGTGGTGGGGTTGCCGTCGGCATCGATCGCCCAGCCTTCAGGCAATGATTGGCCAGCACGGCGATGCAGCTCGATCTCCCCTCGCGCGGCCACCGAAGTCGCAAAGTCGAACACATATGGGAAGGCCTCGTTGCGCGGCCAGCCAAAGGAAAACGGGTTGGTGCCGAGCAGCGGCTTGCTGCCACCTGTCGGCGCGACCGTCGCATAACTCGGACACATGGCAAGGCAGGCGAGGCCGTGACGGGTGACGGCTTCAACTTCCCACCATAGTGCCGAAAAATGCGTGCAGTCGTTGATGACGAGGGCCGCGATGCCGAACTTGTTTGCTCGCTCGACAAGATGGGGGAGCCCAAGCTCGAAAGCCGGATTGGCAAAGCCGCCGCCCGCATTGACCTTTACGATCGCCGAGGTTTCGCTGCTGTCGACATGCGCCGCCGCTGCTGGGTTGACCTTGCCCGCCTTCACCGTGCGCAACACGCCATCCAGCCGGTAGATGCCATGTGACTTGGCGCCGTCAGCCTCGCCAGCCACAATGACGTCGGCCACCGACTTTGCCTGGAACTCGTTCAGCCCGGCCTTCAGCAGAATGGCCACGACAAGCTCATCTAGTTTGCTCTTGCTAATACGTACGCGTTCCATGGGCGAGTTCCTATCGTCGCATCGAATTTTATCCCGCAGATTGAATGGAAAATACAATAAAAAACAAGATGCCGACGAGGCATCAGCGAATGCGCGATTAGGGTCGGCGCATGGTGAAGACGAGCTCGCATTCCACACCAATTGCAACGGTCGGCAATCGACATTTCTCTTTCGTTGAAAAAAGCTCAAGGATGGGATTTCTGAGGAGATTAGTGACGTGAGGCCAAGCCTCAGTTGTGCTTCACTACCGGAGCCGCAACCGAATAGCATTTTCTCTCGAAACCCAGCGCAAGTTGCGCGACTGTCTGGATGTCGTAAACCTCGCTTTGAGACAAGATCAATCGCAGGTGCAGGTCTTTACCGTCATCATGGCGTCGTCTTTGCGCAAAGATGTGGACGGTCGTGCCCTTCAGCTCGAAACCCACTTCGTCTCCGGTTCGACATCCGAGAAAATGGGTTCTAGCGCATAGGCGATTCATCCCGGCGCAGTGCGGCGCCACTCCTTGACGGGCGTTCAGGAGAACAGTGAGGCGAGTTGGCGGTACCAACCCAGGCCAGAGGCTAGCAGCTACCGGCCAGATCTGCCTAAGATTGGCAATTCCAAACGGCGTTCGCCAGATCCTCAAGTTCTATCCATCATCAGCGAACCTTGGCCGTCTGCATCACAAATACGTTCCGCTTGCTTAAAGATCCCCTGTCTCCGGCCCTTTCGATGCGAGCAAGGCCTTGGGGATCATCACATGGATACCTTTACGCACGTTGACGACCTGAGTGATGCGCACGTCGGCAGCCATGCTGCAAAGGCTGTAGGCCTGTGATGCTGTTATCCGAGTTCGTTCGACGATCATGCGGATCGCGAAGCGGAGAGCCGCCTCCATTGCCTTTTCCAAATCTTGGTCGAATGCCATTGTGATGAGGTGATTTGCAGTCTCAGCAAAGGGCATCGTGAGGTCGGCACTTTCGATGACATCTATCTTGAATGTTCCGCTCAGTCCCGTCTCGACGGCGGTCAGACAGACTTCGCCATCTCCCTGTGACGCGTGGCCATCGCCGGCCGAGAACAAAGCACCTTCGACGGAGACGGGCAGGTAGAGGATCGAGCCGGCTGTCAGTTCGCGGTTATCCATGTTGCCACCGAAATAGCCCGGAATGATCGAGGTCAGGCACCCATGTTCTAGCTTCGGCGCGGTTGCCATGATCCCGAAAAACGGTCGAGCCGGCATCACCATGCCCCAAGGCGTGGTAATGGTGCCGGCCTCGCGATCAATGGTCAGATGCAGGGTTTCATCTCGCGGGAAATCATGCAGCAGCGCGCCCTTGCCCGGTCTGATGATGTTGAAACCCCAATCATCCCGAAGCCTGACGTCCAGGATCTCGACACGCAAGGCGTCGCCAGGCTTGGCGCCACGGACCTGGATTGGGCCGGTCAGTATGTGAGGGCCGGGCAAAGGCGCGAGCGCCGCGTGGATCGCCTGTAATTCGGGCCGGATCGAATGGGCCGGGTTGCGCGAGGTCTCGGTAGGCGACCCGCTGACGCTATGGATCGTCACGGTGTCGCCAGGATCGATCTCGATCACTGGCCGGCGGCGTGCATCGAGGTGGCCCCAATGCACGGTGTCCGGTGTGGGGAAGACGTCGTGATGGGGCATGCTAGATCAAGCCAGTTCGAAGCGGATGGGTTGCGCACCTTCCCAGAGCGTCAGGTTGCCGAGTGTCTTCAGGTTCCCGAGGCCCGACGTGAGGGTGATGAAGTGATTGCCGGCAAGCTGGCCCATTTTTGAGGAGAAGTCCACGCCGCCATAGGCAAGCAGGATCTCCGTTTCGCTAATGCCACCGGGATAGAGGATGATGTGGCCAGGGGCCGGATGGCTTGTGTGGTTCTCATACCCGACGCCGAAGTCCTCGTCGCCGAGCGGTACCCACACGCCTTCGCCGCTCCAGCGGACATGGACGATCTTGCTTTCGTAGGGCAGGCGCTTGAGGAAGGCAGCGCAGGTCTTCGGCGCATCCTCCGTCTCCAGGCGGGCGTCGAAGGTGAAGGGGCCGGCGGTGATCTTGAGCTTGGTCATTGCTGTTCCTGTTAATGCGAATAGAGGAGAGCTGGCGGGCCTATCAGCCGCCAGCGGAAAAATTGTCACCGCGTCTGGCCCAGCCGGTAACGCGTACTTCGATCACCGAGAAGATCACGTAGAGCGCGACACCGAGCGCTGCCAGAATGAACAGGCCGGCAAAGACCAGCGGCACATCGAAGCTGGAGCTGGCGATCATCATCACATTGCCGATCCCACGGTTGGAAGCGACGGTTTCGGAGATGACGGTGCCGACGAAGGCGAGCGTGGCCGCGACCTTCAGCGATGCGAAGAAATACGGCATGGTGCGCGGAAGGCCGATATTCCAGAGGATCTCGAGTTTTGTCGCCTTCAATGTCCGCATGACGTCCTGCAGTTCAGGCTCCGTCGAGGCGAGGCCGGCGGCGACATTGACGACAATTGGGAAGACGCACATCACCATGGCGGTCAGTACGGCGGGAACGGTACCTGAGCCGAACCAGAGCACGAGGATCGGCACGATCGCCACCTTCGGGATGGACGAAAAGCCGACGAGCAGTGGATAGGCGACATCATAGGCAAGCCGCGACGAGCCGATCAGCATACCGAGCGCCAGTCCAAGAATGATGCCGAGGCCGAGACCAAGCAGCGTCGTGTAGACCGTCTGGACTGTATGCGGCCAAATGGCCGGGAACTGCGTCCAGAGCGTTACGATGACTTGGCTCGGACGCGGCAAGACAAGATCCGAGACGTTGAAGGCGAGGCATATGATTTCCCAGAGCACGAAGAAGCCGACGATGCAGGTGGTGGACAGGATCTGGCGTTTAGCGGCGGCTGTCATGACTGCACCTCGTTGACGGCGCGTGCGGCGACGATGCGTTCACGCAGCCTTTGCGTCAGGGACACGAATTCGGGCTGGAAGGAGACGTCGATGGTCCGTGGACGGGCAAAGGGAACGGTGCTGTCCTCGATGATGCGGCCAGGTCGCGCCTGCATCACGCAGATGCGGGTGGCGAGATAGGCGGCTTCCTTCAGGTCGTGGGTGACGAGTACCACGGTTGGGCGTCGTTCGATCCAGAGCGTCTGCATGATTTCCCACAGTTCCTCGCGGGTGAACTGGTCGAGCGCGCCGAACGGTTCGTCCAAAAGCAGAAGCGTCGGATCATGGATCAGCGCGCGGCAGAGCGAGGCGCGCTGCTGCATGCCGCCGGAGAGCTGCCAGGGAAACTTATCGCCGAAACCTGAAAGCCCCACCTTGGCGAGCAGCGCTTCGGCGCGATCGCGGTATTCGCCCTTCTTTTTTCTGGCATAGCCGTGCTTGAACGGCGGAACGATCTTCAGCGGCATCATCACATTGTCGCGGATGTTGAGCCAGGGCAGCAGGGTTGGGTTCTGGAAGGCCATGCCGATCCTGACCTCGTTCGCGCCGATCTCCCGACCGGTGACGAAAATATTGCCCTGCGATGGCGAAAGCGTGCCGGCAACGAGTTTCAAAATCGTCGACTTGCCGCAGCCGGACGGGCCGACGAGGGCGACGAACTCACCGTTTTCAATCCTGAGCGACGTCTCGGCCAGCGCCACCGTCTTGTTCTTCTCGCCACCGAAAGTGACGTTCACTCTTTCCAGATCGATCACGGGATTGCCGGGGACCACCCCGGTTGCGAGAAGTTGGTTCATGGCGATTAGCCCTTCCTGGGCGCTGTCACGGCGGCCATGGTCTGGTCGGCGTTGCGAACGTCCGGTGCCGGCATTTGCTGGATCGCATGAACAGAGCGGCCCCAACCCTTGGCGCTGTCCTGCAGCGTACGGTTCTTCATCGCGAAGCGGCCGCGCACGATGGTGTGGATCGGAAGCGCTGTAGCCTTCATCCCGTGCCAGGGTGAGATTTTCGCCGTCGACTGGATCTGCGCATCGTCGATCGTCCACTCGTGGTTCGTATCGACGATCGCGAGATCGGCGTCCGAACCCACCATCAGCGCACCCTTCGTCGGGTAAAGGCCCCAGCACTTGGCGGGTTTTTCGGCGCTCCAGCGCACATAGTCGGACAGGCTTGCTCCGCGACGATCAAGCTCCGTCAGCATGAGCGGCATCTGTGTTTCGACGCCAGGGAAGCCGCAATCGACGGTCCAGATGTCTTCGCGGGTCTTTTCCTCGATCGAATGGGGGGCGTGGTCGGTAGCGATCATGTCGATCGTGCCGTCGGCAAGTGCCTGCCAGATCGGATCCTGGTTTTCGGTCTCGCGCACCGGCGGGTTGACGCGGATGACGCCACGCTTCGCCTCGTAATCATCGGCGGACAGAAGGAGATATTGCGGGCAGGTCTCGCCGGTAATATCGACACCGCGTGCCTTGGCTTCGGCCAGCGGCCGAAGCTCGGCGGCAGACGAAATGTGGAGGATGTGGATGCGCGCGCCCGTCCATTCTGCAAGGATGGCGGCGCGGGCAACGGCTTCTGTCGCCACCACGGCCGGGCGGGCGGCGAGGTGAGCCAGCGGATCGGTGCGGCCCATGGCGCGCAACCGTGCTTCGCGGCGCTCCATGATCGAATTCGTCTCGGCGTGCAGCGAAATGCGCTTGCCGGTCGGCGCAACGATTTCGAAGAGCTCGAGCATGGCGCCCGTCGTCGGTGACGGGATACGGCCGAACGTGTTGCCCATGTAGCATTTGAAGCCAATGACGCCTCCCTCGATCAGTTCGCCTATATTCGGCAAGCTGTCTTCGCCGAGCACGGCATAGAGGCCATAGTCGACATGGGCTTTGGCGCCGGCGATTGCGTGCTTTTCGGCAAGCGATGCGGCATCGGAGATCGCCGGCAACGTGTTCGGCATGTCGAAGACGGTCGTGACGCCGCCGAAGGCCGCCGCCGCCGTGCCGCTCGCAAAATCCTCCTTCTGCGGATAGCCGGGATCACGGAAGTGTACATGGACGTCGATCGCGCCGGGCAGGATATGGAGCCCGGTCGCATCCAGCCTGTCCTTGGCCTCGGGCATCGCATCCTTCTCGCCGATCGCGAGGATCTTGCCATCCTTGATGGCGATGCTCGCCAGATACTGCGTGTCGGGGGTGACGATCGTGCCGCCGTGGACGACGAGGTCCGCAATGATGTCGGTGGTCATCTCATATCTCCTTAAAGGGCAGCCCAGCCGCCATCGACGGGCAGGTCGACGCCGGTGATCTGGCGCGAGACGTCGCTGGCGAGGAACAGGCAGGCATTGGCGACATCGTCGTCGACGGTGATGCGCTTCAGCGCGTAGTCTTCCGCGTGGCGGTTTGCTGCCTCTTCTTCCGTGATGCCGAGCTTCAGAGCCATGGTCTTGCAGACCTTGTCGCGGAAACGGGGTCCATCGACCATGCCGGGGGCGACGCAGTTGACGTTGATGTTGTGTTGGCCGACCTCGAGCGCGAAGCTTTTGGTGATCCCACGCAGACCCCATTTGGAGGCGGAATAGGCAAGGCGGCCGGCCCGTCCCTTCATGCCGAAGGTGCCCCCGACATTGACGACCTTGCCGTAGCTGTTCTCGATCATCGACGGCAGAACCGCGCGGATCGTGTGGAAACAGCCGTTCATGTTGAGCGTGACGATATCGTCGAATTCTTCCGGTGTGGTCTCGACGCCGGTCTTGCCCATCGGCCCGGAGCCGCCGGCGACATTGACGAGGACATCGATACGGCCGAAGGCTTCGACAGTCTTCAGGGCGGCCGCGTCACATTGTCCGGCGTCCGTGAGGTCGCATCCGATCACGACAACGGAACAGCCTTTGGACCGGGCTTCCTCGGCGACAGGCTCGATCGCTGCCGTATCACGGCCGACGAGAGCGAGCTTGGCGCCTTCATTGGCAAAGGCGAGCGTGATGGCCGCGCCCATTCCCTTGGCGGGGCCTGTGATGAACACGACTTTATCCTTCAGCATCAGGTCCATGATGTTGTTTCCGTTATTTCAGCTGTGATGGGAGGGGCGGCGCGCTGGCGCCGCCGTCATTGGGTGGCTCAGTTCATGACCGTGAGACGGTCGTCCTTAGCGGGGAGGAAGCTACGATCGAAAACTTCGGTGAGCGCCGGTGTGCGCGGCAATTCCTTTGCCTTGACGATGATGTCGATAGACTTGCTGAGACGGGCGTCATCGACGTCACCGAAGCCGATCTTGGCGATTTCGTCGTGGTTCATCTCGTTGGCGATGGTTGCGTCGAAGCGTTCGCGCTCGATGACCGGCTTGATCAGCGGTTCGCGCTTCTGAACGGCAGCGATCGCTGCATCCGGATCCTTGATGGCGTCCTTGATGCTCTTGTTGATGGCGCGCAGGAAGCCCTTCACCGCGTCGGGATTGTCCTTGACCAGCTTCTTCGAGGCAATGATGGCGTTCGAATAGAGATCCATTCCGTAGTCGCCGTAGCGGATGAAGCGCAGCTCCTTGTCGGGATCGACGCCGATGAGCTTGGAGCTGAAGCGGATCGTGTTGACGTAGCCAAAGACGCCTTCGACCTGGCCCTTCATCAGCATCTGCTCGCGAAGGTTCGGCTGCATGTTGGTGATGTTCACCTTGGTGCAGTCGATCTTGGTGATAGAGCACAGGGCCGGGAAGAGCTTGAGCGCGCCATCATTGGCCGCGCCACCCAGCGTGTGGCCGGGAAAATCCGCCGGCGACTTGATCGGGCTGTCTGCCTTGACGGCGACGGTGAAGGGCGGCTGGCTGTAAATCATGAAGACACCAACGGGTGCGTCTTCCGGCTTCTTGGCTGCCAGTTCGATCAAGGCATTGATGTCGCCGAACGCCATATCGTAGGCGCCGTTGGCAACCAGCGGAACGCCTGCACCGGAGCCGTTGCCCTGGTCGAACGTCACGTCGAGGCCTTCCTCCTTGAAGTAGCCCTTGTCCTCGGCGAGGAAAAGCAGACCCTGCGGTCCTTCATACTTCCAGTTTAGGACCATCTTGATGCTGGTTTCGGCATGGGCCGCGGTGCCTGCGAATGCGGAAAATGCGGTGGCGGCGACAAGCGCCAGCATACGGGCGCGCGTCTTCATCTGGTGATTAGCCATTGTTGTTCCCCTTGTCTGGTCGTTGGAGGCCGCCTTTGTCGCGGCTTGTTCTTTGATGTTGCAATGCGAGAGTACACGGTCCAGTGTGTATCTCAACCGCAATTTTTGTGCGTGAACGGTGCCAAAAAGGCATCACTCGGAGCAAGCGATGCGTCATCTGAAATTGCTGCAACAAGTCTCTGAAATCGCGAAGGCGGGCTCGATCCGTCAAGCCGCGGAGCGGATGAACATCACGGCATCGGCGATGAACCGCAAGATCCAGGACCTGGAGCTCGAAATTGGAACGCCGATATTCGAACGGCGTGCGCGTGGCGTGAAGTTGACTACGGCGGGCGAATTGTTTGTCCGCTATGCCAGAAGTCAGATCGCCGATGCGGAGCGGCTGAGTTCACAAGTCGAAGACCTGCGTGGCTTAAGGCGCGGACCGGTGAAGATCGCCTGCAGCCAGGCACTTGCCCTCGACTTCCTACCGTTTCAGATCGGGGAGTTCCGAAAGGACAACCCTCGGCTCGTTTTTGATCTGAAGGTGATGGACCACAACGCGGCGATCAACGCGCTCGTCGAATATGATGTCGATCTCGCTCTGGTCTACCGAGCCTACATGCGGCCGGGCATACGCATATTGACGTCGCTGCCGCAGCGATTGGTCGCGATCATGCGGGAAGATCACCCGCTGGCATCCAAGCAGGTGGTTCGGCTTTCCGACTGTGTCGGACAGCCGCTCGCATTGCCGGATCAGAGCCTCGGGGGGAGACAGGTTCTCGATGAGGTCATCGCCCGTCGCGATTTCCGGTTCGACATCATGGCGGAATCAAATTCTTTCGAGATGCTGAGAGGGCTGGTGCTTCGCGGAAACATGATCTCGTTCCAGATCGAGGCCGGGGCCCCTCGACAGGATTTCGGCATGGGGCTTGTCGGTCGGCCGATTGACGAGCGCGACATACCACGCTCCGACCTCGTGCTATGCCAACTCAGGGGACGCGTCCTACCGATCGCCGCTTCCAGCTTCGCGGACCGGCTGGTCAAGGCGATGACGTAGGTCGAGCCGTTGCCGCGCTCCTAATCCCCGCGCGGAAGCTGCGCTCTAGCAGCAACCGCGATAATGCTCGCCGATCAGCGGTTCGAGTGCCGCGAATGCCTCCTGGATATGCTGCGTCGAACCGATTGCCCCTCGATATTGCTGGCGAAGCGCCGTTTCAACGGTTTCGAGATCGATCCCAAGTACCTTGCCGTCGCGCACGATCGTCTTCCCGCCACAGATGACCTCGACGACGTCCCTTTGCGTTGCACGCGCAAAGAGATAATGGCGAGGATCGACCTCCATCACGCGGTCACGGTCCAGTCGGTCGAGATCGAGCAGCAAGAGATCGGCGGGCATGCCGACGTCTATGCTTCCGCCGTCAGGAAGACCGACCATCTCGCGCCCGGTTGCGCAGGCCGCGGCCAGCGCATCAACGGGCGTGATTTCCTCGTCGAAAGCCACGCCAGCATTGAGCATGCGAAACAGGCGCAGTTCCCGCAACGCGTCATCGTCCTCGTCGAACGCGCATCCATCAAGGCCGATGCCATAGCGAAGCCCCGACCCTTTCATCCGTCCCGCGCGCGCGATGCCGGATTTCAGGTGTAAATTCGAGGAGGGGTTGACGGCGATCTTCACGCCATGGCTTGCCAGGACAAACAGTTCTTCCGGCCTTGCCCAAACACAATGCGCGACCGTCAGGCGAGGGGACAGCAGGCCGATCTCACGCAGACGTTCGATTATACCACCAGGATAGGTGCGGTCGGCCCACCTGCGCTGTTCACGCGTTTCCAAGAGATGGATGTGGACGCGGCGACCGGTCTCCCCCGATGCGCGGGCGATCGCTTCCAAAAGGCCGTCGGAGCACCATTGCACGCCGGTCGGTCCGAATTGGACATCGACATGCAGCTCATTTTCCAGTTCCGAGGCAACGTCGCAAACACGCATGATCTGGTCTTCGGGGGACATCGTCTCCGCCCGCCAGATATCGTCGATCTTGAACCGATCGCCGAGCTTTGCGGCGATGTCGATATGGTCGCCGTAGACGATCGGGTTCCGGTCCCGCATGGCGATCGCAAAGCCGATCGACACGCCGACATCCGACGCAGCGCGGGCATAGTCGCGCGCTTCTTTCGTCAACGGCTCGCGACCCATGGGACGGATCAGGTGCACCATGACGGCAACGCAGCCGCCGCGCGCGGATCGCCCGAATGACGCGGCCGCTGCAAGGTAGGGATCAACGGCCGGCATGACGGCAAGCGAAGGCAGCCAGGTCTCAAGCGGCTTCATGCCGGCGCCGAACGACGTTGGCGACAGCGGTCTTGCGTGGTTGTGTCCATCGACCAATGCGGGCATGGCCAGGATACGCGGCGCCGCGGCATCGTCATTTGCTGATCGGATGGCGGTGATACGGCCCGATTCCATCCGGATTTCGACTGGTCCAACCGGCTCATAGCTCTCTCCGATGAGGGCCTTGGCCACAGTGATTTGACGGTCACTCATAAGCATTCTCATTCATGATGGGCAAGCTCCGATGAAATCTGGAGCTTGCCTGTTTGAGATCAGTTGACAACTCTCTCAGCAAGAGGCGGAAGGTATTCGGCTGTGAATACCTTGTCTGGCGTCACGTCGCCCTTGAGTTCGTAGGCAGCCTTGATACTGGAGATCGATCTCGCCAGGCGCGAGACATCCACATCACCGACGCCAACCTTGCCGGTTTCTTCCGATACGATCAGGTTCTTGATGGCGAACTCGATCCGGCGCTTTTCAAGCTGTTCGTTTATCAGCGGCTCGACGGCCTTGACTGTCGCGGCGCCGAGCGCGGGGTCATGCATGATCTCGATCATGGCCCTGTTCACGGCCTTCACCAGTCCCCGAACGGCTTCCGGATGTTCGTTGACCAATTTGCGGGAGACCATCAGGCCGTTGGAATAGATGTCCACGCCGTGATCACCATAATTGTACCAAGTGAAATTCTTGTCGGGGTCCAGACCAAGACCGATCAGGTTCAGATAGCTCGTGACGTTGAAGACCAGGCTTGCATCCACGTTTCCACGGATCAGCATCTGCTCCTGGATGTTCGGTGCGACATTGACCATTTCCACGCTGTTTGGATCGATGCCGACATTCGAGGTCAACGCGGGGAAGAGGCGGCCCGCAGCCGAGCCGGCCGGACTTCCGACCTTGAGGCCGGCCAGTTTTTTCAGGTCGGTGACCGGGCCATCCTTCTTGACCAGAACTGAAAACGGCGGCTGATTGTAGATCTGATAAACCATGACAGGCGATACGTCGGGCTTCGTCAAGGCATTCTGGATGATAGCGTTCATGTCCCCGAAGCCGGCATCATAGGCGCCAGACATAATGCGTGTGACCGTCACTGCCGAGCCTTCTCCCTGATCGATCTGGACATCAAGTCCCTCGTCAGCGAAGTAGCCTTTTTCCTTGGCAAGATAAAACCAGGCGTGGATACCCTGGATCTTCCAGTCGAGCGTCAATTTGATCGGAAGATCGGCCGCATGAACATGCGACGCGAACATCAGCGCGGGTATTATCAGTGAGCGGATGAATTTTTTCATTTGTGTCCCCATTCTGAAGGCCGTGTCATGCGGCAATGCGCGGTGGCGCGTGAAATCCGGGCAACAACCGATGCCTCCGCGGGCGCGATGGCATCCGTGGTTCGCGAAGCGTCAGGTTGTCAAAGTGTCTGCCGTTGAAGCGAGGCTGGAGTGTACGCCTGGATGTCGAAAGACGTCGTCACGTTAGATCCGGTCGCTAATGCCGGCTACTGCTCTTTTCGCGCGTGAGCGGTGACAAAATGGCTTCGCTGCCGCCGTGCGGCAACGACCTTAGTGGTTCGTGGTAAGTTACGCGCCTACCACGGGGAACCGCCTTTTTTAGCGCCGTGTGACTGCGACCAGCTCGTCGCGCGAAAACGCTTTCAGGGTTTCGTTATGGGTATAACCACGAGGCGGGTAACGTCGACATCGTCGCGCTCGATGGTTACTATGATGATCAGGTGCTCCGTTGAACCGCATCTGGCCTGGCCTCAAGCCTGCCAGTTTCGAAACGACGGGTGGTAACAAGCTGGTATCGCAAACTGCGGCGATCACGCCGTCTCGACGGCAAACGGTGGGGCATGCTGTGCAGATTGTTTTCGGACAACGCGCCTATCTCGTTCCACGATCTTTAGAGCTTTACATTTGCGGGGCGCCTGAAGCGGTCACCACGTCCTTTAAGAGCTGTTTAACCATTGGTGGTCGACTTGTATAAGACCGGTAGTTACCCGTTGCTGGATGACCTAAGGCGGTGCTTGAGCTTGCTTTCACAGTGCGGGTCGAAGAAATGGTAGAGTGCGGTAGCACGTACGGTGCCGGTATCGCACGGCTCATTGGCGTGGATCGTCCTGTACCCCCAAAACAGATAAAGGTTTCCCGGAACCATCCTGATCCTCGTGAACCATTTTGGATCAATCTCGGCCCGATGTCGCAATGTCTTCTGCTTGATTCTCTCAACAATGATCTTGTCAATCACGTTCCTGATGTAGTTTGCGCGGACGGGTCGCATCTTCGGGGCCAGATAGAGATCTCCCGGTCGCCCGGTAGCTGGAATGACGATCGGAATCAGTGCGGTGATCAGGTATGAGTCATAGTGGAAATTGAACGAGTGGGTCAGCATGCCTGTTCCCGCCAGACACCGTAGCAACTGATAGAACTCCACCGGGGGTGCAGGTCTATGCCGGCTTGCCTCATAGAGGCGGGTGAATATCGACTGGAAACGCACCGAGGTGGCGAGGTCGTCCAATCCTGACCCCTGAACGGCTTCACTTCCACGGTAGGCAACATATTCATTGCCAGATTGGCGCATAGAAGAGGCGACAAACTGTCGGGCCTTGGCGAGGTCGACGTCAGCCAAGAAACCGTGAAGGCAACCAAATCCGTTGGTTTCCATCTCGAAAAAGAGATGCAGGAGCTCTTCTTGCGAAAGATCCGGAAGCCGAATGTCGAGCGCACTGACCGGATCCATTTGAGAACCTCTTCGACTGGCGCTAGTGCCGCATTACATTACATACATTTCGTGTTTGATGAGTGCGTGGCTGGCGGTCACGCCATTCCCATGCAAGCCTTCGCATTCGAGCGTTGTCGCCCTTGCAGAATTCGTGGAGGCCGAGGGACGAAGTTCGCTCTGCTTCTGCAAGTCAAAACTTAAACGATTTCGATAGAATTTCAAGGATGACGGCATCGCGGGTGTTATTAAACTATCAAAGGCAGCGGCTTAGTGGCGTCGTCACGCCTCAGTGCGTATCGTTATTCTCATAAGCCATCTCGGTAAGCGGAACCTCTCATGCCGGAGTGCCTTTCGTGTCGGCGAAGGCACGCTACTGAGATGTAAACGGTCGGCAGTGCGCGACGATTGTGTCTGCATCGGCCGTTCGGACGAAGAATCGGGGCATCCGATTACAGCTATCTATCGACATCGTACCATCATCAAAATCAATTCTCGCTGAGAGAACCCGAATGCGGTTCGCGCTGAGGTTCAAGTCTTATGCGGGGGTGAGCTGTCATGCCCATTGCCAGCCCACAGGGGCTGCAGCAATGGTGGGGCACTTGGTAACGGCCAGCCGCCGGGTATGGCATAATCGCTTTGCAAGTTTTCGGGGAAAGGGACGACCCGCACGCATTAATCGTTGGCTGGATCTCAAGGCAAGTTTGTGCTACCAGTACAGCCGTCATGCTTCTTACCAGAACCGCCTTAACCGATGGCCAGCAGAACCTAAGTACTGATCTCAAGAGCCGGTAGATATTTACCACAGAGGCTTGCGGGATGGCATCGGCTCGATCCCCGAGATTGACTTGTGACGCGCGTCGATTGGTCTTTTCTAGGTGTTTGTTGCGGCGGTTGTGCCCTCGTGCGCACGCGCCGCTCCACGTTCTACGCCTTGGGGATCAAGGTGTTTCCAGCGCCTTCGCCATTCTGTCAAGGCCCTCACTCAGCAACGATCGTGGGCAGCCGAAATTGACACGGACGTAGTCTCCATAGGCCGCACCGAACTCTGATCCGGCGCTGAACCCCACTTTGCCATGTTCTAGAAAGAAGGCCTGCGGATCGCCTGCGAGCCCTAGTTCGCTGCAGTCGAGCCAGGCAAGAAACGTCGCTTCTGCCTTGATAAGTCGAATAGCGGGGAAACGTAACGCCACCTGTTGTGAGAGATAGTCACGGTTGGCCTGGATGTAGGAAAGCATCCGAGCTTTCCAGCCGGAGGCATGGGTGTAGGCTGCAAGGGTTGCCTCAAGGCCGAGAACATTGACGCTATCGACCATTCCAAGCTTCGAGAGCACGAAGCGTTCTCTGATCGACTGGTTCTGGATGATCGCAAAGGCGGTTTTCAGGCCGGCTATGTTGAAGGTCTTGCTGGCCGCCATCAGGGTGATGGTCCGGTTCGCCGTTTCCTCAGACAGTGTGGCGATCGGGATATGATGGCGACCGTCGAACAGCAGGTCGCAATGGATCTCGTCGGAGATAATCAACGCGTTATTGTCCCGGCAGAGCGTGGCGATGTCGGTGAGCTCGTCTTTCGTGAACACCTTGCCTGTCGGGTTCTGCGGATTGCACAAAAGCAGCGCACGCGACTGCAAAAGCGCTGCGGCCAGCGGATCGACATCCATCACATAGCCGTGCTCGGTTTGTCTTAGCGGCACGTCATTACGCACGAGGCCCCAGTGAGACGGCGCATTGAGGATTGGGCGGTAGACCGGCGTCTGCACCACCAGCCCATCGCCGGGCTCGAGCATCGCTTTCAAACCCATATTGAACCCTGGCTCGACGCCCGGCAAAAATACGATGTCCTCAGGCGTGATCGACCAGTGGTATTTCGATTGCATGTCCTCGACAATGCGGGCGCGCAGCTCGTCGCGGGCAACGCCGTAGCCGAGCATCGGATGTTCGAGGCGATTGCGTATGGCCTCCAAGATCTCGGGTGCTGCTGGAAAGTCCATGTCGGCGACCCACATCGGCAGAATGTCTGTCGGATACTTGCTCCACTTCGAGCTGCCTGTGCCGCGGCGCTCATAAACAGCATCGAAATCGGTCATCGCTTACAGTCCCCTGATCATGCCGCCATCGACCCGGATTGACGATCCTGTGACGTAGCTTGCCTGAGAGCTTGCCAGGAAAACGGCAACGGCTGCAAATTCCGACGGGTTGCCATAACGGCCAACCGGGATTTCGTTGCGCGACGCTTCCTCGACCGCCTCGATCGAGGCGCCTGTCTTTTCGGCCTTGATCCCGTCGAGTTCGCGAACGCGGTCGGTGGCGATGCGGCCGGGCAGGATCATGTTCACCGTGATGCCGTGACGGGCAACCTCGGAGGCCAGCGTCTTTGACCAGCCGGCGATAGCTGCGCGCACACCGTTCGACAACGCCAGATTTGCGATCGGCTGGACGACACCAGAAGAACCGATCGTAATGACGCGCCCCCATTTGCGGGAAATCATTCCGGCCAACATGGCGTCGGTGATCGAAAAGATGGAGGTCGCCATCGACTGGAAGGCGTCAACCCAGCTTTCGGTCGACTGACCGAGCGCCGGACCGGCCTTGGGGCCCCCGGAATTGTTGACGACGATATCGACGCCGCCCTGGCTCGTCAGCATCTCGACCAGGGCAGCCACCGAGACAGCGTCGGAAAGGTCGACGGCGACAGGTATGATGTTGTCGGTCGCCTTGATCTTGTCAGCGCTGCGCGCCGCTGCAAAGACCTTGACACCTTCTGCTGCGAGGCCGGCCGCGATGGCGGCGCCGAGACCACGGCTGGCGCCGAGAACGAGTGCCTTCTTACCAGAGATCTGCAGGTCCATCAGTTCAAAGCTCCTAGTTTCTTTTCCTGGCGGGCGATCAGCCGCTCGACTTCAGCCACCGCCGCCGCGTTGAGTGCAGCACCGGGGCGACGCTGGGTGGCGCTGGCGATCGCACCGCGCTTGGCCAATACATATTTGCGAACGGCGAGGCCGAGGCCAGGCTGTTGCTCGTAGCGCATCAATGGCAGATAGGCGTCAAAGAGATCATGCGCCTCCTCATGCCGGCCTTCATTGCTCAGTTTGCAAACGCCCACCATCATTTCGGGGTAGGCGAAGCCGGTCATTGCGCCGTCGGCACCGCGCTGCATTTCTTCTGGCAGGAACACGCCGGCGTTGCCACAAAGGATCGAGACGCGCCGACGGCCCTTTGCCTCGGCGGCACGCAGGTCGGCGACCTTCTGCAAGCCCGGCCAGTCTTCATGCTTCAGCATGACGATGCTCGGATGCGCCTCGAAGATCACGCCAAGCGTTTTCGAGCTGATCTGGACGCCAGTCGCCAGCGGAAAGTCCTGCAGTACGATGGGAACATCGGTGCCGATCGTTTCGACGACATTGCGATAATATGTGACGATCTGGTCGTCGGTCCGCAGGCTGGACGGCGGCGCTACCATTACACCGGCTGCACCGATATCCATGACCGCTTTCGTCAGTTCGCCGATCGCGGCAAGGCCGGGGGCAGACACGCCGACAACGACAGGTTTGCCGGCCGAGCGCGCCAGGGTCCGGCGCGTCACCTCGATCGATTCGGCCTGGGTCAGCTTCGGCGCTTCGCCCATCATGCCCAGGATCGTCAGGCCGTCGGCGCCTTTTTCGTAATAGAAATCGACCATGGTGTCGGTGCTAGTGGCGTCGATCGCACCGTTCTCGTCGAAGGGGGTGCATGCGATGACGAAGACGCCCGAGGTGTCGGCTGTGATATGTGACATGTGTAATCCTTGCGAGAGCACTCAGAACCAGGCGGAATTGCCACGGCCAACATACTGACCATCGCCGGGTGCGTTGACGATATCCCTGCCATCATAGGCGAGCTTGCCGCCGACATAGGTGCGCGCGACGCAAACGCTGAATTCGCGGCCGTCAAAGGGGCTCCAGCGGAGCTCATCATGGGCTCTGGACGCGTCCCACACCTGCGCTTGCGACTTGACAATGGCGATATCGGCATCCGCGCCGACGATGAGCGCTCCCTTCTGCGGCCAAAGGCCGAAGAATTTGGCGGGGCGTTCGCACAGCTGCTCGACGGTCAAGGTTACTGCGTCAAAACCGCGTATCTCGGCTCCGGTGTAAAAGGCCGGTAGCAAGGTCTCAAGGCCTGGAACACCTGCGCCGGCATCGAAGATCGATGTTGTGAACTTGTTGTCGATCGGCCAACTCGAATGGTCGGAGCTCACGAAGGCGACGCGGCCGGAGACGACATCATCCCAGAGAAACTCGATCTGACCAGGGCGGATCGGCGGATTGACTTTCATCTTGGCGCCGAGTGCGGGCCCATCGATCTCGGGGTCGAGCCACAGATAGTGGATGCAGAGTTCACCAGTGGCGCGATAGCCGTCGTTCAGATAGTTTTCGACGAGATCGAAGCCGCGTGTCGTCGTCAGGTGCACGATGTGTGCGTGCGCGCCGGCGGCGGCTCCAAGTTCGAGGAACTGGGCGGTCGCGGCCATCTCGGCGGCCGGTGGCCGGCTTTGGGAATGCGCCTCGATGCCATCGCGCCCAGCGGCCTTGGCCGCCGCGATATTTGCGCGGACAATTTCCTGGTCTTCATTGTGCACGCCAAGCGGGATCGCGGTCTCAGCCAGCGCTGTGAAGATCTCCAAAGTCTGGTTGGATGAGATACGCGGAAAGCGGGTAGGGCTGCTTTCGAAGGTCGAAATCTTGAAGGCGACGACGCCCCCTGCGATCAGAGCGTCGATCTCGTCGATTGCCTGGCCAGGCATCACTGTAGCGTACAGCGCGACGTTGGTATGGGCATGCTCGCGGATCGCTGCGACCTTGGCATTCAGCCTTGCGACCGAGTTGAGCGGATCTGGATTGTCATAGGGCATGTCGACAATGGTCGTGATGCCACCGGCCACCGCCGAGCGTGTCGTCGAGCGGATGCCCGGAAGGCCGCCATAACTACAAGCGTGGGTCTGGCCGTCGATAACACCGGGAATGATGAGGTCGGCGCCGGCTTCGAAGTTTTGTGCAGCATTAGGCGCTTCACCGGTGCCGATGGCCGCGATCTTGCCATCGCGGATTGCGATCCAGGCGTTGTCGAGCGGTCCTTCAGGCAGGACGGCAGTGCCGCTGATAACAATATCATAGGTCATGATGCTTGCCTTGCGTATTGAAGGTCGAGGGTGGTGCATGCCAGCGCGACGCCGGCCTGTACCGGATCGATGACGGGAATGCGCAACGCGTCCTGCATCGCTTGGCGATAGCCGCCGAGACCAGCGCAGCCGAGGATGACCACATCAGCACCGTCTCCGTCGCGCAAAAGGCGCGCCGTGCGGGCGACTGTTTCTACCACGTCGCCAGCCATGAGTTCGACGACAGTCATGTCGATGGAGCGATCCCCGGCCAGCCGACCGTCAAAGCCGAGGGCTTTAAGATAGCGGAGGTGACGGTCGATGGAGGATTGCCCGAGTGACACGATGCCGAAATTCTGGCCGAGGCCAAGAGCCGCAAGATAGGCAGCCTCGGCAATGCCGATGACGGGGCGTGTTGTTGCCTTTCTAACCGCAGCAATGCCTGGATCGGAAAAGCATGAAAGCACGAAGGCGTCGGCGTCGGAGATTGCGACGGCTTCGAGGATGTTGGGTATTACCGCCGCCACATGGGCGTCGGTCTCGATACCGGGTGGGGACTTCTGCAGTTCCGTGCAACGGATGTCATGGCAGCTGGCGTCGCGAACGATACCCAGGCATGTTTCCATCGATCGGGTGACCGAGACGGAGCTGTTGGGATTGATAACGAGAATTTCTGACAAGGCGATACCTGTTGGGGGACAGCATTGCGTCTACTAAATATATTACGTAGTATATCAGAAAATCGACCCTGTCAAAGTTCTGTTGGTCCAGGCATGCCTACGTGAACTGTTCGTGGAAATTGGCGGATTGCTCGCCTATGTTGATGCTGGGCTCGACGGATTGCGCCGCCGGAATCGGAAACGGAGATTGACTTTGATTAAAGCGGACACGTCGAGCGGCAAGCGCGGAAAGTCGCTGACGGAAACGGCCTATGCCGTTCTTCGCGAGCGCATCATCACAGGCGACCTCGCGCCCGGCATGGAGGTCTCGGAGCCGGAACTGGCCGAGCAGCTGTCGGTGAGCAAGACGCCGGTGCGCGAAGCGCTGGCGCGACTTTGCGTCGAAGGTTTCATGGAAGCCTATCCGCGGCGCGGCTATCGTGTGACACCGGTGACGGTGAAGGACATGAACGATCTTTTTGCCATTCGCGGCATGCTGGAAGGGACGGCTGCAGCACTTGCCGCCAAAAACCTTTCCGATACAGATCTCGATCTGCTCGATCAACTCGCCGATGTCAGCTATGTGATCGGCGAGGAGGTCAGCACCAAGACCTTTGTCGATTCCAATCAGGAGTTCCACTCCGCCATCGCGCGGGGCTCCCGCAATCCGCGGCTCTATGCCTTGATCATGAGCCATCTGGAGGAATGCGCGCGGCTGTTTTATATGGGCGCACGGGTCCGCGACATAAATCCGGAGACGAATGACGATCATCACCGCATCGTGGCGGCGCTGCGCCAGCGCGATGCCGAAAAGGCGCGCGACGCCGTGGTCGAGCACAATGAAAATACCCGCCAGGGGATATTGGGCGCGCTCGTCGCAGCGGGGCAGGTGGGGCTGACGCTTTGATCGTTACTGGTCGCCTCAGGCGACCTTGACGAGGTGGCCGGGTGCCGGCTCGTTGTAGCGGGCGACAGGTGGCTGGTAGTCAGCCGGTCTGACGGCGCTGCCGATCTCGCCGCCAGCTGTAGCGCGGCGGATATGGCGGCGAGCCGGATCAGCGATCGGAACTGCGCTCAACAGCTTGCGGGTATAGGCATGTTGCGGATTGCCGAAGATCTGCTCGCGCGTACCGATCTCTACGATCTCGCCGAGATACATAACCGCTACGCGATGGCTGACGCGTTCGACGACAGCCATGTCGTGACTGATGAAGAGGTAGGCGATCTTCAACTGCTCCTGCAGTTCCATCATCAGGTTCACGACCTGCGCCTTGATCGAAACGTCGAGTGCTGAGACAGCTTCATCGGCGACGATCAGGCCCGGATTGAGGGTGAGCGCGCGAGCTATACTGATGCGCTGCCTCTGTCCACCCGAGAACTCATGCGGGAAGCGTCGCGCCATGTCGGCATGAAGACCGACGCGCACCATCAGATCCGCGACCTTCTCGCGCGCCTCTTTCGTAGTCGCCAGGCCGTGGGTGACCATCGGCTCGATAATGGCGTCGCCAACCCGCATTCTCGGGTTGAGGCTCGAAAACGGATCCTGGAAGATCATCTGCATATGCTGGCGCTGCTTCAAGAGGCTGCTGCGGTCCAGCGCCCTGATATCCTGTCCGTTGATATGGATGGAGCCGCTGACAGGTTCGACCAGACGCAGCACGGAGCGGCCGGTGGTGGACTTGCCGCAGCCGGATTCACCGACCAGCGAGAGCGTTTCGCCCGCGTGTAGATCGAAGGAGACGTTTTCAACTGCATGCACGCGGCTGCTGACACGCCCGAAAAGGCCCGACTTGATATCGAAGCGGGTGACAAGATTGCGGACCTCAAGAATGGGGCGCTTATTGTTCTCTACGGTGCCCGCGATCTCGCGCTCCGGCAAGACAGCGCCGGTGTCTGTATCCGTCAGCGGCAGCGTGGCCGGGAAGGCGCGGCCTTCCATCGAGCCGAGCCTTGGTACGGCGGAGAGCAACGCCTTGGTGTAGACGTTGGAGGGGTCTGTAAAAATCTGTTCAGTCTTGCCGATCTCGAGCGCGCGCGAGCGGAACATCACGACAGTTCGGTCCGCGATTTCCGCGACCACGCCCATATCGTGAGTGATGAATAGAACGGCCATCTTTTCCTCGTCCTGCAGCGACTTGATCAGTTGCAGGATCTCCGCTTGAACGGTGACGTCGAGGGCGGTGGTCGGTTCGTCGGCGATCAGGAGTTTTGGCTTGCATCCAAGCGCCATTGCGATCATCACACGCTGGAGCATGCCGCCAGAGAGCTGATGTGGATAGTCGTCGTATCTGCTTGTGGCGGCTGGAATCCGGACGCGCTCGAGAAGCCGCACCGCCTCAACGCGCGCTTGCCTCTTCGAGCAACCGCGATGGCGGATAATGGCCTCGGCGATCTGTCGCCCGACGGTCAGGACCGGGTTAAGCGAGGTCATAGGTTCCTGGAAGATCATGGCGATGTCGTTGCCGCGAACGTCCTGCATCTGCTTTTCCGGCAGCGACAGGATATCGGTGCCGCCCAGCGTGATCTTGCCCGCTACGCGCGACGTGTGCTCCGGCAGGAGCCGCATGACCGACATGGCGGTGACGCTCTTGCCCGAGCCGGATTCGCCAACGATAGCAACTGTCTCGCTCGCCGAGATGCTGAAGCTCACATCGTTGACCACGGGCGTCCACGCGCCATTTCTGCGGAAGGATGTCGTAAGATTTTCGACCGTAAGGACTGTCAAGCGCGGATACTCCGGATCACGGCAAAGCTGGCAGATCGATATTGCAGCGCGTCAATGTGCAAATGTCAATGAAAATACCTCGTAGAATATCACGTAAGATATTTTAACTTGCGATCCGATGAATGATCGACGAATCTGCTTCTAGGCGAGATTTAGACAGGATCCTTACTGGATCGATTGGAGGCCGACATGACAGACGCGCAGCGCGAGACCGTTTTGCTCACCCCTGTTCAGTTGCAGGCAATGCGCGCATCTGGCGCCGATGTGACGGTGATTGCCGTTCATTCGATCAACCCCTACACGGGGCAGCCTTCATTCAAGGGTAAGCGCATTGAAGGTGCGATCGACACACAGGCCTATGAGGATTTTCAGTCGCCATCCACGCTCGAAGGAGGGCAGCGCCCATTGCCTGAGATCGCCATGCTCGAGATGAAGGCGCGCGCTTGGGGTCTTCGCCGCGAAAGCACGATCGTCATATACGACGCCGACCGCAGCATGACGGCTGCGCGGGCCTGGTGGGTTTTGCGTTGGGCCGGGCTGCCTGATGTCAGGGTGCTCGACGGCGGCTTTCCCGCTTGGCTGGCAGCCGACCTCCCCGTCACCGAAGCGGTCTCTCGTCCAACACCGAGCGACATTACCCTCAAGGCCGGTCAAATGGCCGAGATCGGGCCTGGAGAGGCCCTGCGTCTCGCTGTCGATGGCGTGCTCCTGGATGCCCGCATCCGTCCGAACTATATTGGCGGCGCCTCGCTGCCCGGTCAGCCGCCACGCGGGCACATCCCGCATGCGCTGAGTGCCCCTGCGCCTGATAATGTAACAGATTACGGCAATTTCACAGACACCGAAACACTGAAGGAAATGTACCGGGCGCTTGGCGCCGATGGCCGCAAACCCGTCGGGGTCTATTGCGGCGCCGGAATGTCAGCAGCACACACGGTCTTGGCCCTCGCGTCGATCGGCATCGATGCCGCAATGTATCCAGGCTCGTGGTCGGCCTGGGTGAGTGATCCCACTCGACCAGTCGCAACAGGTGCCGACCCGGCACGGGCGGCATTAGGCTGAATGTTTCGCAAGAATGCTGCTATGCAGAATAATCTTTTCGCATTTGCACAATAATTAGGCCGCAATCGCTACTTGTTCAAAACGCCGGCAGGCAAGGCTTTACAGCCGGAAAAGCGATGATATATTTCGTGGAATATCAGATGAGGAGTGCCTTTAAAGGCTGACGTTAAAGGGCTTGGGCAGACGTTGTCTGCGTCCCTGCCGGACCATGAAAGGGTCGTGCGAATGAAACTGCTTAAAGGACTTGCCGCCGCGGCCTTCGTTGCCTTGCCGATCTTTGCCGGATCCGCAAATGCGCAGAGTGACGAGCAACTGAAGACGCTGGTTGTCGCCGTTCCATCCGATCCCGTCAGCCTTGAGCCCGGCACCAACAAGGCTGAGCCGATCGGCAGCGAGATCATTCTCAATGTTTTCGACACGCTGGTCGCTTGGACCGCCCCGGATTTCAAGCAGCTCGAAGGCCGTCTCGCCAACAGCTGGACTGTTTCGGCGGACGGCAAGGAATTCGATTTCAAGCTGCGTGATGGCGTGAAGTTCCAGGACGGCACTGCCTTTGATGCAGCCGCAGTCAAGTTCTCGCTGGAGCGGACAAAGGCCACCAACTCCTACGTAAAAGCGACCTTCGACCTTATCAAGGACATCGCCGTCGTCTCGCCGGGCGAGGTGAAGATCACGCTCTCCGAGCCCTATCCGGCATTCCTGTCGATCCTCGCGCAGCCGCAGTCGGCAATCGTCAGCCCGGCTGCTGTCGCCAAGTTCGGTGACAAGTTCGCTGCCAATCCCGTCGGCACCGGACCATTTTCCTTCAAGAGCGCGCAGGCCGACACCAATGTCGTGCTGGAAGCCAACCCTGATTACTTCCGCGGCGCGCCGAAGCTCTCGCGCATCATCTACCGCGTCATTCCCGATGCCTCGACGCGGCGCCTGGAGCTCGAAAGCGGCGGTGTCGACGTCGTGCAGCAGCAGGGCCAGCTCTCGGCCATTGCCGCTGAAGACATCGAAGCGCTAAAGTCCAACAACGACGTCAAGATCATCGAGGCATCGAGCCAGATCATCCGCCAGCTGGAATTCAACAACAGCAAGAAGGATGGCCCCTTTGCAAATATCAAGGTCCGCGAGGCAGTTGCGCATGCGATCGACTATGACGGTCTTCTGACCGGCGTATTCGGCGGCACGGCCGAGCGGGTCTACGGCCCGCTGACCTCGAACAGCTGGGCGTTCGATCCCAAGATCAAGGATATGGCGCCCGCCTACGATCCGGAGCTCGCGAAGAAGCTTCTCTCCGAAGCCAGCGTTGATCCATCCACCATCAATCTGAAGCTCTACAGCTTCCAGGGTCCGCTGTGGGGCGCCGTCGCTACCTTCGTTCAGGCCAATCTCGCCGATATCGGCATCACTGCAACGATCGAGCAGACCGAATTTCCGGCCTATCGCGCCTTACAGACCGCAGGTCAGTTCGACGCAGCACTTGACGGTCGCCAGCCCTGGTACAACGATCCCGACGCACACATCACCATCGGCTATCTTTCGTCGCTTGCCGACACAGCCATGACCTTCCGCATGCCTGAGGACAAGGCGCTTGACGAGCTTATCTTGAAGGCGCAGCAGACCGTCGATATGGATGCCCGCAAGGCACTCTATCAGCAAGTTCAGGAAGAAATCGTCAAGCGCGTGCCAGGTGCCTATCTGTTCAGCCCCAAGCTGATCGTCTTCACCCGCGCCAATGTCGAAGGCCTGGTGGTCAACAGTGCGCCTCCGCTCAACGAGTATTGGGGTGTGTCCAAGAAGTGAGGCGCGGTGCGTCTTCATGACGAGAAATCGATCCGCAGAGGTTCGCCGCTGCGGGTTACTTCCTTAAAGATATGAGTAGAACTGGGCATGGCGACCTTCATCTTGCGCCGATTGATTGCGTTGATACCCGTCATGTGTATCGTGCTGGTCATCGTCTTTTCGCTGGTGCGCTTCATTCCCGGCGATCCAGCCGTGACACTTTTGGGGCCGGGAGCGACGCAGGCGCAGATCGATGCGCTGCGTGCCCAGCTCGATCTCGACCAGCCGTTTCCGATCCAGTTTCTGAAGTATGTCGGCGGTCTGCTGCAGGGCGATTTCGGCATCTCGCTGAAGACCGGCCAGCCTGTCGCCCATGAAATCCTGCTGCGGCTGCCGGCGACGATCGAGTTGTCGGTTCTTGCTGTTATCGTCTCCGTCATCATAGGAATTCCGATCGGCATTTTATCAGCCACACGTCCCAATTCCGTCTTCGACCATGTGACGCGCGTTGTCTCGCTGGTCGGCGTTTCCATGCCCGCCTTTCTGCTGGCGCTGATCCTGCAGCTGGTCTTCGGCACCTATCTCGGCTGGCTGCCTGTTTCCGGGCGCATGAGCTCCTTCATCGTCGCCGAACCGGTCACCGGCTTTGCGATCCTCGACGGCGTGATCACCGGCAACTGGGCGGCGGCGCTCAGCGCGCTGCAGCACCTGATCCTGCCAACGGCCGTTCTCGCCGCCTTCCTTGCCGCCACACTCGGCCGCTTTGTCCGCAATACGATGCTTGAGGTGATGGGTGAGGATTTCATCCGCACCGCCAGGGCCAAGGGCTTGAGGCGCGGCGACGTGATCATCAATCACGGTCTGCGCAACTCGCTTTTGCCGGCCATCACCGTTATTGGCCTGAAGTTCGCCGAAATGCTCGGCGGCGCTATCCTGACGGAGACAATTTTTGCCTGGCCCGGTATCGGGCGCTACATGTTCGAGGCGATCAAGAACCGCGACTATCCTGTGATCCAGGGCACGACCCTGGTCTTTGCACTGCTTTTCGTGTTCACCTCTATCGTGGTCGATGTGCTTTACGGCGTTCTTGATCCGCGCGTCCGCAAGAAGATGAAGTGAGCGCGATGTCAGAGTTTTTCACCTTCCTGCGCAAGAACACGCTGGCCATGGCTGGCAGCCTGATCCTCATCGTTCTGATCCTCGTCATTGTCTTCGGACCCATGGTCACGCCTTATTCGCCGACCAAGCTCGACGTCTTGCACAAGCTTGCCGCGCCGAGCTTCAGCCACTGGCTTGGTACAGATGCTTTTGGTCGCGACGTATTCACCCGCATCATGCATGGCGGCCGGGCAACACTTGCCATCGGGGTCGGCGTGGTCGCGATTGCCTTTGTCGTCGGCGTTACGTTCGGCATGCTTGCGGGCTTTGCCGGCGGCTGGACGGATAGCGTCATCATGCGTATCGTCGATGCGATCCTGGCGTTTCCGGCGCTCGTCCTTGCCATTGCGCTTGCGGCGGCTTTCGGCCCCAGCCTGGAAAATGCGATGCTGGCTGTGGCGATTACGCTGGCACCGCAGTTTGCCCGTGTTGCGCGAAGCCAGGCGCTCAGCATCTCGGTCAAGCCCTATGTGGAAGCTGCCGTCTCACTCGGTCTGCCGACACCGCGCGTGCTCTTTCGCTATGTGTTCCTCAACGGGCTGGGTCCGCTGCTGGTGCAGTCGACGCTGGCCCTTGGCAGCGCCATCTTGCAGACCGCAAGCCTTGGTTTTCTTGGCCTTGGCGCGCAGCCGCCCATGGCGGAATGGGGAGCGGACGTGTCGGCCAACCTGCAATTCGTGCGTGGTGCTGCCTGGGTGGCGCTTGCGCCCGGCATGGCGATCCTGCTTGCCGTGCTGTCCTTCAATCTGATTGGCGATTCCCTTGCGGACTGGTTCAATCCCCATCGTCGAAGCGAACTCGACTGAGGCCCGCAATGTCCACACTGACGATCAGTCTTGAAAAGGTTGATTTCCTGCCACCGACGCGGGTGACCGACGACACCAGCGTACTGACGCTCAAGAACCTGGTATTCGAGCCGCTTTTGAAATGGCATGACGGACAGGTGCTGCCGGCACTGTTTTCCGGTTGGACGCACGGCGACGACGGCCGGGAATGGCGGTTTACCATCCGCAAGGGTGCGAATTTCCACGACGGAAAGCCCTGTGTTGCCGCTGATGTGATCGAATTCATCGACGGTATTCTCGAAGCGGTCGATACTTTCGGCATGAAGTGGTCTTACGCTCGCTATCTGGCCGATGCAAAAATCACCGCAGAAGGCGACACCACTGTCGTTGTCTTTAACCCCCGACCCTTTGCAGATATTCTCGACATTTTCTCGGAGTTCTACATCTGCAGGCTCGCAAGTGACGGCCAGCCGATCCTTGGAACAGGGCCATTTCGCGTTCGCTCGTTCGAAACCAAGGCAAAGGCTGTGCTCGAGCGTGTTGTCGGCAATGGCGAGCCCCGGGAGATCGTTGCCATTGCCGAGGCATCCGCGGACAAACGCCTTTCGATGCTGACATCGGGTGCCGTCGACGTAGCGCTCAACCTAGAACGCGTCGATGGACGTCTTGACTTCGATGATCGCTTCCAGTGGGGGAAGGCGGTCAATACGCTGTCGGTGATGTTCTACCTCAATTGCCAGGACGGTGTATTCCGCTCGCCGCAGGCCCGACTTGCCGCCAATCACGCCGTCGACACTGGGCGCATCGCAGAAGAAATCTTCCATGGCCTAGCTGTTCCGTCATCGAGCATAGTCAGCCCTCATCATCTGGGCATGGCGACGGCAGGACTGTCACCGATCGTCTTCGATCCAGAACGCGCGCGCCACTTGTTAGCGCAGGTTAGGGGCAGCAAGCGGATTAAACTGCGCACGCCCACTTTCATGCCCGAGCGAGCCATTGAGGTCAGCCGCTTTGTGGCAACCGCACTGGAGGCTGTTGGCTTTGAAGTGGAGGTCGAAGTTGAGACCGACCGGCCGGAATATGCGCGCCAGATCGGCCGTAAGGAAATGGGAGACATGGCGATTTTCGATTCATCGCCGCACAGCACCTATAGGATACTGAACGACAAGATCTCGAGCGTCCCGAAGGCTGTGTGGTGGCAGGGCTATGACGACGAAGAGGCGGAGCGCCTAATCGTTTCGGCCAACAGTGCCGTCGAAGCGCAGGCGCGTGAAGCGGCGTACGCAGCCTGCTTGACCTATCTCAATGCCGATCCGCCCTGGCTTTACCTCGTGCATCCGGTCGATGTCTTCGCTGCGCGCGAGGGGATCGCCGGCCTATCCATCGATCACAAGGGCACGTTGACCATCGCCTGAGACTATCGACTGAGATCATCGCCCGCGCATGTGAGGACCGACCATGAAAAAAGACCATTCGATCACCTTCTTCTACTATGACGACATCCACACAGTGGTGTCGTTCTACGAACAGACCCTTGGCTTCGAACTGGTCCTCGACCAGGGCCTCGCACGCATCTACCGGATCGCAGAGAACTGCTACTTCGGCATTGTCGACGGAAATCGCGGCCACCTAAAGCACCAGGAAAAGAGCGCAGTGTTGCTCACGATCGTCTCGCAGGATGTCGAGGGCTGGCACGCCAGGCTCAAGGAGGCCGGTGTCTCAAGTCAGTCGGAGATGCTGCGCGGCCGTTTCTGCGAGCATTTCTTCTTTGAAGATCCCGCTGGCTATGCGATCGAGATCCAACGTTTCCACAACCCCGACGTGGCGAAGCTGTTTCAATGACCGGCATGAACGACAGGCCGCTTACTCCAAGATTGGAGGCGATCCTCGCCGAAGCGCGGGCGTTTGCGCAGGCGCCGCTCCTTGGTCTTCCAGACGGATCGGTGGCCAATCTCGCAACGGGTTACATCCCGCTCCTCGTCAACTTCACCTTCGAAGACAAGGCAGCCAAGGGGCTGCGCAAACTGGAAGATCAGACAGAACCCGAGCCTCCGGTTTATTTCACGGCACTGGAAATGGTGCGCGAGCATGCTGCGGTGATCCTTGCCGGCGAGACCGGCAGCGGCAAGACCAGCTTTGCGCGCAGTCTTGCGTCCAGGCTGGCTGTCGGCGCGTCGGCCTTGCAATCGCAGGCGGTATTCCGGAACGATCTGGGAACCGTGCACGAAGAGCACTGGGGTTTAGAGGGCGTCGTCCCCCTTTATATTTCCGTGACCGGATCGAGCTCTTTCGAGACCCTCCTGGGAGATGCTGGCGTCAGCATCGGCGATCTTATTGACGATCAGATGCTGACTGATACATCGGCCACCGTCCTCATTACTATCGACGCGCTTGAGGCTGCCGGCGACGAGGGTTCCCGCGTGCTCGCCGACGCGCTGGCGTTCCAAAAGAGCCACCCACGGATCCGTCTGCTGGCACTTGGAGAGATATCCGTCGTCAAGAGCTGGCCGCTTCCAGCTGATTGCGTTCGCTACGATCTTCTCCCGCTTTTGAAGACGCAGCGCATCGATGCCGCAGCCAGACTGGCAGGGCTCGATATTGCGCGCTCGAATGTCGCCCTTGGCGCTGCGGCCGCCAACCCGGCACAGTTCGCCATGGCGATCTCATGCGCAGATGCTGGGGAAACCGCCGAAGCGATCACGGATCGCTGGGTCGCCCGGATTGCTGGCGACGAAAAGACCGCGGGCCTTTTATGCGCTCTTGCCTACGATGCCTTGAGCGGCAAGAACGACGATCCCGCACTCTTTCCCGTGACCCGGGTCCGTCAACTGCTGGCGGCGCGCCATCTTGCATCGCAATCACCTGTAGAAGCGGTCCAACCCTATCATAAGAAACCAACCCTCTGGACACCGGTTCTAAAGGGACTGGCAAGGCGTCTTTCAGGCACACCAGCGGCCGAAAAGCTCGTGGAGGCCTTGCTCGCAGGCGATGGCTGCGAGGTCCTTCGGCGCGCGCTCCTTGCGGCCGAACTTTTGAGCGAAAGCAGTCGGCTTCGTGACCCCGTGAAGGCACATCTCGTTGCCATCGTGAGCAATGGCGCGCTTTCGGCGCGCGAACGCGAACAGGCGGCTCGTATTCTCTCGCGCTGGGGCGATCCGCGCGACCTGCAGGCACTTGCGGAAATTCCTGCTGGCACCTTCACCTTCGGTTCTGACACGCATCCGAACTCTGCGCCTCCGCATACGGTTGCGGTCGAGGCGTTCCGGATCGGCATCTACCCGGTGACCAACCGCGATTACGGCGCCTTCGTCGAGGCGACGAACCGCCTCTGGCGCAGTCCTGACGGCTTTGCCGCGGATCGCCGCAATGCTCCTGCAACGGACCTCACCTGGCGCGATGCGCGCGCCTATTGTGATTGGCTGACTGAACGTTGGCGAGACGAGGGACGCATCTTGCCGGATGAGGTCGTGCGCCTGCCGAGCGAGCCGGAATGGGAGCGCGCGGCGCGCGGCGATCAACCCGACGAGGGCACCGACACGATCGTCTATCCCTGGGGTGCAACATGGCAGGACGACGCCTCGAATTCCGAAGAAGCCGGGTTCAACACCACCTGTGCGGTCGGCCTATTCCCGAAGGGCAGGTCGCCTTACGGGTGTTACGACATGGCGGGACAGGTCTGGGAGTGGGCGACCACGCTTTGGGGCGACGACATGGCGACACCGCATTACAGATATCCTTATGCCGACGACGGCCGGGAGGCGCCGGACGCCGGTCCATCTATCCGCCGTGTGCTGCGCGGAGGGTGCTTTTCCAGCGGCAAACTCAAGGCTTGCTGTACCTATCGCGGTAGCCTGGAACCCGATGGTTTTTGGCGTGGCAACGGTTTTCGTATCGTGGTCGCACGGCTTTGAGGATGCGGCGATCTCGCAACGCGGTATCAGGTTGCGGCCATCGCACGACCGGTACTCATTGAGCTTGCATCGCGATTAGCGTTGCGGGCCAATGGGACAGCATGCGCGCGTGATGAATAACGCTCGAAGGTCCGACAACCGCCGCGGCACTTTGAATTCGCAATACGCTTCTTTCCCACTGCGCGCGGTGGCCCCGAAACTAAAGGAGATGAGGTGTTCGAAGACCGCGCCTGCGCCACCACCGGCGTGGATGGCCCAGTTGGTTGCGCGGTTGCGCCTCAGTAATTGAGTTTGGGATACCAGTCTGTCCCTCGCCCCGCAGGCGTCAGGTCCAGAATATTCCAAAGAGGTGCGATATCGACGGCTCCTCTTGGATCCTGCCCGGGGTCGGCTGCTTGCGGCGGCATTTCGCCATTGTAGAACACATGAACCTGCTGATCCATCTTTTGATAGACTGTAAGGCCTGGATACTCGTAACCATTATCATCCAACAGACCCAAATCTCGCGCATAGTCGTCGCCTGCCGTCTGAACGAAATCGAGGTCACGCCAGCCTCGTTCTATAGCGAACGCCCGCTGACGTTCTACCGGACTCCGGCCAAGAATCTTGAAGGCTACACGTTGCCTGATGTCGGCTCCATTCCCGTTTGCCCCACCAAGGAAGTTCGTACACATAGGGCAGGGGCGTTCACGCTGTGGGCCGAACATCCAGAAATAGGTCACAAGCGTGTCGTGGGACCCAAAAAGGTCAATCAAACCGACATCGCTGCCGTTGTCGTCCTGGAAACGGTAGTTCTTCTCGATCGCCGGGCCTAAGGGCAGGCGCCGGCGTTGCTCGGCGAGGCGGGTCAGATGACGCCGCACTTCGATCTCTTCCGCCAGTAGGGCCATCCGTGCCTTGGCATAGTCAGGGCTCTCGTTGTCGAACCGTGACACCCGTTTAGCGGCCAGATCCTTGGCAGGTTTTAAATCGGTCATGTCCATGTCCTCACTCCCTTGTCTCGGTCACAATCATCGCGCCAGGTGATCAGTCCATTGCAGCCTCGGCCAAAACGATCCTGTTGTTGTCGGCATCAAAGAAACTCGCAACGGCGCCAAAGGGTCCGCGTGCCTCGCTATCGGGCACGATGCCTTGCGCCGACAATCGCTGTATTTCGACGGCGAGATCGGGGACGACGATCGTCATCACCCCGCTTCCCGCCCGCGTCTTGTCGACCCAAAGCTGGAGGCCCCCCGTCGCCCTCAAATTGCGCCATTGCGCCATCTGGGCAAGCCGATGGTCGTCGGCTGGACGACCGAGGAAACACTCGTACCACATCAACGCCGTCGAAAGGTCACTTGCGGTTGCGGCAGAAAATATGCCTTGCACGTTCAGGTGTGATGCCATTGCAGTTCTCATCGTTTACATCGTCTCAAGGACGTTTATGGCGTTCACGTTCCGACAGTGATGTCGACTTTTTCGCAAATGTAATCACGATCCGCTCTGCAATGCCTTGGCCTTGTCCCGGTTGCACTGCGTCCTCACCTACTCTGCGTCCGTGCCGACAGGACCATCAGCCCAAGCATGTCCCTAAAGCAGAGAATGTGTTCATGGACACGCGCCTGTGAACGCTCCGATCGCGGTCGTCAGCTCAAAGTACCACTATATGAGTGCTGGAGTTTCGGATTGCTTTGATGACAGCGCATATGGTCGAGCTTGCGGATCCGGACAGCGGCCCATCTTGTCCGGGGGCCGACCCAGGACGCTTACGGCCGATATGAAGCCGATTCGCTTGGCTGGCCACATGTCACCTTCCGGTGACATAGCCTTGATGAAGTTGGATCAACAGGTGTGGAACCTGTCTTCAACCTCGGCGCTCTTGGTCGAGCGATGGGCTACATGACAGGTGTCAGGCGACATGCAAAACTGGGCCCGTAGCGACAAAAGAACTGGGCTCTTCTTAAATAGGGGCTGATGAAGCGGACAGACCATGACATTCTCCGCTGTTTTCACGCGGAGTGAAGCGATGAGCCTGATGAGGTGACGGTCGACTTTGAGGGGCCGCATGGGACTGGCGTCGGGGTTCGAAGTTGCTCTTCTTGGGCCGCACCCTTTACAAATGCAGTCCGTCTCCGCCGCCCCGGGGTGTCAGGCATAGCCTCAACTGCCTTTGTCACGTCTCGGGCCGGTCGATCTCTAATGCCACCGGCGCATGGTCGCTCGTGTGCTCCCAGCTTCGCGGCTTACGCCGAACGCTCGCTGTCTTCAGAAAGGGCGCGATAGCTGGACTAAGCAGGGCGTGGTCGATGCGGAGACCTGCGTCGCGCTCAAAAGCGTTTCTCCAGTATTTCCAGAAGGTGTAGATACGCTCATCTGGATGCAGATGCCGGATCGCGTCGGTCCAGCCCTGTGCCACCAGGTCGGAATATGCTTTGCGAACCTGGGGCCGAAACAAAGCGTCATCGAGCCACCGTTCTGGCTTGTAGACGTCCAATTCCGTCGGAATGACGTTGAAATCTCCTATTAGAAGGGCAGGGACGTCGAGATCGAGCAATTCAGCAGCGTATTCATGAAGGCGCTTGAACCAGTGAAGTTTATAGTCGAATTTCGGGCCGGGTGCTGGATTGCCATTGGGCAGGTACAGGCAACAGATCAAGATGCCATCAACGGCGGCTTCAATGTAACGGCTGTTGCTATCGTCGGGGTCACCTGGCAGCTCCTTGCGAGTTAGGTGAGGTTCTTGACCTCTTGCGAGAATAGCGACGCCATTCCAGCTCTTTTGACCTTGCCAAACGGCGCCATATCCGGCCCTTTCCAACTCCCGATGGGGAAATTTGCCGTCGGAACACTTAAGCTCCTGCAGGCAAACCACGTCGGCCCTTTCCTCCTTCAGCCAACGAAGGAGGACATCCAGGCGCCCGTTGATGCCGTTTATATTGTAGGTCGCGATCTCCATCACACAAGCTAGCTCTCGCTAGCGACCGCCTGGAAAGCTCTGCTTTTGACGCAACGCGTCAAGCTCCTCGTTCGGACTCATGCTTTGATCGAGCGGATCCAGATGTCGGTCGGCTGTGGTTCGCTGATGTCCAGTTGGAAGTACGTCGTCGACGACGTCTTCAGGAAGCTGTTCCGTCAAATCATATGCGCGCACGCGGGCAGAGCTCGCCTCGCCACTTCGCGAGAAGCGCCCGATGCCGGTCGCAGCGCCGGCCACGGCATCGGCCTGGTATATGTCGCCTTGAGAACCGCTCGGCTTTTGATCGTGCGCAGCGCTCCATCCACCGGTTCGCCAGAGATCAGCGCGCTCATCGATGTCGACTGCGCCATCGTCATCGAGAATGTCGTGGGCTGCCTCGTAGGTCGTGCCATCGACCGAAACCGAGACAAGGAAACCGCCGCGGCGAAGTCCTTCCGCATAAAGGTTGCGGTCGTCGTCAGGGAAGAGCCAGTCTCCGAGTTTCGACCAGAAGCTGCCGGCATCGTTGGAGCTGGACGCTTCGCCATCGGCTTCGTAGCCAGCCATCAGCCGCACGTCTCCAAGGCCTGCTGACCTCAGCCTTACGATCGCTCGATCAGCGTCGCTTCGGTTGTCGAAGAAAGCCGTCAGGGCGCTCTTCGCTCTGCCTGTCGCGGAATTTAGTCCGTTGTCACTTGATGTACTGGTCATGATTTCCTCCTGTGTCTGAGTTGCCAACGAGCAAGAATGGTTAAGGTTCCGCGGGCCTCTAGAGGCAGGTTTACCAGGTATCAAGTGGCTCTGGCCCGTCAGGCGCCCGCCATGATTACTCTGCCAATCATGGTCGTCGATCGTCGACCGTGCGAGTGCCTGCGGCTGTCGGGGGAGGGGAGACGTTCTGCAGGACGCAGGATAGCAACGATGATCCCAGGAGCGAGCTTCGAACGATGGCAGGGCGCACCTTACATGGGGTCATTCGTATTTTATTAAATATGTCCGCGAATACTCTGACCTGAGGGGCGATCTAAATCTGGGCAAACGAGTTCACCTCGTATCCACGGAACGGAGACGGCCATGTACCAGCGTACCGTACTAATTGTCGAAGACGAGTTCTTGATCCGGATGGTGCTAGCAGACACTTTGGCTGACGAGGGCTATGATGTCGTCGAAGCAGGAAACGTTCTCGAAGCCGTCGCAGTGCTCGGACATCGAAAGATCGACGCCGTCATCACCGATATTGATATGCCCGGCGGTCTTAGCGGCCTCGACCTCGCGCGAATGATGTCGGTCAAGCATGCGAACGTCCCCGTCATTATCGCTTCCGGCGGTCGGCTGCTCGGGTCAGAAGAACTACCGGGTGATGCGGTGTTTGTGCCCAAGCCATATGGCATGTCAGCTATGGCGTCGATGGTCGACGAAATGACCTCTTGCGACAGGCGACGCCTGGCCTGATCAGGCAAAGAAACGCCCGGCCGTTCGAAAGTTAGGCACTAGAAACCCTTTGCGACGCGTATACCAAGGTGTGGTTGACGCCCTCAGAGGAACAAGTTCGGTTGAACCGGGTTTGATCGTCTCGAAACCAAACCAAGGGATGAGAGATGACCCAAGTCGTATTCGTGCATGGCATGTTCCAGAACCCGAAAAGCTGGGACCGCTGGAGCCGTTTGTTTTCCGAGCGCGGATACGAGTGCATCGCGCCCGCATGGCCGCTACATGACGGTGAGCCTGGGGGCCTGCGCCAGAACCCTCCCAGCGGGCTCGGCGAACTTGGTCTTGACGAGATTTACGCGAGCATCGTCGCCGTCGTGTCCAAGCTTGATCGACCGATTGTTGTCGGCCACTCGGTAGGCGGCCTGATCGCACAGAAGCTTCTGGCAGCGGACCTGGTTTCTGGCGCCGTCGCGATCGCGTCTGTTGCACCGAACGCGATGCTTGATTTCGACTGGGGTTTCATCAAAAACAGCGCCATTATCGCCAACCCATTGAAGGGTGACGAACCTGTCTTTTTGGATGCTGAAACGTTCCACGATGCGTTCGCCAATACGCTGACCGAAGAACAGGCGGCAGCGGCGTTTGTCCAGACCGCGACGCATGATAGCCGCAACGTCCTACGCGATTGCATGGGCGTTTCCGGTAAGATCGACTTGTCGCGCCCACATGCGCCGCTTGTCTTGGTCGCTGCGGAGAAGGACGAGATCATCCCGGCACACTTAAGCGAGAGAAACTTCCGAGCATATGATGACAATGGTAGCGTAACCGCCTTCCAGGAATTTACGAACCGAAGTCACTACATCTGCAACGAGCCGGGCTGGGAAGAGGTCGCGACCTTCGTGGCAAACTGGTTGGATGAAACATTGCCGGTATAATCGCGAGACAATGCGGCGTCGGTTACGCAAACGCCTTCAACCGCCGCTGTTCGATGACTGGGAGACCCTGGCACGGTGCCTTAGGCTGCCGAGGCGCTCCAGTTGTCTGCATTAGAAAAGATGTGCCAGCCGGATTTTGATCAAGCGTTGCCGCGATCACCGCTAGAGATGGATCCTAGATGTCTCAGGGAGATAGAAATGCACATAGACGGCCAGTGCCAATGCGGACAGGTCGCTTACGAGGCCGACATCGCGCCAGAGGATGTCTCAATTTGCCACTGCGAGGATTGCCAGAGGTTGACTGGAACGGCATATCGCGTCTCTGTAAGCGCACGGCGCGAACAGTTTTGGGTGACGTCAGGCGAGCCGAAGCTATACATCAAGGTCGCCGCCAGTGGACGCAGACGTTTGCAGTATTTTTGCGCCAACTGCGGGTCACCTATCTTTACGACAGGTGAGTCGGACGATGCTGCGAAAGTGGGAATTCGGCTTGGTACGATAAATCAACGTCGTAAATTGCAGCCACGATCGCAGTCGTGGTGCTCATCCGCACTATCGTGGACGCAAGACCTTCGCGACCTTCCGCAGCGCGACCGTGAATAGGCAAAGCATCCTCCGACGAAGTCGAAATTCGGCATGTTCGATTTTGCTGCAGCGGATCTAGATGACAAGAGATGCCGCGTCGGTCAAAAGCCACGTGCCGGCATTCCGGTATCCGCCGATCGTAATCTATGTGTGGTCTCTACCGTCGATCGCTCGCATCTAAGCGCAAAGTGATTCGGGGAACGTAAGCAAACGATGGGTCAGCAACAGGCGGAGAATTTTTTGCTCATAGTTCATCATCTGAACAATAGTCGGTCCCAAAGGGTCCTCTGGATGCTTGAGGAACTCGAGGCGGAATACGATATCCGGCGCTACGAGCGTCGGGTGGACATGCGTGCTCCAGAAGAGTTGAAGAAGGTGCATCCCCTCGGCAAGTCTCCTGTCATCGAAGACGTTGTTGACGGCCACCGGACTGTTTTTGTCGAAACTGGCGCGATCTGCGAATATCTCGTTGACCGATCTGGTGGCTTTCTCGGCCCACCGGATGGAGCAGATGGCATCCGCCGATACCAGCAATTTCTACATTACGCTGAAGGTTCGGTGATGCCAGTACTGTTTGCGCTGCTTGTGGTCTCGCAGGTGCCGTTACTCGGCCGCTTTGCCGCCCGAAAGGTGCGGCCGATGCTCAATGTCCATCTCGATTACATCGAAGCGGAGCTTGCTTCCCGTCCGTGGTTCGCCGGAGATGCGATTTCGGCAGCCGACATCATGATGAGTTTTCCGTTGGAGGCTGTGCGGGCAAAAGTAGGTCTCGAGCATTGCGGGCCTTCGACGAATGCATGGCTGGATCGAATACACGCTCGCCCGGCCTATCTGCGAGCATTGGCAAAAGGCGGCCCCTACCGCTTCATCGACTAGTGTACCAAGGCGTCAAGCACCTCGTGAGCTTTGTTTGCATTGTCTGAATGGTACTCCTGAGGCAATGACAGGCGTGCCCCTGAATGGCTGCAAGGCTTCCACCCGATCTTTTTTTAAGGTAGGCCACGCCGAAGCCATCGACGAAGGTCGGTGAGGCGCTGCTCTACCGAGACTAATTTGGGAGTGGGTGATCGCAGAATACGGGAATGACCACCCTCTGTTACATCGGTTTTCCTGTGCCGACAGACGGAAACGTTGTGCGCACGACGTGAACACGACGACAAAAGCTGCGTGGATTGGTCTGACCGATCTGCCACGGCATACTACCTTTTTGGCACGGTGACTTCGCCGTTGTCCTCGCCGTCCCAATAATAGACCGATAAAGCTGAGACCTTTATCAAGACTAAACCCGGAGTCTCCGCACCTTCAGGAAACCAGCGTTCCAAACCTGAAACCCAGTGTTCCTTGAAGGTGGCGTTGTCCCGAACGATCGACGCTTTTCCTTGTATCGCAATGAAGATGCCTGGCTTCCCTAAGAGACCCGGCGGCTCCGTGAATGTCAGCAAGACGTCATCGACGCCCTCGATCTCGCCGATTTTCCGGGTGTGCTCGTAGGAAAAGAACCAGGAGTCACCATTATACTCGACATCGCCATTGTTGCTCATCGGGCGGCTGGAAATCCTTCGCATGCCGTCAGTCGTCGATAGCATGCAGAAATCGATTTTCTTGATCTTCGATGCAAGGTCTTCGAATGTCATCGTGGCCATCGTCATCTCCCATTGTGGTGTAGGAGTTATCGTTCGCGCGACCCGATTGTTCCGGAGACTGCAAACTATTCCTGCGAACGACGTTGCAACAGACGATGAGGGCTCCTCGGGATTGTTGATCGACATTCTCGACGGACACGGCAGCCAGGTAACGGGAATGGGTGAGTATGATACGGTGCTCGAGCCCTATGGCTTTCGCGGGTAACGGTCGGGTGGCCTGGAGCTACCTGCTGAAGCGAAGCGAGGTACAGCCAACGTTGCGCTATTGCTGGCCGCTAACGTTCCGTATCGCTTGAGCCCGGCCCTCGACGCCGAGTTTCGAAAAGACATTGTTAGAGCGGGTAAGTGCAGTCCTGCGGAAGAATGAGTTCATCGTACGCATTGGCGGCGAGGAGTTCGGCATCCTGCTGGCGACGGCGGATTTGCGGGCCGCCCCTAGACGTGCTGAGGATATATGAGCGCGGATCGCCGAAGGGCAGTAAAGTGGAACGGGAAATCGATGGCTGTGACGACCAGCTAGGTGTTGCTGTGTCTAGAGAGCCTGGGGGAGTCAATGAGATTCTGGCTCGCGCTGACGATGGGCTTTACCGGGCAAGCGTGGCGGCAGAAGTCTGGTTGCTCTTGATGGAGAAACGAGCTGGAACACTGGCCAGTGCAGTCGAACGGCAGTTCGCAGCTATCGCAATTCTATCGCGCCGGTAGTCTGTCGATCGACCACGTTCTGACCGAAGGGATTGATCGCAACCAGGATAGTCAGCGTGACAATAAGCGCTGATATGGTCATCAACTGATACTTCATTCGATAATGTCTCCGGATACGCGAACGCAATACCTGTCGCGCAGCGATAAACTGCCATCCGAAACTCAATAAACTGTGAAGCACGAGTGCCCGGGGAAGAATTCGATGTTCGATAGTCGCATGTGCCGCGTCTCCGTGGTGATGATGGCATTCATCTGGTCAGATGGTCCCGCAGTCAGCCAGGATGTGAGCGAGGGTATTGTCGGCACCACTGTCGGAAATGGCTCCTGGCTTTAGAAGATGGTTCACTCGGGTGCCATGTTACGTTGGAGAAGGTCGAGACCATCGGCTGCCGTGTTGTCACCGAAGATAAAACTTGTGGTCCGCCGTGGCATGATGACTCGCAGCCTGGGAGTTTTCCGATGCTGGCATTGTCCTTCGAGACGCCACCCGGAAAGAAATCCTCACCTTTCAAGAGCAGGAGGGCGGACCATGGAAAATCCCGATTGACGTCTCCCCGGCCATCTATTTCATTCCCGAGCCGGGGAAGACGGATTTCACCTGTTAGCTGAAGATAGGGAAGTTTCCCAACCCGGCATCGACCGACCCAACCTGTGCACCGGCACTCATCTTTTCGTCTGCCTGTGCTCTGGAAGCGATCATTACTATCCTCGCTTCACTTCTCGGCCGACGCCTAAATATGGACCTTGAATGTCAGAAAAGGATGCACTATTTTCTGACGCATGAGAAGCGTTGTGGGTTCTGTGCCGGATCGAATTATGAAGCGCGCCCATGCTGGCGGGCGCGGCGGCGTTTTCACGCCTAGTGATTTCCTGGATATCGCTGGGCGCGCGGCTGTCGATCAGGCGTTGTCGCGGCTGGTCAAGGGCGGGAAGCTCAGGCGCCTCGCGCGAGGCCTGTACGATTTCCCGAAGGTTCATGCTCAACTCGGGCTGCTATCGCCTGCCCCAGATGATATCGCGCAAGCGCTGGCGCGCGAGACAGGTTCCCAACTACAGATTGCTGGTGCGCGCGCGGCAAACGCCCTTGGTCTTACAACGCAGGTTCCTGCGAAGAACACATATCTCACCGATGGGCCTTCCCGACGTGTTGTTTTGGGCAAGCGCGTAGTCGACCTCCGTCACGCGTCTCCTAAGCATTTGATCGCTCCTGGCAGCGCGGCTGGAACGGTTGTGCAAGCGCTTCGTCATGTTGGGGCGATGCGTGCCGGTGATGTTGTGCAAGTCGCGGCGCGCCGACTGTCAGCCAATGACAAAAAGACACTCGCTTCTTCGGCGGTACAAGCGCCAGCTTGGATGAGGCCTACGCTCGTATCAATTGCCAATGCAGCGTCGGGTGAAATCGATGGATAACGTAGCTCTTCTTCCGATCGGTGATCGAGCAGCCCTTTTTGGCGAAACAGGCGCTGTTCGAGGTGTCGCCAATACGATCATCGAGAAAGACTTTTGGGTCTGTTGGACTTTGAAGCGGCTTTTTGGTCGCCATGAGCAAAATGCAGCTACCCTTGTTTTCAAGGGTGGCACATCGCGGGGCGTTTATTAGCTCGATCCGATCCATTGACCTGCGGCTCATAGAAGGTCTCGTGGATTCCGTGGAGAAGCTAACCCAAGTGCACCATGCCTGCGCTTTGGGGTAGGGGATCACCCTCCTTCTTCGCTTGCACGACCAAGCATTTTGCCGTTCGGATCACGGAAGGTACAGCTATAGGCGAGGCTCCGGCATCCTCGAAGCCTCGCTTAATTCCTCGCCAAGCTGCGGCAGTGGCAGCACTTCTACTTCGCTGCCGAGAGGATAGGCCTCGGATCCTGGATAAACGACAATGCGGCGAACAGGCTTCAATTCCAGGCAGGCGTTATGGAATCCGCGCTCCACTTTCGGTGTGAGACTTCGCTTGATCTCGATCGCCCAACGGCGTCCGCCGGGCAGGGTGACAATGAGATCGACCTCCGCGCCAGCCGCGGTGCGGTAGAAATTTGTTTGGGTGCCGTTTGGCATTGCGGCATGAAGTGTTTCGATCACAAAACCTTCCCAGCTGGCGCCGGCGACCGGATGGCCGAGAATATCTTCAAGCGTTGTCAAACCAAGTAGAGCGTGGAGCAGTCCGGAGTCGCGAACATACACACGCGGCGACTTTACCAGGCGCTTGCCGGCATTGTTGTGCCATGGCTCGAGGCGGCGCACCAGAAGCAGATCCACCATGAGATCGAGATAGGAGGCGACAGTCTTCCCGTCCACGCCGAGCGCGCGAGCGAAGTCTGCCGCATTGAGAAGGCCGGATTGATGGTGTGCCAGCATTGTCCAGAATCGGCGTAGCGTTTCGGCTGGGATCCTTGGTCCAAGAAGCGGAATGTCTCGCTCTAGGTAAGTTCGAATGAAATCAAGCCGCCACCGCTGGCTAATGGCATCTGTTCTGGCCAGCAGACTGTCAGGAAACCCGCCCCTGTTCCACAACGTGTTGAGCTCGGTTTTATTGACCTCAAGGCCGTCAATTGGAGCGAGCTCCAAATATGCGATCCGTCCAGCTAGGCTCTCACCGGACTGTTTCAGGAGATCGATTGAGGCTGAGCCAAGCAAAAGGAAGCGGCCGCTGCGCAGTCCCTTTCGTCGCCCCTTGTCGATTAGTCCGCGAAGATTTTGGAAGAGATCCGGAAGCCGGTGGACTTCGTCGAGAATGACCAGCTTATCTTCGTGACCGGAGAGGTAGAGTTCCGGCTCAGAGAGTTTGGCTCGATCGGCGTCCGATTCCAGATCTAGATAGATCGATGGTCGCTGTTCCCCGATCTCCAATGCGAGCGTTGTTTTTCCGACCTGTCGAGGTCCCAGCAAAGCGACGGCCGGATTGGAATCGATGAGTTCGATGAGTTCTAATGTTTTTCGCCTGCTGATCATCCTTGCAATTATGGAGTTGAATTCCAGAATTGCAAGTTTAATTATTGAAGCAAAAGGCGGCAATCATCTTAGCACCTAGATAAGCGACGTCAGGCTAATACCTTAAGATCGTGAAACGGCACCAAAGCCGGGCCATAACATTTGCGCGTCGCGTTCGTTGCATCGCGTTGCGCGATTATAGTGGCTGGAGGCCTGTCGCACTGATCGACAGCGGGATTGATTCACCGGCTCGGCCAACGGAATGCCGCGATTAGCGGCTTCCGTCAGATAGCCCGACCGCAGCCCATGCGCAGAAGACTCCCTAAGGGCAAGACCTGCAATCGCGGTTCGCCGCTTCACGATCGCGTTGATCGACTGGGAATCCAGCGCCCGCCGCGACAGCGTGCCCCATCTGCCGATCGCCCTGAAGACGCCACCCTTGTCGATCCCGGCCACGGCCAACCAGGCGTTCAAGGCGCCTCGGTTTAGTGCTCGGGCAGTCCTTCGATCCGCTCGACGTTGAATACGGAATAGGCTTTGAGGAACGGGATCTCTCGATCGACCTCACCGCCGTCTCCGTCCGCTTCGGATTTGGTGAGTACGACCGTCGATCCGATCTCGCCCTTTCGAACAGCGGCGCCGAGTTCCAACGCCTGCTTGAACGTCATCCACATCGACGAAGCAAATCCATGCGACATCTACTCTTACTTAGCAGGAGAACGTTCATCCCCGAATACGGTTGGCCGGCGTGGCGGAGCGGGCGAGTTATCCAGCCATGGATCGATGCTCCGACTGGGTAATGATCTCCTCGCGCAAATTCGGGTAGCGTCGCAGCTTTCTCAGTCTCCGTCGGCGTTCGTTGGAAATATCCTGCGCTACAGTGCTGTAGTAGCCATCGTACTCTGACAATTCACGATCACGAAACGTGTTCCGTTTGATCTCGCGGTAAATCGTCGAGCGGTGACGGCCAAGCTGGCGGGCCATCTCGTTGACGGGAACTCTTGCCGCTACCAGCTGATGTAGTCGTCGGCGATCGGCGAGGGTGATCTGCGTATAGCATCGAGACATGTCAAAATCTCCAAAGTGAAGCCATTGAAATTACTGGCATGTCGCACTTGGAAATAGAATGTACCCCCTTACACATTTTGTGGCA
>UBVW01000057.1:0-78404 GCA_900469085.1 Hyphomicrobiales bacterium | reverse complement strand
AAGGGGGGAGATCGACTCGTAGTTAGGTTTTCGCCAAGCAATGAATGTGGAGCGAGCGGCTGCTCCATCCGATCTCCCCCTTGAGGGGGAGATGCCGGCAGGCAGAGGGGGGTGCCACGCAGCACAATGCCAACTGGAAAAAGGGACCAGCGATGGCGACGATCGCTTCAGCAGAGACAAACGCAAAGGCCGAGCGGGTGCGAAGCCCCGATTTTCGCCTGCCGCCATGGGCCGCGTCCTATATCCAGGCGACGCCGCTCATCCTGATCCTCGGTTTCTTCTTCATCCTGCCGATCTTGATGATCGCCGTGGTCAGCTTCTGGGATTACGATTTCGCCGGTCTCTATCCCGATTTCCTGACGATGAACTACACCGAGACGCTCGGCTCGTGGGTGACGTGGAAGACCTATCTGAACACGCTGAAATTCACCGTCGTCGTCTGGGCGCTCACCGTCTTCATCGGCTTCTGGGTCGCCTATTTCCTCGCCTTTCATGTCAGGCGCACATCGACGCAGATGATCCTGTTCCTCGTCTGCACCGTGCCGTTCATGACGTCGAACATCATCCGCATGATTTCCTGGATCCCGGTGCTCGGCCGTAACGGTCTCGTCAATTCGGCGCTGATCAATGCGGGGATCATCCCACAGCCGATCGAGTGGCTGCTCTATTCCGATTTCGCCGTGGTGCTCGCCATGGTGCATCTCTACACGCTGTTCATGGTGACGCCTATCTTCAACACGCTGATGCGCATCGACCGCTCGCTGTTCGAGGCGGCGCGCGATGCCGGCGCCAGCGGCTGGCAGATCCTCTGGAACGTCGTTATCCCGCTCGCCAAGCCCGGGATCGCCATCGGCTCGATCTTCGTCGTCACGCTCGTGATCGCCGATTTCTCCACCGTGCAGGTCATGTCCGGCGGGCAGAGCGCCTCGGTAGCGCTGATGATGAAGAACCAGATGTCGCTGCTGCAATATCCAGCCGCCGCCGCCAATGCCGTGGTGCTTCTGATCGTCGTGCTGATGATGGTCGCCGCCATCCTGCGCGTCGTCGATATTCGCAAGGAGCTTTGAGATGGGGCACGAAAAGCGCACCTTCGAATTCTATGTTCTGGCCGCCTTCTTCATCGTCTTCGTGCTGTTTCTCTACGGCCCGTTGTCGGCGATCCTGATTCTGTCGTTTCAGGGCCCTGACGGAGGCCTGACCTTCCCGCTGAACGGCGTGTCCACCCACTGGTTCTACAACCTGTTCGAAAAGCAGGCAGTGGGTGATTTCGGCGCGTCGTTCCGGCGGTCGTTCACGCTCGGCTTCATGGTCATGATCGTCACGGTCGTCGTGTCGCTGCTCGCCGGCCTTGCCTTTCGCCGCCGGTTCAAGGGTGCCACGGTGCTGTTCTACGCCACGGTCGCCAGCCTGGTGGTGCCGTCGATCATCATCTCGCTCGGCATCGGCGTGGTGTTCCAGCAAGGCGGGCTGAAGCCGGCCTGGTATTCGTCTGCCTTCGGCGCGCATCTCACCTGGACGCTGCCTTTCGGCGTGCTGATCATGTTCGCCGTCTTCAACCGCTTCTCGCCGGCCTATGAAGAGGCGGCGCGCGATCTCGGGGCGAGTTCGTGGCAGACCTTCGTGCATGTCGTGCTGCCGATGATCGCGCCCAGCCTGATCGGTGTCGGCCTGTTCGGCTTCACGCTCTCCTACGACGAGTTCGCCCGCACGCTGATGACCTCTGGCAGCTACAATACGCTGCCCCTCGAAATCTACGGGATGACTACCAACGTCACGACGCCGGTGCTTTATGCGCTCGGCACGGTGACGACGCTGTTTTCCTTCACCATCATTCTCGTCGCGCTGGGTATCATGATGATGCTGCGTGGACGGCAGGCAAAGATAAGCTGATCTCATGCGCATCCTGATCGTCAATCCGAACACCACCGCCTCGATGACCGAAAAGGCGGCGATCGCCGCACGCGCGGTGGCGGCTTCCGGGACCGAGATCATCGCCGCCACCTCGCGGATGGGGCCGGTCTCGATCGAAGGGCATTATGACGGGGCGCTTGCCATTCCCGGTCTGCTGACGGAGTTGAAGGAACGGGCAGGGACCTATGACGCGGCCGTGATCGCCTGTTTCGACGATACCGGGCTCGAGGCAGCCCGCAGCTTTGCCGACGTGCCGGTGCTGGGGCTTTGCGAATCTGCCGTCGCCACCGCCGGCTTCCTGGCGCAGCGCTTCACCGTGGTGACGACGCTGGAGCGGTCGCGGGTGCTGATCGACAATCTTGTGCGGCGCTACGGCATGGGCGAGCGGGCCAGGGTCAGGGCGTCGGATATTCCGGTGCTGGAACTGGAAGACGAGGCGTCGGGGGCGATCGGCAAGCTCAGGGCCGAGATCGAGCGGGCGCTGTCGGAGGATGGCGCCGAGGCCATCGTGCTCGGCTGCGCCGGGATGACCGATCTGGCGCGCGAGCTGCAGGAGATCTACGGCGTGCCCGTGGTCGATGGCGTGGCCGCCGCCGTGAAGCAGGCCGAGGCGCTGGTGTCACTCGGTCTTTCGACCAGCAAGCGCGGGTCCTATGCGGCACCGCTTGCAAAACCCTTTATCGGCGAGATGAGCCGATTTTCACCGATGCAGGCGGCAGGCTGAGACCGGCCGGTCGCGTCCGTGACGATGCAAATCCAGCATGTTTCGATGCCGGGACCGGCGTATCCGAAACAGCCTTATCACCACGATTTCGCTTTACTTTTTCGCTCCCCTGACGATGCTCAGCAAAAAGCATTCGAGGAGAGGAAACAGCCATGACGATGCCTGATGATGATCTTGCGCGGATTGCCGAGCAGGAGAAGGTGCTGAGCTTCGACAGTTTCGATCTGGCGACGGCATGGCAGCTGGGCAAACTGCTGCAGGAGCTGGGTTCGGAGCGTGGCCTCGGTATCGCGATCGATATCAACCTGCATTCCATGCCGGTCTTCTACGTGGCTCTTCCCGGCGTCACGCCCGACAATGTCCAGTGGGTGCGCCGCAAGCGCAATCTGGTGCTGCGCTACTTCCGCAGCAGCTATGCCATCGGCCTCGACCTCAAGGCCAAGGGCAAGACGGTTGCGGATAACGGTCTTTCGGACGCCGACTACGCGCCGCATGGCGGCAGCTTTCCGATCAACGTCAAGGGCACGGGCTGCATCGGCTCAGTGACCGTCTCCGGCCTGCCGCAGCGCGACGACCACAATCTCGTCGTCGAGGCGCTGGCGCTGTTGCTGGCGAAGGATCTGGACGCTTTGCGTCTGGCGTAACGCGCCGCGTAGAAGAGTGCTGGGCTTATCGGACCGCCACGGTTACGCCTTCTCGACCATCCAGACGGTCGGTGCGCCGAGGATGCCGCCGGTGCGCATGGCCGAGCGGAGTTCATCAAGCTGCATGAAGGCCTTGGCGGCGTCGGGCGTTGAAAATTCATGTGTGACGGTGATGTCGTTGGGATTGTCGGCGGACTGGAAAACCGCCTCGGCGATCACGCCGTTGGCCGCCTGCACAGATCGGAAGCCGTCATACACCTTGCGCCAGGCCGCGTAGTCGGAAACCTCATGCCTTACGAAAACTGTCGTCATGTCCCGCTCCTGCGTCGCATTCACATGTTTCGTTGGGATGCCCTGGCGGTACGGTAGCACCGATGAGGGTTTCGCGCGCGTGGAAATGCATCGTGCCGGGCTGACGGACCTTGCGCATCGCACGCCGCTGAAATTGCATGTATGGTGGCGACACCTCGATCGGGAAGCAGGATCGATGACGCGTCATTGCAACTTGGGGCGCATTCTTGGAGGGTTGCTCTCTCTGGCGCTGATCAGCGCCGGGCCGGCCGATGACGGGCGGTGGCATGCGGGGGACTATTCCTTCTCCGACGAACTCGGCGGCTTCAGCATCCTTTCTATCTCCGGCTCTGGCACGCGGGAGGATCCAATCGAGATCCGCGAGGCGTTCGACAGCCTCGCGCCGGTGACGCTGGTGATCCGTTTCGCAAAGCCCGCCGAGCTGAAGACAACGGTGCCCGGCTCGTTTCACCTGCGCGTGGTGGCGGTGAACCAAAGTGGGCTGGCGTGGATCGGCTTCGGCTTCGAGCTTCAGGAAATCCGCGGCAAGCCCAGCGACTTCAACGACGGGCTGTCCTTCGGGCAAGCCGATCCCAATCCGTCGCTGATTTCGTCGAACCGTTTCATGCACTTCGAAAGCCGCTTCGAGAGCTTCGACCGGCTGAATTTCGACGAGGGACATCTCGATCCCGGTGAACAATCGAGGTTCGGCTTCTTCGTTTCCGATGTCACGCCGGTCGCGGAGTTCTATCTGGTCGAGGAGCCGCGCATTCCGTCATCGTAGCCGGCGGCACGCATTCGCGCCGGGCGATAACCTGATTGTAAGCTCTGCCATCCTATGGAGTTCCATCAATCCGTTTGGGTGGTTTTTGGTCCGGGGTGTGTTGGCAATGCGTTTCGTTCATTTCAGGCTTGTCGGCCCTGCTGTTGCCTGCGTTGCCATGTTGATCGCGGGACTGGCGGCGTTTTCCTATTACGGCGCGGCGCGGATCGATGCGGACGCGCGCCAGCGGCAGGAAGCATTGGTCGAGCGCAACATCGCGTTCTGGACGACGGATGTCGAATTCTCACTGACAGCATGGACGATATGGGACGAGGCGATCGCCAAGCTCGACAACAGCTTCGATTTCGAATGGACGGATCGCAACATCGGCGCCTCGCTGATCGGGACATCGCGAACCCGCTTTACTGCCGTTCTCGATCGCAGCGATGCCATCGTCTACTCCCGCACGGATGACAGCGTCAAAGACAGGCCATTCTTTGCCAGAGGGCCTGCCTCGATCGTTGCGGATACGGAGCGGCTGGTAAAAGACGTGCGCGCACGCGAGCATGTCACCGGCAGGAAAGGTATTCCCGATCCGGTCGTCAGCAGCCGTATCGAGGTGCTTGGCGAGGAAGCCGTGCTCCTCTCGGCAAGTCTTTTTCAGCCCGATTTCGGAACGGCAAAGCTGAAAGGAGATCGGGCCCCCATTCTAATCACGGCAATGCCGATCAGCGGAAGCCTGCAGAATTTCTTCGGCGATCGCTTTCTGCTCGATGACGCCCATATTACGCCACTGTCCACGGTGGCGCCTTCCCGCGCTCGCGCGGAAGTCGCGATCGGAGCAGGTGGCGAGGTCGAGGTTCTATCCTGGCGGTCCCCGACGCCGGCGGCCGATGTTCTCTACCAAGCGCTGCCGCTGATCGTCACTGTCATCGTGGTCCTGCTCGTCGGCGGTTTTCTGATGGTGCGTGTCTCACAATCGACGGCGCAAATGCTGGTCAGCCGCGAAAAGCAGATGCGGCATGCCGCAACGCATGACTTTCTGACGGGACTTGCCAACCGCTCCTTGCTCGACGACGAATACTTGGCTCTGGCCGCTGACGGCACTTTGACGGTGGTCTGCTTCGACCTCGATGGCTTCAAGGCGATCAACGATTCCTACGGGCATGCCGTCGGCGACGACCTTTTGAAGGTCGTCGCATCGCGGCTGGTCACGGCGACGCGCGATGTAGACCGGCTCTTTCGCCTCGGTGGCGATGAATTCGCGGTGCTGATGCCGAATATGTCGGTGCGCGAGGCCGAGGCGGCCTGCCGGCGGATTTCCGCGTTGCTATGCGAGCCGATGTCGTTGTCTGGTTCGGTCGTTGCGATCGGCGCATCGTTCGGCCTTAGCAAGGTCGAGCACGGGACGAGCTGCGATGCCGCTTTGAAAGCGGCCGATGCGGCGCTTTATCAGGCCAAGGCGGATGGTAGAGGCGGGGTCGTCACGGCCTCGACCGACTTACCGTCCCCTCTGATAAAGCGCGCCCGGCCGCGAAAGGTTGCGGCAGGGCGTTGATCGCTCGCGGCGGCGGAAGCGATCCGCCGGCTATCGCTTCCTTCAGATATTGCCGCCCGCTTCCGGGATGACCTTGGTCAGGCTGCCCGTTGCCGGGAAGAGCGGGATCAGGCAGGCCTGCAGGGCGTGATAGATATCGCCCTTGCCGGGGAAGATGGTGTGGGCGGGGACCATCTGTTCCGTCAGTTCCTCATGCCAGCCGCCGTTCCTGTGGTCGATGAAGCTGCGCTCGATGACATTCCAGATCTTGCGGTAGCTTTCCTCGTGGTAGTCGCTCGGCAGATGTTCGTTGAGGTAGTGGGCGGCAGCCGCACCTTCGCAGGCTGGCCACCACATCTTCTGCCGCTTGTCCGGGCGGTCTTCCCAATCGAGCGTGTAGAAGAAGCCGCCGTGATTATCGTCCCAGCCGAGCGCCATTGCTTGCGAAAATAGGCCCTTGGCGGCATCCGGTAGCCATTCCAGCTTCTTGCCGCCGAGCGCCCAGAGTTGCAACAGGAGGCGCGCCCATTCCAGCGAGTGGCCGGGTGTGGTGCCTGATGGCCGGAACATCTCGTTGGGATGGTAGTAGTTCTTGTCGAGGGTCCAGTCTGTGTCGAAGTGCTCGGCGACGCGCCAGCCGACAGAGCCGGCGGCGCGGCGGATGACGAGGTCGGCGATGCTTTCGGCCTTGGTGAGGTAGTCGCGGTCGCCGGTTGCCTCGAAGGCGGCCATCAGCGCCTCGGTCAGGTGCATGTTGGAGTTCTGGCCGCGATAGGTGCCGCCGTCGAGCGGCTGCCAGTCGGCGGTGAACTCCTCGGCGATGGCGCCGTGACGCGCTTCCCAGAAGCGGGTATTGAGAACTTCTGTGATGTCGGCGAGCATGCCGTCGGCAAGCGGGTGGCCTATCGTCTTGGCTGAGGAAGCGGCGAGCAGCACGAAGGCGTGGCCGTAGCCTTGCTTGTTGGTGTCGATGGGGCCGTCATTGTTCAGCGACCAGAAATAGCCGTCATTCTCTAGATCGCGGTGGTGGTTCCAGATGTACTGCATGCCGTGATCGACCACATCGGAAGCGCCGGGGCGGCCGAGCAGGGTGCCGATCGAGAAGCAATGGACGGCGCGGGCGGCGATATGGATGCCGCGCACTTGACCCTCGGCATCCAGCGGTTTGCCGGTGTCGTCGAGATCGTAGAAGCCACCCTTGGGATTGATCGAGTCATGCTGGAAGAAATCGAACAGGCCGTTCGCCTGGGCGACGAGCCAGTCGCGGTGATAGGTGCGCGTCGTCCAGTTGCCGAGTGCTGCGTCGCCGATTGCAGGTGCCATGATACTCCTCCGATTTCATACACAATGCGTTGAAATTGCCTATATAGGGGGCGTTCGAGTCTGTCATCCGCCGCGCGTCGGCAATGGCGAAAATGTCGCTGATATATTGACATAAAGATATCTTTATGTGATTTGGGCAGCTTGTCTTTATAATGACGTCAAGGAGTCCGCCCGTGTTTGATACTCTGTTTGGTTCCGAAGGGGCAAAACGCGACGGTAGCGAGGTGTTCGAAGCGCTGCGGAAAGCCGCCAGCGAACGCATTCTCGTGCTTGACGGCGCCATGGGTACGCAGATCCAGGGGCTGGGCTTCGACGAGGATCACTTCCGCGGCGACCGCTTCATCGGCTGCGCCTGCCACCAGAAGGGCAACAACGACCTTCTCATCCTGACGCAGCCGGATGCGATCGAGGAAATCCATTACAAATACGCCAAGGCCGGTGCCGATATTCTCGAGACCAACACCTTCTCCTCGACCCGCATCGCGCAGGCCGATTACGCCATGGAGGGCGAGGTCTATGCGCTGAACAAGGAAGGCGCCGAAGTCGTTCGCCGCGCCTGCATCCGCGCCGAGCGCGAGGATGGTCGCCGCCGGTTCGTCGCCGGCGCCATCGGCCCGACCAACCGCACGGCCTCGATCTCGCCCGACGTCAACAATCCCGGCTTCCGCGCCGTCGATTTCGACGATCTGCGCACCGCCTATGGCGAGCAGATCGACGGCCTGATCGATGGCGGCGCCGATATCATCCTGATCGAGACGATCTTCGATACGCTGAACGCCAAGGCGGCGATCTTCGCCTGCGAGGAGCGCTTCGCGGCCAAGGGCATTCGCCTGCCTGTGATGATATCAGGCACGATCACCGACCTTTCCGGCCGCACGCTGTCGGGCCAGACGCCGTCGGCCTTCTGGAACTCGGTGCGCCATGCCAATCCGTTCACCATCGGCTTGAACTGCGCGCTCGGCGCCAACGCCATGCGCCCGCATCTGCAGGAGCTGTCGGGTGTCGCCGATACCTTCATCTGCGCCTATCCGAATGCTGGCCTGCCGAACGAGTTCGGTCAGTATGACGAGACGCCGGAGCTGATGGCAGCGCAGATCGACGAGTTCGCCCGCGAGGGTCTCGTCAACATCGTCGGCGGCTGCTGCGGCTCGACGCCGGAGCATATCAAGGCGATCGCCGAGGTCGTTGCCAAGTACAAGCCGCGCCCGATCCCCGAGCATCGTCCGTTCATGTCGCTATCGGGCCTCGAGCCGTTCGAGCTCACCAAGGACATTCCGTTCGTCAACGTCGGCGAGCGCACCAACGTCACGGGCTCGGCTCGCTTCCGCAAGCTCATCACCAATGCCGATTACACGGCGGCGCTCGACGTCGCCCGCGACCAGGTGGAGAACGGCGCGCAGATCATCGACATCAACATGGACGAAGGCCTGATCGATTCCGAAAAGGCGATGGTCGAGTTCCTCAACCTGATCGCCGCGGAACCTGACATCGCCCGCGTGCCCGTGATGATCGACTCGTCGAAGTTCTCGATCATCGAGTCCGGCCTGAAGCGGGTGCAGGGCAAGCCGATCGTCAACTCGATCTCGCTCAAGGAAGGCGAGGAGAATTTTCTGGCGCAGGCAAGGCTGCTGCATGCCTATGGCGCTGCCGTCGTGGTCATGGCCTTCGACGAGACGGGGCAGGCGGATACCTATGACCGAAAGGTCGAGATCTGCACGCGCGCCTACAAGCTGCTGACCGAACAGGCGGGCTTCCCGCCCGAGGACATCATCTTCGATCCCAACGTCTTTGCCGTCGCAACCGGCATCGAAGAGCACAACAATTACGGCGTCGATTTCATCGAGGCGACGCGGACGATCCGCAAGACGATGCCGCTGGTGCACATCTCCGGCGGCGTGTCGAACCTGTCCTTCTCGTTCCGCGGCAACGAGCCGGTGCGCGAAGCGATGCACGCCGTGTTCCTCTACCACGCCATCCAGGCGGGCATGGACATGGGTATCGTCAATGCCGGCCAGCTGGCGGTCTACGACCAGATCGATGCGGAACTGCGCGAGGCCTGCGAGGACGTGGTGCTGAACCGCCGCTCCGACGCCACCGAGCGGTTGCTCGAGGTGGCCGAGAAGTATCGCGGCGGGGCTGCGCGCGAGGGACGCGTGCAGGATCTCTCCTGGCGCGAATGGTCGGTCGAGAAGCGGCTTGAACACGCCTTGGTCAATGGCATCACCGAATATATCGATGCCGATACCGAGGAAGCCCGCCTGCAGGCCGAGCGTCCGCTGCATGTCATCGAAGGGCCGCTGATGGCCGGCATGAACGTGGTCGGCGACCTGTTCGGTTCGGGCAAGATGTTCCTGCCGCAGGTCGTCAAGTCGGCGCGCGTGATGAAGCAGGCCGTGGCCGTGCTTCTGCCCTACATGGAAGAAGAGAAGCGGCAGAACGGCGGCGATCAGCGCAAGTCGGCCGGCAAGATCCTGATGGCGACCGTCAAGGGCGACGTCCACGATATCGGCAAGAACATCGTCGGCGTCGTGCTCGCCTGCAACAATTACGAGATCATCGACCTCGGCGTCATGGTGCCGGCGACGAAGATCCTGGAGACGGCTGTTGCCGAGAAGGTCGATATCATCGGTCTGTCGGGCCTGATCACGCCGTCGCTTGACGAGATGGTGCATGTGGCGGCCGAAATGGAGCGCCAGGGTCTGGACCTGCCGCTCTTGATCGGCGGCGCCACGACCAGCCGTGTGCATACGGCCGTGAAGATCCATCCGGGCTACGGCAAGGGGCAGACGGTCTATGTCACCGATGCCAGCCGCGCGGTCGGCGTGGTGTCGTCGCTGCTGTCGCCCGAGAACCGCGATGGCTATATCAGCGACATCCGCGCCGAGTATGCCAAGGTCGCCGCCGCCCATGCGCGCAGCGAGGCCGAAAAGGTGCGCCTGCCGCTGGCGCGGGCCCGCGAGAATGCACAGGCCGTGGACTGGGCCGCCTATACGCCGACGAAGCCGAGCTTCCTCGGCACCAAGGTGTTCGAGGATTACGATCTGGCGACGCTTGCCGAATACATCGACTGGACGCCGTTCTTCCAGACCTGGGAACTGAAGGGGCGATATCCTGCAATTCTCGAGGATGAGAAGCAGGGAGAGGCGGCACGCGCGCTCTGGGCTGATGCGCAGACGATGCTGAAGAAGATCATCGACGAAAAGTGGTTCCGTCCGCGCGCCGTGATCGGCTTCTGGCCGGCCGGTGCCGTCGGCGATGATATCAAGCTGTTCAAGGACGACGGCCGCAGCGAGGAACTGGCGACCTTCTACACGCTGCGCCAGCAGCTGTCGAAGCGTGATGGCCGCCCGAACGTGGCGCTGTCGGACTTCGTGGCGCCTGTCGACAGCGGCAAGCAGGATTATGTCGGCGGCTTCGTCGTCACGGCCGGTATTGAGGAAGTGGCGATCGCCGAGCGTTTCGAGCGCGCCAACGACGACTACTCGTCGATCCTCGTCAAGGCGTTGGCCGACCGCTTCGCCGAAGCCTTTGCCGAGCGCATGCACGAAGAGGTTCGCCGCGAATACTGGGGATATGCCAAGGGCGAGGCGTTCAGCAAGGATCAGCTGATCACCGAGGAATATGCCGGCATCCGCCCGGCGCCCGGTTATCCCGCGCAGCCCGATCATACCGAGAAGAAGACGCTGTTCTCGCTGCTCGACGCCGAGAACGCCGCCGGCGTCACGCTGACGGAGAGCTATGCGATGTGGCCGGGCTCGTCGGTCTCGGGCATCTATATCGGCCATCCCGACAGCTACTACTTCGGCGTCGCCAAGGTGGAGCGGGATCAGGTCGAGGATTATGCCGGCCGCAAAGGCATGGAAATCCGCGAGGTCGAGCGCTGGCTCGGACCGGTGCTGAACTACGTGCCGGCCAAGCCGCGCGACGAGGTGGAAGACGCGGCCTGACCGGGCTGCGTCTTCAGAAATCGATTCAATCGTCAGAGAAAATGATTCAGGATCATCGGCCAAGAGCCTGACCCTGAATCGGAAATTGCCGCCCGGTCGCGGGCGATCAGGCGGTGAGTTCGACCAGGATCGCGGTCGTGTCATCGCTCTGCTTGAAGCGGGGATAGCGCAAACCTTCCGGATCCGTCTTGCGCTCGACGCGGCGCAGTTCCTCAATCATCGGGGCGAGGCCCTTTTCGAGGGCAGTGCGCACCAGGCTTGCCGCGTCATAGGCCTCATACAGCACGACCAGATCGGCAAAGCCGTCGCTGCAGATGATGGCGTGGGCCTTCCCCTCGATCTTCAATTCTTCCGACACGAGATGATCGGCCGATTCAGGCACAAGGCCCAAGGTCCAGATCCCACCTGCGGTGTTCTGGCTTTCGCGGTGCCGGCGCAGGGCTGCCAGCGTTTCCGCATTGCCGAGCGCGCCGCCATCCCTGGTGATGCCGCCGGTGCGGGCGATATGGCTTTGCGCGTGTGCCTGCTCCCTCACATAGGCGTCGGGAATGGCCATGTGAAAGCTCACCGATCCATCTTCCTGCAGGAGGAAGACACAGGAATCGCCGAGGCCGTAGAAGGTCAGTCGGTCGTCGGTGGCATGGATCATCGAAAAGGCGGACAGCGGCCAGGCGTAGCGTGGAACGTCTGGGTTGGCGCCGAGGAATGTCGCCCGGGCCTCCTGCGACACGGCGCGTGCGATATCGGAAACTGGCGTATGGCGTGTGATCTGTTGCCTGAAGCCATCCGCGAAGCGTGCCGCGACCCAGGCGGCGTCGCTGCCTGACGCGTCCATATATTGGCGGTCGCCAAGGCCCGTTGCGCCATCGATCACGAATGCGCAGGCCTCGTTATATCCGAAGCGGTCGTCGTTCGGCTTCGCCGGATTTCCGGGTACGGAGAGCGCGTCGAGGATCTTGATCTGAGGATTGGACATGGGTGCGGTTGCCTCGTCGGTCGGGCGCTCGAGAGGCTTCAGTTCTGCCAGGCGCCATTGAAAAAGCCGGGCGTTTGGGCCCGGCTTCGATAGTGCGGTGATTCAGGCGCCGGCGGCAAGCCGCTGGTTGAGTTCCTCGATGCCGACCTCGGCCTCCACCGTGTCGCCCTTGACCAGCAGGTAGACGCCGAGCACGAAGGCAAGGGCTGCGATGAACAGCAGGTAGTAGGCATGCGCCATCGGGTTCAGCGGCAGGAGCGAGGCGACCGCCAGCGGCGTCAAGCCGCCGAAGATGGCGTAGGAGACGTTGTAGGAGAAGGAGAGGCCGGTGAAGCGGACGCGGGCCGGGAAGGCGCGGACCATCACGTAGGGAACCGCGCCGACGAGGCCGACCGAAAGGCCCATGATCGCATAGAGCACGAAGAGCACGGTGAGCGACGTGGCGGCGTAGCTATAGAAGGCAAAGGTGGCGGCGCCGAAGAAGAGGCTGGCGACGATGAAGAAGCGACCGGAGCCGACCCGGTCTACGATCGCGCCGGCAGCTGCCGTGCCGAAGATCAGGAACAGCGTGCCGAAGCTGGTGGCGGCAAGCGACTGCTGCGCGGTGTAGCCGTAGAGTTTCTGCAGGAAGGTTGCGGTCATCAGCGTGGTGACGACGATGCCGGCGGACAGGATCCAGGTGAGCAGCATGGAGATGATGACGCCGCGCGGATAATCGCGCAGCACGGCCTTGAGCGGCAGTTCGCGCGTCAGCGAGCGGCTCTGCTTCATCTCGGCAAAGATCGGTGTTTCCTGCAGCCAGCGGCGCAGGTAGACGGCGACGAGGCCGAAGATGCCGCCGAGGAAGAAGGGGATGCGCCATGCGTAGCTTGCCACATCCTCGGGCGTGAACACCGAGTTGATGATGGTGGCGATGAAGGAGCCGAGCAGGATGCCGAGCGTCAGGCCCGAGCAGAGGAAGCCGCAGGCGAAACCGACGCGGCGGAAGGGGACGTGCTCAGCCACGAAGGTCCATGCGCCCGGGACCTCGCCACCGATGGCCGCACCCTGCAGCACGCGCATGAGGATGAGCAGGATCGGGGCGGCGACGCCGATCGTGGCGTAGGTCGGCATGGCGGCCATGCCGAGCGTCGACAGCGACATCAGCATGATCGAGAAGGCGAAGACACGCTTGCGGCCGAACATGTCGCCGAAATGCGCCAGCACGATGCCGCCGATCGGGCGCACCAGATAGCCGGCGGCGAAGATGCCGAAGGTCTGGATCGTCACCAGCCAGTCGGGCATGTCGGGCGGGAAGAACAGATGGCCGATGACGCTCGCGAAGAAGACGAAGATGATGAAGTCGTAGAACTCCAGCGCGCCGCCGAGGGCGGACAGGCCGAGCGTCTTGAAATCCTGGGCGGTGAGGCGGCGAGGGGCCGCCGAGGGTGTCGTGGTCGGGGACATAAGCTGGCTTCTTGCGAGATGGCTGCGGTTGTGCCGTCGTCGCGCAATGGGGTGGGGATTTCAAGTGATTTTTGGTGGTTGTACCGCGTTGGCCGGTGATGGGCCCATTGGTGTGTCATTGCGGCCAAGCGTCGTGGTTAGTGCAGGCGTCAACGTCATCCACCCTCATCTCTGTGCTTGTCACAGAGATCCAGCCAACCCAAGTCCTTGGGTTGGAAAGAGTCTTTTCGCGCCGCAGACGCGACGCGGCTGGATCCCGGCTCAAGGCCGGGATGAGGGAGAACGAGGGATGGCGACGCCAGCTTGCCCCTCAATGGCCGGGAAATATCAATCCCGGATCACCAGCAGATCCGCCGCCATGAAGCGCAGCGTCACCGTTTCGCCCGTTGCCGGCGGCTTGACGCCGGGGCTGTTGAACATGTCGAAGGAGATGACGCTGCCGCCGACGTTCATGCGGGTGCGGATGACGGAGCCCAGGAAGTGGGCGGAGACGACTTCGCCGGTCAGCTTGGTGTCGCTCGGCGTGCTCTCGGCGAGCGAGCCGGCTTCCGGGCGCAGCGCCAGCGAGACGGTGTCGCCGGCCTTGAAGGTGGCGATGTTCTCGCGCAGCGTCACGCCCTGATCGCCGATCTGGATGCGGTTGACCGAGGGGTCTACGACCTTGGCCTCGATGATGTTCAGCGTGCCGACGAAGGAGGCGACGAAGCGGGTGGCCGGCGTGTTGTAGATCTCGAAGGGGGTGCCGATCTGGTCGGCCCGGCCGCCGTTCATGACGACGATGCGGTCGGAGATCGACAGCGCCTCTTCCTGGTCGTGGGTGACGAAGATGGTGGTGATCCCGAGCGACTGCTGGATCTGCCGGATTTCCTCGCGCAGCGACACGCGGATCTTGGCGTCGAGCGCCGACAGAGGCTCGTCGAGCAACAGCACCTGCGGCTTGGCGGCAAGGGCGCGGGCGAGAGCGACGCGCTGCTGCTGGCCGCCCGACATCTGGTAGGGGTAGCGGTCGGCGAGGTGGCCGAGATGGATCAGCGCCAGCATCTCCTTGACGCGGGCGTCGATCTCGGCCTTCGGCTTGCCGGCGATCTTCAGGCCGAAGGCGACGTTGTCATGCACCGTCATGTTCGGGAAGAGCGCGTAGGCCTGGAAGACCATGCCGATGTTGCGCTGGTTGGGCTTCAGCGGCGCGATATCCTTGCCGGCGATGGTCAGCGTGCCGCCGGTCGGGTTTTCGAAGCCGGCGATCATGCGCAGGACGGTGGTCTTGCCACAGCCCGACGGTCCGAGGAACGAGACGAACTCGCCCTTCTCGATGTTCATGTTGAAGTTCTTGACGACCTGAACGGGGCCGAAGGATTTCTGAATGTTGGACAGCGTGAGAAAGGACATATCGAAATACCTTAAGCCTTGGCCGGACGGGATCTGCCGATGCGCGAGACGAGATTGAGCAGGCCCATGCTGAGCCAGGTGATGGAGAAGGCGATGACGGCGAGCGCCGAGGGCTCGTAGGCCCGGTTGGCGCCGACGAGCTGCAGGTAGGGGCCGAAGGCCGGGCGGCTGAGAAGGGCCGCGAAGGTGAACTCGCCCATGACGATCGCCAGCGTGATGAAGGCGCCGGAGAGGATGCCGCTCATCACGTTCGGGAAGATGCACTTGAACATGATCGTCCACCAGCTGGCCCCAAGGCTCTGGGCGGCTTCCGTCAGGGTTCGCACATCGATGGCGCGCATGGCTGTGTCGACGGAGCGATACATGTAGGGCAGCGACAGGGTGATGTAGGAGAAGACCAGCAGGATGTTGGTGCCTGTCGTCGAGCCGGTCATCGGCAGGAAGGATGAGGAGTTGTACATCCTCAAATAGCCGAAGACGATAACGATGGCCGGGATGACCAGCGGCAACAGCGTGATGAATTCCACCACCTGGCGCATCTGCGGCATGCGCAGGCGCACCCAATAGGCCGTCGGTACAATCAGGAGCATGCCGAAGACGATGGTCAAAAGCGCCATCATCATCGAATAGCCGAAGGTTGCGCGGAAGCGCTCGTCGGAGAACACTGAGAGGTAGGCGTCGAAACTGTAGGCGTCGCGGCGCATGCGCAGCGAGAATTCGATGGTTCCGAGCAGAGGTACGATGAAGTAGGTCGCGCCGATGGCGATGGCGATCCAGGCGCCGAGCTTTTGAGCCTTCATTTCTGCCACCGTTCAGCGCGCATGCGCAGCATGAGATAGAGGATATTCGATACGCCGGTGATGACGATCATGCCGAGCGCGATGGCGTAGCCGAGGTTGGCATTGTGCAGCACGTCGCCGCGGATCTGCGCGTAGAGCAGGATGGGGACGATGTTGAGCGAAGAGCCGGTCAGCGCATAGGCGGTTGCAATCGCGCCGAAGGCGTTGGCAAACAGCAGCAGCGTGGTGCCGAGAAGGCTCGGCCATAGGATCGGCAGGGCGACCTTGGTCCAATACTGAACGTTGCTGGCGCCGAGGATTTCTGCCGCTTCACGCCATTCCTTCTTCATGCCATCGAGCGCCGGCGTCAGGATCAGCACCATCAGCGGGATCTGGAAATACATGTAGGTGATGGTCAGGCCGAAGAAGGACAGAAGGTTGAAGCCGGTGCCGTAGAGGTTGAAGCCGAACCAGTCCCTCAGGAACACCGTGACGAGGCCGGTGCGGCCTAGGGTTGCCAGGAACGAAAAAGCCAGCGGAATGCCGGCGAAGTTCGAGGCGACGCCGGAGAAGGTCAGCAGCGTGGAGCGTACCGAGGTGGGCAGGCCGCCGAGCACGACCGCCCAGGCGAGGAAGAAGCCGATCAGCGCGCCGCCGAGTGCCGATGCGACCGAGACGCGGATACTGATCCAGTAGGCGCTGAGAATAGTCGGCGTGAAGAGATCACCGATGTTCTTCAGCGTGAAGTTGCCCTCGGGCGTCAAAAAGGCGCCAACCACAAGGTAGAGCGTGGGAATAATCAGAAAAAGCAATGCGAAAATAATGAAGGGTGTAATGCCCAGCCAGTCGATCACGCGGTCCTTGGTGATCAGCCGGGCCGTGCTCACCACGGGCGTCGTCGAAACAGTGCTCATTGAAAAAAGCTCTTCTTGCGGCGTCGGAGGGGCAAAAGCCTCCCCGCCGTGAGACGGGGAGGCCGGTTTCATAGTGCTTTACTGGACGTTGGCGCCGACGACGCTGTCCCACTTGCCGGTGATGGCGGTCTTGCCAGCGGCCTGCTCTTCGAGCGTCGGGAAGACGGCCTTTTCATAGGCGGCTGCCGGCGGCAGCTTGTCGAGAAGTTCCTGCGGGATCTTCTTGTTCTTGGCCAGATCGTTGAAGCGGATCGGGTGGCAATAGCCCTTCAGCCAGCCAAGCTGACCTTCGTCCGAATAGAGGTATTCCATCCAGAGCTTGGCAGCGTTCGGGTGCGGCGCGAAGGCGGAGATCGCCTGGACGTAAACACCGGCGTTGACGCCCGAAGCCGGAACCACGACTTCAACCGGCGGGTTGCCCTTGAGCGTATCGCGCCAGGAGAGGCCGTTGTAGTCCCAGGCGATGACGATCGGGGTGGAGCCCTGTGCCAGCGAAGCGGACTTGCCGATAACCGGAACGAGGTTGCCTGCCTTGTTGAGTTCGCCGAAGAAGGCGAGACCGGCTTCACCAGCCTTGGTCGCATCCTTTTCGCCAGCAGCGATGCCGGCGGCGTAGACAGCCTGTACGGCCTGGTTGGACGCGCGCGGGTCACCGGCGAGAGCGACAGAGTTGGCGTAGTCCGACTTCTTCAGGTCGGCCCAGTCCTTCGGCACTTCCTTGACGATGTCGGTGTTCACGACGAAGGAGAGAACGCCGTAGTAATCGCCGTACCAGAAGCCGTCGGCATCCTTGGCGCTATCAGGGATCGAATCCCAGGTCGAAACTTTGTAAGGCTGGATCAGGCCATCGGCCTTGGCGGTCGGGCCGAAGGAGAGACCGACGTCGATGACATCAGGAGCCTGCGGGCCGGTGTTGCCCTTGTTGGCCTTGATGGCTTCGATTTCGTCGCCCGAACCGGCGTCCGGGTTCAATTCGTTCACTTCCAGACCGTACTTCGCCTTGAAGCCGGCAATGACGTCGCCGTAGCCGCACCAGTCGTGCGGAAGGGCGATCGTGGTCAGCGTGCCTTCCTTCTTGGCGGCGGCGATGAGTTCAGCGCTTGGCTCTGCGGCAGCAATTGCGGTTGAAGCCACAACAATTGCTGTAGAGAGCGAGAGCAGTCGAGAAAGATTAGAGATCACTGTTGTTCTCCTTCGGGTTTCAGTGTCCGACGATGCTGTTACTGACGTTACGTGAAGCTTGTGTGACAGTTGGATGACGCTATTTTTTCTTTGTATCGCGGGCGTTTGGCGAGAATGTTTCGATTGCGACATGTCCTTGCTTCCTGCCCGTTTCATCTCTGCTGTCGTAATTGTCCCTCCTAACCAAGTTTGCGGAAGAGCCGGGTCTGTTCGAACAGGCCTTCCAGTGTTTTCATGCGCTCCTTCGTCTCGTCCCATGTCGAGTTCTGCACCGCCTCGATCAGCGCCTCGACGATGAAAAGGGTGACGACGGAACTGTCCCAGGCCGATGGCGCCTCGATGCGCACGCGAAACGTATGCTTGGCGAGTTTCGCGGCCGGCGAGGCCCATTGGTCCGTGAAGAGAATGACCTCGGCGCCGCTGTTTTTCGCGGCACTGGCGAGGCTGACGAGCTCCTGCTCGTAGCGTCTGATGTCGAAGATGATCAGCAGGTCGCCCGGGCTCATGTTGAGCACGTATTGCGGCCAGCTGCTGGAATTGGCCGATAGCAGCGCCGTGCTGGGGCGGATCACCTGCATATGGGTGAAGAAATACTCGGCGAGCGCCCCGGTGATGCGGCCGCCGACGAAATAGAGGTTGCGCTTGCGATCGGAGAGAAGAGCGGCGACGCTGTCGAATGTCGCAGTGTCGACACCGGTCAATGTCTGGCGCAGATTGTCGATGATCGCGTCGGCGAAACGGTTGAGAATGTGGGTGCCCGGCGCGTTGGAGGCCCAGCGGTCGTGCTTGGCGATCGGGTTGGAGATCGTCGCTTCGACCTCCTGATGCAGGTGCGCCTGAAAATCCGGATAGCCCTTGAAGCCGAGCTTCTGGACCATGCGGACGACTGTTGGCGTCGAGACGCCGGCGTTTTCGGCAATCGTCGTGATGCTCCCCAGTCCGGAGACAGGGTAGTTATCCAGCAGACTTTCAGCCAACTGCTTCTCGGCTCGCGTCAGCGTACCGAAATGCGAGTGGATTACGTCCGACACTGTCTTCGACGCAACGGTCACGCGATCTTGCTCCCCGGGATTGGTCTTGTGCCACTTTCCCACTCAAAGTTAACAACGCTGTCACAATCCATGTCAACTGTTGTCATGAAAAGATTTTTTCAGTGTGCGCTTGACAGTGAGCGGAAGCTGAAGAATTCTTTTCTGATAAGTATTTTATTAACAGTTGTGGGTGGAGCGACTGTGGTGCTTGCTCGGTTGGAAGTGCTCGGCAAAGGGGAAGGGGAGTGCGTCGCGGTCGAAAGGCCTGGCGGCACCAGCCCGGTGCTTATCATCTGCGAACATGCATCGCGGGTTCTGCCTGCCAGGTTCGGAACGCTTGGTCTTTCCGAGCAGGCGCTCAACAGTCACATTGCCTGGGATCCCGGCGCTCTTGCTGTCGCCAAGGGTATGTCCGAGGCTCTCGATGCCACGTTGGTTCACCAGCGGTTTTCACGCCTGATCTACGACTGCAACAGGCCGCCGGAATCGGCCGGCGCCATGCCTGAGAAAAGCGAGGTCTACGATATTCCGGGAAATGCAGGGCTCGGCGCGGAGGAGAAAATCGCCCGCACGGAGGCCATTTACATCCCGTTTCATGATGCCATTCGCGCACTCATTCGTGATCGCAAGGCGCGGGGGCAGGAAACCGTTATCGTCACCGTCCACAGCTTTACGCCGGTCTTCCACGGAAGGACGCGCGCCGTTGAGGTCGGTGTCCTGCATGATGACGATACCCGGCTGGCGGACGCGATGCTTGCCGCCGCGGGTAAGACGACGCACTATAGAGTTGAGCGCAACGAGCCTTACGGCCCCTCGGACGGCGTGACGCATACGCTCATCCTGCACGGGCTGTCGAACGGATTGCGCAACGTGATGATCGAGGTCCGCAACGACCTCATCGCAGATCAAGCCGGCCAAGGGGTCATGGCCGACTATCTGACAAGGCTGCTCCAGCAGAGCCTGGACGCCTGACAACGAAAGATAAGACCCCAGGGAGCAGTCTAACTGCGATCCGCCCGACGACGAAAACGTCGCGGGCACTTTGGCACTGGATAATCAGCTGCAATTCCGCGGCTGATGGCTAAACAGGGGGACGTCATGTCCGATTATTCGGAACTCGACAAGAAGCAGGATGTCAGCATCCTGCATTCCATGGGCTATGCCCAGGAACTCGAACGGCGCATGAGCTCGTTTTCGAATTTTGCCGTTTCATTCTCGATTATTTGCATTCTTTCCGGTGGTATCAATTCGCTGGCGCAGGCAACGGCCGGTGCCGGTGGTGCTGCGATCGGCATCGGCTGGCCGATCGGCTGCTTCGTTTCGCTCGTCTTTGCCGTCGCCATGGCGCAGATCAGCTCGGCCTATCCAACGGCTGGCGGGCTCTATCACTGGGGCTCGATCCTCGGCAACCGCTTCACCGGCTGGCTGACGGCATGGTTCAATCTGCTTGGCCTCGTCACGGTTCTCGGCGCCATCAACGTCGGAACCTACTATTTCTTCATGGGCGCGTTCGGGACCAGCTATTTCGGACTGGCTGATACAACCACCGTGCGCATCCTGTTCCTCGTCATCATCACCGGCGCGCAGGCGCTTGTGAACCACATGGGCATCGGGTTGACGGCGAAGCTGACGGACTTCTCGGGCTATCTGATCTTCGCATCGGCCATCGCGCTGTCGGCGGCTTGCCTGGCGTTTGCGCCGTCCTACGAGTTCGGCCGTCTGTTCACCTTCGCCAACTACTCCGGCGAAGCCGGTGGCAATGTCTGGCCGGCAACCTCGGGTACCTGGGTGTTCTTGCTCGGCCTTCTGCTGCCGATCTATACGATCACCGGCTACGACGCCTCGGCGCATACGTCGGAAGAAACGGTCAAGGCCGCCCATTCCGTTCCGCGCGGCATGGTTTCGTCGGTTCTGTGGTCGGCGCTGTTCGGCTACATCATGCTTTGCTCGTTCGTGCTGATGCTGCCGAACATGGACGACGCGGCCAAGCAGGGCTGGAACGTGTTCTTCTGGGCGATGGACACGCAGATGCCTGCCGCCATCAAGGATATCCTCTATCTGGCGATCCTCGTTTGCCAGTGGCTATGCGGTCTGGCGACCGTGACGTCGGTGTCGCGCATGATCTTCGCCTTCTCGCGTGACGGCGGCCTGCCGGCCTCCAAGGCGCTCGCCAAGGTCAGCCCGAAGTACCGCACGCCGGTTTCGGCAATCTGGACGGGATCGATCCTGTCGGTGCTGTTCGTCTGGGGCTCTTCGCTCGTTTCGATCGGCGACACGCCTGTCTACACGATCGTCGTGTCGTGCACGGTCATCTTCCTGTTCTTCTCCTTCGCGATCCCGATCACGCTCGGCCTCTTCGCCTGGGGTACGTCGAAGTGGGACAAGATGGGTCCGTGGAACATCGGCGAAGGCATGTACAAGCTGTTCTCCGTGCTGACGATCCTGGCTATGATCCTGATCTTCGTGCTCGGCGTCCAGCCGCCGAACGGCCCGGCGCTCTACGTCACCGTCGGCTTCCTGGTGCTGACGGCGATCGTGTGGTTCGGCTTCGAAAGCCGCCGCTTCAAGGGCCCGCCGATCGGAGAAGAAGTCGCACGCCGTCAGGCCGAGATCGCGGCTGCCGAAAAGGCTGTCGGCGAGCACTGATATCGCCATCCATGACCAGCGGGGCCGCATCCGCGGCCCCGTCTTCCGGCTCAACGAAAATGCATCAGGCGCAATCGGCGCGTCCGTCGTCGCACGGAGGCATGCGGTTTCGTTGGCTGGATTTCATTCTTGAATTTATGGGGAGGTCCATATGAGCATCTATACTCTCGACGATTTGAAGCAGGACGTTGCCGACGGGCGCATCGACACGGTGTTGGCCTGCCAAGTCGACATGCAGGGCCGCCTGATGGGCAAGCGTTTCCAGGCCGAGTTCTTCCTCGAAAGCGCCTGGAAGGAAACGCACAGCTGCAACTATCTGGTCGCCACGGACATGGAGATGGAGACTGTCTCCGGCTACAAGGCGACGAGTTGGGAAAAGGGCTACGGCGACTATACGATGAAGCCGGATCTCTCGACGCTCAGGCGCATTCCCTGGCTGGAAGGCACGGCGCTTGTTCTCTGCGACCTGCTCGACCACCATACGCATGAAGAAGTGCCGCATTCGCCGCGCGCTATCCTGAAGAAGCAGGTGAAGCGGCTGGAGGACATGGGCATGAAGGCCTTCATGGCTTCGGAGCTCGAATTCTTCTTGTTCGACCAGACCTACGAATCAGCGCAGGCCTCCGGCTATCGCAACCTCAAGCTCGCCAGCGCCTATAATGAGGATTACCACATCTTCCAGACCACCAAGGAAGAAGAGGTGATGCGGGCGATCAGGACGGGGCTACAGGGCGCAGGGATCCCGGTCGAGAACTCCAAGGGCGAGGCGTCTGCCGGGCAAGAGGAGATCAATGTCCGCTACGCCGATGCTTTGACGATGGCTGACCGGCACTCGATCATCAAGAACGGCTGCAAGGAAATCGCCTGGGCCAAGGGAAAGGCGATCACCTTCCTCGCGAAGTGGCACTACAACGCTGCCGGCAGCTCCTCGCATATCCATCAGTCGTTGTGGAGTGCCGACGGCAAGACGCCGTTGTTTGCCGACGACAAGGGCCGCTACGGCATGTCGGAGCTGATGGAGAGCTACGTCGCCGGGCTGCTGTCGCATGCCAGCGAGATAACCTACTTCCTGGCGCCCTACATCAATTCCTACAAGCGCTTCATGGCCGGCACATTCGCGCCGACCAAGGCGATATGGAGCAAGGACAACCGCACGGCGGGCTATCGCCTGTGCGGCGACGGCACCAAGGCGATCCGCATCGAATGCCGCGTGGGCGGCTCCGATCTCAATCCGTATCTCGCTTTTGCGGCCTTGCTGGCGGCAGGGATCGATGGGATCGAGAACAAGATGAAGCTCGAGGAGCCCTTCGTCGGCGATGCCTATGGCGCCCGCAAGGTTCGCGAAATCCCTCGGACGCTGAGGGCCGCCACGGCGACGATGACCAAGTCAAAGATGCTGCGCAGCGCGTTCGGCGACGACGTGATCGATCACTATACGCGCGCGGCGGAATGGGAGCAGGAGGAATACGACCGTCGCATCACCGACTGGGAGGTGACACGCGGCTTCGAGCGAGCATGAGATAATCGCAACACTCGCTCTGATTGTTGCGTTGGTCGCATTGTGTTAATGTGCGCGGGCGTTTTCCGAGGAGATCGACATGAGCGTGATCGACAGCGCATGGTTCTACGAAAAGCTTGCCGAGCGCGGCTCCTCGCTTCGCGATATGGCCCGGTTCATGAGGCTTGATCCGAGTGCGGTGTCGCGCATGTTGAGCGGCGAGCGGAAGATGAGCGCGGACGAGCAGGATCAGGTTTCGGAGTATCTCGGCATCAACCTGGAGGAGGTGGCGGCGCATCGCCGCGGCGGTGTGTTCGGCTTCTCGGAGAAGAAGCAGGCGGGCTATGAGGATGCCGGCGCCGGCCAATCCGAGCCCGAGCGGCCGCCGGTCAAGATGTTTACGGAAGCCGATGTCATCTACAAGGATGGCAAGCGCTGGATGGAGCTGGACGACGGGACGCTGCTGGAAGTGCACCCGGCATGGGGCGCGATGAAGGGGACGCTGACGATCATGCCGGGGGTGGATCTGACGGCGCCGATGGATTGGGACGAGGAATGGGGCGAGAAGCTCTACAATGAATAGTGGCTATCTGCTTGATACCTGCACGGCGATCTGGATGACCACCAGGGAGCCATTGGCAGAGAAAGCCGTCGCCGCGCTCGCGGATGCAAAGGCAGCCGGGCAACCGGTGTTCGTCTCGGCGATAACGGCCTGGGAGATGGCGATGCTGCTGGCACGCGGGCGCATTCGAGAGACCAAGACTGCGGAGCAATGGTATAGCGACTTCAGGCTTGAGGCCCAGATCGAAGAGCAGCCGGTAACCGCCAGGATCTTCATGTCGTCCTGCTCATTGCCGCAGCCTCTGCACAAAGACCCGATTGACCGCATCCTGATCGCGACCGCACGGCAGAACGACCTGACCATTATCACACGTGACCGTGCGATTCTGAATTACGGTGTTGCGGGCTATGTCCGCACGCTTGCCTGTTGAATTGCCTTTTCATGACTGGAGTTTCGAAATGACTGTCATCCAATGCATATCACCCGTGGACGGATCGGTTTACGCCGAGCGGCCGGCGCTGCCGCTCGAGGCGGCGAAAGAGGTCGTCGCGCGGGCGCGCAAAGCGCAGAAGGTGTGGGCGAAGCGTCCGCTCGAGGATCGCGTTCAGCTGGTGCTGAAGGGCGTGGCGCGGCTGAACGAGATGTCCGATGTCGTGGTGCCGGAGCTAGCCTGGCAGATGGGCCGGCCGATCCGCTATGGCGGCGAGTACAAGGGCTTCAACGAGCGGTCCAACTATGTCGCATCGATCGCCGCCGAGGCGCTGGCGCCGCTGGTGGTCGAAGCCAGCGCCAGCTTCGAGCGGCGCATCGAGCGCGAGGCGCATGGCGTTGTGTTCGTCGTGGCGCCGTGGAACTATCCCTACATGACGGCGATCAACACGATCGCTCCGGCGCTGATGGCGGGCAATACCGTCGTGCTCAAGCACGCGTCGCAGACGCTTGTTGTCGGCGAGCGGCTGGTGCAGGCTTTCGTCGAGGCGGGCGTGCCTGAAGATGTGTTCCAGAATGTCTTCCTCGATCACGAGACGACGTCGGCGCTGATCGCTGCAGGCAGCTTCAATTTCGTCAACTTCACCGGCTCGGTCGAAGGCGGGCGCTCGATGGAGCGGGCGGCGGCGGGTACGTTTACCGGTCTCGGGCTTGAGCTTGGTGGCAAGGACCCTGGTTATGTGATGGAAGACGCCGATCTCGATGCGGCGGTCGATACGCTGATGGACGGCGCGACCTACAATTCCGGTCAGTGCTGCTGCGGCATCGAGCGCATCTATGTGCATGAATCGCTCTATGACAGCTTCGTCGAGAAGTCGGTCGCCTGGGTGTCGAACTACAAGCTCGGCAATCCGCTTGATCCCGAGACGTCGCTCGGGCCGATGGCCAACAAGCGCTTCGCCAAGGTGGTGCGCGAACAGATCGCCGATGCTGTTTCCAAGGGGGCGAAGGCGCTGGTCGATCCGAAGCTGTTTCCCGCCGATGATGGTGGCGCCTATCTGGCACCGCAGATCCTCGTCGATGTCGATCACTCCATGGCGTTCATGCGCGAGGAGACTTTTGGGCCTGCCGTCGGCATCATGAAGGTGAAGAGCGACGACGAGGCGTTGGCATTGATGAACGACAGCCAGTATGGGCTGACTGCCTCGCTCTGGACAAAAGATGCCGAGCGGGCAGGGCGGCTCGGGCGCGAGATCGAGACCGGCACCGTGTTCATGAACCGCGCCGACTATCTCGATCCGGCGCTGTGCTGGACCGGCGTCAAGGAAACCGGCCGTGGCGGCTCGCTGTCGATCATCGGTTTCCAGAACCTGACGCGTCCGAAATCCTACCATCTGAAGAAAGTCACAGCATGAGCGCGCATATCACAGCCAACTGGAGCTACCCGACATCCTTCAAGCTCGGCCGCGGCCGAATCAAGGAGCTGGCGGACGCGGCCAAGAGCCTCGGCATGAAAAAGCCACTGCTGGTCACCGACCGCGGCCTGGCGTCGATGGCGATCACCACGACGGCGCTCGACATTCTCGAAGAGGCCGGCCTCGGTCGCGCGATCTTCGCCGATGTCGATCCCAATCCGAACGAGAAGAACCTCGAGGCCGGCGTAAAGGCCTTCAAGGATGGCGGGCATGACGGCGTCGTCGCCTTCGGCGGCGGCTCGGGCCTCGATCTCGGCAAGTGCGTCGCCTTCATGGTCGGGCAGACGCGACCGGTCTGGGACTTCGAGGATATCGGCGACTGGTGGACGCGCGCCAGCGTCGAGGGGATCGCGCCGATCGTCGCGGTGCCGACGACGGCGGGAACTGGTTCCGAGGTCGGCCGCGCCTCGGTCATCACCAATTCGCAGACGCATGTGAAGAAGATCATCTTCCATCCGAAGTTCCTCCCCGGCGTCGTCATCGCCGATCCGGAGCTGACGGTCGGTATGCCGAAGGTGATCACCGCCGGCACCGGCATGGATGCCTTCGCGCATTGCCTGGAAGCCTATTCCTCGCCGTTCTATCACCCGATGTCTGCGGGCATCGCGCTTGAGGGCATGCGGCTCGTCAAGGCGTTCCTGCCGCGCGCCTACAAGGAGGGCACGGATCTCGAAGCCCGCGCCAACATGATGTCGGCCGCGGCCATGGGCGCCGTCGCGTTCCAGAAAGGGCTCGGCGCGATCCATGCGCTGTCGCATCCGATCGGTGCGGTCTACAACACCCACCACGGCATGACGAACGCCGTTGTCATGCCTGCGGTGCTGCGCTTCAACCGCGCTGTCATCGAAGACAAGATCGCGCGCGCGGCTGCCTATCTCGGCATCGCCGGCGGCTTCGACGGATTCTATGATTACGTGCTGAAGCTGCGCTCCGAACTCGGTGTGCCCGAGAGCCTTTCGGCGATGGGAATCAAGCCGGATCGAATCGATGAACTCTCGGCCATGGCGATCGAGGATCCGAGCGCCGGCGGCAATCCTGTCGCAATGACGCTTGAGAACACCAAGGCGCTGTTCAAGGACTGCTTCTGATACAAAATGCGGACCTGAGATTTAGCCCGGAGAGCACGCTGCTTTCCGGGCCTTTTTCGTGGCGGGGCAGGGCGTTCAGGTGAAGTGGTCGCCACTGCTGCAAGAAATTCCGACCGGGATTTCGGATGGCTTGTTTAGGGATTGTTAACCATGTTTGGAAAGGATGCAGTAACCGCACGATGCATCCCGATGTGCGCAACAGAGCGATCCCGGCTCGCGACATTTCCCCCGAGGAACGAACATGGCAGTCATCACATTTGCAAACACCAAGGGCGGAGCCGGGAAGACGACCGCTGTTCTGTTGCTGGCCACCGAGCTTGCCCGCAAGGGCTACCGGGTCACCATTCTCGATGCCGATCCTCAGCACTGGATTTCCCGCTGGCACGAGATTTCGGGACATGTGGCAAATATCTCGGTGATCGACTTCGTGACTTCGGCATCGCTGCCGCTGCATATCTCCGAGAACAAGCACAACACCGACTATTTCATCATCGATCTGCCGGGCGCCCGCAATCCGATGCTGGCAACGGCGATCGGTCTCTCCGATCACGTTCTGATCCCGATCCAGGGCTGTGCGATGGACGCGCGGGGTGGCGCGCAGGTTCTGGAACTGCTGCAGTATCTCGACGAGAAGGCGGGTATCCGGATCGGTCACTCCGTGGTGCTCACGCGCGTCAACTCGATGGTGACGACACGGGCGCTCGCGATCGTGAAGACACTGCTCAACCAACGGCAGGTGCCGGTGCTCGACACCGCGATCATCGAGCGGTCGGCCTTCCGCGATATCTTCGATTGCGGCGGCACGCTGCATACGCTTGATCCGGCCCGCGCCAGCAACCTCGACAAGGCACGCGAAAACGCGCTCTGTTTCGCCGAGGAGATCATGCGCAAGCTGCCGGTGAGATTGCCGGCCGCGGCGCGCATGACGGGTCCGCTGATCCGATCGGCCGCCTGACCATTTGTTTGTGACTGAAAATGCGCCCCGGTCCGCTGGGGCGCATTTTCATTGATGCACGGCCGGTCTCCCCGTTTCGACGCGACCGTGTATCTCTGCATCACTGCCCGTTTTCCACTCGGGTGGGTATCACCCGAAAAGGGTAATTTTCGTTGTTTCCGGAAGCTTTACACTGGTATCCTCGCCTGCGGTGCGGGCGCTTGCCGGGGGAACAATGATCGTCGCTGAAGATACCTATGACAGTCTGGTCGACACCATCTACGGTGTAATTTTCGGCGAGGCCACCTGGGACATGTTTCTTGGCCGGTGGAACGAGATCGTTCCCGGCGGCAAGACCACGCTGTTCTACCACGACCCGACGCGGGCGGAGGGCGCTTCGCATATCGACAAGGGTTTCAGCGAGGAATGGGTCGAGAGCTACGCCGATCACTTCGCGGCCGTGAACCCCTGGGCGCCGGCCATGAGCGTGATGCCGATGTGGCGCGGCTTTCTGTCCGAGGAACTGCTGCCGCGTGAGCAGTTCGTGAAGACAGAGTTCTACAACGACTTCTGGAAGCAATGCGGCGAGACCGCCATCGGCATGGCGCTGGTCAAGCGAGACGGCCGGATGTTCAACATCTCGAGTTCGATTGCAAACGGCGGGCCTGAAGACAACAAGGTTTACGCCGATACGTTCACTCGGCTTGCGCCGCATCTGCACCGGGCGGTGCGCTATTTCGAGGCTGGCAAGGGCGAAAAGAGCGCGGATGAGCTCGGTGGCCGGCTGTTCGACGCGATCGGCGTCGGCGTGCTATTGGTTGGAGACGGTGGCAAGCTGCTGTCGGCCAGCGCGGTCGGTGAGCAGGTATTGACCGAGGGGCGGTCCGTTCGGCTGGACCTGCAGGGAAAGGTCTGGCTTGCCGATGCCGATGCAAATGCGTGCCTCGGTCGATTGCTGTCGCAATGGCGTGACGGCGAGCGGCAGCAGGTGCTTGATGTGAACGGCGTCAAGCTTACCCTCGTCCGTTTGCAGAAGAGTGCCCGCATTCAATTTTTCGATGCGCCGAGCATCGCGATCATCATCGAGCCATCCGCCAAGCCTGTGGCGATGGATGTCCCGGGGCTTGGAGGCAAGTTCGGGCTGACCAGGGCGGAGATCAAGATCATGCAGGGGCTGCTGCACGGATCGTCGATCACCGATATTGCCATCGAGAGCAACCGGTCGCGCGAGACGATCCGCAGCCAGTTGAAGTCGGTGTTTGCGAAGACGGGGGTCAATTCGCAGTCGGAATTGTTGCGGCTCGTCTATTTCAGCGAGCCGACGCGCCGCAAGAACTAGCGATCTGGCAAAAGCGCCTTATCAGTCGACGAACTCGACGGTAACACCGGGCTTGACCATCTTGGCCAGCTCGGTGGCATCCCAGTTGGTCAGGCGGATACAACCGTGGCTCTGGGTGCGGCCGATCTTCGACGGTTCCGGCGTGCCGTGAATGCCGTAAGTCGGCTTCGACAGCGCCATCCATACGGTGCCGACAGGGCCGTTCGGGCCCGGCGGGATGTTGAGGATCTTGTCGTTGGCACCCTGCTGGAAATTGATCTTCGGATTATAGGTGTAGCCGGGATTGAAGGCGACGCGCTCGACCGTCACGGTGCCCGAAGGAGAGGGCGTATCGGTGGAGCCGATGGAAGCCGGGTAGGCGGAGATCAGGTTGCCGGATGCATCATAGGCAAAGACCTGCTTCTTGCCCTTGTCGGCAATGATGCGCGCTACGCTGCCGGTCTTGATCTCGCCGGGGTTGACCACCTTGATGATGGTGCCGGGCACGGTGAAGTCGGCGCCGGCGTTCAGTTCCTTCAGAAAGCCTTCGTCCATGTGGAAGCGTTCGGCCAGAGCTTCTGTTACGGACGTGAAGGCAAGCGAGGTCATCTGCGACTTGTGAGCATAGTCCTCGGGGATTTCAGCGACATAGGGGCCGGCCGCATCGGCGGGCGTGATGGTGTAGCTGACGACAGGCAGTCCGCCGGACATGCGAAGCTGCTCGAGGATCGCGTCCGTATTGTTCGGATCGAGCGTCTCGCCGGTCATCTGATTGTAGGCATAGACGGCCTTGGTGACGTTGGCGCCCATGTGGCCGTCGATCGCACCCGGTGAAACGCCCGCGCGATCGAGGAAGACCTGCAGAGCGACGATCTCGGATTTCGATTTGTTCTTCAGCGTGATGACCGGATCGGCCGGACGCGTCGGCTGCGTGACCTGGGGCTGCTGCTGATCAGGATCGATCGATGCGTAGTCGCCGTCGTTTTGCGGGTAGGGCTGATCCAGCGGCTGGCGATCGATGGATGCCTCGCGCGGGATTGCGCCGGTGACCGCGCCACGCTCGGAATAGCGCGTGTCGCCATACTGGTCTTCGCTGTAGTAGGGGTCGTTGTTGTAGACATCGCGGCCGTAGACCTGGCGCGAAGGCGGCGGGGGATAGTAGCCGCGCGAACGCGCTTCGGTGGCGATGATGTTGCCGTAGCCATCGACCAGCACGCGGTTGCCGCTGCGATCGCGCGTGTAGCCGCTGCCCTCAGGCATGTAGTCGAGTATTTCGCCGTTCGGCGTGACAAAGACGACGCTGCCCTGGCGCCGATATTGTTGCGCGGACGCGTCCTGAACCGCTGCCGACATGGCCAGCACGATAACGGTCCCACAGAGTGCCGACTTGAGAGAGGCCGATTTCAGAAAGCGATTCACGTCTTCGTATCCTTCAGTGACTTGGCGACACACACCCGCGAATTTTGACGCTAGTGTGGAATTTATGAAATCGTGCTGAACAAAAGATGAAAAAACCAATGAATTTCCCTTTACTCATAAACATTTGAGAGGGCCAGCTGGTTCCAATCAAAATCCCGTTGGCGGCGGTGACACCCCAGATTGACGAATGGCGGCGCGACACCTAACCCTACGGTAGTTCAGAGGAGGAGATGAGATCATGATGGAATTCGCCGCCGCGACGGGGCCGAAGCTGATGCTGGACGAGACGTCGCTGATGGATATTGGCGGCTGCGTGGTCGAGGGCATCGATATCGCGCCGAAGCAAGCCGTGCCCGATGACGGCGACGCGCGCATATCGCATTCGGTCCAGGGTTTCCTCTTTACCTGCGGGCCCGACCATATCCGCCATCGCGAACCAATCCCCGGCCGGTCGGACGGCAAGGTCTTTCCGCTGCATGGTTCGGCCGCCGGCCACGCCGCCGAGGTGCTCTGGACGAAGTTCGAAAACGGCAATGCGGAATGCCGCGCAGATATCGATATCGTCACGGTCGAGGGCCTGCCTGCCCGGATCGAACGCCACTGGTTCATCGATGGCAAGACCGGCGAGGCGCATCTGACGGACAAGGTGATCAACACCAGCGACCAGACCGTGCCGACGTTTCTGATGTATCATATGAACATCGGCGGCAAATGGTTCGACGAGGGGACGCGGCTCGAAGGCGCGATGCTCGATAATGGCGGCTTCCCCTGGCGTTTCGGCAAGGATGGCGGCGATATCTTCTGCGTGGAAGCGCCGGCGACGCGCGATGGCCTGGCGGAAGTGTGGCTTGGGCCGATGGCTTCAATCGGCGGCAAGACGCTACGGGTGCGCGTGAAGGCCGATACGCTGCCGCATCTTCAGGTCTGGCGCAACCAGACGGCACCGGCCGATGTGCTCGGCATCGAGCCAGTCTCGCATCGCTGGGTGCCGCGCGCGCAGCTCGATGAAGCGGGCGAATTCGTCATGCTCAAGCCGGGCGAAAGCCGCGAGTACGGGCTGAGTTTTGCTTTCGTTTGACACGCCAATTCGGCAGGCCGATTCAACGGCGTTGTGCGGTTGACGGCATTCATCGGGCGGCGTAGTCATTCAGCCCACGATTTCAGGAGTATTTGCGATGGACATCCGCCAGATCGACGATGAATATTCGGTTTCCGGCCAGATCACGGTTGATGAGCTCGACGAGATCAAGGCCATGGGCTTCAAGTCCATCGTCTGCCATCGTCCGGACCAGGAAAGCATGGACCAGACACCGTTCGCCGATATCGCGGCGCGGGCAAAGGAACTCGGACTGGAGATCGCCCATGTTCCCGTCGGCCCGATGGGCGTGACGGAAGAGGCGGTCGCCGGCATGGTCGACGCGCTCGACGAATTCCCGCGCCCGATGCTCGGCTACTGCCGCTCCGGCGCCCGTTCGACGGCGATCTACCAGAAGACCCATCACATCCGCACCTGATCAAGGCGCGGAATGTCAGTCCGGCGCCACGTTCTCGTGCGGCGCCTCTTTCATATCATGACAAGGAGAACACCATGAGCATCAAGCGTATCGACGCAGGCGCCCGCATGAGCGGCGCGGTCATCCACGGCAACACCGTTTACCTCGCCGGCCAGGTTGGCGAAGGCGCAACCGTGACCGATCAGTGCAAGGACGCGCTCGGTGAAGTCGATCGCCTGCTCGCCGCTGCCGGCTCCGACAAGTCGAAGATCCTGCAGACGCTGATCTATCTCTCCGACATCTCGGACTTCGCTGAAATGAACGCGGCATGGGAAGCCTGGGTCGATCCGGCCAACACGCCGGCTCGCGCCACCAGCGAAGCCAAGCTGGCCGCACCGAAGTACAAGGTCGAGTTCATCGTCACGGCTGCGATCTGAGATCGTTCTTATTGCGATTTGAGAGCCGGTGGACAGTTCGTCTGTTCACCGGCTTTTTGTTTGCGCGATTTCCGAAAGCGTACGCGTCGGGGTGATCGCCTCGGGATCGAGCTTGATGTCGATGATCGCGGGCAGGCCGCTTTCGCGGGCGCGTTCGAAGGCGGGAACAAAGTCTTCGGTCTTTTCCACCGTCTCGCCATGGCCGCCATAGGCACGGGCGAGGGCTGCGAAATCGGGGTTGGTGAGGCCGGTGCCGCTGACGCGGCCGGGATATTCACGCTCCTGATGCATGCGGATCGTGCCGTACATCCCATTGTTGATCACAAGCGCAATGAACGGCAGCTTGTAGCGAATGGCGGTGGCGAATTCCTGACCATGCATGAGGAAGCAGCCGTCTCCTGCAAAGCAGATCACTTCGCGGTCCGGAAACAGCTGCTTGGCCGCGACCGCGGCGGGCAGGCCGTAGCCCATCGAGCCCGAGGTCGGGGCCGCCTGGGTGTTGAACTGTCGGAAGCGGTGGTAGCGGTGCTGCCATGTCGCATAGTTGCCGGCACCATTGGTGAACACAGTGTCCGGCCGCGTATTCTCCTCCAGCCAGGCCATGATCGGTCCCATGTGGACATCGCCCGGTCCTGTCTGCGGCGGTGTCGACCATGCGACGTAGGATTGGTGCATGCGCTCGGTGCGGTCGGCCCATCGCGCTTCCGTGGGGGCCTCGAGATCGGCGAGCGCGGCGACGAAATCCTGCGGGCTGGCCGCAATCCCAAGGTCCGGCCGGTAGAGGCGGCCGAGTTCGGACGGATCGGGGTGGATATGGACGAGTTGCTGCTGCGGGTAGGGGATATCGATCAGCGTATAGCCAGAAGACGGCATTTCCGACATGCGGCCGCCAAGCAGGATCAGGAGATCGCTTTCCTTGATCTCCCGCGCCAGTTCCGGATTGATGCCGATCCCGACATCACCGGCATAGTTTGGATGCAGGTTATCGAACAGCATCTGGCGGCGGAAGGAGCAACCGACCGGTAGCCTGAAGCGTTCGGCAAAGGTCTTGAAATCGGCCACCGCATCGGCATCCCAGCGCGAGCCGCCGAGGATCAGCATAGGGCGCTCGGCCTTCAGCAGGCGAAGATAGAAATCGTCGACCTGGCTGCGCCCGGGATGGGCTTCGACGCGCGAATAACGCCTGGCGCGGGGCGCCTCGACCATGTCGCGCAGCATGTCCTCGGGCAGTGACAGGACGACGGGGCCGGGGCGGCCCGAGGTGGCGAGCGCGAAGGCGGGGGTGACGAATTCGGGGATGCGCGCTGCGTCGTCGATCTCGCCCACCCACTTGGCGTATTCGGTGAGCGCGCGGCGGAACTCGACCTCCTGGAAGGCTTCGCGTTCGCGGGCATCGCGCTGGACCTGGCCGATGAAGAGGATCATCGGGATCGAATCCTGCCTTGATATGTGCAGGCCCGCGGTGGCATTGGCGGCGCCGGGGCCGCGTGTGACCATGCAGATGCCGGGCTCGCCGGTGAGGCGGCCCCAGGCATCGGCCATCATCGCAGCACCGCCCTCCTGGCGGCAGACGATGACCTCGATGTCGCTGTCATGGAGCGCGTCGAGCACGGCGAGGAAACTCTCGCCGGGAACGCAGGAGAGGCGTTTCACCCCATTTGCCTTCAATGCCTCGACGATCAGTTCTCCGCCTGTCCGTTTCATTTCTCCCCCTCCCATTTGGCGAGTTCCGCGAGCACCTCCTCCTGGTGCTCTCCCAGTCGCGGACTGGGCCTTTCATAGCTGAGTGGTGTCCGCGACAGGACGACCGGTGTTCGGACGCCCGGAATGACGGTGCCGGCGCTGTCCTCGAGATCGATGCGCAGGCCGCGCGCGATGATCTGCGGATCGTTGAACATGTCTTCGATGGTATTGATCGCGCCTGAAGGCACGGCGTTCGCCTCGCAGGCTTTCAGAAGATCGGCCTTCGCCCATTTCAGCGTTTCGGTCGAGACCAGCCGCCGGACCTCGTCGCGATTGGCGACGCGGGCCTTGTTGGTTGCGAAGCGCTCGTCGTCGGCAATGCCTGGAAGGCCGAGGATGGCTGAGAGCCGGCGGAACTGGCCGTCATTGCCGATAGCGAGGATAAGGTAGCCGTCGGCGGTGGGGACGACCTCATAGGGCGAGATGTTAGGGTGGGCGTTGCCGAGGCGCGTCGGCGGGCGGCCGGATATGAGGTAGTTCATGTTCTGGTTGGCGAGTACGGCCGACTGCACGTCGAGCAGTGCCATGTCGACCAGCTGGCCTTCGCCGGTCTTCAGCGCGTGGATGAGGGCTGCCTCGATCGCCGAGACCGCATAGATCCCGGTGAAGATATCGGCGATGGCAACGCCCGCTTTCATCGGCTGTCCGTCCGGCTCGCCTGTTATCGACATGAAGCCGGACATGCCCTGGACGATGTAATCGTAGCCGGCGAGGCCTGCATAGGGGCCGGTCTGGCCAAAGCCGGTGATCGAGCAATAGACGAGCTTTGGATTGATTTTGCGCAGGCTCTCGTAATCGAGCCCGTATTTGACGAGGCCGCCGAGCTTGAAGTTCTCGATGACGACATCGGATGTTGCAACCAGCCGGCGCACCAGCGCCTGGCCCTCTTCGCTGCGGAGATCGGCTGTTATCGAGCGTTTGCCGCGATTGGCGGCGTGGTAGTAGGCGGCCGAGAGGTTCTCGCCATCGGCACCCTCGACGAAGGGCGGTCCCCAGTGCCTCGTATCGTCGCCGCCGTCGGGGTTTTCCACCTTGATCACGTCGGCGCCGAGATCGGCCAGCATCTGGCCCGCCCAGGGGCCAGCGAGCACGCGCGCGAGTTCGATGACACGAATGCCTGCGAGTGGCGGCTTGTTTGGCTGGGTCTGCGTCATGTTCCTCCCACGATCAGATCAGGGTGCCCGCGTCTCCTCAGATGTATCGGATACGGGCTTCGAAGCAAAGCGGCGCTCGCGCCAGATGATGTAGAAGCCGGAGCCCATGATGATAGATATGCCGAGCCATTTCAGCGCATCCGGGAAATCGCCGAAGACCAGCCAGGCGAAGGCCGTGGCCGAGACGATCTCGAAATATTGCAGCGGGGCGAGCGTCGAGGCCGGCGCCGAGCGATAGGCGTAGACGCCGAAGATGCCGGCGATCGCGGCGGAGACGCCGACGCCCAGCAGATAGAGCCAGGCGCGGGCGTCGGGCATGACGGGATCGAGCACGTCGGAGCCGCTGCCCTGGCCGAGATAGAGCAGGATGGTGCAGATCAGCAGGCCCCAGAGGCCCATGTGGAACTGCATGACCCAAGGGTCCTCGCGCTGTGCCAGCGCCCGGTTCATCATCGCGGAGATGGCGATGCAGATCGCGCTGACGACGGGCAGCAAAGCGACATAGCCGACTTCCTGGAAGCTCGGCTGGATGATGAGGATCGCGCCGAAGAAGCCGACGCCGCAGGCGGTATAGCGGCGCCAGCCGATCTTTTCCTTGAGGAAGATGCTGCTCAGGATCGTCAGGATGATCGGCTCGACGAAGAAGATGGCGATGGCATCGGCAACCGCCATGTATTTCAGCGTGGTGACGAAGGAGATCATCGAGACGGTGATGATGGCGCCGCGGATGGCGTGGAAGAAGCTTTGCTTCCAGCTGATGTCAGTGAGGTTTCCACGCCAGAGCACGATGGGCAGCATGCAGAGCGCCTGCACGCCAAAGCGCGCCGCGGTGATCTGGGCGGACGGGACCGTGGTGATGGCAAGCTTGGAGAAAATGTCGATGATGGGCGACAGCAGCACCGAGACGAACATCAGGATCAGCCCCATCATCACTTCCGATGGGGTGTTGCTGGTGCCGGGTGGCGCGTTGCTGCTCATGACGGAATTCTCTGATTTTGGGGTATGGGAGGCGGGATCAACCACTCACGGGACGAGCGGTTGCCTGATCGCACCAATCGGCGAAGGCCGATATGGCCGCATCAGCGCCGATCTCGTTCAAGGTCTCGTGGCGCATGTCCTGATATATCTCAGTGCTGATACGGGAAAAACCATGCGTCTTCAAATGGTTTGACAGCCAGAGGATGGCTTTTCCATTCTCCGTCGCCGGATCCTGGCCGCCGCCGACCAGGTTGATCGGCGTTTCGGTCGGCAGGCGCGCGAGATGTTCCTTGCGCGGCGCCCGGAAGGTGAGTTCGAACAAATCGAGCCAGAGCGAGACGGAGGCGCCGAAGCCGCAGAGCGGATCGGCCACATACTTGTCGACCTCTACGGGATCGCGCGACAGCCAGTCGAAATCGGTGCGGCGGTTGGCGACCGATTTCGCCCATGTCCCGAAGGTGAGCTTCGGCAGCAGGTCGCTCGGGACGTCGGAGCCTTTCAATGCGCGCTCGAGCAAGAGAATCGCCTGCGCGGCGCGGCCGGCGAGGCCCGGATTGAAGTTCGAGTTCCAGACGGCGACGGCGTCGAATTTTCGCGGGTAGGTGACTGCCGCGTTGAGGGCGATCAGCCCGCCCATGGAGTGGCCGAAGAGGATGACAGGCAGACCCGGGTGTTCGGTCGCCGCTTCGTCGCGCATAGCCCTGACATCGTCGATGACCCGGCTCGCACCATTACGCCTTGCGAAGCGACCGATCGGCGCGTCCGGCGCGGTGGTCTCGCTGTGACCGCGATGATCGTGGGCGTAGACATGATAGCCCCGCGCGGCCATCGCTTCCGCAAAGCGGTGGTAGCGCTTCGCGTGCTCGGCCAGTCCGTGGCTGATCAAGAGGATGCCGCGTTCGGCGCCTTCGGCCTGCTGATGGTGATAGGCCAGTGAAGCGCCCGCATGGTCGAGGCGCCTGATATCTGAGAACATGATTTCCTCCGTGGCGGGAGAAGACCAGAACAGCGGCCAAATGCAACAGGCCGGGCGAGTTGTGCCGGAGATTTTCGCTTGCCTCGTTTTGCCGCTTGCCTGCTGATGCGCCGCGTGCTTTGATGTTCATGAATTGTTCTTTGTGGGGATGGGTATGGGCAATCTCGGTTTTCGCGTCATCGCATTGTTCCTGCTGTCGATCATGGCCGGCTCGGCTTTGGCGCAGGAGGGCGGTGGGCGCACCCGCTTCATTCTCGCGGCAAGCTGGCAGCCGGCTTTCTGCCAGACCAACCAGCGCAAGGCCGAATGCGCCAGCCAGGCCAGCGACCGCTACGACGCCAAAAATTTCTCGCTGCACGGGCTCTGGCCGATGCGCAAGGACTATTGCGGCGTTTCCGACGCTGATCGCTCCGCCGACAAGGATGGCGACTGGAAGGACCTGCCGGAGGTGACCCTCTCGACGGAGACGAAAGCCATGCTCGACAAGGTCATGCCGGGCACGCAATCGGCGCTCGAGCGACATGAATGGATCAAACACGGCACCTGCACCGGCATGAGCGCCGACGCCTACTTCGCCGATGCCGCGAGACTGATCGAAGACCTGAACGGATCCGCCGTCCGGGAGCTGTTTGCCGCCAGTATCGGCAAGTCACTGACCGGAGACGCGATCAAGGCGGCCTTCGACAAGAGCTTCGGACCCGGTGCCGGCGACCGGGTAAAGATGAGCTGCCGCCGCGCCGGCAACAGCCGTGTGATCAGCGAACTGACGATTGGTCTCTCGGCCGATACGACGGATGGAAAAGGCAAGGATCTCTCCGATCTCATCCAGGGAGCGGGCCGGACATCCTTCGGCTGCAACGAGGGGATTGTCGACGCGGCGGGTTTCTGAGGTGTCTCGCGGGCTGCTTGTGCGGCGGCCCCTCGACCCGACGTCCGGTTATATGGAAAAGCCGCGTGTTTTTCGGCGCCGCGCGTTGCTCCCGGGCGCCAATTCGCCTACATAGCGGCAAACCAATTTCCCCCGGAGCATAATTACCGATGGCACGTCAGTTCATCTACCACATGTCGGGACTGAACAAGTCCTACGGCGCCAAGAAGATCCTCGAGAACGTCAACCTGTCGTTCTACCCGGATGCCAAGATCGGTATCCTCGGCCCGAACGGCGCCGGCAAGTCGACCGTGCTGCGCATCATCGCCGGCCAGGACAAGGAATTCACCGGTGAAGCCTGGCTCGCCGAAGGTGCCACCGTCGGCTACCTCGAGCAGGAACCGCATCTCGATCCGGCCAAGACCGCCTTCGAAAACGTCATGGAAGGCGTGGCCGACAAGCAGGCCGTGCTCGACCGCTACAACGAACTGATGATGAACTATTCCGAGGAGACCGCCGACGAAGGCGCCAAGCTCCAGGACATCATCGACAGCCAGAACCTCTGGGACCTCGAACAGCAGGTCGAGATGGCGATGGAAGCGCTGCGCTGCCCGCCGAAGGATGCCGACGTCACGCTGCTTTCGGGTGGTGAACGCCGCCGTATCGCGCTCTGCCGCCTGCTGCTCTCGCAGCCAGACCTGCTGCTCCTCGACGAACCGACCAACCACCTCGACGCCGAGACGATCGCCTGGCTTGAAAAGCATCTGCGCGATTATCCGGGCGCCGTGATGATGATTACCCACGATCGCTACTTCCTCGACAACGTCACCGGCTGGATCCTCGAACTCGACCGTGGCCGCGGCATTCCTTACGAGGGCAACTACTCGGCTTACCTGCAGGCCAAGGCCAAGCGCATGCAGCAGGAAAGCCGCGAAGAAGCCGGCCGCCAGAAGGCGCTGTCGCGCGAGCAGGAGTGGATCGCATCCAGCCCGAAGGCCCGTCAGGCCAAATCCAAGGCCCGTATCAAGGCCTACGAACAGCTGGTCGATGCGGCCGAAAACATCCGGCCCGGCGATGCGCAGATCATCATTCCTGTGTCCGAACGTCTCGGCCAGGTGGTGATCGAACTCGACGGCATCAACAAGGGCTTCGAAGGCCGCACGCTGATCAACGACCTGACGATCAAGCTGCCGCCGGGTGGTATCGTCGGCATCATCGGCCCGAACGGCGCCGGCAAGTCGACGCTGTTCAAGATGATCACCGGACAGGAAAAGCCGGATGCCGGCTCGATCCGCATCGGCGAGACGGTCCATCTCGGTTATGTCGACCAGAGCCGCGACGCGCTCGACGGCAACAAGACCGTCTGGGAAGAAATCTCGGGCGGCGCGGAAGTCATCAAGCTCGGCAAGTTCGACATGAACTCGCGCGCCTATTGCGGCGCCTTCAACTTCAAGGGCGGCGACCAGCAGCAGAAGGTCGGCAACCTCTCGGGTGGTCAGCGCAACCGCGTTCACCTTGCCAAGATGCTGAAGGCCGGCGGCAACGTCCTCCTGCTCGACGAACCGACCAACGACCTCGATACGGAAACGCTCGGTGCGCTGGAAAGCGCGCTCGAAGCCTTCGCCGGCTGCGCCATCATCATCAGCCACGATCGCATGTTCCTCGACCGCCTGGCGACACACATCCTGGCCTTCGAAGGCGACGGCCATGTCGAATGGTTCGAAGGCAACTTCGAGGACTACGAAGAAGACAAGGTTCGCCGTCTGGGTCCGGATGCGCTGAACCCCGGCAGCCAGGCTTACAAGCGTCTGACGCGCTAAGCCTTCGCTCAGGAAAGCAATTGAAAGCCAAGCCCCGGTTCGCCGGGGCTTTTTCGTGGGAACCTATGTCGCGATCTGCGCAGGGAATTTCGTGAACCGATCGAAATCCCGCTTGCACGACCAAATCATTTCACATAAAGATATCTTTATATGTTGATTGGATCGGATATGGGCGAACCGGCAAGACTAGGTCTGGATGCGTTGGTGGAGGTGCTGCGGGCGGCCGGTGAGCCGACGCGTTTGCGTCTTCTCGCGCTTCTTGCCGCCGGCGACGTCACTGTGACCGATCTTACCGAAATTCTCGGCCAATCCCAACCGCGTATCTCGCGCCATCTGAAGCTGCTTGGCGAGGCCGATCTCATCGATCGCTACCAGGAAGGCGCCTGGGCCTATTTCCGGCTGCGGCAGGAGGGGAAGGCGGCGAGTTTCGTGCGCAATCTTCTGGCGCATGCCTCCGAGAGCGATCCTGTCATCCTGCGCGATGGCGAGCGGCTCGATGCCGTCAAGCGCCAGCGTTCCGAGCGGGCGCAGGCCTATTTCAGCCGCAACGCCGCGGAATGGGACGAGCTTCGCCGCCTGCATGCCGCCGACGAGGAGGTCGATGCTGCGGTCATCCGGCTGCTCGGAAGCCAGCCGATCGATTCTCTGCTCGATCTCGGCACCGGCACCGGCCGGATCCTCGAGCTTCTGTCGGGGCTCTATCGCCGTGCCATCGGCGTCGATGCCAGCCGCGACATGCTGAGCGTTGCTCGCGCCAATCTCGACCGGACCGGCATCACCAAGGCCTCGGTGCGTCATGCCGACATCCTGAACCTGCCGTTCGAGGCGCAGGATTTCGATCTGGTGACGATCCATCAGGTCTTGCACTTCTTCGACCAGCCTGAGATCGCGATCGGCGAGGCGGCACGCATGCTGCGCCCGGGCGGACGGCTCGTCATTATCGATCTGGCGCCTCACACGCTGGAATATCTTCGTGACGACCACGCGCATGTGCGTCTCGGCTTCTCGCATCAGTCGATGACCGACTGGCTGCGCAAGGCGGGGCTGGATATTGAGCAGGTCGTCGATCTTCATCCGGGGCACGAGAGCGGGCAGGGGCTTACGGTCACCATCTGGCTCGCGCGCGACCCCAGGCGTCTGATGGCCTCCTTGGAGAGCGATCACGCCGCCCCTACATTTGCCGGGAGAGACTGACATGGCTTTGAACCACGACGCGCGCAACAGGATCGGCATCTCGTTCGAGTTCTTTCCGCCCAAGTCGGAAGAGGCCGAGGGGCAGCTGTGGAAGACGGTCAGCGAGTTGCAGGACTGGAACCCGGACTTCGTGTCGGTGACCTACGGCGCCGGCGGCACGACCAAGGCGCCGACGCTGGCGACCGTGTCGCGCTTCATCTCGTCCACGCCGCTTGCCACCGCCTCGCACCTCACCTGCGTCGGTGCCACCAAGGAAGAGACGCACAGCGTCGTCGAGAGCTTCCGCAAGGCTGGCGTCAAGCACTTCGTGGCGCTGCGCGGCGATACGCCCGATGGCGTCGGCGCGCCCTACACGCCGCATCCGGGTGGATATGCCAATGCCTCGGAGCTTGTGGCCGGCCTTCGTGAACTCGGCGATTTCGAGATCTCGGTCTCGGCCTATCCGGAAAAGCATCCTGAAAGCCGCGACGTCGCCGCCGATATCGACATGCTGAAGCGCAAGGCTGACAATGGCGCGAACCGGGCGCTGACGCAGTTCTTCTTCGACAACGACAATTTCGAGCGCTACCTGGAGAAGGTGCGGGCGGCCGGGATCACCATTCCCGTTGTTCCCGGCATCATGCCTATCATGAACCTGACGCAGCTGAAGCGCTTTGCCGGCGCCTGCGGCACGATCATTCCGGCGTTTCTCGACGAGCGGTTCGAGGGATACGACGACAAGCCGGAAGAACGTGCCAAGGTCGCGGCCGATGTCGCCGCCGAGCAGATCGAGGATCTGGCCAAGCGCGGCATTTCGGATTTCCATCTCTATACGATGAACCGCGCGCCGCTGGTTTCGGCGGTTCTGACGAACCTCGGCTTCAAGCGCAACGCGACGAAGAGCGCTGGCGCCGCTGCCTGATCAAGAGGACGTTCGCCATCTATGAAACTGAAAAAGCGCATGCCGCGATGGCATGCGCTTTTTCCATGTCATGAACTCTTCGCTATTCAGGAGGTTCGGCATAGTCCGTTTGAAGCGGCATCCAGTGTCAGATGAAAAGCATCGACAGCACGAATAGAAACGCCGCACCGATCAAAAGGACATTCAAGGATCGTGTCAGTCCCATGTCTGTCTCCTCGCGTTAACAAGCTTATAATATGTCCGGACTGTGGCGGTTGGAAAGTTGTTTTTTTGCTGCGTTGCGGCGAAAATGTCACATCTCCCGTCGGTGACAAAAGCTACGTCGCTGAATCTCAATGAGAAAATCGGCCGAAAAAATATTCACACATTTTAACGGAGCGTAAAATAGGGCGACCTGCCATTTACGCCTGTGGCGGTTTGCAGGCGTCGCTCAGGCCGCTGAAAACGTTCATCAAATCGGAAAACGAAAAAGCCGGGCGCTTGGCCCGGCTTGTCTCTTCGTTTTCAGCGCTTTCGCTGGCGCTCAGAGCGCGTTCAAAAGGGCAGGCGTTGCCCAGCCGTCGGCCGGCATGCCGAGGCGCTGTTGCTGCTTCTGGATGGCGACGCGGGTGCCGGAGCCAAGAATGCCGTCGATGGCGCCGACGTCGTGGCCCATCGTGTCGAGCTTGGTCTGCAGTTCCTTCATCTGGTCGTTGGTCAGACCCTGCTCAGGCGTGCCCTTGAGATAGGGCTCGGCGCCGGAGAGGCGGGTCGCGAAATATGCGGCCGAGGTCGTGTAGATGAAGGACTTGTTCCACTCGAGATAGATGCCGAAGTTCGGATAGGCGATGAAAGCAGGTCCGAGGCGGCCCTGCGGCAGGACGAGATCGCCGCGCAGCGAGCCGAAGCTCACGTCGCCGTTGCGCGGCTTGACGCCGAGCGCGAACCATTCGCCTGCTGTCATCGTGCCGCCTAACCCCGACTTCTCGAAGGGGAGGCTTTCGGGAAGGGTGACCTCCTGCAGCCAGGGCTGGCCCTTCTGGAAGCCGAGATGCTGGATGAACTTGGCGGCGGTCAGGATGGCGTCCGGGCCGCTCTGCTTCAGGCGGACGTGGCCGTCGCCATCGCCGTCCATGCCGTAGGCGATGATGTCGCGCGGGAGCATCTGCACCTGGCCGATTTCGCCGGCCCAGGCGCCGGTGTTGGTTTCGGGGTCGAGGTCGCCGTGCTCTACCATCTCGATCAGCGCGATCAGCTGTGGGCGGAAGAGTTCCGGGCGGCGGCAGTCGTGGGCGAGCGTTACCAGCGCGTTGCGGGTGTTGAAATCGCCCTGCACGGCGCCGAAGTCGGTTTCCATCGCCCAGAAGGCGGTGATGACGCCTGCCGGCACGCCGTATTCCTGTTCGGCGCGGGCGAAGACGTCGGCGAACTGCTTCATCTTCTGGCGGCCGATGTCGAGGCGGGCCTGGCTGACGGTGCGCTGCGAGAATTCGAGGAATGTCTGCTTGAAGACACCCTGGGCGCGGTCGCGGCTCAGCACCTTCGGGTCGATCGCAGCACCGGCAAGCGCCTTGTCGGCGGCTTCGGCGGATGCGCCCGCAGCGATCGCCTCGGCCTTGACGCCGGCGAGGAAGGTCGAGAGATCGCCGTCGCAGGCGACAGCCGGAGCGGCCGGGGCCGCCGCCGTCGCAGGTGCCTGACCGGCCGGTGCGGCCGGGGCCGGTGTTTGCGCTGCAGCGCCGGTCGCCAGACCAGCGGCAAGGAGGAGAGCGAGCGCAGAACGGCTAGCAGGCGTGCGGTGCATGGAGTGTATCCTCGTCATTGCTTGAATTGCTGTCGATGTCCCAAATGATTGTGACAGAAGCAAGAAAGAAAGCGCGACGTTACTAAGAATTCCTATCCTTGGATACAGAGGCGACCCAGTTATTCCAGTTCTTCGCAGAGCCCGCGAACACGTTAATGTCAGTCGGGCCCTTGATGCCGGGAATGACGCCGGTCGAGGTGTATTGCCAGAACGCCCAGCGGCGGTTTGCATAGGTGACTTCGGGATGCTTGGCGACCGAGCGGACCCAGAAGTGGTAGTCCTGGAAATAGCCGTCGAGGTTTTCGCGATGGAAATCCACCGAGGTATAGATGATCGGGCGCTTGCCGTAATAGGCCTCGAGCCTGTCCATGAAGCGCTTGATCTCCGAGCGCACGGTTTCCGGATCGGGTCGCGTGCGGCAGGTCTTGGATTCACCATTCCACTCGACATCGAGCACCGGCGGCAGCTTCATGGATTCCTTCGGCACGTTGCTGATGAACCAGTCCGCCTGTTCGTCGGCCGAGGAGCAGAAATAGTAGAAATGATAGGGGGCGTGCGGGATGCCGACCTGGCGGGCTTCCTGCCAGTATTCGTTGAAGCGCGAATCGACGCGGTCCTTGCCCTCGGTCGCCTTGATGAAGGCGAAGGCGACGCCTGACTTGCGCACCGTCTGCCAGTCGATATCGCCCTGCCACTTGGAGATGTCGATGCCGTGGATGGCGTTCTGCTGCGGATGCTTCGGGCCGAAATCCTGCGGATCGGTGTCCTCGAAGCGCATCTTCGGCTTTATCGAGGCGGTGGAGAGGTAGTCATAGCCTGACGAGGTGCAGCCAGCGAGCATGATGGCCAGGGGCAATACGCAAAACAGGAGCCGGCGCATGGGTGTTCCGTCTTGAACAGAATGATCTTGTCGCCCCACAGCCTGACCTTCGAATTGACGTGCCCAGCAGGTAGATGCCCTCTCTATTTTCCATATCAACGTAAAAAATCGGTTAGTTTCAAGCTAAATATTAGCGGGCCTTAATTATTATCGCGCGCCAGGCATAGCCGCCGCCGATGGCCTTGAAGATCAGCTGGGCATTTTCCTGGTCAGCCTTGGCCTGCAGGACGTCGCGCAGCGTTGCGCGCGGCGTGACGTGAAATTTGTTCAGCCAGGAGCGCAGCAGAGCGCGGAACCAGCTGGGCAGGCCCTCCTGCTGGCCGAAATCGACGATGTGGAGCTGGCCGCCGGGTGTGACAGCGGTCAGCGAGGCGTCGATCGCACGCTCCCAATCGGGGATCATCGACAGCGCGTAGGAAATCATCACGCGGTCGAATCCATCCGTGCCGAAATCCTCGGCCTTGAAGGCGGTGGCATCGGCGACGCGGAACTCGGCAGTGGTTGCAAGCCCCGCGAAGGTCTTGCGGGCAGAGATCAGCATCTCCTGCGAGATGTCGAGGCCGTAGAGCCTTGCCTGCGGGAAGTGCCGGTGGGCCAGCGCCAGATTGCGGCCGGTGCCGCAGCCGACTTCGAGCAGCGTGGCGTTCTGCTTGAGGTCTAGGTTGCGGATCGTTTGGTCGCGGCCGAGCAGGTAGTATTTGCGCGTCAGATCGTAGATGTGGCGCTGGTAGCGGTACATGCCGTCCATCAGGTCGGCATGGCTTTCCGAGGGAGCAGTCGGGCGCGTCTCGACTTCACTCATCTCCACGCGGCTCATGGCTTCTTCACATAAATGTGGAAGCCGCCGTAGATCGCCGAGCGGTCGAACGCTGTCAGTTCGAGCGAGCGGTCCTCGAGATAGGTCCACTGGTCGCGGATGGCAGGCGACAGGCGGCCTTCGATGATGCTCTTTTCGGCGGCCGTGCGGAAGATGACGCGGGCGCCATCACGGGCGGTGCGCGAGATTTCCGACCAGACGTCGTTCAACTGCTGATCCGTCATCCAGTCCTGCGCGTCGAGCAGGATGTAGCGATCGCGCGAGGCGGCCGGTTCGCCGGCGAGCAGCTCGGTGAAGCTTGCGTGGTGGACGCTGACGCGGTCGACATTGGCGCGGATCGCCTCATAGTGCTCTGCCTTCAGGTAGGTCGGCAGCGGACCTTCGCCTTCATCGGCATAACGGCGGGCGAAGGCCTGCCAGGCGAAGTAGTTTTCCTGCATCGGGAAATGACAGGTGAGCTTTTCCAGGCGGTGACGCAAAACCGGCGCGATCGAATTGTCGGCGGCGAGGCTTGCGAGCTCGTCATATTGCTGCGGCGGAATGCCGAGGCCGAAGAGCGAGCTCTTGCGGCTGGTGATCCAGCGCACGACAGGCTTTTCGAACAGGGGTGCGATCTTCTCGTCGAAGAGCTGGCGCTGTTCTTCCATCGTCTTCGCCTTGGCAATGCCGGTGAGGTCGACGCCGTGGACACGGGCGAGGAGGTGGGCGGCGCCGATGAAGCGGCCGAGCAGGCCGGTCTTGTAGATGTTGCGGTCGAAGACGGTGACGCGACGGCGGCCGAACTTGCGGCCGTTCCAGTAGCTGCTCGTGGCTTCGTCCAGGTTGGCCGAGAGGAAACGATCGAAGGCCTGGCTGTTGGCGGACTGGTTCGGTCTTGCCAGGAAGCGAACGAGATCGGCATGGGCGGGAAGGTGGCGGAAGGCGCCAAGCTTCAGCTTGTTCAGCGCGATATGGTGCGGGTTGAGGTCGACGACATCGATCGAAGCCGGGCTCTTAGAGAGATAGGCGAGCATGTTGCAGCCGCCGGAGCCGATGGTGACGATGCGGTGATGCGGCTCGAGCTCCATCGCCTGCATGTCGAGATCGGGGTCTTCCCAGATCTGCGGATAGACGAGGCCGGAAAAGAGCAGCCCGAAAAGACGTTCGGACAGACCCTCTTTCGAAAAGGCCTTGTGGCGGAGAAGAGCTGCCTTGAGTTTCCGGTTCTTGCGGAAGCCGGCATCCGGTGCAAATTCCGTCATAAGTGAGTCTCTCAACATTTAGCGTTCAGGGCGTTTAACGCGGGGGCACTACAGTTTGATGACGTCTCCTGTGGGCGGCCGGGCTGCGGGTCCCTCGCGCAATTGGGAACGGGCAGGACTTGACGGAGCTTTCTAAAGGGCAATTTTCCTGTTTCTTTATCGGCTGGGGAGGGGTGCTCATGGGACGCGTTCTGCGTATCTTGAAGGCGGCGGCTACGGGTGTTGCCGTCATCGTCGTCGCGGGCGCTGGCTGGCTTTATGTGAAGCCGCCGGAGCTGCTCAGGATCGGCGACGGCTATGCGGCGAAGATCGTCTGCTCGAATGTCTTCCTGGCCGGGCGCGACGCGAATACCGTGCTTGCCGAAGACGTCCAGGCGCCCGGAAATCCCTTGCTCCGTTTGATTCGGGTTCATGTCGATGAAGCCGGCAAGCAGGTGACGGCGCGCATGCTCGGGTTGTTTGCCGCCAATTATGCGATCTATCGCGATGGTCTCGGCTGCACGGCCGTGCCGGATGGCGATTTCGCCGCCGCAAGAAAGGCGGTGCCCGAGCCGGTCGCCGCGAAGCCGCCACAGGATGCAGCCGCGCTGCCGATCGAAAAAGACACGGCGATCGCAGCACTGCTCGCCGACCCGGCATTGACCGGTGAGCATATGCGCGCCGTGGTCGTCTTGCATGACGGCAAGATCGTCGCGGAGAACTACGGCAAGGGCTTTGGTCCGCAAACGCCATTGATCGGCTGGTCGATGACTAAGACGGTCAATGCGGCGCTCGTCGGCCGGTTGATGCTCGATGGCAAGATCGGCGCCGATGATGCCGGGCTATTTGCGCAATGGCGCGACGACAAGCGGTCGCAGATCACGCTGGGGCAGCTGCTCGGCATGGAGAGCGGTTTGAGGTTCAACGAGGATTATGGCACCGTGGCTGACGTCACGAGGATGCTCTATCTTGATGCTGACCAGACGGCGCTGCCGGCAAGCCTTGATCTCGACGACGATCCCGGCACCCAGTTCAACTATTCCAGCGGAACATCCGTCCTGATCTCCCGTATCTGGATGGATCGCCTTGGCGACGAGAAGCGGGCGATCGACTATCCGAGAACGGCCCTGTTCGATCCGCTCGGCATGTCGAGTGCGGTGTTCGAGGTCGATGCGCGGGGCACCTTTGCCGGCAGCTCCTATCTCTATGCGACGGCGCGCGATTGGGTGCGGTTCGGGCAGTTCCTGCTGCAGGATGGCGTCTGGAACGGCGAGCGGCTGCTGCCCGAGAGCTTCATGAGCATGATGCGCACGCCGACGGCATCATCCGGCGGCATGTATTCGCGTGGTCAGTCCTGGCTTCGCCCGCCCGGCAGTGGCAGGAGCGGGGAGACGGGCATTCCGGACGACGCCTTCTGGCTGGAAGGGCATGACGGGCAGAGCATGGTGATCGTGCCGTCGGCCAGTCTCGTCATGGTCAGGCTCGGCTTGACGCCGAGTTGGCTCAGATACCGGCCCGAAATTCTGCTGAAGGAGATATTGGCGAAGCTGTCGCCGCCGACCCGATCGGCCGATCTCGCGCAATAGAGACGTTAGAGGCTATAAGGCTTAAGAGGCTATAAGGCTTAGTAGTTGCCGTGGGCGATGTCGTCCATGCCCTTGCGCTTGGCGTCGTAATAATAGCCGCGGGCGTAGAGCCTGACGGCGTTGTCTTCGCTGTTGTCGGACACCAGCCATGCGCCTCGAAGATACTTCGCGGCATATTTGATGTTGGTTTCGGCGTCGAACAAGCCCTCGGGCTGGCCGTCGTAACCCATCGACTTGGCGGTGTTGTACTTGATTTGCATCAGGCCGAAATAGCCGCGCTTGTTGTAGGCCTTCGGGTTGTACCGGCTTTCGCGATGAACGACGCGGTGAAGAAGCGTCGCAGGCACCTTGTAGATCTGCGAATATTTATCGATGATCTTGGTGATCGCGCTCTTCTCTACCGTCGGTGCGCCATCGTCATCGCTATCGTTGTCGCCGAACATCGGCGGCGCGGTCGGCGGGTCCATCGGGCCCGACGTGTCGAAGCCGTAGTCCATCATCGAATGCGGTGTGGTGTCGATCGCCGAAAGGGCGGCAATGGCGTTGTTCTGCGGGCTGGCGGCGAAGGCGAGTTCGGTCGACGCCGCGCCTGGTCGCGGTGTCGGCACCACGGACTGGATCGCGGTCATCTCCGGCGTCAGCGGAATCTGGCCGTAAGCGGCAGGCTGCAACTGCGCGGTCTGCTGCGCCGAATCAACTGCCGGCATTGCGGCGGTTGCCACGGATGGAGCGGTCTGGTCGCCGCCGATCTGCGTTTCCGGCGTGCCTTCGCCTGCGGGAATGGCTGCGAACATTGCGTCTTCGCCGGGCTTAGGGGTGGGGACGACGACCTGTTCGGCCATCAAATCTGCCTGGGAGGTATATTCGACGCTCGAGCAGCCAGCAGCAACGCAGCACAGCATCGTGGATACGATGAGATTGCGTTTCAAGCTGGAAATACCGATCGCTGCCATACTCTCACTCTCGTGAAAACGCGCCACCCCGGCAGCGTCAAAAGTTACCAAAAACCTTAAGCCCAGAATTGCCAATTAACCTATTCGTTGCTTTGCGGCAACCCACGGAAAATTTCTCGCGCTTTTCGCAGTCGGTAAGCTGCGGTTTTCAGGCAGCGATGCGGCGATATCCGGCGGTCACGGCGCCGGCTGCAATCAGCAATGTGCCGCCCGTGCGATTGACCGCGCGCTGCACGGCGGCCTTGCGAATCAGGCCTCGCGCGGCATGGGCTGCGAGGGCGTAGGTGGAGGCGTTGATGGTCGCCAGCACCAGGAAGGTCGCTTCCATGACCAGCATCTGACCGAAGAAGGGAAGCGCAGGATTCAAGAACTGCGGGACGAAAGCCACGAAGAACACGATGCTCTTCGGGTTGAGCGCGGTCACCACATAGGCGTGGAGGAAGATCTTCAGCGATTTTTCCTCGGGGAGATTGTCATTGTCGGCCATCGGTCCTGATATGATCGGCGCCCGCCAAAGCTTGATGCCGAGCCAGATCAGATAGGCGCCGCCGATGAACTTCAGGACGGTGAACAGCGTCGCGGAGGCCGCCAGTAGCGCGCCGAGGCCGAAGAGCGATGCCGTCATCGCGGTGAAATCTCCGAGCGCCACGCCGCTCACGGTCGCAAAGGCTGTCTTGCGGCCGTGGCCGAGCGCATAAGATACGACGAGGAGGATCGTCGGCCCTGGGATAGCCAGCATGATTGCCGATGCGGCAGCAAATGCCAGCCAAGCTTCGAGCGACATGGAATCTCCTCCTCATTCATTAGAGAGCAAGCAAAGACATCATATCTCGCTTGCGTCAATCATGCGTCCTCGTATTTTTGGCCGATCTCGTCCATGACTTCGGCGAACCACTTGAGCGAGGTGTCGAAAGCCTTGCCACCCTTGATGCGGGGGAATTCGATGGTGCGCAGCTTGCCGTTCTGGCCTTCGTCGTGGCCGGTGACGCCAGAGACCTTGTTCAGCGCACTCTCGACGGCGAGGTCGGTCATGCTCTGGATCAGGCGCAGATCGTCGCCGTTGGCGGGAGCGGAACGGGCGAAGTAGCCGGATTTCTGCACCAGCGAACGCTCGGCGTTCAAGAGGCTCGCGAACTGCTTCTGGAACCAGCCGCCGACATTGATCGTGTCGATCTTCACGTGGCCGAAGGCGTCGCGCTTGACCGTTTCGCCGGCCGCCTCGCGCTCGGCGACGATGGCGTCGAGGCAGGCGCCTTCCGAGACGAAGACTGTGGCATGGCCGGTGCGATCCATGATCTCCTTCAACCGCGCCGATTCCGCTTCGAGGTCGAAGAGCGTTTCGGGCAGGTAGACGGCGTCGATGCTCTTCATGCCGGCATTGGTCATCATGCCATCAACATATTCGTTGTTGCGGGTGCGTTTCAGATAGGCGCGGGCGGTGGCCGCCGTCAGCCAGCCACAGTGGCGGCCCATGACTTCGTGGATGATGAGGGTGCGCGGGGCGGCGGTCTGCTCGTTGCTGACATTGTCGAAGAAATGCGCGCCGACTTCGGCTGCCGTCCAGGCGCCGAGCGACTGGCGTATCGGAACGACGTCGTTGTCGACGGTCTTCGGCAGGCCCACGACCGTCAGGTCGTAGCCGTTGGCGGCGAGATAGGCGGCGAGGTCGGCCGCGGTCGTGTTGGTGTCGTCGCCGCCAATCGTGTGGAGAATGCTGACGCCGTCATTGGCAAGGCGCTCGGCCGCGACCCTGAGCGGATTGTCGCCTTCCTTGACAAGTCCACGCTTGACGCAGTCGGCGGCGTTGGTGAGCTTGACGCGGCTGTTGCCGATCGGCGAGCCGCCGTAACGGTGCAGCAGATAGGCCTTCTCGCGCATCTCAGGCGTGATCTTGATGCTGTCGCCTTGAAGCACGCCCTGGTAGCCGGAGCGGTAGGCGATTAGTTCGAGATCGGGAGCGATATCGCTATAGCGTTCGATCAATCCGCCGACGGCCGAAGAGAGGCAAGGCGCAAGGCCTCCTGCCGTGAGCATTGCGACTTTCTTCTTGGCCATGTGTGCCTCCGCTATCCGTGTCTAAGCCTAGTTCGCTCGTGCATGGATGCGGCAGAGAACGGATGGTGTAAAGTGTTGTTTCTGTGAAAACTGCGTGTTGCAGCGCAGTCGAACAGGCAAGTCGCCGAGAAGCGTTGATCTAATCGGTTCAAGCCGCAACCGCGGTTTGCACGCGATTGTGGAAATCGTCGTTGGGTCTATTCGAAGGCGTCTCGATGCGGCGCGACAAAGCGTCACGAGGCCATGGGGACGGGGCCAGGAAGGGTGCGAATGTTTCGGTTACACTCGACCATTACCGAAATGTGAAAGGTGTTTTCAACCCTGCGGCCAATCCCCGTCTTGCAAAGGCAACCTTTATTTGGTCAAGGTGTTTCTCCTTTTATTGCACGAGAGACCTTATGTCCTTCTGGGAAAAACTGCTGAACGCCATAGGCAACGCTGCGGGAAGCGCGCTTTCCGCCGTGGTCGAGGCTGTTCGCACGGTTTTCGAAGGCGATCCCGAGACGCGGCGCAAGGTGGCATTTTCGGTGGCGATCATCGCGCTGTCGGCCAAAATGGCGAAGGCCGATGGCGTCGTCAGCGAGAAGGAGGTTCAGGCCTTCCGCGATATCTTCGAATTCCCCGACGATCAGGCCGTAAACGTCGCGCGTCTCTATAATCTCGCGCGCCAGGACGTGGCCGGTTACGAGGCCTATGCGGAGCGACTTTCGACGCTTTGCGTGACCTGCGCCGCGAATTGCCCGGTTCTGGAAGAGGTGCTCGACGGCCTGTTCCATATCGCCAAGGCCGATGGTCTGATCCATGAGAAGGAGTTTGCCTTCCTGGCGCATGTGGCCGAAATCTTCCACATGAGCGAGCAGCGGTTTGAGCAGATCGCCGCGCGGCACGTGTCGATAGGGGGCGACCCCTACAAGGTGCTCGGCGTTTCGCCGTCGGACGATTTCCCGACGATCCGCCGTCGCTACCATGGTCTCGTCAGCGAGCATCATCCGGACCGTTTGATCTCGCGCGGCGTACCAGCCGAGTTCCATGCGATTGCCAATGAGCGCATGGCGGCTCTCAATGCCGCCTACGAGGCGATCGAGAAGGAACGCCGCGCCGCATGAGCGCCTTTCAGGCAGACTACGCCAAAGCCAGCGTACGGCCGTCGCCGAACCATGGCGAGCGCATCGACGGGCGAAAGCCCGATATGATCATTCTTCATTATACCGGGATGCCGACGGCTGACGGAGCGCTCGACTGGCTCTGTCGCGAGGAGAGCCAGGTCTCGTGCCATTACTTCGTGCATGAGAATGGCGATGTCGTGCAGCTCGTTCCCGAGGCGCGGCGCGCGTGGCACGCCGGCAAGAGCATCTGGCAGGGCGAGACCGATATCAATTCATCGTCGATCGGTATCGAGATTGCCAATGCTGGGCATCCGGGCGGATGTCCTGAGTATCCGCAGGCGCAGATCGAGGCGGTGATCGAATTGTGTCGCGACTGCGGCGAACGTTGGTCAATCGTGCCGGAAAGAGTGCTTGGACACTCCGATGTTGCCCCTCGGCGCAAGCTTGATCCCGGTGAAAACTTCCCTTGGGGATTGTTGCACTCCAGGGGCATCGGCCACTGGGTGGCACCGGCTGCGATCACCGGCGGACGCTTCTTCCAGCGCGGCGATCAGGGTCAGCCGGTTGAAGCCCTGCAGTCGATGCTGTCGCTCTACGGTTACGGGACTGAGATCACAGGCGAATTTTCCGACAAGATGGCCGGCGAAATCGAAGCTTTCCAGCGCCATTTCAGGCCGGAGAGGGTCGACGGGATCGCCGATTTCTCGACGATCGACACGCTGCACCGCCTGCTATCGGCCCTGCCGCGTTACGGCGTCTGAGGCGGGCACAATTTGCCGGCATATACCCCTAGATTTTATGGGTTTGCTGCGCTGCCACATGTTTTCCCTATTATCTCCTCAATGCGATGGTCTAACCGCAGTCGCTAAACGGCGCCGGTTGTTTTGTGGTGTGTTGTTAACCGTCGTCAATTGAAACAGAAAAGAAATATCGCCGATACTTTGAGTATTGATGCGAATTTATGCTGCGTTCGGATTTCATTTATACGCAGCTTTTCTTTTGCTTGGAGTATCTGGACTACATGAGAAAGATTATTTCTGCTGTGGTGTGCGCCAGCACACTGCTGATGGGATTCAATTGCGCAAACGCAGGCGAGTGGGGCAACAGAGCGCAAACGACAGAGAAGACGCAGGCACTCAAGACGCAAAAGACAGAGAAGGCCAAGACGGCCGAAGTGACGCCGAAGAAGGCTCCCAAAGTCCACAAGACCCAGCGGGTTCATAAGGTCGCCAAGACCGACAAGCCTCAGAAGACCGTGGCTCTTAACACCGTCGATCGCACGTCCGGTTTCGCGATGCCCGACATGCCCGGCAGCAAGTATGCGGCGATCATCGTCAAGTACGCTCGGGAATACAATGTTCCGGTCGAACTCGCGCATGCCGTGGTTCGTGTCGAAAGCAACTACAATCCGAATGCTCGCGGCAGCGCCGGCGAAATCGGCCTCATGCAGATCAAGCCGGCGACGGCTCGTATGATGGGCTACTCGGGTTCCAGCAAGGGTCTGTTCGATCCCGATACCAACATCAAATACGGCATGAAGTATCTGGCGGCTGCGCACACGCTTGGTGGCGGCGAGACCTGCGATACCATCTTGAAGTACAATGCCGGCCATGCAGCGACCCGCATGAACCCGGTTTCCAAGGCCTATTGCGGCAAGGTGCTGGCGATGATCAACTGATCGTCGCGTGGGGTAGCCACGAGCTGAAACGGCTTGTGGCTGAATCACCTAGAGGCATGACTTAACAATATGATTCAACTTGGATATCGTGCTACCTGACCTTGAAGCGAGGTGAGACATGGCATGTGATTTCAAGGCAATCATAATCGGGCGCGGAATGATGGGCGCGCCAGCGGCCCGCCATCTGAGCGCGATGATCGAAGGGGTGGCGCTGATCGGCCCAAGCGAGCCTATCGAGCGCAAAAGCCACCACGGCGTGTTCGCGAGCCACTACGACGAGGCACGCATTACCCGCACCTTTGACGACAACATCGTCTGGGCGACGCTCGCCGCCCGCTCGCTGGATCGCTACGCCGAGATCGAGGCGAAGAGCGGCATTTCCTTCTTTACGGAAGCCGGGTGCCTGTTCGCCGGGCCGGTGCCGCAACCGGGGCAGGGTTATCTCGGGCGGGCGATCGATGTCTCCGACGGGCTTGGTGTCGACTATGAAGTGCTGGACGCGTCTGCCTTGCGCCAGCGCTTTCCGGAGTTCGCTCTGAGGGAGAGCTTCAGCGGCTACTACGAGAAGCGCCGCGCCGGCCATGTCAATCCGCGTGCTCTGGTGCGCGCGCAGGCAACGCTTGCCGAGGCGGGCGGCGTCACCGTGATCGATGCGGTGGTCACCAGCGTTCAGGATGCGGGCTCCTATGTGGAGGTCAGCGTCGGCGACCGCACATATACGGCCGAGCGCGTGCTTGTCGCCGCTGGCGGTTTCAGCAATTTCAATCAGCTTCTTCCCGCGCCCGTGGATACTCGCGTCGCGGCGCGAACGGTCGTGTTCTACGAACTCGGCGAGCGCGAAAAGGCGATCTTCGGCGGCATGCCGTCGAGCATCGTGTTCGGCGATCGCGACGAGGATCATGTCTATATTCTCCCGCCGGTGCGCTATCCCGACGGCAAGACCTATCTGAAACTCGGCGGCGATACCGAGACGCGCAGCTTCGACACGCTCCAAGACGCCGGGGTCTGGTTCCGGTCGGATGGGGATCCCTACGAGCGCGATCTGCTGGTGGCGACAGCCCTGGAGCTGATGCCTGATCTCGCCGGTTGCCCGGTGACATCGGCGCCCTGTGTCGCGACCTTCACGCCCACCGCCTATCCCTATGCCGGTTTCACCTCCTCGCCGCGGATCGCGGTGCTGACGGGCGGTAACTTCGTCGCTGCGAAATCGTCGGACGAGCTGGGGCGGCTTGGTGCCGTGCTGCTTACGGAAGGACGGCTCGGCGATGCCGATTTCGGCCGACAGCTGACGCCTTGTTTTCGATAGGTCGGGACGGTCATGAGCGTGGATTTCAAATACATCATCGTCGGCCGTGGCATGATGGGCGCCGCCGCCGCAAGGCATCTGGCGAAGTCCACCGATGGCGTTGCCGTCATCGGGCCGGACGAACCTGCGGATCGCAAGCGGCATGACGGGGTTTTCGCCAGCCATTACGACGAGGGGCGCATCACCCGCACCATCGATCCCGACCGCGATTGGGCCCTGCTCGCCAATCGCTCGATCGGCCGCTACGCCGAGATCGAGCGGGAGAGCGGCGTTTCCTTCTATACGCCTGCCGGCTGCCTTGTGGTCGGCCCTCGGCGCGGCGGGACTGACACGTATGTCGAGCGGACAGCGGCCGCAGCCCGGTCGCTTGAAGTCGAAACGGCGTTGCTCGACGCCGACGGCCTGAAGGAGCGGTTTCCATTCTTTGCGTTTGCCGCCGGCACCGAGGGTGTGCACGAGGCGACGGGCGCGGGTTACATCAGCCCGCGCAACCTTGTCGGGGCGCAGTCGATCGCCGCCGAGAGGGCCGGCGCTTCCGTCATCCGCGAGGTCGCGGTGTCGATCCGCGATGAGGGCGGGCTGGTTGCCGTCGAGACGGCCGGAGGGAAGACATACCGGGCCGAAAAGGTGCTGCTCGCCGCCGGCGGTTTTTCCATTGCGGAGAATCTCTTGCCGCAGCCTGTTGATCTGAAGGTTTATGCGCGCACCATCGCATTCTACGAGGTCGACGAGGCGGCCACCGCGCGGTTTGCCGGCATGCCGTCGCTGATCTCGCACGGCGTCGATGGTCTCGACGATTTCTACATGCTGCCGCCGATCCGCTATCCCGACGGCAAGCTCTACATGAAGATCGGCGGCGATCCCGATGATGTCAGGCTCAAGCGCGAGCCGGAGCTGCGGGACTGGTTCAAGACCGATGGGCGCGAGAGCGTGCAGTCGCATCTGACGCAGTTGATCCACAAGGTCGTGCCGGAGTTGCGCCCGGTCTCGACATCAAGCGGTTCCTGCGTGGTGTCGTTCACGCCGAGCGGGCATCCGATGATCGGCTATACCGCATCGCCGCGCATTGGCATTCTCACAGGCGGTTGCGGCACGGCTGCCAAGAGTTCGGACGAGATCGGCCGGCTCGGCGCGTTGCTCCTGCTCGAAGGTCGAATCAACGGACAGGGCTACGCGACGGATTTCAAACCGTATTTCCGCGAAGGCTGACGCGATATTTTGTTGGCATTCGCTCCCAGTCTCCGCTAAGGGAGCCGGGCCAGTTGGCCGGGCAGCCGCGCTTTACCAATGTCGAAAGACGGTAAGGTGAGGAAAGTCCGGGCTCCACGGAAACACGGTGCCGGATAACGTCCGGCGAGGGCGACCTCAGGGAAAGTGCCACAGAAAGCAAACCGCCTGCCTCGGCAGGTAAGGGTGAAAGGGTGGGGTAAGAGCCCACCGCGTCTCCGGCAACGGCGATGGCAAGGTAAACCCCACCGGGAGCAAGACCGAATAGGGATGACGCGGGCGGCGCAAGCCGTCCGGCTGGTTTCCAGGCCAGTCATCCGGGTGGGTTGCGAGAGGCAACGTGCAAACGTTGTCCCAGAGGAATGGCTGCCACGTTCCGGTTTCGGCCGGAGCCTTACAGAACCCGGCTTACAGGCCAACTGGCGATTGTCTTTTGATCGACGTCCATACGATTTCACTGGCCCTTATCGGGCTCAGTGAGACGTTGGCGGCTGTCGAAGGCATTCCTCGCAAACGGTGGTGCTGAGCGAAAGGGCCGACCACCTCTTGAGTAGTTTTCCACAGCTTACACACTGAATTTCAGAAGTCATGCCGACTTTCTTCAGTGGAGGCTGAGTATTCGGCGTCTTTATTCCAGCTAACATTCCCTTGAAGCTAAAACTCGCCATGGAGTTTCTCCGTGTTTTCTTTGTTTGTTCTGCAAATGGATATGTTTTTGTCTTTGTGTATGCATGATAACTAAAATACATTATTTTACGTTAGCGCCATAGCAGGAAAGATGTGCCGGATGAACACATGCGTGTGGGCGGGGAGGTGGCTGGACAGGTTGGTGCCGGGATACGCATTTAAAGTTGCGTTATCGAGTTTTCACCTGTGCGGCGTGCCCGAATTCATTTTCCGCAACCGCTGATGTTTTGATATTGCGCCAAGGCGTCATTCTGGGACGCTTCAAGACGTCGGAATTCGGGCGCTCATAACCCTTTGTTAAACTTAACAGCTTATAAATTTTCGATACTGCGCTCATCGTGAGACGGGCGTTTCCCATTGACGCCCATATGGTCCCATGTTATCCCATTCCTGCACTGCGCAAGGGCAATCAAGTGCCCACCAATCGCAAAGTAAAGGCGTACTCCTCACCGGAGGCGCTGGATGGAATGTCGTCCATCCAGCTGGCGAAGCTGTGTCTGGGAAATGGGGTTCGGGGCGCGTGATTGTTGTCCGGGCTCTTTCGGGAACGGATGTTTCGTGTCATGGGCCGCTTCCTTTCACATGCGACCAACAGGATCGATTCCAAGGGCAGGGTTTCCGTGCCGGCGGCGTTTCGATCGGTGATGGCGCAGAGCAATATCCAGGATTTGTACTGCTTCCAGGATTTTGTGTTTCCGGCGATCAGCGTCGGCGGTTCGGATCTTCTCGAAAGATTCGAACGGCAGATCGCTGCGGAAGATCCGTTTTCGCCGGGAGCAAACGAGATGTCGCTGCTCATCCACGGGGGCGGGGTCTTCATGAAACTCGATGCCGAGGGTCGGTTGATGGTCACGGAGTTCATTCGCGACTTCACCGGTATCTCGGACGAAGTGACCTTCGTCGGTCGGGCGGATCATTTTCAGCTGTGGCAGCCGAAGGAATTTCAGGCTGCCCAGTCACGGGCAAGAGAGGAGCGCAGGCTGGCGGGCAAGCGTTCCTCGTAACACGAGGGAACGGAATGGTGGCGAATCCTGGCGAAGGTTCAACTGATGCCGGTGGCGGACCGGTTCGCCACATTCCGGTTCTTCTCAACGAGGTTCTCAGTGCGCTCGAGCCTGTCGATGGCAAGGTCATTCTCGATGGCACGTTTGGGGCTGGCGGCTACACGTCGGCTATCCTCGATGCCGGCGCCGACGTGATCGCGCTCGATCGCGATCCGACCGCCATTGCGGGTGGCCAGGAGATGGTTGCCGCCCGTGGTGGTCACCTCAAGCTCATTCACTCGCAGTTCTCCAATCTGGCCGACCATGCGCCCGCCGGCGGGCTCGATGNNNNCGACATGCGCATGTCGGCATCGGGCGTTTCCGCAGCCGACGTGGTCAACCGCGCCAAGGTGGCCGAACTCATCCGCATCTTCCATTTCCTCGGCGAGGAAAGCCAGTCGCCGCGCATTGCGCATGCCATCGAGAAGCGCCGCGCCGACAAGCCGTTCGAGACGACGCGCGATCTGGCCGGCCTGATCGAGGTCGTCACGCCGCGCAAGATGAAGGACAAGATCCATCCTGCGACGCGGGTGTTCCAGGCGCTGCGCATCTTCGTCAACGACGAGCTCGGCGAACTGGCGCAGGCGCTGTTCGCCGCCGAGCAGTCGCTGAAGCCGGGCGGACGTCTCGTTGTCGTCACCTTCCATTCGCTGGAAGACCGGATCGTCAAGACCTTCTTCTCCGACCGCGCCGGCAAGGCATCCGGCTCGCGCCACATGCCGATCGCGCATGAGCGTGCCGCAACCTTCGACCGGATCGGTAAACCGATGGTGTCGGCCAGTGACGCGGAAGCCGAGCTCAATCCGCGCGCGCGTTCCGCCAAGCTGCGGGCGGGCCTCAGAACCACCGCACCCGCTGAAGCCGCCGACATGTCGATCTTCGGACTGCCCAACCTCGCAAGCCTCGGAAAGCTCGGAGCCTGATATGCTGAGAACCTTCGACCTCGTTCTTGTTGGCGTCATGACGGCCGCGGCCGCCGTGACCTACACGATCAAGCATCGGGCCGAACTCAAGCTCGAGGAGGTGCATCGCCTCGAGGCGGAGATCAAGCTCGAGAAGGACACGATCGATCTCTTGAAGGCCGACTGGGCGCTGCAATCGCAGCCGAACCGGCTGGAGCGGCTGGTCAACAACTACAACAGCGAGCTGCAGCTGCAGCCGACCATCTCGACCTCGCTGGTGCACGCCAGGGAGTTGCCGATGCTGAAGTCGCAGGTGCCCGTGCCGGAGATCGCCGACGCCAAGGCCGGCAAGCCGAAGCCGAAGGTCGTGCCGAAGCCCGTCGAGGAAGAAGACGAAATGACAACCGGATCTGTGGAGTAGAGATGTCCTTTCTTTCACGCATCATGGTTGCCAAGAGCCAGGCCCACTTTTCGTCCGGCGTGTACAGCCGGTTCGGCGGGCCGTCCGCTAGCGTATCGATCCAGGGCTCGCGCAAGAAGCGCAGCGGCCAGGCCAAGAGCCGCGTCGGCCTTCTGGCCTTCGCCTTCGTCTGCGTCTACTGCGTCATTGGCGGGCGCCTCGTCGAATACGCTGTGCGTGATCCCGACGTCGTCTCCAGCATCCTGCCGCCCGATCGCCTGCTGGCGTCGCGCCCCGATATTCTCGACCGCAACGGCGAAGTGCTGGCGACGGATATTCGCACCGTCTCGCTGTTTGCCGAACCGAACAAGATCGTCGATGCCGACGAGGCCGTCGAGAAGCTGACGACCGTTCTGCCCGATCTCGACATGAAGGGCACCTATAAGAAGCTCGCCAACCGCAATTCGCACTTCGCCTGGCTGCGCCGCCAGCTGTCGCCGAAGCAGCAGAGCCAGATCTTGGCGCTCGGCATCCCCGGCATCGGCTTTCGCCCGGAGAAGCGCCGCTTCTATCCGGGTGGCGCCACGGCCGCGCATATCCTTGGTTACGTCAACATCGACAATCGCGGCGTTGCCGGCATGGAGAAATATATCGACGACCAGGGGCTGGCCGATCTCGCAATGGTCGGCATGACCAGCGATCAGCCGCTGGAGCCGGTCAAGCTTTCGATCGATATCCGCGTCCAGAACATTGTGCGCGATGTCGTGGTCAACGCGGTGAAGAACTATGAAGCCAAGGGTGCGGGCGCAGTCGTTCTCGACATCCACACCGGCGAAGTGCTGGGCATGGCCTCGGCGCCGGATTTCGATCCGAACAACCCGCTCGAAGGTGCCAAGGAAGGCTGGCTCAACCGGATGTCGAACGGCACGTTCGAGATGGGTTCGACCTTCAAGACCTTCTCGCTCGCCATGGCGCTCGATACCGGCAAGGTCAACCTCAATTCCAGCTTCGACGCGACGCAGCCGATCCGTATTGGCGGCTTCACCATTCACGACTTTCACGGCCAGCGCCGCTGGCTGACGTTGCCTGAAGTGTTCCAGTATTCGTCCAACGTCGGCACGGCCCGCATCATCGACATCGTTGGGATGGAAGCGCAGAAGGATTATCTGACCAAACTCGGCCTTCTCACCAAGATGAAGACCGAGCTGCCCGAAGTGAAGATGCCGAGCCAGCCGAAGGTCTGGAAGAAGATCAACTCGGTGACCATCTCCTTCGGCCACGGTGTCTCGACGACGCCGCTGCAGACGGCCGTGGCCGGTGCGGCACTTGTCAATGGCGGCAAGCTGATCGAGCCGACCTTCCTGCCGCGCAATCGCGACCAGGCCGACGAGGTGGCAGAGGTGGTCGTCAAGAAGAGCACCAGCGACGACGTGCGCTATCTCTTCAAGGTCAACGGCGTGAAGGGCTCCGGCCGCAATGCCGATGTGCCCGGCTTCAACGTCGGCGGCAAGACCGGTACAGCCGACAAGGTCGTCAACGGTCGCTACGCGACGAACCTCAACTTCAACGCCTTTCTGGCCGCATTCCCGATCGAGAATCCTCAGTACGTGGTGCTGACCTTCTGCGACGAGCCGCACAATGGCGAAAAGGGCCAGAACATCGCTGCCTATACCGCGGCGCCCATGGTCAAGAACATCATCGCGCGCGCGGCGCCAATCCTCGGTGTGGAACCGAAGTTCGGGGACGACGGATCGGCCATGTTGGTGTCTTATTGAGTCTGAATGAATGTCGCGGCCGATTCGCCATGGGGGTGCAACGGCGCGAGAGAGAAGTGTACGTTCGATGAAACTGCGGGACATCGCCGGGAATGCGTTTCCGGACATGAAGGAACAACTGAACGGGCCGGTGGGCGGGCTGGAGATTTCCGGCCTTTCCGCCGACAGCCGCAAGATCGCGCCAGGCATGGCCTTCGTGGCGGTCGCCGGCACCAAGGCGGATGGAGCGGGCTTCATCGCCGACGCCGCCGCCCGCGGTGCCGTCGTTGCCATCTCCTCGCATCCAGCCGAGGCGTCCATTCCCGTTCTCGTGGTCAGCGAACCACGTCGCTTCCTGTCGATCGCCGCGTCCAATTTCTACGGCAAGCAGCCGGAAACGATGGTTGCGGTCACCGGCACCGCCGGCAAGACTTCCGTTGCGTCTTTCACCCGGCAGATCTGGGCTTTCGCGGGCCATCCGGCCGCGATGATCGGCACCACGGGCGTCGTCTCGCCGACCCGCAACGACTACGGCTCTCTGACGACGCCGGACCCTATCTCGCTGCACAAGCTGCTCGCCGAACTGGCCGACGAAGGCGTGACACATGCCTCGATGGAGGCTTCCAGCCATGGTCTCGACCAGTCGCGGCTTGACGGCGTCAAGCTCGCCGCCGCTGCCTTCACCAATCTCGGTCGTGATCACATGGATTACCATCCGACGATCGAGGACTACATGGCCGCCAAGATGCGGCTGTTCGATACGTTGCTGCCGCAGGGCTCGCCGGCTGTCGTCTTTTCCGATGACGCTTGGTCCGAGCAGGCGATCAAGGCGGCGATCGACGCCGGGCATACGGTACGCACCGTCGGCCGCAAGGGCGAATACCTGACGTTGAAGCGGGTCGAGCATTTCCGTCACAAGCAGGTCGCCGAAATTCACGCCGAAGGGCAGATCTTCGAGGTCGACATTCCGCTGGCCGGCGATTTCCAGGTCGCCAACGCGCTTGTCGCCGCCGGTCTTGCGATGTCGACCGGCGTCCCTGCCAAGGTGGCGATGGCGGCACTGGAAAAATTGCAGGGCGCTTCCGGCCGGCTCGAGCTTGTCGGTCATACGAAGGACGGCGCGCTCGCCTATGTCGATTATGCCCACAAGCCGGATGCGCTTTCCAACGTGCTGGAATCGGTGCGTCCGTTCACGACCGGTCGGGTGATCGTGGTGTTCGGGTGCGGCGGCGACCGCGACCGCGGCAAGCGGCCGATCATGGGCGAGATCGCCTGCCGGCTAGCCGACGTTGTGATCGTCACCGACGACAATCCGCGCTCGGAGGAACCGGCATCGATCCGCGCCGAGATCATGGCTGCTGCGAGCTGCGCGACCGAGATTGCCGATCGTGCCGAAGCAATCCACGCGGCCGTCAGCATGCTGACCTCGGGCGATACGCTGATCGTGGCCGGCAAGGGACATGAGGAAGGCCAGACGATCGGGGGAGAGACGCTGCCGTTCTCGGATCATGCCGAATTGCGCAAGGCTTTGGAGGAGCTGAAATCGTGAACTGGCTTTGGACGACGCAGGACATGATCAGCGCCATGGCGGGCCGCCCGTTCGGCAACCTGCCGGAGGGAATCACCGGGATTGCGATCGACAGCCGGTCGATCCAGCCGGGCGAGGCCTTCTTCGCCATCAAGGGCGACCGGGTCGATGGTCATGACTACGCATCCATGGCGATGGCCAACGGCGCGGCTCTGCTCGTCGTCAGCGAGGCACGGCTGCCGGCCATGGGCCGCCTGACGGTGCCGATGATCGTCGTCGAGGACGTGCTTGTGGCGCTCGGCAAGCTCGGGCTTGCTGCACGGGCTCGCTCACGTGCCCAGATCATTGCCGTCACCGGTTCCGTCGGCAAGACGACCACCAAGGAGATGTTGCGCCGCGTGCTCGCCCCATCGGGCAAGGTGCATGCGTCCGTCGCGTCCTTCAACAACCACTGGGGCGTGCCGCTGACGCTGGCGCGCATGCCGCTCGACACCTATTTCGGCGTGTTCGAAGTGGGCATGAACCACCCGGACGAGATCCGGCCGCTGGTGAAGATGATCGAGCCGCATGTCGCGGTCATCACCACGATCGCCCCGGCGCATCTCGGCAATTTCAAGAGCATCCGCGAGATCGCCACCGCCAAGGCGGAAATCTTCGAGGGCGTCGTGCCGGGTGGTCATGCCGTGCTCAACCGCGACAACGACCAATTCAATTTCCTCGAGCGCACGGCGCAGGCCTGCGGCATCGAGCACATCCATTCCTTCGGCCAGCACGCCAAGGCGGATTTCCGCATGGCGGAGTTCAACGGCGGCGACCAGAGCTCGACCTTGTGGATTACCATCGACGGCGAGACGCATGAGGTGGCGATCGGCGCGCCCGGACGGCACATCGCCGAGAACGCGCTGGCGGCACTCGGTGTCGTCAAGATCGTCGGCGCGGATATGCAGTCTGCCATCGCCGCGCTTGCGACGCTGCAGGCTGAAAAGGGCAGGGGCAAACGCCACAAGCTATCGATCGGCCATGGCAGCTTCACCGTCATCGACGAGAGCTACAACGCCAATCCGACCTCGATGCGCGCGGCCATCGCGTTGCTCGCGAGCTCGGTTCCGACGGGGTCGGGCCGGCGCATCGCCGTGCTCGGCGATATGCTGGAGATGGGCGAATACTCGCAGAAGGTCCATGCCGACCTCGCCGGGCCGCTCTTGGCCGCCGGCATTGAGTATGTCTGGCTTGCAGGCCAGGAGATGCTGACACTGAAAGAATCACTTCCCGAGAGCGTTTCCGTCGTGCATCGCGCGCAGACGGACGATCTCGTCGACCACGTATTGAACTCGGTCGCGGTAGGCGACGTGCTGATGGTAAAATCGTCCTTGGGCATCGGTTTCGGCAAGATTATCGCCGCGCTGCTTGACAAGTTCCCGCCATTTGCCGACACGCAACGCGAATTTTGAGCGGGTAAACAAGGGGCCCTGAATGCTGATTTGGCTAGTCGAACTGTCGGAACACCTGAAGTTTCTGAACCTGTTCAGGTATATTACGTTCCGTACGGGCGCCTCTCTCTTCACCTCCGCGCTGATCGTCTTCCTGTTCGGGCCGATGATCATCAATTCGCTGCGCATCCGCCAGGGCAAGGGCCAGCCGATCCGCGCAGACGGTCCGCAGACGCACTTCAAGAAGGCCGGCACGCCGACCATGGGCGGACTGATGATCCTCGCCGGCATCGTCGGGTCGTCGCTCTTGTGGGCGGATCTCTCCAACGTCTATGTGGTCGCGACGCTCCTCGTCACGCTCGGCTTCGGCGCGATCGGCTTCTATGACGACTATCTCAAGGTCAGCAAGCAGAGCCACAAGGGCTTTTCCGGCAAGGCGCGCCTCGGCATCGAATTCGTCATTGCCGGTATCGCCGTCTATTTCATGATGCGGACGTCGCTTGCTTCGAGCCCTGCCGGCTCGACCTTCGGTTCGTCGGTTGCCTTCCCGTTCTTCAAGGATTTCCTGATCAATCTCGGCATCATGTTCGTGGTGTTCGGCGGCTTCGTCATCGTCGGCGCCGGCAACGCGGTCAACCTGACAGACGGTCTCGACGGTCTGGCGATCGTGCCCGTGATGATCGCGGCGGCCTCCTTCGGCGTCATCGCCTATCTGGCCGGCAACGCGGTGTTCGCGAATTACCTGCAGATCAACTTCGTGCCCGGCACGGGCGAGCTTTCAGTCGTGCTTGGCGCGGTCATCGGCGCGGGGCTCGGCTTTCTGTGGTTCAACGCCCCTCCGGCCGCCATCTTCATGGGAGACACCGGTTCGCTCGCGCTCGGCGGCACGATCGGCACGGTTGCCGTCGCCACCAAGCACGAGATCGTCATGGCGATCATCGGCGGCCTGTTCGTGATGGAGACGCTGTCTGTTATCATCCAGGTCGGCTACTTCAAGATGACGGGCAAGCGCGTGTTCCTGATGGCGCCGATCCACCACCATTTCGAGAAGAAGGGCTGGACCGAAAGCCAGGTCGTGATCCGCTTCTGGATCATCGCCGTCGGCTTGGCCATGCTCGGCCTGTCGACGCTGAAGCTGCGGTAAACGATCATGATTCCGGTCACCACGCTCAGGGACAAGAAGGTCGCGCTCTTCGGGCTCGGCGGTTCGGGTTTCGCCACGGCGCGCGCGCTCATTCTGGGCGGCGCTGACGTGACGGCGTGGGACGACAATCCCGACAGCGTCACCAAGGCCGCGGCGGAGGGCATCCATACCGCCGATCTCCGAACCATCGACTGGAATGCGCAGTCGCTGTTCGTGCTGTCGCCGGGTGTACCGCTGACGCATCCGAAGCCGCACTGGACGGTCGATCTGGCGCGCGCCGCCGGTGTCGATATCGTCGGTGACGTCGAGCTCTTCGTGCGCGAGCGCCGGGCGCATGCGCCGGATGCTCCGTTCATCGCGATCACCGGCACCAACGGCAAGTCTACCACGACGGCGTTGATCGCCCATATCCTGAAGTCGAGCGGTCGTGACACGCAGCTCGGCGGCAATATCGGCACGGCCGTGCTGACGCTCGAGCCGCCCAAGGCTGGTCGCTTCTATGTCGTGGAATGCTCGTCCTATCAGATCGATCTCGCGCCGACGCTCAATCCGTCGGCCGGCATCCTGCTCAACCTGACGCCTGACCATCTCGACCGGCACGGGACGATGCAGCACTACGCCGACGTCAAGGAGCGGCTGGTTGCCGGCGGCGACGTCGCCATCGTCGGCGTCGACGACAGCCATTGCGAAATGATCGCCGACCGCATCGAGCGGGCAGGTGGCAAGGTCACGCGCATCTCCCGCCGGCAGGCGCTTGCCGACGGCATTTATGCCGAGGGCACGAAGCTCATCCAGGCGCATGCGGGTGCGGCGCTGCTGATCGCCGATCTCGACGGCATTCCGACGCTGCGCGGCAGCCACAACGCGCAGAACGCGGCTGCGGCCGTTGCGGCCTGCCTTGCGGCCGGCGTCTCTGTCGAGGATATCCGCGCGGGCCTTGCATCTTTCCCTGGCCTGAAGCACCGCATGCAGCCCGTGGGACGACGCGGCAATGTGGTGTTCGTCAACGACTCCAAGGCAACCAACGCCGATGCGGCCGCACCGGCGCTGTCGAGCTACGACCGGATCTACTGGATCGCCGGCGGGCTGCCGAAGGCTGGGGGCATCACGACGCTTTCGCCGTTCTTCCCGCGCATCGCCAAGGCCTATCTGATCGGCGAGGCGGCGGCGGAGTTTGCCGCGACGCTCGGCGAGGCGGTGCCCTACGAGATCTCTGGAACGCTGGATCAGGCGGTCGCGCATGCGGCCGAGGATGCTGCGAAGGACGAAAGCGGGCCACTGGCTGTCATGTTAGCACCGGCTTGCGCAAGCTTCGACCAGTATAAGAACTTCGAAGTCAGGGGCGATGCATTCGTCAGCCATGTGGCAGCGCTCGACGGAGTGACCATGCTGATCAGCTCGGCAACAGGAGAGAAGTGACATGGTAAGTCGTGCGGAACGCGGGGCATTGGCCGATTGGTTCTGGACCATCGACCGGTTCTTCCTGGCGATGTTCATCTTCCTGATGGGCATCGGCTTCATGCTGTCTTTCGCCGCGTCGCCGGCGGTGGCCGAGCGCATCGGGCTGGAGCCGTTCCACTTCGTCAAGCGCCACGCGGCCTTCATGATCCCGTCTTTGGCTGTGATGATCGGGCTGTCGTTCCTGACGCCGCGGCAGGTGCGCCGCACCGCGATCCTTCTGTTGATCGTCGCCATCGCGATGATGCTTCTGGCGCTGTTCTTCGGCGTCGAGGTCAAGGGCTCGCGCCGCTGGGTGACCTTGGCCGGCATCTCGATCCAACCGTCGGAATTCATGAAGCCGGCCTTCGTGGTCGTCTGCGCCTGGCTGTTTGCCGAGCATGCGCGCCAGCCGGAAATCCCCGGCAATCTCTTCGCCATCATCCTCTTCGGCATTGTCGCTGCCCTTCTCGTGGCGCAGCCTGACCTTGGTCAGACCATCCTGACGACAGCGGTTTGGGGCGGCATGTTCTTCATGGCCGGCATGCCGTGGCTGTGGATCATCGTGCTCGGCGCCGGTGGCGTCGGCGGTCTCGTCAGCGCCTATTACGTCTTCCCGCACGTGGCTTTGCGTATCGACAAGTTCATGACTGGCGAGGGCGATACGTTCCAGATCGACACGGCGCGCGAAGCGATCATCCGTGGCGACTGGTTCGGCCAAGGTCCGGGCGAGGGGATCGTCAAGCGAATCATCCCGGATGCGCATACCGACTTCATCTTCTCGGTTGCGGCCGAGGAGTTCGGCATCATCTTCTGCATCGCGCTGGTGCTCCTGTTTTCGGCGCTCGTCCTGCGCGGTCTGTCGCACGCCTACAAGGAGCGCAACGACTTCAACCGTTTTGCCGTCGCTGGCCTCGTGCTGCAGATCGGCATACAGTCCATCATCAACGTGGGCGTCAATCTCGAACTGCTGCCGGCGAAGGGCATGACCCTGCCGCTGATTTCCTACGGCGGTTCGTCGATGGTCGCCATCTGCGTCACGGCCGGGTTCATTCTCGCGCTGACGCGTCACAGACCGGAAAAGCGTGCGCAGGAACGGAGCCTGTTCCGCGTCGCGCAAGGTATTCCGGCGGAGTAAGAGTTCATGAGCAAAGGCATCGTTCTGCTTGCCGCCGGGGGAACCGGCGGCCATGTGTTTCCGGCGGAGGCTCTGGCCTACAAGCTGAGGGAACGCGGCTATTCCGTGCATCTGGTGACGGACAGCCGGGCGGAGCGCTATGCCGGCAAATTCCCGGCCGACGAGATCCATGTGGTTCCGTCGGCGACGCTCGCCTCGAAGAACCCGGCCGCCGTCGTCAAGACGCTATGGACGCTGTGGAGCGGCATGCGGGCAGCCAAGAAGCTGATCTCGCGGTTGAAGCCTGTGGTCGTCGTCGGCTTCGGCGGTTACCCGACGGTGCCGCCGCTGCTTGCCGCCTCGCGTCTTAATGTGCCGACTGTCATCCACGAGCAGAACGCCGTCATGGGGCGCGCCAACAAGGCGCTCGCCAATCGCGTCAAGGCGATCGCCGGTGGCTTCCTGCCTGAGAATGGTGGCGCCTTACCCGAGAAGACGGTGACGACGGGCAATCCGGTGCGCCCGGCCGTGATCGAGGCGGCCAAGGTAGCCTATACGCCATCGCATGCAGGCGAGCCGTTCAATCTCGTCGTCTTCGGCGGCAGCCAGGGCGCGCAATATTTCTCCAAGGCAATGCCGACGGCGATCAGCCTGCTGGACGACGATCTGCGCGCGCGGCTCAGGATCACGCAGCAGGTTCGTCCCGAGGATATGGGCATGGTCGGCGATTGCGTCGCCAAGCTCGAGATGGGGGCGGCCTCCGAGATCGCGCCGTTCTTCACCGACATGGCCGAGCGCCTGGCCAAGGCGCATCTGGTGATCTGCCGCTCCGGCGCGTCCACCGTTTCCGAGATCTCGGTGATCGGCCGCCCGGCCATCCTCGTGCCTTATCCGCATGCGCTCGACCACGACCAGGCTGCCAATGCCGCTGCGCTGGCGGCGACCGGTGGCGCGAAGGTAATCGTTCAGGCCGAATTGTCGTCGGAGAAGATCGCCTCTATCCTGACGCATGTGATGAACGACCCGGAAAAGCTCGCCAGGATGGCGGCAGCCGCCAAGCAGGCTGGCAAACCCGATGCTGCGAACTTGCTTGCCGACATGGTAGAGGCTATTGCGGCGGGACGTACAATTGCAGAGTTCAAGGGGAAAAGCGCATGAAAATGCCGAAGGCCATCGGCCTCGTCCATTTCATCGGCATCGGCGGTATCGGCATGAGCGGGATCGCCGAGGTGCTGCATAATCTCGGCCATCGCGTCCAGGGATCCGACCAGGCCGATAGCGCCAACGTCCAGCGCCTGCGCGACAAGGGCATCGAGGTCTTCGTCGGCCACAAGGCCGAGAACCTTGGCGATGCCGAGGTCGTCGTGGTCTCGACCGCGATCAAGAAGGACAATCCCGAACTGATCGCCGCGCGCGAAAAGCTGCTGCCTGTCGTGCGCCGCGCCGAAATGCTGGCCGAACTGATGCGCTTCCGCAATGCGATCGCGATCGGTGGCACGCACGGCAAGACGACGACCACGTCGATGGTCGCGACGCTGCTTGAAGCCGGCGGGCTCGATCCGACCGTGATCAACGGCGGTATCATCAATGCCTACGGCACCAACGCCCGCATGGGCGAGGGTGAGTGGATGGTGGTGGAGGCCGACGAATCGGACGGTACCTTCCTCAAGCTCCCGGCCGATGTCGCTGTCGTCACCAATATCGACCCCGAACATCTCGACCACTATGGCAATTTCGACGCCGTGCGCGCCGCCTTCCGGCAGTTCGTCGAGAACGTGCCGTTCTACGGCTTCGGCGTCATGTGCCTCGATCACCCCGAAGTGCAGGCGCTGGTCGGCCGCATCGAGGACCGCAAGGTCGTGACCTATGGCGAGAACCCGCAGGCCGACGTGCGCTTCATGAACGTGCGCATCGACGGGGCGCGCTCGACCTTCGACGTCGAGATTCGCCGCCGCCGGACCGGTCAGGTCATCAAGCTCGACAATCTCGTTCTGCCGATGCCCGGCCGCCACAATGTTTCGAATGCGACCGCCGCAATTGCTGTCGCCAATCGCCTGGGCATGTCGAGCGAGGATATCGCCAAGGGGCTTGCCTCCTTCGGTGGCGTCAAGCGCCGCTTCACGCTGACCGGCGAATGGAATGGCGTGCAGATCTTCGATGACTACGGGCACCATCCGGTCGAGATCAAGGCCGTGCTGAAGGCCGCGCGCGAGGCCTGCAAGGGTCGCGTCATCGCCGTGCACCAGCCTCACCGCTATTCGCGTCTCGCCAGCCTTTTCGAGGAATTCGCGGCCTGCTTCAACGACGCCGACAGCATTTTCCTGGCGCGCGTCTATGCCGCCGGCGAAGAACCGATCGAGGGCGCAAACGCGGAAGCGCTTGTTTCGCTGATCAAATCGGGCGGGCATCGCGATGCGCGCTTCCTCGCTTCACCCGAGCTTTTGCCTGAAATGGTCGCAGAGATTGCAAAGCCAGGCGATTTCGTGGTTCTGTTGGGGGCTGGGAGTATCACTTACTGGGCAGCGGCGCTGCCCAAGCAACTGGAAGGCCTTTCGGGTATATCTGCATGAAACAGGTGAATGGGGAAAAGCTTCTTGCGTCGCTTGGCGACGGTGTAAAGGACGTCCGCGGGAGGATTACGCCGGATGCGCCGATGGATCGCGTCACGTGGTTCCATGCCGGCGGTCTGGCGGAACTGATGTTCCAGCCGCACGACGAAGACGACCTCATCACCTTCCTGAAGCTGCTGCCTGACGAAGTGCCGCTGACGGTGGTCGGCGTCGGCTCGAACATCCTGGTTCGCGACGGGGGCATTCCCGGCGTGGTGCTGCGTCTGTCCGCCAAGGGCTTCGGCTCGGTCGAGCTTGCGGGCGAAAACCGCGTGCGCGCGGGCGCCATTTGCCCGGACAAGCACGTCGCGGCGATGGCCATGGACAACGGCATCGGCGGCTTCCACTTCTATTACGGCATTCCCGGCAGCATCGGCGGGGCCGCGCGCATGAACGCCGGCGCCAATGGTGGCGAGACGCGCGATCGTGTCGTCGAAGTCACCGCGATCGACCGCAAAGGCAATCGCCATGTTCTGTCGAACGCCGAGATGGGCTACGAATATCGTCACTCGTCGGTGGCCAACGATCTGATCTTCACCTCGGTGCTGTTCGAGGGTTATGCCGAGGATCGCGCCAAGATCCGCGCCGACATGGATGCTGTGCGCAGCCATCGCGAGACAGTGCAGCCGATTCGCGAGAAGACCGGCGGCTCGACCTTCAAGAACCCCGAAGGCCACTCCGCGTGGAAGCTGATCGACGAAGCGGGATGCCGCGGTCTTGTCATCGGCGGCGCGCAGATGTCGTCGTTGCATTGCAACTTCATGATCAACAACGGACAGGCGACCGGCTACGACCTCGAATATCTCGGCGAGCAGGTTCGCCGCGAAGTGTTCGAAAATTCCGGCATCAAGCTGGAATGGGAAATCAAGCGCCTGGGCTTGTTCATGCCCGGCCGCGAAGTGCGCCCCTTCCAGGGCGTGACGAGCGAGTAGGCTTTAGAAGTGTTGGTGCCGCGGAGCTGCGGCACCACATTGCGTGATGCGCCTTAGCCGAAACGTTTGGTAAAGGCGGTGGTGAAGGTCACCCCGCCGACATCGTCGCTGGCGTCGCCGATCGCCACATCCATCACATTCCCCTTGATGCGCACGAGGCTGAAGCCGCCCATGAAGGCGGCGCGCGCCTTGAAGACGTCGATGCCGCCGGCCTGATAGGCCATGCGCGTATCGTGCTCGTGGCCGTGGAAAATGCCGATTACGTTGTAACCTTCAAGGGTTGCGAGCAACTGCTGACGTTCTGATTCACCCCACCAGTGCGGCGCGCCGCTGCCTTGATCGGTGAAGGTGCTCTTGTCGGGATCCCAGCGTTCGAGCGAGAACTTGTCCCATCCATAGTGCTGGAAGATCACGACGGGGCGGCCGTCTGATGCATAGGCTGCAAGATCGCGTTTCATCCAGTCGAGGCTGTTGGCCGTGCCCTTGGTGTTGTCGCCGCCATAGCGTTGCGCCTGGATGAGATGCAGCCCGCCCCAGTTCCAGGAGTAGTTGTCGGAGGCCTCGTCGTAATTGTCGACGGGTACGACAGGCTTGAAGAAGACGCTCGGCTTGTGGTTCAGCTGCACGTAGTCGCGCAACTCGTCGCGGTACCAGTCGACCTGCGGTGGGTGACCATCCTGGTCGAGGTCGTGGTTGCCGAGGCCGACATAGACGGGGAAATGGATGTGATCGGCGCCCGGTCCCTGCTGATAGCGGTGCGAGAACTGCAGGAGCTGCGACCCCTCCGCGAATTCCGCCATCTGGCCGCCGCCGTCATCGGTAACGTCGCCGCAGACGATGACGCCTTGTGGTTTGGCGATCGGCTGACCCGACAGCGCGAAGCCCGTGGGCTTTCCATCGATCGCTTCCGGCCAGGTCTGGTGGTGAATGTTGTTGAGTGCCCTGATATGGCGAAGCAGATTGGCGTCGGTCTTGCCCTCGGCCTCGCAATTGGGGCTTAGGCCATCTCCGATGCGGCAGGCGTGGATGTCGTTGATGACGAGGAAGGTGACGTCGATATTGGGGACGCTTGCGGCGCGGGCGAGGGGCGGCAGGCTAAGCGACAGGCCGGCGCCCAGCCCATGCGTCAGCAGCGATCGTCGTGTCAGCATTCGTCTCTCCCCAGCAGTTGCTCGCATCGAAAATAGCGGCGGGGCGTTAACAGACAACAACGAAAAAGGCCGCGGCGGTTTCCCGTCGCGGCCCCTAATTTGCGATGAACGCTTCGATCAGACTTCGTCGCGGCGCGAGGCCAGGATGCAGATCAGCGTGATGACGGCGGAAAGGCCGAGATAGTAGCCGACATAGAGCATGCCGTAGTTCGCCTGCAGCCAGGTGGCGATATAGGGCGCCAGCGATGCGCCGAAGATGCCTGCGAGGTTGAAGGTGATCGACGAGCCGGTGTATCGCACGGCAGTCGGGAAGGGCGCTGCGAGCGCCGTGCCGATGAGGCCGTAGGTCATGCCCATCAGGGCCATCGCGACGATTGCGAAGACCAGGATTCCGCCTTCGCCGCCGGCCATCAGGCCAGGCAGGAGGAAGGAGAACAGGCCGATCAGCACCGTCGTCAGGATCAGCATCTCGCGGCGCCCGAAGCGCTCGGCGAGCTTGCCGATGATCGGGATGAAGATACCGAAGGAGATCGAGCCGACCATCTGAATCTCGAGCGCGTCGAGGAACGGGATCTTCAGGACCTTGACGTTGTAGGAGAGCAGGTAGGCCGAGCCGATGTAGAACAGCACGAAGGTGGCGAGCGCCACGAAGGTGCCGAGGAACAGGCTGCGCTTGTGCTTGCGGAAGACTTCTGCGACTGGAACGGCGACGCGTTCCTGCTTGTCGATGGCCTTCTGGAAATCAGGCGTTTCGGTGATCGACAGGCGAACCCAAAGGCCGATGACGATCAGCACGATCGAGGCGATGAACGGTACGCGCCAGCCCCAGGCCAGCAGCTGTTCCTGCGGCATGAACTGCAGCAGCACCCAGAAGATGCCGGAGGAGAGGAAGAGGCCGAGCGGGGCGCCGAGCTGCGGGAACATACCGTACCAGCTGCGCTTGCCCTCGGGCGCGTTTTCCGTCGCCAGCAGCACCGCGCCGCCCCACTCGCCGCCGAGGCCGAAGCCTTGGCCGAAACGGCAAAGCGCCAGCAGCAGAGGTGCCATAACGCCGATCGATTCATAAGATGGCAGCAGGCCGATGATGACGGTGGAGATACCCATCGTCAGCAGTGCTGCGACCAGCGTCGTCTTGCGTCCGATCCTGTCGCCGAAGTGCCCGAAGACCACGGCGCCGAGAGGGCGCGCGAAGAAGGCGATGGAGAAGGTTGCGAAGGAGGCGAGCAGCGCGGTCGTCGGATCGCTGTTCGGGAAGAACAGCGTCGGGAAGACGAGCACGGCCGCTGTCGCGTATACGTAGAAGTCGAAGAATTCGATGGTGGTGCCGACGACGCTCGCGATCAGAACGCGTGCCGGCGAGTTGAGCTGTGCACTGTTCGATGAAGCGGCTGTCGGCGATACTCTTGATATCGCGTCTGACATTTTCATTCCAATCGGGATTTCAGTTGAATGCCTTGGGAGGCATGGCGCTCATAACGCAATTTTAATTCGGCGCAAATGCCAAATGCGCAATAAACGGACAAAAAATATGGTGTCGGCTTTTCACGCCTGAAAGATCAGCGATGGCTATTCTTGACCATGCTCAATAAATAGCGGATTTCCTATAAGTCCCCTGATTGTAGGGGTGGGAGGGAAATATGCAGAAAAGTCTTGTTGCAGAATTTCTTGGCACTTTCTGGCTGGTGTTTGGTGGTTGCGGCAGTGCCGTGCTTGCCGCTGCGTTTCCGGAACTTGGAATTGGCTTCGTCGGTGTCGCCATGGCATTCGGCCTGACGGTACTGACCATGGCCTATGCTGTCGGCGGCATTTCCGGCGGTCATTTCAACCCTGCTGTCTCTGTCGGGCTGACCATCGCGGGTAAGCTGCCGCCCGGCCGCCTGCTGCCCTATATCGTCGTGCAGGTGCTGGGGGCGATCGGGGCGGCGGCGATGCTCTATGTCGTGGCCAGCGGCAAGGCGGGTTTCGAGCTTGGCGGGTTCGCGGCCAATGGCTATGGCGATCATTCGCCGGGCGGATTTTCGCTGTTATCTGCGTTTGTGATCGAAGTGCTTCTAAGTGGATTTTTCATTTTCATCATTCTCGGCGCCACCAGCAGCCGTGTTCCCGCCGGGTTTGCGCCGATCGCGATCGGGCTGGCGTTGACGCTGATCCATCTGATTTCCATCCCCGTCACCAATACGTCGGTAAACCCGGCGCGCTCGACAGGGCAGGCGTTGTTCGTCGGCGGTTGGGCCCTGCAGCAGCTATGGCTGTTCTGGCTGGCGCCGATTGCGGGCGGCGTGCTTGGCGGGCTCGCCTGGAAGGCGGTTGGCGAAGACGCTTAAACTTTTTGCTTCGCTTTGACGAAGGCCCCGTAGCGCTTGGCGTTGCGGGGTTTTTGCGTTTTTGGCTTGCCCTGGTTGTGTGCCAATTCGTGCCTTCGAAGGCCGGAGGTTAACGAAAGTAAACGCTTCGTTAACTATAATGCTGCTCTAATACACGTGTGCTAGGCGAGCCAGATTCGGAAGAAAGCCAGCTTGGTGCAAGCCTTGGAATGCAGGGTACGGATTATTTTGGGGGTATCTATGAGTCGCAAGCATGTCGCTGTCCTTATGGGCGGATTTTCCTCGGAGAGGCCTGTCAGCCTGTCTTCCGGGGCGGCGTGCGCGGATGCTCTCGAGGCTGAAGGCTTCCAGGTTACCCGTATCGATGTCGATCGCGATGTGTCCGCCAAGCTTTCGGTGCTGCGCCCCGACGTGGCCTTCAATGCGCTGCACGGGCCATTCGGCGAGGACGGCCTCATCCAAGGCATCCTCGAATATCTCGAAATTCCCTACACGCATTCCGGCGTTCTCGCCTCGGCGCTCGCCATGGACAAGAGCAAGGCCAAGGGTGTTGCCGCCGCCGCCGGCATTCCGGTCGCGCAGTCGCAGGTGGTCAACCGCTTCGAATTTCCTTCCGAGCATCCGATGAAGCCACCTTATGTGGTGAAGCCGGTGCGCGAGGGATCAAGCTTTGGGGTTGTCATCGTGCAGGAGGACCAGTCGCGTCCGCCGCAGATCATCGGCTCGGCCGAATGGAAGTATGGCGAGGAAGTTCTCGTCGAGCGTTACGTTCACGGGCGCGAGCTGACCTGCGGCGTGATGGGCGACACTGTGCTCGGGGTTACCGAGATCGTTCCGCAGGGTCACAGCTTCTATGACTATGATTCCAAGTATGTGGCCGGTGGCTCGAAACACGTCATCCCGGCGAAAATTTCACCGAATATTTACCAAAAAATACAATCATTGTCGCTAAGGGCGCATCAAGCAATTGGTTGCCGTGGAGTGAGTCGGTCGGATTTTCGGTATGACGATCGCTTCTCCGAAGACGGCGAAATCATCTGGCTGGAGATCAATACTCAGCCAGGCATGACTCCAACATCGCTTGTGCCCGAAATGGCCGGTCATGCCGGCTACTCGTTTGGTGAATTTCTTCGTTGGATGGTGGAGGACGCTTCTTGTTCTCGGTAACGGTCAAAAGGATGGGGCGCCCAAGCCATCAAGCCGAGCCTTCCTATGCTGAAGGCGATGGGCGCATCGTGCTGCCGCGGCCACTGCGCCGCGTCGTTCGCTTCCTTGTCAGTCTTGGTAGCGGCCGCATCTATATTCCTGCCCATACGGGCACGGTGTCGGCGCTGGCGTTCTTCGCTGCGACCGGCTTCTACGGTATGTCTCTCGGTGGTCACACGGAAGTTGTTGCCCAGGCGACGACGGCTGCCGCCGGCTTTGCCGTCGAGGACGTGAAAGTGTCCGGCAACTCCGAGACCTCCGAAATCGATATCCTTCAGCTGATCGGTCTCGACGGCACGACCTCGCTCGTGGCGCTCGATGTGGATGCGGCGCGTCAGAAGATCGCGAAGCTACCCTGGGTCGAGAGCGTCGAGGTTCGCAAGGTTTATCCCAAGACGATCGAGGTGAAGCTCAAGGAGCGCGAAGCCTACGCGATCTGGCAGCATGGCGTCGAGCTCTCGCTGGTCGAGAAGGGTGGGGCGGTCATCGCGCCGCTTCGCGACAACAAGTTTTCGCAGCTTCCGCTCGTTGTCGGTCGCGGTGCTGAAGTGGCTGCCGCGTCGCTCGCGGACGCGTTTTCCAAGTGGCCCGATATCAAGGCGCGCGTGAAGGCCTATGTCTGGGTCTCCGGCCGTCGCTGGGATCTGCACATGGACAATGGCGTCGTCGTCAAGTTGCCGGAAGACGATGTCGACCAGGCGCTGGCGCGCCTTTCGAAATTCAATAGCGATCAGGCGCTTCTCGATCGCGATATCGCGGCCGTCGATCTGCGTCTTGCCGATCGCATGGCCATCCAACTGACGCCTGAAGCCATGGCGCGCCGTCAGCTTGTTCTCGATCAGCGTACCAAGGATTTGAAGAAGGCGGGGCAGAATATATGAGCTTGTTCGGTTCGTCCCATTTTGGATTGCCGCGCCTGAAGCCGCTTTCGTCCAAGCGGTCGCATGTCGTTTCCGTGCTCGATATCGGTTCGACGAAAGTCGTCTGCATGATCGGCCGGCTGACGCCGCGCGAGGAGAGCCAGATACTCCCCGGTCGCACGCACAACATCGAAATCATCGGCATCGGTCACCAGCGGTCGCGCGGTATCAAGACCGGCGCGATCTCGGATCTCGATGCACTCGAGAGCGTCATCCGGCTCGCGGTCGATGCCGCCGAGCGCATGGCGGGTCTCACCGTCGAGAGCCTGATCGTCAATCTGACGGCCGGCCGCCTCACCAGCGACATCTACACCGCCACCATCGATCTCGGCGGCCAGGAAGTCGAGCTGAACGATCTGAAGAAGGTGCTGTCGGCCGCCTGCCAGCAGTCGCTGCGCCAGGATCGAGCCGTGCTTCACTCGCTGGCCACCGGCTTCTCGCTCGACGGCGAACGCGGCATCCGCGATCCGTTGTCCATGTATGGTGACGTTCTCGGCGTCGACATGCATGTCGTGACGGCCGAGCGCACGGCTCTCAAGAACCTCGAGCTCAGCGTCAATCGCGCGCACCTGTCTGTCGAAGGCATTGTGGCGACGCCTTACGCTTCCGGTCTCGCGGCCCTCGTCGACGACGAAGTCGAACTCGGCTGTGCGGCGATCGACATGGGTGGCGGCACGACGACGATCTCGGTCTTTGCCGAAGGCAAGCTGGTGCACACGGACGCCGTGGGTCTCGGCGGCCACCACGTCACCACCGATCTGGCGCGTGGCCTGTCGACCCGCATCGAGGACGCCGAGCGTCTGAAGGTGGTTCATGCCTCGGCCATGCCGAATTCCTCCGATGAGCGCGAGATGATCTCGATCCCGCCGATCGGCGAGGACGATCGCGATCTGCCGACGCAGGTGCCGCGCGCACTGGTGTCGCGGATCGTCAGCGCCCGCATCGAGGAAACGATGGAACTCATTCGCGACCGTATCCAGCGCTCGGGCTTCAGCCCGATCGTCGGTAAGCGCGTCGTGCTGACAGGCGGCGCAAGCCAGCTGACCGGCCTTGCCGACGTTGCCCGCAAGATTCTTGCCCGCAACGTCCGTATCGGCCGCCCGATGGGCGTCTCGGGACTGCCGACGGCGGCCAAGGGTCCGGCCTTTTCGACGGCGGTCGGCCTGATGATCTATCCGCAGGTTGCGGACCAGGAAACACATGCGTCACAGAGCGGTCTGCTCATGTCGCTTGGCGGAAATAGCAGCCGCTTCGCCCGGATGGGCCAGTGGCTGAAGGAAAGCTTCTAGAAATTGAGTGAATTGGCCGGCGTGGCGATGCGGCCATAAAGAGAAGGAACGGGTACCATGACTATCAAGCTGCATACGCCAGATATCACTGAGCTGAAGCCGCGCATTACTGTGTTCGGCGTCGGCGGTG
>UBVW01000042.1:0-31019 GCA_900469085.1 Hyphomicrobiales bacterium | reverse complement strand
TCATCGAGCGGGCGTTTCCCCGTGGAGCAAAGGCGCGTTGCAGGCCGGATTACCGACCGGAAGGGCTGGTATTCGAAGTTGCTTTCACGGTGGAACCCTTAGCACCCGCCAAGGTTCATCCGGAAAGCGAGGACATCTAGTAACTCCAGTTCGAAGATAAATTGTCATCATGGAACGTGGCGGCTCGGCGGCCCAGTGGCCTTTGTATCCTTGTCCGCTGCACAGCAACGGCGCCCATGTTCCATAATAAAGCCTATGCCGCGATGAGGTATTCTGATACCAGCTGCGCTAGCCTTCAAACGCGATGTAGTCCGACAACAGGCTTTGGTCTTATTGCAGTGCTCGCATCCTCGTCAGATTCATATTCAGGAGCCAAGGTGCCGTCGGTTGTAAGGATGCCGGCATTAATCAAGTGTCGGAGAGCTTCGCGTGGCGATCTTCCCGCGTCCTTTGCGCGTTTGTTCATCAACGCTATTATGAGCTCCAGGTGGATATCTTTCATCGGAAAGGCTTTCTAGTAGAAGCTGCCGGGTCGAGTTAGCCTGGCTCCAACAGGCGGTAATGTCCAGGCATCGAGTGTCGGCTCGCGTCCCGGTGTGGAGCTCGACGGATCCCGTGGTCACCGTTGGTATCCGCAGCTTCGTGGACGCTTTTCTCAGCCGCTGGCATTGGCCTTTTCTTGGATTTCTGCGCATCGCGCGATGAGTTTGTCGAAGGTCTCAGCGTCATCCTGTTCGAGAGCCGCTCGCCCTTCGCCGGAGGGTGTCAGCTGCAGCCCTCCGTCCACGGCCACTTCGTAGTCGATCAGCGTTCTGTCAGCCGCCTTCTCGGCGAAAAACATCGACTTGTGCTGCGCCACCGGCTTGGCCAGGTCGCGATCCGCGATTGCGCTGTCGGCGATGCAGATATCGTCAAGACGAACGATATCGTGCCAGTGGCGTGAAAAGCGCTCGCCGCGGAGCCGCTCCTGCAGACAGAAGACGTGGATTGCCGTCGCCTTCTCCCAGAACGTGCGTTCGGCATGCATGACCCGCGGGCTGGCGGTTGGAAACTCGATGTCATCCACAAGGCCCGCAGCGTCGCATGAGATGTCGCGGACGCTTGCCGGTTCTCCGGTCGATCGTGCCCCGAACTCCAGCATGACGCTTGGAGCGACATAGCCGGATCCTCCGGCAACTACTTCCTAATCGATGAAGAGCTTGTCGGCTTCGACGCGGACGGTGGCCGGAAGCGACTGGGTGCTGATTGCATCGACAATGAGCGGCCTGAGGTTTCCGATACCCAGATCGGCAAACGCTTGCGGACCTCGCTCGACCAGGGCTTCTCCTCGCTCCTAGTTTCCGGCAACGCCTGCTCGTTCTCGCCGACGAGGTCATGGGCGAGTTCGCGGAGATCGTAGGTCAGGTCGACATCTTCCGAAAATCTGCGGATGGCGTTGTAGGCCTTCGAGAGGGACGTGCCCCCTTGAAGACGAGGCGGTTACCGAGCGCCGTTCCATAAAGTGTCTGCAGCGCCCAGACGACCCACGCGTCCTTTTCCAGGAGATGGATGGGCCGCCCGGCTTTCTCCCCTGCGATCGCAAGAACATCTTTGCGATCGTCCCGGGACAGCTGCAAAAACTGTTCAGCCATAAGCGGCCCTTCCTACACTGCGGGCAAGCCAGCTGGGGAACTGAGGGGCAGCGGCAACGAGTTCGTCGAACGCCTCGGCGGAAAGCTTCCGCTTGATGTTCGGAAGTGACTCTTCTGCCTTTTCCGGGCCGAGCCAGGCCAAGGCCCGGATCGCCAGGCCGGCAGGCTTGTTCGCCAAGGCGAGCTGCCAGCGCGGCACGTGTTTCAACTCGACTGTCTGGCTACCAACAGTCATGGTTCGGCTGCGGCCGGATGTGAGATAGATCGACCGGACCGGCACCTGAGTGGACAGGCCCAGCGAGTTTGCAGCTGCAGCACCATTCGAAACGATCACCTCGCCCCGCTGGTTTGCAACGGCTTCTACGGCCTGCTCGACCGTCGGCGGGCGGCTTCCGAATCGGCACTTGATCGCCTTGAGATAGATCCCGCGACCGGCCCGAACGAGTTCACCGCGCACATGCAGACGCGACAATGCCTGATCCACCGCGGCTCGGTTTCCCAAATGCAGGAAGGCCTTCGCGGACAGAGCGGCTCCCTCCGGCAGCTGTTCGGCATGAGCCATGATCTGTGTCGTCAGTCGTTGCATGGCAGTTCTCCTGTCAGAAATATATGCATTTTTCTGACAGTTTGCAATGTGAGGGTTTTCCACCTTCAATGGAGGGTAGTAGATCCGGCCGATCATCGCACCTCGAGTCTCGCCACCCTCGATGCCATTTTTTGTCCAAGAAGTCAGGCCGTTATGGCGAAGGCGTCCTCGGCTTTGGCGACGATGAACCTCAGGTCATGAACCGCCTCACCAATAAGAAAATTAGATCCCAACAGGGCGCGGCTGTACGTGTGAAAAGTAACATCAATATCTAGATGGTTAGGGCTTTGATACCGCGGGTCGATGGTTCTAATCCCGTCACGGCGATTGCTCATGGGAGAAAAGTTGTTGGCTTGGCGAAACTTGCTTGGTGAGACCGCTTGCCCCGTAACGGGTAGGAGGGTCTGCTAACCGCTGGGACCGTATCGATGCGCTGCCTTGCCGGAAAATTCGCGAGGACTCGCCTGAATGCCATCGCTCCCGATGGACACGTTAAGGCTGTATGTTCGCCCACGTCCAATTTTAGTTCGTTTTCCTCCAAGCCATGCCTGTCCAGTCAAAATAAATATGAGTCAAATACTCCTGTTTATGGCTTGTGGGGATTGCGAAGCGATGAGTTCAACGACAGTCATGCCGGTCGTGGCAGCCCAGATGGCCGAACGAGCAGATCGGGGTCGGCTGTACTCCATTCTCGGTGGCCTCTATCTTGCACAGGGGATACCGACATATCTGCTTCTCGTGGCACTGCCGCCATTAATGCGGGAAGCCGGTGCATCGCGCACGGCGATTGGCCTATTTTCGCTTCTCATGCTTCCACTGGTGTTGAAGGTCGCCATCGCCCCGTTCGTCGATCGGTTCGCGCTCTTTCCGCGCCTTGGCCATCGCCGTGGCTGGGTCATTCCCACGCAGCTCATGGTCAGCGCGGGTATCGCCATCATGGCCTTTGTCGAGCCGCATCAGGCGGGCGCGTTGTTTGCGATCGCGCTACTCATCACGCTGTTGTCGTCAATTCAGGATATCGCCACCGATGGCTATGCGGTTCGGCGGCTGACTGTGAAGTCCCGACCTGTTGGCAACGCCGTCCAGGCCGGCGCCGTTGCTCTCGGCGTTATCCTTGGCGGAACACTTGCTCTCGTGCTGGTTCACAGGATTGGCTGGACACCGACCATTCTGCTGGTGTCCGCGCTGTCGCTTATTCCGCTCGTTGCCGCTTTCTGGATGGACGAGGAGCCGCCCGTTTCGCAACCGACTGAAAAATCCAAGGAGCGTATCGGGCTGCTGCAATTCTTCCGCCGGCCGAACGCATGGCTGATCCTCGCCTTCGCCCTGAGCTACCGCGCCAGCGAAGGTTTAGTGCGAGGCATGGAGGGGACCTACCTCGTCGATATCAAGGTGCCGACCGAATGGATCGGCTACATGTCTGGAGCTGCTGCCGCTACAGCGGGCCTGCTCGGCGCCGCAATCGCCGCTCTCATCATCCGCAAGGCGGGCTTGTCGGCAACGCTCATTCTTCTTGGCGGCCTTCGCAGTCTGTGCTTCCTCGCTTTCGCGCTGAATGCCTTCGGGGTCTGGCCGGGCATTGCGGTAGCGCTGTCGGCGTCAGCATTCCAGACCTTCATCCGCTATATGGAGCTTGTGGCGATCTACTCGTTTTTCATGGCCTCGTCCTCCGACAAGCAACCGGGCACGGACTTCACGCTGCTGACCTGCGCGGAACTTGTCATCTATCTCATCGGCGCGTCGATCGCCGGCTACCTCGCCGATCGCCTCGGATTTGAAGCGCTTTTTTCCATCGCCACGGTGATCTCGGTCCTCGGCGTCGGCCTGTCGGTCTGGATGCTGCAAAAGATCCAGGGGAGCGCGGAGGCGCTGCCCGCCACCACCTGACCATGGTCAGCCACTCCTAGCCTCCAAACACTTCTGACTTTCCAGCACTTCTGACCTCAAAGAAACGGAGCCGAGCACATGGACACCTCCGAACTGCTGCGCAATGACTTTTATCTCGCTCGCCAGGCCAAGCGGGAATCCAACGCCCGCAGCTATCCCCGACGCTTTCCCCTGGCCCTGAAGTCGGCAGAAGGATGCACTGTTACCGATGTCGAAGGACGGACCTACCTCGATTGCCTTGCCGGCGCCGGTACGCTGGCGCTCGGGCACAATCATCCCGAGGTGATCGACACGCTCAAGGATGTCCTTTCATCAGGACTGCCGCTTCACACGCTCGATCTCACCACCCCGGTCAAGGACCGCTTCGTGTCCGATCTCTTCGAAACCTTGCCCGAGGAGCTCAGGAGAGAAGCAAAAATCCAGTTCTGCTCGCCGAGCGGCACGGACGCGGTCGAGGCGGCGATCAAGCTTGCCAAGACTGCCACGGGGCGAACCGACATCGTCTGCTTCCGCGGCGCCTATCACGGCATGTCGCAGGGCTCGCTTTCGCTGATGGGCTCGCTTGGCCCGAAGGCAGGGGTCGGGCAGCTGGTGCCGGGCGCACACTTCTTTCCCTACCCCTACAGCTATCGTTGCCCATTCGGACGCGGCGGCGAGGAGACGGCCAGGTTGGCGGGCGAATATTTCGAGCGGGCACTGCGTGACCCCGAAGGCGGCATCAATCGCCCGGCCGCCGTTATTCTCGAGGCCGTGCAGGGTGAAGGCGGCGTGATCCCGGCTCCCGCCGAGTGGCTGCGCAAGGTGCGCGAGGTTACCGCCGAGCTCGGCATCCCGCTGATCGTTGACGAGGTCCAGAGTGGCGTCGGCCGCACCGGCAGCTTCTACGCCTTCGAAAAGGCAGGGATCGTGCCTGACATCGTCGTCCTCTCCAAGGCAATCGGCGGCGGATTGCCGCTTGCGGTGACCGTCTACCGCTCCTCGCTCGACGTATGGAAACCCGGCGCCCATGCAGGAACCTTCCGTGGCAACCAGCTGGCAATGGCCGCCGGCCAAAAGACGCTTGAGGTCATCGAGCGCGATGGATTGGTTGAACGGGCAGCCGCGGCCGGTGACCGGCTGCGCGGTCATCTCGGGTGGATCGCAAGAAACTCGGCCTATGTCGGCGAGGTCAGAGGTGCCGGTCTTATGCTCGGAATCGAGATCGTCGATCCCGTCGGACGTCGCGACGCAATCGGACATCTGCCACACGGCGCTGAGGCCGCTGCCTCAATCCAGGCGGATGCATTCCGCCAGGGTCTGATCATGGAAACCGGCGGCCGTTTCGGCAGCGTCCTGCGCCTGCTTCCGCCGCTGATCATCTCCGACGCGGAAATCGATCAGGTGGGCGCGATCCTCGCCAACGCCTTCGATCGCCTCGAGAGAAAGGCGGCATGACCATGAACGTACTCTCTTTCAAGACAAGATCGGCGCCGGCGCCCGATCCGCTCTCCCAGGTGCTTGGTCCGGACGCCGTCTCTCGGCACGCTTATCTGCGCGCCATGATGCAGGCTGTCGATCTCACACTGGAAGAGGCCGGAGATACGCACGGCCCTTACTCAGGCGCGAGTGTCGAGGATCTCAGAAGCCTCGTCGATGCCATCGACCCGTGCCCGGCAATCGGGCCGGGGACCTCGGCGGCGTTTAACGACATCGGCAAGGCCGCGGTCCAGCATGCGCTCGCCGTCGGTCATCCGGCCGCTGTCGCGCATCTGCATTGCCCGGTCGCCATTCCGGCGCTGGCGGCGGAGGTGCTGATCTCTGCCACCAACCAGTCTCTCGATTCCTGGGATCAGTCGCCCTTCGCGACCATGGTCGAGGAGCGCGTGATCGAATGGCTTTGCGAGACAGCCGGCTTGCCGACCATGGCAAGCGGTAGCTTTACCAGCGGCGGCAGCCAGTCGAACATGACGGCGCTGCATCTGGCCGCCGAGCGATGTGGTCTTGAGGCGCGCCACACCGGCCTGATCTTTACCTCCGAGCAGGCGCATTTCAGCATTGCCAAGAGCGCCCGTATTCTCGGATTTGCGGCAGATGCCGTGGTGACGATCGAAACGGACGGCGAAGGGCGCATGCGTCCGGAAGTACTCGGCCAACGCCTCGACGAGGCCCGGTGGCTTGGCCGCCCTGTGGTGGCGATCGTCGCCACCGCCGGAACAACCGACCTCGGAGCAATCGACCCGCTCGACGCCATCGCCGACCTCGCGGCAGCGCATGATGTTTTCCTGCACGTCGATGCGGCCTATGGCGGCGGGCTTCTGTTTTCGCGCCACCGCAACCGGCTGAAGGGGCTGGAACGGGCACAGTCTATCTCGCTAGACTTCCACAAGATGCTTTTCCAGCCAATCAGCTGCGGCGTGCTCCTCGTGGGCGACAAGGCGGATTTCCTGCCGCTCGCCACCAAGGCCGACTATCTCAATCCAGAGGACGCGGTCTTTCCCGGCGTGCCTAATCTGGTCGAGCGTTCCTTTCAGACGACTAGGCGCGCCGACGCGTTGAAGGTGCTCATGACCGCCCGCGCACTCGGCCGCGACGGTCTCGATGATCTCATCAACCGGACACTCGAAAACACGATTGCCGCCGGGCACGCCGTCGATGCGAGATCCTATCTGCGGCTTGCCCGCCGTCCCTCACTATCGACAGTCGTCTTCCGCTACGTATCTGCCCACGGACCGGGCCATGACGACGAGATGACGATCAGGCTGCGGGCGCAGCTGTTCGAAGCCGGCGTCGCGGCGCTGGCAACAACGGTTCTCGATGGGCGGGTCCATTTCAAGTTCACCCTTCTCAACCCCCGGTCCACACCAGATGTTGTCAACCGCGTGCTCGACGCGATTGGCGAGGCTGCCGAGGACATCCAGACAAAAGACATTCTTTCACAAGACAGGGAGACCAACGATGCAGGCTGACACCGCTGCCACGCTATCGCTTCGCTCGCTTCTCAATTGCGTTGCGCGTGAATACTCCGACATCGCCAGCTGGAAAAACGGCGCAGGTGGCTTGTCGTTCGTCATCGCTTTCCCGAAAACCGGCGGCACTCTTTCCGTACCCGTACTCTATCGCTCGGCGACAGGTCATCACCTCTTCGGTGACGAAACCAGCCTGGCGGAAGCCGATGCGAAACGCAGCCTGACGCCGGCCGACGCCGCCGATCTCATCGTCGAGCGGCTGGAACCGGGTGACGCCGCCAAGGAAGGGCGAGAAGATCTTTTGAACCGGTTGCGATCCAGCCGACGCCTGATCGCGCAGGCGCTGGACGCGCGCCAGGGCGATCTCACGAGCCTCGCTGGAAGCCACGTGACGTTCATCGAGGCCGAGCAAGGGCTGATTGCCGGCCACGGCGTCCATCCGTGCCCGAAGAGCCGGGAGGGTATGACCGAAGCGCAATCGCGCCGCTATTCGCCGGAGTTCGCCGCCGGTTTCGCGCTGCGCTGGTTCGCGGTCGATCAGCGCGTCGCCCATGGCGGTCACTCAGCCGGCTCGCCAGCGCCGGAAGCATGGATCAATCAGGCATGCGGAGCGGAACTCGAGGGCATTCGCGCGCGGTTCCCGGCCGACCACTTCGCGTTGCTGCCGGTTCATCCCTGGCAGGCGGATCACATGCTTACCGATCCTGACGTAGCCGCGTTAGCGGAGAAGGGGTTGATCGTCGATTGCGGCGAAGCCGGTGGCCTGTGGTATCCAACATCATCGGTGCGCACGCTCTACCGGCCGGACGCTCTTTTCATGCTGAAGCTCTCGCTCGGCGTCGGGATCACCAATTCGGTGCGCGTCAATCTCGCCCGCGAGCTTCTGCGCGGTGACGATATGTATCGCTTCCGGGCGAGCCCTTTGTGGCAGGATTTTCAGAGCCGCTATCCCGGCCTGACGCTCATCCCGGATCCCGCTTATCTCGGTGTCACCTCCAACGAAGAGGTCATCGACGGGCTGTCCGTATCGATGCGCGAAAATCCGTTCCACGGTGCCGGTGCCAACCGCAATGTCAGCCTCTTCGCATCGCTTTGCGAACATTTGCCCCAGCGCGGGAGCCGGCTCGGAGCCTTGATACGCGGTATTGCGGATAGGGAAGGGCGACCGCTGGACGAAGCGGCGACCGCATGGTTCGAGCGGTTCGTCACCGTGTTCGTCCGGCCGGTCTTCGCGCTCTATCTGAAATTCGGCATCGCCATGGAGGCGCATCAGCAGAACATGCTGATCGAGATCGAAGACGGCTATCCCGTCGGAACGCTCTACCGCGACAACCAGGGCTTCTTCCATCACCATCGCGGCCACGAGGCACTGGTCAAGGTGCTTCCTGAGCTGGGCATTGCCAGCGAATCCGTCTTCGGGGAAGAGCCGGTCGACGAACGCCTGCTCTATTACGCCTTCATCAACTCGACGCTCGGAATGATTGGAGCACTTGGACGCGAGGGCCTGGTGGACGAAGCCGTGCTCTTGGCCATGCTGCGTGCGGAGTTGCAGTCGTTGCATGATGCCGAAGGCGGTCAATCCGAGCTGGTCGCCAAGATGCTGGCGCCGACCCTGCTCACCAAGGGCAACCTCAGGACCCGGTTTGCGCAGATGGATGAACTGGTTGGGCCGCTTGAGACGCAATCGGTCTATTTGGCGCTGGACAACCCGCTGGCCGAGCGAACACGGGAGCTGGCCTATGCTTGATACCGCGCGGCGGGACGCCGACTTCGCCTATTCACGCTACGACCCCGATATCGGACGTACGGTCAGTTTCCGGTTGCTCGACAAGGCCACGGATCTCGAGCTGCTGTGGCGTTGGATGAACCAGGCGCATGTGGTCCCGCAATGGAAGATGGCCAAGCCGATCGACGAGATCGCAAGGTATATCGATACCAATCTCGCCGATCAGCATCAGGATCCCTACATCGGCCTGATCGATGGCGAGCCGATGAGCTATTGGGAGGCTTACTGGGCCAAGGACGATATTCTCGGCCGCCATTATGCGGCCGACGACAAGGATCGCGGCTGGCATATGCTGGTGGGAGAGCCCGCCTTCTTCGGCCGCGGAGTTGCCCCGGCGATCATCCGCGCCTTCACGCGCTACCTGTTTCTGGACGACCCCGCGACCACCAAGGTGGTAGGCGAACCGAGCGTGGCGGCGCGCCGGCTGCTTCGCTATGCACCCGCCTGCGCCTTCGAGGAGCAGGGCGAGATCGACCTTCCCGACAAGCGGGCGAAACTGATGTTTTGCCATCGCGACCGTTTCACACAGCAGTTTGGATTGTGACATGACCCCACTCGATATCACCGGCATCGGCATCGGGCCGTTCAATCTGGGTCTGGCCGCACTCGTCTCGTCGAACGAGACGCTCGACGGCGTCTTCCTGGAAAAGAAGCCGGCCTTCCGCTGGCATGAAGGACTGATCCTTCCCGGCACGACGCTCCAGGTTCCCTTCATGGCCGATCTCGTGACGATGGCCGATCCGACGCACCCCTTGAGCTTCCTCAATTACCTCGCGGCTCACGACCGGCTCTACAGGTTCTATTTCTATGAGAACTTCATGATCCCGCGCGAGGAATACGACCATTATTGCCGCTGGGCCTCGCAGCGTCTGTCGTCCTGCCGTTTCGGCGAGGAGGTGACGGAAGTGATCTATCGCCGGGATCTCGAACTCTTCATGGTCGAGACGACGAACGAGGATGGAAAGACGCGCCGCTACGACAGCCGCAACATCGCGCTCGGCATCGGCACGGTACCGCAAATGCCCGAATGGGCGCGCGTGAAGGCGCGTGCGCCTCTTATGCATTCAAGCGAGTTCGGCAAGCGCCGGGCCGAACTTGCAAAGTGCCGCCGTATCACGGTGGTCGGTTCCGGCCAGAGTGCGGCCGAATGCGTGCAGGCGCTCTTCAACGATCTGACACCGGAGGCGGTCGCCGCTGGTGCATCGATCCATTGGATCACTCGCTCGCCGGGCTTCTTCCCGATGGAATACTCGAAGCTCGGCCTGGAGTATTTCACGCCCGACTATATGCACCACTTCCATCGCCTGACGCCGGACAGGCGTCGGCAGATCGTGGCGAGCCAGGACCTGCTGCATAAGGGCATCAGTTTCTCGACGATCGGCGAGATCTTCGACCTTCTCTACCACCGCTCGGCGGCCGGCAAGAACCCGGGACTGACACTTGCCTCCAATTGCGCCGTCGAAACATTGGACGCGGAGGCGCGCGGCTTCAGGCTCGGCATCCGGCACAGTGAACTCGATGAGCGGGCTACGATCGAAACCGATGCGGTCGTTGTCGCGACTGGCTATCGACACGCATGGCCGGCATGGCTCGAGGCGCTGAAGGGCGGCGTCTTGAATACCTGCGACCGCGGCGATCTGATCGTCGGCGAAGACTTCAAGGCGGAACGGGCGGATGGCGTACCCGGCTCCGTGTTCGTCCAGAACGCCGAGACCTTCCATCACGGCGTCGGTGCCCCTGACCTCGGCCTAGGCGCGTTCCGCAACGCCACGATCGTCAACCAGCTGCTCGGCCACGAACGCTACCGTGTCGGGAACAATGCGGCGTTCCAGAATTTTGGTTTGCCCCAGGGCGCGCTGAACGCGGCAGACATTTCGGGAGATCTTTATGCACAAGCCTCTTAACAACACCGCTCCATCGGCCTTTTCCGCACATGTGTGGCAGGTCGCCGCCTCGCGGCTGCTTGCCAAGGTGATCGAGGAGTTCGCATATGAGCGTGTCTTCGATGCCGTCGCCGAAAAGCCGGGGCAGTATCGCGTTGATTTCGGAAACGTTAGCATCGGCTTCCGGGCCAAGCGCTATGTGTTCGACAATCTCTCGGTCGAGCCGGGCAGCATCGTCAGGCATGAAGGCGAGGTTGCAACGCCAATCTCCGACCCGCTGGCGTTCTGCGCCGAGTTCCTGCCGCAGCTCGGTGTGAAGCCGATGACTGTCGCGCATTTCATCAAGGAGCTTGGCAATACGCTGGTGTCGGATGCCCATATCGTTGCTAGCGCCGACAAGACCGCGGCGGAGCTTACCGAGCTTGACGACATCAGGATGGAGGGGGAAACAACGGGCCATCCATGGGTGACCGTGAGCAAGGGGCGCATCGGCCTGGGCTATAAGGACTATCTGGCATACACGCCGGAAAACCGCGCGCCGACGACCATCCTTTGGCTCGGCGTCAGCAAGGAGCGCGCATCCTTTGTCGCCGAGAAAGGGCTCTCCAACGAACATCTGGTCACCGAGGCCGTCGGTGCGGACCGCTATCGCGCGTTCGTGGATGTGCTCAAGGCGGGCGGCGGCTCGCCGGAAACGCATTCGGTCATGCCTGTGCATCCCTGGCAGTGGGATCACATGATCGTCCCGCACTTCGCCGCCGATATCGCGGCCGGCCATATCATCCATCTCGGTCAGGGCGACGATCTCTATCTGCCGCAGCAGTCGGTGAGAACGCTATCGAACGTCACGCGGCCGCAGGCCTCGACGCTGAAGCTCTGCATGACGATCCTGAACACCGCCGTCTACCGCGGCATTCCGGGCAAGCGCGCGCTGACGGCAGCGCCACTGACGACCTGGCTCGACGGGTTGCTCGCGCGCGACAGCTTCCTGCGCGATGAGTGCGGATTGGTGCTGCTCGGAGAGCGCGCCGGCATGCACTATGTGCACCCGCAATTCTCCAAGGTCGATGGCGCGCCGTATCAGTTCAACGAAATGCTCGGTTGCCTTTGGCGCGACAGCCTCGCGGGGCATCTGAAGGACGACGAGACAGGCATCCCTCTTGCCGGTCTGCTGCATGCGGGGTCGAACGGGCGACCGGTCATCGAAGCGCTGGCCGACAAGGCCGAGCTATCGGTGGAAGCGTGGATGGCGCGGTTCTTCGACGTCGTCATTCCGCCGGTCTTCCATCTGCTTGCCAAGCACGGGCTGGCCTTTTCTGCGCATGGCCAGAACGCTACCCTGATCCTGAAGAACGGCCGGCCGGAGCGTCTTGCGCTGCGCGACTTTATCGACGACGTCATCGTCTGCGACCTCGATTTCCCCGAGACAGCAAGTCTGCCCGACGACGTGAAGGCGGTGCTTCTCAAGCTTCCTGCAGATTTCCTCGTGCACTTCATCCAGACGACGCTCTTCATCTGCGTGTTCCGCTACATCTCGGTCCTGCTCGATCGGCGCTCGGGTCTGTCGGAAGGGACGTTCTGGAGCTTGGCGCGCGGCAGCGTGCTGCGCTACCAGAGACGCTTCCCCGATCTTGCCGATCGCTTCGCGGTGTTCGATCTCTTCGGCGACGAATATCCGCGCTTGTGCCTCAACCGCGTGCGGCTCTTCACCCACGGCTACGCCGACGACGACGAGCGCCCGGTGCCCGATTTCCAGGGAACGGTCGACAATCCACTTGTTGTCTTCGAGCGGCGCAGCAACGCGGCATAGAGATAAAACGGGCGGCGGGATCCACATCCGGCCGCCCCTTACTGCGTCAGGCTTCGCGGCCGGCGGCAACCTTGCGCCATTCCGATGGTTTCATGCCATAGCGATTGCGGAAAGTCCGGTTGAAATAAGACAGGTCGTTGAAGCCGACGAGATACGCAACCTGGCTGATGGGGCGGGTCGCGCCCTCCGCGATGATCATCGTCTTGGCGACCGCAAGGCGCCTTTCCAGTACGTAGCGCGAGAAGGTCGCGCCTTCGCGGCTGAAAAATTTCTGGACGGCGCGTGGCGTGACTCCTTCAGCTTCCGCGACGTCGCTGACGGAATAGGTACCGCTCGCCAGGTTGTCCTCGATCCTCGCCTTGATCGAATCGAGACGCGTCTGCGGCGTGCTCGGCGCCGAACCGTTGCCCATATGCTGGGCAAGAACCGGCAGCAGATCATAGAAATGCTCGACCATCATGCCGGCGTCCTGTTCGCTGTGATGTTCCTGGCGCAGGAGATAGCCCGCGTAGTTGGTCAAGAGTTGCAGCGGCAGGCATCCGGCGTCGATCGGTTTCAGCATCACCGGCTTGAGGATATCCCGTTTCGCTGCCAGCGAGTAGGCTGGCAGGTGCGCGAAGTCGAGGCGGCCGCCTTCCGGCAGCACCATATCCGTCGGGCCGTCGGCCGGGATGAAAATGACGTCGCTTCGTCCAACATGGATCTTGCGCTTCCGGTATCTGAGCTCCAGCGGACCGTCCATGGATCGCAGGATCACCACACCTGCATCGACCAAACCCTTCGCGGTCAGCGTGAGCGGCGTCCGGGGAAGATAGATCGTCGCCAAGGACAGCGAAACATAGCGCCAGAACAGGCCCGTCAGACCCGACAGATCGCCATTTTGTACGGTGATGGTTGCCTCGCCGAGCATGTCGAGAAGAATGCTGCGGCACATGATCCTGCTGTCATTGTCGGGCAGCGACAGGGCTCCCAATTTCAGCGGTCGGATAGTCTCCATTGGCGTCTGGCTTTCCCGTTACAGTTCGCGTCAGTCCAAATGAGGTTCGCCCTGATCCAAGCGGCTCGCAGCCTTACCCCATAAAACATGACTTAAATAGTCTTCTATTAAAAAAATTGGAGCCACCGGGCGAGGCTCCGAGATTGTTTTATTGTTTGGGGGCATGAATGGGCAGAATGAAACAGCGCGGCATCTTGCTTTGCGCGGTAGCAGGAAGTGTGACTTGGGGCGGTAGCGTCGCGGCGCAGGAGCAGCAGCAAACGGAGGCTAGCGAAAGCAAGCCACAGGCGACGACGACGCTGCTTGAGACGATCGTGGTGACCGGCACGCGCTCGCCGCAGCAGATTTCCGAGACAGCAAAGACGATCTACGTCGTCACCTCCGAGGATATTGAATTCGAGGCGCGATCCGGCAAGAGCCTGCAGCAGATCCTGGCAGACACCGTTCCAAGCTTCGATCCGGCAAGCGAGGGTGCAAGAACCTCCTACGGACAGAACCTTCGCGGGCGAACGGCGCTGATCCTGATCGATGGCGTGTCGATGAACTCGGCGCGCTCGCTGAGCCGCCAGTTCGATTCCATCGACCCGTTCAATATCCAGCGTATCGAGGTCTTGTCGGGAGCCACGTCGATCTATGGCGGCAACGCGACGGGCGGCGTCATCAACATCATCACCAAGAAGGGCAAGGATGCAGCACCTGGCCTGCATGGCGAAGGCACGGTCGGCCTTGGTGGGGGCTTCCAGGGCAGCAAGGATTTCGACCGCAATGCCGGCGGCGCGATCACCTATAACAGCGACAACTGGGACGCCCGCTTCTCGATCTCGGGCAACAAGAACGGCGCTTATTATGACGGCAGCGGTACGATGCTGGTGCCAGACATCACGCAGACCTCAACGGCCTTCAACGAGCGCCTCGACATTATGGGATCTGTTGGCTTCCAGATCGACAACGACAGGCGGCTCGAACTTTCCGGCCAGTATTTTGATAGCAAGCAGGAGTCCGACTACGGTCTCTATTACGGCCCGTTCTTCGCAGCGCTCTCCAATCCGGATCTCTTCGAGACGCGGCCAGGCTACAAGTCGGATTTCAACCCCGAAACCCGCCGCTCGATGTTCAACGTCACCTACACCGACGAGGACTTCCTGGGCCAGCAGCTGTTGCTCCAAGGCGCGTTTCGCAGCGAACAACTGAAGTTCAATCCCTTCCCGGCGTCGAGCGCATTCACCGGCTCGTATTTCGCCGGCAGTTCGCAGGACACAGATTACTACAGCATCAAGGCGGCGCTGGTCGCCGAGCCGACGGATAACCTGAAGATCACATACGGTATCGACGCAGACCGTGACAGCTTCACATCGCGCCAGAATGTCTTCGACCTTCTGACCGCGGCGCGCACCGGTGGTCTCGACTTCCAAACAATGGGCGTGACGGGCCTGTACCCTGACATTGACGTATCGACGATCGCCGGCTTCGTGGAAGCCTCCTACGAGGCGACCGACCGGCTGACCCTCAATGGCGGCCTTCGCTACCAGTTCGTCAACACCGAGGTGTCGGATTTCGTTGGCGCCGCGCAACAAGTGGCGATCCTTCAGGGCCGCGCGACGTCAGCCGAGGCGATCCCCGGTGGCGAGGTCAGTTACGATGCGCTTCTGGTCAACGCCGGCGTCACATACGAGCTCACGCCAGATCAGCAGGTCTATGCGAATTTCAGCCAGGGCTTCGAGCTGCCTGACCCCGGCAAATACTATGGCGTCGGCAGCTATAGCCTGGCCGGCGGCATCTTCAGCCTGAACAACAGCGTCAATGTCGGCTCGTCCGCACTTGAGGCCATCAAGACGAACTCGTTCGAAGTCGGCTACCGCCTCGACGACGGCACCTACAGCCTTGAGACAGCGGCATACTACTCGTTTTCCGATCGCTCGATCGAGCTCAACCGGAGCACGCTTGCCGTCGACGTGGTCGACCGCGAACGTCGGGTCTATGGGATCGAGGGCAAGGCTGGCGTCAAGCTCGATCAGGGCTTCGAAGTCGGAGCTCTTGGCCAATGGGTAAAGACCGAAGTCAAGGGCGACAACGGCTGGGAAAACGACACGATCGGCACGGCAAGCGTTTCGAAACTCGGCGGCTACGTCGGCTGGAGCAATGACGAACTGAAGCTTCGCTTCTCCGGTCAGCATGTGTTCAGCCTGACCGACGCCGACGACTTCAAGATCGACGGATACACCCTGTTCGATCTGCTGGGCAGCTATACGTTCGAAAATACGGATACCACCATCAACTTCGGGATCCAGAACGTCTTCGACACTGACTACACGACCATCTGGGGTTCTCGAGCCAAGGCACTCTACGGTGCGCTCGCGGACGAAGCCGTGTTCGATTACCACGGTCGTGGCCGCACCTTCGCGGTGTCGTTGACCAAGGTATTCTGATCGGGAGAAAGAACCGCTTTGCAATCGACGCGCATCAGTGACACCGCATCCAAGACGTTCTCCGACTATCGTTGCTTCTCGCTTGACGGATGCGGCGGCCTGCGCGTCGTCAGGCATGGATCGATACTCACGGCTAGCGATACGCGCGGGAATGGAATGACCGTTGCCGCGCGTGCAAACAGCTTGGCCGAACCGGCGGCGAGTGGCGCATTGTCCTCCCAAGACCATGCGCGCTTTCTGAGCGCCTTGCTAGGCTTCATATTCTCGACGAACGCCGACTGCTTGGCGGTCGACTTTGCCGGAGCAGGCTGGGAACCTTTATCGGCGATCTGCCGACGATAGGCGGTCATGCAGGTGCGGACGGTCCAAGCGTACGGGCCGATATGTTCTGGCAGGCCGCGCGGCTTTGGACGCATGCGCCCGCCGTTCCATACCCGCGGCATGACGTCTATGACGGCCGGACCATGCATCCTGTGCGGCCGCCGAAGCCAACCGGGCGCGTCTATGCCCGGTTCATTCCCTGGCTCGGAGGCGAGCTTACGCTCGATGTCGCAACGCTTGGTGATCTCCCTGAGGTTCATCGATGGATGAACCAGCCACGTGTCAACGAGTTCTGGCAGGAGGCCGGCGACGAACGCCGTCATCGTCGATACCTGGAAGGAATGATCGCGGATCCGCATGTCATTCCGCTGATTGCGCGCTTCGAGGACCGCGCATTTGGATATTTCGAGGTCTACTGGGCCAAGGAGGACATGATCGGCCCCTTTTGCGCTGCAGGCGATTACGACCGCGGATGCCACGTCATCATCGGCGAGGAAGCTTGCCGCGGTCGCGCTTGGTTTACGGCATGGTTGCCCTCGCTATTGCATTTCATATTCCTTGACGATCCGCGCACCGAGCGCGTCGTCCAAGAGCCGCAGGCAGATCACCATCGACAACTCCGCAATCTCCAGCGATCGGGTTTTTGCCGTACCGGTACGGTGGAGTTGCCGACAAAACGGGCCGCTATCGTCGAGATATCCCGCCGGAAATTCTTCTCCGACCTTCTCTGGCATCCCGTCGACGATGAGCGAAAGATCAAGTGATGGCCTCGAGCATGCCTGCGGCCTTCGTTTTGAAGGCACGCGCGGAACTGCCCCAACCCGAACACTGTCTGCATCACCTCGCCGAGCATCTGAGAGAAGATGGCCTTGATCTCACGGAGGAGGGCGGAGTGCTGATCGTGACATTGCCCGATGTGGGAGGGCGCATGTGGTGCGAGAGCGGTCTGCTCGTCCTGGAGGCCATCTCAAGCGATGCGGAGACCGCGTATTTCGTCAAAAGCTGGATCGAAGGAGCGTTGAGGCATCTCGCTGGCGGTGAGGCTGTCAGGATTAACTGGGAGGAGAACTGGAAAGCCCATCGGCTGCCGCCGAGCTTTTCGGTCCTGAAGGTGCGATCGCTGCGGATGATTTCAAGGCACATGAAGCGGATTACGCTGAGCTGTCCGGATATCGAACGTTTTGATCGCAACGATGCGCTTCATATTCAGGTGCTGGTGAATTTCGCTGCGTTGTCGGCGATCATGAACGACGCGGGGGGCCGTTCGGTCTGGCGCCGATATACGGTTCGCTCGGTCGATGTTTCGAGCGGCACGATAGACGTCGATATTTTCATGCACGGCGAGGCTGGTCCAGGAGCGCTCTGGGCGGCCGCGCTTCGGGTCGGAGATCTCGTTGCCGTCGCAGGTCCTAGTGGCGGAAGCATCGGCATGGCGGCCCGCTACCTGATCGCGGGGGACGAGACGGCGCTTCCCGCGATCGCCAGAATTCTGAGGCTGCTGCCACCAGAGTCCAAGGGTGACGTACTGATCGAAATTGGAGACCCTTCCGATAGACTTGTGCTCGATAGTCCCGAGGGCATGAGGTTGAGCTGGCTAAATAGAGGTAGCGAGCAATCGTCGCTTGAGATCGCTGTACCCCGATACCTCGCACTATTTTCTGAGGAAGAAATTTTTGTTTGGGCGGGATGCGAAGCAGGAGTCGCACGCCGCCTGCGCGATCGAGTGAGAAGCGCATCCCCATCCGGCAAAACGGGCCACTTGATCACCGGCTACTGGAAGATGGCAACGTCCTGACTATCACGTGAAACCAAATGTCTCGCACGCGACGCATAACAGCTTAAGCCCCACCATCGCGCTCCGACGCGGAGCGTAGCGAGGATAATCTAAGCAAAATTGGGGATGCTGGTTGTCCTACCTTCCCCGCTCTCCTTGCGCCTGCCCATTTCACAGATTTCTCGGCCGCTTTAGCTGTCTCCTTGCTCTGCCTGGAGTCTTTTGCCAATGAGAGACAATCGAGTCGCCGGTTCGATTCCCCTCAAGAGCAATACTATCGTTTCTGGATCTGATTGGGCTCACGTCACCAAGATCTCTTTGACCTTCTTCGCGAGGTCATCAAGCGCGAATGGTTTAGTTATCATGTCCATGCCTGGCGCAAGGAAATCAGCGCGCGAGGCTGCCGTGGCGGCGTAGCCGGTAATGAACAGGATCTTGAGTTCGGGGCACACCGCCAACGCGATCTCTGCAAGTTGCCGACCGTTCAAGCCAGGAAGCCCGACGTCTGAAACCAACAGGTCAATGCGCCCCTTGCCCTCAATGATTGGCAATGCTTGAGCACTATCGATCGCTTCGAAAACTCGATAGCCGAGATCCTTCAACACATCGGCTACGAGCATTCGGACAGCGTCGTCGTCCTCAACAACAAGCACAGTTTCACCCTCACCACGCGGTACGACGACGTCGTCCTGGCCGGCAGGGTTTTCCGGATCAGCCTCGTCTTCACTTCGCGGCAGATACAGCTTGATCGTCGTCCCAATGCCCAGCTGGCTATAGATCCGAGCGTGGCCACCAGATTGCTGCGCAAACCCGTAGATCATTGACAGACCGAGACCCGTCCCCTGGCCGATTGGCTTGGTGGTGAAAAAGGGATCAAAGGCTTTGTCGATGGTTGCCTGGGACATCCCCGTGCCAGTATCGCTGACCGCCAGCACGACATAGCTGCCGGGCAAGAGCGTTTCCCCCTGTACCAGATCCGCTTGGCTCAAAGTGACATTTGTCGTCTCTATGGTCAGCTTTCCGCCTTCCGGCATGGCGTCGCGGGCGTTGATCACCAGATTGAGGACAGCACTTTCAAGCTGGTTGGCGTCCGTGACAGCCTTCCACGTATCCGCGTCGGGCATGATCTCGATCTCGACTTGTTCGCCGAGCGTGCGTCGAAACAGTCCTTCCATCGAAATCAGGAGCTGCCCAAGATCGACAGGCTGTCGATCAAGGGATTGCCGGCGTGAAAATGCCAATAGACGGTGGGTGAGGGACGCAGCACGGTGTGCCGACGAGGTCGCAGCATCGATAAACTTGTCCAGTTCATCGACACGGCCTGCGGCAATCCTTCTTTTGATGATTGAAAGGGCGCCGATCACACCAGTCAGCATATTGTTGAAATCGTGCGCGATGCCGCCAGTCAACTGACCGACGGCTTCCATCTTCTGGGCTTGTCGCAGCTGGTCTTCGGTTTGCTCTAGGACGGCCTTCTGGTTACGCTCGACAGTGATATCGCGCCCGTAGGCGTAAATGACGTCATCCTCGCGAGATGTCATCCAGGACACAACCCGCTTGGAGCCATCGGCATGTGCCAACGTCACATCCAGCTCGGCATAGATGTTTTCCAACGCCTTTCTGAACTCGGGCCGGATGCGGTCTCGCTCCTCCTCGACGACGAAATCGACAACCTTTTTCCCAGCGACTTCTTCCGGCCGGTGGCCAAGGATCTGATACCAGGACGGGCTGACGTCGCGAAAGATACCGTCGTGCCCGATTACCACCAGAAGGTCCCGGGAATTCTTCCATACGCGATCACGGTCTCGAACGCTGTCGCGGGCGATCTCAGAAAGCTTCAGGTTTGCTTCATGGAGGCGTTCCTGCGTTTGCTTCGTATCCGTAATGTCGAATATCACGCCGACAAAGCGGCGCCCGTTCGATTCAAGGTCATCGACATATTCGCCTCGGCGCGTCAGCCAGCGCTCTTGCTCATCATCTGCGCGCCGGACGCGAAACTCAATGTCCTCTTCGTTCTGAAACCTGTTCGGACTACTTAGATCAATGAGGGGCTTGTCGTCCCTATGAATGAGATTATTCAAGGTCTGGATGGGAAGCACTTTAGTAGGATGCAGCCCAAAGAGCCGACAAAACTGATCGGAGACGGCGATCGTACCAAATCCGACGATATGCTCAAATGTGCCGATGCCACCCGCTGACTGAGCAATCCTCAGTTGTTCACTGGTTCGTTTCTGCTGAGTGATATCAGCGAGCACACCGACAAACTTCAGCGGCTCGTCACTTTCGTCCAGGATCGTACGTCCGCGCGCATGGACCCAGCGGTACCCGCCGTCATTCCGCAAAAGTCGGTATTCTTTGGAAAAAATTTCCGATCCCGCCAGAATACCCGCGACCGCCAGCTTTACCTTCTTCAGGTCATCGGGATGAATCGACGCGAAAAAGGCATTGGTCGTGACACCGTCGGCAAGAGCCACCGGATCCTGTTGAGTAATAGCAGCGAACCGGGCATCTGCGACCAGCCTTCGAGCAGGGATGTCCCACTCCCAACCGCAAGTCGCACCAGCGGCATCCAGGGTCAATTCAAGGCGGCGTTTGGCTGCATCGAGCGCGCTATTGCCTTCAGTTTTAGGATTGGCATCTTCTGTCATTGGTGGTGCCGTTGTGCCAATTTCACGTTATGGGCTTTCCGTCATCACGCGATCGATGAAATCAGCGATATGCTGCTTCAGCCTTTCCATCGAAGGCAGATCCATGATCATCGCGATGTAGCCGCGGATATCATGCTCTTTTATAGAGAAGTTGATGTAGAGGAAAAGCACGTAGCCTTCCTCTTTCGCGTCAGGCAAAACTTCAAACAATAGGTTGCTGTCGCCGCGGCGGACATGGGGAAGCGACATTTTCAACGTGTGCTGAAGCATGTTGCCCATCGAACCAAGGCAGCCGTTCAAAATAACGTTGCCGGTTTCGGCGAGCGCTTCCTCTTCCATATCAGCAAGGTCAACTTCTTCCATTTCATCGCCCACGATCGCGCGAACCAGATAGAGACCGTTGCTCTCGGGAAAGATGAGCAGTGCGCGGCCAGAAAACGGGCCTTCAAACTGCTGCTGAATGGCGACGAGCTTCTCGCTCTCCCGCTGGCCGATCAGCGAGGCTGCCGACTTCCTCGTGACGATCTCGACGGACGGCACGGACAGGATGACCTGCTTGTTGACCATCTTTCGAAGACTGGCAGCTGCGCGGCTTACACCAATGTTGACGAGTTCCGTGAGCGCGTCACGCTCGAGTTCGTCGAGACCAAGAGCCTGACTGCTCATGTCGAGGCCTTCTTCAGGCGCAGTGCAGCGCCGGATATGAAGCCACTCAGTGCCTCTTGCGTGACCGGTTTCGGTACGAAGGTTGCATTCAACGATCTGACCTTTGCAATGATTTCGTCCTGGACATTCGCGGTAATGACGGCGATCGGCATAGTCGGATGGCTAGTGCGGAGCTCGGCTGCGAGCTCAAGCCCATCCTTCTCAGGCATGTTGAAGTCGAGGATAGCGACGTCGATCTGTTCTGCTCCGATGATTGCCAGTGCTTCGTCAGCGCTCGCCGCCTCGATGCGGGTCCAATCCGGCTGCAGTGCAGCGATCGCCTTTCCGGCGACAATACGCGCCAACTTACTGTCGTCTACGACCAGGACCTTAACCGTCATCTCATTACCCGTATGTTCAGCTCAGCCCAACTTGGAGTGGGCTTGTGAGAAACTCTATGTACCGCAGTATGCCTCGGGAAGTCAGGCACTTTCATCATGGTTTTCCTGTAAATAGGCGGCAATGGCCGGGAATATAGTGCCAACTGCCGTTTGCGGGGCCGGTGTTCCATGAATCGCGGGTCTGTAGACCAGCAGCGCCTGCCAAAGTGCGGTGTGAATGGAGATCGCTTGTGATAGATCGACGATTGAGCCAGACTGGCTCTCCAGATGGCCCAAAAGTGCCTCGACCTCATCGACACCGCAAAGCCCGGACAGAAATATCCTGTCATTTTCAACTAATACCGTCATCTGATGAGCTCCTGGATATCCAAGACCAGCAAAACACGGCCATCACCCATGAGGGTTGTGCCGGAGATCCCATGGATCCCATGGAGCAAACCGGCCAGCGGGCGAGTGAGCGTCTGGGAGCGCTCCGCAATCGCATCCACCGCAATTGCGACCTTTTCTTCACCGGCTTGCACGATAAGAACCTTCAGATCTTCCAAAACCGACTGCCGGGGCGGCAATTGCAACAGACTTCTCAGATCAAGAAGTGGTATCGTCCTGTCTCGCAGGACGAAGGCTTCGCCTGCACGAACGGACTGAATGGCAGGTCTTGGCAGGCGGTGCGTTTCTATGACGTCCGCCATCGCGACGCCGTAGCGCTCGCTACCCACCTCTACGATCATGAGTTGGGTCAGCGAGAAGCTGATCGGGAGTTTCAACATGAATGAAGTGCCTTCACCGGCGACACTTCTTAACTCGACCGTCCCTCCAAGTACTTTGATGGAGTTCCGGACAGCGTCAAGGCCAACACCGCGACCAGACAGGTCAGACACTGAAGACGTCGTGGAAAACCCGGCTGCAAAAATCAGTTGAAGTGCGTCCTCGTCGGATAGATCGGCTGCCTGATGGCGGGTGATCAGTCCTCGCTCGGTCGCAATTTCGCGGATTCGATGCGGATCAATGCCGCGGCCATCATCCGTGACCTCGATTTCGATCTGATCGCCTCGTTGTCTGGCACTGAGATTGAGGCGTCCCCTGGCTGGCTTTGCAACCTGCAGCCTTTCGGGTTCGGTCTCGAAACCATGATCGAGCGCATTTCGAACAAGATGAAGCAGCGGCTCGAACAGGCTTTCGACGATTTCGCGGTCGGCCTCGACCATGTCACCGTTGATCACCAGGTCGACCGCCTTTCCAAGCCTCCCAGCGGTGTCACGGACGAGCCGGGGGAAGCGACGGAAGGTCTGCTCAAGGGGGATCATTCGTGCCTGCGTCACCGCCGCATAAAGTGATCCGACAAGCCACTCGATTTCGTCGTGACTAGACAGGATCCGGCGGCTGAGAGAAGCTTCGCCGTTGACTCGGGCCTCTGCCGCCAAGGGCAGCAACCCACTCTTGGCAACAATCAGCTCCCCGACAATTTCGACGAGCTTGTCGATGCGGGCAGTATCGACCCGCATGGTCGGGGACCGCTCTGCCGCGGTTGGGCGGTTGACATCCTGTCCCGAAAGCGCTGGCTTTTCCTCGTCGGCCGTTGGCAACGGGACGATTTCCACCTGGTCCGGGATAAGCCGGAACATAGCTTGGGCCTCGGCCGCCGTGCCGCCGGCCAACGCCTCGATGACGAGATGGCAGCGGAATGGGTCGTAGGTTTCTAAAGACGGCGAAGGCTCCTTGAGTGATACGGCCAGATGCCGAAGATCCGGAAGCCTTGCCATTGTGGCGAGCGGATCGTCGCCGTTGAAGAAACACTCTGGGTGCGGGGCGTAGCGGATGGCAATCAGGTTGGCATGGTCCTCGGCGCCTGGGAGGTGTTTGCGCAGAGACATGGCCCATTCTGGAACTTCGAAAGGAGATGTCGTTACGTGCTCGTCCGGGCTTTCCGTCATTTCTCCCGACAGGATCCGCAGCAATCTTGGCGCCTGTGCTGCCTGGTTTTCCGACAACGTTCCTGATTGCGATATGCCACCGATACTGTCATCGACCCATTGCACCACCGCCAGAATTGGATCGATCAGGGTTGCATCCACAGCGATCTTCCCAGCGCGGGCCTGGCTGAGCAATTCTTCCGCTTGATGCAGGACGGCGAGCATCGGACCAAAATTAAACAGGCCGACCGAGCCCTTGAGGGTATGGACTGATCGAAAAGCGCTTTCCAACCTCTCCTTCGCGTCTGGATTGGCCTCAAGGAAAAGGAGATCGTCCGCCGCCTGCTGGACCAGATCCCGTGCTTCAACGGCGAATTGGGCGATCAGATCATCCATTCACTTGTCCTTCGTCTCGCGGTAGACGATCGCATCGGGGAACCGTACAGGCTCGAACGTTTCGGAGATGCGTGACATGGATTCGGTATGACCAAGGCAGATATAGCCACCTGGATACAAGAGTTCATGAATGTTGCGGGCGGCAACTTCCCGTGCAGCCTCATCGAAGTAGATCAACAGATTTCGGCAGAAAATGACGTCGAAACGACCAAGTTGGCCAATGCTTGTACGGTCGACGATATTGCCTTTTGCGAACGTCACGGATTCTCTCAAGTCACTGATCAGTCGCCGCTGCTGGTCTTTCTCGGGCTCGAAATATCTGTCGAGGATATCAGCAGGTATTTTCGACAGCGAGCGCTGGCCATAATATCCGTCGACGGCCTGCTTCAAAATAGCCGTGTCAATGTCCGAGCCGGTGATCTCGATATTATACGAATCAACCAATGGCCAGTTTTCCAGTAGCCAAATGGCAATCGAATACGGTTCCTCACCGCTGGAACATGGCATCGACCAGATCCTGATCCGATCGCCTGGTCCTTTGGACCGAATAATGTCCGGAAGGATAGAGTTGCTCAGACACGCCAACTGATGCTGTTCGCGATAGAAATAGGTCTCGTTCACCGTGAAGCTGTTGATCAGCAGCTCCGTCTCGCGGGGATCAGCACGCAAGAGGTTGATGTAATCTCGGGCAGACGACGAACGCCGCAATGCGATGAGATCGGTTACACGGCGCTCGATATAGTAACGCTTCGTTTCCCCGAAAACCATGCCGCTCTGTCTGTAGATGATGGCGCAGATCTGCTCGAGATCCTGGGCGGAGAGTGGCGCTGCACCATCGATGCTGGGGCCAACAGGAGGGTTCACCATCAGCGGACAAGATCCCGAAGCGAAGCTCCTATTTCGTCAACCCGCCTGATCTCGCTTGCGCCTTGGAGGCGCACCAACTCGCCGGGCATGCCCCAGACAATAGCAGTCTCCTCGGATTCGGCGATCGTATAGCCGCCTTGAGCACGCAGGTCTGACATGGATTGAGCTCCATCATTTCCCATGCCGGTCATCAGGACGCCAACCAGATCTGATGGTGGTACATGTTTCATTGCTGAGCGCACCATTCGATCCACACTCGGATGCCATCGATAGGAAGGATCGCTGGGTGCAATGGTCGCGACAAGCGTGCCGGCACGAGAGGAGATGATGATGTCCGTGTCGCCCTTGGCAATATAGATGTGACCCGCTTCCAGCTTGGTTTGTTGCGTCACCTCTGTCACGGTGAGGGCGCAGATCTTGTCCAGCCGCCGGGAAAACGGACCGGTAAATGTCGCAGGCATGTGCTGAGCGACAATGACTGGACATGGAAAGTCGACCGGCAGCTCGGTCAATACGGCATCGAGTGCGGGCGGGCCGCCGGTCGAAGCCCCAATCAACACAAGGCCAGTTGGGCCAAAATTGCGGGCTGGGCCTTTGTTCGATGGACTTGGATCGGAAGAAGGCGGGCTTGTGCCACGTAGTGCAGAGTGCGCCATACGCACACGCTCGGTCAGCCGTCTGCTGCGCCGAATACGCACGGCTGCGGCCATCCGGACTTTTTCGACAACGCTTGGAGCAAGCTCGTCGATGCCAAGGGAAATCGCACCACTCGGCTTTGCGAGATAATCGACAGCACCAATATTCAAAGCCGCAAGTGTCTCGTCCGCACCCTCTTCTGTCAGTGAAGAGACCATGACGACGGGGCAAGGGTATTCGAGCATAATCTGATCGAGACAGGCCAGACCGTCCATCCGCGGCATCTGGATATCAAGGGTCACGACGTCGGGGTGGAAGCTCTGGATCAGTTTCAGGGCCTCGGCTCCATCTCTGGCGAATTCGATCTCGAAATCACCTTCGTTGTCGAAGATCTGTCCAAGAAGCTTTCGCATCAATGCAGAATCGTCGACTATGAGAAGACGGATCACGCTCGCACCGTCCTGGTCTCGCCATCACCGATTGCCGCGATGACATCCTGTTCTGCCCTGGTGAGAAGCTGTTGAGGATCGATCAGGAGGATCATGCGGCCATCCTGCTCAATATGGGCGACGCGATCGAAGACGTCGGCTTCTGTCGACGAAAAATCAGGCGCCTCAGAAAGCGCCGATGACGAAATGGCTTTCACCTCCGATACTTCATCAACAACGAAGCCCGCCTGCAGTCGGCCGAGTGTCAGCACGATCGCGCGGCTCTTGGCTGACTGCTGGATCGACGGTGTGTCGAAACGGGTACGTTGATCTATGAGCGGAATTGCTTTGCCGCGCAGGTTGATCACGCCCATGACGAATTGCGGAGCGCCGGGGACACGCGTGATATCTTCGGGGACGCGAATGACCTCGTCGACGGATCGGACGGGCATGCCGTAGCTCTCTCCGCCGAGTTGGAAGATCAAAAACTGTTCGAGGCTCTCTCGGTTTTCTTCCTTTTTCACGATCGTCTTCGCTTCCGCGTTTTTGGCAAGCGCCAGAGCAACATCTTGATGGGCGAACAGCTTTTCCGGCGACAAAATGGAAATCAAGCGTCCTGTGCCTGAAACTCTCCCGATCGCCTCGATTTGAGCATCCCCGCGCCCCTTCTGAAGCAGCGCAGGAACGGCGTCGATCGCATCCTCGCTGAGGCGATGGATAACCTCGATCTCATCGACGACAAGGCCGATCGGCTCGCCGTCATGCTCTACCTCGACAACATATGAACCCAGATGACCCGCCTCGTGAACATCGAGGCCGAGGAGCGAAGCGAGCGAGACAATTGGAAGGACGCCATCCCGTGAAGGGATGATGCCGATCACGGCAGATGCGTTGTTCGCGACGGCAGAGACCTTGTCTGCTGGAAACAGAGCGACCTCACGAACGTCTTCCAGTGGCAAGGCGTAGAGCTGCCCGGCAATAAGAAAAGAAAGGAGCGCGATGATCCTGGATGTCTTCTCCGGCTCAGAAACGCTCGATCGGTGACGTGCACGATCGGCAGTCGTAAGCCTGGTCGGCTTGAATGCTGCGTCGAGACGAGAAGCGAGACCTTCAATTGGGTGCGACCCGGTGTTGTTCGAAAGGCGCATGACGTCATCGACGAGCAGGCCCAAAGCGCCGGCGTGGTCATAGACGATGATCTTTCCCTCGAACGGCGCTCTGGCATGGCCCCCGTGCAAAACACTATTCATCGACAGGATCGGCAGGGGTTTACCCCTCAGATTCATGATCCCTGCAAGCGCATCAGGTCCGTGAGGAACGCGGGTTATGTGGGCGGCCCTGACTACCTCCATGACATGAGCAGCGTTGATTTGGTGCTTGTGCTCCCCGACCCGGAAGACAAGGCGCCTCGTGTCGGCTTCAACGATGGGGGATGTCGCGGCCATCGGCTCAGGCACCGGACAGCTGGAGTTCGTCCGCCAGCGAAGCAATCTCTTCGACCGCCGCCGCAAGATCCTCTGCCCCGCGAGACTGTTGCCGCGCAGCGGTCGCGGCCTGTTCGGAAGCCGCGCTGGCCTCCTGCGCGACGACAGCAATTTGCTGAGTGCCTGCCTGTACCTGCTTTGCGGCCACAAGTATCTCTTGTGTGGCGTTCAGGATCGAGGCGCTCCCCTGGACCATAGCCTCCACGTCGGACTCGGCCGCAGTTAGCCGGTCGACGATCAGCTTGCTTTTGGAAATCTCCGTGTCTGACGCGATGGCAATCATTTCCAGTTCGCGTTGGACTGCGGCCATCTGGATCTGAATCTGCCGGACGGTGTCCTTCACGCCATCGATGTTCTCACCGGCATCCTGAGCGAGCTTTCGAATGTCCGTCGACACGATCGAAAATCCGCGACCAGCGTCTCCTGCTCTGGCAGCCTCAACAGATCCACTGACGGCGAGCATGCTGGTTTGAACCGCAACGAGAATGATGCGATCTACCGTCCGCTCGATCTGGAACCCGATCTCTCCAAGCGCGTTCAGTTCGCCCAGAGCATCACGTGTCTCGCCGAGGGCCTCGGAAATGCTTGAGGCGATGCGGTTGAGATTGTCTTTGGCAGTCGCGAGTAAGGCTTTGATCTCGACAGCAAGTTGGCTAGAACGCTCCGTGGTTTCCTGCGTCTGAACCGCACTCTTTTCAATTTGCGCCATCGCCGCGTTTGCCTGCTGCGTGGCCGTCGCCTGTGATTCTGATCCCCTGCTGATCTGTTCGACCGCGATCAGGATTTCTCCGCTCGCCCCCGATAGTTCCTGGACTGTCGAAGAGAGCTCTTCCGCGGCGGAACTGAGCTCCTCTGTTCGTGCAGTTCGACCAGACTCGTTGACAAGATCGTCGGCAAGGGAAGCGAGCGACTGCGCGGTCTGCCGGCTCTCTTCGAGGGCAGAACTCTGCTGCTGGACCGCGCGTTGTGCCTCGGCAGCAGCGGCGGATTGCTCTTCCGCCGCTGCTGCCACCGCTTCTGCGCCTTTTTGCGCCTCGCGGGTGGCAGCTTCCGCCTCAACGGCAGCGATCAAGACGACTTGGCTGCTTTGGGAAATAGATGTCAAGTTAGAGCGAATGGAATGCAATCCCTCGGAAATGTTCCGCCCGGACGCCGTTTGTTCGCGCGCCTTGGTCGCAGCGGAGTTAATACGGCTTGCCACGCGCCTTACACCGTCCACGATCGTTTCGGCATGGAGGTTGACATCGCGCGAGCTTCGCTCGGCAACTTCGGCGAGAGCCCGCACCTCATCGGCGACAACCGCGAACCCCCGGCCATCGTCACCAGCCCGCGCGGCCTCGATAGCCGCGTTCAAAGCTAAGAGGTTGGTGCGATCTGAAATGTCAGCAACCGCAACAGTGGTGGCCCCGATTGTTTCGGCCTGAGTTTTCAGTTTGTCGATGACATCGACGGATGCGACCTGCCGCAAGGACGCGGCCTCAATCGCTGCGACCGTACTATCGATCTGGGCGGCAAATTCGAGAACTGAACTTTGAAGGTCTTCGGTTCGTTTGCGCGCAGCCTCTGCCTCAGTCCTCGCAGCGGAAAAGCGAGAAGAGAGGTGTGTGGTGGCCAAGAGGGACTCGTGTGCCGCACCGGCTGCCTCCTCTGCGCCGCTGGCAATCTGTTCTAGGGCCCGGCGCAACTCTTCAGCGGCCGCAGCTGCCTCGCTGACACCCGTCGCAAGCTCTTCGGTGGCCGCGCCGATCCGCTCGGCAGCCTTTTGTTGGCGTGCCCGGCTACGGTCCTGTTGCCGTCGCAAAGCGGTCGATTGTGCGGTCACGGCTTGCCTTTCGACAGATACCTTGGGATTGGCCCCCTTCGAGCCCAGTTGTGTCGTCTTTACAAGTGCCATGGCATATCCGTCGAATATCTGGGCCTGGACGTCCCGGGCGTGCTCCTGCTCGGGTTTGTCTGTAGCATCTTAGTTACTTGATTTTTATGGCCTAGCGGAGCCTGCAAAGCAATTGCCATGCCTCAAACGAGGGCAACCGGACGGATTTGTCTAAGGACATGGTCAATATCGTAGGGTTTGGGGATGTAGCCGACTTCAGGCGGCAATTCGCCTTTGGGAAGCTTCAGATATCCTGACGTCAGAGTAACTGTGACCCTTGGCCGTGAGTTTCTCAGGATGCACGCCAGTTCGATGCCGGACATCGTTCCTGGCATATCGATGTCGGTGAAGACGGAGGAGATTTCAAGATTTGCCTCCAGTATGATCAAAGCCTCATCGGCGGTTCCCGCTTCGAAGACCACCATACCTGCGTCTTGCAGATCTTCCACGAGGCTCATTCTGATCAAGGGTTCATCTTCAACGATGAGCACAACTAACGGATTCACGGTCATCGATGAACACCAACTCGGAGGGTAGCGAGCGACTATAACGTTTGCACAACCGATGTGTTCCGAACTCAGGCAACATTTTTTTGAATGTGCGTTGCTGTTGTTCTAAAAGCGATCGAGCACCCCGGCGCTGAAAGCATAGCCCTGATGGACCCAAATCAGAAACAATTCAGTGTGTTGGTCATTATCTACCAGGCCAGCGGTTCTACCCAGTTGAAGGCGACCGCTCTTCTTAATTCAGTCATTCGGTTATTTCGATCTTACTCACAAATCCTTTATCCCGTTGCTGCCGATAGGAGCCGGTCGAAAAAATGGGACGGGTCCTCGCCGGCTAGACTTGAGGCCTCGAATATCAGCCGGTCTTCCCGGCGGATCGCCCCCGCTTTCGTCGGTGCTGCCAGAAGCTTCGCCGACGTCTTCGCAGCTACCGCCATTGCAAGTGCTTTTGGCCCGGCCTCGAGCTTGGCAACGCCCAACCGTCCGGCGATAAGCTGCAGTCTGGTCGTCCTCAAGAGAAGCAGTACGTCGTGCGGCGGTTCGCCGAACCTGTCTTCAAACTCTTCTTCCAGATCGTTCAGGTCATTGACCGCGGATGCCCGCAAAAGCTTGGCGTAAAGGTTGAGCCTGACTGCTGGATCCGACACATAGTCCGACGGTATTGTTCCCACTTTTCCTAGATTGACGACCGCGCGCTGTTGAACGCCTGACGGTTGCCCGCGAAGTTTTGCGAACGCGCCTGCGAGCAGCTTCTGATTGAGCCCGTGGCATAGCTTCAAGGTGAAGTTTCAATGTTGGTTTCCACGCAGAACTGAGCCGGTTAGGCGCATAAGGGGGTGCGGACGAAAACTACGACCACCAAGGAAGGCCATCACAATCGAACAGTTCGTCGCCGAGGTAGATGCTTATATTCGCTGGTACAACGAGAAGCGTGTCAAGATATGGTTGGGATCGCTCAGCCCGGTCGAATATCGTAAGAGCCTCGGCCTGAACTTATAAAGCAGTCCAACTTTTTATCCGCACCCCCTCTGCTGGGACGGCACTATGACAATGGACGCTTTGGAAGCAGAGGTCTGGCCGCGCTTATCGGCAAGCTCAGGTTCCTGTGGAATAATGTAGCACCCTTTGGCTCTGCCTTGAAACCAGTTGCCGATGTAACTGCGGATTCCGTTTCCAAAT
>UBVW01000084.1:32481-50354 GCA_900469085.1 Hyphomicrobiales bacterium | reverse complement strand
GTCAAGTTACAAGGGGGGTAACGCCTCCGCAAACATCAACGGAGTTGCCCAATGCTGACCGTCGAAAACGCAAACCTCCATTACGGCGCCGCCCAGGCGCTGCGCGGTATCTCGATCAAGGCCGAGATGGGCAAGATCACCTGCGTGCTCGGACGCAACGGCGTCGGCAAGAGCTCGCTGCTGCGCGCCGTCACCGGCCAGCATCCCCTGTCGGCGGGTACTGTCACCTTCAACGACACCAAGCTCAACGGTCTCGCCCCTTACGCGCGGGCGAAGCAAGGCATCGGCTATGTGCCGCAGGGGCGCGAGATCTTTCCGCTGCTGACGGTCAAGGAAAACCTCGAGACCGGCTTTGCGCCGCTGAAACGCGGTGACAAGAACATCCCCGACGATATCTTCAGCCTGTTTCCGGTGCTGCAGACCATGCTCGGACGGCGCGGCGGCGATCTCTCGGGCGGGCAGCAACAGCAGCTGGCAATCGGCCGGGCGATGGTGACGCGGCCGAAGATCCTTGTTCTCGACGAGCCGACGGAGGGCATCCAGCCGTCGATCATCAAGGATATCGGCCGGGCGATCCGCTATCTTCGCGATAGCACCGGCATGGCGATCCTGCTCGTCGAGCAGTATCTCGATTTCTGCCGTGAACTCGCTGATTACGTCTACATCATGGATCGCGGCGAGATCGTGCATGAGGGGCTGGCGGAGACGCTGGATACGCCCGAAGCACGCCGGCATCTGACCGTCTGATCGGCATTCGCTGTTTTTAGAGGCACTCGGCGACATGTGCCCTGTTGGCCGGCGGCGAGATTGCGGGGTTCTCCGCGCGGCATGGAAATTGCTTGCTTTCAATCAGTTAGAGGGTTGAATGAGAACGGCCGGGCAAACCGGCGGCATGAAAAGGGCATGGAATGACGAACGCCGTGGCAGCCACCAGACCGCAAAGGGCCGAAGGCCGCGGGCATCTGGCCGCGAAGTCGCTTGATGGTCGCACGCGCCTGCGCGAGCTTTATCAGGAGGGTGCGGCGAAGATTCGGTTGCCGGATACGTTCGATGCTTCGATGGAGGCCGTTATCATCAACACTGCCGGTGGTTTGACCGGCGGCGACCAGATGGCGTGGAGTGTCGTGGCAGGGCCCGGCACGCGCATCGATGTGACGACGCAGGCCTGCGAGAAGATCTACAAGGCGTCGGCAGGCACCGCCGAGATCACCACCAAAATTCAGGTCGGCGCCAATGCGCGGGTCGACTGGTTGCCGCAGGAAACCATCCTGTTCGACCGTTCGTCGCTCTATCGTCGGCTCGATGTAGATCTCGACGAGGGCGCGGAGTTTCTGGCCGTCGAGGCAGTGCTGCTCGGACGCAAGGCGATGGGCGAGGCGGTCGTTTCAGGGCTGTTCCGCGACCGCTGGCGCATCCGCAGAGAAGGCCGGCTCTGCCACGCCGAGGATCTGAGGCTCGCAGGCGAGGTGCAGGCGCTGACAGGCGAGCAGGCGGTGCTATCGGGCCAGGTCGCTTTCGCGACGCTGCTTTATGTCGGGCCGCAGGCGGAACGTTATCTCAATGTCGTCAGGCCGCTCATCGAAGGTCGCATGGGCGGCGCCAGCTGCTGGGCCGGTAAGCTCGTCGTTCGGCTCGCCGCGTCTGATGGCTTCGCACTTCGAAAAATCCTGATCCCGATCATTTCAGCCTTGCGCAACGGTGCGCCTGTGCCGAAAGTCTGGAATCTCTAGTTCAAGCAGATGGATGCACGATGAACCTCACACCACGAGAAAAAGACAAGCTGTTGATTTCGATGGCGGCGATGGTCGCGCGGCGGCGGCTGGAGCGGGGCGTCAAGCTCAACTATCCCGAGGCGATCGCGCTGATTACCGACTATGTCGTCGAAGGCGCGCGTGACGGCCGGCCGGTGGCCGAGCTCATGGAAGCCGGCGCCCATGTCGTCGGCCGCGACCAGGTGATGGATGGCATCGCCGAGATGATCCACGACGTGCAGGTCGAGGCGACGTTCCCTGACGGAACGAAGCTCGTGACCGTTCACGAACCGATCCGCTGAGGCCGCCATGCTGGAACTCAGACCCAATTGCGAGTGCTGTGACCGGGATTTGCCGCCAGATAGCCGCGAGGCTGTCATGTGCAGCTTCGAGTGCACCTACTGCGCCAGCTGCGCCGAGACCGTGCTCGGCGGTCTGTGCCCCAATTGCGGCGGAGAACTGGTACGCCGGCCAATCCGCCCGGCGGGCAAGCTCATCAACAACCCGGCATCGACGAAACGAGTGCTGAAGGCCGAGGGCTGTGCGCCCTTCAAGGCCGCGTGAGGAAAAAATCATGATCCCAGGCGAAATCATTGCCGCGCCAGGCGAAATCGAACTCAATGCCGGTGCGCCGACGGTGACGATCGAGGTGTCGAACACCGGCGACCGTCCGGTGCAGGTCGGCAGCCACTATCACTTCGGCGAAACCAATGCCGGGCTCTCCTTCGATCGCGAGAAGGCGCACGGGATGCGGCTCGATATTCCCGCCGGCACGGCCGTGCGATTCGAGCCGGGCCAGACACGGTCCGTGACGCTGATCCCGCTATCCGGCAAGCGCGAGGTCTATGGCTTCCGCCAGCTGGTGATGGGCAAGCTGTGATCGTGTGCCGGGAGGAGATGATGCGTTTCTTGATGCCGATGGCGCTTGGCCTGCTGGCGCTGATGGCGGCCGGGGGCGCCGGTGCCGAGGAGGTCGACTGCAAGAGCCCGACGACGCAGACGGACATGACGCTCTGCGAGCGGGCGCGGCAGGACGATGCCGACAAGGCGCTCAACGTCCAATACAAGAAGACCCGCGCCGCCATGGTCGCCGTCGACAAGGATCAGGATGACGACATGAAGGGGGCTGAAAAAGCTCTGGTTACTGCCCAGCGTGCCTGGATTACCTACCGTGATGCGCAATGCGAAGCCGAAGGCTTTCAGGCGCGTGGCGGCACGATGGAGCCGATGCTGGTTGCCGGCTGCATCGCCAATGTGACCGATGCCAGGACCAAGGAGCTCAAGACGCTCGAAGACGCGATGAGCAACTGAGGTGGCAGACAGGATCATGATCGTCGGCAATGGTGAGATCGGTGCGGAAGGGGCCGCGGCTGTTGCCGCGGCAGGCTTCGTCATCCGTTTTAACGAGTGCCGATCCTATGACGCCAGCCCCGGCCGCACGGATGTCGTCGCCGTCTGCAATACCGGTCGTCCCGCCAAGGCGATGTTGTCTTCCGAAGCGTGGCGCGCGCATCCTGCTATCGTCGAGGCTGCCGAAATCTGGAGCGTGCGCGATGCTGAAAAATTCGCCGCGCTGAAAGGCCCGCTGGCCATCTCACATCCCGAGCTCGACGATTTCTGCGACGATTACACGAACCAATTCAAAACCTTCTGCGACGATTCTGGCAAAAAGCATGTGGTCGTTGACAAAGCGATTCATGATGGTGTCGATCAGGCGCTGGCGACATTCAACCCCGCGCCTTACGTCGTGCCGAGCAGCGGCATGATCGTGATATCAGAGGTCATGAACCGATTTCCCGATGCCCCGATCGCGCTTGCTGGCTTCGGCCATCAAGGCTGGGAGTGGCATCCCTTCGCTGCCGAAAGGCAGCTCGTCGACGCTTACGTGGCCGCCGGCCGCGTCACGCGGTTTTATCCGTCCGCATCCCGTTCGTCCTCCCAAGGAGCCTGACCCATGCCCTACAAGATTTCCCGCGCCGCCTATGCCGGCATGTTCGGCCCGACCACCGGCGACAAGGTCCGCCTTGCCGATACCGAGCTCTTCATCGAGATCGAGAAGGATTTCACCACCTATGGCGAAGAGGTGAAATTCGGCGGCGGCAAGGTCATCCGCGACGGCATGGGGCAGAGCCAGGCGACGCGGGCGCAGGGTGCTGTCGATACCGTCATCACCAACGTCGTGATCATCGACCACACCGGCATCGTCAAGGCCGATATCGGGCTGAAGAACGGTCGCATCCACGCCATCGGCAAGGCCGGCAATCCGGATACGCAGCCCGGCGTCAACATCATCGTCGGCCCGTCGACGGAGGCAATCGCCGGCGAGGGCAAGATCATTACCGCCGGCGGCATGGATGCGCATATCCACTACATCTGCCCGCAGCAGATCGAGGAAGCGCTGATGTCGGGCATCACCTGCATGCTCGGCGGCGGCAGCGGCCCGGCGCATGGCACGCTCGCCACCACCTGCACCGGCGCCTGGCATATCGAGCGGATGATCGAGAGCTTCGACGGCTTCCCGATGAACCTGGCGCTGGCCGGCAAGGGCAATGCCTCGCTGCCTGCGGCACTCGAGGAAATGGTGCTCGCCGGCGCGTCGTCGCTGAAGCTGCACGAGGACTGGGGCACGACGCCGGCGGCGATCGACTGCTGCCTCTCGGTGGCCGACGAGTACGACATCCAGGTGATGATCCACACCGACACGCTGAACGAGAGCGGCTTCGTCGAGGATACGATCGGGGCTCTGAAGGGCCGCACCATCCATGCATTCCACACGGAAGGGGCGGGCGGCGGCCACGCGCCCGACATCATCAAGATCTGCGGCCAGTCGAACGTCATCCCGTCGTCCACCAACCCGACGCGACCCTACACGGTCAACACCATCGCCGAGCATCTCGACATGCTGATGGTCTGCCACCACCTGTCGCCGTCTATCCCCGAGGATATCGCGTTTGCCGAAAGCCGTATCCGCAAGGAGACGATCGCAGCCGAAGATATCCTGCACGATATCGGCGCCTTCTCGATCATCTCGTCCGACAGCCAGGCCATGGGCCGCGTCGGGGAAGTCGCGATCCGGACCTGGCAGACGGCCGACAAGATGAAGCGCCAGCGCGGCCCGCTGAAGGAGGAAACGGGTGATAACGACAACTTCCGCGTCCGCCGCTACATCGCCAAGTACACGATCAATCCGGCGATCGCCCAGGGTGTCAGCCACGAGATCGGCTCGATCGAAGTCGGCAAGCGCGCCGACCTCGTGCTCTGGAACCCTGCCTTCTTCGGCGTGAAGCCGGAGATGGTGCTGCTCGCCGGCTCAATTGCCGCAGCCCCCATGGGCGACCCGAACGCCTCGATCCCGACGCCGCAGCCGATGCACTACCGCCCGATGTTCGCCGCCTATGGCAAGCTGCGCACCAATTCGTCGGTTACTTTCGTTTCTCAGGCCTCGCTCGACGCCGGCCTGAAGGGCCGCCTCGGTGTCGCCAAGGACCTCGTTGCCATCAAGAACACGCGCGGCGGCATCTCCAAGGCATCGATGATCCACAACAGCCTGACGCCCCATATCGAGGTCGATCCCGAGACCTATGAGGTGCGCGCCGACGGTGAATTGCTCACCTGCGAGCCGGCGACCTCGCTGCCGATGGCGCAGCGGTACTTCATGTACTAGCGAGTTTTAACGGCCGGCGCCTCGGCGCCGGCCAATTTCTGGCTACACGTTTGGCAATGCTCTCTTAGGGTTGTATATCGATTGCGCGCTGTTCCACCTTGGGGCGTCCCGACCGAAATGGGACGCGGCGACCGGTGGAATCCGGAAAAATGTTTTCTGTCAATTCGTTAGGCGCTCGCCTTGGCTGCCTTTCCTGAGTGGATTTTCGTCACGTTTCGATCCATTGTGCAGCGCACGATCAATTTACAAAACTCGCTAAAATCCTAGTGATTCCCTTAAGACCCCGGCAGCAGTTCATGTCTCATCAATAGACTTGGCGAGGGGCTAAAAGGTCGATTCGGATGCATGATCTACTTGAGGCGGAGCTCGGCGATTTCAGGAATCGCGTGACGATTTACACCTATGCGCTGAAGATGAGCTTCATTGCAGTGATGCTCTCGTCGCTTGGCATCGCGGTGCTGTTGTTGCCTCTCGATTGGGCCGGGGTGCTGCCTGTTTCGCTGGAGCATGCGGCCATCTATGGCGTGGCGCTGTCGTGGCTTATCGGAGGGATCGTGTCCGGTGGGCTGGCTTTGGTCGCCGGTTACGCCATGCATCAGCTCAGCGTCTCGCGCGCCGAGTTCGAGCATCTCAGCCGAACGGACATGCTGTCCGGCCTTTTAAACCGTCGGGCGTTTACCGAGGCGCTGGATGATGTCGAGACGCCGGCCTGTCTCGCGATCTTCGATGTGGACCGCTTCAAGGCGGTCAACGATCGCTACGGGCATGCCTGTGGTGACGCGGTCATTGTCGCCGTCGCTGCGGAATTGTCCGCGGCCTTCAGCGCGGACTCGACCGTTGCGCGGCTCGGCGGCGAGGAATTTGGGGTGATCGTCATCGCTTCGCTTAAGGAGGAGCGCGTGGCGCAGATCAGGGCGGCCTGCAACAGGCTTGCCGAGCGAACGATCGCGCTCGACGGCTGCGCCTTCAATGTCACTGTATCGGCCGGTATCGCGGAACTCTTCGACGGGCGAAGCAGGCAGGCGGCCTATACCGCCGCCGACAAGGCGCTCTATCTCGCGAAAACGCTCGGCCGCAACCGGGTCGTACACGAGGACGAAGGGCTGCAGCGGCGCATGCGGCTCAGCCAGGATGAAATCAGCGTCGACGGCAGGTCGTCCGCCATTCACTAAAGCGACTGGGCGACACCTGTATAGTGCGTGATCCAGCGTTTTGACGCTTGCGCCATCAAGGCCGATTTTGCATGCTCCCACCTGAACCGGAATGGACATATCATGCAGTACATCACTTCCTATCTGCCGGCGGGAACGCCGTCTTCTCATCCCAGCCACAAGGTCGTGCTACCGCATGACCTGAGGCACCTCAGGCGCAAGCTGCTGCATCTCGAAAATGGCGAGATGGTCATGCTCGACCTCAAGGAACCGGTACTGTTCGCCAATGGCGACATGCTGGTGCTGGGTGATGGCGAACTGGTCGAGATCGTTGCCGCCGACGAGAAGCTGTTCGAGATCAAGGCGCGGGACCGACTGCACCTGATCGAACTCGCCTGGCATCTGGGCAATCGACATCTGGGGGCGCAGATCGAGGAAGAGCGTATCCTGATCCTGCGCGACCATGTCATTCGTGCCATGCTCGAGGGACTAGGCGCGACGGTCTCGGACGTCACCGAGCCGTTCCAGCCGGCGCGGGGCGCCTATCACTCCCACGGCAGCCACTCGCATGGACATGATCATGGGCATGATCACGGTCACAACCATTCGCACGACTGAGCAGCCATGACCGAAAACGGTGATCTGCAGGCGATGCTGCGGCTGATGGCATGGCTCTCTCCGGCCTTTCCGGTGGGGGCGTTCGCCTATTCCGGCGGGCTGGAGCGTGCTGTGCATGATGGTCTCGTACACGATGCCACTTCTCTCCGCGATTGGCTCCGCACCATGATGGAGCATGGCGCCGTGTGGAACGACGTCGTCCTGCTTGCCGAGAGCCACAGGGGCTATGGCGACGCTTCGGCGCTGTCTGAGGTGGCCGAGCTTGCCGAGGCGTTGGCTGGCTCTCGAGAGCGGCATCAGGAGACGATGCTGCTCGGCGACGCCTTCCTGTCGGCGGCTGGCGCATGGCCCGACGCGGTGTTCGCGCGACTGCCGAAAAACGTCGCTTATCCCGTTGCCGTCGGCGCCGTTTCCGGCGCGCATGGGATCGCCATCGAAAAGGCGGTCGCCGCCTTTCTGCATGGTTATCTCACGCAGGCGGTTTCATCAGGCATCCGGCTCGGCGTTGCCGGCCAGAAGGATGGTGTCCAGATCATGGCGGCTCTGGAAGAGGATATCTCGCTGCTTTCGCGGCGGGCGGCGAGTGCGACGCTCGATGAGCTGGGATCGGCAACGGTGCAGGCCGACATCGTCTCCCTGCGGCACGAGACGCAGTCGACGCGACTTTTCCGGTCGTGACGGCGCCGGTTGACGGGGCGGATCTGCGCCATTTGCCGGTGGCCGCGCTCTGGCCGGCGCGCTATGATTATTCTCGATTGGAGTTCACGATATGGAATCAGGACATGGACCTCTTCGGGTCGGCATCGGTGGGCCAGTCGGCTCGGGCAAGACGGCGCTGACGGAAAGACTCTGCAAGGCGATGCGCGACCAATATTCGGTCGCCGTCGTCACCAACGATATCTACACGACCGAGGATGCCGAAGCGCTGATGCGGATGCAGGCGCTGCCATCGGAGCGTATCGTCGGCGTGGAAACGGGCGGCTGCCCGCACACCGCCATTCGCGAGGATGCGACGATCAATCTGCAGGCTATCGCCGGCCTCAACGAGCGCATTCCCGACCTCGACGTGGTCTTCATTGAATCGGGTGGCGACAATCTGGCGGCGACCTTCTCGCCCGATCTCGCCGATATCACCATCTATGTGATCTCAGTCTGCCAGGGCGAGGAAATCCCGCGCAAGGGAGGGCCTGGGATCACCAAATCGGACCTTCTCGTCATCAACAAGAAGGACCTCGCTCCTTATGTCGGCGCCGATCTCGATGTGATGGACAGGGACGCGACGCGCATGCGCGACACACGCCCCTTCGTGTTCTCAGACATGAAGCGCGGCGACGGCATCGGCGCGATCGTCGATTTCCTCAAGGTGCATGGCGGCTTGTAATCGCCGGGATCGTTTTCAGCACATTGAGATTGCTGATCTCGATCGAGCGGCCGCTGACGGTAACGCCGGCGGCTCGCAGCGATGAGAATGCGCGCGACAGCGCCTCGGGCGCGAGGCCGAGCTTTCGCGCCAGCAGGCTCTTCTGGAAGGGGAGCCGCATCTTCGCCGCCAGGCCTTCCTGTTTGCAATGGGTGAGAAGATAGGTCGCGACCCGCTGGGGCGCCGTCTGCATGCGGTCGCTCGCCAGGCAATCGATCGTCGATAGCAGGTGCTGCGAGAGGCTGCGCATGATGGCGATGCCGATATGCGGCCGATGTTCGATCAGTGCCCGGACCTGCTCGAGATTGAAGCGGGCCAAGATAGAGTGCTCCATGGCCTGGGCGCCGTAGCGATAATCGCCGCCATCGGTGACCAGGCATTCGGCGAAGCTGTCGCCGGGCTCGCAGATGCGGATATCGCCTTCCTGGTTGTCGCCACCAAGCCGATAGAGCCGGGCGAAGCCCGTCAGCACGCAATAGAAATACTCGCCCCGTTCGCCCTGGTGAAACAGGATGTTGTGCATCTGGTAGCGCACGATGGTCGCGCAGGCGAGAAGCGCGTTGCGTTCATCCCGGTTGAGGCCGGAAAAAAGAATGGTTTCGCCAAGCATGGCCTTGTGGACATTGCTCAGTTTCAAGCCCGTCGTCATCTCTTTCTCCACGTTCGTCAGTCGCAGGCCATGCCTGCCATTCGACTAAAATAGCCGGAATGGCTGCTGCGAAAGTTGATCTGCATCAAGTGGGAGCAAGAAATAGAAAAGCCGGGGCGGACCCCGGCTTTCTCATTTGGTCCGATTTACTCCGCCGCGAAGGGCGGCAGGCGGACGACGTTGCCGCCAGATTTGCCCTTCTTGTCGTCGGGCTTCTCGATCGCGGTGACACGGCCGTCGAGGTTGGTGACGGCAGTGGTCAGTTCCTCGGGCGTGAACGGCAGCTGTTCCTCGTCCTTCTTGCCGACGAGGCGACCGAACATCCAGCCGAGCAGGCGGGAGAGGTCGTCCATGATCAGGAAGAAGGAGGGGACGACGACGAGCGATAGCACGGTCGAGACGATGATGCCGCCGATCACGGCGATCGCCATCGGTGAGCGGAACGAGCCACCTTCGCCGACGCCGAGCGCCGAGGGAAGCATGCCTGCCGACATGGCGATCGAGGTCATGATGATCGGGCGGGCGCGCTTGCGGCCGGCTTCCACCATGGCTTCGACACGCTCCATGCCATGCCGCTTCATCTCGATCGCGAAATCGACGAGCAGGATGGCGTTCTTGGTGACGATACCCATCAGCATCAGGATGCCGATCAGAACCGGCATGGAGAGTGCGTTCTGGGTGACGATCAGCGCCAGCGCCACGCCGCCGATCGCAAGCGGCAGCGAGAACAGGATGGTGAAGGGCTGGATCACGTCCTTGAACAGCAGGATGAGCACGACCAGAACCAGCATCAGCCCCATCAGCATTGCATTGCCGAAGCTCTGGACCATTTCGCCCTGAACCTTGGCGTCACCGCTTTCGGCCAGATGCACGCTCTTCGGCAGTTCCGTTTCGGAGACGATACGCTTGAACTCGGCGGTCGAGGTATCGAGCGCCGTGCCGAAGGGGACGTCGGAGCCGATGGCGACGACGCGGTTGCGGTTGTTGCGCTTGATCGAGCTCGGGCCTTCCGAATAGTCGACATCGGCGACGCTGTAGAGCGGAACGCTGGCGCCGCTCGCCGTCTTGATCTTGATGGCGCGGATGGCGGCCAGATCGCGGCGGACATCGAGCGATGCCTGTACGCGGATCGGGATTTGCCGGTCGTCGAGCGAGATCTTGGCGAGGTTGGCGTCGATGTCGCCGATGGTGGCGACGCGGACCGTCTCGGAGATCTGCTGCGGCGTGATGCCGAGGCGGGAGGCTTCGGCCATGCGCGGGCGAATCTGCAGTTCCGGGCGGGGCAGGGCGCCTTCGGAGGAGACGTTCGCCAGAATCGGCGACGCCCGCAGCTTCGATTCCAGCAGGCTGACGGCCTCGTTCAGGTCATCCTCGTTGGAAGAAAGGAAGTTGAAGGTGAGGTCGCGCTCGGCGCGGTCGTTGACCTTGGAGATGCGCACGTCGGGGATACCGCGCACGGCGGCGAAGATATCCTTCTCGACATCCCACTGCGGACGCGTGCGGCCGTGGTCTTGCAACTTCGGCACGAGATTGCCGATAACAGGCAGGCCGCCGAGACCCTTGTTGACGAGCGTTTTCAGCAGCGAATGATCGATATTGCCGAGGATGACGCGCACGGTGGCGCGGCGCAGCTCGAGATCGCCCTTGGGCGACGCGCCGCCGAGAACGAAGACACTTTCCACGCCGTCTATCCCGCGCACGGCGTCGTAGACCTTGGTCGAGGCGGCCGCGGTATCCTCAAGCGTTGCGTTCGGCGGCAGTTCCACCGAGAGGACGACGCGCGAACTGTCGTCCGGCGGCATGAAGCTGCCCGGCACGCGGCTCAAGAGCATCATCGAGCCGATCAGGAAGGCGATAGCGCAGAGCAGCGTGGTGTAGCGCCAGTACCATTTGCGCGTGGTGCCGGTGACCAGTCGCGTATAACCACGCATGATCCAGCCGTCATTGTCCTGATGGTCCTCCATGCCGTCTTCCGATCGCATCAGATAGGCGGCCATCAACGGCGTGATGAGACGCGCCACGACGAGCGAGAAGAAGACGGAGAAGGCGACCGTCAGGCCGAACTGGATGAAATACTGGCCGGCGATGCCAGGCATGAACGACACCGGCACGAAGACGGCGATAATCGTGAAGCTGGTGGCGATGACGGCGAGGCCGATTTCGTCGGCGGCTTCCAACGCTGCCTTATAGGGCGTCTTGCCCATCTTGATATGGCGGGCGATGTTCTCGATCTCGACGATCGCGTCGTCGACGAGAATGCCGGTCGCCAGCGTCAGCGCGAGGAAGCTCACGAGGTTCAGCGAGAACCCCATCAGATCCATGATCCAGAAGGTCGGGATGGCCGACAGCGGGAGTGCCACGGCGGCGATCAGCGTCGCGCGCCAGTTGCGCAGGAAGAGGAAGACGACGATGACGGCGAGGATCGAGCCTTCGATCAGCGTGTGAAGCGCTGCCTCGTAGTTGCCGTAGGTGAAGTAGACGCTGTCGTCCACCATCTCGATCTTGACGTTGGGATTGGCCTTGCGAATCTCCGTCAGGCTTTCCGAGACCGTTTCCGCGACCGAGACTTCGCTGGCGCCCTTCGCACGGAAGACAGCGAAGGTGACCGACGGCGTGCCGTTGAAGCGCGAGAAGGATTTCTGCTCCTCGTAGGTGTCGTCGATCGTGCCGAGTTCGGAGAGCTTCACGAAGCGGCCGTTGGGCAGGCTGATGGTTGTCGTGTTGAGCTGCGAGACGTCGCGCGTATCGCCGAGCGTGCGGATGGTCTGCTCGTTACCGGCGACCTGGCCGCGGCCGGAGCCGAGGTTGACGTTGGTGCCGCGCAGCTGCTGGTTCACGTCGGCGGCGGTGATGCCGTAGGCGTCGAGCTTGCCGGGATCGAGCGAGACACGCACTTCGCGGTCGGCGCCGCCGTAGCGGTCGATACGGCCGATGCCGGGCTGACCCTGAAGGGCGCGCTTGACGGTGTCGTCGACGAACCAGGACAGCTCCTCGAGCGTCATGTTGGGGGAGGAGACGGCGAACGTCTGGATCGCCTGTCCTTCGACATCGACCTTGCTGACGATCGGCTCCTCAATGCCGGCGGGCAGGTCGCTGCGGATCTTGTCGACGGCGTCCTTGGTGTCCTGGACGGCCTCGGCAGTCGGTTTCTCGATGCGGAAGACGACGACCGTCTGCGACTGGCCATCGGTGACCGTCGACTGGATTTCATCGATGCCGCTGATCGAGGCGACCGCGTCTTCGACTTCCTTGGTCACCTGCATTTCGAGCTCGGCGGGCGAGGCGCCGCTCTGCGTGACGGTGATGGAAACGACCGGAACGTCGATGTTCGGGAAGCGGGTGATCGGCAGCTTGTAGAAGGCCTGGATGCCCACAAAGAGCAGCAGCGCGAAGGCGAGCAGCGGCGCAATCGGATTTCGGATCGACCATGCGGAGAAATTCATGGATTGGCCTCGGTCAGTTCGATTGTGCCGATACGGCTTCGGTGACAGGAGTGATCTTGTCGCCATCGCGAACGAAGGCGCCGGCCTTGGCGACGACGGTGTCACCTTCCTTCAGGCCTTCCGAGATCTCGACGAAACCGCCATCCTGGATGCCTGTCGTCACCTTCACCTGCTTGACGACGCCGTCTTCCACCTTGCGGGCGGTGGAACCGTCGCGACCAGTGGTAACGGCCGACAGAGGCAGGGCGATGTCGTTCTTTTCGGCGACGATGATGTCGGCGCTGGCATACATGCCGGAGCGGGCGGCGCTCTCGTCGGTGATATAAATGTGGACGAGACCGAGGCGCGTGGATTGGTCGACGGTCGGCGAGACGATCCTGACCTTGCCTTCGATCTTCGTGCGGTTGCCCGACAGCGTCACGATGGCGCGCTGGCCGACCTTGATCTTCTGGATATCGGTTTCCGACAGCTCGGCAACGAGCTCGATGGCGCTATCCTTGATGACGGTGAACATCGGCTCGCCGGTGCCGGCGGCAATCGCGCCGATGCGGGCATTCTTGGCCGAAATCACGCCTGATACGGGTGTCTTCACGTCCGTGCGCGCCAGCTTCAGATCGGCATCGGCGATCTGGCTGTCGATCACCTTCAGGTCGGCGATCGCCACCTCGATTGCCTGTTCCGCCGAGGAGACGCGCGCATTGGCGGTCGCAGCGGTGGCGTCGGCCTGCTCGACCTGGGCGGTGGACACCGTGCCCTTCTTGCCCATTTCGTCGGCGCGCGACTGCTGCAGGCGGGCCTGCTCGGCGTTGGCCTTGGCTTCGACCAGTTGCGCGCGCAGCTGGGCAAGACTTGCCTCGCCCTTGGCCTTCGTCGCCATCATCTGCGCCTTCTGCAGCACCAGCGCATCTTCGTTCAGCGTCGCCAGCGTGCTGTCGGCCTCGACCTTGTCGCCGACATCGACGTTGAGCGCGCGAATGGAGAGACCCTCGACCTGGGGCTGGATGTAGACTTCCTCGATCGGCCGGATCGTGCCGGTGCCGATGACGCGATCGACCAGCGCGCGTTTTGCAGCGGTCGTAACGACGATCACGGGCAGGTTCTGCTGTGTCTTCGGCGGCTGGTTTTCCTGCGCAAAAGCGACCGATGCGGCAAAGGCAGCCGCGATCAGGGTGGAGGCGCGTAGAGTTTTAGGCGTCATGCGTACCATGCGTCTTGGTCCAGTCTTTGAAAAAGTTGGCCAAACTCGCGCCTTGTCCTCAGCTCGCGAAGGCCTGCTCCCGTATGTGTAAGCTCAGAAAAATTCCTACATCATTGCCGTCTCTTACTTCGTAAGATGACCCTCGTCCGGCAAATGCGACTTGTACGTGGGATCGTTTTGCCCCTCGCACAAGTCCGGCAGAAAATAATTCCTCGCGGCGCACATTAGTAATCTCGACGGCCGAGATCAATCACCATCCCGTGATGCCGGCATTCGGTTTGTTGATCTGCAATTCCGTCTTTCCTATGACGCGCAAGCATCGACCGATGCGACATGGCCGCGAAATTTTTACGATTTAAATGAGAAACGCGCGGTGCCAGCCCGCGCGTTCCTTGTTCATGCGATACGACTTAGGCTGCCGCTGCTTACTTGGCTGCCGCGTCGGTGATGTCGTGCGTCCAGGCGCCCGTCGGTTCCTTGCTGATGATCTTCTGGTCCAGCAGGGCCTTTGCGGTGCGGTCGTAGAGCGTGGTGTCGAGCTTGCCCGTGCCGTCGCCGATCAGCTTTGCCACTTCGCTCATCATCCGCTTCTGGTGGTTTTCGTCTTGGCCACCGGCGTCGACAACAATGCCGGCTGCATCATCGGGGTTCTCGACGGCGTATTTCCAGCCCTTCATCGAGGCCTTGACGAACTTCGCCATCTTTTCCTTGAAGGCCGGGTCCTTCAGCTTCTCTTCGTTGGCGTAGAGGCCGTCCTCGAGCAGGTCGTTGCCCATTTCGGTGTAATTGAACACCGTCAGCTCTTCCGGCTTGAAGCCGGCATCGATCGCCTGCCAGTATTCGTTATAGGTCATGACGGAGATGCAATCGGCCTGCTTCTGCAGGAGCGGCTGCACGTCGAAGCTCTGCTTCAGAACGGTGACACCATCCTTGCCGCCGTCGGTTTTCAGGCCGATCTTGTTCATCCAGGCGAAGAACGGATATTCGTTGCCGAAGAACCAGACGCCGAGCGTGTGGCCCTTGAAGTCGGCTTCGGTCTTGATCGGGCCGTCCTTGCGGCAAATCAATTCCATGCCGGATTTCTGGAACGGCTGGGCGATGTTGACGAGCGGAACGCCTTTCTCGCGAGCCACCAGCGCGCCGCCCATCCAGTCGACGATCACATCGGCGCCGCCGCCGGCAATCACCTGCTCGGGCGCGATATCAGGGCCACCCGGCTTGATGTCGACGTCGAGGCCCTCCTCTTCGTAGTAACCCTTTTCCTTGGCGACGTAGTAGCCGGCGAACTGCGACTGGGTGACCCACTTCAGCTGAAGCGTCACCTTGTCGGCGGCCATCGCGTGGCTTGCCGCCATCGCCATGGCGCTCGCCATCATTGCAAGAACCAGTTTTTTCATTTTCTTGTTCCCTCTTTCTTTCGTTATGCCCGGCCCCAGTGCCGGGAATGGACGTCGCCTAGCCACCACGGATAGACGGATGCCAGAACGTCACCGCCCGCTCAGCGAGAGCGACGACGCCGTAGAAGATCGAGCCAGCCAGCGCCGCGACGGCGATTTCGGCCCAGACCATGTCGACATTCATGCGGCCGATCTCGGTGGAGATGCGAAAGCCCATGCCGACGATCGGCGTACCGAAGAACTCCGCGACGATGGCACCGATCAGCGCCAGCGTCGAGTTGATCTTCAATGCATTGAAAATGAACGGCATGGCGGCTGGAAGCCGCAGCTTGAAGAGCGTCTGCCAGTAGCTGGAGGCGTAGGTCTGCATCAGGTCGCGTTCCATCGGACCGGATGCGGCAAGGCCTGCGACGGTGTTCACCAGCATCGGGAAGAAGGTCATGATGACGACGACGGCGGCCTTGGACTGCCAGTCGAAGCCGAACCACATGACCATGATCGGCGCGACGCCGATCATCGGCAGGGCCGAGACCATATTGCCGATCGGCAGCAGGCCGCGGCGCAGGAAGGCGACGCGATCGGCCAGGATGGCGACGACGAAGCCGGCGCCGCAGCCGATGACATAACCCGCAAGAACCGCCTTGAAGATCGTCTGCCTGACGTCGTCGCCCAGCGTTGGCAGAGAGCTGACGATACGGGCGCCGATGGCGCTGGGCGGCGGCAGGAGCACGAAGGGGATGCCGGCGCCGCGGGTGGCGGTTTCCCAGAGGATGAGGATCCAGGCGCCGAAGATGGCGGGCACCAGCAGACGAAGTGCGGTGTCGTCGCCGCGCGAGGTGGTGCGGATCTCGACGATCTCGCTGACCGCCCGCCAGGCAAGCAGCCAGCACGCCGCCATCAACAGGAAGAAGGGTTTTGCTGCGAAGCCCTCATTGCCGCTCAGGCTCGACAGCAGCATCCACGCGCCGCCGTGAGCGCCGATGAAGAGCACGGTCGACCGGCTGGTCCGCGATTGCGGCAGCAGCGAAATCAGCGCGGACGCCGCAATGAGGATGAAAATGATCGCGGTCACGCCGTTTGACGGAGGTTTTGTGGCCGCGGCCGAGAACAGTGGCAGCGATGCCGCGGCCGCGATGATGAGGAGGATGGCGACGATGGCCTGCCAGGACGCGTTTTTCATGCCGACCTCCCGCCCATGGCGCGATCGACGATCTTGGCGGCGATGCTGACGACCATGATCAGCAGGGCAGCGAGCAGCGAGCCAGCGATCAGCGCGGCCCAGATGTCGATGGTCTGGCTGTAATAGGAGCCGGCCAAGAGCTTGGAGCCGATGCCGGCGACGGCGCCGGTCGGCAGTTCGCCGACGATGGCGCCGACGAGGCTGGCGGCGATCGCCACCTTCATCGAGGTGAAGAGATAGGGCACGGAGGCGGGGACCCGCAGCCTCCAGAAGGTCTGGGCGGCGGAGGCGTTATAGGTGCGCATCAGGTCGAGCAGCATGACGTCTGGCGAGCGCAGGCCCTTCACCATGCCGACGGTGACGGGGAAGAACGAGAGATAGGTCGAGATCAGCGCCTTGGGGATGAGGCCGGTGATGTTGATGGCGCCGAGCACGACGATCACCATCGGGGCGATCGCCAGGATCGGGATGGTTTGCGAGGTGATGATCCACGGCATCAGGCTGCGGTCGAGCGCCTTGATGTGGACGATGCCGACGGCGATCAGGATGCCGAGCAGCGTGCCGAGCGTGAAGCCGAGTACGGTCGAGGAGAGCGTGACGCCTGCGTGATAGACGAGGCTGCGGTTGCTGGAGAGCTTGCGCAGGAAGGTGTTCTCGAAAAAGTTCTGCGCCACCTGGTGGGGGGCGGGGAGCAGCGGCTTGGGTTGGGAGAGGGTGCTGGAGATGAACTCCATCGTGGTCGGCGTGACCTTGCCGCGGGTGTCCATGTCGCGCTGGAAGGGGGCGTTCATCAGGACTGCTGCGACGTACCAGATGGCGACGAGGGCGATGAGGATTGATGTGACGGGGATGATCTTGGCGCGGAGGGTGTCGGGGGTCATGTCGACGCCTCCTTCAGAAACTTGGCGGCATGGTTTTGGACCTCGATGAAAACGTGATCCGGTCCATCCAGTACCTGGTCATTGTCGAAACGAAGCACGGTGAAGCCTTCGTTACGTAGAAACGTGTCGCGTGCGGTATCGTGCCTGCGGCCATGATCCGTTTCATGGCTGTCTCCATCGACCTCAATGACTAGTCTAGCGGAGAGCCAGGCAAAGTCAGCGATATAGGGGCCGATTGGCGTTTCGCGGCGGAAGCGCGCGCCGTAGGTACGAAGGTCTCGAAGCATGTCCCACATCGCGGCCTCCGCCTTGGTCAACTCGCGACGGAGGCGTCTGGCGCTTTCTCGTGTTTTCGGGGTGATGTTGGAGTGTGGCATCTAGACCCCTCCCCAACCCCTCNNTCCCCACAAGGGGGAGGGGCAGGCCCGTGGCGCCCGCTGCGAAACACAGCAAAGCTCGAATACGCGGAACGTTTCTGTCGTTCGAAACGGTAGCGGCAATGAAGCCCCTCCCCCTTGTGG
>UBVW01000084.1:0-32430 GCA_900469085.1 Hyphomicrobiales bacterium | reverse complement strand
GGAGGGGTTGGGGAGGGGTCGTCGTCTCCAACACCTCAATGCTCATAGCTATGCCCCGCTCTCAAACCCTCGCGGACACGGTGGGCGATCTCCAGGAACTCCGGCGTCTCGCGGATGTCCAGTGGCCGTTCCCTCGGCAGCGGCGAGTCGATGATATCCGTGACGCGGCCCGGGCGGGGGGACATGACGACGATCTTGGTCGACAGATAGACCGCCTCCGGGATCGAATGGGTGACGAAGCAGATGGTCTTGTCGGTCCGGGCCCACAGTTTCAGCAGTTCCTCGTTGAGATGGTCGCGGACGATCTCATCCAGCGCGCCGAAGGGCTCGTCCATCAAGAGCAGGTCGGCGTCGAAGGCGAGCGCGCGGGCGATCGAGGCGCGTTGCTGCATGCCACCCGAGAGCTGCCAGGGGAATTTCTTCTCGAAGCCGGTGAGGCCGACGAGATCGAGCGCCTCGGCGATGCGCTTCTGCCTGTCATCGGCCGCGTAGTTCATGATCTCCAGCGGCAGGGCGATGTTCTTTTCGATCGTTCGCCAGGGGTATAGCGCCGGCGCCTGGAAGACGTAGCCATAGGCGCGGGCCTTGCGGGCTTCCTCGGGCGTCATGCCGTTGACGGTGATGGTGCCTGAAGTCTTCTTCTCGAGATCGGCGATGACGCGCAGGAAGGTGGTCTTGCCGCAGCCGGATGGGCCGATGAAGGAGACGAAGTCGCCCTTCTTGACGTCGAGATTGACGTTGCTCAGCGCATGCACCGGCGCGTCATTGGCCTGGTAGGTGAGACACAGATCCTTGGCGGATACGACGGAAGCTGCTTGCGTCAATGCGGATCGATCCTGTTTTCCCCGCGCGGCGGCGGTTTGCGTGATATCATGGGCGGCGGTTTTGGCCGCGCCTGAAAGCTCTGAGGAGGACGACGATGGATGCGACATCAAAACCGACCTGCCATATCGTGCGCCCCGACCATTCCTACGATGGAAAGCAGGGGCTGAGCTACTTCGAAGGCATCGCCGCCGAGACGGTCGGCGCCAGGGGCATCTGCATGCATCTTTTGACCATTCCGCCCGGCGTGCGCGCCAAGGCGCATCTGCACGAGGCGCACGAGACGGCGATCTACATGCTGTCGGGAGAGGCGCACACCTGGTACGGCGACGATCTCGAACATCATGTCGTCGTCCATGCCGGCGAACTGTTCTACATCCCGGCCGGCGTGCCGCATCTTCCGGCCAATCTCAGCAGCACGCCCTGCACGGCGATCATCGCCCGCACCGATCCCAACGAGCAGGAGAGCGTCGTGCTTTTGCCCGAGCTGGACAAGGTCGTGCCGGTGTGAGGTCACTTGCATAGCGGCAGCGGACCCCACTTGATGTCGGCGTCCGACGTGAAGCCGATCGTGTAGCCTTTCGGGCCATAGGTGATCTTTGCCGTGTCCTCGCTGGCCGCTTCCTCGCCTTCGGCCTCGCAGGAAACCTTGGCCGTGAAGGACTTTCCATCTGTCTTCAGCACCTTCTCGATGGTGCAGGCGGAAGCTGCCGTGGTGATGGATTCACTCGTCAGAAGGAAGAAATTGTCCGACCCTGTGGATTCGCCCGACTTGGCGTAGGCGCAGCCGTCCTTGTTGCCGTAGCTGCCCTTGATCGGCAGCGTCTCGGCCACGGCGGCCGATGTCAGCGCGGCCAGTAAAGCGATTGTCAGAAGAAACAGGCCGCGCATCCCGATCACACCCCGCTTGCCGGAATGCCGGAGCGTTCGACCTTGCGTGGTGCTGTGATTTCCTTCCAGGTCGAGAGCGCCTTGGATACCGCCGTGACCGGCTCGCGCTTGACGAATTCGCCATGGCCTTCGCGGGTCTTCATCGTATCCTCCTCGACCACCACGACGCCGCGGCTCAGCGTGTAGCGCGGCAGGCCGGTCACCTGCTTGCCTTCGAAGACGTTGTAGTCGATGGCGGATTGCTGGGTCTTGGCCGAGATGGTCTTCGAGCGCTTCGGGTCCCAGACAACGAGATCGGCGTCGGCGCCGACGAGGATCGCGCCCTTGCGGGGGTAGATGTTGAGGATTTTGGCGATGTTGGTGGAGGTGACGGCGACGAATTCGTTCATCGTCAGGCGCCCGGTGTTGACGCCATGGGTCCAGAGCATCGGCAGGCGATCCTGCAGGCCGCCGGTGCCGTTGGGAATCTTGGTGAAATCACCGAGGCCGAAGCGCTTCTGATCGGTGGTGAAGGCGCAGTGATCGGTGGCGACAACCTGCAGCGAGCCGGAGGCGAGGCCGGCCCAAAGCGAATCCTGGTGCTGCTTGTTGCGGAAGGGCGGCGACATGACGCGGCGGGCGGCGTGGTCCCAGTCCTTGTCGAAATATTCGCTTTCGTCGAGCGTCAGATGCTGGATCAGCGGCTCGCCATAGGCGCGAATGCCCTTCTGGCGAGCGCGGCGGATGGCTTCGTGCGCCTGTTCACAGGAGGTATGGACGATATAGACGGGGCAGCCGGCCATGTCGGCAATCATGATGGCGCGGTTGGTGGCCTCGCCCTCGACTTCTGCGGGGCGGGAATAGGCATGCGCCTCGGGGCCGTTGTTGCCTTCGGCGAGCAGCTTGGCCGACATCGAGGCGACGACGTCGCCGTTTTCGGCGTGGACCAGCGGCAGGGCGCCCAGTTCGGCGCAGCGCTGGAACGAGGCGAACATCTCGTCGTCATTCACCATCAGCGAGCCCTTGTAGGCCATGAAGTGCTTGAAGGTGTTGATGCCCTTGTCCTGAACGATCGTCTTCATCTCGTTGAAGACCTGCTCGCCCCACCAGGTGATTGCCATGTGGAAGGAATAGTCGCAATTGGCGCGCGTGGACTTATTGTCCCACATGGTGAGCGCTTCCAGCAACGACTGGCCGGGGGCAGGAAGCGCGAAATCGACCACCATCGTCGTGCCACCGGCGACCGCCGCGCGGGTGCCGCTGTCGAAGTCATCAGCGGAATAGGTACCCATGAACGGCATTTCGAGATGGGTGTGCGGGTCGATGCCGCCGGGCATGATGTAGCAGCCGGTGGCATCCAAGGTTTCGGTGCCGGAGAGATTGGGACCGATCTCGACGATCCTGCCGCCATCGACCTTCACGTCGGCCTTGTAGGTCAGGTCGGCGGTGACGACGGTGCCGTTCTTGATGACTGTGCTCATTGGTCGGGTTCCCTGTTTTCTTTATGAGACGGGTCGTCGCTCACGGTGCCTTTGCGCCGTGCCGAGCAATCTGATGAGTATGAAAGAGGCCTTCCGGAAAACGCTTGTCGAAGGCTGGTTCAGGTCTCGACGAGGTCCAGCCTGCGCTCGACGCGTTCAAGGCGTTCATCAATGCGATCGACGCGCCGTGAGATGCTTGCATATTGCTGTTCGAGAAAGCCGAGCCGTTCCTTGGTTTCGAGATGGTACTGCGTGTGAACGCCGAGCGTTTCCTGAATCCGCTTGAGCGTCTCGTAGATAAGTTCGTTGGTGACCTTGTCTGACATTGCTCAATCCCTGTGAAACAGAAGCATAGGCGACGCCGGTTGCCGTCAACTCTCGACGAGATCCAGTCGTTTCTCGATGCGTAGGACGCGTTCGTCGAGACGGTCAAGCCGCGTCGAGATAGTCGCATACTGATGTTCAAGGATGCCGAGCCGCTGTTTGACGACCTGCATGTCGTCGGCAAGTCGTTCGACCGTGCCGCGGATGGCACGCAAATGCTCCAGAATGAGGTTGTCAGTCGACATTCACCGGCCTCCGTTGGCGGGAACTCACCCTTGGAATATAGGCGTAATCCTCTCACGCCACAATCTCCGCCGTCTCGACCACCGCGTGGAACAGCACGTCCGCGCCGGCCGCCGCCCACTCCTTGGAAATCTCCTCGGCTTCGTTGTGGCTCAATCCGCCGACGCAGGGGCACATGACCATCGTTGCGGGCGCCACCTTGGCGGCCCAGCAGGCGTCGTGGCCGGCGCCGGAGATGATGTTCATGTGGCTATAGCCGAGGCGGTCGGCGGCGTTGCGGACTGCATCCACCAGCTTCGGGTCGAAGGTGACGGGGTCGAAGTGGCCGACGGCCTCGACCGAGCAGCCGACGCCGAGCGCCTCGCAGATCTTCGCGGCCTCCGCCTCGATCGCGGCGCGCATGCGGTCGAGCTTGGCCTGGTCGGGGGTGCGGATGTCGACGGTGAAGACGACCTTGCCGGGGAGCACGTTGCGGGAGTTCGGCGAGAAGAATACCTGGCCGACGCCACCGACGGCACCGGGCTGGTTTTCCATGGCAACGCCCTGGACCATTTCGACAATGCGCGACATGGCAAGGCCTGCATTGACGCGCAGGTTCATCGGGGTCGAACCAGTGTGGGCCTCGCGGCCGGTCAGCGTGAATTCAAGCCACCAGAGGCCCTGGCAGTGGGTGACGACGCCGATCTGCTTGTTCTCGGCTTCGAGGATCGGACCCTGCTCGATGTGGTATTCGAAATAGGCGTGCATCTTGCGGGCCCCGACCTCTTCCTCGCCGAGCCAGCCGATCCGCTTCAGTTCGTCGCCATAGGTTTTGCCTTCGGGATCCTTGCGCGAATAGGCGTAGTCGATGTCGTGGACACCGGCGAAGACGCCCGAGGCGAGCATGGCGGGGGCGAAGCGGGCGCCTTCCTCGTTGGCCCAGTTGGTAACGACGATCGGGTGCCTGGTCTTGATTCCCATGTCGTTCATCGTGCGCACGACCTCAAGCGCGGCCAGGACGCCGAGCACGCCGTCATACTTGCCGCCGGTCGGCTGCGTATCCAAGTGAGAGCCGACATAGACGGGGAGCGCGTCGGGATCGGTGCCGGGGCGGGTCGCGAACATCGTGCCCATCTTGTCGATGCCCATCGTCATGCCAGCGGCGTCGCACCATCTCTTGAAGAGGCTGCGGCCCTCGGCGTCCGCGTCGGTCAGCGTCTGGCGGTTGTTGCCACCCGCGATGCCCGGGCCGATCTTCGCCATGTCCATGAGACTGTCCCAGAGACGGTCCCCGTTGACGCGCATGTTCTCGCCTGGTGCTGCCACCATATCCGTATTCCTCACCAGTTTTATGCGGCGCATGCTATCCCTGCATGTCCGCTTGTTCCCGTGGTCAGTTTCAGCGCCGTTGTTGTTTTGTTGGCGTCTGAAAATCGTCAGTTGCCTTTGTTTTGCTTCTGACGGATAATTTGACCGACTGGTAAACATTACAACTTCCGGCGTCCGGCTCAAGACGAAAATCAGGAAAATTACAGACAAAATTCAGGGCATATGCTCAGTTTTTCGGCAGTGGTTCGCCGTTGCTTAAAGTTGACTGAGATAGTTGAATTTGAAAGAGAAAAAATAGCGATATGGCGATACCGAGAGCTGCGAAAACACAGCGGCGCACCCGCATCCAGGAGGAGAAAGAAGAACAGATTCTGGAAGCGGCGCTCGATGTGTTTTCGGTGAGCGGTTTCCGTGGCTCGACGATCGACCAGATCGCCGAAGTGGCGGGCATGTCGAAGCCCAATCTGCTCTATTATTTCCGCACCAAGGAAGCGATGCATCGGGCGCTGATCGATCGCGTCCTGTTCACCTGGCTCGAACCGCTGCGCGCCTTCAACGCGCAAGGGAATCCTGAGAGCGAGATCCGCGGCTATATTCGCCGCAAGCTGGAGATGGCACGGGATTTTCCACGCGAGAGCCGCCTTTTCGCCAACGAGGTGCTGCAGGGCGCGCCGCATATCGAGGACGAGCTGAAGGGGCCACTGAAGGAGCTGGTCGACGAGAAGGCCGAAGTCATCCGCACCTGGGCCAAGGCCGGCAAGATCGTCAAGTGCGATCCTTACCACCTGATCTTCTCGATCTGGTCGACGACGCAGCACTATGCCGACTTCGACGTGCAGGTGCGCGCCGTGCTCGGGCAGGGGCAATCAGGAGAAGGACGGTTCGAGGACGCGGCGCGCTTTCTCGAGCAGTTGTTCGTGGATGGCCTCAGCGTGCGTGCGAAGCAGCCGGCGTCATGATCTGAGACCTTATGACTTTACGATCGGTGCGATGCGCGACAGGGCGCTTGCGACGCTTTCGATCGTGTAAGGCTTCTGCAGCAGGTTGGCGCCGAGAGCGCCGTAGGACTGGGAAACGCCTTCGCCATAGCCGGTCGCAAGGATGAGCGGCACGCCCTTGGCCGCCAGCCTTTCGGCCACGGCGATGCTGGTCTCCTCGCCGAGATGGACGTCGAGCACGGCAAGATCGAAATGACGTTTCTCGATTGCCGCGAGCGCATGGGAGACGTTCGGCGCAAGCGCCACGCTTTGGGCGCCAAGCTGCAGGAAGATGTCCTCGCCATCCATGGCGATGATCAGATTGTCCTCCACCAGCAGCATGTCGAATCCTTCAAGCGGCCGGTCCTTGATCGTTTCCAGCGCGGCTTTCGCCGATTGCAGCGTCTGATCCGGAAGCAGAGAAACTGCGCCGTCCGCGAAAGTCGTGAATTTTGCCGGGATGGCGAAATGCGCCTGCAGGCCCGCAGGCTCGTAGCGGATTTCTGCCTTGCCGCCGAGTTCATAGGGGATCGAGCGGCGGATGATCGTGGTGCCGAAACCCTGCCGGGTCGGTTGCCTGACCGGCGGACCGTCGCTCTCGCGCCAGTCGATCACAAGGTTGCCCGTGTCGTCCTTTTGCCAATCGACGGCGACGGTGCCGCTGTCGCAGAGGCTGCCGTATTTGGCGCTGTTGGTAACAAGTTCGTGGAACACCAGGGCGGCGATCGAGAAGGCCTGCGGCGCGAGCAGCACCTCAGGACCGTTCATGATGATGCGGGCGGCGTTCTTGCCGAGATATGCCGCGGCTTCCGCCTGGAGCAGCGCACGCAAGGGAGCCGGCGCCCAGTGGTCGCGGGTGATCTGGTCGTGAGCGCGCGAGAGCGCCTGCACGCGGCCTTCGAGATGGCCGATGAATTCGTCGGTGCTGTCGGTCGTGCCGCGCGACTGGCGGATCAGGCCGCTGATCAGACTCAAGATATTGCGCACGCGGTGGTTCAGTTCGGCGATCAGCAGTTCCTGTCGCTCATTGGCTTGCTGGCGCACGGCGTTGGCTTCATCGGTCAGCCGCAGCACCACTTCGATCAGCGTCACTCGAATGGTTTCGGCCACACGGCGTTCTGCGGCCGAGAAGGGCTGCGAGTGTTGGCGCACGAGCTCGGACCAGGTCTCGAAGCTTTTGCGCGGCGTCAGGCGCGGGCCGTTCGGGCCGTATTCCACCGGCTTGTGCGGATCGCCCGCCCAGCGCACGGAGCGCACGATTTCCTGGCGGAACAGAACCACGTAGTCGCGCGGCGAGCGCGAGATCGGAATGGCGATCAGCCCGGCCACGATGTCGCTGGAGAGCGTCCCCGGCCAGGTCTCGGCGATGCTGTCTGTCGAAAACACGCGGCCGGCGGAGTTGCGGTTGAGGACGCGGACGAGCTCGCCGAACTCCGACTGCGACGGTGTGATGCCGTTCAGCGCAGAGCGACCGTTGATCCAGACACCGATGCCATCGGCGGGGATGGCGTCGGCCAGCGCATCGATCAGCCAGGAGGGATCGTCGAGCAGGCTGGCATTGTCGGCGACCGAGGTCAAAAGCCGGTCGGCGATCTGGCGAGCCTTTGTTTCGAATTCGAGCGCAAGCCGTCGTTCGCGGCTTTCCAGCCTTGACGCGAACATCTGGCCGAACAGTTCGGACGTCGTGCGCCGTTCGAAGGAGGGAAGGCGGGCGGAATAGTGGTGGCAGGCAAACAGGCCCCAGAGCTTGCCGTCGACGACGATCGAGATCGACAGCGAGGCGCCGACGCCCATGTTCTTCAGATACTCGATGTGGATGGGAGACACCGAGCGCAGGATCGACATCGACAGGTCGAGCGAACGTCCATGCGCATCGATCTCCGGCACCAGGGGAACGTTGACCGCATCGATATCGGCGATGATGCGGAAGAGGTTGCGGGTGTAGAGCGCGCGCGCCTGCACGGGAATGTCGGAAGCCGGGTAGTGCAGGCCGAGGAATGAGCCGATGCCGGCGCGCGCCGCTTCCGCGACCACTTCGCCGGCGCCGCTTTCGTCGAAGCGGTAGACCATGACGCGGTCGAAGCCGGTCAGAGCGCGGGCCTGGCGGGCGCCCTCGCGGAAAAAGGCTTCCAACGTTTCGGCCTGGTCGAGACGCGCCATCATGCTGCGGATCGACACCGGCGAGCCGCCCTGGGCGCCTTCCTGCGAGGGCTCAGCCTCGATCACCACCTGATCGTCGCTCATGTGGACGGCGATGTCGAAGAGCGGGCCGCCTTCGGAAAGCTCGATGCCAAACAGGCGCTCAACCACGTCTGGGCCGCGCATGATGCTCAGCCGGTTGCGCAGCGTGTGCATGGTCTTGCTGCTGATGACGCGCGACACTGGCTGGCCGATAATCTCGTCACAGGCGATGCCGACGAACTGTTCGAGGTTGGCGGAGGCGCGCGCGACCATCCAATCCGAGGACACCACAAGCAGGAAGCCGAAAGGCTGAATTGCGCCCAGGCGATGGATGGGTTCGCGGTCGCAATTGGTGAGATCAACCTTGCCGAAATTCTCGCTCGAAGTCTCGCTCACGACGGTCCATGCTCCCGATCATGCGGGTTGGCGTCGGCCATCTGGCGAACTGGAAAAACGTCTGCCGCTGCGTGGCAATCGCTGGTGTGGGCGCGGAGCGCGCTGCAAGGGGGCATGCTGTCAGTTTTTCCAGTTTTCGGTTCGGGACGCGAAATAGATCTCTAATGAGCAGGATTGAAAATATGCGTCAAGCCACCAGGATTTCCAGCCGCTGCGGCAGGAAATTTCACTGCATCAATGACTTCGCCTGTTTGCGCGCGGTTTTCTGCCTGATCTCGTAGACGTGCCTGACCTCTTGTCTTCGCTGGTCGCGCCTTTCGTCCGAGGGAATTTCCGATAGCCATGCGATGGCCATGTCCGTGAACTCGCCGTCAACAGGGATTAGGAGGTCGGTCTCATCGAGCTGCTTGCGGATGCATCCACGATCATAGGCAATGACGTCATTGCCGGCTGCCTTGGCTTCGAAGACGACGATGGGCTGGGCTTCATTGGCGTAGGTCGTAGGAAAAACGAACACATCGATATCGCGGTAGAATTTCGCCTTGTCGTCGCCAAGCACGCGGCCGCGATAATCCAGCGCGCCTGCAAACTCGCTGAGCGCGGCATCGATCATTGCCCGGTCGGCAGTGTCTGTAACCGGGCCGGCAAGCACGGCGCGGACCGGTAGCCCTCGCAAGATCGCCTGACGCAGCAGATCAAGATACGTTTCCAGCCCCTTGGCCCGGCTGAGGTTGCTGAGCATGCCGATTGTCAGCGGGCGGGTGGGGATCGCCGCGCCCTCGTTCTGCAGGGGCACGAAGGCGGCGTTTGAGATGATGGCGGTGCGGAGCCGCCTGTCATAGGTTTCAGTGAAACGGTCGCGCATCATGCCGCAGAGAAAGATATGCGTGAGGTCGGGAGCGGCGAGCGCCAGGATGGCGCGCATGGCGATGCTCGGCCGGCCGATATAGCGAAAGCTGTGGTGGTGCAGGTAGGTCGGGTAGGCGAAGAGCCTGGCGAACACAACAAGCAACAGCGTGTAGAGCTGGCCGAAGCCGCCGTCGCAGGCAAGATAACAGGCCTTGTCGGTGTGCCCGCGCTCGCGCGCGAGGCTGGCGAGTGCGGCGAACACCCTGACGGCCTTCGCCGGATGCCGCCATAGGCGGGCTCTCCCCACCGGTGGCGAGAGGTTGCTGGCGACGACCGTGTGGTCTTCCGAGAGCAGCTTCACCATCGCCGCTGTGGCAAAGGATAAGCCGTGTAGCGGCGGTGGTAGTGGGCCGATGGCAACGATATGACGGGTCATGCGGGCCACCTCTTCAGCCTGCGAGGACTATGCGCGTCGGCGCGGAAAACTCAATCTCCCCGTTTGGCGCATGAACCCGCAGCTATGCGGCCTCGTTCGCCGGCCCGGTTTCGAAGTCGAAGCCTTCGTCGGCCCAACCGGTCATGCCGCCGATCATCACCTTGACCCGGTATCCAAGTTTGGCGAGGCGCAGCGCCGCCTTATCGGTGCCGTTGCAATGGGGGCCGGCGCAATAGACGACGAAGAGCGTGTCCGATGGCCACTGTGACATGCGGTGCGCCGTCATCTTGCCATGCGGCAGGTTCTGAGCGCCAGGCACGTGCGACAGCGCGAACATGGCGGGAGAGCGGACGTCGAGGAAGACGAAGTCGATGCGTCCTGATGTAAGCGAGGCGTGAACGTCCCAGCAATCGGTCTCGAAGGCGAGCTTGCGGGCATAGTAGGCTGCAATCGCCTCCGGTGCTGCGGCCGGGGTTTCGGCGACGTAGCTTGGTGTCGCGGGGTGGGCTGCTGGCTGTTGTTCGGGGATCATGTCGGTCATCAGTGTCTCCTGTCGTTGCTGTTGCCGCAGAAGATGCGTGATGATAGGTGTTGGCGAAACTGGCCATAATGACGACTGGCGTAAAGATCATGCCAAATATTGCCGCACTATCAGGACCCAAGGTTGCCGCGCTCGTCTATGACGGCTTGTGCACCTTCGAATTCGGCATCGTCTACGAGGTCTTCGGTTTGCCGAGACCGGAGATGGGGGCGAATTGGTATCGCTTTCGCGCCTGCGGCGTCGAACCCGGCCCGCTTCGCGCGGCAGGTGGGCTCAGCGTCACCGTCGACGGAGGTCTCGACGATCTCGAGGATGCCGATCTCATTGTCGTTCCAGGCTGGCGGGCGATCGATGCGCCGGTGCCTGATGGGCTGACAAAGGCGCTACAGGCGGCGCATGGGCGTGGTGCGCGGATCATGTCGCTATGCTCAGGTGTTGCTGTACTTGCCGCCTCGGGGTTGCTTGCGGGCAAGCGGGCGACGACGCACTGGCGCTATGTCGCGTCCGTCGCCGAGCGCTATCCCGAGATCGGGCTCGATGCCGATGTGCTCTACATGGACGAGGGACGAATGCTGACGGCTGCCGGTAGTGCTGCCGGCATCGATCTCTGCCTGCATGTCGTGCGCGGCGATTTCGGCGCGGAGGCGGCCAATTCGGTCGCCCGGCGCCTTGTCGTGCCGCCGCATCGCGAGGGCGGGCAGGCGCAGTTCATCCGCGCTCCCGTGCCGCAGCCGCGCGAAGGCGTGCGGCTCGGGCCGCTCATCGAATGGATGCGGGCGCGGCTCGACGAGGAGCAGCCGATCAGCCTGCTTGCGGCGAAGGCGGGGATGAGCCAGCGCACGTTCCAGCGCCGCTTCGAGGCGACGACTGGATCGAGCGTCGGCGAATGGTTGCTTACGGAGCGGCTGCGACATGCGCGTGAGCTGCTGGAGCGGAAGGGCGAGGCGTCGCTGGACGACATCGCTGCCGCCTGCGGCTTCGGCACGCCGGCAACGATGCGGCACCATTTTCGCAGGCGGCTGGGGACCAGTCCGGGGGCTTATCGCAAGACGTTTTCGGGTGGGGTTACGGATGCGAGCCGGCCTGTGTGACAGCCGGTGGCGTTCGCCGTCAAAAGTCAGCCTTGCGCCAGCCTGCGGCGCGCGCCTCGGCTTCGGAGCAGAACCAGCGCTCACCATATTGCGGCGAGATCTTCGTCGCTGCGTAATAATGCTGGCCGGGAACGTGAAAGATGCGTTCGCGCGAGTTTATGCTGATGTTTCCCTTGATGTTGCAAGAGGTTCCGCGCTGAACGATCACGCCGTTCTCGATGATCATCGGCTTGGCGGGTGTCGTTGCCCGAGTAAAGCTCAGCGCCTGCGGGACCACCGTGTAACCACCTGCGGCAAGGAATGAGGTTGTTGCGCACAAAGCGACGATGATTGGAAACTTCATGATGTGCCCCGGAAACCTCTTAGGGTTGTAACCGGGGAGCTTTATGATCTTATGTATTTTATCGCTAAAATACAGGCGATAGGCATCGCTACAATCACAACGCCTGATCGATGGGCGTTGTGCCCATACCGTGAGAGTGTGGACTCACGGTATGGGTTGCGTGCTCAGCTTACTCCGCGGCCTGCCTAGCCATCGGGTTGTTCGGGTGCGTCGTCCAGTTGGCGTAGTTGGGGTCGACGGTCTTGCCTGTGCGTTCGTCGAGGCTGCCCGCGGGCAGTTGCTCCATGGTGATGCAGTTCTCGACGGGACAGACATTGACGCAGAGGTTGCAGCCGACGCATTCGTCTTCCATCACCTCGAAGTGCCTGACGCCATTAACGAACTGGGTGATCGCCTGGTGCGAGGTGTCCTCGCAGGCGATGTGACAGCGGCCGCATTTGATGCAGGCGTCCTGGTCGATCTTGGCCTTGGCGATGTAGTTGAGGTTCAGATACTGCCAGTCGGAGACATTCGGCACGGCGCGGCCGGTAATGTCGTCGAGGTTGCGGTGGCCCTTGGCGTCCATCCAGTCGGAAAGGCCCGAGATCATCTCCTGGACGATCTTGAAGCCATAGGTCATCGCCGCCGTGCAGACCTGCACGTTGCCGGCGCCGAGCGCCAGGAACTCGGCCGCGTCGCGCCAGGTGGTGATCCCGCCGATGCCTGATATGGGGAGGCCCTGGGTTTCCGGATCGCGGGCAATCTCGGCCACCATGTTGAGCGCGATCGGCTTGACCGCCGGGCCGCAGTAGCCGCCATGGCTGCCGCGTCCGTCGATCGAGGGTTCGGGGGCGAAGGTGTCGAGATTGACCGAGGTGATCGAGTTGATGGTGTTGATCAGGGAAACGGCGTCGGTGCCGCCTGATTTGGCAGCGCGGGCAGGCTTTCGGATATCGGTGATGTTGGGCGTCAGTTTGGTGATGACGGGCATGCGGGTGTACTGCTTGCACCAGCGCACCACCATTTCGATATACTCGGGCACCTGGCCGACGGCCGCGCCCATGCCGCGCTCGGACATGCCGTGCGGACAGCCGAAGTTGAGCTCGATGCCATCGGCGCCGGTTTCCTCCACCAGCGGCAGGATCGCCTTCCAGCTCTCCTCCTCGCAGGGGACCATGATCGAGGCGATGAGCGCGCGATCCGGCCAGTTCATCTTCACCTGCTTCATTTCGCGCAGGTTGGTGTAGAGGTCGCGGTCGGTGATGAGCTCGATGTTGTTCAGGCCCAGCAGGCGGCGGTCGGCGCCCCAGATCGCGCCGTAGCGCGGGCCGTTGACGTTGACGACGGGCGGGCCTTCCTCGCCCAGCGTCTTCCAGACCACGCCGCCCCAGCCTGCCTTGAATGCACGCTCGACGTTGTAGGCCTTGTCGGTCGGCGGCGCCGAGGCGAGCCAGAACGGGTTCGGCGATTTGATGCCGACGAAATTGTTGCGGAGATCAGCCATGGTTCATTCTCCCCTTCAGGCGACGGCAACAGCCGGCTGCGCATCGGCGGCCAGCATGCGGTGGATGGATTCGGCAGCATCGCGGCCATTGGCGACGGCCGAGACGGTGAGATCGTTTCCGCCGAAGACGCAATCGCCGCCGGCCCAGACGCCCTCAAGCGAGGTACGACCTTTGGGATCCACGACAATGCGGCCTGATTCCAGGCGGAGGCTTCCGAGGCTCGACGAGACGAGGGCCTGGCCGATCGCCTTGAAGATCTGGTCGGCGGCGATCACGCCGGTTTCGCCTGTTGTCGCCAGGCGACCTTCCGACAGGGTGGTGTATTCGACCTCAAGGGCCGCGACCTTGCCGTCCTGCGCAAGAATCGCCTTCGGCGCCAGCCAGTGGCGGATGATGACGCCCTTGGAGGTCGCCAGATCCTGCTCGAATTCGGAGGCGTTCATATGCTCCTTGCCGCGGCGGTAGCAGATCGTCACTTCCTCGGCGCCCAACAGCTTTGCCTGCACGGCTGCGTCGATGGCCGTCATGCCGCCGCCGAGCACGATGACGCGGCGGCCGATGGCGATGTCGGCCTTGTTGTCCGTCTGGCGCAGCGCGGCGATGAAATCGACGGCATCGTCGACGCCTGAAAGGTTTTCGCCCTCGACGCGCAGCGCGTTGACGCCTGAGAGACCGATGCCGAGGAAGACGGCGTCATACTGTGCCTGCAGGTCGGCGAGCTGCAGATCGCGGCCGAGCAGCTGCCCGTGTCGGACCTCGATGCCGCCGATCGACAGCACGTAGTCAACTTCCTTCTGCGCGAAGCCGTCGACGGATTTGTAGGTGGCGATGCCGTACTCGTTGAGGCCGCCGGATTTCGGCTTGGCGTCGTAGATCACGACGTCGTGGCCCTTGACCGCAAGGCGGTGAGCGGCGGCGAGCCCGGCAGGGCCGGCGCCGACGACGGCGATCTTCTTTCCCGTCCGCTCCGCGCGGTTGAAGAACTGCTTGTCGGCCTGCATCGCCGCATCGGTGGCATAGCGCTGCAGGCGGCCGATCTCGACAGGGCGTTCCTCGGCCGTGTTGCGCACACAGGCCTCTTCGCAGAGCTCTTCGGTGGGACAGACGCGAGCGCACATACCGCCCAGTATGTTCTGATCGAAGATGGTCTTGGCGGAGCCCAGCGGATTGCCAGTCGATATCTGCCGGATGAAGAGCGGGATATCGATGGCGGTGGGACAGGCCGTCATACAGGGCGCGTCATAACAGAAATAGCAGCGGTCGGAGGCGACCAGGGCCTCGTGCTTGTCGAGGCGGGGGTGAAGATCGGAGAAATTCTTGTCATACTCGGCGGGCGAAAGCCGGCCAGCATGAATCCCAGTGTCCAGACGTTCCATTGAAGTTCCCTCATTATAGGTAAACGGCCAGTGGAACGAAGCGTAACTCAGGATAAAAAATTTATCAAACGGTAAAATTTTGGCACGGGACCCATTTGCTGATCGACGCATCGTACTGTTTTAAAACGTTTTTTCCTGTCGCGATTGACGGCTGTCAATTCATATGGAGCCTCCCAGAGGCGATGCTGATCTTGCGAGCCGGAGGAGAGCGGAAAAAATTCGAGATTTTTCGAATAATGCGGGAACCATTCGGCTCACGGCTCGTTAAAGCGATATCCGAATGGTGATCGCATCGACCCAAAAATGCGCGCCCCCAAACCACCTTCGGATCGACACTCACGGTCCCCTCCCGGTGAGTGAAAACAGCCGGTGCGCCGCCCTCGCACTGGCTGTTTTCTTGTGCGCGGCTTTCAGGAACATTGGATGAAAAGTCAGGTGGTGACGGTCAGATGCCGCCAAGCTGCTGTGGCGCACGCTTCAGAATTTCGAATTCTGTATCCGGAATGAGAAGGTTGTACTCAATACGTCCGGGCGTCAGGTGCAGATCCGCCTTGCCGTTCACTGAGGAGGGAACGACGCGTTCCAGCACGATGCGGCCGAAACTGTTGTCGCTGAATTCATGCACCTCATCGGCGTTGGGCAGGGTTTCGATCCAGGTAACGCTGATTGCCTTGCGGTCACCGTGCATGGTTTCCCGACAATCGAGCGAAATTGCCGGCGCACCACCGGCGATGGCGCCGAAGGTCGCCGAATTGACGATCAATTCGTGAAGCGCAAGGCCAACATGCACCGCCGCGTTTGGCGTCAGGTGAACGTTCAGGCCTGTGACGGGCAGAGGGCCGGTGCTTTCCGGCCAATACGGTGCAAACTGCTTGCGGGTGAGTTCGAAGAGGAAGGCGCCGCGCCAGCTGCTATCGGTGATGAGGTCTTGGGAATTCGACAGCGACTGCAGCCGACCGCGGAACTTCACGAGGAAGCTGTCGAGAGACAGCGTGTTGCGAGCGGTCTGCGTTGCGATGCCCTGGATGATGGCGAGCAGGTTTTTCGAGCGGTGCGAGAGTTCGCGCAGAAGCGATTTCAGCACCTTCTCGCGGTGCCGCGTCTCCGTGATCTCGGTAATGATCGACAGCAGTCCGATCTCTCGGTTAAGGCTGACGCGCTGCACCTTGATCTCGTAGGTGCGCATTTCGCCGTCGATGGCTATATCGACCTCTGTGCTCGCCGGGGTGCCGCTTTCCAACACCTTGCGCTTCAGCGCCTCAAGATTTCGTCCGTGCACCTCGCCGAACATGTCGACGTCGCTGCCACCGGAAAACTGCACGTCCTCAAGATAGGAGGGAAGGTTCTCGGCGTAGACGATGCTGAGGTCGGCGTCCTGGTAGACAACGGCAATACCTGCGCTTTGCAGCACAGATTCCATCAGCAACGCTTTGCCTTCCAGTGCGAAGGGTGTGCCGGGAAATGGTCCAGTCCTATTCACCCAGCTGCCTTTCCTTCGATCCGTTTGTGCCGTCGGCAGATCGCCACATCTGCGTATCGCTTCTTTTTAGAGGCAAGCGCTAGATAAAATCTTAATATCCGGAGAGCGCCCCAGTTGGACTGGAACGCCCTTTGTTTCGCGTTGTTCCGCAATCGCTGAAATAATGTGTCAGGCGGCCGCTTTTGTGCTCTCGTTGAAGAACAGCGCCTGGCTGATCAGAGCCTTGACCATGTCGGGGTTGAAAGGCTTGGTCACGAGGAAGGTCGGCTCGGGACGCTCGCCGGTCAAAAGGCGCTCGGGGAAGGCGGTGATGAAGATCACCGGCACGCTCGATGTCTTCAGGATATCGTTGACCGCGTCGATACCCGAGCTGCCGTCGGCGAGCTGGATGTCGGCGAGAACCATGCTCGGCTTGGTCTTGTTGTAGAGCGCCACGGCTTCCGTGTGGGTGCGGGCGATGCCGGTGACGCGGTGGCCGAGGCTTTCGACCATCTGCTCGATATCCATGGCGATCAGCGGTTCGTCCTCGATGATCATGATATCCGTCGCGACCTGCCGGGAAATTTCGCGCGATGCGCTGTCGAGCAGGTTTGCCACTTCGCTCTCCTCGCTGTCGAGGATTTCGGCGATCTCGCCGACGCGGAAGTTTTCGACCGACGCCAGGATGAATGCCTGGCGGGCGCGCGGCGAGACCTTGCCGAGGTTGATGGTGGCGCGCTGCTCCCAGGCGTATGGGGAGGAGGGTTCCGGAATCTGAACTGTCGAGGAACCAAACAGTGCCGTGAACAGTTTGTAGAGTGCGACACGGTCGTTCGACGTATCGGGAAAAATGGATATGTCGGCAATGATTGCCTCAAGCACTGCGGCGACATATGCGTCGCCAGATGTCTGTGTGCCGGTCAACGCCCGTGAATAGCGGCGCAGATAAGGAAGGTGCGGCGCAATTCGAGTAGAAAGTGTCATAGAAAGCTCCCATAAGCAGGGCCGAAAAACAGCTCCAGTGCATCGAGAACGCACACTACCTGAAAAAAGTTCCAGAAGATCAGGAACTTTTTTTACCACCGCGCATTCTACTGCCCACGAGAAGGGGCTCAACGTAAACCGACCTGCGACACCATATCCATTCCGACAGGGTTGTCCGGCGAGTATTCGACCGAGGCGGCGGGGGACCGGAATGATGGCTTTCCCGCAGCGGCAAGCGAGGCTTAGAGACAACAGACAAGAAGTGAAAAGTTAATGACAAGCCGGAACAACGAAGACATAGACGGCCAACGCGCTGAGTTACGTGCAAGCGATATCATGGACCCCAACAGCCAGATCGGGGTGCGCCTGAGGTCGCTTTACGCTGCCGCTCAGGAAGAAGCGATCCCTGATCGTTTCCTCGATCTCCTAGAAAAGCTCGACCAGGCCGAAATGGCCTCGGCCAAAGCAGCGAAGTGAAGGTCGATCTATGGACAAGCAGCAACCAAGCTTCAAACGCGAGCTCCTATCGGCTCTTCCAAGCCTGCGTGCTTTCGCCATCTCGCTGATCGGTCGTCATGACCGTGCCGATGACCTCGTGCAGGACACCATCATGAAGGCGTGGGCCAAGCAGGACCACTTCGAGATGGGAACCAACATGAAGGCCTGGCTCTTCACCATCCTGCGCAACGAGCTCTATAGCCAGATGCGCAAGGCGGGCCGCGAGATTCAGGATAGCGACGGTCTCTTCACGGAGTCCATGGCGACGCATCCGTCGCAGTATGGGGCGCTCGACCTGCAGGACTTCAAGAAGGCGCTTGAGCAATTGCCGAGCGACCAACGCGAAGCGATCATTCTGGTCGGCGCATCCGGTTTCTCTTACGAGGAAGCCGCCGAAATCTGCGGCTGCGCGGTCGGAACGATCAAGAGCCGCGTCAATCGCGCCCGCCAGCGGCTGCAGGAAATGCTTCAGATCACCGGCGAAGCCGATTTCGGACCGGATGCGACGTCGTCGCCGCTGACCTCCAAGGCCTTTGCGTTCTGATAACAGCGTTCTACAACGGACGAGAAAAAACCGGCTGACCCTTGTGGGCGCCGGTTTTTTCATGCGTCGAGCAAAAGCGGCAACGCCGTCAGTCGCGGCCCTTCGAGGTAAAGAGATTGGCGGCGACCATGGCGGCGATGACGCCAGCGGTTAGCAGCGGCTGCGACCGGATCAGGCCGAGGCTTGCGGCGGCAGCCGTTTCAAATGCCTGCTTGCGTTCCCTCGAACGTTTGGCCTCCTGTGCGTTCATCACCATCATGACGATCATCACGATGATTGCGATCAGAAGCGCGCAGGCAGCGAGGAAGAGTGCAGCCCCAACGGCGCCGTAAATGCCGGCAAGCCAGATGGTGCCTGCGGCGACGGCGAGCGCATAGGCCGTCAGGACGAAAATCGCGGCGATGGCAATGAAAATACCGTTGCGCTTGGTGCGCGCAACGGTGCGGTGAACACTCGTGCCTACCAGGAGGCTGAGGATCGGGAACAGCATCTAGCCTCCTTAGCGTCGTGCCAGGAGGGCAACGACCAGTCCGAATGCGGCAGCAGCGCCGATGGTGGCGACCGGATGCCTGCGAACGGTGTCGCGCACTTCGGACGCACCGCGCAGATAACCATCCTGCAGGTCGCGCAGCAAGTCCTCGCTGCGGGCAACGAGATCTTCGTATCCGGATGCCGCCTGGGCGGTCAGTTTCTCGCTCTGCTTGCGCGAGCTTTTTCCCACCATCTTGGTGAGCGAAGCAATTTCATCCTGCAGGGATGCGATCTGGTCCTCGATCGTTGCCTCAATGTTGTGAAGAGCGGCGCTGCCGTTGCGACGGTGACGGCCGGACTGAAGGAAAGATGCCATGGTTTTCTCCATTGTTACGGCGCGGCTTCGCACCGCCTGGTTAAACACAGGATCAAAACACAAGCTTGCATGAACACAGATGCCCGGCAATGACCCAAATCAATGACTTAACGCGGGTTGTGGGCAAAAGGTTCCGCCAGGCTCAGCCGCCGACGGCGCTGTGGGCGAGAACGAAAGGTGTGCCGTCATCGGGCACTCTGTTGATGCGCAGCGGGCATCCGAAGACGGAGCGCATGGTCTCGTCGGTCAGCACCTCGTGCACCGTGCCGCGAGCGGCGAGACCGCCCTGCTGCATCAGGATGATCTGGTCGGCGAAGAGCGCCGTCAGGTTGAGGTCGTGCATGACCGCAATGACGCCGCCGCCGGCATCGCAGAAGGCGCGGGCAAGCCGCATGATCGTCAGCTGGTGGCTGATGTCGAGACTGGAGACCGGCTCGTCGAGGAGAAGCCAGCGCGGCTTGCCCTCGACGACGGGCTCGGAAATCTGGCAGAGAACGCGAGCAAGCTGCACGCGCTGCTGCTCGCCGCCGGAAAGGTGCTGGTAGAAGCGCCCCTCGTAACCGTCGAGATCGACGGAAGACAGCGCCTTGGCGGCCGTCTGTTCGGCGCGTTCGGGATTGCGGTTCAATCCCGAGGTCAGGCCCATACGGACGATCTCGCGGACGGTGAAGGGGAAGGAGATGTTGCTGGCCTGTGGCAGCACACCGCGCACGGCCGCCAGCTGGTATGGCTGGAGCCCGCGCACGTCCTCGCCGTTGATGCGGATCGAGCCATTGTAGGGCAGTTCGCCGGATACGGCCTTCATCGTGGTCGTCTTGCCGGAGCCGTTCGGCCCGGCGATCGCCGTCAGCTTGCCCGAAGCGGCGGTGAAGCCGACGTCTTCAACGATGGTTTTGCCCGAGAGGCGGACGGAGACGCCGGAGACGTCGATCATGGCAACTACTCAAAGGGCAAGGCGGGAACGCTGGCGCAGCAGGATCCAGAGAAAGAACGGGCCGCCAACGGCCGCGGTGATGATGCCGATCGGCAGTTCGGCGGGCGCGACGATGGTACGGGCTATAACGTCGGCAAAGATCAGCAGCGAGCCGCCGAGCAGGGCCGAGGCCGGCAGGAGATAGCGGTGGTCCGGGCCAATCGCCATTCTGAGCACATGCGGCACAACGATGCCGACAAAGCCGATGCCGCCGCTGACGGCAACCGATGCGCCCGTGGCGGCCGCGACGGTGACGATGGCGATATTCTTCAGCCGCTGGACGGGAATGCCCATGTGGAAGGCGGCGGCTTCGCCGAGCGTGATGGCGTTCAGCCCCTTGGCGAGGAAGGGGACGACGATGAAGGACAGAAGGATGATCGGGCCGGCGGCGGCGATCTTGGTCCAGGTCGAGCCGGCGAGCGAGCCCATGCCCCAGAAGGTGAGGTCGCGCAACTGCTGGTCGTTGGCCATGTAGACGAGCAGGCCGGTCATGGCGCCGGCAAGCGAGCCGAGCGCGATGCCGGCAAGCAGCATGGTGGCGACGGACGTCTGGCCGTTGCTGGTGGCGATCCTGTAGAGAAGCAGCGTCGTGGCGAGGCCGCCGGCGAAGGCCGCGAGCGGAAGCGCGTAGATGCCGAGCAGGACGTAGAGCGGGGCGACAAAGCCGCCGCCGAGCACGATCATGACGACCGCGCCGAGGCCGGCGCCAGAGGAGACGCCGACGAGGCCGGGATCGGCCAGCGGGTTGCGGAACAGCCCCTGCATGACGGCGCCCGACACCGCCAGCGAGCCGCCGACAAGGAAACCGAGAATGGCGCGCGGCATGCGGATGTCGAAGATGATGATGCGGTCGCGCATGCTGAGCGCATCATCCGATCCGGCGACATTGGCGATCACGTCAAGGAAGGACGCATCCGAGGCGCCCGTCGTGACCGAGAACAGCAACGACAGGACGGAACCGACCACCAGCAGCGCGATAACCGCCACTGCCAGCAACGAGCGATCGCCGGCCCGGTGACGCTCACGCATCCCCGAGGCTGAAAACACGATGCGACGTCCGTCCATGTCGTTCAGTACCGCCACGTTCAGCCCCCGTAGATCGCCTTGGTGAGGTCGCGAACGGCGCTTGCGGTGCGCGGCCCGAAGCCGAGCAGGTGCAGGCCATCCATGCGGATGATCGCCTTGTTCTTCACGGCGGGGGTGAGTGCCAGCGCCGGCTGCTTCATCAGGTCCTCGTTCTTGGTGCCTGCACCATCACCGCGGTTCATCATCAAGATGACATCGGGCTTGGCTTCGATGATCGCCTCATCCGTCAGCGGCTTGTAGCCCGGGAAGGTGCCGACCGCGTTGACCAGTCCCGACAGCTTGATGATGCCGTCAGCTGCCGTTCCGGTGCCCGAAGCCATGATCTTGCCGCCCTGCATGCTGAGGATGAAGAGAACGCGCTTGCGCTCTCCTTCCGGATGCTTGGCAGCGTCTGAAATCGCGGCGTCGAGATCGGTCGCGACCTGCTTGTGCAGTTCGGCCGCCTTTGGCTCGACACCAAGGAGCGCGCCGACCTTGTCGATCTTGGCGAGGATGCCGTCGCGCGTATAGGCGTTCGGCACGGTCTCGAAGGGGACGCTGGCGCTGCGCAGCACCGTCAACGCTTCCGGCGGGCCGGAACCTTCGACGGCGACGATCGCCGTCGGGTTCATGGCGAGGATGTTTTCCGGAGACAGCGCGCGCATGTAGCCGACATCGGGCAGCTTCAGCGCTTGCTCCGGAAACAGGCTGGTCGTATCGCGGGCGATCAGGTGCTTCTCTTCGCCGAGCGCGTAGATAATCTCGGTGAGGTCGCCGCCGATCGAGATCAGGCGGGTGCTGTCGATCTTGTCTTCTGCGTGCACAACAGGCGAGAAGGCGAGCAGCGAGGCTGCCAGCGGCAGGGCCAGGAGGCCCCGCAGCACGGACGTCTTATGGAATGAACCGCGATCGTGGTTCGACATCGTCATCTCCTTCGGCTTACGCCGCAACGCTGGTGGCCTTGGGCAGGCTTTCGACGATGTCGCGCCAGTCGGCGCGCTCCGCGGAGCCTTCGTGGCGCTTGCCGAAGAACTGGATGATCATTTCTCCATTGGCGCCGTAGACCTCGACAGAGGTGACATGACCATCCTTGGTCGGCTTGCGCACGGCCCAGGTCTCGGCGATGTGGTCCTGGCGCAGATGCAGGTGGAAGGTCTCGTCGAGGATGTTGATCCACGGACCCATCGGCTGGACGTTGAAGATCGGGCCGGAGTGGATCTGGACGATACCGTCATTGCCGACAAAGCACATGATCGGCAGGCCCGACTTGACCGAAGCGTGCATCATCTCTGATGTCGCGGTGTTGTCGAGCTGCCAGGCGAAGTCATCGCCAACGCTGCGCACGGCGGCCTGACGGCCGATCTTCAGCTTGCGCAGCATGCCGAAGAATTCGTGCGTGTCGGTCATCTTGCTCCAGTGGTCTCGCAGCTCGTCCTTGGTGACGCTGCCGCTCTCGTCGGCCACCGTCTTGCTGTCGTCGGCGACGAAGTCCTGCGACTGGTCCTCGAGCTTCAGGTCGTTCACGATAGAGTGATAGGCCTCGACGTTGGAGGTTGGGCGCAGGTGAACCTTGTGAACCGCCGTGCCGGCCTTGTCGAAATACTGGAGGCTCAAACGCTCTTGATCGCCGTCCTTCTTGGTCACCGCGAAGGCGTGGACCCAGCGGCTCGGAAAGATGCGCAGGTCGATGTTCTCGCCAAGCACGATCGCGCCCTGGCCACCGGTCTTGATGTTCTCGTAGACACCGATCTTTTCGTGAACGGCGCTCTCATTGCGCGACAGGGCCATGACTTCGCCGAGTTCGGCGACGCGTTCCAGGAGTTTCAGGGCGCTGCCCTCGATACGGGTGGCGGAAATGCCGACTTCGGCTGCAACGAGCGCTGCCTCCGATACGTTGAGCTGGGCGGCGATATCGCGCTCGCGCATCTTCGGATTTTCTGCGCGAAAAGCGCGAATGTCGGCCGGCGACGGCCTGGTGTTCTCGGTCATGTCTCTACCCCTATTTATTCAGAATTAGCTTGCCCTGGCGGGTGATTTTCATGCGGTACAGAGCGCCGTCGTGGCGAATAACGATCTCATTGGCACCGCGAAAAATCTCGCTGCTCTCCAGGATTCGGACGTCGGCCACGGCGTCGCGCGCCAACAGCGTTTGCTTCAGTATGTCCGGCTTCTCGACCATCATTTCGTTGGCTTTTTTGCTTCTTTAGGTGGGCTAAAAGTGCCCCTGCGACCTACAATTATCTTGACTCTCATAGTCATCATTTTTTAAAGACGCAATAGCGGACATTGTAAGTCAAGTTTCAGAATTTCAGTGGAGAGACGTCATGATAGTCACGAGGCCGGTCACACGATTTGCAACGCTTTTGGCTGCCGGCTCTCTGGTCCTCGCGGGCGTCGTTCAGGCCTACGCGCAGGAGCCCACCGCGGCCGCTGCGCCGAAGGCAGCGCTTGATGTGGAGCTGAACGCTCTGGCTCCCTCGCAGAAGGGCTGCATGATGACCTTCGTGGCGCTGAACACATTGCCTCAGGACATCGCCAAGGTGTCCTTCGAGCTCGCCTTCTTCAACGACAAGAACGCCGTCGACAAGATCACCGTTCTCGATTTCCGCGACCTGCCTCAGGGCAAGAAGCGGGTGCGGCAGTTCGATATGCCGAATGTGAAGTGCGAGGCGGTGACGCGGGTGCTGATCAACGACACGCCGGCCTGCGAGGGGCCGGCCAAGGGCGAGTGCATGAAGGGTCTGGTGACCCGGTCCCAGGTTTCTGTTCCTTTCGAAGGTTGAGTGACGGCCGGGGTTAGCCCCGGCCTCTTCCGTTGCAGCGGTACAAGGCATCCAAAATGGTGGTTTCAGCGAGATCAAAGGCGAGACAGGTTCTCTTCGACGAGACGGTCGCCGATGGCGGTGTGAACGACAACAATCCGGGCATGCATCCCGGCCACGAGTTGTCCGATCTGCGCAACGTGGCGCGCCAGCCGGCCACAGAGGCTGTCCTCCATTATACGCGCCAGGCACAGATCTCGTCCTTCCCGCAGGATCCACGCAGCGCGAGTAACGGCCATACCGCGGCACCGCTGATGGATGCGAGCGTCGAGGTGCCGGCGGCCACCCAGCCACATCGCGGCAAGCTCGGCGTGACGGCTGCCTGCATCGGCTCTTTCATTTTTCATAGCGTGCTCGCCATCGCGCTGATCGTCGGCGTCGTCGTGACCCCCGAGCAGCCGGAGGAAGAGGCGGGCGAGACGGTGAGCGTGATCATGCTCGGCGATTCCGATCTCGACCAGGCATCGGCGGGCGATGAGAAGTCCGAGCCGCAGCCGGAAGAGATCGTGGCGGAGGAGGTGCAGCCGCAGGTCGCACAGCAGCCGACAGAGGTTCAGCCGGACGCGCAGCCGGTCGATCCCCAGCCTGTCGCGCCGACGCAGGAAGTGACACGCGTCTCTCCTGAGAACATGACGGCGGTCGAGCCGGAAGTGCTGACGTCGCAGGTGCCGGCAGAGACATCCGTGGTTCAGCCGATGGCGACCGAGGTGCCGGCGCAGGTTCAGCCGGAGATCACTCCGACGACGCCCGTGACCCCTGATAACGTGGCGCCGGTTCAGCCGACCGAGACGGCGGAAATTCCGCCTGAGCCGGAAACCGTGCCGAAGCCCGATCCGAAGCCGGTTGCGCAGAAGCCTGTCGAAAAGCCGAAGCCGGTGGAAAAGAAGCAGCCGCCCAAGAAGGTGGTTACGCGCTCGGGCTCGGACGGCGAGAACAAGCAGGATAGCCGGCGCGGCGCGTCGGATGGCGTCGACCAGGCTTCCGACCGGGATTCGCGCAGCGCCGGAAATCGCGGCGGCTCCGGCAGTGCGGCTGTCGCCAACTATCCCGGCAAGGTGCAATCGAAAATCCGGCGCTCTGTTCGCGTGCCTTCCGAATACCGGCGGATGAATGCGGCGATGAGCGTTCGTATCCGGTTGAGCATCAACGGCTCCGGCGGCTTGAGCGGGCTATCGGTTGCGCGCAGTTCCGGCATTCCCGAACTTGATGCCGCCGTGGTCGATGGCGTTCGTCGCGCCGCGCCGTTCCCGCCGCTGCCTTCGGAATGGGGCAAGCCGGTCTGGACGTTCACCCAGGAAGTGCAGGTCACGACGGGTCGCTGACAGCAAGCGGCCGGACGATAAGGGCTGGTCCTTGATAAAATATGATCAAAATAATCAACTTTATACTTTACTATAAAAATCAAGTTTACTAAGGTCCAGCCACACACGCAGCGATCGTGTGCCGATCAATGAAAGAACGGGTGGTCAATGGCGCGTAAGGCGAAGAAGGGTTCTAACCGGGAAATCCGCGTGAGTGCGGATGCAAATACGGTTGAGGAGACCTCCGGACGTTCCAAGCTCGATGGCCGCAGCTTCCTTTACGTCGGCGGGCGCGACTGCCAGGTGGCGCATCTGCGGCAGATCGCCAGCAATTTCGGCGCCGAGCTGATCCATCACGATGGCGGACTTCGCGAGGCCGTGTCGCGCATCGATACGGTGCTTCCCTCGGTCGATTGCGTCTTCTGCCCGATCGACTGTATCAGCCATGATGCTTGCCTCAGGGTAAAGACCGGCTGCAAGAAGTTCGGCAAGACCTTCATTCCGCTCAGGAACGGCAGCAAGTCGAGCCTCGAGCGGGCGCTGACCACCATGAACGAACGAGATGCCGCCCGATGAGCGACAAGCGCCCGGAAGGGTATACGTTGATCGGCCTGCACAAGTTGGCCGCGCAGAATGGCGAAGGCATGGCGCCGGAACTCTATCAGTTGATGATGGAACGTCAGGAGCAGCGGGACTACTATCCCAATGTCGAGCAGTTTCCGATCTGGGAAGCGCGCATGCCGGGCGAATTGCCGGAAAAGCCGCTCGGGCGCGATGCGCTTGACGGCCGGAATGTGGTAGCCTTCGAGCCTCCCGAGGCCGAGAAGAAACGCAAGGCGTGAGTGTTCCCATGTTTATCGCGATGAACCGCTTCAAAGTATCGACCGGATCGGAAGCGGAATTCGAAAGCGTTTGGCGCAACCGCGATTCCAGCCTTTCGGAGGTTCCCGGGTTCGTCGAATTCCGGTTGCTGCGCGGCCGCGAGAACGCGGAGGAGGGCTATACGCTGTTTTCCTCGCACACGATCTGGCGCAGCGAGGTAGATTTTCTCAACTGGACGAAGTCTGACCAGTTCCGCGCCGCTCATCGCAATGCCGGCGACCGCAAGACGATGTACAAGGGGCCGCCCGTGTTCGAGGGTTTCCGGGTCGTGGACGGGATTTGACCGATGGTGGCTGACAATCCTGACCGTATCGAGGTCTTGCCCGTTCTGCCGTCGCTCGATATCGGCGAGACGCTTTCCTTTTATCGCGGCCGGCTCGGCTTCGAGACGATCGTCTATCAGGACAAGGATTATCTGATCCTGCGTCGTGACGAGATGGAGCTGCATTTCTGGCTGACGGACGATCGATCGCTCTGCGAGCGCACATCCGTCTACCTGCGCGGTGGCGGCATCGGCGGGCTTCACGCGGAATACAAGGCGCGCGGCGTCGAGAAGCTCAGCGACATGGCTGTCCGGCCGTGGAACATGGAAGAGTTCTACATCCACGATCCGCACGGTAACCTGCTACGCTTCGGGCGGATTCCGCAGCCGGCATAAGTCGGTTATTCCCGGCTATTTTATCCGGCGCGGTGGCGAAAGAAGGCGCCCGCGGCGATCGCCAGCCAGCCGAACATCATGGCGAAGCCGCCCGTGGGCGCGGCCATCGGAAACAGGCCGGACCCCGCAAAGCGAAGCGTCACCAGATCGCCGGAAAAGAGCAGCGTGCCGACGCCCATAAGGAGCCCGGCGAGCCACGCGGTCTTTAGCTTTTCGCCAGCCAATGCCAGTGCCAAGAGAGCAGGGGCGTGGGCGATGCACATGGCGGATGCCGAGGCCAAGAAGTGCCCGTCACCGTCGAGATGTGCGGCGGCGGCGGCCAGCGCCACGCCGGCAAAGCCAAACATGCCGGAGAACGTCAGGAAGAGCGGCGCGAAGCGCTGATTGAGCGTCATTGGGTAAGGCCTATTGCTTGTTCTGCATGTGATCGGCCAGCCGTTCGATCGGTGGCAGGATGATCTCGCGCAGTTTCGGGTTAGGTACGGTTTCCTCCAGCGCCCGGCGGAAGCACAGCAGCCATTCGTCGCGTTCGACGGGGCCGATCTCGGCGATGAAGTGGCGGCTTCTCAGGCGCGGATGGCCGTATTTCTCGACATAGACAGGCGGGCCGCCGAGATAGCCGGTCAGGTACTCGTAGAATTTGGCTTCGCTGCCCTTGAGCGTCGGCGGGTGGACCGCGCGGACGTGGCTCGCCTCCGGCAGCGTGTCCATCAGTTCGTAGAAACGATGCGACAGCGCCCGGATCGTGGCGTCGCCGCCGACGGCCTCGTAAAGTGTAATCGTGTTCTCGCTCACGGCGCGGCTCCTCACAGCTTGCCCCTTCATGCACCGCCGTAGCCTCAATCGCAACCGATACCAGCAGCACCAAGCGCGACATTTCGCGCCAGCCGCCGTTGCTGGCGCTTCTCAGCATCTTGACAAAACCGTCCAGACGGTATCTTTATGCGTCATGTCAAGCGCTCACCACCGTCGCAAGCAACCCGCCATCGTCCGCCAGCAGCTGCTGGATGTCGCCGCGCGCCTGACGAACGAGCAGGGGATGAGCGCCGTGACGCTCGACGCCGTGTCCGGCGCGTCGGGGGTCAGCAAGGGCGGCCTTCTCCATCATTTCCCGACCAAGAACGCGCTGCTGGATGCACTTTTCGAGGATCTTCTGGCACGCTTCGATGCCGATCTCGACGAGCGCATGCGCGCGGATCCGGTGCCGCATGGCCGGTTTACGCGCGCCTACCTCAACGCCGTCGCCGGCCTGCGCGACAGCCCCGACGATGCCGGCCACTGGGCGCAGGTGACGATCGCGCTTCTGGCCGAGCCGCGGCTGCGGCAGCGTTGGGGGGAGTGGATCGACGGGCGGATCGAGGAATATGTCGGAACGGACTCGTCGGTCGATGCGCAGATCGTGCGGTTTGCCGCCGATGGCCTTTGGCTTGCCGACATGATCGGCGGCGCGTCCGACGATGCGCAGCGCCCGGCGCTTCTGGCACGCCTGGTCGAACTGACCTCACGCTGATTTTCCTGGAACAAAGGATTGACCATCATGGCACCGGTTGCCGTCTATGCGCTCTTGTTTACGGCGATCGCGCTCGAAGTTATCGGCACGACGGCGCTGCAGCTCTCGCAGCAGTTCAGTCGGTTTTGGCCGACGGCGCTGATGGTCGCGTGCTATGCCGCCTCCTTCTATTGCCTGTCGCAGACGCTGAAGGTCATCCCTGTCGGTATCGCCTATGCGATCTGGAGCGGGCTCGGCATCGTGCTGATTTCCAGCGTCGGGCTCATCTATTTCAAGCAGCGGCTGGATACGCCTGCTGTCATCGGCCTGGGGCTGATCATCGCTGGCGTGCTCGTGGTCAACCTGTTCTCCAAATCCGTCTCCCATTGATTTTCGTTAAAACCGGTCGTATGCGAGGGAGGCCCCCAGTCACCGGGGAGATGGCCCCCGGGTCGCGACATTTGACCTCACATCACAGAGGCCTGACTTGCGCAATCGGCTGCGATGTCCATATCCTGAGTGACAGATGACAGTTTAAGCATCGCGCATTGGAACACCCATGACTGACAGCACTGCTGACCTTGCCTCCCCAAAATCCGCCGATTCCAAGCCCGAGGGACAGACCTTCGGCACCTCAGGTATCGCCCCGATGGGCCGCCCGAGCCCCGTTACCCGGTTCTTCATGGGCATCGTCGCCTGGGCGGAGAAGCTGAATTTCAAATACGCCAAGCTCGGCAATCCGCCGGTCTACGACAACGCCACTTTCCCCTGGGCGAAAGAGGTCGAGGCGGCTTATCCGCAGATCCGCGCCGAGCTGGAGCGCGTGCTGGTTCGCCAGAGCGAGCTGCCGACCTTCCAGGATATCTCGACGGACGTGAAGACGATCTCGACCGATTCCGGCTGGAAGACCTTCTTCCTTCTCGGCTTCGGCGTGAAGTCGGAGCAGAACATCGCGCAGTGCCCGGAAACGTGGCGCGCCGTGCAGAAGATCCCTGGCCTGAAGACGGCGATGTTTTCGATCTTCGAGCCGGGCAAGCATCTGCCGGCGCACCGTGGCCCCTATAATGGCGTGCTGCGCCTGCATGTCGGCATGATCGTGCCGGAGCCGGCCGACAAGCTCGCCATCCGCGTCAAGGACCAGATCTGCCACTGGCAGGAAGGCAAGGCGCTGATCTTCGACGATGCCTACGAGCACGAGGCCTGGAACCACACGGACAAGACCCGCGTGGTGCTGTTTGTCGATTTCGACAAGCCGCTGAAATTTCCGGCCCGCTTCGTCAACTGGGCGCTCATGAACCTTGCCGTCTTCACGCCGTTCATCCGTGAAGGGCTGGATAACCACAAGGAATGGGAAAAGAAGTTCTACGCGGAAGCCGAGGCCTTCAGAAACCGGCCGCAAGGTTGAGCGATCAAGGCTGACCTCGCAGGGCTGAACCAAGCGTGGCCTCGTTTATAGAGGCCACGTCGGTGTTCGGTGGGTGGGACGCCGCTTTCAAATGGTCTTGCAAATGATCTTGCGGCGATAGCGCCGTAGGCAATTTCGATGCGCATGTTTCGGAGCTGGCGGGTCGCTTCCCCTCGTAAGCAGGCCTTGCTCCGGCGACCGTGGCCGCCCCCATTCGCAACTAGTTGTTGTTTGCCGCCTTCAGGCGACGGTCCGGCTTTGTTGCCAGGTAGATGACATACTCTTCTGCTGCGTCTGCCAGGTGAAGCGCGATTTCTGCTTCACGCCATCCCGCCGCGATTGCGCGACGGACAACTTCGGTTATCGCCCCTTTGCAGACGCTTTCGCATTCCCGCGACCGTCCCATATCATCGGCGTTGAATCTTGGAGAGCGGATGTTTGTCATGGCCGAAGATTGCCATAACTGCCTTCGTTTTCAACAGGATGCTAATAGATTGGTTACCCAGTAAGGTTAAGGCTTGCGGGTGTTTCAGGCTGCGACAAACGCGCTGTCGCGGAACGGAACGACGGGCCGAAAACGGCTGGCGGAAGAGACCGAAATGTCTCGATCCGGGTCGAAATCTTGTTTGCCGCCCCGACTGTCGCCAGGCGGGCGGGCCGCGCCGTTAACGCACGTTAAGCGTGTTTCTCGGAATTTTTGCCCGGAGCGGCCTTTGCGGGCGGGCGGCTGATCTGCTAAGGATGGCGCGAAGCTGAACGCAAACTCGTCCGGGGAGACTGTCATGAAAGCGATGCTGTCCAAAACGAAAGGAACGATCATCCACAAGGACACTCCGCTTCATGTCTATTCAATTCGCCCGCGCGCGAAAAGACGCGCCGCGTCGTAAACCACTCCCCACCACTTCCGAGCCTGATGCTACCGCCGACCGAAATGCGCGGCGCCGGTCTCGGATAGCCAAATTCCTTGGCTACTACCGCCCGCATCTACCGCTGCTATGCGCGGACGTCGTCTGCGCCATTCTCGTCGCGGCGACTGCCGTGGCGTTGCCGATCTGCGCCAATATCGTCACCAACCGTCTTCTCGTGATTTCGGATGCGGGGGAGGCCAATGCGCTGATCCTCAAGGTGGGCGCCGTCATGTTGGCGCTTCTGGCGGTGCAGATGGTCGCGGTCTTCTTCGTCGATTATCGCGGCCATGTGATGGGCGCGCGCATCGAGGCGGCCGTCCGGCAGGAGCTGTTCGATCATTGCCAGAAACTGTCCTTCAGCTTCTACGACCGCCAGCGCACGGGACAGCTGATGAGCCGCATCACCAGCGATTCCCTCTGGCTCGGCGAATTGTTTCACCATGGTCCCGAGGATGTGTCGATCGCCATCCTCAAATACGGCGGCGCCATGCTGGTGCTTGTCTATATCGATCCGGTGCTGGCGGGGTTGATCCTGCTGCTGACGCCGCTGGCGGTGGCCTACGCCCTGCATTTCAACCGCCGCATGAACCGCGCGCTCGAACGCAGCAAGCAGCAGATCGCCGGCGTCAACGAGCGGCTGGAAGACAGTCTCGCGGGTATCCGCGTGGTGCAGTCCTTCGCCAATGAAGGGCTGGAGAGGGATCGCTTTGCCGTGCAGAACGAGCGCTTTCTTTCTAGCCGTGCTGAAGGCTATCGCAGCGAGGCATGGTTTTCCGTGGGAACGGAGAGCTTCGCACAGTTCATCACGATCCTGGTCATCGTCATCGGCGGTCTCAGGATCGTATCGTCGGCGATTACGGTGGCCGATCTCCTGACCTTTCTGCTCTGCGTGGCGGTGCTCGTCGATCCCGTGCAGCGGCTCGCCAATTTCGTGCGGCTCTGGCAGGAGGGCTATACCGGCTTCGTGAGGGCGATGGAGATCCTCGATGTCGAGCCCGATATCGTCGATCGGCCGGGTGCCCATGCGCTGACGACTCCGAAGGGGGAAATCCGGTTCGAGGATGTCAGCTTCGGTTATGAGGCCGATACGACTGGTGTGTTCGAGAACCTGTCCTTCACCATCGCGCCCGGCGAGTTCGTGGCGCTGGTCGGGCCGTCGGGTGTGGGAAAAAGCACCTTGTGCTCGCTGATCCCGCGTTTCTACGACGTTCAGGCCGGATCGATCCTGATCGATGGCGCCGATATCCGTGATGTCACGCTGTCGTCGTTGCGGGGACATGTCGGCGTGGTGCAGCAGGACGTCTATCTCTTTGCGGGGTCTGTGGCGGACAATCTTCGCTATGGGCGGCCGGATGCCACCGACGCCGAGGTCGAGGCGGCGGCGCGGGCGGCCAATGCGCATGCGTTCATCATGGCTCTTGCCGATGGATACCACACCGACATCGGCCAGCGTGGGGTGCGGCTCTCGGGCGGGCAGCGGCAGCGGTTGACGATTGCGCGGGCGTTTTTGAAGAACCCTGATATCCTCATCTTCGACGAAGCCACCAGCGCGCTCGACAACGAGAGCGAACGGGCCGTGCAGCAGGCGCTGCTCGGGCTGGCCAAGGGGCGGACCACAGTCGTCATCGCGCACCGCCTGTCGACGGTGCGCCACGCCGACCGTATCCTGGTGCTGACAGCCGACGGGATCGTCGAGGAGGGTCGGCACGAGGATTTGATGGCGCGCGACGGGATCTACGCGGGTTTGCACAGCGTGCAGGCCAGCATGTGACGGCGGACCGAAACAAAAAGCCGGAGCATCATATCCGATGCTCCGGCCTTGCTATCTTTGAGCCCCGGCGAACCGGGGCTTTTGTCAATTCCTGTGGTCTCA
>UBVW01000018.1:0-29581 GCA_900469085.1 Hyphomicrobiales bacterium | reverse complement strand
TATCTCTCAGGTCGGGCACCACTCTATCAAAATCGATAGGCTAACGCGGGGCGGCTGCATGCGTTCGCCTTGTATCCGCGACGGTCTTCAGGTGGCCGTCAGCCTCAACGATCAAAGTGCCTTCGTACTTCGATCGATGAGGTGTGATGTAATGAGTTTTTTTGCCGGTCGTGGGAAAATGTTGCGGGCGCTTGCCGCGGGTGTGCTGCTCGCCGGTGCGTTGTTTGGTGGCTATATCGGTTATCTGCAGATAAGCGGGAATTTCCACCGTGTGGTCATGGGACAATTGTACCGGTCAGCACAGCTGTCTCAGGCGCAACTGGAAAAGCATGTTCGTGACCACGGTATCAAGACGATCATCAATCTGCGCGGCGAGAATGCGAACGCGCAATGGTACAACGCGGAGATCGAAACGGCGCGGCAGCTTGGCGTCGAACACATCGACTTCGCCATGTCGTCCGGAGCCGTGCTTACGCCGGAGCGGGCCGATGAGCTCGTTGCGATCATGAAAGCCGCGCCCAAGCCGATCCTTATCCATTGCCAGAGCGGCGCCGACCGCACTGGCCTGGTATCGGTGATCTACAGCCAGCAGATCGCCCGCGTCGACGAAGATGTCGCCGAGCGCCAGCTTTCCGTTCGCTACGGCCATGTCGCGATCCCATATATCTCGTCCGTCTATGCGATGGACGTCAGCTGGGATCGTCTGGAAACACATTATGGCCTCAAAGGCTAAGCCTGAGATCGCCATGCGTTGAGAAGAGCACGGCTTTCAGGCCAGTGTCAGAAAAGGCAGGCATCCCGTCAACGATTGGCGGGATTTGGCCACCGTTTGTTGATGGTGTCCCGCGGCATATATTGCGGAGACACCAAATTGAACGGCAGCAATTCTCGAGGCGCATCGCGCTTCTTCAGACCTGAAATCGGAAGCGTGACGCTTTGCCTGCTGACGACCGTCTATCTTCTGGTCGTCACAAACCGCACTTTCTGGTCGAAGGCGTTCGGATATTTCTCAGCGGACCATTTCCGTTTCACGATCTTCGTGATCGGCATCGCGGCGGCAAGCATGGGGGTTGTCACCGTTTTCTCGGCGAAATACATCACCAAGCCCTTCCTGATCTTCTTCGTGATCGCGGCATCGGCAGCTTCCTGGTTTACGGATTCCTTCGGCGTGATCGTCGACAAGGAGATGATCCGCAATGCCGCCGTATCGACCGGCGCCGAGGCAGGGCATCTGATCACCGCGCGCTTTGCGTTGCACATCTTGCTGACTGGCATCCTTCCATCGCTGCTGATTGCCTGGGTGCGTATTCGCCATCGGCCCATCTTGAAGAAGCTCGCGCACAACACGGCGGTGATCCTGGCGTGCACCGCGGTCTTCGCGACGATAGGGATAGGCGATTATCGCACCTTCGCCGGCATCGGGCGGGCCCACAAGGATTTGCTGGACACGCTTAATCCGTTTGTCCCGATCACCAGTGCGCTCCGCTTCGCGATTTCATCCGGCCAGGACGCGAATGTCGTCGCCCAGCCGCTTGGCGAGGATGCCCGTCGCGTCAACACCGCCGGCACCACCAAACCGCGGGTACTGATCGTGGTTGCTGGCGAGACTGCGCGTGCACAGGATTTCGCACTGGGTGGCTATGATCGCGACACAAATCCGGAGTTGTCGAAACAGAACGTCGTCTACTTCCCCAACACCACCAGCTGCGGAACAGCGACAGCCGTCTCGATCCCATGCATGTTCTCGATCTATCCGAGAACAGCCTACACGCATCGCAAGGCTCTCGAGACGGAGAACGTTCTCGACGTGCTCGGCCATGCCAATGTGTCTGTTTCCTGGCTCGACAATGATACCGGTAGCTACCGTGTCACTGACCGGGTACCGTATCAATTCCTTCCCGACACTGCGGATCCCCGTTTCTGCAAGGATGGCGAATGCCTGGATGCCATCCTGCTGGACAAGATGGACGCATGGCTGGACAAGGTGAAGGGCGATAGCGTTCTGGTGCTTCACCAGCTCGGCAGCCACGGCCCGGCATACTACGCTCGCTATCCTGAGGAGTATCGTCATTTCCAGCCGGATTGCCGCGCCAACGATTTTGGAAGCTGCTCGCCGGAGGAAATCCGCAACGCCTACGACAACACCATCCTTTATACGGATCACATCGTGTCGGCGGTAATCGACAAGATGAAGCAGCGCGCGGACAAGATGGCGGCGTCCGTCGTCTACATTTCCGACCACGGCGAATCGCTTGGCGAAAATGGTCTTTATCTGCACGGCACGCCTTACGTCGTTGCCCCGATACAGCAAACGCATGTGCCCTTCGTTGTATGGCTGTCTGATGATCTGCAGGCTTCGGCCGGCTATGACGCGGCTTGCCTGGCGGCAAACGCCCACAAGCCGACCTCGCACGACAATGTCTTCCATAGCGTGCTTGGCTTGATGGACGTTTCGACGAAGGTTTACGATCCGGCGCTGGATGTGTTCTCCGGCTGCCGCAAGGGCGGCGCGCACGTCGCCAGCGTCAAAGTACCTGCCAGCGTGAACTGACAGTCGACCTGTCACGGCGATCGAAGCGTTCGCTTCGATCGCCGTTTCTTAAGGTAATCCGTAGCCGGCTATCATCCGGCGGCGGATAAAGCACTTGAACGGGCCTCAGATTGGGGCCGCTTGTCGCAGTATTGTCATTTATGCTTCAGGCTAGTGTCAGCAGCGCCCAGCATAGAGATTATCTCTCGACTAATCCTTGGAGATACTCTTGCGCGCACTGAAACGACTTCGCCTTCCACGTGCGGTTAAACTTGCAGGTGGCCTTTTTCTGGTTGCCGGCCTGACGCTCGGCGGATACGCCGGCTATCTCCAATTGACCGGAAACTTTCATACAGTCATAGCCGGGCAACTTTATCGTTCCGCCCAGCCGTCGCCGTCCCAGCTTGAGCGCTATATCCGAGAAAACGGGATCAAGACGGTCATCAATTTGCGGGGCAATTCCGGATACGCGAAGTGGTGGTCCGAGGAGGTCGCCCTATCGGAGCAGCTGGGTGTCGAGCATGTTGATTTCCCGATGTCGGCTTCGAAGATCCTGACCGCCGAGAAGGCCGATCGCCTCGTTGCGATCATGCGCGACGCTCCGAAGCCTATTCTGATCCACTGTCTCTCCGGCGCCGACCGGACGGGACTGGCCTCTGTGCTCTATAGTCAGCAGATTGCAAACGTGACGGAAGACGTCGCCGAACGTCAGCTTTCCTTCGCCTTCGGGCATGTCGGCATTCCGAGTCTGTCGTCCGCCTATGCGATGGATCGGAGCTGGAGCAATTTCGAGAAGCGTCATGGGCTCGACAAGACGCAACAGGCGCTTCCGGTCCGGGATGCCCAGCTCGAAAGCGATCCCGTCGATGGTGGCGCTGGCTAGGCACCGAAGGGCGATCCATGATGAATGTCCTGTTGGTGGAAGATAACGCGGTGCTTGGCGATGCCGTTTGCGGCCATGTCTGTGCGCATGGACATTCCGTCGAGTGGTGCCTCACGCTCGCGGATGCGACGCGCGCAGCCGACAGCGGCGACTACGGCCTCGTCCTGCTCGATTTGCGTCTTCCCGACGGAAATGGTCTGTCGCTGCTTCGTAGGTTGCGCGCTCGCAGTAACAATGTGCCGATCATCATTCTGACAGCGCACGACCAGGTGTCCGACCAGATGGAGGGCTTCAACTGCGGCGCCACGGACTACCTGGTTAAGCCGTTTGGCCTGCCGGATCTCGATTGCAGAATTCGGGCGGTGACCCGCGCGCGCCACGCCAACTGATCGATGCTTTTCCATTGGGCCGTGCGCGCCATGCAACCGGCGAACACGTCGAGTTCATCTGAAAAGAGTTGATACCCCTGACATCAGCCTGGATTTCCAAGGCAATCGTGATCACGTTGGCACCTCTGCGGCAATAAACGCGAGCGGTGGTGAGGCAGTGTGAACCGCCGGTCGCGGCACATGCCTGTGGAGTGTGGTCCGCTCGAAACAGCAAGGCCCACGCAAGCAACCGGGCACACAAGTGAACTCGAATGTTTGCCAACCGGTGGTGTCGCGACGAGTCTCGCCGCAGCCAATCGCGCCGGTTCAATGGAGTTTATGCCGTGAAAATTGCCGCCGCCCAGACGCACGAATTTGAAGATCTGCACGCAATCGCTGGCAAGGCGGCGATCGTTCGTACGATCTATGAAGGCAGGGACATTTCGCCTTACTGGGATGCGCTGATGGCGCGGGTTTCCGCCGACGTGTCCGACGCTGGCGCCTTCATGGACCTCTCGATCATCTTGCAAACGCTGGGCAAGAGCCACGAAGCCGCCATCACCCAGAAGGGCGCGCTGGAGATGAGCCGCAACTACCATATCCGCAACGGCAGCGGGGCGGGCCTTCGCGTCCTCGTGATCGCCACTCCCGGGGACTTCATGGCAAATACGCCGATCGAGTTCCTGCTGGAGACTTCCAATGCGAACATCCTTCTCCACTACGTCGACGAGGCAACATACCAATTGAACGATATGCCCGAACATGACGTGGCTTTCGTCGCCGTCGGCGAGTCTCCCGAAAATTTGGCCGTGCTGGAAAACCTTGAGCGACTGCTCGACAGTTGGGGCGGGCCGATTGTGAACAATGCGCCGCGCCGGGTTATCGATCTGTCGCGCGAGGGCGTGTCTGAAGCCTTCCGCAACGAGCCCGCCATTCTTGCTCCGCTGACAACGCGGATCGCTCGCCAGACCCTCGTTGATCTGTCAGCGGAGTTACTCTCGATCGATTTGATCGACGGACTGACATCCTTCCCGATCATCGTTCGCCCGATCGGTACCCACGCCGGTCACGGAATGGAAAAGATCGGTTCGACGGAGGCGATTGCCGCCTATCTGGCCGGTCGCCCGGAAGCCGAGTTCTACATTGCTCCCTTCATCGACTACAGCGATGAGGACGGCAAGTTTCGCAAGCAGCGCATCGCGGTCATCGAAGGAAAGCCGTATGCGAGCCACCTCGCGATCTCCGATCACTGGATGGTGCACTATCTCAGCGCCGGCATGGCGGAACATGCCGAGCGGCGGCTCGAGGAGGCATCGTGGATGGCGGATTTCGAAACCGATTTCGCCGTGCGGCACGCCGACGCGTTTGCAACGCTGCATCGCCGCCTAGGGCTCGACTACTTCGCTATCGATTGCGCCGAACTGTCCGACGGACGCTTGCTGCTGTTTGAGGCAGACGTCGCGATGATCGTCCATTCGATGGATTCAGAGACGGTGTTTCCCTACAAGAGACAGGCAATGGCGACCCTGTTTGCGGCGTTCGAAGATGCGCTGGCCAAGCGCGCACGGGAAGCGAATGCCCTGCGAGGCCCCCAGGCGCATGGCTCCAGCCAGGCAGGGGTCGTGTCGCTGGTGGAAGCACTGTGATCGCAGCGTCGAAAATCACACGATATGGAAACACCATGTTCGCGGCTAGGACCATGGCCGAACTCGTTCCTGATTTCCGGGACAAGGTGGGCGCGGCCGGTATAGACCACACGCTGTCGCTTTTGTTCGCAGCCGGCGGCGATAGCCGGATCTGGCCGGATGCCTCGACTGGCCGCAATCGATATGGAACCCGCACCGTCCCTGCGATGGACGAGATTTCCTTCGCGTCCACAACGGCGAGCAACATCTCGCCGCAGAGCTTCGCCGCGGCGGGCCATCAACTGAAGCGTTTGTTCGGCGTGGATGGCGCCGCCACGATCGCCGTCGGCGAATGGTTCACGGAGATGCGCGGCCGTATCGGCGCCAGCATCGGATGCAACGAGAGCGGCATCGTGCTTGCGGCATCCGGAACGGACGTTGAGCTTCTCGCGCTTAGCCTGATGCTTGCTCTGTCGCCACGTCCGATCACCAACATCCTGATCGCGCCGGAAGAAACCGGCAGCGGCGTGCCTCGCGCTGCCGCGGGACGCCACTTTTTGGATGCGACGGCGCTGGGGCGTGCGGTGATTGCGGGCGAGATGCTCGCCGGCATTGCCGCCGATCGCGTCGAAGTCCAGGCGGTGGCGATCCGCGATGCGCTGGGGCAGGCGCGAAGCGCCGATGATGTCGATGTCGATGTTACGTCAATTGCTAAGGACGCGCTGAAGCGCGGCAGGGATGTTCTTGTACATGTTCTGGATACATCCAAGACCGGCCTGAACGGCGTCTCGCGCGAGGCTGCCCGTTACATCTCCACGCTTGCGCCCGGACGTGTTCGCGTTCTTGTCGATGCCTGCCAGTTTCGTTGCAGCGCCAACGTTCTGGCTGGCGATATCGCCGACGGCTTTCTCGTCGCGGTCACCGGCTCGAAGTTTCTCGCTGGGCCGCCCTTCGCAGGTGCGCTCGCGATACCGCCGGCGCTCGTCGAGGAACTCACGACGAAGTCCGCGCTTGCAACGGGGCTTTCCGATTACACGGCTCTCCATGATTGGCCGGCACTCTTGCGCAGCCGCAGCGATCAGGAATTCGGGTCGCACTTCAATCTCGGGCTCGGGCTGAGATGGATCGCCGCGCTGGAGCAGTTGGAGCCCATGGCGGGAATCGACGCCATCGCTGAGCGGCGTATCAAGCAGGCCTTCGCTGATCATGTGCGTGCCCGCGCCGAAAATCTCGAAGGCGTATTGATCCATCCCGACGACGAAGGCGACCATATCGTCGATCGCGCCATCGTCCCCTTGACCATGGCTGTCGACGGCAACGGGTTCGCGTCGCTTGCGCAGGCGCAAGGGATCCATCTGGCGCTCCGCGAAAGCGACGTGGGACCGGTCTGCCACGTCGGGCAGGCAGTCAATCTCGGCACCCGTGCAATTCTCAGGGTTGCAGCCTCGGCTATCCATATCAATGCGGTGTCCGACAGGCTGGGCAGCGGCGACACCATGGAGGAGGCAATGCGGCCGATCGCCGATGATCTCGATATCCTGTTCGAAAAATGGGCTGCCCTCTCCCAGTCTTCTCGAGGGATGTAATGTCACGGATTGCGAAGACGGATGTGCCGGCGGGGTCGGATTTGGAGAAGTCAACGAGCCTTGACCCCACCGACTGGCAAGCGTTTCGCGAAGCAGCGCACCGCATGCTCGACGACACCATCGATCATATCGCTAATGTCAGGCAAAAGCCGGTCTGGCAGCCGATGCCGTCTGACACGCGCGCCAGGTTTGCTCGCTCGTTGCCGGATGATCCTCGCGCGCTGGACGATGTGCTCGACGATATACGCACCCATATCTTTCCCCACGCCACCGGCAATCTGCATCCGCTGTTCATGGGCTGGGTCCACGGCGCTGGCACGCCAGTCGGCATGGTGGCCGAAATGGTCGCCGCCGGCCTGAACATGAATTGCGGCGGCCGCGATCATGTCGGCATCGAGGTCGAAAAGCAGGTCGCCCGATGGATGGCGGAAGCGCTTGGCTATCCCTTGTCGGCAAGCGGTCTCTTCGTCACGGGTTCGTCAATGGCCAATTTCCTGGCACTGACGATCGCCCGGACCGAGGCCTTGAGCCACTCCGTGCGCTGGGATGGCTTGCGAGCCGCCGATCGCCAGTTGGTCGCGTATACCTCCGCGCAGGCGCATGTCTGCATCGCGCAAGCAATGGAGCTGTCGGGCATTGGCTCGGCCAACCTGAGGTCCATTGTGGTTGATGACGCCGGCCGGATGAGCGTCAAGGCGCTCATCGATGCGATCGCGGAAGACCGCGCGCGAGGCTTGCTTCCGTTTCTCGTGGTCGGCACGGCCGGCACGGTGAACACGGGCGCGATCGATCCTTTGGCCGAGATATCCGCGGTCGCGGCAGCGGAAGACATCTGGTTTCACGTCGATGGAGCGATTGGGGCACTTGCCATGCTGGCGCCCGAGATGCGTCAACTGTTTTCGGGGATCGAGCGGTCGGCATCGATCGCGCTCGACTTCCACAAATGGGGCCACGTTCCCTATGATGCCGGCTTTCTTCTGGTTCGCGACAGCGACGCGCATAAGCGCGCATTCGCCCAGCCGGCTGCCTATCTGCAACGGTCGAGCAGGGGGCTTGCTGCGGGCGAGACATGGCCTTGCGATCTCGGGCCCGATCTGTCGAGAGGTTTCCGGGCGTTGAAGACCTGGATGACGATCGAAACGCTGGGAACGGAGCGGATGGGCAATGCGATCGCGCGCACCTGCGAACTCGCACGCTATCTTGCTGCAAGTCTGGCGCCTGATCCGCGCTTCGAAATAAAGGCCCCGGTTGGCCTCAACATCGTCTGCTTTGGTATTCGTGACGCCGACGACGATTTCATTCGCGACCTCGTGCTTGATCTTCACGAGCAGGGATTGGCCGTCCCGTCCTGGACGACGCTCCGGGGCGAGCTCGTGGTGCGCTGCGCGATCGTCAATCACCGGACGACCAGCGAGGATATCGACGTCCTTCTCACGATCCTGACGGACTACCTCGACCGGCATCCGCGAGGCTGATTGGCGCGCCGGTGAAGGCGCCATCCAGGACTGTTGTCTTCCGGACACAGGGCCACAATCAAACAGTGGGGGGATGCGACTGAAATAGGCCTGTTACAAACCGCAGCGAATATCCCGGCCATCGCAACCTGGGGACCATTCATGCGCCGCGCATTCCGCCTGTCCACGTACGCACTCGTCACTGCTGTCTGTCTGTACGCTCCGGCAAAAGCCGAAGATCTGCAGTTCTCCGTCTATGGCGGCTACCAGACGGCACCGCACAGCGGCGTGGACGTCTCCGACGGCACGCATTTCAATGCCGGTTGGGAAGGCAAATCCTTCGGCTCGCCGCCCTATTACGGCGCGCGCGTCACCTGGTGGCTTGAGAACCTCAATCATCCGAACCTCGGCCTCTCCATCGACTACACCCACGACAAGGTCTATGCCGACGAAAAGACGCTCGCGACATCGGGCTGGTCGCATTTCGAATTCACCGACGGCTTGAACCTTCTGACGGCCAATGCGCTCTATCGCTTCCCGCTGGAGGGCCAGCGATGGACGCCCTATGTCGGCGCCGGCGTCGGCGTCAACATCCCGCACGTCGAAGTGACGCGCCCGCAGGGCAAGACCTTCGACTACGAGTTCGGCGGCGTGACGTTCCAGGCCCAGGCCGGTGTGGATTTCCGCTTTACCGATCGTTGGTCGACCTTCGTCGAGTACAAGGGAACCTATTCGCGCGTGAACGTGCCGATCGACAGTGGCGACAATCTGAAGACCAACATCATCACCAATGCCGTTAACGTTGGTGTCTCGTTTCACTTCTGATGGCGCCGTTGGCAGCCAGTCTTCGCTGCCGGATGCTCCATGGATGTGCCGGATCGCTTCATTAATTTAGCAATCCATTAACCATATTCATTGGAATTGTCACTATCTCGGCGAAAGCTTTCGCAAATTCGCCTCGAAAGCCGCATGATTAAAGTCTCGTTAGGTTGATGGCAGTACGGCTTGTTTTGCCTGGATGGGCGGACTTTTAGCCATAACGGTCTTGAGCGGCGTGGGACATATGAGACGAGACTTCGGGGCGGCAGCACTTGCGACACCAATGCGGTGGGTAGGATTGTCGCTGATCTGCGCGACAGTGACCGCTTGCGGAACGGCACCCACGACGACGGCCAAGCGCACGCACGGCAAGGAATATTTCTCCGAGAAGGAATATGGCGTCAAGGCGAGCCCGCGCGTCGCCACCGGCAACAATATTCCGAAGGGCGGCGGTCGCTACCTCGTCGGCAGTCCCTATGTCGTCAAGGGAAAGACCTATTTCCCGAAAGAGGATTTCTCCTACAACAAGGTCGGCATCGCGTCCTGGTACGGCTCGGCCTTCCATGGTCGCCTGACGGCCAACGGCGAAGTCTACGACCAGATGCATATTTCCGCCGCGCATCCGACATTCCCGCTGCCGAGCTACGCGCGCGTCACCAACGTCGAAAACGGCTCCTCCATCATCGTGCGTGTCAATGACCGCGGCCCTTATCATGAGGGTCGCATCATCGATTTGTCGAACAAGACCGCCGATCTGCTCGATCTCCAGCACAGCGGCACCGGCAATGTGCGGGTGCAGTATGTCGGCAAGGCCCGTATGGACGGCCACGACATGCCGTATCTGATGGCCTCCTACGTTCCGAAGGGCAGCCGCATTCCCGGTGTCTATCCGGGCGAGGGGCAGATCGCGACCGGCGTGATGGTCGCCTCCAACAGCAAGCGCATCACGCGCGACGAAATCCAGAGCTTCGGTGGCTTCACGCCGCCGGCTGAGGACCGCGTTCCCGTTCCGCAGTCGATCACCTCCTACGCCGGCTCGACCCCGAGCGCACCGTACAATGCGGCCCCTGTCCCAACACCGCTGCGCGCCCCTTCCTTCGACAATGCCGCACCGGCGTCGTTCGGCGAGATGGTCGTGCTGCCGGAAATCGGTCCCTACCCCTATGAGCGCCCCTACGGTTGGCAGCAGGGATCGATGGCCATGGGCTATCAGGAAGAGGGTGTGAAGACCGTCACGGTCGATCTCGCCTTCGACGCGGTCATGGTCCGCAATGACGGCTTGACCGAAGACAGCATCCTGGCATCATTCAAGCGTCAGAAGGCCGCGAAGGCTGCGCTGAAGTAAATGTTTCCCAGGTCTTTCGAGACCGGATCGATGAGGGTTTCGATGCTGAAACATATGCTTCGGCTCTGTGTCTGCCTGTTACCGCTCGCGCAACTCGTTGCCACCGATGCCGTGGCAGCGCCCGCCGAAGCCAACCAGTCGTTCGTCACCAAGGCAGCGCAAGCCTATATGGTCGAGGCGTCGACGGGCACGGTGCTGCTCGCCAAGAACGAACATCAGACGTTCTCGCCGGCCTCTCTCGCCAAATTGATGACGGTCGAGCTCGTCTTCGATGCGCTGACGAGCAAGCAGATCACGCTCGATACCCAGTATCCCGTCTCCGAATATGCCTGGCGTACCGGCGGCGCGCCGTCGCGCACCGCGACCATGTTCGCGGCGCTGAAGTCCAATGTGCGGGTCGAGGATCTCGTGCGCGGGATCGCCATCCAGGGCGCCAACGACAGCTGCATCATTCTCGCCGAAGGCATGAGCGGCGGCGAGCCGGCTTTCGCCGAAAGCATGACGCGCCGCGCAAAGACGCTCGGCATGCAGCATTCGCTCTTTGCCAATTCCACCGGGCTTCCCGATGGCAAGAGCAAGACGACGGCCTACGACATGGTCGCGCTGGCGGAGCGCTTGCAACAGGGCTACCCGGCCTATTATCCCTACTTCGCCCAGCCGGATTTCGAGTGGAACAAGATTTTCCAGCGTAACCGCAACCCACTGCTAGGCTTCGGTCTCGGCGTCGACGGCCTAGCGACGGGCTTTGCCGAGGGCGAGGGCTACTCGATCGTGGCGTCGGCCGAGCGCAACGGCCGTCGCCTGTTCATGACGCTTGGCGGCATTGCGTCCGACAAGGAGCGCACCGAGGAAGCCAAGCGCGTACTCGAATGGGGCCTCAGCGCCTTCGAGATTCGCCAGCTTTTCGCGGAAAACGAGGTCATCGGCACGGCGAGCGTCTATGGCGGCGCGTCGCGCAGCGTCGAGCTCGTCGCGAAAAGCCCGATCAGCGTCTACATCCCCGTCAACAATCCCGACCGCCTGGCCGCCCGCATCGTCTACCACTGGCCGCTGCCGGCACCGGTCGATGCAGATCGCGAGGTCGGAACGCTGCGGCTTTTCGCTGGTAGCAGACTGCTGCGCGAAGTGCCGCTCTACACCAAGACGTCGGTCGAGGAAGGCTCTCTCAGCAGCCGCGCCGTGGATGCGGTGCTGGAGCTGGGCGAAACGCTGCTGTTTTCCTGGCTCTGGGATAAGCCGGCCGAGCCCACATGATCGCCATAGTCGCGCTTCACCTTGTGACAAAGCTTGGAGATCGACGCGAAGCGGTTCCGCTCGCCGTCATCTTCGTCTAGATGTACTGACGTGGCGCTGCTGGCGCCGATCGAGTGCAGGCCAAGATCGCAGGAACATATTGTTGTCATCCGCTACCGGATTGTTCGTTACGTTTGAAGGCGGTGAGGGTGCTGGTAAGTCCACCCAGATCCGTCGGCTGGCAGATGCCTTGCGCGCCAGGGGCCATGAGGTCGTGGTGACGCGCGAGCCGGGCGGTTCGCCGGGGGCGGAAGCCGTGCGCCATGTGCTGCTCTCGGGTGCGGCCGAATCCTTCGGTACGCGCATGGAGGCGATTCTCTTCGCCGCCGCCCGCAACGACCATGTCGAAGAGATCATCCGTCCGGCACTTGCTCAGGGCAAGGTCGTGCTCTGCGATCGCTTCATGGATTCCTCGCGCGTCTATCAGGGCGTGACGGGCAATCTGGAGCCGGATTTCATCGAGACGCTGCAACGTGTCGCGATCGACGGCGTCGTTCCCGATTGCACGCTGGTGCTCGACCTTCCTGCCAAGGCCGGCCTTGAGCGCGCCAAGCGCCGGGGCGCCGCCGGCGACGTGGCGCCTGACCGCTTCGAGAAGGAAGAGATCGAAACCCACGAGAAGCGCCGTGAAGCCTTCCTCGACATTGCCTCGCGCGAGCCCGAGCGCTGCCACGTCGTCAACGCCATGCAGGGCGAGGAGGCGATCGCAGCGGAGATCGTCTCGATCGTCGCCCAGTTGCTGGCGCCGCCAGACGCGCCGAAGGTCGTCGAGCCGGCGATGAGTGATATCGATGAGTGATGAGCATCCGAGCCTTCTCGACGGCGCGATCTGGCCGCCCGAAAACACCAAGCTGTTCGGTCATGAAGACGCTGAAGCCTTCCTCGCGCAGTCCTACCGCTCAGGAAAGGGGCACCACGCCCTGCTGATGGAAGGGCCGTCGGGGATCGGCAAAGCGACGCTCGCCTTCCGTTTCGCCAATCACGTCCTGTCGCATCCGGACCCCGAGCGCGCACCGGATGTTCTCGCCGATCCCGACCCGAATTCATCCGTCAGCCGCCAGATCAACGCGGGGGCCTCTCACAACCTGCTGCATCTGGCCCGCCCGGTGGACGAGAAGACCGGCAAGGTGAAATCGGCGATCACGGTTGACGAGGTGCGCCGCGCCGGCCGCTTCTTCTCGCAGACCTCAGGCACTGGCAACTGGCGCATCGTCATCATCGATCCCGCCGACGACATGAACCGAAGTGCCGCCAACGCCATCCTGAAGATCCTCGAGGAGCCGCCAAAGCGCGCGCTGTTCCTGTTGATCTCGCATGCGCCGGGCAAACTCCTGCCCACCATCCGCTCCCGTTGCCTGCCGCTCAAGCTGTCGCCGCTCGGTGACGATGCGCTGCGCTCGGCTCTGGGTCATCTCGGCGTAAACACCGACGACCCGTCGCTGCTGGCATCAGCCAATGGCAGTGTCGGTGAAGCGCTGAAGCTGGTGAATTACGGCGGCGGAGAAATAATCTCCGCCTATAACGAGGTGCTGACCCTGCAGGGGGCGTCATCGCGCAAGGCCATGCACCGTCTTGCCGACGCGCTGGCGGGCAAGGAAAGCGACACGATCTTCGAGTTCTTCGCAAGCCATCTCGGCGACGACCTGATGGCCAAGGCGAAGGCGGCGGCGATGGCGGGGCAGGTGGCCCAGGCCGAACGTCTGTCGCGGCTGCACAGCGATATTGTCGAGCGCCTGACGGTCTCAGACGCCTACAATCTCGACCGCAAGCAGACGATTCTCACCATTCTCGGCGATATCAAGCAGCCTGGACCTTGATCGGAAGACCATGGCCGCAGACAACCCGATCAGGAGGTCAGGAGCTTGTAGGCGACGATCGCCAGCGTCGCCGCCAATACCAGGCGGATGGTGCGATCGTGCAGCTTGGGCGCCAAAAGGCTGCCGGCGATGATACCGGGGATCGACCCGACCAGCAGCGCCAGCAGCATGCTCCAGTCGATCTCGCCGATCATCCAGTAGCCCATGCCGCCGATCAGCGTCAGCGGCACGGCGTGGACGATGTCAGAGCCGACAATCTCGCGGACATCGAGCCGCGGATAAAGTACCAGCAGGATGGTCACACCAAGCGCGCCCGCGCCGACCGACGTCAATGTCACGAGGATGCCGAGCGCCAGCCCGAGCACGACGGTAAGCATGCCAAGCGTTGCTGGCCGTACGGGCCGCCGCTCGCCCATCGAGCGCTGCGCGAAGGCCAGCACCTGCTTGCGAAACACCAGCATGAAGGCCGTCATGACGAGTAGCCAGCCAAGCGCCGTCGTGATCGTATGGGCGACTTCGATGCTCTTGCGGTCGATGCCTGATAGCAGCCACAGCATGATAAGGGCAGCCGGCACGCTGCCGGCGGCAAGACAGCCGACGATCCTCCAGTTGATGCGTCCATGCATCCCGTGAACCGCGGTGCCGGCGCTCTTGGTTACAGCCGCGTAGAGCAGGTCGGTCCCGACGGCCGTCGCCGGATGAACGCCGAACAACAAAACGAGCAGAGGCGTCATCAGCGAGCCACCACCGACACCGGTGATGCCGACAAGCGCGCCAACGAAGAAACCCGAGAGCGAATAAAGCGGATCGAAATGGGAAAGCATCAAATCGCGGGTCCCAAGCCTGCATGAAGCAAGCCCGCATGAAACAAGCCTACGTGGTAGCGGGGGGCGGCTGATGTCACGTTTGCTGAACCCTGTTCAATGGTCCTCTTGGGTAGAATGCAGGAAAAAACGAGTCAAGCAGGCGCCGATCATGAAGATTGCGCTGCTATAGGCAGGAGGCGTAGCTTTCCAAACTTACTGTTTCGCTTCGCCGCCACATGCGCTAAGGAGCGGCGTATAGATTTCAAAGAATAAGCCGCACGAGAATGGCCGCCATGACAGACAAGACACCCTTCTACATCACCACCGCGATTTCCTACCCGAACGGCAAGCCGCATATCGGCCACGCCTACGAACTGATCGCGACGGATGCCATGGCGCGCTACCAGCGCCTCGACGGCAAGGACGTGTTCTTCCTGACCGGCACCGACGAGCACGGCCAGAAGATGCAGCAGACGGCGCGCGCCGAAGGCATCACCGCGCAGGAACTCGCCGACCGCAATTCCGGTGAATTCCAGGCGATGGCAAAGCTGCTCAACGCCTCGAACGACGACTTCATCCGCACCACGCAGGCGCGGCACCACGAGACGTCGAAGAACATCTGGAACCTGATGGCCGACGCCGGCGACATCTACAAGGACAGCTATGCCGGCTGGTATTCCGTGCGCGACGAAGCCTATTACCAGGAAAACGAGACCGAGCTCCGCGCCGACGGCGTGCGCTACGGACCGCAGGGAACGCCTGTCGAATGGGTGGAAGAGGCAAGCTACTTCTTCAAGCTTTCCGAATACCAGGACAAGCTGCTGGCGCTTTATGAAGCCGATCCTGAATTCATCGGCCCGGCCGAACGCCGTAACGAGATCATCGCCTTCGTCAAGTCGGGTCTTCGCGACCTGTCGATTTCGCGTACGACCTTCGACTGGGGCATCAAGGTGCCGAACGATCCAGAACACGTCATGTATGTCTGGGTCGACGCGTTGACCAATTATCTCACCGCCACCGGTTACCTCGAGGACAGGAACGGCCCGCGCGCCAAGTATTGGCCGGCCGACGTCCACATTATCGGCAAGGACATCATCCGCTTCCACGCCGTCTACTGGCCCGCCTTCCTGATGTCGGCAAAGCTGCCGCTGCCCAAGCGCGTCTTCGCCCACGGCTTCCTGCTCAACAAGGGCGAGAAGATGTCGAAGTCGCTCGGCAACGTGGTCGACCCGGTCAATCTCGTCAATCACTTCGGTCTCGACCAGGTGCGCTACTTCTTCCTCCGCGAAGTGTCCTTCGGCCAGGACGGGAGCTATAGCGAGGAAGCGATCGGCCAGCGCATCAATGCCGACCTCGCCAATGGCATCGGCAACCTCGCCAGCCGCTCGCTGTCGATGATCGCCAAGAACTGCGACGGCCAGGTCCCGGTCTGCGGCTCGCTGACCGACGAGGACAAGGCGATGCTTGCGGCCGCAGACGCGCTGCTCGCTTCGACCCGCGACGACATGAATCAGCAGCTTATTCACCGCGCGCTGGCATCGATCATCGCTGTCGTGTCGGAGACCGACCGCTATTTCGCCGGCCAGCAGCCGTGGGCGCTGAAGAAGACCGATCCCGATCGCATGGCCACCGTGCTTTACGTGACGGCCGAGGTCGTTCGCCAGCTCGCCATCATGCTGCAGCCGTTCGTGCCGGAATCGGCCGCCAAGCTGCTCGACCTCGTGGCGGCGGCTCCCGACAAGCGCGACTTCAAGGCACTCGGCGAAGCCGGCCGGCTGGTCTCCGGCACACCGCTGGAAGCGCCGACGCCGGTCTTCCCGCGCTACGTCGCGCCGGAAGCGTGAGGCCGAGATGCTGATCGATACGCATTGCCATCTCGATTTCGCCGACTTCGAGGCGGAGCGCGACGAGATCGTCAGGCGCGCCCATGACGCTGGTGTCAAGCAGATGGTGACGATCTCCACGCGTGTGCGCAAGCTGGGCACCCTGCTTGCGATCACCGAGAAATACCCCTCGGTGTTCTGCTCCGTCGGGACGCATCCGAACAATGCCGACGAAGAACTCGATATCCAGGCCGAGGAACTGATCCGGCTCGCCAACGCGCATGAGAAGGTCGTCGCAATCGGCGAGGCCGGCCTCGATTACTTCTACGACACGCAGAAGCCCGAGGACCAGAAGACCGGTCTCCTGCGCCACATCGAAGCTGCCCGTGAAACGAAGCTACCGCTGGTCATTCACAGCCGCAGCGCCGACGAGGACATGGCCGCGATCCTCACCGAGGAAACAGGGAAGGGTGCTTTCCCCTTCATCCTGCACTGCTTCTCGGCCGGTGCCGATCTGGCGCGCACGGGCGTCGAGCTTGGTGGCTACATCTCCTTCTCCGGCATCCTGACCTTCCCGAAGTCGCAGGAGCTGCGCGACATCGCCGCCACCATCCCGCATGATCGCCTGCTGGTCGAAACCGACGCTCCCTATCTCGCGCCGAAGCGCTGGCGCGGCAAGCGCAACGAGCCGTCCTATGTCGTCAACACGGCCGAAGTCTTGGCCGAGACGCTTGGCTTGAGCTACGCCGAGATGGCCGAGATCACGACGGACAATGCCTTCCGCTGCTTCTCCAAGATGCCGAGGATCTGACACGGTGGGCTACAGGCGGCGGTTCACCATTCTCGGCTGCTCGTCGTCTCCAGGCGTTCCGCGCATCACCGGCGACTGGGGCGCCTGCAACCCCGACAATCCGAAGAACCGGCGTACCCGCGCCTCGTTCATGATCCAGCAATATGATGACAATGGCGGCGTCACCACCGTGGTCATCGACACCGGACCGGATTTTCGCGAGCAGATGATATCAGCCGGGGTCGGGCATATCGATGCGGTGATGTACACGCATCCGCATGCCGATCACATCCACGGGCTGGACGACCTGCGCGGCTATTATTTCGGCGCGCAGCAGCGCGTGCCGATCTACGCCGACGAAACGACCATGGACCGCATTCGCCAGGGCTTCGGCTATTGCCTGGAAACGCCTGAAGGAAGCAACTATCCGCCGATCGTCGAAGCAAGGGTCATCCGCGATCTCGACGTGCCTGTTCATGTGACCGGCGCCGGCGGCGCGATCTCGCTGCGTCCGCACGTGCAGCAGCACGGCGACATCACCTCGCTCGGATTTCGGATCGGCGACGTTGCTTATTGCAGCGATATCAGCGATTTCCCGCCCGAAACCGTGCCGAAGCTGCAGGGCCTCGATGTGTTGATCATCGATGCGCTGCAATACCGCTACCACCCGAGCCATCTGTCGCTGGAGCAGTCGCTGGAATGGATCGGCCGTTTGCAGCCGAAGCGCGCCATCCTGACCCACATGCACACGCCGCTTGACTACGACACCGTCATGGCCGAGACACCCGATCACGTCGTCCCGGCCTACGACCAGATGAGCTTCGAGGTCGAGCTGGAAAGCCTGTAGCGCGGAGACTGGCCCCCAACATCATCGCGCGCCGCCGATCTTCTGCTGCGATCCCGCTTCGACATAACTGCGCCAACCGCCATAGGCGGTGATGTCGTCAGCGCCGGAGATAGCAGCCGCCTCGACCAGAAACCCCTTCGCCGCGGTTCCGTCCGATAGCGAAATGCTGCCGATCCCGAGCGGCGAGGGGATTGCGGCCACGAAGCGGCCGAAGGCATCCGGCATCAACCGCCACACTTCCACATCGATTGGACCTCCCGCACCCGGCTCGACACGAATAAGCCCTGGTTTTGCAGGCACCTGGCCGGCGAGCGCATAGAGACGGTAAGCATCCGTCGTCCGCGCCTCGCGCACGAAGCGCGCATCGAGTTCGCGAAGCTGACCGTTGAGCGGCATGCCCGAAAGGTGTGCCCCAACCACGACGATATCGATCCCGGGCTCGGTCTGCGGATCCTGTCGTCCTGAACTCGGCAGCGGCCAACCGGTGGCGCCGAGCGTCACGCCGGAGACACTGTGGATGTCGCGCGCGAGCGACGCCGTCAGCCCATCCCGGCCGAAGGGCGCCAACAGCGTAACGCTCGCCGGCAGGCCGTCGGAGCGTTTGCCGGTGGGAACGGCGATACCACACATATCCAGCAGGTTGACGAAGTTGGTATAGGTCCCCAACCGTGAATTCTCGCGGATCGGCTCAGCGGCAAGATCGGCAAGCGTGTAGTGGCTCGGAGCCGTCGGCACGCAAAAGAGATCGACGGACGCGATAATGGACGAGAGTTTCCGCTTCATCGCCTGCAGCGCATAGAGCCCGTTGAAGGCATCCGCCGCCGTCAGCGTCTTCGCCGCGCCGTAGATCTTGCGGGTGACCGGATGGAAGCTCGCTTCGCGCGTATCGAAGAAGTCCCTTACCACCGCATAGCGCTCGGCCACCCAGGCGCCTTCGTAAAGCAGGTTGGCGACATCGTAGAAGTCGCCGAACGGCACTTCCACGATCCGGTGACCGAGGCCTTTAAGCATATCGAGCGCATCCTCATACGAGGAGGCCATGACGGCGTCACCGAAGAAGCGCAGATCCGCCTTCGCGGGCACACCGATTGTCAGTACCGGCGGCAAATGTCTATGGCCCGTGGCCGGCACTGCGCGTGAGTAGGCGTCCTCGCTATCCTCTCGGGCGGCGACGCCGAAGACGCGCCAGGCGTCATCGACGGACAGCGCGAAGATCGACACGCAGTCGAGCGTCCGGCAGGCGGGAATGACGCCGGTCGTCGACAGCGCGCCGACGCTCGGCTTCAGCCCGACGATGTTGTTGAGCCCGGCAGGAATGCGGCCGGAACCGGCGGTGTCCGTCCCGAGCGCGAAGCTGACGATCCCCCGCGCCGTCGCCACCGCCGAACCGGAGCTCGATCCGCCCGGCACAAGCGCCGGATCGATCGCATTGCGCGGGATCGGATAGGGCGATCGGACGCCAACGAGGCCCGTCGCGAACTGATCGAGATTGGTCTTGCCGATCGCAAGCGCCCCGGCTTCCCTGAGCAACCGCACGACTGTCGCGTCCTCGAGCGCGTCATAGGCATAGTCAGGGCAGGCGGCTGTCGTCGGCATTCCGGCCACGTCGATATTGTCCTTCACGGCGAAGGGAATGCCCCAGAGCGGCTTCGTCACCGGATCGAACGCGCCAAGATTGGCCGCCTCCGCCACCAGCGACTGGCGGTCTGCCAGATGAAGGAAAATGCCGGGATCATCGGCGGCGGTGATCCTCGCAAACACCCGATCGATGATCTCGGCGGCAGTGCCACCGGCGGCGTAGAATGCGTGCAGCGAGGCGATGTCGAACGCAGGTCCGTTGCTCATGCCGCTTCCTCCTCAAGAATCGTCACCGGCCGATCCCACTGTATCAGCACCACGCAGCCGGTGTCGCTCCACACAGAATGTTCCGTACCGATGGCATTGACCACATAGCTTCCCCGGCCATAGTCGCCGGCCTCGTCCGACTGAACGCCGTCGAGCACCAGGATCGTCTCCAACCCCTCGTGCCGGTGCCGGGGTACGGACGCGCCGGCCTCGTATTTCAACAGCGCCACGCCCGGCTGGTCACCCTCGAAGGGCTTGATCCAGTGGATGGTCACCGCATCGCGAAACGGTCCGAACGGGAGGTCTTTCCACCCGCCCGATGTCAGAAGTTCGCGTGTTGTCTCAGGCATGGCTGATCGTCTCCAATATGTCATCGATATCGGCCGTCCATCCGACGATCGCACCCTGGGCGCGGATCATCGCGATGGCGGCTTCCTTGAATTCCGGAAAATAGCTTTCCGTCGCCTGCTCGCAGAGGAGGCATTCGTAGCCCCGGTCGTTGGCCTCGCGCATTGTCGTCTGCACACAGACCTCGGTCGTCACGCCCGCGAACACCAGCTGCGTGATACCGCTCTCCTTCAACACGTCGCCTAACTCTGTCGCGTAGAAGGCCCCTTTGCCGGGCTTCTCGATGACAACTTCGCCATCGATGGGAGCGAGTTCCGAAAGGATCGCCGTGCCCGGCTCGCCCGCAATCAGGATGCGACCCATCGGCCCATCATCGCCGATACGGAGGCTCGGCTTGCCCCGATTGCGCTTGGCAGCGGGCAGGTCGGAGAGGTCGGGCCTGTGGCATTCCATCGTGTGAATGACCTTGAGCCCGCCTTCGCGAAAGCCCTGGATCAGCCGTTTTACATCGGGCACGATCCTGGCGATGCGACCGACATCGTTGCCGAGGCTGGCGCCGAAGCCGCCGGGCTCGGCGAAATCGCGCTGCATGTCGATGACGACGAGCGCGATCTCTTGCTCTCGGAGCGGAAAGGGAAACGGTTGCGCCTTGATCTCAACCATCAGTGATGCCCCGCCATATGTGCGCCGATGACGGAGATGTCAGCGGCCAGCGCCGGCGTCTCGTAAACCAGCTTGCCCTCCGAGATCACCATGATCCGATCGGACATCTCCAGCAGCTCGTCCAAATCCTCAGACAGGAGGAGCACGGCCGCACCCGAATTCCGCGCTCTCATGATACGCGCCCGGATCTCTGCCACGGCCGAGAAATCGAGGCCGAAGCAGGGGTTGGAAACGATCAGCAGATCGACATCGCCGGTGAGCTCGCGCGCCAGCACCGCGCGCTGCACGTTACCGCCGGAAAGTGCCGCGATCGGCGAGGATGAGGAGGCGGTCTTCACCTTGAAGTCGGAGATCAGGTCGGTGGCCCGTTTGCGCATCTTGCCCTTGCTGAGCCAGATCGCATCCTTGCCGTCGGCCTTGAGATCGAAGGTGCGGAAGGCGAGGTTTTCGCTGACGGTCATCTTCGGCGCGCAGGCGTTCTGCAGCGGCTCCTCGGGAATGAACCGCACATTGTTGCGCCGCGTTTCCGGTCGCGTCGCGCCATAAGCGTCACCATTGACTTCGACAGTGCCGGCATCGGTCGGCCGCTGGCCGGCGAGGATTTCGGTCAGCTCCTTCTGGCCATTGCCCGAAATGCCGGCGATGCCGACGATTTCGCCGGATCGCACCATCAGGCTGTCGATCTCGATCGTCTTCAGCCCGGACCGATCGGGCGCCTTCACCTTGTCGACCTTGAGAACGGGCTTGGCGGCCGAGGAGACCGGCACGCGTGTATCGAGTTCAGCAAGCTTCACGTCGCCGATCATCATCGCCGCCATGTCTGATGTCGAGAGTTCGCCGACCTTGCCTGATCCCACCAGCTTGCCGCGACGGAGAATGGAAACGGCATCGGCGAATTTGGTGACCTCATGGAACTTGTGCGAGATCATCAGCACGGTCAGTTCGCCGCGCTCGGTCATCCCGCGCACCAGCCCGAGCATTTCGTCGGCTTCGGCCGGCGTCAGCACCGAGGTCGGCTCATCGAGCACCAGGAAGGAGCGGCCGAGATAGAGCTGCTTGACGATCTCCAGCTTCTGCTTTTCGCCGGCCGCCAGCTCGCTCACCGGTCTGTCGAGCGGGATCTTGAACGGCATCCGCTCCATGAAGGCGGCGAGGTCCTTGCGCTCCTTGGTCCAGTTGATCACGGCGGGCACGCTGTTGCGGCTGATGACGAGGTTCTCGGCGCCCGTCAGCGACGGCACCAACGTGAAGTGCTGGTAGACCATCCCGAGCCCGTAGGTCGCGGCGTCGCGCGGCGAGGCGACCGCGACTTCGCGGCTATCGACGGACAACGAGCCCGAGGTCTGGTGATAGAAGCCCATGATGCATTTCACCAGCGTCGATTTGCCGGCGCCGTTTTCGCCGAGCAGCGCGTGAAAGCTGCCGGCCGGAATATCGATCGAGACATTGTCCAGCGCCGTGAAGCTGCCGAAGCGCATGGTCATGCCGATGGTCTGGATGCCGACGGCCTTGCCGGCCTGCGGGAGAGGGGTGTCGCGGACTATGCTCACTTCAGGTCTCCTTTTCGACGATGATTGCCACGGGCCCGCCGCCTGGCGGCCCCTGATGCTCGGCGCCACCCGAGACGTAGAGATCGGTCATCCCGAACACTCCGGCCAGAACGCCGCCGACGAAGGCGCGGGCATGGCGCGTGCCCGATATGTCGGAATCGCCAAGCATGGTGTGCCGGTTCCCACGCACCTGGCCGCTCGGGTCAGGCTCCGCCTTGGCGAGCACCGCCGCCGTCCCGCCTTCAGGTAGGCGCGCATGGGCGGCCTTCACCGATTGCACGTCGATCGCGTCTTGCATGACGGCGTGGTCGATCTGGAACGGACCGGACCACTTGGAGCTCATGCCGAGCACGACGATCTCGTGATCCAGCAATTCGACCCCGGCCGACGCCGAGGCGCAGCGCGAGTACAGTTCGTGGCGCGTGCCGATATCGCTGTCGTTGATCGTGTCGGCATCGATCTCGCCGAGCGCCACCGCCACGCCGAGCGCCGACGCTCCACGCGAAAGCGCCATGGATTTCAGCGTGTCGCGGGTTGCTACGGTCTTGCCGGATGCTTCCACCCTGGCGATCCGCTGCGTGGTGAGGAGTGGGCACTTGATCTGCACGAAATGCACATCCGCCATATCCTCGATCCCGGCATCCCGGATTGCGGCTTTCACGGCAGCGGCCACCATCATTACCTGCGCCCGGCGCCCGAGATCATGCGAGGGCAGGGCAGGTGTTCGCGCCACGCCGATCGCCAGCGCCCGCGTCGCCGGCGCGTCGGTCTCCTCGCGGGCAAACACCGTCCAGTGCGGCGACAGGGCACCTTCAGTGCCGCCGGACATGACGATCGACACACCCTCGACACCGTGTCGCCGAAACAGCGCCTCGAAGCTCGATGTCGCATAGCCACGCGTGAAATCGTTGACACAGCCATTGCCCTCGGTCTTGCCGAGGATGGCGACGACGTTCTCCGGCTTCAGGCCATCAGCAAACAGCGCCTCGACGCCCGAGACATCATCCGGTCCCTCGGCCGGCACGCGGAATACATGGGCACGCATCGATGGCATCAGACAAGCGCCTCGATCAGAGCCTTGGAATCAGAGACCGAGCCGAACACGCCGCCCTGCATCTTCACCATGTGGATGGCGGCGAGGTGGTTGTTGTAGTCGGTGGCGCCGCAGCAATCCTCGAGAAGCAGGCATTCGAAGCCGCGGTCGTTGGCCTCGCGCATGGTGGTGGAGACGCACACGTCTGTGGTGATGCCGGTGAGGATGATGTTTTCGATGCGCTTCTGGTTGAGGATCAGCTCGAGGTCGGTGGCGCAAAACGAGCCCTTGCCGGGCTTGTCAATGATCACTTCGCCCGCAAGAGGATAGAGCTCGGGAATGATGTCCCAGCCTGGCTCTCCACGTACGAGGATGCGGCCGCAAGGCCCGGCGTCGCCGATGCCGGCGCCGATCCGTTGCGAGCGCCAGCGCTTGTTGGCGGGCAGATCGGCAAGGTCGGGCCGATGTCCCTCGCGGGTGTGGATGATGTGATAGCCCTTTGCGCGCATCGCCGTCAGCACCGCCTTGATCGGCTCGATCGGTGCCTGCACCAGCGACAGGTCGTAGCCCATGTGATCGACATAGCCGCCCTTGCCGCAGAAGTCGGTCTGCATGTCGATGATGATGAGCGCCGTGTTGTCGGGCCTGAGCGCCCCGTTATAGGGCCAGGGATAGGGATCGGCCTTGACATAGTGCTCTTTTGCCTCGGTCATCATGTCCATCGTCCGTCTCCTCTATTCGCCCGCAAGCTTGAATGTTTCGCCATAGCGCCTCGCCGGCTTGTCGAAGCCGCAGGACGTGCCGTCGGTGATCTTGATGTCCGCTTCCCACGGCAGCTTGTATTGGCCTGCGATCAGGTCGTGCATGTAGCTGTAGGGCGCGTCGCCGGCGCCACCCGCAACCGCGACATAGCCGCGATGGCCGAACTGATAGATGTTGTTCTCGACGCCCCAGCCGAGACGCGCCTCGCGCACCAGGTCCGGCCGAACCTCGGCGGTGATGATCTCGTTGACGCGGCCCGATGTTCCGTGGGCGATGATCGAGCCATCGAAATTGCAGATCATCCCTTCGCCCATACTGTCGAAGGTGCCGTCAGAGCCGCACATGCACACGCTCGCCGTCACCATCAAATTGCAGAAGGCGTTGGACTGGTTGGTGAACTTCCAGCTGTCGCGGATCGGCGCCGTATAGCCCGCCGTGCGGATCATGATTTCGGCACCCTTGTAGGCGCATTCCCGCGCCATCTCCGGGAACATGCCGTCATGGCAGATGATCAGCGCCAGCTTGGCACCTCTGGGGCCATCGATGACGGGAATGCCGAGATTGCCTGGTTCCCAAGGCTCGACCGGCACCCAGGGATGCATCTTGCGATAATAGAGCTTCAATTCGCCCTGATCGTCGATGACGATACCCGAATTGTAGGGCATGCCACCGGGATTGAACTCCATGATCGAGAAGCAGCCCCAAATCCTGTTGTCCAGGCACGCCTTCTTGAACGCCGCGACCTCAGGCCCATCCAGCCGGCACATGATCTCGGGGTTGATGTCCATCGACAGGCCGTGCAGCGCGTACTCCGGAAAAACCACGAGATCCATGCCCGGCTGATTGCGCCGCGCCTTGCCGACGAGGTCGACGATGACCTGCGTCTGCCGCGCGAGATCCTCCCTGGTGACAGTCAGGGGGAGCTGAAGCTGCACGAGGCCGATGCCGACGCCGTGTTCGGACTTGTTGAGGCCACCGAGACCGTTCATGGCAAAATCCTTATTTCGTGAGTGACAGGGCGCCAGGCGCACCCGCGAGCGATCGGGTGGGCGAAGAGGTGGCGATCAGGATGGCGAGTGTCAGCACGTAGGGTGCGGCGTAGAAGAGGTAGTACCCCTGCGTGACGCCGACCGATTGCAGGGCGGGGCCGAGCGCCCCGGCGCCGCCGAAGAGCAGGGCGGCCAGGAAGCACCCGATCGGGTTCCAGCGCGCGAAGATGACGAGCGCCACCGCCATCAGGCCCTGGCCGGAGGAAATGCCTTCGTTCCAGGAGCCCGGATAGTAAAGCGAGAGGTAAGCCCCACCGATGGCGGCCAGCGATCCGCCCATCGCCGTGGCAAGCAGCCGGACTCGATCCGGATCGATGCCCATGGCGCGCGCCGCGTCCGTGCTGTCGCCGACGACACGCAGGATGAGGCCGACACGGGTATTCCTGAACGCCCACCACAGCGCCACTGTAAGCAGCGCGCCGATGACGAAGAGCACATTGATGTTCAAGGCCGCCTGCACCTGCGGCAGGCTAGACCAGCCGCCAAGCGGGATCGAGGGCAGGTGCGGCGCCACCGGCTTGATGAAGGGTTTGCCAAGGAAGAAGGCCATCCCGAGGCCGAACTGCATCATGGCGATGCCGATCGCGATATCGTTGACCTTCGGCCACTTGCAGATCCAGCCGTGCACGAGGCCAAAGATAGCGCCCGTCGCCATCGCCGCGAGCACACCGAGCCAGGCCGAGCCGCTCATCACGGCCACCGCGTAGGCCGTCATGGCGCCGAACACCAGCGTGCCCTCAAGCCCGAGATTGATGCGGCCCGATCGCTCCGTGATCGTCTCGCCGAGGCTGACGAAGATGAAGGGCGTGGAGACGCGGATGGCACCGGCGAGAATCGCCAGCGGTACACCCCATATGCCGATACCGGTCTCGTCCATCACGGATTCCTTTTCCAAAGGTCGGGGTTGAAGATCTTGAAGCGGCCGTAGAAGGTCTCGAACAGCAGGATGATGACGAACAGCGTCCCCTGAAGCACCAGCACGGTTGCATCCGGCAGGCCCATGCGCCGCTGGATCAATCCGCCCGAGGCATCGATGCCGCCGAGCAGGATGGCGACGGGAATGATCGCCAGCGGATTGTGTCGCGCCAGAAAGGCGACGAGGATGCCGGTATAGCCATAGCCGGCCGCGATCGAGGCATTGGCGCTACCCTGAACGGCCGCCACCTCGATCATCCCGGCAAGCCCGGCGAAGCTGCCGGCGATCGCGGTGAAGCCGACGATCAGCCGCCCCACCGGCAATCCCTGGATTTGCGCGGCGCGCACATTGCCGCCGGCGATGCGGGCGGCAAAGCCGTAGCTCGTCACCTCGATCAGGATCCAGGAGAGAATGCAGGCAACGATACCGATCACCAGACCCCAGTGCACGTCCATGCCGGGTATCTTGCCCATCATGTACTCCGCCGGCAGTGGCGCCGTCGAAGGCTTGTTGAGGCTCGCCGGGTCGCGCAACGGCCCTTCGACGAACTGGTTCATCAAGGCGATTGCGATATAGGCAAGCAGCAGCGACGAGATCGTCTCGTTTACGCCGCGATAGTGGCGCAGGAACCCCGCGAGGCCGATCCAGACCCCGCCGACCACCATGGCGGCGGCGGCCATCATGATCAGCACCAGAAAGGCGGGCAGGGCGCCGACGAAGGGCAGGGCGATCGCGGCGGCCGCAACGCCACCCAGCACCACCGCGCCCTCGCCGCCGATGATGGTGAGGCCGAGCCGTGCCGGCAGCGCCACGCAGAGCGCAGTCAGCAGCAGCGGCGCGGAACGGCTGAGGCTGTTCTGCACCGAAAACCAACTTCCGAAGCCACCGGTATACATGAGCTGGAAAAGCACGGCCGGCGATTTGCCGACCGCCATGATGAAGAGCGAAAAGAGCGCCAGACCGACCAGGATCGCGCCGAGGCTGATGACGACGGGCTCTGCCCGCCGCGCCAGCCATTCCAGCATCGGTCCCAGGATGGACCGCGCCGGTCTATCGGAGACTGCAGGCGATAGGGATGAAGTGTTCGCCTCGATTGTCATGACGCTTCTCCCTCTGGCTTATGCCGTGGATCCGACGACGCCCTCGACCAGATAGTCCATGCTCTCGAGTTCGATCGCGTCCTCGGCCAGCGCCTTGTCTGCGGCGACGATCACGTTGCCCTTGTTGTCCTTCATCGGCCCCTTGAAGACCGAGAACTTGCCGCTCATGATCTCGGCATGGACGGCCTCGAACTTTGTGCGGGCTTCAGCCGAAACGGCCGGCCCGAGCGGGCTCATCTTGACGAAGCCGTCCTTCAGGCCGCCGCGCACGAAATTGCCGAGCTTCTCGCCTGCCTGCGCCTTCTTGACAAAATCCGTGTAGACATTGCCCCAGGCCCATTCCGCGCCGGTGAGGTACTTCTCGGGCGCCAGCGGGCTCTGGTTGGCGTGGTAGCCGCAGACGAAGGCACCGCGGCCGGCAGCGGTCTCAACCACCACCTTCGGGCTGTCGACGTGGCAGGTGATGACGTCGGCGCCCTGGTCGACCAGCGCGTTGGTGGCCTCGGCCTCCTTGACGGCCAGCGACCACTCGCCGGTGAAGATCACCTGGCAGGTAATACCAGGATCGACGGAGCGCGCGCCGAGCAGGAAGGAGTTGATATTCTGCAGCACCTGCGGGATCGGCTTCGCCGCGACGAAGCCGATCTTCTTGCTCTTCGAGGCATAGCCGGCCGCGATCCCGTTCAGATACTGGCCCTGGCCGATATAGCCGAAATAGGAGCCGGTGTTCATTGGGTTCTTCCCCTCCTGCCAGAGGCCGCCGCAATGGCGGAACTGGATGTCGGGATATTTCGCGGCCATCGCCAGCATATGCGGGTCGAAATATCCGAAGGAGGTCGGGAAGAGCAGGGTCGCGCCATCGAGATTGATCATCGATTCCATCGTCTTCTGGACATCGACGGTTTCAGGCACGTTTTCTTCTTCGACGACAGTGACGCCTTCGAGCGCCTTGACGGCTGCGGCACCTTCGGCATGCGCCTGGTTATAGCCGTAGTCGTCCTTGGGGCCGACATAGATGAAGCCGATGGTCAGCGCGGTCTGCGCCATGGCGCGACCCGACATTAGCCCAGGCGTCATCGCGAGCGCGCCGGCAGCAGAAGCCTGGAGGAAATGGCGGCGGTTCATGGAAAGGAGTTTGGTCATTGCGATTCTCCCTGCGGCAGGGCCGCGTCAAACGAATGGTTACGGAAAAAGTGAATGCAATGACCATGCCAGATATTAAATCATTGTTTTTGCATGAATTTTAAAAGAGGAGAGGAATGAACGCGTAAACTGTATGCAGATTGCAACGCCTATGTGATTAAAAATGCATCCATGTCTGAAAACTCGGCGTATCTGACTGAAAAAGCCGAAGAAGCGCTGTTAAGAGACATTCAAACAGATCTATAAGGCGCTGCAAATATGAAATTATTTGACTTTTCATGTGTCGGCGTTCATCTGTATGCAACGTGAGATACAGAGTTCTGAAGTGAAGCAGATCAGGCGCAGACAGGTCATACGCACTGGCACCACCGTCGAGCAGATGGTGCGGGCCATCGCGGATATGATCGTCACGGGCGTCATGCATCCCGGGGAGCGGCTGGATGAACTCTCGCTCGCCGTCCGGTTCGACGTGTCGAGAACGCCGGTGCGCGAAGCCCTGCGGGAACTGGGCGCCATGGGCCTGGTCGATCGTGAACCCAACCGCAGCGCCGTGGTTGCCAACGTCACGGAAGCCTATCTCCACTCCATGTTCGAGGCCATGTCTGAACTGGAGGCTATCTGCGCGCGGCTGGGTGCGGAGCGCATGACGATCGACGAGCGCCATGCGCTCGAACTCGAACACCGCGCATCGGCCAGGCTGGTCCACGCGAATGCGCAGGAAGACTACGCCGCGCACAATACGGAGTTCCACACCAAGCTCTATCGCGGCGCCCACAATGACCACATCTATGAAATGGTGACCCAGACCCGAGCGCGGCTGGCGCCGTTTCGCCGCGCGCAATTCCGGCTCCCGGGGCGCCTTGCCAAGTCCTACGACGAACACGACGTCATTGTTACATCGATCATGCGCGGGGACAGTGCCGCAGCAAGCCAGGCCGCTTATTCGCATGTTGCAATTGTCAGTGACGCCAGCATCGTATTCGCATCCGACAAGGTCGGCTGATCTTCCTGTCAGATATCAGGAGTGCGCCATAACAGTGTGTGAAATATAGGCTTTCATGAAGCGCTTCATTGATCCGGCCTGACCGCTGCAAGGGTGCAACGACTAGGGAAAACTCAGTTGAATAGCTCGAATTTGTTCCATAATCTATCTTATGCGATCATTGTGTGTAGCCGCAAAGTTAGA
>UBVW01000070.1:0-23435 GCA_900469085.1 Hyphomicrobiales bacterium | reverse complement strand
ATCTCCCCCCTTGAGGGGGAGATGCCCGGCAGGGCAGAGGGGGGTGCCACATACCCGACGCCGCCAACACATCGCCTGCCCCGCACGCACCGTCCAGCAGACGCAGCCCACCCCACACGGCTCAAGCGCTAACCGCATCCTCCGCCGCACCGGAAAAATCCACCGCCGCAAAAGCCGCCGCGATCACCTCGGGCCCGGCCCCTGCCTTTACCGCATCGGTGGACAGTATCTGCCGATAGCGCCGCGCCCCCGGCAGCCCGGTAAACAGCCCCACCATATGCCGCGCCACCTGCTGCAGCCGGCCGCCATCGGCGATGTGCCGCGCAGCGTAGTCCATCATCCGGTCGCGCAGAATTTCCCAGTCGAAGGCCTGCGCCTCCACCCCGAAGAAGCGGTGGTTGACATCGGCAAGCACACCGGCATTCTGATAGGCCGCCCGCCCAAGCATGACGCCGTCGACATGGCGCAGATGCTCTTCCGCCTGATCCAGCGTCTGAATGCCGCCATTGATGCCGATGAACACATCCGGCCGCGCCTGCTTGGTGCGGTAGACGATGTCGTAATCGAGCGGCGGGATCTCGCGGTTTTCCTTTGGCGAAAGCCCCTTCAGCCAGGCCTTGCGGGCATGGATCCAGATCGCGTCGGCGCCGGCATCGAGCACCCGGTCGAGAAGATCGGGCAAGGCCCTCTCCGGCTCCTGCTCGTCCACCCCGATGCGGCACTTCACGGTGACAGGCACGGAAGACACCTTCTTCATCGCCCGGATGCAATCCGCAACGACATCGGGCGTCAGCATCAGGCAGGCCCCGAAGGTGCCCGATTGCACGCGGTCCGAGGGACAGCCGACATTGAGGTTGATCTCGTCGTAGTCATACGGCGAAGCGATCTCCACCGCCTTCACCAGCTTCTGCGGATCCGAGCCGCCAAGCTGCAACGCCACCGGATGCTCGGCGGCATCAAACGACAGCAGCCGCTCGCGCGGTCCATGAATGATCGCGTCGGCCACGACCATCTCCGTGTAGAGCAGCGCGTTGCGGCTGATCTGCCGGTGGAAATAGCGGCAGTGCCGATCCGTCCAGTCGATCATAGGGGCGACCGCGAAGATCGGCCGCCGCGCTTCACGCGCCTGATTGTAGAAATGCGATGTTGTCATGCCGCGCTCATAGCGCAAAGCACGCGAAAACGCCAGTTTCCGCACGCAGGGCAGCAATGCCGCAACGGGCGTACCGCCGCACCGTCATCCACGCTTTCCCCGCGCTTGCTTTTGCGGCTAAGATGATCGGACTCAAGGAAACAGCAAGAGCATTTCATGTCCATCTCCTCTTCCACGCCGGCCGCAGGCACCGTCATCCCCCTTCCCCAGCCGGTTCTTCTGCCCGTCGAAGGCACCTCCGATCGCTTTCCGGTCCGCCGCGTTTATTGCGTCGGCCGCAACTATGCCGACCATGCCATCGAGATGGGTCATGATCCAAGCCGCGAGCCGCCCTTCTTCTTTCAGAAGAACGCCGACAATCTCCTCTCCGATGGTAAGGACTTCCCCTACCCGCCGCTGTCGAACGACGTCCATTTCGAGGTCGAATGCGTGCTGGCACTGAAATCGGGCGGCAAGGATATCGCGCTCGAGAGTGCGCTCGATTGCGTCTATGGTTATGCCGTCGGCATCGACTTCACCCGCCGCGACCTGCAGGCCGAAGCCAAGAAGCTCGGTCGCCCTTGGGAACTCGCGAAAGCCTTCGAACATTCCGCGCCCGTCTCCGCGATCGTGCCGGCGGCAAAGCTCGGCCACCCCGATTCCGGCCGCGTCTGGCTCGATCTCAACGGCAAGCGCGTGCAGGATGGTGATCTCAACCAGATGATCTGGAAGGTGCCTGAAATCATCGCCGAGCTCTCGAAGCTCTTCGAACTCGCCCCCGGCGACGTGATCATGACCGGCACGCCGGCTGGCGTCGGCGCCGTCAAGCGCGGCGACCATATCGACTGCGGCATCGACGGCATCGCCAAGCTGTCCATCAACGTCGCCTGAAGGAAGAAACGACCATGCCGATCTATGCGCTATCGGGTGACGCTCCGGACCTGCCGCCACCCGGCACCTACTGGATCGCGCCCGATGCGCATGTGATCGGCAAGGTCACGCTCGGCAGTGATGTCGGAGTCTGGTTCGGTGCGGTGCTGCGCGGCGACAACGAGCCGATCGTTGTCGGTCACGGCACCAACATCCAGGAAGGCGCAATGCTGCACACCGATCCCGGCGCGCCGGTGACGATCGGCGAAGGCTGCACCATCGGCCATCACGCCATCGTCCACGGCTGCACCATCGGCAACAATTCGCTGATCGGCATGGGCGCCACGGTGCTGAACGGTGCAAAAATCGGTAACAACTGCCTCGTCGGCGCCAATGCGCTGATAACCGAAGGCAAGGAATTCCCCGACAACTCCCTGATCGTCGGCTCCCCCGCCCGCGTCATCCGCACACTCGATGAAACCGCGATCGAAGGGCTCAAGCGCTCTGCGGAAAAATACGTCGCCAATTGGCAACGTTATGCACGAGATTTGAAGCGGCTGGATTAGTTACGCCGCGCAAGCCTCGCAAAGCCCGCGGATTTCGATCGTCGTCTTCTCGGCCTTGAACTTCTTGGACTTGGTCCAGTCCATCAGCCGGTGGTCGACTTCGTGGTCGTGGAACTCCATCACCTGGCTGCAGCTCTCGCAGATCGCAAAGGCGACGATGCCGTGGCTGTGGCAGTTCTCGCCGGGGTGGGCGCAGGCCACGAAGGAGTTGATGCTCTCGAGCCGGTGCACCACGCCATATTCGAGCAGCTTCTCCAGCGCCCGGTAGACCTGCAGCGGCGCGCGAAAGCCATGGTCGCGCAGCTTGTCGAGAATCGTGTAGGCGCTGAGCGGCCCGTCGGCCTTTTCGAGAACGTCGAAGACAAGCGCCTGGTTCTTGGTCAGTGCGGGTGCGCTCATGAGCCTTGTCCTCCCGTGATCGTCTGCCGCCGCCCGAGCTTGGGCAAAAGGCTGAGAATGAAGAGAATGAGTGCCGCGACCACGATCGACGGGCCGGATGGCGTGTCGTAGGTCAGCGAGCCGAACAACCCGCCGACCACGGCAACGGCGCCGATCAGCGAGGCGAATATAGCCATGATTTCGGGCGTCGACGAAAAGCGGCGGGCGGCGGCGGCGGGGATGATCAAAAGCGAAGTGATCAACATGATGCCGACGATCTTCATGGCAATCGCGATCACGACCGCCATCAAAAGCATGAAGAACAGCCGCGCCCGCTCGGGCTTCAAACCCTCGGCCTCGGCAAGCTCGGGATTGACGGTCGAGGCCAGCAGCGGCCGCCACAGCCATGCGATCGCGCCAAGCACCAGAATACCGCCGCCCCAGATGAAGGCGATATCCGCCTTGGAGACGGCGAGGATATCGCCGAACAGGAAGGCGATCAGATCGATGCGAACCCAACTCATGAAGGCCACCATGACGAGCCCGATCGCCAGCGTCGCATGCGAGAGGATGCCGAGCAGCGCATCCGCCGACAAGGCCTGCCGCTTCTGCAGCACCAGCAGCAGGATCGAGACGGCCGCGGCAACAGCGAAGACAGAAAGTGTCAGGTTGAACTGCATGAGCAGCGACAACGCCACCCCGAGCAGCGCCGAATGCGAGATCGTATCGCCGAAATAGGCCATGCGCCGCCAGATGATGAAGCAGCCGAGCGGCCCGGTGGTCAGCGCAAGGCCGACACCGGCAATGATGGCGCGGACAAAGAAATCGTCAAACATGGCGCTCTCCCGCCGGATGCTTGTGCCCGTGCTCTTCGGTGGCGTTATGATGATGCCCGTGGTCATGCCGTGCATGATCGTGATCATGGTGGTTATGGGAGTGGTCGTGATGATGCCCGTCGTCGGGATGGCAATGATCGGTCACCGATCCATCCGCATGCTGCACCCTCCCATCCGGCAAATGCGTATGGTCGTGGTCATGGCTGTAGACCGCGAGCGATTGCGCAGCGCGGCTGCCGAACAGGCGCACATATTCCGCACTCTGCGTCACCGCCTGCGGCGTGCCGCGGCAGCAGACATGGCCGTTCAGGCAGATGACTGTGTCTGTCGCCGCCATGACGACATGCAGGTCGTGCGAGATCAGCAGGATACCGCAGCCCGTCGTGTTGCGGATCGTCTTGATCAGGTCGTAGATCGCGATCTCGCCGGAGAAATCGACGCCTTGCACCGGCTCGTCGAGAACCAGCAGATCGGGCTTGCGGGCAATGGCACGGGCCATCAGTGCCCGCTGGAACTCGCCGCCGGAAAGGTGCTGCACCTCGGCATCGACCATGTGCGACAGCCCGACCGCATCGAGCGCCTCGTTCATGTCGGCGGCCGAAAGCGGCCCGGTCAGGGTCATCAGCCGACGCACCGTCAGCGGCAGTGTCCAGTCGATGGCGAGTTTCTGTGGGACATACCCGACCTTCAGGCCGGCAGCGCGCACGACCTTGCCCTCGTCGGCCTTCATCACGCCGATCGCCGTCTTCACGGTCGTCGATTTGCCGGAACCGTTGGGGCCGATCAGCGTCACGATCTCGCCGCGCGAGACGGAAAAATCGACGCCGCGAACCAGCCAGCGGCCGTTTCTGCGGACACCGACATTGGAAAGCGAGACAAGCGGACCCGCCCCGGAATTTGCGGATGATGGCATCATTTTTCCGAAAGTGCTGTTGCGTCCTGCTATCGCACACGTTATAGCATAACGCAATTGATGTAATAACATTACCTATGCAATTCAAGCGGAGCATGCACATGAAACTCGCGACCGGCCTTCCCCTGGCGCTACAAGGCCTCGCAGTCCCGGCCCTCCTCCTTGCCGGCGCCGCCCATAGTGCGGACGCGCCCGTCGTGGTCACCTCGATCAAGCCGGTGCATTCGCTGGTCTCGGCGATCATGCAGGGCGTCGGCACGCCTGAACTCATCGTCGATGGCGCCGCCTCTCCGCACACCTATTCGATGAAGCCCTCCAACGCCAAGGCGCTGCAGGACGCCAAGGTCGTCTTCTGGGTCGGCCCCGGCATGGAAGCCTTCCTGGAAAAACCGCTGGAAGCGCTTGGAAGCGACGCCAGCATCGCCGAGCTCGACAGGGCGCCGGGCCTGACCAAGCTAAGCTTCCGCGAAGGCGGCGCCTTCGAGGCCCATGATTATGACGACCATGATGGCGATGCGCACGAAGCCGGCCATGACCATGCCGAAGCGGCCGGCGGCCACGATCACGCCAAGGAAGCCGCCGGTCATGATCACGATCATGCCGCCGAGGCGCATGACGATCACGACCATGACCACGGTCACGGCGCCTTCGACACCCATCTCTGGCTCGACCCGATGAACGCCAAGGCGATGGCCGCCGAAATCACCACGACGCTGGTTGCCGCAGATCCGGCGAACGCCCTTGCATACCAGAACAACGCCGAGGCGCTGAACGCCAAGCTCGACGCGCTGGACACGGAACTCGCCAGCATCGTGTCACCGGTCAAGGACAAGCCCTTCATCGTCTTCCATGACGCCTACCAGTATTTCGAAAACCGGTACAAGGTGCGCGTCGCCGGCTCGATCACCGTCAGTCCGGAAACCATTCCCGGCGCAGAGCGGATCGCCGAGATCCACAAGAAGGTCTCAGACCTCGGCGCAACCTGCGTCTTCGCCGAACCACAGTTCCAGCCGCGTCTGGTCGACGTCGTGCTCGAGGGCACCAAGGCCAAGGCCGGCGTGCTCGATCCTGAGGCCGCAACGCTCGATGCCGGTCCGGATCTCTATTTCAAGGTGATGCGCGGGATCGCCAACAATCTGAAGGATTGCCTGTCGCGCGAAAGCTGACACCGGCCGCACCGCATACCGAAAAGGCGGGCATATGGTCCGCCTTTTTCAGGTCAATTTATGTAATGGTATAACATTAACTGGAGATCGCAATGAACAGGAAACTGCCGGTCACCGTCCTCTCCGGCTTCCTCGGCGCCGGCAAGACGACGCTTCTGAACCACATACTGGCCAACCGCGATGGCCTGCGCGTCGCCGTGATCGTCAACGACATGAGCGAGGTCAACATCGACGCGGCACTGGTGCGCGATGGCGGCGCCAACCTGTCGCGCACGGATGAGGCGCTGGTCGAGATGACCAACGGCTGCATTTGCTGCACGCTGCGCGACGACCTCCTGAAGGAGGTCCGCCAGCTCGCCGAACAGAACCGTTTCGACTACCTGTTGATCGAATCGACTGGCATCGCCGAGCCCCTTCCGGTCGCGACCACCTTCGAGTTCCGCGACGAGGACGGCTTGAGCCTGTCGGATGTCGCTGCGTTGGATACGATGGTGACCGTCGTTGACGCCATCGGCCTGCTCGCCGACTACGCCTCGACCGACTTCCTCGGCGACCGCGGCGAAACGGCGGGCGACGGAGACAACCGCACGGTGATCGACCTGCTTGTCGAACAGATCGAGTTCGCCGACGTCGTGGTTCTCAACAAGATCGGAATCGCCACCGCCGAGCAACTCCAGGCCGCACGCCAGATCGTCGTCGGTCTCAACCCGGATGCCCGGCTGATCGAGGCCGATTTCGGCAAGGTCCGCCCGCAGGAGGTGCTCGGCACCGGCCTCTTCGACATCGACAAAGCCGAGACGCACCCGCTCTGGTACAAGGAGATGCACGGCTTTGCCGATCATGTGCCGGAGACTGAGGAATACGGCATCCGCTCCTTCGTCTATCGCGAGAAGCGCCCTTTCGATCCGGCCAAGCTGCAGCGCTTCTTCGACACGGCCTGGCCGGGCGTCGTGCGCGCCAAGGGCTTCTTCTGGCTCGCCACCCGGCCGCACCACGTTGGCGAGGTCAGCCAGGCCGGCGCCATCCTGCGAACCAGCCGCATGGGCACATGGTGGTCGGCGGTGCCGAGGGAGCGCTGGCCTGATGATCCGCGCTTCATGACGGCGATCGGACCCTACCTGCACCCCGTCTGGGGCGACCGCCGCCAGGAGATCGTCTTCATCGGCGCCGACCCGATGGACGAAGGCTGGATCCGCAACCATCTCGACGCATGTCTTGTCGGCACCGACGACTTCACGCCGGACAAATGGCGCGACATGCCCGATCCCTTCGCCCGCTGGGGAGAGAAGGCAGCATGAAAGCGCCGGCGATCGGGAAATATCAATGCGTCTGCGAGGAATGCGACCCGCTGCCGCCGATAGAGGGCCTGTCAGCGCCGCCCGAAACAGAAAACCGCAAGCCGGCCGCCGGCATTCTCGGCAAGCTTGCGGCGCGGCTGGCGCGCAACACGCCCAAATAGAGGACATGAAAAAGGGCAGCCGAAGCCGCCCTTTCTACATAGGTCACGTCGAGCGATCAGCGGCCGACGACGATGTTCGAGATCACATTGCTTGCAATGCTGATCATCAGGTAGTCGTTGTTGACCTGCACCCAGCGATAGCCGCGCGGCGGAGGCGCCAGACGATAGCGGCGATAATCGCGCACTTCGCGCATGTTGCGGCGCTCGGCGGGGCTCATGCGGTGGCCCCGGCTCCACTTGTACTTGGTGACATGCACGTCGCGCTCGACGACGACGGGGCGGCGATGATGTTCCTGGGCGCTTGCACCGGTCGCGGCAACCAGCGGCGCGGCCAGGAACGAAGCGGAAAGAAGAACGGCAAACATCTTTTTCATTGGGGTTTCCTCGTGTTGAACACGCCCCGAACCTAGCCCCGAAATGATGAACCGAAACTGAAATTTAGATTAAACTTGTGTAATAAAAACACATACTTGAAAGCATATATTAAATTAGCAAATGCGACATCACCCTGCGAGAGGGTGATGTCGCTTGCGTTTACAGCTCGTCGTAATTGAACCAGTCGAAGTCAGCCGTTTTTGCTCGACCCGACGTATCGAAGGCGAAGACACCGGCGAATGCGCCGGTAAAGGAGCCATGCTCACCGCGCCCGCCTTCGTCTGAAATCACGCCGGCGTCGAGAACAGGCCCGATCGCCCGCCACGCGCCCATGCCCTCGGCCTGCCAGAAGAACTGCAGTTCGTTGTCGCGCACTTCCATCGACAGCTGGACCCGACCGTTGGTCGGAAGCGCCTCGCCGCTGCCGACGGCAAAGCTCAGCCGGCCATTCGGGTAGTCGCCGTCGCAAGACAGGATAGTGACGCAACGCCCGAGCGTTTCGTGCAGCGTCACGGCGACCGCGTGGAACTTGTGCCTGTTATAATAATGCGTCAGCCCGGCCACCTGCTGGTAGGTATCGGGATCGAACTCGACGATCGTCTCGGCCCTGAAGCTGTGATGCTCCTGCCGCCGCGCCACCAGCGCCTGCTCGAACCATGAGCCGATGCTTTCACGGGCAATCAGCCTCAGATGACCAGGCCGCTCCGTGAGGTTGAAGATCCGCTCCGGCCTGGGCGTACGCAGCCACTGGAAATCGTCAGGCAGCATACCGCCATCAAAGCTGTATTCGCTGCGCATCGGCTTCTCCGCCTGCACAGCGCCAGCCAGGCCCGACACGACGACATCTGGAACAGTCGTGCCATTCTCGAGATAGAGCCAGCCGTCGTCCTTCCACACGCATTTCTGCAGGCTGGTTTCGCGACCAAGCGTACAGCGGCGCTTCGGTGGCATCGGCCGGCCGCAGAGATGGGTGTGGTAGACCTGACCATCGGGCGTCTCGACATATTGCCCATGCCCCGCCCGCTGCAGAATGGCCTCGGGATGATCCTTCGCGGTGATGAGATGCGTGCTCGGGTGCATCTCATAGGGACCGTCGATGTCGCGCGACCGCGCCATCGTCACCGCATGGTCGTAGCCCGTGCCGCCCTCGGCCGTCGTGAGATAATAATAACCGTTGCGCTTGAACAGATGAGGCCCCTCGACCAGCCCCAGCGAACTGCCTGCGAAGATGTTCCGGATCGGTCCCTTCAGCAATTTCGTTTCCGCATCCCACTCCTGCAGCAGGATACCGTCGAAGGCCGGCGATTTCGGCGCACCGCCAAAGCTCTCGGTACGGTGGTTCCACTGCATGTTGAGGAACCACTTGCGGCCATCCTCGTCATGAAACAGCGACGGGTCGAAGCCGGAGGAGTTCACGTAGACGGGTTCCGACCATTCGCCCTCGATCGTAGGGGACGTCACGATGTAGTTGTGCGCATCCTTGAAGTTCCCGTCGAAGCGCTTGACGTCCGTATAGACAAGCCAGAACAGCCCGTCGGCATAGGAGAGACAGGGCGCCCAGACGCCGCAACTGTCGGGATTTCCGCGCATGTCGAGCTGGCTCGCCCGCTCCAGCGGCCGCCGCACCAGCGTCCAGTTCACCAGGTCGCGCGAATGATGGATCTGTACGCCCGGATACCACTCGAATGTCGAGGTCGCGATGTAGTAGTCGTCGCCGACGCGACAGATCGACGGATCGGGATTGAACCCTGGCAGAATGGGATTGCGGATCATCTGTTGCTCCTCCTCTTAGCTCAGCGCCCGTGGCGCCCCCCTCTGCCCTGCNNCCCCCTCAAGGGGGGAGATCGGATGGAGCGACCGCTCGCTCCACATTCATTGTTTGTCGGGGAGTTTCCCGCGAGCCGATCTCCCCCCCTTGAGGGGGGCGCGAAGCGCGGGTCGAGACACGCGGCTCGACCCCGGCAGTCCGGCAGGACAGAGGGGGGTGTCCCACCCTCTGTCCTCACCCAAATCAATCCCGCTCCGCCGACTTCGCCCAGAGATTGACATCAGCCTCACGGGCATAGACATCGATCTCCTTCAGCTCATCAGTCGTGAAATCGAGATTATCCAGCGCCTTGACGCAATCGACGATCTGCGACGAACGGCTGGCGCCGATCAGCGCCGAGGTCACGCGGTCGCCGCGCAGCACCCAGGCGATGGCCATCTGCGCCAGCGTCTGACCGCGACGCTCGGCGATCTCGTTGAGCTTCCTGATATTGTCGATGATCGAGGGGCGGATGAAGTCCTTCTTCAGGAAGTGGTTCTGCGCCGCCCGGCTGTCCTGAGGAATGCCGCCGAGATACTTGGTCGTCAGCATGCCCTGCGCCAGCGGCGAGAACACGATCGAGCCCATGCCGACCTCGTCGAGCGCATCGAGCAGCTTGTCGTCCTCGACCCAGCGGTTGAGCATGGAATAGCTCGGCTGGTGGATCAGGCACGGCGTGCCGAGATCCTTGAGGATCGCGGCGGCCTCGCGGGTGCGTTGAGCGTTGTAGGACGAGATACCGACATAGAGTGCCCGGCCGGAACGCACGATGTGGTCGAGCGCGCTGCACGTCTCCTCGAGCGGCGTATCCGGATCGAAGCGGTGCGAATAGAAGATATCGACATAGTCGAGACCCATCCGCTTCAGGCTCTGGTCGCAGGACGCGATCAGATACTTGCGGCTGCCCCACTCGCCATAGGGACCCGGCCACATGTCGTAGCCGGCCTTCGACGAGATGATCAGTTCGTCGCGCAGCCCCGAAAACTCGGTGCGCAGGATTTCGCCGAACGCCGTCTCGGCGCTGCCCGGAGGCGGGCCGTAATTGTTGGCGAGGTCGAAATGGGTGATTCCGAGATCGAACGCCGTGCGGCACATGTCGATCTTGCGGTCATGCGGCGTGTCGCCGCCGAAATTGTGCCAAAGGCCGAGTGAAACGGCCGGTAGCTTCAGGCCGGAACGGCCCGTTCGGTTGTATTTCATCTTCGAATAACGGTCGGAAGCCGGTTTCCAGCTCATAGTCCTCATCCCCTGTCTGAAACGGCGTATAAAAACGGCGCGGGCTCCTCGCCCGCGCCGGACCATAGACCTTTAGGCACGTACTTCAAGAGCGGCAATCACTTGAGAAGTGCCTGCGCCTCTTCGATGCCGAGCGCAGCCGGCTGGGTGCAGGTCGTCGTCAGCTCGATGAAGCGGCCTTCCTCGCCGGACTTCAAGATCGACGTCATGACGTCGACGCCATGCAGCGTGCGGTCGAGCGAGCAACGCGCATCGCGCCCCTCGATGATCGCGATCGCCATGTCGGCAAGACCGGCGGTGCGGTAGTTGGCGCGCGCTCCCTGCGGGCTCTCCTGGTTGTTGATCCCGAAAGGATGCTCCCAGCCGTCGAGCGGCTTGATGTCCTTGTCCTTGCCGCTGGCTTCCACCAGGCCGCCGAAGAAGTTCGGATCCGGCACGTAGAGCGAACCCTCGGTGCCGTAGAGCTCCATGTTGGCATGGCGGTGCGACCAGACATCCCAGCTCGCCGTCAGCGTCACGGTCGCGCCGTTGACGAATTCGAGGATCGCCTGGATCGTCGTCGGTGTCCGAACGGGGATCGTCTCGCCGTTGCGCGGTTCGCTGGTGATGGTGCGGGTCGGCGATGCCATCGAGGTCATGGCGCCGACACGCTTCACCGGTCCGATCAGGTTGATCAGGTTGGCGATGTAATAAGGGCCGAGGTCGAGGATCGGGCCGCCGCCGGGCAGGAAGAAGAAGTCCGGATTCGGATGCCACATCTCCATGCCCGGGCTCATGACGTAGCACGCGCCGGAGGTCACGCGGCCGATGCCGCCTTCGTCGATATACTTGCGGGCCAGCTGATGCGCGCCGCCGAGGAAGGTATCAGGCGCACAACCGACGGAGAGGTTCTTCTCCTTGGCGATGCGACGCAGCTCCTCACCCTGCTCGAGGGTGAGAACCAGCGGCTTTTCCGAATAGACGTGCTTGCCGGAAAGCAGGATCGCCTTGGAGACCGGGAAATGCGCGTCCGGAATGGTCAGGTTGACGACGACGTCGACCTCGTCATTGGCGAGAAGATCCTCGATCGTCTGCGCCTTAACGCCATATTCGGCGGCGCGTCCCTCGGCAGCAGCCATGTTGAGGTCGGCGCAGGCGACGATCTTGAGGCCCTTGAACAGCGGGGCCAGCGAAAAGTAGGTGGTGGAGATGTTGCCGCATCCGATGATGCCGACGCCAAGTTCCTTGGTCATGATGGTCCTCAGTAGGTCTTGAAGGATGCGATCGAGCGGGTGATCAGTCGGTCGATATCGGCTGGATTGTCATGCTCGACGACGTAGTGCTTGGTCTTGGTGCCCTTCAGCGCCGTGATGAGCTTTGCCCAGTCAAGCGTGCCGTGGCCGACATCCGCCCAGCCGTCTTCATTGGTGTTTTCGCCCTTGGGCGCGATATCCTTGACGTGCGCCGAGGTGATCCGCGAGCCGAGCTTTTCGATCCACGCGAAGGGATCGGCGCCGCCGCGAACGACCCAGGCGATATCCGCTTCCCAGGAAATGTCAGGCGCGCCTTCGAAGATGCGCTCGATCGGCAGCGAGCCGTCGGCGAGCTTCACGAATTCGAAGTCGTGGTTGTGCCAGCCGAACGCGTAGCCCGCATCCTTGTAGGGCTTGCTCATTTCCTGCAGGCGCTTGCCGAAGGCCAGCCAGCCGGCGCCGTCCGTCGGGCGCTCATCGGCGGCCAGGTGCGGCGCATAGATGGAATCCATGCCGAGGATCTTGGCGATGTTGAGCGACTTCTTGACTTCGCCATCGAGGAAATCCGGGCTGAAATGGCCGCTCGCCATCACAAGGCCGTTCTTGTCGAGCTCGGCGCGCAGGCTGTTCAGGCCGGCATCGTCGAGATCGGCATAGATGCCGCCGAAGCCTTCGACTTCCTGATAGCCGGCCTTGCCGAGCTTTTCGAAGATCGCCGAATAGGGTTGGAAATTGCGGGCGCTATACAGCTGGAAACTCAGTTTGGTCATATTATCCTCCTTGGGCCTCGTGCCCATCGCGTTTAATCGGGTTTAATCGGGTTCAATCCACGGACTGACAGGATTGCAGGTCGTAGAAACGGAAGTCCGGCAGCGTGCCGCTTTCAAGCGGGCTGGCCGGGGTAAAGATGATGCGGCGCGTTTCGCCGGCCGCCAGATCGAAGGCGTTGTCGGAATACTTGCCATCGGTCTCGGTCTCGATCATCACGAACAGCGCAAGTCCCTTGGCGGTGACGTTGAGGCAGACGGAGCCGTCCTCCTCGAGATATTCATGGGTGACCATCAGGCCCGAGGGCTCGAGCTCCAGCGCCTTGTAGGTGCCGTGGACATAATGCCCCTCGCCGCCCATGCCGTTCGATGCCGTGAAGCGCCAGGCGAGCAGCGTGCCGGCAGGGATCTCGGAAATATCGATGCTGGTCGCGGTGACCGCCGCATCCGACGTGCAGACCGCCTGCACGTCCTTCAAATGCTTGCGCTCGCCTGACATTGTCAGGATCGAGATCGACAGGTCGACGCTGACCTCTTCGAGCGTGTCGTTGACCAGCGAGAAGCGGATTTGCTTGCCGTCGTCCGACGGGATCGCCGCAACAGCAACGGGCTGGAAGAAGCGCTTGACGAGATAGTGCATCGCCTTCCAGCGACCGCCGTAATCGAGGCTCGACCACGAGGCCACCGGCCACGTGTCGTTGAGCTGCCAATAGATCGTGCCCATGCAATGCGGTTTCAGCGACCGCCAGTATTCCACCGCCGTCTTGATCGCCAGGCCCTGCTGGATCTGGCTGAGATAGACGAAGTTCGGGAAATCCTTCGGGAAGCGGAAGTAGCGGAACATCGTGCCGGCGATGCGCTCGTTGCCGCCGGCGTTCTTCTGGTGCAGCTCCATGACCGGCGACGCCACGTTCATGTCCTTGGCGTCGGCATAGGTCTTGATGACGGGCAGCGAGGTGTAGGACTGGAAGCCGAACTCCGAGCAGAAGCGTGGGCGAACCGAGCGGTAATTGTCGAACGACTTGTTCTCGTGCCAGACCGACCAGTAGTGCATGTCGCCGGAGCCGTCCGCATGCCAGGCATCGCCGAAGTCGAGATAACCCGACGCCGGGCTCGACGGCCACCAGATCGCATCGGGTGCGGCCTTCTTCATCGCCTGCTCGATCACCCGGTTGAGACGATCGTAGGAGACGAGATAGCGGTCGCGGTCCTTGCGCGATTCCTCGAACCAGGTGAGTGCCCCCACAAGCTCGTTGTCGCCGCACCACAGCGCGATCGACGGATGCGAGTTCAGGCGGCGGACCTGGTAATCGACCTCGAGCGCCACGTTGTCGAGGAAGTCTTCCGTCGATGGATAGAGGTTGCAGGCGAACATGAAGTCCTGCCAGACCATCAGGCCGAGCCGGTCGCACAGATCGTAGAAATGCTCGTGCTCATAGAACCCGCCGCCCCAGACGCGGATCATGTTCATGTTGGCCGACTTGGCCGATTGCAGCAGGTCCTCGGTCTTCTCGGGCGACGACAGCGAAAACAGCGCATCGGCCGGAATCCAGTTGGCGCCGCGGCAGAAGATTTCGCGGCCGTTGACCTTCAGCGCGAACCGCGCGCCCGATGCGTCGGGCGTGGTGATCAGCTCGACGGTGCGAAGACCGATCTGCTTGGTGACGGCATCGGAAGGCAGATCGACGGTCAGCCCATAGAGCGCCTGCTCGCCGCTCCCTGATGGCCACCAGAGCCGCGGCTTGTCGATCTCGAACACGTGGTTGACCACGGTCTCGCCGGTACCGACGCCGACATCAAGCCGCACCCGCTCGCCATCGAGCGAAAAATGCACCGGCACGATGCCCGGGTTCTTGGAAAACAGCGTTGCCGCGACGTGCAGATCGACGGAACCATCGGCATTGTGCACCTGCCGCGTCGTGACGTGCTCGATGCGCGCGGTCTCGAGCTTGCGCAGCGCGATCGTGCCGTAGAGCCCGAGCGGTGCAATCGCGATGTTCCAGTCCCAGCCGAAATGGCATTGCGGCTTGCGCAGCATGTTGCCGTTGGGGATCGGCGAATTGCCGGTCGAATAGGGAATGTAGAAAGGCTGCTTGTCCTGCCGGTCGGCACCGGCGGCGATGCTCGAATGCAGGATGATCCGGATGACGTTGTCGCCAGTCTTGAGCAGGCTGCCGACATCAGGCCGATAGCGCCGGAAGCTGTTGTCGGCGACCAGCGCCGGCGAACCGTTGATGAAGACGGCGGCGACGGTGTCGAGATAATCGACGTCGAGATACCAGTCGCCATCAGGCTCGGCGACGTTGAAGCTGCGTTCCAGCGCCCAGTCCCTGTGCGCCACCCATTGCACGACCTCCTCGTTGCGGCCGAAATAGGGATCGGGAATGAGCTTGGCGGCATGCAGCGCCGAATGCACATCGCCCGGAAGCTTGATCGGCGCGGTAATTTCACCATCCGTGGAGGTGAGCTTCCACGAGCCTGAGAGGTCGAGGTTGAACCCGTTGATGGGCATGGATGTCATAGCACTGTCCCGATCAGGCCGCTCTTGGGAGAACCCGTTGCCGGGCTGCGACCGAATATGGTTGGCCACGTGGGCCGATTGGAAGAACGGGCGGAGCAGCGTGACCGTGACGCTCCGCCCGCAGCGTGAGGTCTAAAGGCGTAGTTCCGTCTCGGCATCGAAGATCGACGCCAGCGACATGTCGAAGCCGAGCCGGACTGCGGTACCCGGGCTGAAGCGGCGCGAGCCGTTGATGCGCACCGAAAGCGTATGCCCGGCATGCTTCAACCACAGAAGGTTGTCGGCGCCCATCGGCTCCTCGATATCGACGGTCGCGTCGTGAACCTCGGCGCCGAGGTTTTCGTTGACCTTGATATGCTCCGGCCGCACCCCGAGCGTCACCTTCCGGCCCGGCTGCAACGGTGCTGCCGCCTCGTAGGCATCGACGTTGAAATCGACGCCGTTGGCGGTGAACACGGTGGCCTCGCCCCGCTTGGCGATCTCGCCCTTCAGGAAATTCATCGACGGCGAGCCGATGAAGCCGGCGACGAAAAGGCTCTTCGGCCTGTTGTAGATCGTCGTCGGGTCGGCGAGCTGCTGGATGACGCCGTTCTTCATGATGGCGATGCGGTCGGCGAGCGTCAGCGCCTCGATCTGGTCATGGGTGACGTAGATCATCGTGTTCTTCAGCGACTGGTGCAGCCGCTTGATCTCGACGCGCAGTTCCGAGCGAAGCTTGGCGTCGAGGTTCGAGAGCGGCTCGTCGAACAGGAACACGTCGACATCGCGCACCAGGGCACGGCCGATCGCCACGCGCTGCCGTTGGCCGCCGGAAAGTTCCGCCGGCTTGCGCTTCAGGAGCGGCTCGATCTGCAGGATTTCGGAGGCCCGCGCCACGCGCTTGTCGATATCGACCTGCGGGATCTTGGCGACCTTGAGCCCGAAGGAGAGGTTCTTCTCCACAGTCATCTGCGGGTAGAGCGCGTAGGACTGGAACACCATGCCGATGCCGCGGTCCTTGGGCTCTTCCCAGGTGACGTTCTTGCCCTTGATGAAGATCTGCCCCTCGCTGATGTCGAGCAGGCCGGCGATGCAGTTGAGCAGGGTCGACTTGCCGCAGCCCGACGAGCCGAGCAGCACGAGGAACTCGCCGTCATTGATCTCGAGGTTCAGGTCCTTCAGCACGTTGACGGCGCCGAAGTTGAGCGAAAGGTCTTTGATGGAGACGCTCGAATTCATGGATGATGTCATGGATCAGCCTTTCACTGCGCCGGCGGCGATGCCGCGGACGAACAGTCGTCCCGACACGAAATACACAACCAGCGGCACCAGACCCGTGAGGATCGTGGCGGCCATGTTGACGTTGTATTCCTTCACGCCCTGGACGGAATTGACGATGTTGTTGAGCTGCACGGTTATCGGATAGTATTCCGGCCGGGTGAAGACGACGCCGAACAGGAAGTCGTTCCAGATACCCGTGACCTGCAGGATCATGGCGACGACGAAGATCGGCAGCGACATCGGCACCATGATCTTCAGGAAGATCTGCCAGAAGCCGGCGCCGTCGACGCGGGCTGCCTTGAACAGCTCCTGCGGCAGCGATGCAAAATAGTTGCGGAACAAGAGCGTCAGGATCGGCATGCCGAAGATCGAGTGCACGATGATCAGGCCGGTCAGCGTCCCGTAGATACCGAGCTCGCGCAGCACGATGACGATCGGGTAGATCATCACCTGGTAGGGAATGAACGCACCGATGACGAGGATCGAGAAGAACAGTTCCGACCCCTTGAAGCGCCAGTTGGCGAGCGCGTAGCCGTTCACCGAGGCGATCGCGATCGAGACGATGACGGACGGCACGGTGATCCTGACCGAATTCCAGAACCCGCGCGAAAGGCCGTCGCAGTTGAGGCCCGTGCAAGCCGTCGCCCAGGCCTTCACCCACGGCTCGAAGGTGATTTCCAGCGGCGGCGAGAAGATGTTGCCCATGCGGATTTCGGGCATGCCCTTCAGCGACGTGACAATCATCACATAGAGCGGCAGCAGGTAATAGGCGGCGGCGACGAACAGCGTGCCGTAGAGCATGATGTTGCGCGGCGACAGCACCCGTTTCGGCTTTGCGCCGTTCGGACCGCTGAAGGACTTTGCCGGCGTGGCGGATGTGTTGAGAGCGATGGTATCAGGCACGCTTACGCCCTCCGAATTCCAGATAGGCCCACGGGATGATGATGATCGCTACCGTGATCAGCATCATGGTCGAGGCGGCGAAGCCCTGCCCCAGGTTCTGCGCCTGGAACATGTAGTCGTAGACATACTTGGCCGGCACTTCCGACGAGATGCCGGGACCGCCCGACGTCTGCGCCACGACGAGGTCGTAGACCTTGACGATGCCAGAGGCGATGATCACAAGCGTGGTGATGAAGACAGGCCGCATCATCGGGATGACGATGAAGAGGTAAGTCTTCCACATCGGAATGCCGTCGACGCGCGACGCCTTCCAGATGTCCTCGTCGATCCCGCGCAGGCCGGCGAGCATCAGGCACATGACGAGACCCGTTCCCTGCCATAGGGCTGCGATCAGCACGCCGTAGATGACGATGCTCGGCGTATAGAGCGGGTCGAAGGTGAAGCTCGTCCAGCCGAGCGAACGCACCACCGACTGCACGCCGAATTCCGGGTTGAGCACCCACTGCCATACGAGGCCGGTGACGATGAAGGACAGCGCGAAGGGATAGAGAAAGATCGTCCGGAACGCATTCTCGAACCGGATCTTCTGATCCATCAGCGCCGCCAGCGTAAAGCCGATCACCAGGCTGAAGATCAGGGAAAAGACGCCATAAAGGGCGAGGTTCTCGATGGAAACGATCCACCGCGGTGCGGCCCAGAGCCGCTTGTATTGGTCGAAACCAACGAAGCTCATCCTTGGCAGGAGCTTCGAGTTGGTGAAGGAATAAAACACCGTCCAGAGCGTACCGCCGAGAAAGATGACGACGGCGGTAAGGATCATCGGGATGGATGCAATTTTGGAATTCAGATTGCGCAGCAACTGATTTGGCCGGCCGGCTTTCGCTTGACCCGTCATTGTGTCTCCTCCTGAAACGCAATTGCTTCTTTGAACCGGACCCGCAACCGATCATGGTTGCGTACCCGTCTCCTGCCTTTCCTCGCAAGCGACCGCCCCTCCGGCGACCGGCTTGCGGGAAATATGCCGCCGCTTGCCCGCACCTGAGGGCCCGGGCAGACCCGGCTCGCCGTTCCTGGGCGGCGAGCCGGACCACGACAGCACGCGCAGTCGATCAGTCGGCGGAGCCGATGATTTCAGCGAAGCGCTTCTGTGCGTCTTCAGGCGTCATAGAGGCGTTGGCGAAGAACTCCGAGAAGAGGTCTTCCTTCTGCTTCTGGCTGTCGGCCGAAAGCAGCTGGTCGGTGCCTTCGATCACGTTGCCCTTGGCAAGGATGTCGAGACCCTTCTTCATGCAGTCGTTGGCGGCCGCGAGATCGACGTCACCGCGCACCGGCAGCGAACCCTTCTTGAGGTTGAAGGCAACCTGCGTCTTCGGATCGAGCAAGGTCTTGGCGAGAACGTCCTGCGCCTTCGACTTGGCTTCATCCTTGAGCAGCGGGAAGTAGAACGCATCACCACCGGTGGAGATGATCTCGTTCACGCCGAGGCCCGGAAGGCAGGTGTAATCCGTGCCGGCCTTCTGGCCTGCGAGTGCGAACTCACCCTGCGCCCAGTCACCCATGATCTGGCCGCCGGCCTTGCCTGTGATGACCAGGTTGGTTGCCTGGTTCCAATCCTGGACGTTGCTGCCCTTGGACATCTTGCGGGCGTCGTCTGCAGCCTTGAAGACCTTGGCGATCTCGGGACCGGCAGCCGCTTCGGCGTCCTTGTCCTTGAACACCTTGTTGAACGTGTCCTTGCCGGCGATCGCCACCATCAGCGTATCGAAGGCGCCTGCTGCCTGCCACGGCTGACCACCGACGGCGAGCGGCACGATACCGGCCTTTTCAAGTGCCGGTGCCGCGGCGACGAACTCATCCCAGTTCTTCGGCACGTCTACGCCGGCCTTCTTGAAGGCGGCGTTCGAGAGCCACAACCACTGCCAGGAGTGGATGTTGACGGGCGCGCAATAGATCTTGCCGTCGATCGTGCAAGAGTCCAGCAGGCTGGCCGGACGGATGACGTCCTTCCAATGCTCGGCGGTGGCGACATCGGTCAGGTCGCGCATCAGGCCGGACTGCACCAGTTCCTCGGCCTGGCGGCCATGGTTGAACTGGGTGGCGCCCATCGGGTCGCCGCCGGTGATGCGGCTGACCATGATCGGACGCGCCGTGCCGCCGGAACCGGCGATGGCACCGTCAACCCACTTATTGCCGGTGGCGTCGAACGCCTTGGCGAGTTCCGCGACGGCCGCGGCTTCGCCACCGGATGTCCACCAGTGCGTGACTTCAAGATCGGTGGCGTGTGCCGCACCAAGCGGCAAGGCGACGGATGCGCACAGCGCTGCCGCCATCAAACGAATATTCATGAGTTCTCCTCCCTCACTGAAACGTTGCCGGAAAAACTTAGTTCAATCGATATTGCCGCGCAACCGTCGCATGCCAAAATTTTCTTTTCGGCCGCGGTTTGCTACCTTTGCCTGTAAGTGAGACCGTAATCGTGAGCACTTGATGAGCACCGAGCTCAAGCGATGTGCAGGTGCGAACTATAAATAAACATATGTTATAACTCGCTTTATTATACTGGTATCGTGAGATGACCGCCTATTATTGTTCGCAAGTGCAGAAAAATGTGGCACAAATGGCATGTTCAACCAGCAGCAGTGGTTGCATCGCAAACGCCTGAAAAACCGCTCGACAATTCTACTGTAACGTTACAGATTTTAATGCCCGTGGGAGTGAACGACGTTTGCTGCATTCATGCTTACAGCGCTGCGAAAAGCATCTATAAGCGAACCAAATCGCGTAGGACGGCCTAGAGGGATGAAAAACAAAGCGAATTTCGGGGCGACGGTGACCGAGGCATCTCGGGAGAGACCGACACTGAAGACGATTGCCTTCATGACGGGCCTCGGCATCACAACGGTTTCCAGAGCCTTGAAGGATGCGCCCGACATTGGCGCTGAGACCAAGGAACGCGTGCGGATGGTGGCGAGCCAGCTCGGCTATCAGCCGAACCGCGCCGGCGTGCGTCTGAGAACCGGCAAGACCAACGTCATCGCGCTCGTGCTCAGCATCGACGAGGAGATCATGGGCTTTTCGAGCCAGCTGGTCTTCGGCATCTCGGAAGTTCTGACCGGCACACCCTACCACATCGTCGTCACGCCGCATTCGCACAGCAAGGACCCGATGCTGCCCGTCCGCTACATTCTGGAGACAGGCTCGGCCGACGGCGTCATCATCTCCCGCATCGAGCCGGACGATCCCCGCGTGCGCCTGCTCAGCGAGCGCAACATGCCGTTTGCCACGCACGGGCGCACCGATGCCGGGCTAACGCACCCGTTCCACGACTTCGACAACGAGGCATTCGCCCACCAGGCGGTCGAGAAGCTCGTTGCGCTTGGCCGCAAGCGCATCGCCCTCCTCCAGCCCCCGAGCAAGCTCACCTATTACACGCACACCCGGATCGGCTTCCAGACCGGACTGCACGACTACGGCGCCGAGGAAGTGCCGCTGCGCGTCACCATCGATACGCCGCTGGACGAAATCCGCAATGCGATCGAGGCGCTGATGCGCTCGAACAATGCCCCTGACGGCATCGTCTGTTCCGCCGGAAGTGCGGCCATCGCGGTCAACGCCGGAATCGAAGCGGCCGGGAAGCGGCTTGGCGTGGATATCGACATGGCGACGAAGGAATCGACGCCGATCCTCAACTGGATCCGGCCCGAGATCATCACCGCCCGTGAGGATTTCCGCCACGCGGGCCGTGAAATGGCCAAGGCGGTGATCGCCCGCATCGACGGCGTCGAGCCGGAACTGCTGCAGAGCATCAGCCAACCAGTGTGGAAGGCGTGACACAGACAGCGCTGTATCCCCCATCAAACAGAAAAGCCCGGTCGAAACCGGGCTTTTCCTTATTCAGTCAGCACTCTCAGAACGTCGCCGCACCGCTGCCCCATGGGCCGTGGTGGAAGTCCTTGCCGTCGAGGCGATCGAAGCCGTGGGCGCCGAAGAAGTCGCGCTGTGCCTGGATCAGGTTGGCGGTGCCGCGACCCTGGCGGTAGGCGTCGACGTAGGTGAGCGCCGAGGTCAGCGCCGGAACCGGCAGGCCGGCCTGAAGGGCCGCACCGACGACGCGGCGAAGCGCCGGCAGCGACTGCTTGACCATGTCGGAGAAGGCCGGCGTCACGATCAGGTTGGCCGCATCCGGCGCCTTGGTGAAGGCAGACGTGATCTCGTCGAGGAACTGCGAGCGGATGATGCAGCCGTCGCGCCAGATCTTGGCGATAACCGGCATCGGCAGCGACCACTTGAACTCGCGCGACGCTTCCGCCATCACCGCGAAGCCCTGCGCATAGGCGCCGATTTTGGCGGCGAACAGGGCCAGTTCCAGATCCTTATTGAGATCGGGGCCATAGGCGACCGGGAAGTTGTATTCCGGCTTGCCGAAGATCTTCTCGGCGGCTTCGCGCTCGGTCTTCATCGACGACAGGCTGCGGGCAGCAACAGCCGCTTCGATCGCCGTTGCCGGGATGCCCATGTTCTGCGCCTCGATCGCCGACCACTTGCCGGTGCCCTTCTGGCCGGCCTTGTCGAGGATCATGTCGACCATCGCACCGCCGGAGATCGGGTCGGTCGCGGCCAGAACCTTCTCGGAGATCTCGATCAGGTAGGAGTTCAGGCGGCCCTTGTTCCACTCGCCGAAGATGCCGGAGATGTCCTTGGCGGACTTGCCGAGACCGTCACGCAGGATGCCGTAGATTTCGGCGATCATCTGCATGTCGGCATATTCGATGCCGTTGTGGATGGTCTTGACGAAGTGGCCGGCGCCGTCATTGCCGAGCCAGGCGACGCAGGGGTCGCCCTTGTACTTGGCGGCGATCGAGGTCAGAACCGGCTCGACGCGCTTCCAGCTCTCTTCCGTGCCGCCGACCATGATCGACGGACCATGACGGGCACCTTCCTCGCCGCCGGACACGCCCATGCCGATGAAGGTCAGCTCGGTGTCCTTGAGACGGTCGAAGCGGGCGATCGTGTCGCGGAAATTGGCGTTGCCGGCATCGATCATGATGTCGCCCTTGGAGAGATGCGGACGCAGCAGCTCCATCTGCTGGTCGACAGGCTCGCCGGCCTTGATCATGATGATGATCGGACGCGGCGGGCGGATCGCCTCGACGAATTCCTCGATCGTCTTGCACGGAATGATCTGCTTCTTCAGATCGCCGGCGCTCTCGTAGAATTCATCGGTCTTGTCCGGCGTGCGGTTGAACACCGCAATCTTGTTACCCTTTTCCGCAATGTTCAGCGCCAGGTTGGAACCCATGACCGCAAGGCCGATCAGCCCGATTTCTGCCTTTTCCACGATAACTCTCCAGTTCGTCAAATTGGACCGGTGTTGTGGCACTCTCTGGCTCATACGGCAAGTTCGATTCGCCTTGGATCGGTCGCGTATTGCGTCCGGCGCGAAGTGAACCATATTGCCGCCTAGGCCCTGCAGTCGGCAATTCTAATGCCGATAGTATCCGAGCGATGACGGTACCCGATCGGCATGCGACGTTAAGCCGCCCGAGGAAATGAAGGAGGAACAAGCGATGGCGACACTGCCTGCAAGAATCATTCACCGGTCGATCGAGAGAAACTGGCGTGACGTCTGGGCTTTTGCCGGCGCACCTGAAAACATGCCGCTCTGGGCTTCGGGCCTCGCGTCCGGCCTCGAGAAAAGTGGCGACGACTGGATCGCCAAGGGCGTCCTCGGCACGGTCCGCGTGAGCTTCGCCCCTCATAACGAATTCGGCGTTCTCGACCACACCGTCACGATCGCGAACGGTTTGCGCGTCTACAACGCGCTCAGGATCATCACCAACGGCGACGGCTGCGAGGTCATGTTCACCTTGCTGCGCCTGCCTGACATGACCGACGAGCAGTTCGAGGCTGACGCAGCGCATGTCGCGCGCGATCTCGAAGCGCTGAAAAAGCTGATGGAAATCTAGGAAGAACCGATGACATCTTCGAAAAACGGTAAGCGCGTAGGCCACCCC
>UBVW01000009.1:0-308230 GCA_900469085.1 Hyphomicrobiales bacterium | reverse complement strand
GGGTCCGCAGAAAATGGTCTCCCTCTGGAGACGGCGGGGCCTCCGTTGGTAAAACGCGCCTCGAGTTTCGCTCCGGACGTGCCTGTGCGGCACACACGGTCCCGTCGCCAATGACGGGAAGACAGAGAGACCGGAGTTGCGGATAAAAAGCCGCCGAACGGGGCGCTGGGAAGCGCCATATTACTTTTGCTCTATCGAGGCGAATTCCAGCGCCCCGTCCGAACTGCCGTCCTCAAGGGGCCGGCGAAACCAGCAAGACGTCAAGCCACGGGTGAAACCAGCCGCGTGAAGGCAAAGCCGCGCGGTCAAGCGAGGGAGCATGACATGCCGGAGAGACAGAAGCGCCTTCCCGATTACGACCTGCCGATGACCGCGATGGATGAGGCGATCGGCATGGAGGCCACCGCCGCGCTGATGGCGGGCACATCGGAGATGCTGGGCCTGCCGGTCGCGCTGTGCGGCGTGCGCCACTGCCGTCGCGCCCGCCATTGCCTGCGGGTCCGCGGCATCGGCCGTCTGCCGGTGTGCAAGATCAACCTTACGGCCGAACAGAACACAGCCTATTTCGCGCTGCTCGCCCACGCCTTCAGTCTCTACATCGATGCCATGGCCGGCGACAGCGCCATGCTGCATCACTGGCTGAACGACAGCGACGAGGACTGGCCGGCAGCCGCCCAGATCGCCCGCGCTTGCCTCGCCGAAAACGCCAGCGCGCTCGCCTGCCTCGACGAAACGCTTGCGCTGGTCGCCGCGAGCGCGCCGCCATCCAGAGCCTTCGCTACCCCCGACGCAACCGCCGCCCTCGCCTCCCCATCACAGCCACCCACATCGCGTTAAACTTGCGTCAACCGCCGCGTGCGATAGGTGCCGACGCGAGACAGGTAGGAGAGTTTCATGGCATTTGTCGGCTTCAAGAACACCCACAATCACACGATCTACGTCAATCCGGGACAGGTGCTCTACGTCTCGACCTACGAGGAAGACGTGACGATCATTGCCTATGCCGTCTCCGATGCCGCCGGCAAGCCTGTGGTTTCCTATGTGCGTGGGAGTGTCGACATGGTGCAGCACAAGCTCGGTGCAGCCGCCGCGCGCTGATCCCACTCGCCTTAACCGGGATTCTTACTCGCGTTTACCGGGCAGTCGCCCAACAGTTGGGCATTCGCACGAAATTGGCGTGTTGGCGTGCCGTTCCGGTACGCATTCCAGCAATGGGTCAGCGCTACGGGCTCGGCGTTACCATTCGTCAAGTGTTTGAATCTTTGGCCATTCCCGCTTTAGAGCCGGCGGTGTCAGAATAATGACGCTTGCATTTTGCTCCGTTTGCTGGCACCAATTAAGCACTCGGGCATTTGCATGCCGGTGACTGGACTGATGTGGCTGAGCCTTCCCTTGCGGGAGGGTGGCGTGGGGGGACCTCACGTGCGTAGACGTTCTTTCCCCGTTCGTGAACTACTCGACTGACCCTTCGCGCGCTGAGTTAAGATGAGGGGGCGCGAAAGTGAAAGCCGTCCATTTCCTTTCGGGGGGGTGGATACCAGACAGACTACAGGGAAAAGGACCTATCCCAATGGCCACCAAAGGCATCGTAAAATTCTTCAACCAGGACAAGGGTTTTGGTTTCATCACGCCTGACGGCGGTGCGAAGGACGTGTTCGTTCACATCTCCGCTCTCCAGGCTTCCGGCATCCAGTCGCTCCGCGAAGGCCAGCAGGTTACCTTCGACACCGAGCCGGATCGCATGGGCAAGGGCCCGAAGGCCGTCAACATCTCGGCCAACTAATTCTGTCGCTGCTTCGGCAGTGATGAGAGACGGCGCTCCGCAGGGGGCGCCGTTTTTGTTTTCCCCACTATGCGCCCGTGGCATATGCTTGATGCGATAAAGCGGCCGGACGCGTTTGCGGGCGCGGTTCGCGCCCATAAATGCACCTCCCCCATTGATCGCAATGGACGAAACCGGCATAGCTGCTGCATTATAGATGACGACAATTTCCGCTAAGGCACTGCAATGGTAAACTACATCGAAGCCTCCTCCGCGCCATCGAAGAACACCGGCGCCATCCGGCTCTACGACGCCGAGGCTTTCGCCGGTATGCGCAAGGCATGCCAGGTCACCGCCCGGTGCCTCGATGCGCTCGCCGATATCGTCAAGCCGGGGGTGACGACGGATGCGATCGATCGCTTCGTGTTCGATTTCGGGCTTGAGAACGGCGCGGTGCCGGCGACGCTGAACTATCGCGGCTATACCAAGTCCACCTGCACCTCGATCAACCATGTCGTGTGCCACGGCATTCCTGATGCCAAGCCGCTGCGTGAGGGCGATATCGTCAATATCGACGTCACCTATGTGGTCGATGGCTGGCATGGCGATTCCAGCCGGATGTATACGGTGGGGTCGGTCAAGCGGGCGGCCGAGCGGCTGCTCGAGGTCACCTATGAATCCTTGATGCGTGGCATCGCCGCCGTGCGCCCGGGTGCGCGCACCGGCGCCATCGGCGAGGCGATCCAGACCTATGCCGAGGCCGAGCGCTGCTCGGTCGTGCGCGATTTCTGCGGCCATGGCGTCGGCGCGCTGTTCCACGACAGCCCCAACATCCTGCATTACGGCCGTGCCAGCGAAGGGCCGGAACTGCGCGAGGGCATGATTTTCACCATCGAGCCGATGATCAATCTCGGCCGCCCGCATGTGAAGGTGCTGGCCGATGGCTGGACCGCCGTCACGCGCGACCGGTCGCTCTCTGCGCAATACGAGCATACGGTCGGCGTCACCGCCGATGGCTGCGAGATCTTCACGCTGTCGCCCGGCGGTCTCGACCGCCCGGGCCTGCCACCTCTTTCGAAATGAGCCGCTGATGGCAAAAGGACCGGTTCCCCATTCCGAAGACCTGCAACTGCCTTTCGCGGTGGACGAGGACGATGGCATGGACGAGCGGTCCTTCTTTGCCGAGCAGGCCGGCAAGCCGGCAACGATGAGGCCTCCCCCCGCAAAGGAAGAGCATTACCACGGTCACCGCGAGCGGCTGCGTCAGCGCTTTCGCGATCATGGCGATACGGCGCTTGCCGATTACGAGATGCTGGAGCTGATGCTGTTCCGGCTAATCCCGCGCCGCGATACGAAGCCGATCGCCAAGGCGCTGCTCGACCGCTTCGGCTCGCTCGCCGCCGTGTTCGGCGCGCCAATCGCCTTGCTGCAGGAGGTCAAGGGCGTCGGCGAGGCGGTGGCGCTCGATCTGAAGCTGATCTCGACGATCGCCCACCGGACGCTGAAGAGCGAGCTGCGCGGCAAGCAGGTGCTGTCGTCCTGGTCGTCGGTCATCGAATACTGCCACGCCGCCATGGCGCATGAGACGCGCGAGCAGTTCCGCATCCTGTTCCTCGACAAGCGCAACGCGCTCATCGCCGACGAGGTCCAGGGGCTGGGAACCGTCGACCATACGCCTGTCTATCCGCGCGAGGTGGTGCGCCGCGCGCTGGAGCTGTCCGCCACCGCGATCATCCTCGTCCACAATCACCCCTCCGGCGACCCGACCCCGTCGCGCGCCGATATCGACATGACCAAGATGATCATCGATACCGCCAAGCCGCTCGGCATCACCGTCCACGACCACATCATCATCGGCAAGGACGGGCATGCCAGCCTGAAGGGGTTGCGGCTGATCTGAGGGGGTGGCGAGATTTTCCCTGCTCGCGAGACGTACCCTTATTTACTCTCGCTCATTCCTAATATTCGGCCGTAAATCAATCTGCAACATTGACCGGATACCTGTGAACGCGCCATTTTGCGTCGCAATATGATTCCAGCTTTCCAACCGGGGCCAGCTTCCATGTTTCAATACGATCTCGTTGTTGTGGGGAGCGGCCCGGCCGGTCGCCGCGGTGCCATTCAGGCCGCCAAGCTCGGCAAGAAGGTGCTGGTCATCGAACAGGGCAAGCGGGTCGGCGGCGTCTCCGTCCATACCGGCACCATCCCCTCGAAGACGTTGCGCGAAACAGCGCTCAATCTGTCCGGCTGGCGCGAGCGCGGCTTCTACGGCAAGGCCTACCGCGTGAAGCAGGAGATCAGCGCCGAAGACCTGCGTCGCCGCCTGCTGATCACGCTCGACCACGAAGTCGAGGTGCTCGAGCACCAGTTCGCCCGCAACCGCGTGCAGCACCTGCGCGGCAAGGCGAGCTTCGTCGATGCCTCGACGCTGGAGATCGTCAAGGACGACGGCGAAGTCATGCGGGTAACGGCTTCCAGCATCCTGCTTGCAGTCGGCACCAAGCCGTTCCGTCCCGACTATATCCCCTTCGACCACAAGACGGTGCTCGACAGCGACGAGTTGCTCGAGATCGAGGAACTGCCGCGCTCCATGGTGGTCATCGGCGCCGGCGTCATCGGCATCGAATACGCGACGATCTTCAGCGCGCTCGACACCGCCGTCACGCTGATCGATCCGAAGTCGACCATGCTCGACTTCATCGACAAGGAAATCGTCGAGGACTTCACCTATCAGCTTCGCGACCGCAACATGAAGATCATGCTCGGCACCAAGGCGGACAAGGTGACCAAGCTCGACGACGGCAAGGTCGAGCTGATCCTCGACAATGGTCGCCGCCTGGTGACAGACATGGTTCTCTTCGCCGCCGGCCGCATGGGCGCCACCGATGCGCTGAACCTGAAGGCTGCAGGCCTTGAGGCCGACAGCCGCGGCCGCCTGAAGGTCAACCCCGAGACCTTCGAGACTTCCGTGCCCGGCATCTATGCCGCCGGCGATGTCGTCGGCTTCCCCAGCCTCGCATCGACCTCGATGGAACAGGGCCGCATTGCCGCGCGCGTCGCCGTCGGCGCGGTTGCCAAGGAGCCGCCGAAATACTTCCCCTACGGCATCTACGCCGTGCCGGAGATTTCCACCTGCGGGCTGACCGAAGAGGAAATGAAGGAACGCGGCATCGCCTACGAGTGCGGCATCGCCCGTTTCCGCGAGACCTCGCGCGGCCATATCATGGGCCTCGACACCGGCCTTCTGAAGCTGATCTTCTCGCTCAAGACGCGCCGCCTGCTCGGCGTCCACATCGTCGGCGAAGGCGCCACCGAGCTGGTCCATATCGGCCAAGCGGTGCTGAACCTCAAGGGCACGGTCGAGTATTTCGTGGAGAACACGTTCAACTATCCGACTCTCGCCGAAGCCTACAAGATCGCCGGCCTCGATGCCTGGAACCGGATGGGCGACATCAAGTCGGAACTCTGAGCAGGTCATCGGCATGCGGCACACTGACGCCGCCTGCCCATTACGCCAGTGAAATCAGGAGGATATTCGCCGCTTGCGGTCAGCGCGGTGGCGAATAAAACGTGTACCAAATCCCCTCGTAAAGCTCTGCTTGTATAATCGGCTGTGTCTGATAGCGTTCCCGTCATTGGGGGGCTCTCTTGAACAGCGAGTGACCGTGCGCGATTTATCCGAGACGACAGACCGGAATTTCCAGCTCATCCTCATCAAGCCGTCGCACTATGACGATGACGGCTATGTGATCCGCTGGTGGCGGGCCATGATTCCGTCCAACTCGCTGGCCGCGCTCTACGGCATCGCCGCCGACTGCGCGGCGCGGCGCGTCCTCGGCCCCGATGTCGGGATATCGATCACCGTGATCGACGAGACCAACACGCGCGTGAACATTCCTGCCCTGCTCGCGCAACTGAGGGCCAACGACAATTTCGGATTGGTGGCGTTGGTTGGCGTGCAGTCGAACCAGTATCCGCGCGCGCTCGATATCGCTCGCCCGTTCCGCGACGCCGGCATTCCGGTGGCGATGGGCGGCTTCCACGTTTCCGGCTGCCTCTCGATGCTAGATGGCCACGCGGTGGGGCTCGATGCCTGCCGCGAGATGGGCATCTCGATGTTCGCCGGCGAGGTCGAAGGACGGCTGGACAAGGTGCTGCAGGACGCGGCGTCGGGGACGCTTCAACCGCTCTACAACTTCATGAACGATCTCCCGAGCATCGAAGGGGCGGCCGTTCCGTTCCTCCCGAAAGCCAATGTCGCGCAGACGCTGGGCCTCAGCACCAGCTTCGATGCCGGGCGCGGCTGTCCCTACCAGTGTTCCTTCTGCACGATCATCAACGTGCAGGGCCGCAAATCGCGCTTCCGCACCGCCGACGATGTCGAGAACTTGGTGCGGATGAACTGGGCGCAGGGCATCCACAAATTCTTCATCACCGACGACAACTTCGCCCGCAACAAGGATTGGGAAGCGATCTTCGATCGGCTGATCGAACTGCGTGAGAGGGATGGCATTCCGCTCGGCCTGATGATCCAGGTCGATACGCTGTGCCACAAGATTCCGAACTTCATCGAGAAGTCGAAGCGCGCCGGGGTCACCCGTGTGTTCATCGGGCTGGAGAACGTCAATCCCGACAACCTGACGGCGGCGAAGAAGAACCAGAACAAGATCACCGAATACCGCAAGATGCTGCTCGCCTGGAAGGCGCAGGGCATCATGACGCTGGCGGGCTATATCCTCGGCTTCCCGGCCGATACGCCTGATACCATCCGCCGCGATATCGCGATCATCCAGCATGAACTGCCGCTCGACGTGATCGAGTTCTTCGTGCTGACCCCGCTGCCCGGATCGGAAGATCACCAGACGCTGTTCCGCAAGGGTGTGGCGATGGATCCGGATCTCAACATCTACGATGTCGAGCATGTCTGCACCGAGCATCAGAAGATGAGCAAGCAGGAGTGGGAGAGCATCTATCAGGAAGCCTGGTCGCTCTACTATTCGCGTGCGCATATGAAGACGCTGCTGCGCCGGGCATTCGCCACCGGCGTGCCGGTCGCAAGCCTGGTGAAGATGCTGGTGTCGTTCGCAACGACGGTACCACTCGAAAACGTGCATCCGCTGCAAAGCGGCGTTCTGCGCCTGAAACATCCGTCGGAGCGGCGACCGGACATGCCACGCGAGAGCGCGCTTCTGTTCTGGCCGCGCTTCGTTGGCGAGACGGTCGCCAAACATCTGAAGCTCGGCGGCACCATCGCGCGGCTGGCGATCACGGCCTTCCTCATATCTCGCGATAAGAGCGCCAAGAGCTACATGGATCAGGCGTTGACACCGGTTGGTGACCATGAGGACGAGACGCTGGAACTCTTCACCAAGACGGCGGGCGGACAGGCGGCGGTCTCGCATGTCAAGAAGGTCAACGAGCTGACGCACGCGCATCGGGCGGTCTGAGATCGGCCCTTCTGACAGCGCAAGCACCCTCACCGACCCTCATTCCTGTGCTTGTCACAGGAATCCAGCAAGCCCAAGTCCTTGGGCGGAAAGAGTCTTTTCACGGCGCAGACGCGCCGTGGCTGGATTCCTGTCACAAGGACAGGAATGAGGGACGGCGAGGCCTCAAAAAAGAAAAACCCCGCACTTGGCGGGGTTCTTCGTCAAATCGATGGGCCGGAGATTACTCGGCGCCTTCCTCGGAAGCCTTCTTCTTCGGAGCGGCCTTCTTCTTCGGAGCAGCGGCTTCTTCGCCTTCGGCGGCTTCAGCCTTGGCAGCAGCCTTCTTCTTCGGGGCGGCCTTCTTGGCTTCCTTGTCGGAGCCTTCGCCTTCTTCTTCGGCGAGCAGCTCTTCCTTGGTGACCTTCTTGTCGGTGACGTCGAGTTCGGTCAGCAGATGGTCGATGACCTTCTCTTCGAAGATCGGCGCGCGGATCGAAGCGGCTGCACCCGGCTGGCTGCGGAAGAATTCGAGGATCTGCTTTTCCTGGCCAGGATACTGACGCAGCTGCTCGTAGATGGCGCGCTGCATTTCGTCTTCGCTCACTTCGACGCCGGCCTTTTCGCCGATTTCGGAGAGAACGAGACCGAGGCGGACGCGGCGCTCAGCGAGCTTCTTGTACTCTTCGCGAGCCTGCTCTTCCGTCGTGTCTTCGTCTTCGAAGGTCTTGCCGGACTGTGCGAGGTCGTTGGCGACCTGGTTCCAGATGCCGTTGTACTCGGCGTCGACGAGCGAGGCCGGCGTCTCGAACTTGTACATCTCGTCGAGCTGGTCGAGGATCTGACGCTTCACCTTCTGGCGGGTCATCGAGCCGTACTGCGATTCGATCTGGCCGCGAACGATTTCCTTCAGACGGTCAGCCGATTCGAGACCGAGCTTCTTGGCCAGTTCGTCGTTGATTTCAACGTCGGCAGGAGCTGCAACGTCCTTGACGGTAACGTCGAAGGTGGCTTCAGCGCCAGCGAGGTTCTTGGCCGGGTAGTCAGCCGGGAACGTGACGTTGATGGTCTTCTCGTCGCCAGCCTTGGTGCCGACCAGCTGTTCTTCGAAGCCCGGGATGAAGCGGCCGGAGCCGAGAACCAGTTCGGCGCCCTGATCGGTGCCGCCGTCGAAGGCAACGCCGTCGACCTTGCCGACGTAGTCCATGGTGATGCGGTCGCCGTCTGCGGCCTTGCCCTTCTTGGTCTCGTAGGAACGGGCGCTTTCGGCGACCTTGAGAACCTGCTCGTTGACTTCCTCGTCGGAGATATCAACGACTTCGCGGGTGATCTTGACGCCCTTGACGGACTTCAGCTCGATCGGGGGCAGAACTTCGTAGGAGAGCGTGAACTCGAAATCCTTCTGAGCCGACAGGATCAGTTCTGCTTCGTCCTTGTCCTCGGTCATCGCGACTTCAGGCTGGGTGGCGGACTTTTCGCCGCGCTCGGCCAGAATCGAGGTCGGCTGTTCGCGGACGATCTCGTTGACGAGGTCGGCCATGATGGACTTGCCGTAGACCTTCTTCAGGTGAGCGGCAGGAACCTTGCCCGGACGGAAGCCGTTGATCCGGACCTTGTCCTTCACGTCGGCAAGACGCTCGTTCATCTTGGTTTCCATGTCCTTGGCCGGGATGACGACCTTGATTTCGCGCTTCAGCCCTTCAGCGAGCGTTTCGATAACCTGCATGTGTTCCTACCTTCAATTCGTGGCGGCCGTGCCCAGACGCCGTTCGTTTCGATGAGCACGACGCCGGAAAGAGTTGCCGGGCGTGGCCTGTTCTCAATTCTTCTTCGTTCTGCGTGAGCGGAACGGCGCTAAGCTCCGGGCAATCGAGGGGCACCAATCCGGTCCCTCGCCTGCAAGCCAGCTTTGGTGCGGGTAGAGAGACTTGAACTCCCACGCCTTGCGGCACCAGAACCTAAATCTGGCGTGTCTACCAATTTCACCATACCCGCGTTCTCAAAAACCGCATGCATATGCCTGCACATGAGGCCTTCCGGAGCGCGGCGTCTCTATATCACCCGATTTGGAGGAGGCAAAGGAAAAATGAAGGGCAAATGACAGCGATTTTTGCCGCCACCGCGCGGACTTGCGCCTGCGGCGGGTCAAACTCAGTAAAGCGGCTCCTCATAGGCCGGCTTGCCATCCACCAGAAGGCTTTTGATCTGCGCTATGCCATTGGCGCCAACGCTTGCGGCGATCGACACCTGGCCATCCCGCCTTGCGTCTTCAAGCGCATGTCCGGCACCTTCAGGAACGTAATAGCGCTCGATGCCGTATTCGACGCGAATGGTTTCGGCCTGGGACGTCTCGCCGTAACTATAGAAGGGCTGGGTGTGGAGCACGGCGGAACCTTCCACCTGCGGGAGCTTGTCGAAGGATGATTCGGCGATCTGCCAGAAACCGCCCTCGCCCGGCTTCAACCGCACCCAGAGGCTGCGCTCGGCGGCCTCCTTCGGCATGGCGCCCGATATCGAGGAGACGGGCACGGAGGAAATGTCGTAGTTCAGCACCACGTAGTCGCCGCGCAGGAAGTCGCGTGGATCGACAGGCGCGGTCTTCAGCAGCACCTGCGTTCCGTGGCGCAGGACAGATGCACGGCTCTGGACGATATAGCCAAGCACCGCCGTCTGCAGCAGCGCCACGGTGACGGCGGCGGTGACGCAGCGGCGCTTCGAATAGCCCTTGAAGGAAAATATGCTCATTGGACCACCTCCCTGGCCTTGCCGGCAAACCGTCGCTCGAGGCGGATGACGATCCAGGCCACGGCGGCGACGAACAGGCCGGAGCACAGGAAGAGCCCCGATGTGCCGAGGATGGAACCGACCGTTACCGAGCCGAGGTAGAGAATTTCGACGGCGAAGACCGCATAGGCGAGATAGCGGACGGCGCCGTTGTCGCGACCCTGCAGGGCGATCGCCAGCACGGAGGCGGCGAGCGTGACGACGCCAAGCGCGAGAACCCACTTGCTGGCATCGAGCTCGACATGCAGCAGGAACAGCCCGATGACCGCAAGCAGGAAGGAATAGAAGGCAGGTGCGGCGCCAGCCCCCCTGATCAGCGAAGACAGGCGTGCCACCGGCAAGCTGACCAGGACGAAGACCGCCATGCCGCCGATGACATAGACGAGCGCCAGCCACAGGTCGGAATTCACAGTGTAGAGCCATGCGAGCCAGCCGAGCAGCAGCAGATAGGCCAGATGGCGAACGCGACCGGCGCCGGTATAGCGCACCAGTGCGACGACGATTGCCGCCATCACGGGCGCCGCCCAGGAATCGAGCGTCATCAGGCGCATGTCGGAGCCGCTGAGATAGAGGCCGAAACTGCCCCAGGCGAGGAAGCCCGCAACGCCCGACACCACGCCCGAGCGGAAGAGGACGGCGGATACCACGGCGATCGCGAACCAGAGATACATGACAGTCTGCTCATCCCCGGAGAGATGGTACATCTGCCCGACCAGGGAGATGGCGCCGCCGAAGGAGAGCGTGCCGATGACCAGCAGCGCATTGGCAGCCGCGATCTGGCCGCGGACCAGCGCCGCGCCGGCGCCGAGATGGACCGACCAGATAAGCGCGAGGATGAAGAACATCCTGACGAGACGCGGTATCGCTTCCCAATTGGACGCAACCACCAGCAGAATGGCGGCGCCGAGCAGGATGGCGGCGAGGATCATCAGCACATTGCCGAGGCTGAAGCTTGCCGGACGCCCGTCATATTCCTTGAGCAGTGCATCGGCGGTCTGCTCGGTGAGCAACCCCTTGCCGACCCACAGCGACAAATCCCTCTCCAGACGTCCGCGATACATGCCCTACCCCGCAAATCGCGCGCAAACTGCCCTCTGGCGCGCCTCATTTTCAACCTTATAGACGTGGTTTGACGATTGAGGAAACGGCTCCTTGTTATTTCCTTCACAGACCCTTTCGGCACAGACCTTTCGAAGCTACCGTTAATCGCCCGGCAAGACTTTGCACTTACGCTACGTCATGCCATGCATATTGCGCATGGAGACTGCCGATCTATTGCATCGCACTCTTCACTCGAAGTCATTGAGCATGCACGCAACCGGGGATGCACCCGGACCGGATTACCGGACGCCTTCGGATATGATTTCCGCCGACATGATCGGGATTTGGATCTATCCTCCCTTCCAAACAGCCCGATCGACCGACAACATCCTCCTCCCAGTTGCCGGTCATACGTATGGACGCCCATCGGATTGCGCATCCGGTGGGCGTCTTCGTTTTATCCTCCGCAGGGCGGCTCATCCGCGCCGACGCCGCTGGATTGCTCATTTTGCCTATTGATTGACCAGAACGTGGCCAAATCGTGCGATTTACAGCTTGAGAAATGCAGCGGCTGCATATGTGCGTTGAATTCTTGTCTCTGTTAGCTCTTCGCAGTGCAATATATATTCAGCTCATCAAATAGAGGTCAGCGCCGATAGGCGGCAGCTGGCAGACGCAAGCCCTCGGAAAGGGGACCGACATGAACATTTCTCGCTCTTTCAACAACTGGCGCAAGTATCGTCAGACCGTGACCGAACTCGGCCGCATGACCAACCGCGAATTGCACGACCTCGGCATCGACCGCGCCGACATCCAGCGCGTTGCTCGCGACGCCGTTCGCTAATATCTTCGCTGATCTCAGGGCGGTTCGCTTCCTCCCAAGCCGATCGCCTCACCAAGACGCCCGCTGCCACCAGGCAACGGGCGTTTTCTTTTGTCTTAACGTCTCATTAACGCCTGGGTTGCGCCACAGCCCAGTATTCCGCCTGCTCAAAAAGTGACACTTGCGCTTTATCTGTGCATCGTATTGCACAATTGCATGGCAGAAGCCTAATAAATGCACTGCACAATATCGTCGGGATCACCTATATCAGCGTCAACCACTGAGACGGCAATCGCGCCGCTCACTGAACTGATTTTGAGGAACTCCACCATGAACCCGATCCGCATTGCAAAGAGCTGGATTAGCTATCGCCGTACCCTGAGCGAACTCGGCAGCCTCTCCAACCAGGCGCTTGCCGACATCGGCGTAAGCCGCTACCAGATCCACAACATCGCTTCGCGCGCTTTCCGCTAATAGCGGAACGCTTGAAGCACCCAAAACGGCGCCTTCACGGCGCCGTTTTCGCGTTTGGGGCTACGCGCTCCCCACCTACATCTCCAACGCCCGCAATCGCTCCACCGCGAAATCCACGAAGGCCCGGGTCTTGGCCGAAACGTGGCGGCCCTCGGCATGGACCACGTGGATCGGCAGCGGCGGCTCCTCGTAATCTTCGAGCGTCAGGCGCAACTGGCCCGCGGCGACGTACCGGCTGACCTGGTAGGAGAGCGGGCGGGACAGTCCCCATCCGGTGACCGCGGCTGCGATCGCGGCGTCGACCGTGTTGCAATAGAGGCGTGGATGCAGCTTGGCGGCGGCGCCATCGGGGGCGAAATGCCAATCGAGCGGTGCCGATGAGCCGGTGTTGACGATCGTGGCGTGGTTGGCGAGATCGGCCGGTGTCGTCGGTTCGCCGTGGCGTTCGAAATAGGAGGGCGCGCCGCAGACGACGCGGCGGACACTTCCGACCTTGATTGCGGTCTGGTCGGAATCCTGCAGGCGACCGATGCGGATCGCGACGTCGATCCCCTCCTCCACCAGGCTGACGATCCTGTCGAAGAGCAGAACACGGCCGGTCACGCCCTTATGGATATCGAGAAACTCGGTCATGACAGGCATGATGTGCAGCTGCCCGAACTGCACCGGCGCGGTGATGGTCAGCATGCCCGATGGCGTCGCGTGCGAGCCGCCGGCCGAGGCCTCGGCCTCGTCGATCTCGGCCAGAATGCGCTTGCAATCATCAACATAGCGCCGGCCGGCCTCGGTCAGGTTGACCGATCGCGTCGACCGCACGAACAGACGCGCACCGGTAGCATCCTCCAGGAAGGCCACGGCGCGGGTGACGGCAGGTGGGCTCATATGCAGCTGGCGTGCCGCTTCTGCGAAGCTTGCCGTCTCGGACACCCGCACCAGGACTTTCATGCATTGAAGTCGATCCATGTCGCAGCCTTTTATTCCGCTTCGAGAAACAGTCCCTTTCTCATAATCGAAATTCCATACGAAATCGGGAACAATTATTCTCCCGAGCAATATCAACGGAGACCAGTTCCATGAAGCTCTATTCGCACCCGCTTTCGGGCCACGCGCACCGCGCTTGTCTGTTCATCTCGCTGACCGGGATCGACGCCGAGATTGTCGATGTCGATCTGGCCGGGGCTGAGCACAAGAAGCCCGCCTTCCTTGCGCTCAACCCGTTCGGCCAGATCCCAGTCCTTGATGACGACGGGTTGGTGGTTGCGGATTCGAATGCGATCCTTGTCTACCTCGCCAAGAAGCATGCGCCGGACTGGCTGCCTGAAGATGCCGTGGGTGCGGCTTGCGTGCAGCGCTGGCTTTCGGTGGCTGCGGGCGAGATCGCCTACGGCCCCGCCGCCGCGCGGCTGGTGACGGTGTTCGGGGCGAGGTTCGACACCGAAGAGGTGATCGCGCGCGCTCACCGCATTCTGGCGCTGATCGATGCTGAACTGGCCGACAAGGCATGGATCGCGGCGGATCGGCCGACGATCGCCGACGTCGCGCTCTACAGCTACATCGCCCGCGCCCCGGAGGGCAACGTCGATCGCTTCCGCTACGGCAATGTCAGCGCCTGGCTGAAGCGCATGGAAGCGCTGCCCGGCTTCCGGCCATTCCAGAAAACGGCGATCGGCATTCCCGACGCGGCCTGAGACAGGCCTCGCGCCGCAGCCGGTCTTCAAATATCCACGAAGGAGAATGTCATGCTTGCCTTGAAGCAGACTGAAAAGCCTTCCCCGTGGCATGACGGGGAGATTGCCCTGCAGGAAAAGGCCGGCGTCGCGGCACGCATGAAAGATGTGGGCGCGCGGGTGCTGCGCGACCACCTGATCGACCAGCATCGCCAGTTCTACCCGCAGCTTCCCTTCATCGTGCTCGGCACGGTGGACGCCGATGGCGACGCCTGGGCGACGCTGCGGGCGAACTATCCCGGCTTTCTCGGCAGTCCGGATGTGCATACGCTGAGCGTCAATCTTGCGCGCGAGCCCGGTGATCCGGCCGATCGCGGGATGGAGAACGGCGACGCGATCGGCATGCTGGGGATCGAGCTGCAGACGCGCCGGCGCAACCGGCTGAACGGCACGATCGCACGCAAGGCGGCGGATCGCTTCGACGTCACCGTCGGGCAGTCCTATGGGAACTGCCCGCAATATATCCAGCTGCGCGATTTTGGCTTCAGCCGCGAGCCGAACATATCCTCGGCCGTGTCGCCCGTCGTTTCGGAGGCGCTGGATGCGCGGGCGGCGGCGCTGATCTCGAAATCGGATACGTTCTTCGTCGCCTCCTATGCCGATCGTGACGATGGCGAGCGGCAGGTGGATGTTTCGCACCGGGGCGGCAAGCCGGGCTTCGTGCGGATCGGCGAGGATGGGGTTCTGACGATCCCCGACTTCGCCGGCAATCTGTTCTTCAACACGCTGGGCAATATTCTCGTCAATGGCCGTGCCGGTCTCGTCTTCGTTGATTTCGACAGCGGTGATCTGCTGCAATTGTCGGGTGACGCCGAGGTCGTCCAGGATTCGCCCGAGATCGCGGCATTCCAGGGCGCGGAGCGTCTGTGGCGCTTCCGTCCGCGTCGGATCGTCTATCGGGCGGATGCGCTGCCGCTGCGCTGGCAATCGCGCATCGATGGGCAATCGCCGAACGCCCTGATGACGGGCGATTGGAAGGCCGCCGCCGGGCGTATCAGCGCCGCCGAGATGGCGAGCCGCTGGCGGCCGCTGCGGGTGGCAAGGATTGTCGATGAGAGTGCTGGTATCCGCTCGTTCCACCTGAAGCCGGTCGATGGCGGCGGGCTGATCGGGCATAGCGCCGGCCAGTATCTGCCGATACGCGTGACTGTACCCGGCGAGGACCGGCCGCTGATGCGGACCTATACGCTGTCGGTCGCGCCTTCCGATAACAGCTACCGCATCAGCGTTAAGCGGGAGGGTGTCGTTTCGCGGCATCTGCACGACCACATTGGTGTCGGCGACATCTTCGAGGCGCGTGCGCCGGCTGGTGCGTTCGGGATCGACGCGGCGGAGCAGCGGCCGGCGGTGATGCTGGCGGCCGGTATCGGGATTACGCCGCTGCTCGCCATGCTCAGGCATGTCGTCTACGAGGGATTTCGCAAGCGCGGGATGCGGCCGGTTTGGTTGTTCTATGCCGCGCACAGCAAGGCCGAGCGTGCCTTCGACGACGAGATCGGCGCGCTTGTCGCCGCCTCGGGCGGAGCGATTAAGTTGGTTCGACTGCTTGGCGATGTCTCGGGCGTGGTCGAGGGGCAAGACTATGATGCGCAGGGGCGGATCGACATGGCGCTGTTGCGCGCCGTGCTGCCGTTCAACGACTACGACTTCTATCTCTGCGGCCCGCCGGGCTTCATGCAATCGGTCTATGACGGCCTGCGTAGTCTGAACGTCGCCGATAGCAGGATCCATGCCGAGGCCTTTGGTGTTGCATCGGTTGCGCGATCGGGTGACGTGTCGGCGGAGGCTTCGGCCGCGAAGGGTCGGGCGGCGGCGGATGCGCCGGTGCCTGTCTATTTCACGCAATCGGCGAAGGAGGCGCGATGGGAGCCAGAGGGCGGCACGTTGCTGGAGCTTGCCGAGGCGCGCGGGCTGCAGCCGGAATTCAGCTGCAGGCTCGGCAATTGCGGCAGTTGCCGCACCAAGGTGCTGTCGGGCGCGGTCGCCTATACCAGGGAGCCGACGGCCGAGGTTGGCGAGGATGAGGCGTTGATCTGTTGCGCGGTCCCGGCCAAGGGCGAGACGCGGCTGGAGCTTGAACTATAGAGAACGGGTTGCTCCACCGAGGTACGGCAGGTGCCGCTCAAATATGCGGCTTCCTGCCAATATCCAGTTTGCTGTCATGGCGCGGCGTGATAATCAGCCGCGCATGACCCAGACCTCTTCCCATTCTCCCATCCACGTCGTCGGCGGCGGGCTCGCGGGCTCCGAAGCCGCGTGGCAGATCGCAAGCGCCGGCGTTCCCGTCATCCTGCACGAGATGCGCGGCGTGCGCGGCACCGATGCCCACAAGACGGACCATCTGGCCGAACTCGTTTGTTCCAACTCGTTCCGCTCGGACGATGCCACGGCAAATGCTGTCGGCGTCATCCATGCGGAAATGCGCATGGCGGGATCGCTGATCATGGCCTGCGCCGACAAGCACCAGGTGCCGGCCGGCGGCGCGCTGGCGGTCGATCGCGACGGGTTCTCGGAGGCCGTCACCCGGGCGGTGCACGATCATCCGCTGATATCCGTCGTGCGCGAGGAGATCACCGGCCTTCCGCCGAAGGAGTGGGATCTGGCGATCGTCGCCACCGGCCCGCTGACGGCACCGTCGCTTGCCAGCGCCATCCAGGCCGAGACGGGTGCCGATGCACTCGCCTTCTTCGATGCCATCGCGCCGATCGTCTATCGCGAGAGCATCGACATGGATATCTGCTGGTATCAGTCGCGCTATGACAAGGTCGGCCCTGGCGGCACGGGCAAGGACTACATCAACTGCCCGATGGACGAGGCACAATACAATGCCTTCGTCGACGCGCTGATCGAAGGCGACACGGTCGGTTTCAAGGAGTGGGAAGGCACGCCCTATTTCGACGGCTGCCTGCCGATCGAGATCATGGCCGAGCGCGGCCGCGAGACGCTGCGCCACGGCCCGATGAAGCCGATGGGGCTGACCAACGCGCATAACCCCACAGTCAAAGCCTATGCGGTCGTGCAGCTGCGCCAGGACAATGCACTCGGTACGCTCTACAACATGGTCGGCTTCCAGACGAAGCTGAAATACGGCGCTCAGACGGAGATCCTCAGGATGATCCCGGGGCTGCAGAATGCCGAATTCGCGCGTCTCGGCGGGCTGCACCGCAACACCTACATCAATTCGCCAACGCTGCTCGACGGCTCGCTGACGCTGAAGTCGCGGCCGGGCCTTCGTTTCGCCGGCCAGATCACCGGCTGCGAAGGTTATGTCGAGAGCGCCAGCGTCGGCCTGCTCGCGGGCCGGTTCGCGGCTGCCGAACGCAAGGGCGAAACGGTTTCGCTGCCGCCGGCAACGACGGCGCTGGGTTCGCTGCTCGGGCATATCACCGGCGGGCATATCAGCAACGACGAGGAACCGGGCAAGCGCTCCTTCCAGCCGATGAACATCAATTTCGGGCTGTTCCCGGAGCTCGATCCGGGCTCGATCGTCAAGCCGGAGGGCGTGAAGCGCTTTCGCGGCAAGGACAAGACGATCATGAAGCGGCAGTTGATCGCCAAGCGGGCGCTCGGCGATTGCGCCACATGGCTCGGCGAAGACGCCGTCCTTGCCAAGAGCGCGTGAACGCGACGCCGGCTTTCTTGCCGGCGTTGCCCTGCACCGCCCGGGTCAGTGGGTGACGTCCTGCTCTGGCTCGATCAGTGGGTGACCGGCCCATTGGCCTTCTTCCAGGCGTCGATGCCGCCTTCGATGTGGCAGGCGGATGCGATGCCGGCGTCGTGCGCGGCCCGAACGGCCATGGCGGAGCGTTCGCCGAAGGCGCAGTAGAAGACCAGGCGCTTGGTGGTCGATACGCCCAGTTCATGCAGAACGCCACCGGCGCTGATGCTTTCGGCAAGCGCCGGATAGGGAAAATGCAGCGATGCCGGAATGACGCCGTGTCGCTGGCGTTCGCTGTCCTCGCGCAGGTCGATCAGCGCGACATCGGGACGGCCCATGAGATCGAAGACCTGCCGCACGCTCAACGACCATCCGTGACTGTCGACGTCGTGATGATCCAGGCCGATCTTCATGTTGGCCGGCACCGCCACGTCCATCATCTTCGGATTGGCAAGTTTCAGGTTGTTCATCAGATCGGCATATTCATCGGCCGATCGCACCTGCAGGCGCGGATTGAAGGCCTTCTCCTCGCCGATGGTCGAGACCGTGTCGCCCTTGTAGTCGTGGGCGGGGTAGACCAGCGTCGTATCAGGCAGTTTCAGAAGCCGACCGAAGATGGATTCGAACTGGGCGCGCGGATCGCCGTTCTGGAAATCGGTGCGGCCGGTGCCGCGGATCAGGAGCGTGTCGCCGGTGAAGACACGGTCCGGAAGGACGAAGCTGTAGCTATCATCCGTATGGCCGGGCGTGTAGATGACATCGAGCGACAGGCCTTCGATCGTCAGCCTGTCATTGTCAGAAAGACGCATCGAGACGACATCGGCCTTCGTCTGCTCGCCCATGACCGTCGTGCAATGGGTCTTGTCGCGCAAGGCGCCAAGACCGGTGATGTGATCGGCGTGCAGATGCGTATCCACGGCCTTGACCAGCTTCAGGTCAAGTTCGTGGATGAGCTGCAGGTAACGATCGACCTTTTCCAGGACCGGATCGATGATCAGCGCCTCCCCGTCCCGCCTGCTCGCCATCAGGTAGGAGTAGGTGCTGGATGCGGGATCGAAAAGCTGACGAAAGATCATCTTCGCCTCCTGCTACTTAGCCCTTCGGCTGCGGCACGATGCGGATGTAGGGCTTGGGCGACACCCAGCCGTCCGGGTACTGCTTCTTTGCGTCCTCATCGGAAACCGAGCCCGCGATGATCACGTCGCCGCCGTTCTGCCAGTTGGCCGGCGTCGCGACCTTGTGCTTGGCCGTCAGCTGCAGGGAATCGATGACACGGATGACTTCATCGAAGTTGCGGCCGGTCGTCATCGGATAGACGAGGATCAGCTTGATCTTCTTGTCGGGACCGATGACGAAGACGTTGCGGACCGTCTGGTTGTCGGCCGCAGTCCGGACAGTCGGATCACCCGACACGGCCGCCGGCAGCATGTGGTAGAGCTTGGAGACGTTGAAATCGACGTCGGCGATCATCGGATAATTCGGGCGCGTGCCCTGCGTTTCCTCAATGTCGTTCATCCAGCCGTCGTGGCGCTCCAGCGGATCGACGGAGAGGCCGATGATCTTGACGCCGCGCCGGTCGAACTCCGGCTTGATTTTCGCCATGTAGCCCAGCTCCGTGGTGCAGACGGGCGTGAAATCCTTGGGATGCGAGAAAAGGACCGCCCAGGAGCTACCGATCCAATCGTGAAAATTGATCGTTCCCTCGGTTGTCTGCGCTTCGAAATCGGGAGCAATGTCATTGATCGCAAGCATACTTGCCTCCAATAGGTTGTAGGAAAAAACACGAGGGTTCGCTGTGTGCGCGAAAGATGCTCCACTTTGGAGCGTTAGGCAATATGAAACGAAAGAGGTAGCGCGGCGCGAAATGCCGCAAGCCCGGCGTAACGACGGGCACCGCCCGATTGGAAGATTACTGTGATTCTATCGGTGATTTGCGGCTGTCGGATCGGTCAGCGGCAGTTCGCGATCGGGCTCGGCGACGTAGTTGCCGAGCAGCCAGAGGGCGACTTCGGAGGCTTCCTTCGGCGAGGCGAACTCGAAGGTGCCGTTCTGGTGCGGCGAGTCTAGGAAAGCGACCACAAGGCCCTTGCCGCTGTCGGAGCTTTGAACGCGCACCCTGCCCGGTTGAATGACCTGGCAGGAATAGTGGCGCTGCATGCTGCGCATGAATCCGGCCTTGTTGTCATGCAGGCGCACGAACACCACCTGGCCATTGGCGGTCGCCTGCAGCGAGCGAATTGCTTCGGCTGGAAAGGCGCGGTTGAACTCGATGATGGCGAGGCCGGTATCGTGCAGGCCCTGTTCCTCGTGCTTGGCCGACATGCGTACGGCGATGAAGGCCACGATGACGAGCATCACGAAAAGCGTGGCCCAGATCATTATGCTCACGTCACACTCCATTCAAAGCAAGCGATGATGACAGCTATAACGCGCGAGGCTTGCGCGAGTTTGGAACCAGCGTCAGATTTTCTTGCGCATCAGCGCGATGGTCATGCCGATCTGGCGGCGCCATTGCGGCTGCTGCGCGGGCCGATCGAACAACCCTGCCCCCAGCTTCTGCGCCTTCGACAATACCGGTCCGGCCAGGGCGGCGGGCAGGAAGGCCGGGAAGACCGCCTGCGGGATGGCAACCTTGCGCGCCCTCGCGAGATGGTCGCGACCAAGCCCGGCAAAGGCCTCGATGGCAGCCGAGATGCGCGCCTTGTCTTCGCCAGCAAGGAAGCTGTCGCGATCGAGCCCGGTGGCCGAGAGGATCTCGAGCGGGATGTAGATCTGGCCGCGGTGGCGGTGGAGCGGCATCAACAGCAGCAACCCAGCGATCGCCTGCGCGACGCCGGCATGGCCGGCCGCTTCAGCCGACTGCGTGGCCTCGTCCGGCGAGAGGATCAGGCTTGCGAGCTGGATAAGCGCCGAGGCCGTCTCGCCGGCATAGCCTTCCAGCGCGCTGCGCGATTCCATCGGATCGTCGTAGAGGTCGAAGATGCGGGCATCGATCATGTCCGATAGCGTCTGGCGCGGCAGGCGGTGGGCCTCGATCGCCGACAGCAGGGCCGCGGCCACGGGATTGGCCTCGGTGGAACCGTGTGCTGTTCCCTCCAGAAGATCGCGCCAGTATTGCATCCGGACTTCACCGGGAAGCGGCTCGTGCACGAGATCGCGGATGCGGGCGAGTTCGGCGTTGAAGGCATAAAGGGCCGCAAGCGCGCCGCGCTTGTCTTCGGGAGACAAGAGGCAGGCGAGATAGCGGTCGCGATCACTGTCGCGCAGCATCGCCAGGCAGATGTCCTGGTTCGTCGAGGATTGATAGGCCATGCGTCAGACCGCGATCAGCGCCGCTGCGACGGCGCGCGATTCCATTAGCATGATGTTGAAGGTGCGCACCGCCGCACCCGTGCTCATCGAATCCGAGGACATGCCGGCTGCCTTCAGCGCCGCTTTCAGGTCCGCAGGGATCGGGCGCATGTCGACGCCGGTGCCGAGCAGCAGGAATTCGATCTCGGACGCTTCGTTCAGGACGCGCTGCAGGTTTTCGATCGACAGCGGCATGGTCGCGTCCATGTCCCAGCCATGAATGCCTGACGGCAGGCAGAGGATCGAGCCGCGATGCGACATGTCGGCGAAGCGGAAGCCGCCGTTCCCGTAGGTATCGATCGGAGCGCGACCGGGAAAATGCGCTTCGCGTATTTCTATGCCTCTTGCCATATTCTCACACTGCCGGCTTGCCGGGCTGGACGGCCGGCTCCGGTACATTCTTGTCGTTATCGTTATCGAGCGCATCCGGGCGGAGCTTGAAGACGATCAGCACCGGTGCAGCAATGTAGATGGAGGAAAACGTGCCGATGGCAACGCCAACAAGCATGATGAAAGCGAAAGAGCGGATGACCTCGCCGCCGAAGAGCGCCAGCGCAAGCAGCGCCAGCATGGTCGTTGCCGCCGTCAGCACGGTGCGCGACAGCGTCTGGTTGATCGACGCGTCGATCAGGATCGGCAGCGGCATCTTGCGATAACGCTTGAGGTTTTCGCGCATGCGGTCGTAGACGACGACGGTATCGTTGAGCGAATAGCCGATGATCGTCAAAAGCGCCGCGACGCTGGTCAAGTTGAACTCGATGCCGGTCAAGACGAAAAGGCCGAGGATCAGGATGATGTCGTGCAAGGTGGCGATAATGGCGCCGACGGCGAACTGCCACTCGAAACGCATCCAGATATAGACGAGGATGACGATCAGCGACGCGAGGACGCCGAGCGACGCGGCGCGGGTGAGTTCGCCTGAAATGGCGGGGCCAACCACCTCGACGCGGCGGAAATCATAGTCGCTGGCGAGTTCGTCGCGCACCAGAGTGACCGCCGATTGCTCGGCATTCTCGCCACCGCCCTGGGCTTCCAGCTGGATCAAAGCGCCGGCGGGATCGGCAAGCTGGCGGGCAAGGATGTCGCCGATCGGCAGATCGCCGAGGCGGGCTTGGATATCCTCCAGGTCGGCAGCACCCTGCTTGGCCTTCACCTCGATGATCGAGCCACCGGCGAAGTCGATACCGAGATGCATTCCGACCGCCGCGAAACCCACCATGGCTGCGACGCACAAGGCCGCCGAGGCGGTGAAGACGTAGCGGCGGATGCCCATGAAGCGGATGTTGGCGCGATCGAAGATGCCGGTGTGGACATCTTTCGGCAGATGCTTGGGATGACGGCGGTGCAGCCAGGTGACGACGATCCAGCGCGTCAGCGTGACGGCCGTGAAGATGGTGGTCAGGATGCCGGCGGCGAGCGTGACGGCAAAGCCACGCACCGCGTCGTTGCCGAGGAAATAGAGGATGACGGCGGCGATGACGATGGTGACGTTCGCGTCGAGGATCGTCGTGATTGCCCGGGAGTAGCCGTAGTCGATCGCCTCGAAGAAGGGGCGGCCGGTCTTCGCCTCGTCGCGGATGCGCTCGTAGATCAGGACATTGGCATCGACAGCCATGCCCATGACGAGCACGATGCCGGCAATACCCGGCAAGGTGAGCGTGGCGCCGATGATGCTCATCACCGCGAGGATGAGGATGAGGTTCAAGAGCAGCGACAGCGCGGCGATCAGGCCGAGGCCGCGATAGAAGCCGAACATCAGGCCAATGACCAGGATGGCCGCGACAATGCCCGCGACGAGCCCTGCCCGAGCCGATTCCGCGCCGAGCGCCGGGCTCACCGTGCGCTCCTCGACCGTCGTCAGCGTCGCAGGCAGGGCGCCGGCGCGCAGCATGAGGGCCAGATCGCTCGCCCCTTCTTCGGTGTAACTAACGGGGATCTCGCCCTTGCCGTCCAGGATCGGCGCGTTGATGGGGAGCGACGCCATGACCTGATCGTCGAAGATGATGGCGAGGTGGCCGCCGGCGTGCTGCTGCGTCTTCTCCGCCAGGCGCTTGGTGCCTTCGGCATCGAGCGCGTAGCGGATCGCTACCGTGTCGGCCTGCGCATCCGCGAAGGACTGGACATCCACGACATTGGCGCTGGTGATGAAATCCGTGCGGTCCACGAGGTAGGGAACCGGCGGATCATCCAACGAATAGAGAACCTCGGAGCTCGCCGGCCAGCGCCCGTTGACCGCGTCCTGCCCCGACATGGTTTCGTCGAGCATGCGCACGGAAAGCTTGGCGGGCTCGTTGAGGATATTCTTCAGACGCTCGGCATCGATGACGCCGAAGACCTGGACATCGAGACGATCGGCGCCCTCCGGCTTGATCGCGAAATCCGGATTGCCGAGGCCGGCGATGCGGCGGCTGACGATGTCGACGGACTGAGCCTGCGCCTCTGAATTAGCGGCGTCGATGGCGGCATCGGCGATCTCGATCGTGAGGTCGCCGCTATCGGCCTGCTTGAGCGTGACATCCTGTGTCGAGCCGGTCATATTTTTCAGCGCGGCGACTGCGGCGTCGACCTGCGCGGGGTCGGTGATCTTGACGGTGACCGTCTGGTCGTTACCCGTAAGGCCGGTGTAACGGATATTGGCCTGGCGCAACGAGCGGCTGATCTCGCCAACGGTTGCCACCAGTTTCTGGCGCGCGACATCGGCGCGATCGACCTGGAAGACGACATGCGTGCCGCCCCTCAGATCGGAGCCCAGGACGATACGGTGCTTGGAGAGCCAGGAGGATAGCAGGCCGGACTGGCCGACCGGCAGGAAATTGGGGGCCGCGATTACCACGGCCACCAGCACCACAAACCAGATCAGAAGGGTCTTCCAGCGGGAAAAATGAAGCATTTTCTCTCGACTATGTCAGATCCGGGTGATCCGGTTCGTGGGATATGCTTGATGACTACGCGGCGTCTGCCTTTACAGGCTCGCCCTTGACGCGGATTTCAGTGACGCCGGTGCGGACGACGCGAACGCGCACGCCATCTGCAATTTCGACTTCGATTTCTTTTTCGTCAATCACCTTGGTGACCTTGCCGACGAGACCGCCGGAGGTGACGACCTGATCGCCGCGACGGATCGCCTTCAGCGCTTCGTCACGCTTCTTGGCCTGCGCACGCTGCGGACGGATGAGCAGGAAATACCAGACGACCATCAGCGGCACGAACAGGATGATCATTTCGAAGCCGGAACCGAACGGCGACGCCGCGCTGTCAGTGGCCTGGGCGAATGCCGGGGTGATGAACATGCTAATCTCCTCAAACTTTTCCGGAGGCGGATTGTCGCCTTTTTTCTCGGTGGCCGGACTATAATTATGGTCTTTGCGATTGCAACTGAAACAGCCGAAAACCGTACCGATTCCGCTGCCTCATAACCTTTCCGCAGGGAAAAGGCCATGCTACCCGGCTAGGAAAAGCGATTGGCACACAACAGCTTATCCGTGAAGGAGGAAACGCCATGGCCGAAGACGTCAACAGCATCATTCTCGGTGAACTGCGCCGGCTTGCCGATGCCGTGGAACGGCTGGCCGGGCCGCCGCCCGCCGTCAACGACTGGAACGCGGCCGATTGCTTCGTCTGGGCCCCTGCCCGCCAGCATTTGCAGCCTGTTCAGCGCCCAAACCGCGTGGCGCTAGGGCTGATCCGCGGCGTCGATCGGGTGCGCGACATCCTGCATGAAAACACGGTGCGCTTCGCCGAAGGGTTTGCCGCCAACAACGTGCTGCTGTGGGGCGCCCGCGGCATGGGCAAGTCGTCGCTGGTGAAGGCCGTTCACGAAGATGTCAGACGCGAGAGCGGCGTTTCGCTGAAGCTGGTCGAGGTTCATCGCGAGGATATCGCCAGCCTGCCTGTTCTGCTCGATCTGCTCAAGGACACGCCGCACCGCGTCATCGTCTTCTGTGACGACCTCTCCTTCGATCATGACGACACGGCCTACAAGTCGCTGAAGGCGGCGCTTGACGGCGGCGTCGAGGGGCGGCCCGACAATGTGCTGTTCTACGCGACCTCGAACCGCCGCCACCTTTTGCCGCGCCACATGATGGAGAACGAGCAGTCGACGGCGATCAACCCGTCGGAGGCCGTGGAGGAGAAGGTGTCGTTGTCGGATCGTTTCGGGCTGTGGCTCGGCTTCCACAAGTGCAGCCAGGACGACTATCTGGGAATGATCGACGGCTACGCCGCCCACTTCAAGCTGCCGCTCGATCGCGAGACGCTGCATGCAGAAGCGCTGGAATGGGCAACCACGCGAGGCGCCCGCTCGGGCCGCGTGGCCTGGCAGTATATCCAGGACCTGGCGGGCCGGAAGCGCATCGCACTCGACAGGGCCTAAGGCCATTTGCACCATCATCTGAAACGACAAAAGCCCGGCGTTGACCGGGCTTTTGCATTGTCCTCGATACACGATACCTATTCGAGGAAAGTCATCGGGTTCACCGGCGTCGCGTCCTTGCGGACTTCGAAGTGAACCTGCGGCTGCTTAACGTTGCCGCTCATGCCGGAGACTGCGACCGTCTGGCCGCGCTGGATCTTCTGGCCGCGCGTCACGCTCAGCGTGTCGGCATTGCCGTAGACGGTGACGGTGCCATCGTCGTGGCGGACGAGAACCGTATTGCCGAGTTCCTTGAGGCCGTTGCCGGCGTAGATGACGACGCCGTTTTCGGCAGCCTTGATGGCCGTGCCCTGCGGCACCGAGATATCGATGCCGTCGTTGCGGCTGCCGTTGACGTTGGCGCCGTAAGCCGCGATGACCGCGCCGCGAACCGGCCAGCGATACTTGCCGATGCCGGTGGCCTCAGGTGCTGCGGACGCCACTTCCTTCTTGGCGGCGTCGCTGACGCTTTCGCCGGCATCCGGCGCCTTGTAGGTGGCCGGCTGGGCCGCGGCCGTTGCCGGTGCGGAGACAGGCTGCGCGGCCGGCTTCTGCTCAGCCTTCGGCTGGATCGATGCCGTCTTCATGGTGTCGGCAGAGCCGCTACCGTTCGGGATATTCAGTTCCTGACCGATGCGGATCGAGCCGGCCGTGAGATTGTTGGCGGCCTTGATGTCGTCGATGCTGTTGCCGGTCGCCTTGGCGATCTTGGCAAGCGAGTCGCCAGACTTCACGACGTAGGTGCCGCCTGCGCCCTTCGGGCCGGCGCCGACGGGCGCCTTGCCGGACTGGTCGGCGCTCGCCATCGACTTGTCACGCGAGGCGTTCGAGCCGTTCGGGATGACCGCGAGGTTCTGTTCCTGGTTGCCTGATGGCTGCGGCGCATGCCCACCCTTGGCGAGGTCGTTCGGCTGGGCTGCGGCCTTGGCGGCGTTGCCGCCGTTGTAGGTCGGGATCAGAATGGTCTGGCCGGGCTTGGCAGCGGCTGCACTCTTCAGGCCATTGGCGCGCAGGATTTCCTTTTCCGGAACGCCGTAGCGGTTGGCAAGGATCGCGACGCTTTCGCCTGGGCGCATGGTGACCGACGGAGCGTTGGTCGAGGACCAGCCGGAGACCTTCGGCGTCGAGCCTGTGACGATGTTGTCGGCATTGCGCTTCGGCGGCACGATGACCTGGCCGGAATGCTGCGGCGCGTTGGCAGTCGGAAACGGCTGAGCGAGAGCAACCTGCTTTTCGCGAGCAGCCGACATGTTGCCGGAAGCCATGGGAGCCTGCGACACCGCCCCGGGAGCAGTAAGCTCGGCCCGCTGGACGGAAACAGGGGCGGACGCCATGCGAGCGCTCGAGCCGTAGGTCGACTGCTGGCTTGGATAGGGCTGGTTCATCGCCTGATTGTTGGCTGCATAGTTGGGCTGCATCGCGCCGCCCTGCATGTCCGCCTGCGGCACTGGATCAGCCCGAAGGCCGCTCATGCTCCGCCGAGGAATGGAATTCGTCGTCATCTGGTCCTGACCGGACGAAGAAAACAGACCGCCGAAACGTGTCACATCGGAACTGCAACCTGATGCAGCACTCGCCAGGAGAGCCACGATCAGGGCATTACCGGCAGACTTCCCGAACTTAGGCGAAACGCTGAAACGCATGACACTCGACCCACTGAATAACGCAACCATTTGTGGGTATGATTAAAGCGCGTTAGCATTACCAACCGGTTAAGGGCAAAGGCCCGCCTGACGTTTTTTGACAAATCGCTAACCATAGCGGCAGCGAGCGTCAGAGTTGGGAAGCGACGCGCGGAACAATCGGCAGGTATGGGGAGTTGAAAAGCTCTTCACGTTCGAAGCGGCTGCCGGTCTTGGTCAGGCGCACGAGACGACATTCGGTCTCGGAAATGATCAACGGCGCGATCATCGAACCACCGGAGACCAGCTGGTCGGCATAGAAGCGCGGCATGCTCTCGAAGGCGGCGGTGACCAGGATCCGGTCGAAAGTGCCCTCGCCCTGCAGGCCGGCGCTGCCATCGGCCTGGCGAACGATGATGTTGCGGATACCGAGCGTCTCGAAACGCTTCTGGGCGTTCGCGGTCAGCGTCTTGTAGCGATCGATGGTGAGCACGCGCTCGGCCATGCGAGCCATGACAGCGGCCATGAAGCCGCTGCCGGTACCCACTTCCAGCACACGCTGGCCAGGCTTAACCTTGAGAGCATGCAGGACGCGGACGGCGAAATCGACGCCTTCGAGGAAGGAGCCGCATTCAATCGGGATGGTGCGGCTGGAATAGGCCTGCTCGACAAACTGAGGCGGCACGAACAGTGAGCGCGGCGCCTGCTCGACCGCCGTCAGCAGATCAAGGTCGGACACGCCTTCGGCCCGCAGCCTCAAAACGAGTGCTGCAAACTCTTCCTTCTCCACCAGACGTGCCGCCAATGCGATTTACTCCGTACCCGAAAGCGCCCGCGCCACGCGGTCCTGTACGGAATAATCAGTCAGATCCAGTTTCAAAGGCGTTACCGAAATCTTGCGATTCTTGAGCGCGTTGACATCCGTGCCCTCGACGAAGGAGGCAGCACGCTCGCCGAAACGCAACCAGTAGTAGGGGAAACCACGACCGTCGGCGCGGGCGTCGATCTCGAGATTGAAGGCCAGCTTGCCCTGCGCCGTCACCTCCACGCCCTCGACCTCTTCCGGCGCGCAGTTCGGGAAGTTGAGATTGAGGAAGGTGCCATCAGGCAGATCGACCGCCATCAGCTTTTGCAGCAGCGCCGGCGCGTGCGTCTCGCAGACCTCCCAGGGCAAAATGCGATGATCGCCTTCACGCACATAAGCCTGGCTGAGCGCGAAGGAGCGAACGCCCTGCATCGTGCCTTCGATGGCGCCGGCGATGGTTCCTGAATAGGTGACGTCGTCGGCGACGTTGGAGCCGGCATTGACGCCCGAGAGTACGAGATCAGGCTTGATCTCCATCACCTGCTTGATGCCCATGATGACGCAATCGGTCGGCGTTCCCCTGAGCGCGTAATGCTTGTCGGAGATCTTGCGCAGGCGTAGCGGCTCCGACAGGCTCAGCGAGTGGGCAAGGCCGCTCTGATCAGTCTCCGGCGCGACGATCCAGACGTCGTCGGAGAGCTTGCGCGCAATCCGCTCCAGCGCCGCCAGACCTTCCGCGTGAATGCCGTCGTCGTTGGTAAGCAGAATGCGCATGGGCTCAGGCCGCCTTTTCGATCTTCGTCAGGCCGCCCATGTAAGGTACCAGCACGTCGGGGATGGTGACCGAGCCGTCTTCGTTGAGATAGTTCTCGAGAACAGCGATCAGGCAGCGACCGACGGCGGTGCCGGAGCCGTTCAGCGTGTGAACGAAGCGGTTCGTCTTATCTTCCTTGCCGCGATAGCGCGTGTTCATGCGCCGCGCCTGGAAATCGCCGCAGACAGAGCAGGACGAGATTTCGCGGTAGGTGTTCTGGCCGGGCAGCCAGACCTCTAGGTCGTAGGTCTTGCGCGAGCCGAAGCCCATGTCGCCGGTGCAGAGCGTCAGCGTGCGGAAATGCAGGCCGAGGCGCTTCAGCACCTCTTCGGCGCAGGCGGTCATGCGCTCATGCTCGGCGATCGAGCTTTCGGCGTCGGTGATCGAGACCAACTCGCACTTCCAGAACTGGTGCTGGCGCAGCATGCCGCGCGTGTCGCGGCCGGCGGAGCCCGCTTCCGAGCGGAAGGACGGCGTGAGCGCGGTGAAGCGCAGCGGCAGCTTCTCCTGCTCGAGGATTTCCTCGCGCACGAGGTTGGTGAGCGTGACTTCGGCGGTCGGGATGAGGTAGCGACCGTCCGTCGTCTTGAAGAGGTCTTCCTCGAACTTCGGCAGGTTGCCGGTGCCGAAGAGCGCCTCGGGACGCACCATCAGCGGCGACGAGACTTCGGTATAGCCGTGCTCGCTGGTGTGGAGGTCGATCATGAACTGGCCTAGGGCGCGTTCCAGACGGGCCAGCGGACCTGTGAGCACGGTGAAGCGCGAGCCGGAAAGCTTGGCGGCGGTTTCGAAGCTCATGTAGCCGAGATCTTCGCCGATCTCGAAGTGTTCTTTCGGCGTATGGTTCCAGCGCGGCTTTTCACCGGTCACGCGGGTGACGACGTTGTCGGCCTCGTCCTTGCCGACGGGGACGTCGTCATGGGGCACGTTCGGGATGCGCGAGAGAGCGTCGTTGAGCTCCTCGGTCGATGCGCGGTCGTCTTCCTCGGCGGCCGGCAGCAGGACCTTGAGGTCAGCGACCTCGGCCTTCAGCTTCTCGGCGAGCTCGGTGTTCTTCTGCGCCATCGCAGCACCGATCTCCTTGGAGGCGGTGTTGCGGCGGGACAGCATGTCCTGGACCTTCTGAACGGCCGAGCGGCGCTTTTCATCGAGCGCGATCAGGCTTTCGGACAGGGGCTCGGCACCACGCTTGGCAAGGGCCGCGTCGAGGGCTTCGGGATTCTCACGGATCCATTTGATATCGAGCATCGTCGTTCCAGGTCGTTGAAAAAAAGGATGACCCGGCCAAAGCCTGACCGGGCCTCGACCGGATATTGGAAAGCGTTCAGCGAGAGATTGCGGAGGCGATCATACGTTGTCCGTTTTGGCAACGTCGCTCGAGCCGTCAGTCTCGTTGGCCGCATCGCGCGCACGCTGGCGTTCCACGAGTCGCGCCGCGTAGATGGCAATCTCGTAGAGAATGATGGTCGGCAGCGCAAGACCGATCTGGGACATCGGATCGGGCGGCGTCAGCACGGCGGCGACGATGAAGGCCATGACAATCGCGAACTTGCGCTTTTCACGCAGCCAGTCCGAGGTCAGCAGGCCGACGCGGGCCAGAAGGGTGGTGATGACGGGCAGCTGGAAGACCAGGCCGAAGGAGAAGACCAGCGTCATGATGAGGCTGAGGTATTCCGACACCTTCGGCAGCAGCGAGATGGCGACGTCGCCCTCGCCCGGCGCCTGCTGCATGGTCAGGAAGAACCACATGACCATGGGCGTGAAGAAGAAGTAGACGAGTGCGGCGCCCATGAGGAACAGGATCGGCGAAGCGATCAGGAACGGCAGGAAGGCCGAGCGCTCGTTCTTGTAGAGGCCGGGGGCGACGAACTTGTAGATCTGCGCGGCGATGATCGGGAATGCGATCACCAGGCCGCCGAACATGGCGACCTTGACCTGCGTGAAGAAGAATTCCTGTGGCGCCGTATAGATCAGCTGTGCCTTGGAAACATCGAGATGCGCCCACTGGACCGCCCACTTGTAGGGGAAGACCAGCGCATTGAAGAGATGCTTGGCGAAAATGAAGCAGACGATGAAAGCCGCGAAGAACGCGCCGATCGACCACATGAGCCGCGTGCGCAGCTCCATCAGATGCTCGATCAACGGCTGCGGCTTGTCTTCGATATCACCGCTCATGCTTCATCTTTCTTTTTCTTCGCTACCGGCTTCTTCGGTGCGGCCGTCGCGGCGACGACCGGCTTGGCGGCGGCCGTCTTCTTCGCTGGAGCGGCTTTGGCAGGAGCCGGATCGGCCTTAGCGGCCACCGGCTTGGAAGCTGGCGCGCGCTTGGGTTTCTCCGCAGGTACCGCAGCAACCGCTGCAACCGCATCAGACTTGGCTGCGACCTTGGCGCGCGGCTTGCGAGCCGGCTTTGCTTCGGCGGTCGGCACGGCAGCGGAGGTGGCGGGAACGGGCGTGGGAGCCGGCATCACGGCTGGCGCCTCGGTCGGTGCGACTTCAGGCGCCGGCATGAGGCCAGGCACTTCCGCCTTGCTGTCGACAGAGGTCGATCGCTGCAGGTCGGCTTTGATCTCGTTGCCCATCTGGCGCAGCGGGTTCATCGCTTCACGCAGCGTATTCACCGGGTTGAGCTTCTGCGCATCGTTCAGCGTCTGACGCACATCGTCCATATCGGCTTCACGCAGCGCCTCATCGAACTGGGCGCGGAATTCACCGGCGACCTTGCGGGCGCGCTGCGTCATCTTGCCGAAGGCACGCAGCATCGGGGGCAGATCCTTGGGACCCACCACGACAATCAATACGACCGCGATGACAAGCAGCTCGGTCCAGCCAATATCGAACATTCAAGGCTCCTGAACGGGAAACGCGGGGGCGGCGCTGCCCGGACGTGATTACTTCGTTTCGTCGGCCTTGTGATCGACGGTCTTGCCTGCTGTTGTCGTGCTCGAAGCTTCGGGCGCGTCCTCGTCGTTCATGCCCTTCTTGAAGCTCTTGATGCCCTTGGCAACATCGCCCATCAGTTCCGGAATCTTGCCGCGACCGAAGAGCAACAGCACGATGACCAGAACGATCAGCCAGTGCCACATGCTAAAAGAACCCATTACGCTAACTCCTGTTGTGATGCCTTATTGATGTAAGAATACCCGACATCAAATCCAACATCTAATTCCCCGTAGATAGACGCTTAATGTCACGGTATCGACCACCGTGACAAGATAGTCCCCGGTCGAAAAGTCGTGAAGACTATTGTTTTCGCTTGCAGTGGCGAAACAAAGACACGGAGCCGACTAATCCTCGGCCCCGCCTGATGGCGCCAGAAGGCCGAGTTCCTCAAGATCCATCTGCGTGATGGGATCCTCGTCTTCGGTCAGCTCGTCGTTCATCGACGGCGAGGGAATGTTGAAATTGGCCGGTATGCGGCCGGAGAGCAGCCCTGCCCCCTTCAATTCCTCGATACCAGGCAGGTCGCGCAGCTCCTCAAGCCCGAAATGATCGAGGAAGTCGCGGGTGGTGCCAAGCGTGACGGGACGTCCCGGCGTGCGGCGGCGGCCGCGAAAACGCACCCAGCCGGCTTCCATCAAGACATCGAGCGTGCCACGCGAGGTCTGCACACCTCGGATATCCTCGATCTCGGCTCGCGTCACCGGCTGGTGATAGGCGATGATGGCGAGAACCTCGAGGGCGGCACGCGAGAGTTTGCGGACCTCGTTTTCATCGCGGCGGATGACAAAGGACAGGTCGGCGGCGGTGCGGAACGCCCAGGCATCGTCGACCCTCACCAGATTGACGCCGCGATGGGCGTATTCTTGCTGCAGCCGCAGCATGATGGCGCGCACGTCGAAGGCTTTCGGCAGGCGATCACCGATGAAGGCTTCCGATACTGGCTGCGCGGAGGCAAAGACGAGCGCCTCGGCGATGCGCGCCGCTTCGCTCTCGTCGTGGACGGTGTCAGCGTCGGCGCGGCCGTCTTCGCGCTCGGCGTCGCCATTTTCCAGATCGGTATCTTCCAGATCGCTCAAGCCGGCAGCTCCTGTTCAACGACCTGCAGTGTCGCATGATTTGGGCCGCGCCGCATGTAGATCGGCTCGAAGACACCTTCCTGACGGATTTCGATCTTGCCCTCACGTGCGAGTTCAAGCGACGCAGCAAAGGCACTGGCGATCGCGGTCACCCGGTCCTCGGGCGAGGCCATATAGTTCAAGACGTGCTGCTCAAGCGCCGTCCAGTCGACCACCTCTCCGATCAGGCGGGTCAGCAGCTCGCGGGCGTCGGTGAGCGACCAGACGGTGCGGCGCGCGATCGTGACCTGCGTCACCGCCTGGCGCTGGCGCAACGATGCATAGGCGGTCAGCAGATCGTAGAGGCTGGCGTCATAGGCGGATTGGTGACGGTCGGGGATATGCTCGGGCGCGCCACGGGCAAGCACGTCACGACCGAGACGATTGCGGTTCACGAGACCGCCCGCCGCCTCGCGCATCGCCTCCAGGCGCTTCAGGCGGAATGCCAGCGACGCCGCCATTTCCTCGCCGGAGGGGCCTTCGTCCTTGGCCTGTTGCGGAATCAGCAGGCGCGACTTCAGGTAGGCGAGCCATGCCGCCATGACCAGATAGTCCGCCGCGAGTTCGATGCGGATGCGGCGGGCGCTGTCGATGAACAGCAGATATTGTTCCGCCAGCGCCAGCACGGAAATACGGGAGAGATCGACCTTCTGGGTACGGGCGAGATGGAGCAAAAGGTCGAGCGGGCCTTCGAAGCCGGCGACGTCGATCAGCAGTGCCGGGTCGGTGGAGGCGCGGTCGGCGCCGCCGTCCTGCCACAGCTTGTCCATCGGCGTTGCCGAGGCCTGGGGCCGCTCCTGAACCTTTATCGTCGTCACGTCGTCTCGTTCCTTCCGCGATCAGACCGTCGCAAACATGGCATCGAACTCGGCCCGTATCGTGGCCTCGTCGGATGTATCGGCTGTCGGGAACCCCTGCTCCACCTTGCGCGCGCGCTCAAGCGCTTCGCCCTTGAGCAACGGAACATTGGCGACGACCTGCAGCATCTCGTCCATATGACCATTGCAATGCAGCACGATATCGCACCCGCCCGCAATGATATTCGCCGCGCGCTCGCCGAGCGTGCCACTCAACGCGTTCATCGAACTATCATCGGAAAGCAACAGGCCTTTGAAGCCGATGCGTTCGCGGATGATACCGTCGATGACCTTGCGCGATGTGGTGGCGGGATTGTCGGGGTCGATCGCGGTGAAAACGAGATGGCAGGTCATCGCCATCAATTCGTCCTTCATCGCGATGAATGGCGGGAAATCGTGCGATTCGAGCTCCTCGCGCGAGACGTGGACGACGGGCAGCTCGTGATGGGAATCGGCAAAGCCGCGGCCGTGGCCAGGCATGTGCTTCATCACGGAGAGAACGCCGCCCGCCTTCAGACCTTCTGAGGCCGCGATGCCCATGTCCGTCACGGTTTGCGGGTCCATGCCGTAGGCACGGTTGCCGATGACATTGCTGCTGCCTTCGACCGGCACGTCGAGAACCGGCAGGCAATCGACGTTGATACCGAATTTCGAGAGATCGAACGCATGCAGGCGCGACATCAGCCAGGCAGCCCGCCTACCCTTCTCCGGATCCTGGCGATAGAGATCGCCCAGTTGCTGGCCGGACGGATAGTGCGGCAGGATCGGTGGGCGAATGCGCTGGACGCGACCGCCCTCCTGATCGATCAGCACCGGCGCATGCCAGCCGACGCTTTCACGCATCTCGGCGACCAAGTCAGCGATCTGCTGCGGTTCGGAAATATTGCGGCCGAACAGGATGAAACCCCAGGGGCGCTCGCCCGCGTAGAAGGCCTTCTCTTCGGACGTCAGGGAAAGGCCACTACAGCCAAGGATCATCGCTTTTGATTCGGTCATACCCGAATCATAGAGACGCCTTGGCGAAATGCGAGCAGCGTCAACTGCCATTCACAAAAAAGAAGAGCACAAGAAGAACCTTGCAAACGAAAAGAGCGGCGGGGGGGGCCCGCCGCTCTTCGATTATTCCGTTTTCGCGTCTTACTTCGAAATCAGGCAGGAGCCGCCAGCTGCGCGATATTTCTCGCAGATCGCAGCCGCTTCTTCCTTGGAACCGGCGGTGATGCGCAGCCGGTAGTAGGTGCCCTTGCCTGCGATGTCGGCCTTGCGGATTTCGTAAGGCATACCCGCCAGCACGCCGCCGAACTTCTTCGACAGGCTTGCATAGGACTTCTTGGCTTCGGCTTCCGACGGCAAGGATGCGATCTGGACGCCGTAGCTGCCAGGAGCGGCCGTCGTCGGCTGTGCCTGTGCCGCTGCCGGCGGAACCGCCGCGACTTCCTTCGGCGCCTGGGCCGTAGGTGCTGCGTTTGCCGGTGCTAGGGCCGAAGCGCCCGGACGCGATGCCGGCGTCGGCGCGGTGTCGGTCTTTGTGCTGGTTACGGCACGGACCGGCGGGTTGACGCTGTCAGGCGTTGCCGCTGCCGCCTTGGCAAGCACGTTTTCGGAGGTGTGCTTTGCTGTCGGCGTCGTGCCTTCGACCGGCGTCGAGCGAATGTCGGCAGACGCCAGCTGTTCGATCGTGGGCGCCGACGCCGATGCACCGCCTGCCGCGATCTTCTGCGTCTGCACCGTGGTGGGCTTCGGCAGCGAGGATGCAGCGGGTTCCGGTGCCGGCTCGTCGCGGGCGACAAGCGTGCCATCAGGCTTGACGATCATGGTGCGGACCTTGCGCGCCGAGACTGACGGCGAACGATCGGCATCCGACGGATTGGCAGCGGCCGTATCGGTCGCGTCGTTCGGCAGCAGGCGCGGATCCTGGGTATCGCCGACGGGCGTCGCCATCGAAGGCATCGGCGCGTCGTTGTCTTCGGGCAGCGTTTCCGGCGTCAGCGTGCGCTGAACGACGTCAACCGGCTGCTCGTCGCTGGACACCAGCGACTTCTGCTTCGGGGCTTCAGCAGCCGCGCCACCAACGCTGTCGTAGACAGCCTTGTCCTGGTTAGGAACGGTCTTGCCACCCGGGTTTTCCGGAACGACCTTGACCGGGTCCTTATCGGCCACGATGACGCGTGGTTCACCGGTGGCGATACCGAGGCCGCCGTCGCGTGCCAGGAAGGAATAGCCGGCGTAAGCGACGCCGCCGAAAATGACGATGACGGCGGCTGCCGCCAGCATGCGCTTCATCGAGCGGGCACGGCTCATATCCTCGGCGTCGCTGGCCGACTGGATCTGAACTTCGGACACCGTCTCGCGACGCTGCTGCACAGGCTCGTTGACGCTGCGGCGGAAATCTTCCTCAAGCGCGCGCTCGAATTCATCGAAGCTCTGTGCCTGTGGCTGCGACGGCTGCGGCCGTGCGACGGATGCCACGGCGGCGACAGAGGCTTGGGCGCGGATGTTCTGAGCCGGCTTTGCGGGCGCTTCAACCGGCTTGGCTGGCGCCAGCAGGTTGGCAATCTCCGAATCGACGTCGAAATCGAAATCCGACATCGCGGGGACGGGTTCGTGCTTTTCGACCGGCGGCAGCGTCGGGACATGCATCTCGACCGCTTCCATCTGATACTCCGCATCGGAGATCATCGACGGATCGAAGGGCAGCTCTTCCGTCGTATCGACGACGTGTGTCGGCGCACGGTAGGACGGCGCTTCTGGCTCGGGCGAACGGTAGACCGGCGCGGCCGCCTGGTAAGCGGGCGCCTGGTAGGTCGGTGCCTGATAAGCCGGAGCAGGCGCAGATGGCTGGTACGGCGCAGGCTGCGCGGCAGGCGCCGGCTGATAGGCCACCGGTGCTGCTACAGGCTGCAGCTTCGGCTGCTCGATCTCCTCGGCCACGACGGGCTCGACGAAATCGAGGTCGGCAAGCTCAAGCTCGATCCCTTCGAGATCGAGCTCGAAGTCATGACCGGCGAACGGGTCTTCCGCATCGGGTGCTGCCTTGGCGGCAACCGGCTCGGGTGCGCGAAATGGCACCGCGGGCGCTGCCGCCACAGGAGCGACGGCGACGGGCGGCTCGGGTACGTAGATGGGTGCTGGGATCGGCGCTTGCGCGACCGGGGCGACCGGCTGCGCTTCAACAGGCGCGGCTTCACGAGCGACAACGGGATACTGCGAGACATCGGCCAGCAGGTCATCGATATCGAAAGCGATATCGTCGACCTCGGTTACTGCTTCCGTCAGTGCGGCATCGGCCTTGACGTCGCCACCCTTGGCGGCAGCAGCCAGGTCGAAAGCGCTGTGATCGACGACAGGTTCGACGATCGGCTCAGCGACGGGCTGCTCGAAAGCGAGAGCCGGTTCGTGGCGATCGATCTCGGCGGGGAAACTGGCAGCGGCCGGGGCTTCGAAGGCGGCTTCGCGACGCGGCGCGGCAGGCACAGGCTCGGCGGCGACTACGGGCGCCGGTGCGACAACAGGGGCTACTGCCTGCTCTTCGCGGCGAGACGGATGGAAATTGGCGATCGGCAAGCGGATACTTGCGGCCGACCACTGCGGCGCCTTGGCAGGCTGCACCGGCGTCGGCGCAGCGCTGATCGAAAGCTCGAGCTCCTCGATCAGATCGCGAGCGCCGCCGGAGGCAGGCTCTGCGGGGCGCGAGACACTTGCCGCCCAATCGGCTGACGACAGGATCGCGCGGGCATCGGGTTGCGCGACGACAGACGACTGCCCGACGACAGGCAACGCCTCATCTTCGACCCGTTCCGGGACAACTGGCGCCTCATAATGGACAGGCTCCTCGTAGCGCGGTGCCTGTTCGTAGTGCTGTGCGGGCTCGTAGTGCGGCTCGGGCTCGTCGTAGGTGACGGGCTCCGGCTCGGCATAGACGACCGGCTCAGGCTGAGCGTAAGCCGTCTCGATCGGACGATCGACGACTGCCGGCGCGGTCGGAGCGTCGTAACGCTCGAACTCGCGCAGCAGTTCGTCTTCGAGATTGAAGGCAGGCTCCTGCCTTGGCGCCGCTTCGACGGTGTTTGCCGCTACACGGGGCTCAAAACCGACGATACGCGCAAGCTCCGCAAGGGGATCGTCGTCAGCAAAGAGGTTCGCATCGTTACGCGTGTCATACGCCCGCTGTTTATCTGCCATACTCATCCACTCGCAAATGCAAAGGTTTCGTGCCAGCGCATTGTGGGTAAATGGTGACGCTACCGCATCTCTTCCGGCGCAGCCGTTCCTGCGATGGCAAGACCCGACTTCAAAACGGACGCAACGGCGTACACCAGCCCTAGTCTGGTAATACTAGACTCTCGGCTCTTATCGTTAATAAATCGTAAGTCTACCTGATCCTTACCCTTATTCCAATGTGCATGGAAAGAACTGGCAAGATCATAGAGGTAGAATACGACACGATGCGGCTCTTGCGACTGAGCCGCCGCCTCGACCAGCCGAGGGAACTCGGCAACCTTCGCAACCAATTGTAATTCCGCGGGATCCGAGATTCCGGACACGGCTTTCGCGAGGATCTCAGGCGACACGTCGAGATCCGGAAATGCTTCCTTTGCCTGCCTGAAGACAGACATGCAACGGGCATGCGCGTACTGTACGTAAAAGACCGGATTGTCTTTCGATTGCTCCGTTACTTTGGCGAAATCGAAGTCCAACGGCTCGGAGCTCTTTCTATATAGCATCATGAAGCGCACCGAATCGCGGCCGACTTCCTCGACCACATCGCGCAGCGTGACGAAGTCGCCCGAACGCTTCGACATCTTGACCGGTTCGCCATCGCGGAACAGCTTGACCAGCTGGCACAGCAGGACGGTAAGCTTGGCCTTGCCTTCCGAGACGCCGCGCGCAACCGCTTCCAGGCGCTTGACGTAGCCGCCATGGTCGGCGCCGAGCACGTAGATCATCTCGCTGAAGCCGCGATCATACTTGTTCTTGAAGTAGGCCACATCGGCGGCGAAATAGGTGTAGGAACCGTCGGACTTGATCAGCGGACGGTCCATGTCGTCGCCGACTTCGGTGGAGCGGAACAGCGTCTGTTCGCGATCTTCCCAATCTTCCGGCAGCTGGCCCTTCGGCGGCGGCAGGGTGCCCTTGTAGACGTGGCCCTTGAAGGTCAGGTCGTTGATCGCCGTGCGGATCGGCGCACCGCCATCGGCGTGCAGCGTGCGCTCGGAGAAGAACACGTCGTGATGGACGTTCAAGGCCTCCAGATCTTCGCGGATCATCACCATCATCGCGTCGATGGTGCGATCCTTGACCAGCGGCATCCACTGGTCCTCGGGCATATTGTGCAGCTTGACGCCGTAGTCACGGGCCAACGCTTCGCCGACCGGCACGAGATAATCGCCCGGATAGAGACCGGCCGGGATCTCGCCGATCTTTTCGCCGAGCGCCTCGCGGTAGCGCAGGAAGACGGAGCGCGCCAGCACGTCGATCTGCGAGCCGGCATCGTTGATGTAGTATTCCTTGGTGACGTCGAAGCCGGCGAAGGACAAGAGGTTGGCCAGCGCGTCGCCGACGACGGCGCCGCGGCAATGGCCGACGTGCATCGGTCCGGTCGGGTTGGCCGAGACGTATTCGACATTGACCTTGCGACCCTGCCCCAGCGTCGAGCGGCCGTAATCGGTGCCGCTCAGGATCATCGAGGCGAGCAGGCGCTGCCAGTAGCCGACGGCGATCCTGATATTGATGAAGCCCGGGCCCGCCACCGACACTTCGGCGACGTCAGGGTCTTCCTGGAGCTTGGCGGTGATGATCTCGGCCAGCGCGCGCGGGTTGGTGCCCAGCGGCTTGGCAAGCACCATGGCGGCGTTGGTCGCGACGTCACCGTGGCTCGGATCGCGCGGCGGTTCGATGGCGATGCGGCCGAAATCCAGCTCGGATCGCTTTTCCTTGACCAGATCGATCTGTTCAAGGGCGGTTTTAATCCTGGCTTCGAAATCGGTAAAAAGGTTCATCGCACTCTTCCATGCATAGGCTGTGCCACACGGCATCCGCCCGGCCTTTGCCGAGCGACCGCTGCCTAGCGCAAATCCGGAGTCTGGTCAAACAATCGCCTGTGGGCGCTGATGGCGTAGGTATCGGTCATGCCGGCGAGATAATCTCCGACATGGCGCGCCTTGGGTGCTTCGGCAAGGCCGGCGATGTGATCCACCCAATAGTGGCTCTGCATCTCCTTCGGGTTGGCCATGTAGGCCGAAAACAGGTCGGTGACGATCTGCGCGGCGCCGGCGCGGATGCGCATGATGTCGGGATGCCGGTAGATGCGCTTGAAGAGCATCGCCTTGATCTGCCTGTCCGTCTCGGCCATGCCCCTAGAGAACGTCGCGATCACGCGGCTGGCATGCCTGACGTCGTCGGCGCTCTCGGGGCGGATCTCAGCCAGGCGCTCCTGCGCCACGGAGATGACGTCCTCAACCATGCGAGTGATCTGGCGGCGCATGATCTCGTGGGTGAAGCGGCTCGGCTCCAGCGTGGGGTAGCGCTCCCTCACCTCGGCCATCAGGCCACAAAGGAACGGAATATCCTCGAGCATGTCGAAGGTCAGATAGCCCGAGCGCAGGCCGTCATCGATATCGTGGGTGTTGTAGGCGATATCGTCGGCGATCGCGGCCACCTGTGCTTCCAGGCTGGCGAATGTGTCGAGCTGGAGATCGTGAATCTCGCAGTAATCGAGGATCGGCTGCGGCACGGGGCCGTGCGTACCGGTTCCGTCCGTGGTCAAGAGCGGGCCATTGTGCTTGACCAGGCCCTCAAGGCTTTCCCATGTCAGGTTGATGCCATCGAAATCGGCGTAGCGGCGTTCGAGCTTGGTGACGATGCGCAACGACTGGGCATTGTGGTCGAAACCGCCATAGGGCAGCAACACTTCGTGCAACGCGTCCTCGCCGGTGTGGCCGAAGGGCGTGTGGCCGAAATCGTGGACGAGGGCGACGCCTTCCGCCAGATCCTCGTCGAGCTTCAGCGCCCTTGCCAGCGCGCGGGCGATCTGGGCTACCTCGATGGTGTGCGTGAGGCGCGTGCGGTAGTGATCGCCATCCTGGGCGATGAAGACCTGGGTCTTGTGCTTGAGGCGCCGGAACGCTGTGGTGTGGACGATGCGATCGCGGTCGCGCTGAAAGTCCGAACGCGTCGGGCTCGAGTTCTCGGGATAGAGCCGCCCACGCGTCGTCCACGGGTCAGCCGCATAGATTGCCCTGTCGCTGTTACCGAAGCCTAATGCACGTCTGTCGATCGTCATTCTTCACCGTCACTCGCCATGTCCCAGCGCTCGCCCATTGACGCCGCCATATGCTCTTCATACCTATAGAGAGCATAAACGGCAAAGAGACGACGTTGCGTCCACTTTGCCGCGGGCCGCGCTTTCATGATATAAGGCGCGATAGCGTTGAAAAACAGCCGTTTATATTGATGGCTGGACCCCTATTCTCTCCGGATCTTGACCCCGGCAGGAGCAGATATGACCGAAGCAAGTGTAACTCTTTCCGACGCGGCTGCGAAGCGAATCGCTACCATCGTCGGCAGCGACCCCGGCAAGAGCGCGTTGCGCGTCTCCGTCGAGGGCGGCGGCTGTTCGGGTTTTTCCTACAAGTTCGACCTGACCGACGGCATCCAGGACGACGATGTCATCGTCGAGAAGAACGACGCGAAGGTGCTGATCGACAGCATGTCGCTGATCTACATGGCGGGCTCGGAGATCGATTTCGTCGATAACCTGCTCGGCCAGTCCTTCCAGATCAAGAACCCGAACGCGGTCGCCAGCTGCGGCTGCGGCACCAGCTTCTCGATCTGACCGCCCTCCTCCGCTATCCACACCGAACCGGCCGAAGATTGTCTTCCGGCCGGTTTAACGTCTTGTGGCTGGCTCATGGAGCACGCTAGAAGAAGACGTCAAAGCGGAACGGGACCACAGAATGAAGATCGCGACCTGGAACATCAACGGCGTCAAGGCGCGCATCGACAACCTCACGCAGTGGCTGAAGGATTCGAGCCCCGATATCGCCTGCCTGCAGGAGATCAAGACGGTCGACGAGGGCTTTCCGCGGCTGGAGATCGAGGCTCTGGGCTACCATGTGGAGACGCATGGGCAAAAGGGCTTCAACGGCGTTGCCATTCTCTCCAAGACCAAGCCGGACGAAGTGACGCGCGGCCTGCCGGGCGACCCGCTCGATGAGCAGGCGCGTTTTCTGGAAGCGGTGTTCTCCATTCCCGGTAATCGCGTTGCCCGCGTCTGCTGCCTCTATCTGCCGAACGGCAATCCCGTCGATACCGAGAAGTACAGCTACAAGCTCGCCTGGATGGAGCGGCTGCGCACATTCGCGGCGGAGCGGTTGGCCTACGAGGAAATCCTCATCCTCGCCGGCGACTACAACGTCATCCCAGAGCCGCATGATTGCTTCGATCCCAAGGTGTGGGAGAACGACGCGCTGTTCCTGCCGCAGACGCGGGAGGCGTTTCGCAGGCTTGAGAGCCTGGGGCTGACGGATGCTGTGCGCGCGACGACGGATAAGGTGCCGGCCTATACGTTCTGGGATTATCAGGCCGGCGCGTGGCCAAAGAACAACGGCATTCGCATCGATCACCTCATGCTATCGCCCGAAGCCGCCGACCGGATGACCTCGACCGATATCGAAAAACATGTGCGTGCTTGGGAGAAGCCTTCCGACCACGTGCCTGTGGTCGCCTATTTCGATTTCGCGGCCTAAGGGCTAGGCGGCACCAATCGAGGCCGGATCTCGGCGATCCGGTCTTACATCACTCAGTCGGTGTTGCTGCTGGCGATCTTGTGCGAGAGGGCGATGGCATTGCGGCGGTCGCTTTCGCTGGCAACCGAGAAGGCCTGCTCCTGCAGCGATTCCATCCAGTTGCAATCCTTCGGCTTGCAGCGATCGAGTGCCGCCGTCATCAGCGCCAGGCCGTTGGCCGACTGGCCTTCCTGGAACAGGATATTGCCGAAGACGGACATGGCGCCCGGGTGACCGGCCTTGCGGGCCTGGTTCAGCCACTTCTTGGCCTGCTGCGTGCTGGTGGCGCCGCCATCGCCAGCAAGCATCATCTGCGCCAGCTGGAACTGCGCTTCGGGAACGCCGAAGGTGGAGGCGACCTGGAAATAGATCTGACGCGCCTGGCTGAGATCGGTCTTGACGGGGCTGCCCGGAATGCCGTGCTTGTAATAGCCCGCGAGCGACAGCAGCGCGTTGACGAAGAAGCCGGTATCCTCGGAGCCGGGCTCGACGCCCTGCTGGGCAATCTCGCTGTAGATCTTGAAGGCTTCGAAATCGTCCTGCGCGACGCCGTCGCCATCGGCATACATGTTGGCTAGCGCCCAGCGCGAGCCGGTGTGGCCCTTTTCGGCCGCGTATTTATAGGCCTCGACGGCCTCTTCCTTCTGGCCGTTCTTGTAAGCCTTGAAACCGAACTTGAAGAGATCGAAAGGACCGGATTCCTTGTTGACGCCCGACTTGATGTCGAACGCGCCGGCCGGGGTGCTCATCGCCGCACAACAGGCGACGGAAAGCCCCATGAGCATCAATCTGAAAGGTCTGAACTCGAACGTCAGCATTTCACTCGATTTCTTTCGTTTCCACCCATGCGCGCCATCTCGAACATCCCGTCCGTTCGGCCCGCAGATACAGTCCCTTCGGCGAGCGATCCCGCGGTGGGTTCCAAGACCCGCTTGCCCGCGTCGCATCCAGCCTTTTGCTCTCCAAAGAGAGCCTTCATTTCCTTCGCATCGACCGCAGCCGCCCGCTTCCCGGCGCGACCTGGCGGCAATGCTTTCAACCTCACTTCGGCGAGCCCGCTGTGCGGCATTTCGCCTCCAGAAATGTCGTAGTCACCAATTGTGACAAAACGCGAGACGTCGTTACCGAAAGCCGGTCCGGAAAGCGGCAACACCGTCGAACGTGAGGAAAATGAGAGGCTTGAGAACGCTGCGTTCGAACGACGTTTTGCGGCTGAAACACCCTGTAAAACAGGCGAAACAATCGAGGCGGCGGCAACGCTGCCGCACCTCATGTCCGTCTCTTTCACACTCACCGAAAAACGACCCATCTTACTCTTTTACGCGCACCCTATGCCTGCCATTCCCTTGCCCGAGATTACCGCTGCGCCCAGTTTGTGGCGGGAAATGGACAATTCGTGATGGAGCTCATCATACGCCAACACTCAAAAAAAACTGTTGCTGAATCGTCACAAAATGACACGTGACGAGAGCATGCTTAATGGCGCCAAGACAAAGAAAAGCCCGACACTTTGCCGGGCTTTCACTTGCACTGATCTTGGCTGGTCAGAACTTGACCTTGATGCTGGTGGAGATGGCCGCCACTAGATCGTTTCCGTAGTCGTAGGTTGCGTCATCACCGTAGGTTACGCCATCCTTGACGATCGTGCCTGACGATCCGCTGGTCATGACGCCGAGCGCTCCGGCAAGGCGCCACTCGATATTTTCGGTCGGGCTGTAGGAGGCGCCGACGCCGAGCGTCCATACATCGGCCTGCGCACCGTAGCCGTCGCTCGTTCCGCGATCCCAGGTGAGGCTGACGGCCCCGCTCCACTGATCGTTGAACTTGTGACCGACGCCGCCCGTGAGGGTCCAACCGTCACGATAGCCGAGATCGAGCGATGTCAGCTGGTTCGACTGGCCGCAAGCGGTGCCGCGCGTCGAGGTGGGGCAAAGAGAGACGGACTGGAGGACACTCCAGTTTGTCCACTTGACGGAGCCGAAAGCCAGCCAATCAGGTGCGATGCCGCTCTGCAACTTGAGCTCAAGCGAATCCGGGGCTTCCGCTTCCCCATAAACATTGGTGATTTTCCCGCCGTAGACCGGGACCACGGGAACCTGCGTCAGGTCGACCGTGCCGCTCAAACCGTCATATTTGACGCGGCTGTTATACACCAAGCTGGCGCGCATCGCGTATTCGGGAATTTCATAGGCGACGCCGAGGCGCCAGCCCCATGCATTGTCGCTCAAATCGAGGCGGCCGACGCCGGTGCCCAGACCGAGGGCCAAAGGAGCGGTGCTGACCAGCTTCTCCTGGAAGCCCTCTATCTCCTGATAGAATGCACCACCGATGATGCGCGCCTGGCCTTGGCCGAGATCGAATTTGTACGAACAGGTCGCCCCGTAATTGTGGCTCTCGATCTTCGTCTCGACGTTATTGTTTGCGCCCGCCCAGTTTACCCCTGGGTTCGTATGGGCGCCAAAGGGCTCCGAATAATCGACAAGGCAGTCAACGTCGCCGACGCCGCCCTTGAAGCCCAGATAGGGAACGGCGTAGTTTTCGGTGTCATCGGCGTGGTTGGGGCGCGAGTTCAGATTTCCGCCGCCGGTGGCGTTTGACGTATTCACGTCACGCGCATTCTTCAGCTTGCGCTGCGGCATGACGTAGATCACGCCGGACTGAATCGAAAACTGCGATGCATCGAACAACTGATCGATATTATAGCCGCCACGCTCCAGACCGCCTGCAAGAGCCGGCTGTGCGAAGGTCGGAACCAACATGAGCGGCAGTGCTGCCGCCATAAACTTACGAGATGCCAAGGTGTCTCCCCCACTGAGGCAATTGCGATGGGGCGACTGTGACGGCGAGAAGTTAAAATGGCAACTTCGTGACCGCGCGCGATTGAAAAGTGAGCTAATGGATGCTTTACGTAAAAAATTGACGGGCACGTCAAAATTTCCTCGTTTTAGAAAAAATTCCTCAGATATTCGAAGAATCAATCGGGTGACAGGGCGATCGTTCTATACGCGCACAGTTCTGTTACCTTCTGACAACAGTTTGATTTTTAGCAAAAAGCTCGTGGAAAAGATGGAAACCGGCGCCGCGCCGCCCGGATTATGGCGTGGCGCAGGTCATTTACGGTTAATCAAATGAAAAAAGGCGCCTGATTCACGATCAGGCGCCTTGGAATGAAATACTATTGAAAGTTGATTTCAGGTTGCTTCATTTACACGCGCGAGAGCCGTCTTCAGGCTCGCGAGCTGGCTCGTGAGCTCTTCCAGACGCTCGCGCTCGGCGGCCACGACCTCGGGATTGGCGTTGGCCACGAACTTCTCGTTCGACAGCTTGCCATTGATCCGGGCCATTTCAGCCTCGGTCTTGGCGATCGCCTTTTCGAGGCGCGCCTTCTCGGCGCCAATATCAATCAGCGTACCGAGCGGCAGGCAAACTGTCGCCTCGCCGGCCACGATCTGAGCCGCACCCTTCGGCGCCTGCTCTGCGAGCGAGATGCCATCGACGCGCGCCAGACGCTTGATCGCCGCGTCGTGACGCGACAGCCGGTCACGCGTCAGGCTGTTGGCGTTGACGAAGACGAGCGGTGCTACGGCCGACGGCGGTACGTTCATTTCGGAGCGAACCGAGCGGATATCGGAGACGAGGTCGATCAGCCAGTTGATCTCGTCGGCTGCCGCGTCGTCGGCGTAGGACGGCGACGGCCATTCGGCGTGGCAAACCAGGCCATCACGCTCGCGGCCCTCACCTGCCGTATGCGCCCAGAGCTCTTCGGTCATGAAGGGCATGAAGGGATGCAGCAGCTTGTAGATCTCTTCGAGCACGTAGGCGACGCAGGACTGCGCCTCCTTCTTGGCGCCCTCGTCGGTGCCGCCGAAGATCGGCTTCAGCAGTTCGAGATACCAATCGCAGACCTGGTTCCAGACGAAGCGATAGAGAACACCGGCGGCATCGTTGAAGCGATAGGCTTCGATCGCCTCGGTAAGATCGCGTTCGGTGCGGGACAGTTCCGTCAGGATCCAGCGGTTGACCGTGAGCTCGGCGGCCTCAGGAATGAAATGCGGGTCGCTGACGACGCCGTTCATCTCGGCGAAGCGCGTGGCGTTCCACAGCTTGGTGCCGAAGTTGCGGTAGCCGGCGATGCGGGCCGGATCGAGCTTCACGTCGCGACCCTGGGCTGCCATGATCGCCAGCGTGAAGCGCAGCGCGTCGGCGCCGTACTCGTCGATCAGCTCCAGCGGGTCGATGACGTTGCCCTTGGACTTCGACATCTTCTGGCCGTTCTTGTCGCGAACCAGCGCGTGGATATAGACCGTGTGGAACGGCTCGACCGGAACGCCGTCCTCGTCCTTCATGAAGTGCAGGCCCATCTGCATCATGCGAACAACCCAGAACGGGATGATATCGAAACCGGTGACGAGCACGTTGGTCGGGTAGTAGCGTGCAAGCTCGGGCGTCTTTTCCGGCCAGCCAAGGGTCGAGAACGGCCAGAGAGCCGAAGAGAACCATGTGTCGAGCACGTCTTCGTCGCGCGTCAGGATTTCACCGGGCTGGAAGTTCTCGAGCTTCTCCTCGACCCACGCCTTCCACGGACCCTCGTGAGCGATGTAATGCTGGATGGCGGCCTGCAGGGCCTCTTCCTCGGTCTTCTCGACGAAGACCTGACCATCGGGACCGTACCAGGCGGGAATCTGGTGACCCCACCACAGCTGACGGGAAATGCACCAGGGCTGGATGTTTTCCATCCATTGGAAATAGGTGTTTTCCCAGTTCTTCGGCACGAAATTGGTGCGGCCTTCGCGGACCGACGCGATCGCCGGCTGGGCCAGCGTCTTGTTGTCCACCCACCATTGGTCGGTCAGGCGCGGCTCGATCGGCACGCCGCCGCGGTCGCCATGCGGGACCACATGCTTGTGCGGCTCGATCTTGTCGAGCAGGCCGGCCTCTTCGAAAATCTCGACGATGATCTTGCGGGCGGTGAAACGGTCCTGCCCCTCCAGACGGTCCCAGGCGCCATGCAGCGCTGCCGGATGATCGAGACCTTCGAGGAAGTCCTCGTTCTCCTTGATCGAGATCGAGGCATCGATGTTCATGACGTTGATGGCGCGCAAACCGGCGCGCTTGCCGACCTCGAAGTCGTTGAAGTCGTGCGCAGGCGTGATCTTGACGGCGCCGGTACCGGCTGTCGGATCGGCGTAGTCATCGGCGAAGATCGGGATCTTGCGGCCGACGATCGGCAAGATGACATGCTTGCCGACGATCGACTTGTAGCGCTCGTCTTCAGGATTAACCGCGATGCCGGTATCGCCGAGCATCGTTTCCGGACGGGTCGTCGCGACGACGATGTAGTCACGCGTCTCGAATTCCGTCGGCTTGCCCTCCTCGTCGAAAGCGATCGGGTACTGGTAGGTGACGCCCGCTTCCAGCGGATAGCGGAAGTGCCAGAGATTGCCCTTGACCTCCAGCTGCTCGACTTCCATGTCCGAAATCGCGGTCAAGAGCTTCGGGTCCCAGTTGACGAGACGCTTGTCCTTGTAGATCAGGCCTTCCTTGTAGAGGCTGACGAAGACTTCGAGGACGGCCTCGGAGAGGCCCTCGTCCATCGTGAAGCGCTCGCGCGACCAGTCGCACGATGCGCCGAGGCGCTTCAGCTGATTGAAGATCAGACCGCCCGACTCGTTCTTCCATTCCCAGACCTTGTCGATGAAGGCGTCGCGGCCCATCTCGCGGCGGCCCGGCAGCTGCTGTTCCATCAGCTTGCGCTCGACGACCATCTGCGTGGCGATGCCGGCATGGTCCATGCCCGGCTGCCAGAGCACGTCCTTGCCGCGCATGCGCTCGAAGCGGACCATGATGTCCTGCAGCGTGTTGTTCAGCGCGTGGCCCATGTGCAGCGAACCCGTCACATTCGGCGGCGGGATGACAATGGTGAAGCTGTCAGCGCCCGGCTTGGCATTGGCGCCCGCGCGGAAAGCGTCCGCCTCGTCCCATTTCGCGGCGATTTTCGGTTCAACGGCTGCGGAATCGTAGGTCTTTTCGAGCATTTTTGGACCAAATCTGGAGGTTCTATTGATGCGGGTTGTAAATAGGATGCCCGCCGGCAAGTCAATAAAAAAGCCGCCCCGGGGCCGGAGCGGCTCTTTCAGGAAATAGCGGTCCGATCAGCGGCGCGGGCCGCGCGCCACGCGCTCGATCTCTTCGCGCACGAGGCGCTCGACCAGGGTCGGCAGGTTGTCGTCGAGCCAGTCGCGCAGCATCGGGCGCAGCATGTCCTCTGCGATCTCGTCGAGCGAGCGGCGTTCGGCGCCATCGATGGCAGCAGCCAGTTCCTCGAACGAGCGGGCGATCTGCAGGCCGGCATCCTGAGACAGCAGCGACTGCTGGGTTTCTTCCATCAGGCTCGGCAAAAGGCGATCCGACATCGGCGCGGCGACCGGCTCGGCGTAGAGCGGTTGTGCCGAGATCGGCGCTGCCGACATGGGCGGAGCAGCCATGGGCGGAGCGATGGCGACCTGCTCCTGAACCGGCGCTGCCGCGGGCTGAACAGTTTCGGTCTCTACGGCCGCCGGCTGCTGAGACGGCATTTCGAACGCCATCGCGGCCGGCTCTTCGACCAGCACGGGCTCGGGTGCACGCTGCGGCGCCGGAGCGGCATGCTGCATCACCGGGAGCTCCTCGGCTACCTGCTGCGGCCGCTCTTCCATGACGGGAGCCGGTGCGACAGGCGCCGGCTGCTGACGAAACTCGAGAGGCGGTTCGCGCTGTGGCTGCAGGGTGTTGCGCTCGGAAGCCGCGCGAACGCGGGCTGCGACATCGGCGAGCGACATGGCGGCGCGCGGCGCTTCCTGCGCAGGCGCCGAGCCCGCGGAATTGGCGGCGACGAAACGCGGATCGGCCTGCTGCGGCGCGGGATCGGGGAACTCCACACCGGCATAGGCTTGATCGACCGTCAGATGGATATCGGAGCCGTGATCGTCTTCATCATCACCGTAAACAGCCGGAAGCGATGCGGAAAGTGCCCTGCCCGCGCCCGGCTCATTGCTTTCGATGATCTGGCGGATCGACGCCAGAATTTCTTCCATGGACGGTTCACGCGCTACGCTTGGCTGAGCCATATTTATCCCCGTTATTCTCAAACAACGATCGGATTACGAGGTGTCGGCATCCGAATCACCCAGACTGTAGAATAGCCGATCAGGGAAAAAAATCATCGCGAATCAAATGACTGCCGCTGTGCACAGTTTTCTGGGCACTGTTTTTCGAAAGGTCAATTGCGGCTCGAAGGCCGGCCCGAAAGAGAAACGGGCGCCAATGGCGCCCGCATCATAAAAACCATGCAACGCGTCGCTTAGAACACGAATTCGCGTGCCTTGGCGAAGCCAGGCAGCGGCTTCACGGAGGCGTTAAAGAATACGTTTTCGGAGACAGCACCGCGTTCGCTGACAAAAACGGTCGCCCGCGCCGAGCCGCCATATCCCTTGATGGTGACAAGGCGACCACCTTCACGCAACTGCGCGAACAGCGAAGCCGGGACCTCTTCTACCGCGCCGTTGACGAAGATCAGGTCGTAAGGCGCGCCCTTGGCGCTGCCTGCTTCGAGCGATCCGGTGACGACGGAGACGTTGGCATAATCGGCAAGATTTGCCGTTGCCGCCGCGGCCAGCGCCTCGTCTTCTTCCAGAGCCACGACGGAACCGGCGAGCTTGGAGAAGAGCGCGGAGACGTAACCGGTGCCACAGCCGACGTCGAGAACGACGTCATCCTTGGTGACGGCTGCGAGCTGCAGCAGCTTGGCGAGCGGCGACGGCTGCATCAGGAAACGCGCTGGCTTTCCTGCCTGCGCCGGACAGATTTCGACGTCGCTGTCGACATAGGAGATCGCCTTCGACTTCTCCGGAACGAAAGCCTCGCGTGGCACAGCAAGGAAAGCGCCCTGCACGGAGTGCGAGGTGACATCGGTGGTGCGGATCTGGTTGTCGACCATGTTGGCGCGTGCCGTCTCGAAATTCATAGTGTCCTCTCGCCCATTGAAAAGCGCTTCTTGCTTCACCCGTGTCTTAATCGCAGGGCAACCGGCTTTCAAGGCTTGCTGAGCGACGGCAGCAAGAATTCGGACGGACCACCCAATGCCCCGGGGCCCGGAGAAAAATCCGTGGAGACGTTCATGAGATTGTGATAATATTGCAACCGGAGGAATAAGGAGGAGAAGCTCATGTCAGTCATAGCTGAATATTTCTCGCTGTTCGATTTTTTCATCGTCGCCGCGCTGATCGCGATCATGTGCTGCGGATTGCTTGGAAAAGAGACAGGCTAGGATTTAAACGTCGACTCCCGCAACCCCGACGTTCAGGTGATCGTCAGCTTCATTAGCGATGACTTTAACCAGTGGGAACGAAGGCCAGCGGGGTGTCATGTCGAAATCTGCTCTTTTGGGCGGCCTCTTTATCGGAGGCCTGTTGGCGATTGTTGTGATGATACCGCTTGTACACGCGAGTGTGCCAGGCGTAGCCACCAATGGCGTATCGCCGCTCGTTTCGCTTCAGCGCGCCAACTGACTGCAGCATCGGACGATATCGCCTGTCGGCCTTTTCGGGCCTGGAGATCGCAGCGAATTTTCGGCGACTGAAAATCCCCCAGGTTTTTGAACAACCCCCTTGCGCTTGTTTTCTATTCATTCTAAATGCCGCCCACGCTTTCGAATGTAAGCGTCGTGAGGCCTCGTGGCGGAGTGGTGACGCAGAGGACTGCAAATCCTTGCACCCCGGTTCAATTCCGGGCGAGGCCTCCATTATCTTCTCACCGACAAATTATGGGATGACGGCTTGCGCGCCAATAGCGCTCGACCGATGCGCTCTCGCACGCAACAATTCGCGCTCTTCTCAATATAAAAAACCTGACCGCTCTCTCAAGCGATCAGGTTTCTTGTCATTCCAATGCCGGCCTTGGCTGATCAAGGACCTACGCACTGACGGCGCGGGCCGTAGTTGGGCTGGTAGGTGTTGTCTGACGCGCGATAGGAGCGGTAGCGGCTGTAGCAATAATCGACGTGCGAATCGCCTGAGCGATAGCGCGGCTGTGCTGCGAGTGCGCCGCCGATGATGGCACCTGCGGCCAGTCCACCGATGATAGCGCCGGTGTTGTCGTTGTGGCGGCGATAGTAGCGGTCATCGTAGCGATTGTATTCGCGGCGATAATCGCGGCCACGGTCGCCGTAGCGATAATGGTCACGGTTGCCATAGCAATTGCGGTAAGGGCCGCATCGATTGTCACGTCCGTCAATAGGGGCATTCGGCGCGCCGGTGATTCCGTCAACTGCCTTGCCGCGAGGGTAACGAACGTCATAGGCTGCCGCCGGAGAGATACTTCCCACGCATGTCATCAGCGCCACGGCGATAATGGCCAGTTTCTTCATTTCAGACCTCACAATCCACAGAGATGCTTCATTGCTGTCCCATAGCGAGATAACGCGCATTTCGACAACTCGTTCCAATCATTTGGTTTTATTCAGCATTCTCCAGCGAATGCGGCGATTTCTTGAGGGTTAACCCTGCCGCCCCGAATGACCCTCCGGCACTTTCATTGGCTCGGTCGCTGCTTTATGACAGTTTTATGACAATACCCTTTCATGGATGGATACTATGCTGAGCTGGTTTCGGAAACTCATGCCACGCGAAGACCGGTTCTTCGATCTCTTCGCGCAACACGCGCGAACCGTGGTCGGTGCCGCCGAAGCGTTGAACGAACTGCTTTCCGGAAACGACACTGAAAAGCATTGCGCGCGCATCGTCACGCTCGAAAACGAGGCGGATGATATTACCCGCGACGTGTTGCTCGCCGTTCGCCGCAGCTTCATCACTCCGTTCGACCGTGTCGATATCAAGGACCTCATCCAGTCGATGGATGATGCGATCGACATGATGCACAAGACGGTCAAGACCATTCGCCTGTTCGAGCAGAAGAGCTTCGATCCCGTGATGCAGGAGATGGGCAAGACGATCGTCGAGGCCGCCCACATGATCGCCGAGGCCATTCCGCTGCTCGACCGGATCAACGCCAACGCCCCTCGCCTGACGGCGATCGCCGAAGCGGTGACGCGAATCGAAGGCCGGTCGGACGAATTGCACGATCAGGGGCTGAAGGCCCTGTTCCACCAGCACGGCGCCACCAACACGATGGCCTATATCATCGGCAGCGAGATCTACGGCGAGCTGGAAAAGGTGGTCGACCGCTTCGAGGACGTCGCCAACGAAATCAGCGGCATCGTGATCGAGAACGTCTGATGGATGCCACCCTCGCCTTGCCGCTGCTGATCGGACTGATCGCAGTCGCGCTGTTCTTCGACTTCCTGAACGGGCTCCACGACGCCGCCAACTCGATCGCGACGATCGTCTCGACGCGTGTGCTCAGGCCGCAGTTCGCCGTCGCCTGGGCAGCCTTCTTCAATTTCATCGCCTTCCTGTTCTTCGGCCTGCATGTCGCCGAGACGCTGGGGACCGGGATCATCGATCCCGCCATCGTCTCGCCCATGGTGATCTTCGCGGCATTGATGGGGGCGATCATCTGGAACATCGTCACCTGGGTGTTCGGCATTCCCTCAAGCTCGTCGCACGCGCTGGTCGGCGGACTCGTCGGCGCGGGGCTGGCCAAGGTCGGTTTCAGCTCGATCGTCTGGAGCGGTCTCTTGAAGACCGCCGGCGCCATCGTCATGTCGCCGATGATCGGCTTCCTATTGGCGCTGTTTCTCGTGCTTTGCGTATCGTGGCTCTTCGTGCGGCAGACGCCGTTCGCGGTCGATCGCACCTTTCGCATCATGCAGTTCGCCTCCGCATCGCTTTACTCGCTCGGACACGGCGGCAACGACGCGCAGAAGACGATGGGGATCATCGCCATCCTGCTCTATTCACAGGGCTATCTCGGCGGCAGCTTCCATGTGCCGCTGTGGGTGGTGCTTTCCTGCCAGTCGGCGATGGCGCTCGGCACGCTGTTCGGCGGCTGGCGCATCGTCCATACGATGGGGTCGAAGATCACGCGGCTGAACCCGATGCAGGGCTTTTGCGCGGAGACCGGCGGCGCGCTGACGCTGTTCGGCGCCACCTGGCTCGGCATTCCCGTCTCGACCACGCACACCATCACCGGCGCGATCATCGGCGTCGGCGCGGCGCGGCGCGTGTCCGCCGTGCGCTGGGGCCTTGCGGGCAATATCGTCGTCGCCTGGGTGGTGACGCTGCCGGCCGCGGCGTTGATCGCAGCCGCCTTCTATTGGATCGCCGGCCTCTTCGCCTGAGAGATCCACATCAGGAGGCGGAATTCCGCCTCCTGTGCCACCACACCGAAAATCGTCGTCTCATTCGCCGCGCGACATGCAGGTCGTGCGACAGCACCAACACGCCGAGCGGAATCATCCAGAAGCCGAGAATCGGCAGAAAGCCCAGACATCCGCAAAAAATCAGCAGTCCGCCTATCAAAAGCCTCGCTATGCGCGACTTCGGCAGCGGAATGCGTGTGGGGCCCATGACGATGTGGCCGGTAGTGTGATCGATGCCAAAGCGTTTGGCGGTGTTTTTCGGGCTCTCAGTCATCCACAGCATGTGGGGATAACCTGAATGATTGCAAGGAGATGTCATTTTTTTGAAAAAACCGCTTGGCAAATCGAGCAAGCGTTTGTATTAGCCCACTCACACCGCGGCAAGCGGTGATCCCTGGTAGCTCAGCGGTAGAGCATTCGACTGTTAATCGACAGGTCGCCGGTTCGAATCCGGCCCGGGGAGCCAGTTTCTGAAAGGCCTGCATTGAAAAATGCAGGCCTTTTTCTTTTCCAAAATCAAAGCGATAGGTTTCCCCTCGAGTTTCCTCGGCGACGGTATACGCTTGCCTCATCCCCGCAGGCGTTGGAGCTGCGGGGATGAGGACGAAGTGGCCATATCAATAGCTACAGGAGCGTCCATTGCTCGGCCTGAAGCCATCCGAGCAGGCGCGGTTCATGGAATCGCCCGGCACATAGCCGGATGCCGACCCTGCGGAGGTTGGGTAGCTCGTGCATCCTGTCGTGAGCGCCGAAAGGCCGATCAGTGTGATCATGGCCAAGACGTTTGAAATTCGTTTCATATGGACCTCTCCTCGAAACTGTGTCGGCTATTAAGCTAGCACGCAGCCGCCAAACGCCACGTAAATTTCTTAAGCGTTGAATTTCTTGCGTCAAACCGGCCGGACATTCGTAGCGGCTGGGCACCCTACCCTTGCAGCGTGTCGACCTTGCGAAGGTCAGGGAACAACCGCGTCCACATGAGCACTACGACGATGGTTCCGACGCCGCCGATCACGCCGGCGGCAACCGGGCCCATCATGCCTGCGAGCATGCCCGATTCAAATTCGCCCAGTTGGTTCGAGGTGCCGATGAAGAGTGAGTTGACGGCGTTCACGCGCCCACGCATCGAATCCGGGGTCAGAAGCTGAACCAGCGAACTGCGCACAACGACGCTAACCGTATCAGCAGCACCCACGACGAGCAGCGCGGCGATCGACAGCGCGATGTTGGTCGATATGGCAAACACGATCGTCGCGACGCCGAACACGGCCACGGCAGTAAGCATCTTCGCCCCGACCTTGCTGGTCAGCGAGCGCCTTGCGAGCACCACCGACATGGTGAGCGCGCCGACCGCCGGTGCCGCGCGCAACATGCCGAGGCCCCAGGGGCCTGCATGCAGGATATCGCTGGCGAACATCGGCAACAGTGCAGTGGCGCCCCCGAGTAGAACGGCGAAGAGGTCGAGCGAGATCGTGCCGAGCATTACGGGCTTGCTCTTGATGAAGGACACGCCGGCAAAGACCGAGGCGAGCGTGACCGGTTCGCGCTTGCTCGGCGTCCACTCCATGCGGATGGAGATGACGTTGACGCTTGCAACGGCAAAGAGGACGGCGGCGATGGCGAATGGCGCCACGGGGTGGACGCCGTAGAGAAGACCGCCCAGCGACGGGCCGACGATCAACGCTGTCTGCATCATCGAGGTCGATGTGGCGACCGCGCGCTGAAGCATGGATGGCGGCATGATGCTGGGGAGAAGGGCCGCCATTGTCGGGCGTTCGAAGGCGACGGTGGCGCCCATGATGGTCACCGCTATCAAGATGCCCGCCGGCGTCAGCCAGTTCTGCCAGGTGGCGACGGCAAGTGCTGCCGACACGGTGGCGAGAATCAGCTGGCAGACGAGGCCGATGCGCCTTCGGTCGAAACGATCGGCGACGTGGCCGACCACGAAGGTCAGCACCACCATCGGCAGGAACTGGCATAGCCCGACCATCGCCAGCGCAAAGGCACTATGGGTCTGATCGTAGATCATCCAGCCCAGCGCGATGGCGACGCATTGAAAGGAGAGCGAGGAAAAGACGCGGGAAGCCGCGAAATTGAGATAGCCGGGATGGCGCAGAACGCTATCCTGGTGAACTGCTGATGCATCCATAAGAAGACTGTCCGGAGCGCTGCCGACAGCGCGTCTCTGGGGGTTGTTGCTGCAACCGTTTCCGCCCGGACCGGCGTGCTTGTCAATGGCATCGGGGCCGCTTTCCGTTCGGCCCCGCTAAAACACGTGATCGTGACTGCTGACAGCGCGTGCCGCGGCGGCCATCAGATCGGAGACGTCACCTTTTCTTCTTTGTCGAGCGCACCTTGACCGGCGCCGGCGGCGGGATCAGTTCGGCGTCGGCGTAGCAGTATCCGGCGACCCACCCGCCGCTGGCGAAGAGCTTGGAATCGCCTTCCGCGTGCCACTGGCAGGTCAGCGAGTTGGCATCCCATGCGGTGACGGTCACGTCATAGACGCCCTTGCCGGCGAAGGTGGTCTTCGGATTGCCCGTCAATCGCCAGCCCTCGGCCGGCTGCATCGTCCATGACACCCTCTGGCCCTGGCGGGCTTTCTGCTTGATGCCGAATTCGGGGGTCTGGCAGCGCTTGGTGGTCGGATCGCAGTTCATCTTCGCCGTCGACATTTGCGTCGGCGTGTCTGTGACCACCGTCTGACAACTGCTGAGCGTAAACGCCACGAGTGTCATGGCCAAGGCAACTTCATACCACATATCCGGCCTCCCATCCGTCACATGCTATCGATGAGGACCACATTACAGCATTACGACAAGAGCCGCTCTTCACCGTTCGGGTGATATCGGCGTTCACGATTACATCGAACGGCAATGGCGATCAGCCAAGCGAGGTGTGCGACGTGTGCTCCGCTACGTATCGCCTCGGCGCCTTCGCCTTCTCCCTGAGATTGTCGAACAGCGCATAGCCACCCGTCCAACGGCCGAAGCCACTGGCGATATTGATGTGGCCAGCGAGGCCGATGTTCCTGAGATCCGTCTTCCAGAGACGCGCGTAGAGCGTCAGGCGGTCGAGCTCCATGTAATGGTCGTTGAGGCTGCCGACGGTTATGCTGGGAAACGGCAGCGTCCTTGTCGGCATCGGCCCGAAGCGGATGGCGGCGTCCGGGTGGCGTCGTTCGGTGGGGCGCAGATCGCAGGGGGCAACGAGGAGCGCGCCTTTGATGCGCCGCGCAGATGGCCGGTCGGCGAATTTCGCCGTCAGCAGGCAGCCGAGGCTATGGGCGACTATGTAGGCCTCGCCGTGCTCAAGCAGCACTGCTTCGAGCCGGTCGGCCCAGCGATCGACCAGCGGATCGTCCCAATCGTCCTGCTCCACCAGAACGCTATCAGGGTGATCGCGGAGCCAGTATCGCTGCCAATGACCCTGGTCGGATCCGTTGAGCCCGGGGATGATCAGTGTCGCGGTCATCGCTTCCTCCTAGAAATCGGAATAGCGCGGGCTGTGCATGAGCGCCGAAATCTCGTCGGTCATCTGCATGATGCGCTCGCGCAGATCCGCCCCCGTGCCGTCCTCGACATCCTCGCTGCCAAAACAGTATCGCGCCTCATGCAGCTCGAGCCTCGCTTCCAGCTGGTCGCGGATGGAGCAAAGGCGATCGAAATGCCGGATGATACTCATTGTCGTCTCTCCTGTGCGGCCGCGTTTTTCCGACTGCATCTGATGAGAGCAGTATTCTCCATCTTTTTAGTAGATTAAAGGAATGAGCATCCCTGCAAGCGCTGGCAAGCGGAAAATTCGGCATGCTGATATTGCTTGAGAGCGACGATCGACCCGCGAGGCGCGCGACCGTCGATCCGTCGGATAATTTCCGGATTTGCCTGTTAAATCTTTATACAGGCTGAAACTTTTGATCCACACTCCCCGTAGCTTCGTAACAGAAGCAAGACAGAAACACGGGGATCACATTCATTGTCCGACGATGCCGCAAAGCCGCTTATCCTCTGGTTTCGCAAGGATCTTCGCCTCGACGACAATCATGCGCTGCATGCGGCCTGCCGTAGCGGACGACCGATCATTCCCCTCTACATCCGCGAGCCCTCCTCTTCCGGCACCGGGCCTCTGGGCGGCGCTCAAGAGTGGTGGCTGCACCATTCGTTGACGTCGCTCAACGCATCGATCGAAGCGCTGGGTGGCTCGCTCCATCTTGTGAGCGGCGATGCGCTCGATGTGCTGGGCGACGTGATCAAAAAGACCGGTGCGGACACCGTGATGTGGAACCACCGCTATGATCCGCCTGGCATAGCCATCGATACGCGCATCAAGCGGGAGCTTGAGCAGCAGGGCCTGGACGCGCAGAGCTTCGCCGGCCAGTTGCTGCATGAGCCGTCTCGGCTGAAGACAGGCGGTGGGACGCCTTACCGTGTCTATACGCCGTTCTGGCGGGCGCTCGAAGGTGCTGGCGAGCCGCCTCATCCTGTCGATGCGCCCAAGACGGTCCGGTTCGCGCCCGAACTCAGGGCAAGCGAGACACTGAAATCCTGGAAGCTGCTGCCAACCAGGCCGGATTGGGCCAAGGATTTCGCCGAGGTCTGGACTGCCGGCGAAGAGGCGGCTCGCGAGCGGCTTGCCGATTTTCTCGATGAGAGCCTCAAAGGCTACAAGGCCGACCGCGACTTTCCGGCCAAGCAGTCCACCTCGATGATGTCGCCCTATCTGGCGCTCGGCGTGATATCGCCGGCGCGCATATGGGAGGAGACGCGCGGACTGGACGTGCCCGCCGACGATCTCGTTCACTTCCGCAAGGAGCTCGCCTGGCGCGAATTCTCCTACCATCTGCTGTTTCACTTCCCGAAGCTGCCCTACGCCAACTGGAACAATCGTTTCGACGGATTCGAGTGGAGCAACAGCACCGCGCATTTTCGCGCCTGGACCAAGGGGATGACCGGCTACCCCATCGTCGATGCCGGCATGCGGCAACTCTGGAAGCATGGTTTCATGCACAATCGGGTGCGAATGATCGTCGCCTCGTTCCTGATCAAGGACCTGATGATCGACTGGCGGCGCGGTGAAGCCTGGTTCCGCGACACGCTCGTCGATGCCGACCCGGCGAGCAATGCCGCCAGCTGGCAATGGGTGGCGGGCTGCGGTGCAGATGCTGCCCCGTTCTTCCGTATCTTCAATCCCGTACTGCAGGGCGAGAAGTTCGATCGAGATGGCGCCTATGTCCGCGAATTCGTTCCAGAGCTTGCCGCGCTCGACACCAAATACATCCACAAGCCATTCGCAGCACCGCAGAGCGTGCTCGACAAAGCGGATATCCGGCTCGGCGAAACCTATCCCAAGCCGATCGTCGATCACGCGACCGCCCGCGACCGGGCGTTGAAAGCCTACAACGCCGTAAAGGACGCAGCATGAACGCGCATTTTCACCACCCGCACAGTCGCTTGAAGATCGCCGTCATCGGCTCCGGCGTCTCCGGGGCATCGGCGGCTTGGGCGCTCAATCCGCTGCATGACGTGACGCTCTACGAAAGGGAAACACGCGCCGGCGGCCATACGGCCACTGTCGACGTCGATTACGACGGAACGCGCATTCCCGTCGATACCGGCTTTATCGTTTACAACGAGCCGAACTATCCAAACCTCACCGCGCTGTTTGCGCGGCTCGGCGTTGCCACCCATGCCAGCGACATGAGCTTTTCGCTTTCGCTCGACCAAGGGAAGCTGGAATGGAGCGGCGGCGGCCTGTCTTCGATCTTCGCGCAGAAGCGCAACCTGGTTCGCCCGTCCTTCCTGCTGATGATCCGCGAGATCCTACGCTTCAACAAGACCTGCCTGATCGACCGCGCCGCCGGCCACCTCGCCGCGCGATCGATCGGCGACTATCTCGACTGGCGCGGCTTCTCGCCCGGGTTCACCAACAATTATCTGGTGCCGATGGCCGCCGCGATCTGGTCGACGCCGGCCGCGAAGATGATGCAGTTTCCGGCCGAGCACTTCGTCAACTTCTTCGACAATCACCGCCTGATCTACTCCAAGCAACACCAGTGGCGCACGGTGACCGGCGGTAGCCGCAATTATCTCGACAAGCTGCTCGAGCCTCTGGGCGACCGGCTGAAACTCGGGCTTGGGGTGCGCGCAGTGCTGAGAACCGAAGGCGGCGTCACCATCATCGACGACCGCGGCGAGCAGCGTCACTTCGACAAGGTTATCCTTGCCGCGCACAGCGATCAAACGCGACGCATGCTTGCGGATGCGACCGAGCAGGAGAAGCGGCTTCTCGCCGCCGTTCCCTATCAGCCAAACAGGGTCGTGCTTCACCGCGACCCGATGCTGATGCCGCAGCGCCGGAAGGTGTGGGCATCCTGGAACTATCTGCGCTCCAGCTCGGCTAACGGTAACGCCGATGTCGCCGTCACCTACTGGATGAACAAGCTGCAGGCGATCGACGATCGGTTCCCGCTGTTCGTAACGCTGAACCCCGATCGTGAGCCGGACCCGCGCAAGGTATTTGCGGAGTTCAGCTACGAGCATCCGCAGTTCTCCGCCGACAGCGTTCAGGCGCAACGCGCGCTTATGGATATACAGGGCCGCAACGGCTGTTACTTCGCCGGCGCCTGGACGGGCTATGGTTTCCACGAGGATGGGCTGACGTCAGGCCTTGCGGCCGCCAAGGCGCTCGGCGCGGCGCTGCCGTGGAGCACGTTCAAGACTGATAACATCGAACCGGCGCTGGACGCCGTCGCATGACGCAGGAACGCGCAGGACGAGGCGTGAGCATGCGCGACAACGGGCCGCCGCCCGAGGCCGCGGCAGCACTCTATGTCGGCGACGTCATGCACCAGCGCATGAAGCCCTTCGGCCACCGCTTTCGCTACCGCGTGTTCTCCATGGCCATCGATCTCGACCGGCTGGCTGAGGCGGATCGGCTCTCCGCGCTGTTTTCCGTAAACCGGCGCAACGCCGTATCGTTTTGCGAGAGCGACCATGGTGGCAAGATGGGCGCCAGGGCGCATGCCGACGAACTGCTGGCGCAGGCGGGCTTGCGTGCCCAGCGCATCGTGCTGGTCTGCTATCCCCGCATTCTCGGCTACGTTTTCAACCCGCTCTCCGTCTACCATGCCTATGACGCGAGTGATGCGCTGATCGCGATGATCTATGAGGTTCGCAACACGTTCGGCGAACGCCATACCTATGTCTGCCCTCTCGGCCCCGGCGAGATGAGCGACACCGGCGTTCGGCAGAGTTGCGACAAGATCTTTCACGTCTCGCCCTTTATCCAGATGGGCATGCGCTACAATTTCCGCATGCTTCCGCCAGGCAAGGAGATCCGCTGGCGTATCCTCGAAACCGATGCCGATGGCCCGCTGCTTGCGGCGACCTTCTCGGGACGACAGATGGGGCTCACCACGAGGAACCTGGCGTGGCTGACGGCGGCCATCCCATTGTTGCCGATCCGGATCGTCGGCGGCATTCATTGGGAGGCGCTGAAATTGTGGCTGAAGGGCGCGAAATACATCTCAAAGCCAGCACCGCCCGCTCCGGTCAGCGTGATCGCGCCGCCCGAGAGAGCGGAGGCGGCGGAATGACGAAAAGCGCGCTCCGATATATGCGTCCGTTGTGCGCAACACAGGATTGGAAAATTGTTTGGCTTTTCCATTTTTTACGATAGCGTTCAAAGCAATCGCCGGGGGGCGGAGTTTTTCAACGCATCGTCGTCCTGAACCGGTCAAATCTTGCCGGAGGAGAAAACCATGAGTGATGCTAGCGACTTGACCAGTTCCGAACGCGATGCGATCCAGCTGACGCAACAGAATATCGGACAGGTTTCGAAGGGACTGCCACTGCGCGCAAAACTGGCGCTGCGGGCAATGCTTCGCATGCGGCACGGCTCGCTGACGATCGTTTTTCCTGATGGCCGCGTGGTGCTGGTTACCGGCAACATCCCCGGCCCGCACGCCAAGATCCATCTGAAGAACTGGAACATCTGTTATCGGGCGCTGTCGAACGGCACGATCGGCGTGGCAGAAACGTACATGGACGGTGACTGGGAAAGCCCCGATATCGCAGCGTTTCTCGAGCTGTTTCTCGTCAACGACGAGGCAATCCAGGATTACGCCAACGGCAAGCGCGGCTTGCCCCGTCTCGTCGAGCGCGTCCGCCACTGGATGAACGCCAACACCCGCAAGGGGTCGAAGCGGAACATCTCGGCTCACTACGATCTGGGCAACGACTTCTACAAGCAGTGGCTCGATCCGACGATGACCTATTCGTCGGCGCTTTATTCCACCGGCGCCAACGATCTTCAGTCGGCGCAGAACGCAAAGTACCGGGCTCTCGCGGAAGCGACCGGGATCAAGCCGGGTGACCACGTGCTCGAGATCGGCTGTGGATGGGGTGGCTTTGCCGAGTTTGCCGCCAGCGAGCTCAACTGCCGGGTCACGGGCCTGACCATCAGCCGCGAGCAGCTGGCCTTCGCCGAAGAGCGCATCCGCAAGGCGGGGCTCAGCGACAAGGTCGATTTTCGCTTCCAGGACTATCGCGACGAAACGGGCGTCTACGACAAGATCGTTTCGATCGAGATGTTCGAGGCCGTCGGCGAGAAGTATTGGCCCGCCTATTTTTCCAAGCTCGAGCAGTGCCTGAAGCCTGGCGGCAAGGCTGGACTTCAGATCATAACGATTCGCCCGGAGTCGTTCGAACAGTACAGGAGCAATCCGGATTTCATCCAGAAGTACGTTTTTCCTGGCGGCATGCTACCGACCCGCGAGCATTTGGCTGAACTTGGCCGAAAAGTGAATTTGTCACTGGTACGGGACTTCGGTTTCGGGTTAGACTACGCTCGTACTCTGGCCGAATGGCGAGAGCGTTTCTGGTCCGTTTGGGAACGAGTTCGCCCACTGGGCTTCGACGAGCGCTTCAAGCGGCTCTGGGAGTTCTATTTATTTTATTGTGAAGCAGGTTTCCGCGCCCGAAACATAGACGTCCGCCAGGTCGTCTTTTCGCGGAGCTGACGAGAGCGGGTGGCGGGACCAGACAGTCGACCTCCTGTCCCGGTCGCCATCCGCCTCGTCTATTCCGGATCATCAGCCAGATCGATGCCAACCGAATGCGTTCGGTGCAATGATGCCTGAGCGCCTGAGCTATTCGGCCGGGCTTGGGGTCACCGGGCGGCGACCGTCGGCGCGCGGGCGCTCCTGCCAGCCGGTGGCGCGGTTCACCAGCCAGAAATACAGGCTGTAGGGCAGAAGGTTGAGCGCCTTCAGCGTGTAGGTGAAGCGCTTCGGGAAGGTGATCTCGAAGCTTTTGGATTTAAGGCCGGCATAGATTTCGGCGGCGGCCTCCTCGACCGGAACCAGCGACGGCATCGGGAATTCGTTCTTGCGGGTCGCGGGCGTATCGACGAAGCCCGGATTGATGAGCTGGATGCGGATGCCCATCTTGTCGAGATCGAATTTCAGGCTCTCGGCCATATTGATCAGGGCTGCCTTCGTAGCGCCGTAGGCAGCACCGGTCGGCAATCCGCCGTATCCTGTCACCGAGGAAACGATGGCGATCTGCCCCTGCCCTTTGTGCTTCATGTGGCGCACCGCCGGCACCAGGCAATTGACCACACCCTGCAGATTGACGGCAAAGCTCTGCTCGAAATCCTCGCGACGCAACTCCTCCGCATGAACCGGCAGATAGACGCCAGCATTGAAGACAGCGAGCGCCAGCGCACCGTGCTCGTATTCGATCGATGCGAGCACATGCTCCATGTCTTCGGGATTGGTGACGTCGCCATCGAGAACGATGATGCTGCCGGGCAAACCATTCGCTTCCGATTGCAGTTCGGCAAGCTTTTCGTGGTCGCGGGCAGTCACGGCGACCTTGTAGCCTTCGCTTGCCAGCTTCAGCGCCAATGCCCGGCCGATGCCGGAGCTTGCGCCTGAAATCCAGGCAATTCCATGTTCGGGGCGGGCTACAAAATCGTTCATGGCGCGAATCCTCCGGTTGTATCGAAAAACGTCGAAACGGGCCCGGAAGTTCCTCTCAACCTCACGGGATAATGGCTCTATCACGCTATTGTGGCTGCTTTCAGCCGATCAGGTCGCCAATGAGCTGGCGGAAGGAACCGGTCAGCTTGATGGGGGCGTCCAGAACGGAAAATGCAATGCAGGGACGATCTTTTTCGGCGACCGGGCGGTGGTCGATCGTCTCGTCGGCAACGGAAATATCGCCGGGGCCGAAACGGCCGCGGTTGTCGTTGAATGCGCCGTCGAGAATGAGCGTCAGTTCCATGCCCTTGTGGGTATGAGCAGGCATGGCGCGGCCGGGCTTGATCCACATGACGCTGACTTCGCAGCCATCGATATCGACCGAATATTCCTTGAAGCCGGGGAGCTTGGTTTTCCACGGCACCGTATCGACGTCGAAGCCGACAAGACGGCGCAACGCGCGCGGGAAGACGCTTGGTTTTTCAGAAGCGATCGGCGGCTTAGATTCTACGGGCGCCGCGGATGCAAAAATCCGCGCCAATCTGGCATCGCGGTCGTCAAGACTTGTTTCGGAAGTCTGCTCCAGCGCCTGGCCAGCCAAAAACTCGAGGTCCCGCACCAGCGGCCGACGATCCGGCTTCATTTCCAGATGCGATTGGACAAGAACACGAGCCGGTTCGGGAAGCGAACCGGCTACGTAATACGCCATCAATGCATCGACCGTGTCGATATGCTCGTGAACCATGATGGTTTCGGTCGTTTCCGCTTTCAGTGAGTGCTTTGTCATCGTCCATACGATGAATGTCAATGTTCAGATCACAACCGGGCCTGTATCGGGGCATCGCAGGTCATTTGCGAACGGGAAGTCTAATTTTACCGTGGTATTCGGGCGCGAGGAATAGGATTTCTTGCCAACCCAGCCTTGTGAAGGGAAAAGACCATTCCTAAACTAAGTGTTTCAAAGAGGCAGATTCCATGACCGTTCATCCTTCCGTCCTAGAAGCCATTGGCAACACTCCCCTGATCAAGCTCAAGGGCGCATCGGAGGCGACCGGTTGCACCATTCTCGGCAAGGCGGAATTCCTCAACCCGGGACAATCGGTCAAGGATCGCGCGGCGCTCTACATCATTCGCGACGCCGAGAAGAAGGGCCTGCTGCGACCGGGCGGCGTGATCGTCGAAGGCACCGCCGGCAACACCGGCATTGGTCTGACGCTGGTCGCCAAGGCGCTCGGCTACCGCACCGTCATCGTCATTCCCGAGACGCAGAGCCAGGAAAAGAAGGACGCGCTGAAGCTGCTCGGCGCCGAACTCGTCGAAGTGCCTGCCGTGCCCTACAAGAACCCCAACAACTACGTGAAGGTTTCCGGACGCCTCGCCGACCAACTCGCCAAGACCGAGCCGAACGGCGCCATATGGGCCAACCAGTTCGACAATGTCGCCAACCGGCAGGCGCATATCGAGACGACGGCGAAGGAAATCTGGGCGGATACATCGGGCAAGATCGACGGCTTCATCTGCTCCGTCGGTTCGGGCGGGACGCTCGCCGGCACGGCGATGGGGCTGAAGGGCTTCAACAAGGACATCAAGATCGGCATCGCCGATCCGGATGGCGCGGCACTCTACGAATTTTACAAGAACGGCGAGCTGAAGTCCGCGGGGTCCTCGATCACCGAGGGCATCGGCCAGGGCCGCATCACCGCCAATCTCGAAGGCTTCACGCCTGACTTTGCCTACAATGTCTCGGATGCGGAAGCCCTGCCCTATGTCTTCGACCTCGTCGAGCACGAAGGGCTTTGCCTCGGCGGCTCGTCGGCGATCAACATTGCGGGTGCTGTCCGCCTGGCCAAGGATCTCGGTCCGAGCCACACCGTCGTGACCATTCTGTGCGACTACGGCAACCGCTACCAGTCGAAGCTCTTCAATCCGGATTTCCTGACATCGAAGTCGCTGCCGCTGCCGGCTTGGCTGACCTCGCCAGTCGATATCAAGATCCCATACGAACCTGCAGCGTGAGGCCCGATGCCCGTTAATGCCCTCTACCGTGACGACTGCTATCTCTCGACCTGCGAGGCCGTCGTCACCGCCATCCACGAAGACGGGGGCATCGAGCTCGATCAGACCTGCCTTTACGCCACCTCGGGCGGCCAGCCTGGTGATACCGGCTTCATCGAGCGCGCCGACGGCAGCCGGATTATGCTGGGCCAGACCAAGCATGGCGCCGCCAAGGACATCATCATTCATGTTCCGCTCGAGGGACAGGCACACCCTGACCTCGGTGAGAAAGTGGTGCTGCACGTCGATTGGGAGCGCCGCCAGAAGCTGATGCGCATGCACACGGCCTGCCACCTTCTTTCCGTCGTCTGCTCCTATCCGATCACAGGCGCAGCCGTTGGTGAAGAAGAGAGCCGCGTCGATTTCGACATGACCGACACGATCGACAAGGACGAGGTGACGGCCAGGCTGATGGCGCTGGTCGAACAGGACCACCCGGTTTACCTGCAGTGGATTACCGATGAGGAACTGGCGGCCAACCCTGGTATCGTCAAATCCAAGAACGTGCGCCCGCCGATCGGGCTCGGCCGCGTCAGCCTCGTCTGCATCGGCGAGAACTCAGCGATTGACAGTCAGCCCTGCGGCGGCACACATGTTTCGACAACGCGAGAGGTCGGACAGATTCACATCGCCAAGATCGAGAAGAAGGGCAAGGAAAACCGCCGCTTCCGCATCCGTTTCGGCGCTCCTGGCGACGACGCATAAGCATTGATTGGAGAGAGCAGTATGAGCGAGACCACGAGCCGCTTCGTCGTTTCGGCCGATTGGGTCGAAAAGCAGCTGGGCACATCAGGTTTCAAGGTGGTGGACGCCTCCTGGTATCTGCCGGCGCACAAGCGCGCCGCCAAGGACGAGTATGTGGCGGGCCACCTTCCCGGCGCCGTCTTCTTCGATCAGGACGTGATTGCCGATCATTCGACCGGTCTGCCGCATTCGCTTCCCTCGCCGGAGTTCTTTGCTTCCGAGGTCGGCAAGCTCGGCATCGCCGAGACGGACACGATCGTCGTCTATGACGGCATGGGCTTCTTCTCCGCTCCGCGCGTCTGGTGGATGCTGCGGACCATGGGCGCCAAGGACGTCTACGTTCTGGATGGCGGCCTTGATGGCTGGAAGGCCGAGGGACGCGCGCTGGAGACCGGGACGACCCCGCCGACGCCGGCCGAGTTCAAGCCGAAATTCCGTGCCGACAAGGTTATCCCCTTCGAGACCATGCGCGAGATCGTCGATGACGGTTCGGCGCAGATCGCAGATGCTCGCGGCGCCGGCCGCTTTACCGGCGAGGAAGCAGAGCCCCGCGCCGGCATGCGCTCGGGTCACATGCCCGGCGCCCGCAGCCTGCCGGCAACCAGCCTTTCGGCCAACGGCCGCTTCAAGGATGTGGCGACGCTGAAGTCGATGATATCAGATGCCGGCATCGATCTCTCCAAGCCTGTCGTGACGAGCTGTGGCTCGGGGGTTACCGCCGCCGTGATCATGCTGGCGCTTGAAAGCGTGGGGCATGACGACAACGCGCTTTACGACGGCTCCTGGAGCGAGTGGGGCAGCCGCGAGGATACGCCCATCGTTACCGGCCCCGCTGAAGCGATCAAAGCTTGACCATGGCAAAAGCTCCCTCTTCGCTGAAGGCCCACGTTACCCGCCTTGAGATGACGGCGCCGCCGAAGACGAGCCTGCCGGTGCCGGTCAACATCCAGACCGCCATCATGCGCGCGCCGGAAATTCCGCTGCCGTTCTACCGCTATCTCTACCGCCAGGTCGGGGCGCGGTGGCAGTGGGTGGATCGCCTGAGGTTGAGCGACGAGGAACTGGCCAGCACGCTCTACGACAAGCGCAACACGATCTGCGTGCTCTACGTGAACGGCGCGCCCGCCGGGTTCTACGAGTATCTGACGATCGACGACGATACGATCGAGCTCAGCCACTTCGGGCTGATGGAGCACGCGCTGGGTCTCGGGATCGGCAAGTGGTTCCTGCTTCAGGCGCTCTATGCGATCTGGACGCAGAACCCTGTGCGCGTGACCACCACGACCAACAATCTCGACCATCCCCGGGCGTTGCAGCTCTACCAGATGTTCGGCTTTTCTCCAGTTTCGACGGGCAGCGCGATCGTGCGGCCGCTCAGCGACAAGGAGTTGCTTGAGCTCGCCAGGAGAAGCTAGCCTACGCGCTTTGGCTGTTTCTTCACATGACGGCATAAAGGCGCAAGGATCGGGTGGTTTCCACCGCAGTTGAAGCGCATTCAAGGCGAGTTCAGAAGGAGACTTGCCATGATCGCTCTATCTTTCACCGCTATGCCAACTGCCGATGCCGAGACAATCTGGAACGGTGGGTATGACGCCTATGGCCACTTGCCGGAGACGATGGTTTCCGATGGGCCGGGACATCCGTGCCGCCACTGCCTGAAGAACATAGATGCCGGCGACGCGCTTTACGTTTTCGCATACCGCCCCTTCCCGGAGTTGCAGCCCTATGCGGAGACCGGACCGGTGTTCCTGCACCAGCAGCGATGCGAACGCTATGCGGCCGAGGAAGTGCTGCCGCCTGTCCTGACCACCAGCCCCAACTTCATTTTGCGAGGCTATGGCAGTAACAACCGCATCGTCTACGGCACCGGCGCCGTGACCGATGTTACCGATATCCCTGCCTATGCGGCCAAACTTCTGTGCAAGCCCGAGGTTGCCTACGTGCATGTGCGCTCGGCGCGCAACAACTGCTATCAGTGCAGGATCGATGGATAGAGCACGAAAAAAGCCGGTTGCGGAGAGAGCAACCGGCTTCAGTTGACGTAGCGCGATGGACTTTACGCTACGTTGAGCACAGCTTCCGCGGCGTAAGGCTCATAGCCCAGCGCCTCGGCAACGGCTTTGTTGGTGACGCGTCCCTTGTGGACGTTGAGACCGTTTCTGAGATGCCTGTCTTCGGCGATGGCGCGCAGGCCGCGATCGGCAAGCGCCAGGCCATGGACCAGCGTGGCGTTGTTCAGCGCCTGCGCGGAGGTAACAGGAACTGCGCCCGGCATGTTGGCGACGCAGTAATGCACGACGCCATCGACCTCAAAGGTCGGATCCGAATGGGTCGTCGCGTGCGAAGTCTCGAAGCAGCCGCCCTGGTCGATGGCGACGTCGACGATAACCGAGCCCTTCTTCATGCCCGAGAGCATTTCGCGGGTGACGAGCTTGGGCGCGGCAGCACCGGGGATCAGCACCGCGCCGATGACCAGATCGGCGGAGAAGACTTCGTCTTCCAGAGCCTGGATGCTGGAATAGCGAGTGTGGATGCGGCCGGAGAAAAGATCGTCCAGCTGGCGCAGGCGCGGCAGCGACTTGTCGAGGATGGTGACATCGGCGCCAAGACCGGCGGCCATACGAGCCGCATGCAGGCCGACGACGCCGCCGCCGATGATGGTGACCTTGGCCGGGAGGACGCCAGGAACGCCACCCAGCAGAATACCGAGGCCGCCATTGGCCTTCTGCAGTGCTGTAGCACCTGCCTGGATCGAAAGCCGACCGGCAACTTCGGACATCGGCGCCAGAAGCGGCAGGCCGCCGCGCTCATCGGTCACGGTCTCGTATGCGACGCCGGTGACGCCCGACGACAGCAGGCCCTTGGTCTGCTCGGGGTCCGGCGCAAGATGTAGGTAGGTGTAGAGAATCTGGCCGTCGCGCAGCTGCGCCCATTCGGAGGGCTGAGGCTCCTTGACCTTTACGATCATGTCGCACTTCTCGAAGATGTCCTTGGCGGAGGACGCGATCTTCGCGCCCGCGGCGGCATAGGCCGCGTCATCGGCGCCGATACCGGAGCCCGCCTTCGTCTCGATCCAGACCTCGTGACCATGCGCGATATATTCGCGAACGGCCGCAGGCGTCAGGCCGACGCGATATTCGTGATTCTTGATTTCCTTCGGACAACCGACGCGCATCGGGGCGCTCCTCCTCGTTTGTTTTATCAGCCTCGTCGCGCGAAGCGTTCACGAGGGAAATCCAATCACCGCGCGCACGAAATGTCCTTGCAAAGAGGATTTGCATGTACGGCATTTTTCGAAGAAAGATGCGTTCTGGACGCAATAATCGAAAGTTCTTCGAATGTCGGAACTCGACGCTATCGATCATGCCATTTTGAAAGCGTTGCAATCGAACGCGCGGATTACCAATGCCGATCTTGCCGCCAAAGTCGGGCTCTCCGCATCCGCCTGTTCCAGGCGGCTCGACATACTGGACCGCAGCGGCGTCATCCTCGGTTATCACGCGCATGTCTCGCCCAAGGCGCTCGACTACAAGATGATCGCCATCGTGCACATCTCGCTGTCCGGCCAGTTCGCCAAGACGCTGTCGGAATTCGAGGCTGCCGTGAAGCGCTGTCCCAATGTGCTCGTCTGCTATCTGATGTCGGGCGAATACGACTATATCCTGCGCGTGGCGGCCCGCGATCTGGAGGACTACGAGCGCATCCATCGCGACTGGCTTTCGGCCCTGCCCCATGTCGTCAAGATCAATTCCAGCTTTGCCTTGCGCGAGGTGATGGACCGGCCCAATGTGGGCTTGTGACCAAGGAGCGGAATCACTTGCCTGCGCGGGTGTTTTCGGAACGCGGCCGGGGCCGGTGCAGTAAGAAGACGCCATGAAATCGAAGAGCCGGGGCTATATTTTCGTTCTTCTGGCGATCACCATCTTTTCCATTCAGGACGGCATCTCGAAGCATCTGGGCGGTGTCTATCCGCCCGTTTTCGTGACAATGATCCGCTATTGGGCATTCGGCCTTTTCACCATCGTTCTGGCTGCGAAGATGCGTGGCGGGATTATTGCCACGGCGCGCACCAGGCGGCCGGTCCTGCAGGTGATCCGAGGGCTGCTTCTCGCCGCCCAGGTAGTCGTCGTGATCAGCTGTTTTGCGGTGATCGGGCTGGCGCACTCGCAGGCAATCTTCTCGGCGACACCGATCCTGATTGCGCTGCTGGCCATGCCGCTGCTTGGCGAGCGGGTCGGCTGGCGGCGATGGACGGCGATCGGCGCAGGCTTGGTCGGCGTGCTTCTGATCCTGAAGCCAGACAGCGGCTTCTTCGATGTCACGCTGCTGCTGGCGGTGCTCTCGTGCTTCCTCTTCGCTTTCTACGTCATCGCGACCCGGCTGGTCAGCCGCGACGATTCATCGATGACGAGCTTTTTCTATACGGGTGTCGTCGGCGCCATCGCGATGACGCTCGTCGGGCCTTTCTACTGGACCTGGATGGCACCGGCGGACTGGGTGTGGATGGCGCTCGTCTGCATGACCAGCATATCGAGCCACTACTTCCTGATCCGTGCCTACGACATGCTCGATGCCGCAGCCGTCCAGCCGCTCACCTATCTGCAACTCGTCTACGCCTCGATCATCGGGGTGACGATCTATGGAGAGACGCTCAGCCTGAACACGATCATCGGCTCCGTAATCGTCGTCGCCTCCGGCATTTTCACGATCTGGCGCGAGCATGTCGTTGCCCGCCGGGAAGCAACGCGGATGTAAAGATCGGTCGCGCAATTTTAGCGAATTGTATAAATTCATTTCAATCTACGCGACGTATGCTCTGACCAGTTCAATTTGGGAGAGGCGTCATGCATAATCTCAACATTATTACCCGCAAGGCCGAACGAAAGCCATGCCGGCTGTTTGGCAAGGTTCGCTACCTGACCAAGGAAGTCGATGCCCGCATTCTGAACATGTCGATTTCGGGCGTGGCGCTTGAGGTCCGCTCGCCGCTACATGCGGCCTCGGGCAGCCGCGTGCAGATCCTCGCCGACGATCTCGGCGTTTTGCACGGCGTCATCCGCTGGAGCCACAATGGCCGCGTCGGCATCCAGTTCGACCCGAACTCCAACGCCCGCGCCCAGGTCGCGTCCTACTTCCGATTCTTCCACAAGGAAGTGAAGCCGGTTCTGGCGCGATAGGCTGCATTCGGTAAAGATATAGAAAAGCGATATTCCCCTGTCATTTTCGGGGTTTACTCCTTCGAAAATCACCCTACTCTCGCCGACGGGCGGGTGCCGCGTGATGTTTCGAAGGAGTTTTCATGTCTTCCAATCTTGATCTTCCACCGATGAGCCGTCGTTCTCTTCTCACCGGCATCGCCGCCACATCAGCACTCGTTCTGCTGCATCCCTTCACCGCGCGTGCCGCTGCCAACCAGGCGCATCTCAGGCTCATGGAAACGACGGATATTCACGTCAACGTTTTCCCTTACGACTATTACGCCGACAAGCCGAACGACACGATGGGGCTGGCGCGCACCGCGACAATCATCGATACGATCCGCGCCGAGGCGGCGAACTCGCTGCTGATCGACAATGGCGACGTTCTACAGGGCAATCCGATGGGCGATTACATGGCCTATCAGCGTGGCTTGAAGGATGGCGATGTCCATCCAGTCATCAAGGCGATGAACACGCTCGGCTACACCGTCGGCACGCTCGGGAACCATGAGTTCAATTACGGCCTCGATTTCATGTTCAAGGTGCTTGATGGCGCAAACTTCCCGTTCGTCTGCGCCAACCTGACAAAGGGCAAGCTCGCCTCCGATCCGAAGAACGACGAGCTCTTCTTCAAGCCCTACATCATCGTGGAAAAGATGATCAAGGACGGGGCCGGCAATGAGAGCCCGGTGAAGATCGGCTTCATCGGCTTCGTTCCGCCGCAGATCATGCTCTGGGATATCAAGAACCTCGAGGGCAAGGCGCAGACGCGCGATATCGTCGAAGCGGCCAAGGCATGGGTGCCCGCGATGAAGGAAGCGGGCGCGGATATCGTGATCGCGCTCTCGCATTCGGGCATCGATGGCAGCGCGCCCACCGACAAGATGGAGAACGCATCGCTGCATCTGGCCGCCGTCGACGGGATCGACGCGATCTTTACCGGGCACCAGCACCTCGTCTTCCCCGGGCCGAAGACCTGGGACGGCATTCAGAACGCCGATCCGGTCAAGGGAACGCTGCATGGCAAGCCCGCCGTCATGGCCGGCTTCTGGGGCTCGCATCTCGGACTGATCGACCTTCTGCTCGAGAAGGACGGCAAAAGCTGGAGGATCGTCGACTTCACGTCGGAAGCACGTCCGATCTATCACCGCGACGACAAGAAGAAGGTCGTTGCCGACGTTGGCGACAAGAAGGACGTCGTCGACGCCGCAAAGGCGGAGCACGAGGCGACGCTCGCCTACGTCCGCACCCCCGTCGGCAAGACGTCGGCGCCGCTCTATTCGTACTTCGCGCTGGTCGCCGATGATCCCTCCGTGCAGATCGTCAGCCAGGCGCAGACCTGGTACATCAAGCAGATGCTTGCCGATACCGAATACAAGGATCTTCCGGTGCTGTCGGCGGCGGCGCCCTTCAAGTCGGGCGGTCGCGGCGGCGCCGATTACTATACTGATGTTCCGGCCGGCGATCTCGCAATCAAGAACATCGCCGACCTCTATCTCTATCCGAACACCGTGCAGGCCGTCGTCATATCAGGCGAGCAGGTTAAGAACTGGCTGGAAATGTCGGCTGGCATGTTCAACGAGATCAAGGAAGGAACGAAGGACGCCGAGCTTTTGAACGCCGACTTCCCGTCCTACAATTTCGATGTGATCGACGGCGTCACCTACCAGATCGATCTGGCGCAGCCGCGCAAATACGACAACGACGGCAACGCCATCAACGCCGGGTCGAACCGCATCCAGAACCTTGCGTTCGACGGCAAGCCGATCGACCCGAAACAGAAGTTCGTGGTGGTAACCAACAACTACCGCGCCGGCGGCGGCGGCAAGTTCCCTGACATCGCGGCCGACAAGGTGGTGTTCCAGGCACCCGATACCAACCGCGACGTGATCGTGCGCTATGTGCACGAGCAGGGAACGATCAATCCGGCCGCCGATGGCAACTGGACCTTCAAGCCGGTGACGGGCGCGACCGCGACGTTCCAGAGCGGGCCGAAGGCGAAGCAGTACATCGCCGACGTCAAGGGTGCGAAGATCGAGGACGCAGGCGAAGGCACCGACGGCTTCGCCAAGTTCCGGCTGGTTCTCTAAAAGATATTACAGGCGAGGCCGAGCGCCTCGCCTACTCCGCCGCAAGCGGCAGGTCAGGGGCCTTTATCTCATTCAATGCAGCCGTGAAGTTCGCATGGTTCGGGCAATTCGACAGCCGTGAATGGAAGGCTTCGATCAGCCACGTCGCCGCAGGCCCCGGAGGGTTTGCAATCCGGCGCATCGCATAGATCGGATACTCGCCCTGCTCATAGGCCGGCAGATCGAGATGAACGAGTACGCCGCTCGCCAAATCCTCGCGAATGATCGAGGCCGGCAGGCCACCCCATCCCAGGCCGCCACGGATCAATGCATGCTTGGTGGCGATGTCGCTGACACGCCAGGTCTTGTATGACAGCACGTTGAAATCGCGGCCCTTGGTCAGTCCAGAGGCGTCGGTGACGACGAGCTGTACTTCCTCGCGCACATCCGCAAGCGTCAGCGGCCCCTCGATATCAGCCAGCGCGTGGGAGCGCGCGGCAACCGGGATCATGAAGGAATGGCCGATCTTTTCGACTGCGATCGAATCATCCTGCTTCAGGAGCGCCCCGCCGATGCCGATCGTGGCCTTGCCCGATAGAACTGCCTCCATGACCATGCCGAGCTCGCCGGCGCTGAGATTAAGCGTGACGGATGGAAAGCGATCGCGGAACTCCCGGAGCACGGCGACGACCGCCTGCGACGGCACCATGACGCTGATCGCCACATCCACTTCGGCCTCCAGCCCTTCCTTCAGGCTCTTCACCCTCGCGCGCATCACCTGCAGGTCGGTCATCAGCCGGCGGGCATCCTCGAGCATGGCCTTGCCTGCCTCGGTCAGCTTCGGCTGACGCGCGCCCGAGCGTTCGAACAGCTGCATTTCAAGCTGCGATTCAAGATTGGCGATGGTGTAGCTCACCACCGACTGGGCGCGATTGAGCACGCGGGAAGCGGCCGAGAAGCTGCCGGTCTCGGCAACGGTCAGGAACACCTGCAGCTGATCCAGTGTCGGGTTGGGCAACATTACATCCATCCAATCGATCGATAGTCTTGATCGACATTATCCCAGTTTTTTCGATAGGCCGCTAGACCTATTTCTTCACTCGAAGACGCGGTTCGATCCCTCCCCCAATCGACCCGGAAACGCAAAGATCAAAGGATTATCAATCATGTCGTCCATCTTGCTCCTGACCTCCAGCCCGCGCGCCGACTCGCTCTCGACCAATATCGCCGTAGACCTCGCCGCCAAGCTGCAGGCGCAGAAGTCCGGCAGTGTCGTCGTTCGCCGTGACCTCGCCGCCAATCCGCTCGCCCACATGGACGACACCTTCTCAATCGCCATCCGCAAGCCGGCCGACGCCCGCACTGCCGAGGAAAACGAAGCTGCGAAGATCTCCGACGAGCTGGTCAACGAACTGCTCGCCGCCGACACGATCGTCATCGGCACCGGCCTCATCAACTTCAACATCTATTCGTCGCTGAAGAGCTGGATCGACAACGTCGCCCGCGCCGGCCTGACCTTCAAGTATACGGAAAACGGCCCGGTCGGCCTTGCTACCGGCAAGAAGGTCTACGTTGTCCTGGCCTCGGGCGGCGTCTATTCGCAGGGTCCGGCTGCCGGAATGAACCATGCCGTTCCTTACCTGAAGACGGTTCTCGGCTTCCTCGGCCTGACCGACATCGAGACCATCTATGTCGAAGGCCTGGCTTTCGGTCCGGAAGCCGCCGAAAAGGCAATCGGCGCCGCCAAGGCCCGCGCGGAAGAGATCGCGCTCGCTGCCTGATAGCCAACAGTAATCAAATCCGGAAGACGGTCGGCTTGCCGGCCGTCTTTTTGTTTGCGGGTACTTGCAGTTAGCCGGCAACCGTGACGTCGTGGACGCCGGTCCGACCGAAGACGCAGTTCCGGCCGTTCTTCTTCGCCTGATACAGTCGCTCGTCGGCGGCCGACAAGATCATGGTGAACGCATCGCCGTCTTCGGTGGCCGTCGCGACACCGATGCTGATCGTTACCGGCTTACCATCGGGCGTAGAGACGCTGTTTTCGATCGTCCAGCGCAGCCTTTCGGCAAGACGCAAGCCCTCTGCGTGATCGGTCACGGGGCAAATCGCCACGAATTCCTCGCCGCCGAACCGGAACACCCGGTCGCCAGCCCGCAGGATCGAACCCAGGCGGGCAGCGATGGCGCGCAGGACGTCGTCGCCTTGCAGATGACCGAACACGTCGTTGACGTTCTTGAAGTGATCGGCGTCGAGGATCATCACCGTGGCGGACTGTCCCTGGCGCAACGATTCGCGGATCATGACCGGCGCTTCAAGCTCCATGCGCGTGCGGTCATAAAGCCCGGTCAGCACATCCCTGCCCGTGCGGCTCAAGAGATCGTTGTAACGCTCGCGGAAGGTCAGATCGCTGAAGATATCGCCGATGGGGCGTGCGCTCGATGTGGTGACAGCGCGGCCGATCCATTTCTCGTAGATTGCGAAGAGCACCGTGTAGATGCAGACGGCGAACATCTTTGCCTTCCATCCGCCCCAGAAGGCGGCGAGCGGCACGCCGACCGAATAGTGCAACGCACCGAAGAAGGCGATCTGGTCGAAGGTCAGCAGCACGAAGCCGCAGATCATGAAGCGCAGGATGGGCCGCTGCCTGAGGTAGCGGCCTAGTCGCTCATAGAGAAGGATGATGCCGATGGCGTCGAGATAGAGGATGGCCGTGCCCCAGAGCATCAGCCAACCCATTTCCTTCAGAAACTCATCGCTCGGCAGCGTGCCGGGTGTCAGCTCGAGCGGCGCGTGCCACTGGATGATCCAGGCGATCGCGACCGTCAGCAGGTTACCGATGAAGAGCCCATAGATCGGCTGGCGGACGACGGCGGCATCCTCCTGAAGATAGAGCATCAGGATCATCATCAATTTGCCGGTGAAGAACACCGATGATCCCGGCGAGACGATGCCGAACGGCAACTCGACATAAAAGACCGCCGCGAGGTAGGTCTCCATGAAGTGCATGACGCCGAGCGCGGTCAGGAATATGCCAAGGCCGATGCGGGCGCGAAAATGCAGCAGCGTCACCATCAGCGCGAAGTAGCCGATAGCCTCGACGACGAAGAGGATGAGATTGACGTTTGCGATCAACGCCGCGACCTCCCGTCAAGGCGATTTGGCGGTTGCGCCAAGCTTATGACACCACGCCATGCCATCTTGACCACTCTGTCGGTGGCATTGGAAGGAGATTTGCGGCGGGCATTCTGAGGCACTGGATATTCCTGCGATGTCTGCTGAGCGCAGGATCGCCGCAATGTTTTAAGATAGCATGAGGGAATGGCCACGCCGCCGCTTGACACGCGCTGAGCGCGCGCCAGCCGTTCGCTGTCAGACCTGTCGAACCTTGGCTCCGTCGCTGAATAGCGACGGTCCGTTCTGATCGATGATCTGCTGCGCCTTGCGCACGGTGCATTCGATCGCATCATCCGTCGATGAAAACATGTCGGCGCGGATGAAATTCCGCACGAGCACCTCGTCGCCAACAGTCTTCTCGATGCGACCGGCCAGGCGGTATTGGCCACCTTCCTTCATCGGCTCGGCATAGATCGTGCAATCGGCATAGGGCTGCGGATCGGACGCGGCGCTTGACGGTGTCGCGCCCGGCTGCTTGCCGCCGCCCGAAAACATGGAGAAAATGCTGGAGAATATCGAAGCCATGATGCGCCTTTGTCGTGAGGGCGGATGCCGTCAAGGATAAATAGGGCCGTTACCGTCAAAGTTAAATGATGAGGTTCGCGAGGATCTCGTTTTCGGTGATGTCTTCGAAACCGATACCCGATGCCTCGAAATTCGCGAAGAGCGCCGCAAAATTCTCGGGCGCCTTGGTTTCGATGCCGATCAGGACCGAACCGAAGTTGCGCGCGGTCTTCTTAAGATATTCGAAGCGGGCGATATCGTCGTCAGGGCCGAGGAGGTTCAGGAAGTCGCGCAGGGCGCCCGGACGTTGCGGCAGCCTGAGAATGAAGTATTTCTTCAGACCGGCATAGCGCATGGCCCTTTCCTTCACATCCGGAAGCCGCTCGAAATCGAAATTGCCGCCGGAGACGACCGCAACCACCGTCTTGCCGCGGATTGTTTCAGGATCCATTGCAGCGATTGCCGTCAGCGACAGCGCGCCCGCCGGTTCCAGCACCACGCCTTCGACGTTCAGCATCTCGTTGATCGTGACGCAGATGGCGTTCTCGGGCATCAGCATCACTTGATTGCTCGGGAAGTCTTTCAACGCCGCGAAATTCAGGTCACCGATGCGGGCAACGGCCGCGCCATCGACAAAATTGTCGACCTTGGAGAGTGTCACGACCTCACCGGCCTCAATGCTGCGCTTGAGGCTCGGCGCGCCCTGCGGCTCGACGAAGAAGAAACCCGTATTCGGCACCGTGTCTTTAAGATAACCGCTGATTCCGGCAGCCAGACCGCCGCCGCCTACAGGCAAGACGACGAGATCGGGCACCGTGCCCTCGGGCAGCTGCTGCATGATCTCGGAGGCCACCGTCGACTGGCCCTCGATGATATCCTCGTGATCGAAAGGTGGCACCATGACGCCGTCGATCATTTCGACGTGATCGCGGGCTGCCTTGTAGCACTGGTCGAAGAAGTCGCCCGTCAGCTTGATGGTGATGAACTCGCCGCCGAAGATGCGGGTCTTGTCGATCTTCTGCTGCGGTGTCGTCACCGGCATGAAGACGACACCCGGAACGCCGAAATGGCGGCAGACGAAGGCAAAACCTTGTGCATGATTGCCGGCCGACGCGCAGACGAAAGTCTTATCGGAGGCACCTTCGTCGATGCGCTTGCGGAAGAAATTGAAGGCGCCGCGGATCTTGTAGGAGCGGACGGGCGACAAATCCTCACGTTTCAGCCAGATATCCGCGCCGTAGCGAGCAGACAAATGCTCGTTGAGTTGCAGCGGCGTTGCCGGGAAAAGGCTGCGCAGAGCCTCCTCGGCAGCTTCGACATTCTGTCTGGTCACGGTCTCAGTCCCTTGTTATTGCGCCCCACGCTATGCCATAGGCAGTCCCTCGAAAGAAGCCCATTTTCAACCACAACGGTTCGGTAACACGCAGGTAAAGTGCGTCTTGAGAAAACCACCGGAGCGCGGGCTGTGCCACCGAGATAACGCAATCGTGCGGTGAAACCGCACGAAGCATCAATATTGTGAGTTTTATGACAGCAAACAAACTTTCCAAGCCGGTCGCCTGGCTTCTCCTCGCCGCCATCATTTTCGTAACGGTCTCGCCAATCGGCCTTCGTCCCCATACGATCACGTCGGTCAACATCGACAGGGCGATGGCCTATCTGGTGGTCGGCCTCGCCTTCGCGCTGGCCTATCCCAGGCATTGGCTCGCGGTCGGCGCCCTTCTCGTCATAGGCGCGGTCGGAATCGAATTGCTGCAGTATCTTTCGCCGACGCGCCACGCGCGGATGCATGATGCCGGCGTCAAGGCCGTGGGCGCTTGCCTCGGTGTTTTGATTGGCATGCTCGTCAATCGTCTTCGCCGACAACGTTCATCCCGCGTTGAAGGTCAGGGTGCGCAAGGGAGAGTTGGTGCGGGCGGCGGGGGTCGAACCCGCACAGCCGAGGCCGAGGGATTTTAAGTCCCTTGCGTCTACCAGTTTCGCCACGCCCGCAACTGCCACCTCAATCAACGACTGAGACGATTCAGTCAAGTGCATCCGCTGTCGCTTAAAGTACGAGGTGATGCGAATCGGCCACTGTCGCCAGACATATTACAGAGTCCTTAACAAGCATCTTTCTTGCCAAGTTTGAATGTGATTGTATGCCTGTGTCAGTAAAGCCACGGCTTCTGGGCGTGTATTTGTAAAGCTTGTCTTGTGGTGGGAGTAAGACGATGGTTTACGATTGGGATGGTGCCAGAACACGGCGCCTGAGACTGTTTAGAACAGGCACGGCATTCTTGATCGGACTTGCGGTATTTGGGGTACCGCTGTTCGTTTATACAGCCAAGTTTCATGGATTGTATGGCTGATCGACTTGCCGCTACGGTAAGCTGCAAACTTCCGATGGCATGATCCGGCGTTCCAACGCCACATATGAAAAGGCGCGGCCCATGGCCGCGCCTTCGAACGTTAATATTGCTGTGAATTAAGCGAGCTTGGCAGCCAGCTTGGCGACGTGCGCGCCCTGGAACTTGGCGGCTTCGAGCTCGACCGTCGAAGGCTGGCGCGAGCCGTCGCCATCGGTGATGGTGGAGGCGCCGTAGGGCGAACCGCCCTTGATTTCGTCAACGCCCATCTGGCCCTGGAAGGCGTAGGGCAGACCGGCGACGACCATGCCCTGGTGCAGGAAGGTCGGGATGAAGCCGAGAATTGTGGATTCCTGGCCGCCGTGCTGGGTGGCCGACGAGGTGAAGACCGAGCCGACCTTGCCGACCAGCTTGCCGGCGAACCAGAGGCCGCCTGTCTGGTCCCAGAAATTGCGCATCTGCGATGCGACGGTGCCGAAGCGGGTGCCAGCGCCGACGATGATCGCGTCGTATTCAGCGAGTTCATCGACGGTTGCGACCGGTGCCTGCTGGTCAAGCTTGAAATGCGATGCCTTCGCGACCTCTTCCGGCACCAGTTCCGGTACGCGCTTGACGGTCACGTCGGCGCCAGCGGATTTCGCGCCTTCGGCTACGGCGTATGCCATCGTCTCGATGTGGCCATACGACGAATAGTAGAGAACCAGAACCTTAGCCATCTTGGAAGTTTCCTCTTTCTGAGTTGAGGCGGGTGCTTGCGTTGGCGCACCGACCAAAATCCGTTTGATGAATTCGCGTATCATAAAGAATGCCTCGCAACGCTATCGTGCGTATGACCGATAGCTAGCGCATGCGCTTGACGGCGGCCAGTCGCGTCGCGAGAGACGGACTGTTCAATCTTATTGCACGTTTTTGGCTTGCGTTCACATTTCCGTATGCGTGGGCACAGGCTTCCCGTCCGCTCTATTTGGTATAAGCTCGACGTCAAACATCGAGTGAAGACAGAGACCTATCATGACCCAACAGATTGTGACCGCAGCCATTCTAGCAATCGGCGACGAACTTTTATCCGGCCGCACGAAGGACAAGAACATCGGCCACCTCGCCGACATGCTGCTTCTGGCCGGCATCGACCTCAAGGAGGTCCGCATCGTTGCCGACGAGGAGGATGCAATCGTCGAGGCGTTGAACGCGCTGAGGACGAAGTACGATTATGTCTTCACCTCGGGTGGCATCGGCCCGACCCATGACGACATTACCGCCGATGCCGTTTCCAAGGCGTTCGGTGTTGCCTGCCATCACGACGAGAAGGCGATGGCGCTTCTCGGCGAAATGTACAGGCGCCGCGAGGTGGAATTCACCGAGGCGCGCCAGCGGATGGCGCGGATGCCCGTTGGCGCGGTGCATATTCCCAATCCCGTTTCCACGGCCCCCGGCTTCATCATCGGCAACGTCTATGTGATGGCCGGCGTGCCGCAGGTGTTTCAGGCGATGGTCGACGCGGTAATCCCGACGCTCAAGACAGGAACGCCGGTTCTGTCGGTGGCGATCTCGTGCCCCTATGGTGAAGGCGATATCGGCACGCCGCTTGCCGCGATCCAGAAGGTGCATCCTGAAACCAGTATCGGCTCGTACCCCCGTTATGTGGGCCAGCAATTCTCGACCGAGATCGTCGTTCGCGGCCGCTCGCAGGCGGCAATCGAAGCTGCGGGTGCGGATGTCGCTGCGATGATCGAAGGTATTCGCCGCGAGCGTGATATCCTGGAGAACCAATCGGCGGAGGCCTAATCTCTTCGGGACCGGCCTATTCGACTTGATCTCAGTCAAGGAAACAAATGCCGGCCAAGCGCATTGCTTCTCTTACGGACTATTTCATCCGAGCAAGGAGATACACATGTCTTACAAAACGATTCTTGCGATTCTCGATACTTCAGACAATTGCGTTGCAGTCGCCGATCTGGCCTTTGCGCTGGCGGCCGAACACGGTGCCCATGTGATCGGGCTTCATGCGGAAACGGTCGCTGTGGTGCCGCTCGTGGCGCCGATGGAGATCCCGGATCCCGTCGCCGTGCAGGCGCTGCAGGACATGGCGCATACCGAAAGGGTCAAGATCGAGACGATCGTTCGCCGCAAGGCGGAGGTCGAAGGCGTGTCTTTCGAATGGCGCAGCTTTGCCTCCTCGACCGGCTATGGCTCTGCGCCGTTGATCGAAAGCGCCCGCAGTGCCGATCTCCTGGTCGCCTCGCAGGCCGATCCGGCACGGCCGTCGGACAGCCACGTCGACGTGGACAATTTCCTGCTTGAAAGCGGGCGGCCCGTCCTGATGATCCCCTTCATCATTCGCCAGCCGAAGCCGATCAAGCGGGTGCTCGTCGCCTGGAACGGCTCGAAGGAAGCCGCGCGCGCGACGTTCGACGCCCTGCCCTTCCTGAAGGCCGCCGACGAGGTTGAGATCTTCTCCGTCGATCCGGTCGACAACGCGCTGCAATCGGCGGCGGTCGCGGGTGCGGAGATCGCAGCGACACTCGCTCGCCACGGCGTCAACGTTACGCTCGCAACAGCGACGACGACGGACAAGAGCACGTCGGCCGTCATCGAGAACCGGCTGTCGGATAGCAGCATCGACCTGCTTGTCATGGGCGCCTACACGCATTCGAGGCTTTGGCAGATGATCTTCGGCGGCACGACGAAGACGCTCCTGCAGTCCATGACCGCAATGACGCTGCTTTCGCGTTAGCAGGCCACAATTAGCGGGGGCTTGCGTTTTGCCGCCAAATTCCGCTAATTGCCACGACCGACGACGAGCTCCGGCTTCGGTCCTTCCATCGCGCAGTCTCGGCTGCGCGATTTGCGTTTGACGAAGTGAACGGAAGAGCGTCCGGCCGCCGGCAAACGGCGTGTGATCATTCATGCCTCGGAGCGAGCCCATGTCCCTTCCCGATAAAGCCTTTCCCGTTTCCTGGGATCAATTTCACCGCGACGCGCGCGCGCTGGCCTGGCGTCTTGCCGGCCTCAACCGCGAGTTCAAGGCAATCGTCTGCATCACCCGCGGCGGCCTCGTTCCGGCGGCGATCATTTCCCGCGAGCTCAACATACGCCTGATCGAAACGGTCTGCGTCGCTTCCTACCACGACTACGTGAACCAGGGTGAGCTGATGCTCCTCAAGGGGATCGCGTCGGAACTGCTTGAGGATGGTGGCGAAAGCGTGCTTGTCGTCGACGATCTGACGGACACCGGCAAGACGGCTTCCGAAGTGCGTACGCTCCTGCCGAAGGCGCATTTCGCCTGCGTCTATGCAAAACCACAGGGTGTACCTGTCATCGATACTTTCGTCACAGAGGTGAGCCAGGACACCTGGATCTACTTCCCATGGGACATGGGTTTCAGCTACCAGGAGCCGATCGCCAAGGGCAGCAAGGGCTGACTCGCCTTGCCCTGATCGAGCAAAGACGGAAGCAACTTTAAATTGCTCCAATCTTTGTTTACTAACATCATCAGATTCGCTGTCAGGCGCTTGCCGTCCGCTGTATTATCCCATTGCATCGGGCGGCAAGGGCGCAGCCTGATGATTGGGTAGGGGCAGTCGCGGGCGCGACACTGGAACGACCATGCAACGTTGGCGGTTTATCGGCTTGATCGCGGCTTTCGGGCTGTGCTTGAACGTGCATACGCGCGCGGTCCTGGCCGAGCCCGCTTATATATCCGTCGTACGCGAATATGTGGATACCCTCGTCAAGCCGATGATCAACAAGCCGATCGTTCTGGCCGCGATCAAGGCGCAGAACCTGAAGTTCGGCGATGTCAGCGCGATGGATATCCAAGTGCTCGACAATAGCTACCGCTCGGAAATCAAGAACGGGCAGTGGCAGATGGTCACCCGCCTCCTCAACAATCCGGTCTCGCGGTACCTCAAATCCAAGCAGAATGATTCGCAAGGAACGATTGTGGAAATCTTCGTGACCGACCGAAACGGACTCAATGTCGCACAGAGCGTGGCCACCACCGATTACTGGCAGGGAGACGAAAACAAGTTCCTGAAGACCTTCGCCCGGAACTCCGACGAGGTCTTCATCGATCGAGCCAGCCGCGACGATGCCACGCAATTGCTGGAAACACAGGCGAGTTTCACCATCCGCGACGAGAGCGGACAAGCGATCGGCAGCGCCACCGTGACCATCGCCATCGACGCACTTTAGTGCAGTATTCGGGCTGGCGAATCACAAGGCTCATTTGCGCTCCAAAAGCCACCGACAAATGACAAAATATGGCAAAATTTATCCGGCTTTGGTATTTCCCTTGCGCATCCCGTAGCAAGCCATTGAAATTCTTGCCCAACTGGTTTTTCCCCAGTCTCCACAGGCCTCTCCACAATATCTTGTGGTGAACACTTCGTTAAGAACAAGCCCTTGACGGAATCGCCTCTTTTCACGTTAATGATCCTCGATGTTGCGGCGGCAGCTGAACCGGACATGACGAGGCCGGTTCTCACCAGAAATCGAGCATTGAATCAGGGCGTTGATCCATGAGGGGTGAGCCGCCATGAGCGAATTCTGCGCGATTTTTGTTGCCTGAAAAAACAACATCCGGGGCTGGCGGAAAAGGCTGTTAACACTATATTTAGTCGTTGCAGCCACCATCACCACAAGATACAGGATCACCATCTCCGGATGACACTCCTGTGACGATACGGAAACGAGAACTGGCTGCGCTCTCTTCGGCGCTGCCGGAGGTGGAAACTTGCGCCTTGGTCAACGGGGACGGGGCGCGCGAGCTAGAGGTTAAGGCACATGCGCATAGAACGCCGGTTTACGAAGGCAGATCAGGGCGCTTACGCGGCTATCGAATTCCGCAAGGCAACCAGCGAGATCAAGAACCCTGATGGGTCGATCGTGTTCCGTCTGGATAACATCGACGTTCCCGCGCAGTTTTCGCAGGTTGCGGCCGACATCCTCGCTCAGAAGTATTTCCGCAAGGCCGGCGTTCCTGCCCGCCTGAAGAAGGTCGAGGAAAACGACGTTCCTTCCTTCCTGTGGCGCTCGGTTGCCGATGAGGCTGCTCTCAAGGATTTGCCCAAGGACCAGCAGTACGGTTCGGAAACCGATGCGCGCCAGGTCTTCGACCGTCTTGCCGGCACCTGGACCTACTGGGGCTGGAAGGGTGGCTACTTCTCCTCCGAGGAAGACGCGGCCGCCTTCCGCGACGAACTCGCCTATATGCTCGCAACGCAGCGCGTTGCCCCGAATTCCCCGCAGTGGTTCAACACCGGCATGCACTGGGCCTACGGCATCGACGGCCCGGGCCAGGGCCACTTCTATGTCGATCCCTTCACCGGCAAGCTCACCAAGTCGAAGTCGGCCTATGAGCATCCGCAGCCGCATGCCTGCTTCATCCAGTCGGTCGAGGACGATCTCGTCAACGAAGGCGGCATCATGGACCTGTGGGTTCGCGAAGCACGCCTGTTCAAGTACGGCTCCGGCACCGGCTCCAACTTCTCCTATCTGCGCGGCGAAGGCGAACGCCTTTCCGGCGGTGGCCGCTCCTCCGGCCTGATGAGCTTCCTGAAGATCGGCGACCGCGCTGCCGGCGCCATCAAGTCGGGCGGCACGACGCGTCGCGCGGCCAAGATGGTCGTGGTCGATATCGACCATCCCGATATCGAGGAATACATCAACTGGAAGGTCAAGGAAGAGCAGAAGGTTGCCGCTCTGGTGACCGGCTCCAAGGTCGTCGCCAAGCATCTGAAGGCAATCATGAAGGCCTGCGTCAATTGCGACGGCGACAATGACGATTGCTACGACCCGAACAAGAACCCTGCCCTGAAGCGCGAAGTGCGCGCTGCCAAGAAGGACCAGGTTCCGGAAAACTATATCGGCCGCGTCATCCAGTTCGCTCGCCAGGGCTACAAGGACCTCGAGTTCAAGACCTACGACACCGACTGGGATTCTGAAGCCTACCTCACGGTCTCCGGCCAGAACTCGAACAACTCGGTCTCGATCAAGGACGACTTCCTGCGCGCTGTCGAAAACGATGGCGACTGGAACCTGACCGCCCGCAAGGACGGCAAGGTCATGAAGACGCTCAAGGCACGCGATCTGTGGGAATCGATTTCCTACGCCGCATGGGCGTCGGCCGATCCGGGCCTGCACTTCAACACGACGATGAACGACTGGCACACAAGCCCGGCCGCCGGCTCGATCCGCGCATCCAACCCGTGCTCGGAATACATGTTCCTCGACGACACGGCCTGCAACCTTGCCTCGCTGAACCTGCTGCAGTTCAAGGACGCCGCCACCAAGCGCATCAACATCGCCGACTACGAGCATGCCGTCCGTCTCTGGACCGTCGTTCTCGAAGTTTCCGTCATGATGGCGCAGTTCCCGTCGAAGCAGATCGCCGAGCGCTCCTACGAATACCGCACGATCGGCCTCGGCTATGCCAACATCGGCGGCCTCTTGATGTCGTCGGGCATTCCCTATGACAGCGACGAAGCCCGCGCCATAGCAGGCTCGCTGACCGCGATCATGACCGGCATTTCCTACGCCACCTCGGCCGAAATCTCGTCCGAACTCGGGCCGTTCCCGATGTTCAAGCCGAACCGCGAAGCCATGCTGCGCGTCATCCGCAACCATCGTCGCGCCGCTTACGGCGAGACCACGGGCTATGAAGGCCTGTCGATCAACCCGGTCGCGCTGATCCACTCGGAAAACCCGGACCAGGATCTGGTGGTTCACGCCAAGAGCGCCTGGGACAAGGCGCTGGAACTCGGCGAAAAGCACGGCTACCGCAATGCCCAGGCAACCGTTATCGCTCCCACGGGCACGATCGGCCTCGTCATGGATTGCGACACGACCGGCATCGAGCCCGACTTCGCGCTGGTTAAGTTCAAGAAGCTCGCCGGCGGCGGCTACTTCAAGATCATCAACCGTGCGGTTCCGGAAGCGCTGCGCACGCTCGGCTACTCCGAGAGCCAGCTCGCCGAGATCGAAGCCTACGCAGTCGGCCACGGCAACCTGAACCAGGCACCGGCGATCAACCCCGGCTCGTTGAAGGCCAAGGGCTTCAACGACGAGAAGATCGAGGCGCTGAACGGCGCGCTGAAGCAGGCCTTCGACATCAAGTTCGTCTTCAACCAGTGGACGCTCGGCGCCGACTTCCTGAAAACGACGCTGAAGGTCACCGACGAACAGCTCGGCGACATGGGCTTCAACCTGCTCGAGCATATCGGCTTCTCGAAGAAGGACATCGAGGCTGCCAACGTTCACGTCTGCGGCGCGATGACGCTGGAAGGCGCACCGTTCCTGAAGAACGAGCACCTCGCAGTGTTCGATTGCGCCAACCCGTGCGGCAAGATCGGCAAGCGTTATCTCTCGGTCGATAGCCACATCCGCATGATGGCGGCTGCCCAGCCGTTCATCTCGGGTGCGATCTCCAAGACGATCAACATGCCGAACGACGCGACGGTCGACGATTGCAAGAGCGCCTACATGCTCTCCTGGAAGCTCGGCCTCAAGGCAAACGCGCTTTACCGCGACGGCTCGAAGCTGTCGCAGCCGCTGAACGCATCGCTGATCGAAGACGAGAACGATGAGGACACACTGGACGATCTGCTGCAGCAGCCGGTCGCCGCCCAGGCCGTCACCATCACCGAGAAGATCATCGAGCGCGTGGTCGAACGCGTCACCCGCGAACGCGAAAAGCTGCCGAACCGCCGCCAGGGCTACACCCAGAAGGCTGCCGTCGGCGGACACAAGGTGTATCTGCGCACCGGCGAATTCGGCGACGGCCGCATCGGCGAGATCTTCATCGACATGCACAAGGAAGGTGCCGCCTTCCGTGCGATGATGAACAACTTCGCCATCGCCATCTCGCTGGGTCTCCAGTACGGCGTGCCGCTCGAAGAATATGTGGAGGCCTTCACCTTCACCAAGTTCGAGCCGGCAGGCATGGTCATCGGCAACGACGCGATCAAGAACGCCACGTCGATCCTCGACTACGTGTTCCGCGAACTGGCCGTCTCCTACCTCGGCCGCCACGATCTGGCGCATGTCGATACGTCGGACTTCTCGAACACTGCCCTCGGCAAGGGCATCCAGGAAGGCAAGACGAACCTCGTCTCGACCGGCTGGACCCGCGGCTACAAGCCAACGATCGTTTCGAACAGCGAACGCCAGGCATCGGGCGAGCCCAAGGGCTCTGCCACGGCTGCCCCGGCGCGTGCCTCGTCCGGTGCAACGGTCACGTCCTTTGCAGGCGCTGCCGCCCGCAAGATCGAGCCGACGACCGCCATCTCCACCTCCGAAATCGTCGCCTTCAAGCGCGATTACGAAGAGCGCGCCAAGGAGCTGGCCGAGGAGATCGCCGAGGAAGTGATGGAAGAAGTCACGACCGAAAGCCAGCAGCAGGCAACGGCCCTGTTCTCCGACAAGGCCGCGGCTGACGCCGCATCGGCCAAGACGGAAGCCAAGAAGATCGAATCCGAGCGCCGCGCCCGATCGATCATGCAGGGCTACACCGGCAATATTTGCTCGGAGTGCCAGAACTTCACGATGGTGCGCAACGGCACCTGCGAGAAGTGCGACACTTGCGGCGCGACGAGCGGCTGCAGCTGATCGGCTTTAGAGAACGATTGTAACGCGCACATATATGAGGGCAAAAACGAAAGGAAAAGGGACATTTTGCATCTAATGGTTGCCAGCGCAGCGGACTAGTCCCCGACGTACAACCAAGCAAGATTGCCCGATAGCTTTGCGCCCCCTGATCAGAGCGCGAAAAAACAAAAGTCCCAGGCGCGACGCACCTGGGACTTTCATGAAGTAAAAACCGACACAGATCGCTCGGGCAGCGAGATTTACAGCCCTCGAAAGACTACCTTAGTCGATCGGACCAGTATTGAATACGATAACTGGAGCCACGCGAATGCGTCGGCGCGATATACTTCGCAGACTCAATATAAATGCGCGAATACATTGAAAATAAACGCATTTATAGCGCTTTATACTTCCATTCGAGCACAGATTTTCGTATATATAGAAAAGTGATTCGCCCCAAACGGAAGGAGTTTTACCGGGGGAATTGGAGATGCTTATCTCCGAAATGTCGCAACCGAGATTGAGCCCTCGGCCACGACATCTTGCGAACAACAGATTGGCATTCGCAGGGCAGCAGAACCGAAATCCTCTACCCGTTTCGCAAGAGCACTATGGAGGATTCGGATCCCGCTGTCGAGGTAGCCAGTCATTATACAGAAACCGAGAGGTTCAAAAATGAGTGACAGAAAAACCTTCGACGTTGGACGCGACTCTCGATCGGGTCAGTTCATCACCGTCAAGGCAGCGACGAGCCGCCCCGCATCGACAACAGTCGAGCGGATTCCGAAGTCAGGTTACGGCGACACGAAGGGTGAACCCAGCCGCCGCTAGCAGGCCCCTGGGGCGCCGTGAATGGCGCCCCATCCTCAACCAAATCCATAGTGAGGTAATTCATAATGTCCGATGACATTGATAGTCCCTGCCTGCAGGCCGCCCTGTCTGCATTTGGAGGCATGGTTCAACGGCAGCGCCAAGCAAGCCGCTGGACGTTCCTCGACATTCACGAAAAGACAGGCGTCGAAATCTCGGCACTTAGCGCTCTCGAACGGGGGCTCGAGGCCCTCCCCGAAGCTGACATGGAGAAGGTTTCCGAGTTCCTCGGTCTCGGGCCGGACCTTTTCACCAAGCTTCTTCGCAGCGAGAAGATAAAGGCTGCAAACCAGGCCGCGAAATCCAGCAGTGGCCAGAGGGAGACCGTCGTCGACCTAGCGAGGTACAGAGAGCCATGGCAAGAGACTACTTCACAGCCGAGGGACTAACGACCCCCCAGATGATGGCCCAGGCCATGAAGTATCGCCGCGAGTTCGACATGCAACATGTCGAACTCGTGGATATCGTGAACATCCTCGAGTTCAAGCTGGTCGCACGCTATCCAAACTTTAAACTGGCGATCGAGCGCGATTCCGCGATGAAGGAGGACGCTCTGGCGGAACCGCATAAGGACAGGATCACGGTGAAGGAATCTGTCTACGTCGCCGCTTGTAGTGGCAATGCGGACGCCCGGCTAACGCTGGCGCACGAACTTGGGCACTTCCTTATCCATCGCGAAAAGGACGTTCCTATGCACAAGGATCAAGATGGAGCTGTGCAGCCGATCAAGAATATGAAGGCAACCGAAAGCATCGAAGATCAGGCCGACATGTTCGCTCGGCACTTCCTTGCGCCTCCTCACCTAGCCTACCAGTATCGCACCGATCCAGCGGCGCTTGCGGTTGCGACCGGTGTTCCGCTCCGTATCTGCAAGGGCAACATCACGATGTCAAAATGGCCGGAGGTATACGCGATCCGAGCTGCACAAGGAGCGCGGTAGCCCAGAAGAACGACGTTCAATACTCAAGTTGAGTTATCGATCTAACCGATGCGCTGCATCAGTTTGACAGTTTTCCCGGCTGTCCCATCACGAGGTCATAGCATGTCAGTTCCGAAGTTTGGTTTCTCCGCTTTTCTAAAGATCATCAATGCTACTCCGCGGCCCCAGAAAACCAGCGTTCGAAAACGCTGCGGTCCTAGCACTGGTGGATATGATTTCCACAAAAGCCTCCGCTATCGCGTTCAGCAAGTGTCCTTCGATGGATTACCAAGAGCGGCGGCGCTAGCATCGACACAGCAAATTTCGCGGGAGCCGGAACGCAATTCGGCCAAGCAAGCTTTAGAGCAGTTCTTCCTATGGAAGGACGCGCACCCCGGCGAATTCGAGCAGGCCGCCCCCTTCACGTTCACAAGCCCCGCTGGTCTTTACAAGGTGGAGTTCACTCCGGACTTTCTTCTGCAGATCGGTGATCGCCGAACAGCAGTCCATCTCTGGAACACGAAAACCTCGCTTGATGCACGATTGGTCAGAGCTGTCTTGAGTGCCGTCGCTGCGCGGTATCCGAGCGATGACCGGCCTGACGACTTTGCCGTTTTGTCGCTCAAGAGCCGCGTACTCTACCGATGGTCCGACGCTGACCGAGAAACCCGTGCGCTTGGCGAACGCCTGTTGGAACTTCTGGACATGGAGTTTGCGTCCGCACGGGCGGAACTCGGACTTCCAGCGTCGCCGGATTTGGACGGCCCAAGCCCGCGACCGTGATCAGGTGGCCGCCGGTACCGGTAGTTGAATATCGGCTCCGGCGTCCGCTGAGCTTTGATTTGTTGGAGTGATAGATGGCCAGTGTGTTCTTCTCTTATTCGCACGCGGATGAAGGTTTGAGAGACCAGCTTGAAAAACAGTTATCGATCCTGAAACGACAAGGCATCATCGAGACATGGCACGATCGAAGGATTGGCGCCGGCGAGGAGATCGATGCCGCGATCAGCTCAAATTTGCTGTCATCAAACATCATTCTGCTGCTGGTCAGCCCGGACTTCATCAACTCTGACTATTGTTATGATCGCGAGATGACAGTAGCGATGCAACGGCATCAGTCGGGTGATGCGATTGTCATTCCTGTCATTCTTCGTGCGTGTGATTGGCACGGCGCTCCTTTTGGGAAGCTCAATGCAACGCCGCCAGATGGCCGACCGATTACCCAAGCAGTGGATCGTGACCAAGCTTTTCTTGAAGTGGCGAAAGCAGTGCGTGGCGCGGCCGAGCGGATCGGCGGACACAAGAGTGGTATCAAAGCCGCGCCGGGTGCTATCTCGTCAAGAGAAAGTCCGTTGGAAAACTACTTCTCGCAGGGCCCAAGATCAAGCAATCTGCGCATGACGAAGACCTTTAGCGACCGCGACCGTGACCGCTTCAAGACCGACAGCTTCGAGTTCATCGCAAAGTTCTTCGAGAACACCCTGAATGAACTGCAAGACCGCAATCCAGGCGTCGAGGGAGACTTTCGCCGTATTGATGCAAACCGGTTCACTGCATCCGCTTACCGTAATGGCAAAGCTCTCAGTAAGTGCACGGTTTTCGTTGGCGGCGATCGAGGATTCGCCAACGGCATCGCCTATTCGGATGGCGAAACCACGGGGAGCAATTCCTACAACGAAATGCTTCATGTGGAGTTCGATGATCAGTCGATGTTTCTCAGGTCTTCCGGGATGAGGCACATGATGGGAGGCGGCCGCGATGAGAAGCTTTCTCCCGAGGGCGGCGCGGAGCTTCTGTGGACTATCTTCATGTCACCTCTTCAACGCGAACGAAGCTAGGAGTTATAGCTGATGCTTCCGATATCTGAGATCATGGCCGGCGACGTCGCCCAAGCTCCTTTGGGTAGCCTTATCCTGCCACGCTCTGCGCGCGAACAGCCAGGCATGATTGGAAAGGTTGAGGACGTTCCCTACTTCGTCTTCCTGAGTCCAACGAACAATTTCGGTGCTTTCAAACAATCCGTGAGACCGCGGAATCCTGGCATCATTGTTCCCAAAATCAGCATTGAAGTCGACGAATCCACGGTCGGCGCATACGACGCGTGGGAAACCCGCGCGGGGTCGTTCGTCATCGAGGAAGGAAAAGCGGGAGTGCTTGCGGGGGACACGCAAACAGAAGGGCTTGGCCGCTTCGTTGTCACAGTCGCCGATGTCGCCAAGAGTGAGGTCTCGTTGGCATTTTCCAAATGGAAGGTGGTTCTCGTTACAGGCAGCGAAAAGAAGGTGCTTCTATCGATCGACGTCAGTCCTTCCGCATAGCGAGCAGCACCTGACCGGTGCAGAGCCCGTGCGCTCAGCAAAAAACTCGAAGCCTTGGCGCCTTTAACACTTTAGACGCCCCGGCGCCTTACGTCTCTGAACGCCGGCCGAAACCGGCTGAATCCTTTGGAGACGAATATGAAGTTTCTTGTGACTGCGTGCCTCATCAGCGACCGCCTAAAGCCCCGCCCCAAACCTGGCGTCCGTGAATTCTTCGAACGAACGGAGATCGTGGTACCGTTTGCGACGTATTTGACAATGGAGCGCGGCTTGGATGCCTTGTCGCGAAGAGACCTTATTAAAGAGGGCATGCTGCGCGAGCAGATCGGAGTTTTGCTTGAAGGTTGCCAAATCCTTCACGGCGACAATGCAGCAATCGCTCGCGCAATGGCTCGAATCCTTGGACACGGACCGCTTCGCCACACTTGGCTGCCGAACATGAAAGCGAAGGAACCTTCCTACGGGCATTACCCATGCGTCGCGGCCGCTTCACTGGTCACCGGCATTCCGATCGCCGCGGTAAAGACTAAGGATCTGGTAGCGGTCGGCTCTTATTTCGACCTGCCTGGTATCTACAATCCGGCGATCGGAACATGGGTACGGAACGAAGTATCTTCGGAATCGCATGACAATGAGACGCTGTCGTCAAACAGCGCCTCATTGTCATAATAAAGCTACACGCTTTACGCTCGAACAGGCCGAAATCTCTGTTCTTGCTTCCGGCAGCAGGTCAGGTGGATGCCTTTGGTTCATCTTCTGACCTCTTCTCGACGCTCCTGATATGACGCCAACTTCTTAACGAATGGCGCCGTTCGGGCCTTTTAGAAGTGTGCAAAAATTGGCTCCGAGTACGCTTGGTTCGACCGCGGTCGCGCATCCTACAGTGCGCTGGACTGCAACGCAGCCATTCGTCAGACCACCGATGAGGGTTGACGACACTTAAATATCCGTTATTCTGGATATATGGAATCTAAACATGCAATCGCGGCGCTTGCCGCACTCGCCCAGACTACCCGGCTTGAGACGTTTCGCCAGCTCGTCAAGGCGGAGCCCGACGGCGTTCCTGCTGGCGAACTCGCCCGGATCCTCGATGTCCCCCAGAACACGATGTCCGCCCATCTCGCAACGTTGCAGCGCGCGGGCATCGTCAAGAGTGAGCGGCAAAGCCGATCGATCATCTACCGCGCCGACCTCGAAGGGTTCCGCCACCTGACGCTATTCCTCCTTAAGGACTGCTGCGGCGGGAACGCGGAACTCTGCGCACCCCTTATTGCCGATCTCACGCCCTGCTGCACGCCGGAAAGCTCACAGTCATGCATGAACTGACTCTCGAGCAAGTTCCTGTTTCTGATGCTCTGAAAGCGGCGCTGACCTCCGGAGGTCTGCTCGTCGACGATCTCGATGAACCGGGTCGCAGGTATTTCGCACTCCTAGACAGCGATCGAGGCATAGTCGGCTACGCCGGCATCGAGAGCTGCGGCGACGACGCGGTCCTTCTCCGCTCGGTGGTCATCGATCCAGAGTTTCGCTTGAAGGCCCTCGGGCGTCGGCTGGTGGAGCTGACGATGGCGAAAGTGTCTGTCGCCGCCGAAGTCTACCTCGCCACGACTAGCGCGGCGCCCTTCTTCGAATCCTTTGGTTTCGTGGCCGTTCAACGTGATCAGGCACCGAAGAGAATTCTTTCGACCCGCCAGCTCTCCGGCCTTTGCCCGGCTTCGGCGACGATCATGAGACTGAACAGGCCACCGACTTAACACGGACGAAAACCATGACCGACAAGACATACAACGTGCTCTTCCTGTGCACGGGCAATTCCGCACGCTCTATTCTCGCCGAATCTATCCTCAACAAGGACGGCGGCGGCCGGTTCAAGGCATACTCTGCTGGCAGCCAGCCCAAGGGAGAAGTAAATCCACACGCAATCAAGGAACTGGAGGCGCTCGGATATCCCTCGGCGGGCTTCTCGTCGAAGAGCTGGGACGTATTCGCCGCGCCAAGCGCTCCGGAGATGGACTTCATCTTCACCGTCTGCGACAGCGCGGCCGGCGAGGCCTGTCCCGTCTGGATCGGCCACCCCATGACCGCGCACTGGGGAGTCGAGGATCCCGCGGCCGTCGTCGGCACTGAAGTGGAGATCCAGCGCGCCTTCGCGCAGGCGGCCCGCTTCCTGAAGAACCGCATCTCCGCCTTCATCAATCTGCCGCTCGCGTCGATCGACCGCCTTGCGTTGCAGCAGCACGTCCGCCAGATCGGCACGCTCGAAGGCGCATCCGTCAAATCCGCAAAGGCCGAATGAGATGTCCACGTTCGAACGATACCTGACCGTCTGGGTCTTCCTCTGCATCATCGTCGGCATCGCCGTCGGCCATATGATGCCGGGTCTCTTCCACGTCATCGGCGGTGCAGAAGTCGCCAAGGTGAATATCCCAGTCGCGGTGCTGATCTGGCTGATGGTCATCCCGATGCTGTTAAAGATCGACTTCGGCTCGTTGTCGAAGGTCGGGAAATACTGGCGCGGGATCGGGGTCACGCTGTTCATCAACTGGGCGGTCAAGCCGTTCTCGATGGCGCTGCTGGGCTGGCTGTTCGTCGGATGGCTCTTCCGCCCGATGCTGCCGGCCGATCAGATCGACTCCTACATCGCGGGTCTCATCATCCTGGCGGCCGCGCCCTGTACCGCGATGGTCTTCGTGTGGTCGAACCTGACGAAAGGCGAACCGCACTTCACGCTTTCCCAAGTGGCACTCAACGATGCCATCATGATCGTGGCCTTCGCCCCGATCGTCGCGCTGCTGCTGGGTCTATCGGCGATCACGGTGCCGTGGGCTACCCTGACGATCTCCGTGGTCCTGTATATCCTGATCCCGGTGGCCATTGCCCAGGTCGTCCGCAGACTGCTCACGTCAGACGGTTCGACGCGTGCGCTCGACGCCCTCTTGGCATGGCTGCAGCCGCTTTCGCTCGTCGCGCTGCTGGCGACCCTGATCCTGCTCTTCGGCTTCCAGGGCGAGCAGATCATCGCGCAGCCGACGATCATCGGTCTGTTGGCGGTTCCGATCCTGATCCAGGTCTATTTCAATTCCGGGCTGGCCTTCCTGCTGAACCGCATGTCGGGCGAACAGCATTGCGTCGCCGGACCGTCGGCCCTCATCGGGGCCAGCAACTTCTTCGAGCTCGCGGTCGCGGCCGCCATCAGCCTGTTCGGCCTCCAATCCGGGGCAGCCCTGGCGACCATCGTCGGCGTCCTCATCGAGGTCCCCGTCATGCTATCGGTCGTCTGGATCGTGAACCGCTCCAAGGGTTGGTACGAAGCAGCCCCCGCCGTCTCCAAGAACATCGCAACCGAAAGGCCATGACCATGGACGTCACCATCTATCACAATCCCGACTGCGGCACGTCGCGCAACACGCTGGAGATGATCCGCAACGCCGGCATCGAGCCGACGGTGATCGAGTACCTCAAGACGCCGCCATCGCGGGCCGAGCTGACGAGGATGATTGCCGACGCGGGCCTCACCGTCAGGCAGGCCATCCGCGAGAAGGGAACGCCCTATGCAGACCTAGGCCTCGACAAGCCCGAGCTGACCGACGACCAGTTGCTCGACGCGATGCTGAAGGATCCGATCCTCATCAACCGTCCGTTCGTCGTCACTCCGCTCGGAACGCGGCTGAGCCGTCCGTCCGAAGTCGTTCTCGGCATCCTGCAGAACACGCACAAGGGCGCCTTTACCAAGGAAGACGGCGAGCGCGTTCTCGACGAGGAAGGAAAGCGCGTTGTCTGAAGGATTCCCCGCACTCGATGACAGCCATCTGCAAGCGCCCGACCTCGACGCCCTTCGTCCGACGCTCTCCACGCACAAGCCCCGGATCCTGATCCTCTACGGCTCAATCCGTGAGGTCTCCTACAGTCGGCTGCTCGCCCACGAGTCCCGCCTCCTCCTGGAGCGTCTAGGATGCGAAGTCCGGGTCTTTGATCCAAAGGGGCTACCTTTGCCCGACGACGCGCCGGTCACTCATCCAAAGGTGCAGGAGCTCCGGGAGCTCTCCGAATGGTCCGAGGGGCAGGTTTGGATCAGCCCGGAGCGCCACGGCGCGATGACGGGCGTGATGAAGTCGCAGATCGACTGGATCCCGCTTGCCGTCGGCTCCGTCCGACCGACGCAGGGCAAGACGCTTGCCGTCATGCAGGTGTCGGGCGGCAGTCAGTCATTCAACGCGATCGGCCAGCTTCGAATCCTTGGTCGCTGGATGCGGATGATCACCATCCCGAACCAGTCTTCGGTCGCCAAGGCCTTCCAAGAGTTCGACACCGACGGGCGGATGAAGCCGTCGTCCTACTACGACCGCGTCGTCGACGTCTGCGAGGAACTGGTAAAGTTCACGCTGCTGACCCGCGACGCATCCTCCTACCTGACCGACCGCTACAGCGAGCGGAAGGAGGATGCCGCCAAGCTGGAGCAGCGGGTGCAGTTGAAGTCGATCTGACCTGTGGGATGCTCCAGCCGCACGACCACTGCCCCGGACCGAATTGAGGTGATGGGGATGGAGCTCGTTCAGTCAGTTTTCAACGACCAACGTTCGCAACGTATTAACACTCCCGCGACACGAGCATCCTCAAAAGGGAGACCTGTTGATGTCCGCTATTGGTTTTCAAATCGTTACATTGCCGCCTGAACGGGATGGGCTGAAGCCACGTGTCGCAACCCGCTACTTTGTCAGGCTTCCAGACGGGAGCGAGATTTGATGGCTATGATGAAGATGGCCTTAAATATGTGATTGGAAGATTTATTTCTATTCTCTCAGGCAGGAAGCGCAGCGTGCTCTACAAGAAATCGGCGAAATGCTGAGGCGTGCTTTTGCTGCGGGCCTTGAGCGCAACGGCACAGCAATCGAGTTGGAGGCGGACATACTGTCTGGATGGTCTGTTATCGCGACAGGTGTTGTCGCTGATCAGACCTCGCGCTTCTCGTCCCTAGACGAGTTCGTGATCGAGATTACGAATATGATTGGATCTGATGCATTTCGCGCCACCAGTCCTCTCCCTTGATTGCCCGCAGGCTGTTGGCTCCCTCAACAAGCTCTGGCCGGCGCCCTAGTCTTGAGTCAGGATTGGCGGCAACCCGCTGAATAATCGGATCTTCGGCCACCAGCATGCAATCCTCTCCGTGCTCCCCTTCAAGACGAGCCCACTCTGTTGCAATCCTCCGAGCTTTGCTCAGGGAACGCGGATATCGCGACAGTCCGAACTGCTCCGTTTCATAGTTGATGCACCACACCAACGACCGAAGACTACCAGCTAGGAGATGCCTTTCCACGGCGGCGAAGGCAACGTAAATCTCGCGCCAGGTGAGATAGCCCAACAAGGCCGCGGAGACCGGCCAGAAGATCGTCGATGCGAAGCCGCCGATGAGCGTGAGATAAGTGATGCTCCGCGATGCCGTCTTCGGATCGCTTTCGACCAGGGCCGCGAACGCCGCCTGATACTGGATCATGCCGGAAGCGACCTCGATAAGAACGACTGCGAGCGCGAACACCACAATCGAAGGCGACCAAGCGCAGAGTGCAAGCGTTAGGGCAGAGAGGATCGATCCAAGCGTCAGGACGGTCGCCGCGCCAATCCGGTCCATCTGCTTTCCTATAATCGGCGCGCACAGGCCGCCGACGAAGAGCGAAGCCGAGAAGACGCCGAACACCCGTTCCAGAGAGATGCCGAGGTCCTTCGCCATTCCGGGCGCGAGGATCGAGAACGAGTAGTAGAGTGTGCCGTAGCCGATGATCTGCGTCAGCCCGAGCGCGGATATCGTCGCGACCGGCGACCCCCGGTTCGCATCAGACATTCGCGGCATCTTTTACAGGCTCCCTGGCGCTGCAAGCGTCGGTGACATCCTTCGCCCCGGTTACGCGCGGATGGCCGGCGCAGCAGTCGAGCAGCAGGAACTGCACGAGACCGGAAAGCGCCTCATAGTCGGCGCTGTAGACGATCGAGCGGGACTCGCGCCGCTGCGCGATCAGGCCAGAGCGCTCCAGCTCCTTCAAGTGAAACGACACGTTCGACGGAGAGACACCCGCCTTCTCGGCGACAGCGCCTGCGGCCATGCCGTCCGGACCGGCGACGACGAGCATCCGGACGATCTGAAGGCGCGTCTCCTGCGACAGGGCGGCGAACGATAGCAGGGCTTGGCGTTCTTCCATATTACGACAATCCTTGAAATATTGAAATCAGGGATAGCCCGTATGGACCTCATCGACAAGACCCTGTCGAACGATATTGAGGTCCTTCGTAGTTTGAGAACGGTCGGTTCGCCTCTCACCGCATCAGGAATGCTTGCTTAGCCAAACGGTCGCGGGCTGACGAACTGAGCGTATTTGAATCCATGTAGGCTTTCTCTAAGATGCCGGTGGATAGCCAATGGAGACCGCGAGTGATCGCTTCCTCGTAGCTCCACCCATGCCCTGCGCCGAGTACAAGTCCGGCCTCCCACTTGGCGTCGTCGCAAATCAATGCACCCTCACCCACGTAATCGTTCACGCGCACTGTCCAATCTTTGGTGGCGTCATCTTCTACGAACAGAGCGTCGCGCCGAGACCCGGTCTCTTCGTGAGTGTTGGCGTAACGCCAGTACCCTTTGAGACCGAAACTAACGTCAAACTCGTTCTCTGCCGCATGCAATAATGCTTGAAAACCACGGCGAGCGACCTCATCCATGTCCGCCACGTTTCCACCGTTCTGAATTGAAGCACTATCGTTCATTGCGATCATCCCACCTCCAGCTAAAGGATTCCGTCTGCCATCAGATTGATGAGCGAGAGCGGGCAGACAGATAGCTTGAGAAGATTGATGAAAGTCTCAAAGTTCTCGTTCAAATTGTTTTCAATGCGTTGGGTCGCTTTCAACTTCTCTCCTGTAGTCAGCCATCGATCGATATCGAGAGGCTTGCCTGGTGAGAACTTATGCCATTGGAGACGTTCACGGCCGCGCCGATTTGCTGGAAGCGCTGTTGACGTTTATCGAAAAGGAAAATCAAGCAGGCGCCTCCGATCACCGGATCGTTTTTCTCGGAGATCTGATTGATCGCGGGCCGCAAAGCTGTGAGGTGATGAGCCTCGCGGTCGACGTCTTGCGCAGGCTCCCTTCCAGCCGCTTGATCCTGGGCAACCACGAAGAATTCCTTCTCTATTTTCTGGACCTCCCGGAGAAGCGCGAAATCGTATTTGACCACTGGATGCGCAACGGCGGCATTCAGTGCGCCACCTCCTATGGCCTCGATGTAAGCCGCCAGTACAAAAACATCGAGGAGGCCCACGACGATCTCCTTGCGCTCCTCGAAGCGCACCCAGATCACATTTCCATGTTGCGCCAAGCGAGTTCCCACGTGCGATCACCGGGCCGCATTTTTGTTCACGCAGGATTGCGACCGGGCATCGGCATAGCTGATCAATCAGCCAAAGACATGCGCACTATCCGCGGCGACTTCCTGAAAAGCGGTTATAACTTCGGGGCTATGGTCGTTCACGGACACACAGAAACAAAATCGGGCCGCCCAGAGATCTACGCAAATAGAATTGCTTTAGACACCGGCGCCTTCTCCTCTGGTATCCTCACAGCTCTTGCCTGCGAGGAAGGCGAGGACGACGTCTACCTAGCCACTAAAGTGAGAAGCAAGGGCGTGACAGTCTCACCCATAGAGCCACTATACGTGGTGGAAGACGCGGAAAGTAAGCTGAGAGAGGCATCGCGAGTATCTGACGTATACGGAACTTTGTGATTAGGCGAGAGAACCTTCCGGGTTTGGGGTAGCGGTTGCGCCCAGTGACCGCAGTCGTCCCCACCGCACTGAGGCTTTCGCTTGGCAGCTTCACCTACCCCACTTCGCAACATTTGCTTCGGGCAATGACGTTAACGTCACCTTTAATGTCAGCGCGATATTACGGGCCCAATCCACAATCCTTGGTTTTCAATGGCAACTATATTCAACTTCGACAGTCTCGAATGTGCGCTTGGAAACGACGGCCCAGCCACGAGGAAATACGCGGAAAATCGGCGCAGCGGAGACGACGCGAAGAATCGCGGGGTCCATTACGAGAGAATGTTTTCCGCGTTTCAAATTCTCATTGCGGCAAAATACTGCATTGAGAAAAAACTCAACGGACACACGATACTCTTTACCTCCCGCGCAGAATGCCTGGTCGATGATCTTTTGATCGATACGCCTCGCGGAGTTTGGCTTTACGAGGTAAAGTATCGAAAACGCCTAGCTTGGCGAGACGTTATCAGACCGTTCAACATTCAACTCCGGTGGAACCAGCACTTCGAACCGGGAACCAAGATCAGCATGAAGTTAGTTGTTCCCAACAAGGACCAACAGGAAGTCCTGATCTCGAGCCGCCCATCAGAATTGAGCAGCGTAGATGTCGGACTTTTCGAGTGCGACTACGAGAAACACGATAACCTTCGTCGGTTCTTTTTTGTCGAGGACTTCGAAGCTTCAACGCTGGAAAATTTGGCGGACTACGTCGAAGACGCGTGGCTACGGCTGAATTTCAAAGCCTCGGTCCGAACGATCATGCAAGCCGCTGGTGAGAAATCAAGGCACAAGATCAAGTCGTTAGAGCCCACTTTCAAACTTGACGATGACACGAAGCGCATCCTGAAATGCATCAAAGACGCGAGGTTCAGAATGATGGGGGACGGACTTCATTACTCTGTGAGCGTCCGGTGAGCATTTTTTGCTGATCGAGCAAATCAGGCGATGTTCTGGAATTAGAACCAGCATTAGTGCTGACATTAATACCAGAACAAAGAGGTTTCATGGCTCGCATCGAGATCATGTCCGGTACCGAGCGCAGACGGCGGTGGTCGGACGAGGCCAAACTGAGGATATTGGCGGAAGCCGATGAACCCGGTGCCCGTATTGGTGATGTGGCTCGCCGGCATGACGTTCATCCTGGCCAGATCCGCTTGTGGCGGCGGTCATTCGGCTATCTTGATCGACCGACGATGTTCCTCCCGGTGGAGATTACCGATGAGGCCGGTGTAAGCCAGCCGTCGACCACGCAACCAAGGTCAGCGGTTGTTGAGATCCTGCTGCAAAACGGTCGGTGTCTGAAGGTTCCGATTGACGTTGAACTGAAGCTGCTTGGCTCGATGGTGGCCTGTCTGGAGGCGGCGTGATCGGACCTTCTGGGAATGTGCGGGTCTTTCTGGCCTGTGGGGTGACGGATATGCGGCGTGGCATTGATGGCCTGTCGGCGCTGGTCGAGACGGTCGTTAAGGAGGCGCCGGGCTCTGGCGCAATCTTCGGCTTCCGCGGCAAGCGCGCTGATCGGATCAAGCTTCTCTGGTGGGACGGTCAGGGGTTCTGCCTGTTCTACAAGATTTTGGAGCGCGGATACTTTCCCTGGCCGACGGCGAAAGAGGGCGTAGTGCACCTGACGCAGGCGCAGCTTTCGATGCTTGTTGAGGGGATCGATTGGCGACGCCCGGCATGGACTTCCGCTCCCAGTCGAACAGGATAAAAGCTATATTTTGCAGGGACATCCGGGGTATATTGCTGGCGTGCAAGGGCCAAATCAGCTAGATTTGCGGGTATGGAAACAGCGCCGCCGGACAGTCAGGACGAGCTAACCGCGTTGCGCGCACTCGTCGCGGAACAGGCGGCGAAACTTGAGAGCCAGGAAGCCGAGGTCATCAAGCGCGACTCCATAATCGGGCTGTTGCGGGCACAACTGGAATTGCTCCGACACCGGCAGCATGGCGCTTCCTCTGAAAAGATTGATCGGAAAATCGAGCAATTCGAGCTGATGCTGGAGGAGATTGAGGCCTCTCGTGCCGAGGCTGAAATGCGCTCCGGGAAAGCTCCTCTACCGGAGTTGGACGACGCATCCGAGAAGCCGAAGCGTAAACCATTACCCGATGGTCTTCCAACCGAAGAACTGGTCTATGCCGCTCCGTGCAATTGCCCGACCTGTGGTGGCACCTCGTTCCTGAAGGCGGCCGACAGGGTGGTTCAGGTGTTGGAGCACGTGCCAGCGTCGGTTAAGATCGTCCGCCATGTCGAAAAGCGCATGATCTGCAGGGATTGCGATACGACAGTAGCTGGCGAGATGCCGACCCTGCCAATCGAGCGCGGCAAACCCGGGCCGGGACTGCTCGCCCATATCATGATCGCTAAATTCGACGATCACATTCCCCTCTACCGCCTATCCGAGATGTACGACCGGTTGGGGATAGACATCTCCCGATCCGTAATGGCTGACTGGGTCGGCCGCGTATCCGGTCTGCTGGCTCCTCTCGTCTTGGCTATCAGGGCCCATATCGCCGCGCTCGACCGAATACATACAGACGACACCCCCGTCGATGTTCTCGACCCCGGGCGGGGCAAGACAAAAACCGGCAGGGTCTGGGTATACGTCTTCGACGGCAGTGGCTATCAAGCCGCCAATCCCGGTGCCATCGCCTATTACTACAGCCCAGACCGCAAGGGCGTGCATCCGGCTGACCACCTTGCCACCTTCAGCGGCGTCATGCATGCCGACGGCTATGGTGGGTACAAAAAGCTTTACGGCAATCAGATCATTGAAGCCGCCTGTATGGCGCATGTGCGCCGTAAATTCCATGATGTGATCAAGCTGAAGCCATCTCCAATTGCCGACGAAACGTTGTCGCGCATTGGAGCACTCTACGATATCGAGGATCGTATCCGCGGGATGCCGGCTGATGAGCGGCGTACCTTGCGCCAGCAGCACGCAAGGCCCATTCTGGACGAGCTAAAGGTCTGGATCGAGGCTACACTTTCGACGCTGCCACAGAAGCAGAAGCTAGCTGAAGCGATGCGATATGCTCTCTCGCGGTGGGCTGCGTTGAGCGTTTACATCGACGATGGCCGTGTTGAGATCGACAACAATATAGCCGAGCGCGCCATGAGACCGCTCGGAATCGGAAGAAAGAACTGGCTATTTGCCGGGTCAGACAAGGGCGGTGAGCGGATCGCCAATATCCTCACCATCATTGAGACCGCTAAACTCCATGGCCACAACCCGGAGATCTATCTGAAGGACGTCCTTGCCCGAATCCAGGATCACCCCAAAGATCAAATTGAGGAATTGCTACCCTGGAACTGGACGCCAGCGAGAGACCGACGCGAGGCCGCGTAATGGCACGCTCAAGGTTCATCTATACGCTGAAAGAAGTCGCCAGCATGGTTGGCGAGAACCTCGAACTCATCGAGGAGGTGACTGCCAACTCGGACAATATCGCCGAGGGCGAATTGGTTTATGTGCGCGATGGCAGTGAAGATGGCACGAAGGGTCTGACAGAAGATGGAATCGATGACCTTCGCAGTCTCCTTGCCGATATCAGGACTTGGGATGGCGGAATCCGCCAGTTCCTCGTCGATGAACAGTGCGATCTCGAGATGATCGAACGCGTCATGACCGATGAAATGAAACGCGGCTTATAGTTCCTCTCGCTCGACCACGCGGAAACGGCTTCGCCGGACGCTCACATTACTCTCATCGAACCGAGGATATTGGTTTCTGGCTCCCATATGCATGTGGATCAGACAGTTGGTACAGACTCGTCGCCCTCTTGAAGGATGCGAAGACGCGACCGACAACATTCATAGACTTCGCCAAATGCGTTAGGATTAAGAATGTCCGGCCTGTATCCGCTCGATAGCAATTCGAACGAGTTTGAATTGGTGACGGAGTTGCTCAAAAGAGTCGACCGCCGTTCTTCACCTGCTGCGCAACTGTTCGACGTTGGCAAGGCCCTCGCCGAACGCTTGATTAGCACGTCCTTTAAGACGAAGGACACTATCGTAATGGTTATCGAGGCCGAAGAATTGGACTCGCTTGGAGCGGGGTTTCTATCCGCAACATCTAAGTTTTCGGTAAGCCTTGTCTGTCTCTGGGCCGAAAGAATTCTCCTCAAGAGACGCGCGAACTTCGGAAAAATCGCTGAGCGCGAAGTTGTCGAGATCGCCGGTATATACGGTGCTAGAATTCCGAAGATGGTCGATCATCTTGTTTTCTTGCAGGGAAGTGATGTACGCGCCAACTATCTTCATACTGCGATAGCCAAGCTCAGCAAAATGGCGAATTGCAGGAGTATCGCGGTTGCCACCCCGGTCGTCCTCGACGACCCAAAGGGGAGAATTGTTGCAGAATTTGCCAGTCCGCCGGCCACCGAACTTTCGATCGTTGCTCTCTGTGGCGTCACGCTAGATGCGCCGCATGTCGGCGCCATCAAAGCTTTGCGCGATAGGCCCGCTGAACTGCTGAAGCTAGAGCTGGGAGATTTCAAGGTTTCGTATATCCCGGATACGATTGCTGCAATCTTGCAACGTGCTGATCTCGTGAACGACACCAGCAAAGATTCAGAAAATACATCCGAACCTGCGGAATCCTTGGAGCATCCGCACGGAAATCTGGCCGACGAGGTAGAACCTGAGTTTGAGGAAGACGATCCGGACACCGGGTTCAAGCCCATGTGATACCGTCCTCGCCACAACAGTTGATCGGTTCACGGACGAGATGGGTGGGATTTTGCGCTTGGGCAACGTTGTCGGCGAGCCGCTGACGTATGAGCTAATGATCGGGTCGAGCTGTAGTGTTGTGTTCCACCAACTCGGTGCCCACTGATCTCCCCCGCCCGAAGATTCTACGTGTCACTTAGTGCGTATAACGATTTCCGTTCGGGTGTCCGCCACAATACGAAGTGAACGGATCATTTCGGCAGCATCGAGAAGCGCCCTCGCCCAATCGCCCCGGCCAATTCGTTCCGTCTTTGATGCGACTTCCAGTAATGCGATGACTCCGTCTCTTGGCGTTCCGCTTCCAGGAATACCTACGAAATCACGTTGGTCTCGGATGCATACGATCGCGCGATGAAGTAGTCTTCGCACTTCCGGAGGACCAAGCTTTTCAATCTCGTTCGCTGCGCGGAACAACTCCGAAACGAAAGCCGTCTTGTCGTTCATACCCTTCTCCTGAATGCGTGCCCATCACGAATCAACGCACGTGATTGCGTTCCGATCCTTTTCGCGCTTTTTCTGGACACGAGCTCGCAGAAGGAACACGAGAAAGAACAAGCCCATTAGGAAGGCGCCGCCGGCAAATCCCAGCCAGGGAGAGATGGCGCCAACTCGAATGACGATCGTCGGCATAGCCCAGATGCCACCGACTGACGCAGCGATGATAGCCGCAGCGGCAATAGCAGAACGGACGTCTTCTCTAGTCATCGGCAACTTCTCACAAGGACGTTGTGCTAGGCTCTGTAACGCAGCATTCCTGACCGGATGCTGATAGTGCTGCATATTTGATTGTCCGCCGCTTTCGTCAGCAACTCGTCAGGATCACCGTGCTCAAAACGACAACAAAGGCGGAGTGCGAATGAAGATACTGCTCGTGGAAGATCATGATGCTCTGGGGAAGCTCGTTCAGGAGCATCTGAACCAATCCGGCTTCATCGTCGATCGCGTTCAGGACGGCCCTGAAGCGCTGGAAGCTTTGCGAGCCGTTGAATACGACGGAATGATCCTTGACCTCGGGCTACCCAGTCTCGACGGCCTCGACGTGCTAAAACGGCAGCGGATGCAGAAGGGGCGGTCGTTACCAATAATCATACTGACTGCCCGAGACCAGATCAGCGACCGGCTGACCGGGTTGAACTCGGGCGCGGACGATTATCTCGTCAAACCATTCGACATTCTTGAGCTCGAAGCACGACTTCGAGCCGTTCTTCGCCGACCCGGCGCGCGCCTCGAAGAGGTGATGACCGTTGGGAACGTAATGGTCGACGTAGCGCGATGGGATGTAAGAATTGAAGGCAATTCCGTTGAACTCGCACGAAGAGAATTCGTCCTCCTCGAAGAACTGGCCCGTGTCTATCCCGGTGTCATGGCCAAGGATCGGCTCGAAGACAGACTCTACTCGTTCGACGAAACAGTGACCCCAAATGCCACCGAAGCGGTTGTGTCGCGTCTTCGCCGCAAGCTCATCGCCGCTCACGCCACTGCACGGATTGCTACGGTGCGAGGGATCGGGTACCGCTTGCTTCCTGGAGAAGATGTTGAGGTGGACTAAAAGCCTCCGCGGCAGGCTTGCCGCAGCAATGGTGGTCGTCTTTATCCTTGGCGCCGCGAATGTCGTTATCTACCTGCTCGATATCGACCAGGATCTAAGAAGCCACATCATGAACAAGCAGGTCGACGCTATGATAGCGACGGTCGAAAGCGGTGCGGAACGTGAAGCGATCAGCCGACTGCCAACCCGTTTCGCAGAAGCTGATTGGCATTTTGCATTGTACGATCCAACCGGCGCCCTGATTCTTTCTCGCCCCGATGACGGCCGTCCTCCTCCGCTTCTCTCCAGTGGTGAGGAACTGATCGAGCCTCGCTCGGCCGTGATCTCTCGCCGATTTGGACCAAATGTTCTGGTGGTGCGCAAAAACGACTGGCAGGAGCGTCAAGAGCTTCGAACACTGCTGCGAGTCGAACTCGCTGGAAGTACCTTCGTCATTATCGCGCTTGGCGTTCTGTCGCTCATCGTGGTGCTCACACTCGCCGCTTGGGTGCTTCGCTCGGTCAATAAGGCAGCAGCCCTTGCCAGGCACATCGACGCTGAAGACCCCGGCAAGCGGATCCCTGTCGACGACCTGCCGATGGAAGTTAAGCCGCTAGCAGTCGCGGCCAACGGTGCCCTCGAAAGACTGGCGCGTGCATATGCTACGGAGCGCCGCTTCACTGCAGAAGCCGCTCATGAACTCCGTACGCCGTTGGCAGTCCTAAGCCTTCGTCTTCAGAAGGCCCGCGCAGAAAGCAGTGTGGATTGGGAGTCCATCGATCGCGAAATGAGGCAGATGACCCGGCTGGTTGGTCAGCTCACCGCGCTGGCGCGTGCAGAAAGCCATGCCGCTCTCGCACCTGATGAAGACACACTGTCGATGTCCCGCGTCGTGCGTGAGGCCGTCGCGGACATGATGCTCCTGTTCGAGCATGCTGGCCGTGAGGTGTCTGTCGAAGTCGCTGATGGCCTTCATACACGCGGCAACAGCGGTCAAATGCGACAAGCTGTTCAAAACCTTCTGGAGAATGCGCTGGTACATGGGACAGGCAAGACGAGGATCGATTTGGCCGCATCAGGCAGCGTCTTGCGCCTTGAAATATCCGACGAGGGACCAGCGCTTCCCGTCGACGACGTGGAGAGTCTATTCGACAGGTTTCACAAGCAACGGCAGACCGGCCCCGGCTCCGGACTGGGACTGGCCATCGTTCGGCAAATCGCTCGGAACTCCGGTGGCGAGGTGGCAATCGTGGATCACGCAAACTTCAAAGTCGCCATGACGCTACCATTGATCAATGTGGGAAGCCCCCGATGATAGGATCGGTGGTCGCCGCTTTGCTGCCGGTTCTGACAGCCTCTTCGTTCGACGCTGCGATGCCGGCCGATAGCAGACCGACTGTAATAGAACACGTGGATCTCGAATGCGCAGACCAAGCCGGCTCCGACGATGTTTTTCTGTCGATCTCAAATAAGTCAGACCACGAAGTATCGATAACGGGCGTCACCATCAGCGGGTACTCCGCAATCACGATCGTCGCTTCATCGGAGCAAGGCCCGGTCGAGTCGCCGGTCTCAGAGAACGATGTGACGATAGCCCCGTTTTCATCGATATCCATGGAAGAGGACACCCTGTTCTTGAGGGCGAAAAAAGACAAGATCGCATCGGCCATGGCAGCGGTCACAATCTCTTTCGATAATGGACGGAAGCTCACCACGTTTGTCACGCCTCCCGACCGAAACCTTATAGGTGCGGCACACCGCCGCAACGAAGGATGGCGCTAGCGACCGAGCGAGAAACCGCTTGTAGCTCTACCTGCTAGAGGCCGTATACCGCCGGGGATTACGGAGATCTCCCATGAAATACATCGTTCTGGTAGCCACTTTGCTTTTGACGACAACCCAAGGCGCCGCGGCGCACGAGTTCGAAGCCGGTTCGATCAAGATTGAATACCTATGGATCCGGGCAGCACCTGCAAGCGCACCCGTGCTCGGAGGTTACATGACCCTCACGAACGATGGCTCCGAGTCTGATCGTTTGGTTGGCGCAACCACCCCCGCCGCGCAACGTGTCGAGATTCACGAGTCTACAGTTTTGGAAGGAGTTGCGAAAATGCGAAGGCTGGAGCGGGTTTCCGTGGCGCCGGGACAGACCGTGTCGCTCGGGCCCGGCGGCATTCATTTGATGCTGTTCAGTCCGACGAGTCCTTTATCCGCCGGTCAGACGATTCCAGCCATCCTTGAATTTGAAAAGGCCGGGAAAATAAACGTGCAATTCACGGTCCAAAAATCACCGACTGAAAATCAAAACAAAGACTGAGAGACGGCATGAAACGCAAACTTGTTTTCGCAGCGTTGATAGGAACGATGATGACATCGGTCGTTTTCAGCATAATCGGAGTCCTCGCAGCCTGGAATCCCTTCGCGAATGGCTGACCGTCAGTCCTTTGGCAGGATTCAACAGCCAATGTTTATCCGCGTCCTGATGCTGGCATCAATTGCCGTGTCGGCCTTGGCCTTGGATCAGATCGCGAAATTCGCCATCGTTCACTTCGTAATGCAGCCACCGCGACCGATCGCAGTTACATCGTTTTTCGATCTCGTCCTGGTCTTTAACAGCGGCATCAGCTTCGGCTTGTTCAGCAGTCAGATCGGAGCCTTTCCGATGTTGGTTGCGTCCGCGAAAACCGCGATTGTCGTCGGCTTGTTCGCTTGGGGGGCTTTGGCGAATTCACGATTAGAACGATTTGCCTTGGCCACGATAGCAGGCGGGGCGACCGGGAATATTGTCGACAGGTTTCGCGATGGCGCAGTGACCGACTATCTATCGTTCCATGTTGGAGGGTGGTATTGGCCGGCTTTCAATCTTTCGGACGTCTTTATCGTCGCCGGGGCCGCTGCAATGCTCGCGTGCGCGTTCGTAAAACCGCGAGCGAATGTGGATGGAGACCGGAATGGAGATTGAAAGGCGAGTAGAGTGGACACGAGACCAGACCATCAAACGTCGAAATATCGTTTTTCTCATCGTTCTAACGGGCTTCGTCCTGGCAGTTTTTACACTCACGCTTTTCCATATCCCCCAGGAAGGCAAGCATATGCCGAACGCTTCGGGCGAACTACAAGCTCCATGATCATGGATGCATCAGAGACAAGGCCTCACAGACAGGTCGACGCCGGCCTAAGTGAAAGTTGGCACAAAGCTCGTGGACCTCGTCGCTTGCCGTCACGGGTGGAATTCGTGACCGACGTGTTCCTCTCCTTGGCCTTCGACCTGGATGGTTGAGTGAACGATCTCGAATCTTTCACGGAGCATTGCTTCCACCGCCTTACGCACCTCGCCTTGATCCCGGCCGCCTGCCACCGAAATGTGAGCGGTGAAGCTGACTTGGTCATTGGACGTCGCCCAGACATGAAGGTCGTGCACATCGACAATTCCAGGAACTTCCTTGATCGCCTTTCTAATGTCACCGAGGTTCATGCCTGAAGGAACGCCTTCAAGCAGAACGTTCGTAGTATCTCGCAGGAGTATCCATGTCCGCGGCAGCACCCACAGGCCAATAGCCACAGCGACCAGTGGATCTACCCATGGCCAACCCGTGAACTTGATTGCCAAGGCACCTGCTATGACGCCGACAGAACCGAGCATGTCAGCCCAGACTTCGAGGTAGGCCCCCTTCACGTTGAAGCTGGCGTCACGTCCCGAGGCAAGCAGCCTCATTGAAACAAGATTGACGATCAAACCCAGTACCGCGACGATCAGCATTCCCGTCGACTCTGTCGGTTCGGGATTGCGAAACCGTCCTATGGCTTCGACGAAAACATATATGGCGACAACGAAGAGCAAAATTGCATTGAACGCTGCCGCGAGGATCTCGAGACGCTTGTAACCGAACGTCCGTCGATTGTCTGCGGGACGGTTTCCCACCTTGATCGCCAAAAGAGCGATCGCAAGCGCGGCGACGTCTGTCATCATGTGCGCAGCGTCGGAAAGAAGCGCAAGACTGTTGTAGGCGATCCCAGCAATGACTTCTGCGACGAGGAAAAGCGACGTCAGCACGAGGGCCCACGTCAGCATCCTCGAATTCGCTCCGGCCGTGTGGTCGTGACCGTGGGCTTCTCCCGCCTCATGGGAATGCGACATATATCAGTCCTCCATCACGTGTTTCCCGCTTTCGCTGGCGGCGGGGATTCAAGAAGCATGTCAATGCGCACGCGCTCTTTTTTAAAGGTCGCAAGTCGCTCGTCCTTCAAGGAAGCGTCATTCGGGAGGCGAACCTTCAGGGGATCGACGCGCCGGCCGTTCACAAGCAATTCGTAGTGCAGGTGCGATCCCGTCGCCATCCCAGTCGCACCGATGTAGCCAATGACCTGGCCTTGCTTCACCTTGCCGCCGGCGACGACCGTTTTGGCTATCGCGCTCTGGTGGCTGTAGGAGGATACATATCCATTCGAGTGCCGGATCAGGGTCTGATTGCCATAACCGCCACTATCCCATCCTGCCTTCATCACCACGCCGTCGCCTGCGGCAACGATCGGCGTGCCTTGCGGCGCTGGGTAGTCGACCCCGGTGTGCATCCGCGCGAAGCCCAGGATTGGGTGTTGACGCATTCCGAAACTCGAATTTGAAATGGCGCTCGGTACGGGACTACGCAGTAGGAATTGACGCAGGCGTTTTCCGTTCTCATCAAAATACCCGATGCTTCCGTCCACCGGATCGCGGAATTTATAGAAACGGGCCTCGCGATCCCCGAACCGTACGCTGAAATAAAGAAGTTCTGAGTTCTCCCCTGCCCGTCCATCCTTTCCGGACGAATAGAAAGCCTCTAGGCTATCGCTGGATGTGAGTGGCGCCTGCAGGTCGAAGGACGATCCAAGAATACCTACCATCGTCTTGGCCATGTCGAGCGTCATTCCAAAGGCGAGCGCATTTCTGTAAATTCCGTCGTAAACTTTGGGCAGGTCTCGGGGAGCAGCTCGTCCGATTGTTACACCACCCTCGCCAACTGAACCGAGGGACACCGGCTCTGCTGCGGCGACTAACCTGCCAGCATCATTGATGGCCACGCTCGCCTGGTGGCGTTGGGACCGATAAAGGCTCGCTCTGACCAGCTTCACATCCTGCCCACGTTGGATGACGCCCATGCGCACCATATCGCCTGCGTCCAAGACCTGCCCCGCGCCGACCGCGAGCAAATTTCCCACCAGTGCTGCCTGCCCGAGCGGATAACCTGCAGACTTGAGAGCCTCCGTTACAGTGGTTTCCCCCTCGACATTGATCACGTCCTCTGCGAACTGCTCCGTAGTCGTGGTAATTGCTACGACCGTGGAATAGGAAACATTCTGTTCGAGAACTTTTGCCGAATACCCAACCGCTGGCGGGTCCCCGTCGTCGGAGAATCGCTCGGGATCGACATAGACCGCGGAGACGGTGTCCCCTTCTAAAAGCGCCATTCCATCGGATCGAACTGACGCCTCGATCTCGTCGAAGCTCATTCCCGATGCCACGGGCCACCTGTCGAAGTCCGAATAGTCGCTTGTCTTCAGGGATATCTCTGTCTCAACTTTTGCGCCGTAGAGTACCCCCTCTTCGAAGGTTGGCCCGTCACTCGCCAAGGCTGCCGAGAGAACCGAGGTGGGGTCGAACTTGGGATAACTCGCTCCCGAGACGCCACCTTTTGCCAATTGCATCAAGACATGCGCGTAGGACTGACTTCTCAAGACCTCTCGATCACCTTCTTTCACAAGTGTTGAAAGCTCCAGAACGCTACGATCGGATGCCCGCGCGGCCTTGAGTGCTTCGACGACCCTAGCCCCGCGGAGCACGGTTTGGTCGGAGTGGCCGGCAGCGTTGGTAACCGGGACGGCTTCTGCGGGAGTTGCAAGTTGCTGCCTGCCGTCCATTGCTCCAAACAGGGCAACCCCCATCATCATAGTCGAGGTCGCTCCGGTCAGGACGCTGCCCAGCAACCACCGTGCAGAGACCTCCCTCCGCTCGGGCAGGCGTCGCCCGTCCGAAGGAATAGCCGCAGTGTTTCCGAGAGATCTTTGGATCGCTTCTTTGTTCACCACATCTCGTCTCAATTGCAGGACGGCGCCCCGCTAGGAGAAGCCGCCCAAGCAAAGGTTAAAGTCGAACAGCCCGCCTACTGACGGACAACGATGCGCGCCTTGAACGGGACGCGGGTATAGAGGTCGATCACGTCCTGGTTCAAAAGCCGAACGCATCCAGACGACACAGCCTTGCCGATCGACCGCCAATCGTTGTTACCATGCAGCCGGTAGAGCGTGTCCTGACCGCCCGAGAAGATGTAAAGCGCGCGCGCTCCAAGCGGATTGTCGATGCCGCCGTCCATTCCCCCATTCTCGATCGAATATTTCTTGAGCTCCGGCTGGCGCGCAACCATCTCATTCGGCGGCTTCCAACGCGGCCATTTTTGGCGCCATTGTATCACCCCATCTCCTTGCCACGCGAAGCCGTCACGCCCGATCCCAACGCCGTAACGCATCGCCGTGCCACCGGGCTCAACGAGATATAGGAATCTGGACGGTGTATCGACCACTACCGTCCCTGGTTGCTCGCCAGTGGGGTCTACGACACGTTGGCGGTAGTACTTAGGATCGATCTTCTCATAAGGCGCGGCGCCTACCGAATGACCATCGTCCACCGTCGCCGCGTACATCGCGGCAAGCTCGGAAGCGCTTGGTGGTCCGACCGGGCGAACGGGCTTGGGTCGATCAAAGGGGATCGGTGCGGTCATCGGTATTCCACTGCTGGTCGCGCAACCGGAAAGCTGCATCGCCCCCATCGTGGCCGAGAAAGCAATAAAAGAGCGGCGTGTTAGAACGGCCGATTTAGGCATGCGGAAATAATCTCCGTAAAACTACGTTTGGAAAAAGAGGATGAAGAGACCGGCGCCCAGATGGGACGCCGGGATTTCTGACCACCACGACCGTGGTTCAGCCCTGGGCGGGGCCTCGAAGGAGGCGCAAGGCGTTCAATGTGACCAAAACCGTCGCGCCGGTATCGGCGAGAATAGCCGGCCACAGCCCCGTCAGGCCAATGACAGTCGTTACGAGGAACACTGCCTTCAGCCCGAGCGCGATGGTGATGTTCTGGTAGATGTTGCGCATCGTCCGCTTGGACAAATTGATCATCCTTGCGATGTCGCCGACCCGGCCATGGAGAACGGCGGCGTCGGCCGTCTCAAGCGCGACGTCGGTCCCCCCACCCATCGCTATGCCGACGTCTGCCGCGGCAAGCGCTGGGGCATCATTGATTCCGTCCCCGACCTTGGCTACGACGAGACCTAACTTCTGCATCTCACCGACGATCGTCTGTTTGTCCTGCGGCAGCAACTGGGCCTTCACGGCGATCCCAAGTTGCTTTCCAATCGCCGAAGCGGTTCGGGCGTTGTCTCCCGTAAGCATGACGGTCTTTATGCCCATCTCTTCCAGTTGCTTCAATCCCTCGCGCGCGTCAGGTCTTGGCTCGTCACGCATCGCGATAGCGCCCGCAAGCGCACCGCCAACGATTAGAATCGATACCGTTTTGCCTTCGTCGTTGAACCTCGTGACTATCGCCTGTTGTTCAGCCGACAGGCTGGCCATCTCACCAGCGGAAGACGGCGACCCCAGGAAGACATCGCGACCTTCCACCTTAGCCGTCACGCCTTTGCCGCCAATCGCCTTCGCCGAAGTTGCAGCGGGCACTTCGATTTTTTCGTCTTCGGCCTTTCGAAGGATGGCAACGGCCAGGGGATGGCTTGATCCGGTCTCAAGCGCAGCCGCTATCCGAAGTACATTCGAGGGTTCCATCCCGAAATCCAGAACGTCTGTAACCTTCGGCTTGCCCTCGGTCAGGGTACCCGTCTTATCCAGCGCCACCGCCGTGATCTTGCCTAGGGTCTCAAGAACCGCGCCGCCTTTCAGCAAGAGCCCGCGACGAGCGCCCGACGACAGCGACGCGGCAATCGCGGCGGGCGTAGAGATGACCAATGCGCACGGGCAACCGATCAAAAGTATCGCTAGTCCCTTGTAGACCCATTCATTCCAGCTCCCCCAACCAAGAAGAGGTGGCAAGATCGCAACGAGCGCGGCGACTACGACCACCCCTGGGGTATAATAGCGGGAGAACCGGTCGATGAATCGTTCGGTGGGAGCCTTGGACTCCTGCGCCTCTTCGACCAGCTTGACGACGCGAGCGATCGTGTTGTCCGCAGCCGCCGCCGTCACGCGGACCCGAAGGGCGGCGTCGCCGTTCACGGTCCCAGCGAAGACCTTATCGTCCACGCCCTTTCTCACCGGCGTGCTTTCACCCGTTACGGGGGCCTCGTCGATAGCGCTCTCGCCGTCGATGATGACGCCATCCGCAGACACCCGATCGCCCGGTCGAACCAGAATGATCGCGTCCACAGCCACGTCTTCAGCAGGAACCTCGCGCGTGCGTCCGTCCTCTTCCACCAAGGCCATCTTCGGCACGAGGGACGTCAGGGATTGGATGCTTGCACGGGCCTTGCCCGCTGCGACGCCCTCGAGAAGCTCCCCTACGAGAAAGAGGAAGACGACCGTGGCAGCTTCCTCGCCCGCATTGATGATCACGGCTCCGACCGCCGCGATCGTCATCAACATCTCGATGGAGAACGGAGTTCCTGCGCGTGCAGCCATGAACGCCCTTCGGGCGATCGGCACCAGACCCACGAGCATCGCTACAATGAAGGCGTACGACGCGGTTTGAGGGACCAGATGACCAACGACATAAGCCGCGACAAGCGCCGCCCCGGCCAAGATTGTGAGGCGACCTTTCCGACTTTTCCACCATGGACCGTTCATCGGTCCATGGTCATGGCCGTGCAGACCTTCCACTTCGTCGCCGTGGGAATGGCCGTCATGGCTAGTATGACCGGCCTTGGATGCCGCGGCGGTCGGTTGAATCGTGTATCCCAGTCCCCGGACCTGTTTTTCGATCGCGGGGACGTCGATTGAATCCTTGTGCCGAACGGCCATGGTACCGGCGGTCACTGAGACAGAGACATCATCGACGCCACTAATCCGTCGGACTGCGGTATCGATTTTTGCGGCGCAGGAGGCGCAATCCATTCCCCCGACCCGAAAGCGTGTCAGCCCCTCGGTCTGACCGACATCGGAAACTTCCGTCCCTACTGTTTCGCCAGGATGATGAGCATGCTCGTGCTTATGGTCAGCGTGGTCGTGGCCGGTATGATCGTGGCCGGCATGGTCATGGTCCGAGTGATTATGACCATCATGGTCCTGGTCATTACCGTGGTCGTGCTCATGGTCGTGCCCGGCACAGGAAGCGTGAACATGCTCGTGGCTGTGATCATGTTTGTCGACCACGCTCTCGCTCTTGCCCGAGGCAGAAGATGGCGCCGCAAGACGAACGACGGGATAGCCAAGGCCGCTGACCTTCTTTTCAATCTTCAAGAGATCGGCAGATCGAGTGTGACTGATTGTCATCGTTCCAGCGGTTACCGAAACGGATACGTCCTCGATCCCTTCCGCGCGCCTTACGGCAGTGTCGATCTTGGATGCGCAGGACGCGCAATCCATTCCGTTTACTCGGTACTTTGTCTTGATCGTTTCGTTCATGGCGGTCACCTCGATAGCGTCGAGATTCCTACTTACAACCTCATGTCACTATAGGTTCAAGTGGAAAAGCGCGTGGCATTCTGCGTTGCGCCGCCTCAGACGACCGGGTTCAGCCGGCTGTGAGATGCTCGAAGAGGATCGAGCAGCCGAGCCCGATCAAAACGAGACCTGCCACGCCCTCTGCCATGCGACCGAAGCGAGCTCCGATTAGACGACCAACCAGCATTCCGCCTGAGGAAAGAAGGAACGTCGCCATGCCAATTGCAATCGCGACAACGATGATGTTCACATCCAGGAATGCCAGCGACACCCCCACGGCCATCGCATCAAGGCTGGTTCCTACCGCCGTTGCAAGGAGAAGGAGGAACGAAGTATTCTTCGCAGCCGCCGAACTATCCTTACCTCGAACGGCTGCGTAAAGCATGTTCAATCCCACGAAGCCTAGGAGTGCGAAAGCGATCCAGTGATCAACGGCGGAAATGTAAGACGCGGCTGCAAAGCCTGCGGCCCAACCAACGAGTGGTGTGATTGCCTCAACGACGCCGAAGACAATACCGGTGCGAAGAGCTTCAGTGATGCGCGGACGGCCGAGCGCAGCGCCTCGTCCGACCGACACGGCGAACGCGTCCATCGACATGCTGAAAGCGAGCAAGATAATTGCCAAATATGACATGATGGTTCCTGACGGACGCTTAGACCGGGCGCACGCCTAGCTCTGTCCGATCCGAGCAGGTGCCGCCACGGTCTTGTCGAGCCGGCATGTCCGGCCAAACGCGCCACGTGCTACCGCACGAGTATGTTGACGCGCTTCCGCTGGGTTGGCGGTGACTACTCCCCGATGGCTTTTGGATAGTTAAGTGGTCCGCTCATGTCAATCGCGCAGTCAAACTTTTCGAAGCAAAATATCTGGTAATAACAACGAGTTGCAACTGCAAAATGAAGCGTAAAATGCGTTTGCGACGCGTTTGCAGATAGCTTCCCAGATCAGGGAACGATCACTCGACCGGTAAAGACGCCCAAAACAAAGATTGCGAGTATCGCCAGACGACAGAGCACGCTTATCGTGGTCGCGCTCGGCCATTCAAAAACATAAGACGTTGACGCACGACTAGGCGCGCGCGCCTTGCGGCGATGGAAACTTGGCGCCTTTAGCCACGTAGACAACTCGCCGACTGTCATTTTCGCTAAAACCTTCCGTTCATCCCAACCCCAAGATTGCACTCTTGAGAATGACTTGCAATAGCGAATAAAGGTGAATTGCCCCGGAGTTTGTGGCTAGTAGTCCGCAAGCAGGTAGTCGCCGTCGACACTGCCGAACCGTGGTTCGATCCCAAGAAGTGGAGCTGAACGTCCAATTATGGATTTGATCATCGGTGCGGCAGTCGAGGCGGCGGTTCGCCCTCCATGCTCGCCGGCCTGAGGTGCATCAATAATCGACAGAACGACGTATCGGGGCTTTTCCATAGGAAAGGCCGCCACGAACGCATTGAAGTTCTTATCCTTCGCATACCTGCCATTAATCACCTTGTCGGCAGTTCCGGTTTTCCCACCGACGCTGAATCCTTCGACTTGTGCGCTCCGACCGGATCCCTTGAGGCCATTCCAGGTATAGAGGTATCGCATGCTCTCGCTTGTCGTATCCTTGATCACCACCTTCGATACCTGACGCGCCTCCACCGCACTGCGGGGAAGGAAAGTGGGCGGTATGAGCTGTCCGCCGTTTATCAGAGATGCCGCTGCCACCGCCGTCTGGAGAGGCGTCGTTGCGACACCATGACCGAAGGAGATCGTGACGGAATTGATTTTCTTCCATGTCCGCGGCTGTGTCGGAGTGGCTACGCCCGGCATCTCCGTTTCCACCTTCGACAGCAACCCGAGCTTTGCCAGGAAAGCTTGATGCTGCTGGATGCCGACCATATCCGCGACGGCAGCAGTTCCAATGTTGGAAGAGTACTGGAACACTTCCGGGATGCTGAGTGGACGGTTCTTGCCTTTAAAGTCCTTGATTGTGAACCCGCCCATTCTGATTGGCCGCGACGCGTCGACCACTGAATTCAAAGTGATCTTGCCTTCGTCCAATCCCATAGCCAGGGTGAAGCTCTTAAAGGTCGAGCCCATTTCGAAGGTCGCATTGCTGATGCGGTTGAACCAGCCTTTCTCGTACTCCTTATCCACCTTTCCGTCGGGTAGCGTTCGGGAAGGTTGATTGGGATCGAAATCGGGCACGGAGGCCATTGCAATCACCTCCCCTGTACGGACGTCCAGTACGACAGCACCAGCAGCCTCCGCCTTGTAAGTCGTCATCGCGTTTGCGACGACCTCGCGGACGATGTTCTGTACACGAATGTCTACCGACAATTTCACTGGTTCCAACGGCGTATCAGTCGTCATTCCGACGGCGCGAAGATCAAGCAATCCCTGCTGGTCGAGATATCGTTCCATTCCGGCAACGCCGCGGTTGTCGATGTCAACATATCCGACGACATGTGCCGCGGTCGGTCCGCCGGGATAGAAGCGTTTTTTCTCCGGTCTGAACCCTACCCCAGGTATCCCTAGCGCTAGAATGTCACTCTGTTGACGGGGTGTGAGCTGCCGTCGCAACCACGCAAAACGCGAACCTTTCGAAGAGAGCTTCGCGTGCGTGCCTCTGCGGTCCAAGTCTTTAAAGACTAATGCGAGCTTTTCGACAGCGTCGTCGGCGTCGACGATCCTATGCGGCTCGGCAAACAAAGACACTGTCCGGACATCCGTCGCGAGCAACTGGCCGTTACGATCCAGAATATCGGGCCGTGAAGCGAGCAGTTTGTCTGGGGGTAGAATCTGAGAGGTCGTTCCCGCCTCGAGAATTCCGTACTGGATTAGCCGCGCGGTACCCAGACCGAATGCCAGCGACATGGCTATCATCAGCATCAACACGCGCGACCGCCGTTGCCGCGCAAAATTTCGCTTTCCGCCCCGTCGCGACCGATTGATTGAGACATTCAGATGGGCGCGGCGTCGACCAAGGATAATCTTAGAAACTAGCGTCATGGCTGAACCGCCTCTAGCTGGCGGGACGCCATCATTGTGCGATGATGGCCGAGATTATGAGTGCAGAGCATGGGCGTTCTCTTTCGACGCAGCCCGCGCTTACATGTGGTCAGGCCGCTGGGAAAATCGACAGCTTAGAAAAAGACGCCACTTGAATAGGCGGTCGGTGCATCGGCGCAACATGCATTCCTGTCAATGCCATCGCGGCATCGACATCGAATTGGTTGATGACGGCTGCGGCGCTTTCTGTATCATAAATGTCTGCTCGTTTGGAGAATTCATGTAAGCCATCGTGAGCATGCACCACATCCAAATCGACGGAACCATTGGTCGTCGCCAGGCCTACTGAAATATCCACACGGTTTACTTGATATGAGTGAGCAACGGGCAGGCAAGTTTCCACCGAGCTAATCGCGGTCAGCAATATAATCAGAGCGATGACAAATCGGCGGAGCATGCAGATCTCGTTGACGGTACCGGTCGCAGATCGAATCAGCAACAAGTCAACCTTATCCGGACCCCATTCGGCGATCACGTAGATTTCAACGCTAAATGTATTGCCTCTCTAGCTGCTTGAGATCCTACAACAGGGCATCAAACAAGATCGGAGAATTCAATGGACGACATGTCGCAGAGAAACGGAATGCCTTGCCCAAGATGCGGCGTTGGTCTCCTGATGACTGATCGACAAGGAATTGAAATCGACTATTGCCCGAAATGCAGAGGTGTTTGGCTAGATCGCGGCGAACTCGACAAGATCATAGAGAAAAATGCTCATACTGCGCCAGATCCGGCTCAACAACACCGTGAAACCTATCGTGGCGACCACGGACGCCAGGATGTACATCATCGGTCGGGGCACGGTGGCAAGTCGTTTCTCTCGCGAATTTTCGACTAGACCATTTGAACTCGCGTGAAGTTCCGTCTCCTCAGCTCGCTCCCCAAGCGACGGAACCAACGCGACGGGGTCCGCGGTTCAGCACGGCCGCGGACCTCTCAACCTAGTCGGGCAAATGTGTCCATTTCGCCTGCACGTCCGCTGCGTTCACTGAAAGATGAACGTGTGCGTCAACGTGATCGACCCACTCCAGTGGAATCAGGTGGTGGTGCGGCCCGTCAGGAGAGTCGGTTTTCGTAAGTTTGATACGATCGCTGCCATCCAGATGGTCAACGGTCCCGACATGTTCACCGTCCGACGATTTGACTTCCATATGCTCCTTGATTTCATTTGCCGTGATCATTCTGCTTCTCCATGTTTGGTAGCTACCTACCTTAACATCGAGAACAGGCGCATGTTCCGGCTATGACACGAGGCGCCGAAGCTTTTTTCTCTGCACCTCGGCGCTTTCATGCGTATCCAACGTCCCTTGTAGAACACCGTTTCGATCGTAGAGCATCACGACGGCCGTATGGTCGATCGTATAGTCGTCATCGACCTCGAATGTCTTGGAATACGCACCAAACGCCCGTAGGGCCCTATCCGTCTGCTCTCTGCTACCGCGCAAAGCAGTGATACGGCGATCGAAGGACGTCATGTAGTTCTGGAGCGCCTCTTCAGTATCGCGTTCTGGATCCACGGATATGAAGAGTGCCGTCAAGGCATCTACTTCCGAGCCGAGTTCGCCGAAGCGGCCGGAGAGCTCATACAAGGTGGTCGGGCAGATCTCCGGACAATTCGTGAAGCCGAAGAAAACCATGAAAGGGCGCCCTCCGAGCTCCGCCCCAAAGAACTGACTGCCATCAACGCGAAGAAGTTCGAAGTCCAGCGAAGCGCGAGGAGCCGGACCGCCCGCGGTTCTGGTGCTGAACGCCTCAAGACCGGTATAAGCGACAAGTCCGGAAGAGGCCACGACCACGCCGGCAGCAATCGCTAGCACAACGCCGCGCCTACCGAGTCTGTACGGATTCCATTTGGTTCTGCTGTCGATCATTGGCGTTCGGTGGCGCCATCTTCTGGAAGGTTCAGATTGGCCAGCGCCTGAATTACGTAGCAGTCCCGGATAGCCCCTTCGTGGCGATGAGTGGCTATACGATCCAGCTCAGCTTCCAGTTTTTTCAAGCGTTCGATCTTTTGTCTGACCGCAGCAAGCTGGCTGGCGGCAATACGATCAACCTCGGAACAGGGCATGTCCGGATGCTGGCTCATCTCGATCAGATCGCGAATTGCCCCGATTGTCATGCCTAGCTCGCGCGCGTGCCTGATGAACGACAGCCGCTCGCGCTCTTGGCGCGTGTAACGTCGCTGATTTCCTTCCGACCTCTCCGCATGGGACAGTAGTCCCATCTGCTCGTAGTAGCGGATGGTAGGAATTTTAACGCCCGTCCGCCGTGATAGATCGCCGATCGTGAGCACCTGTGCCTCCATATCTATAGTGATTGGAGATGGTATGCCTCAGTCTTGCTGACGGGCGCCTGACCGCCGCTCTTGTCCGGGATGGGGTCGCGATTATGATCGACATGGCTTGCTTGATCGGGCGTCAGAAAACAGCCGGCGCATTTGAACGCGTGGATGCTGGTGACCCTGATGGCACTTGCTACCCGAGCCCCCTCATCTACGTAGGTATAGAATAGTTTCGGCGGCTACCGCCACCGTGAGGATAGCCATCGCCCAACCGCTCCAGAGCGCCTCTTCTGTGCTGTGCCCGATGTAAATGCAAGCCGCCGAGAACACGAGATACATCGTAGCGAATGCGATCCCGACCACGACAGCAACTAGACCGGCCTTGAGCAACATCTTGCACCTCTGCATTTCCAGAAGGAAAATAGCGAGCTTCGACGCGCGGCCAAATCAATATTCATTGATGAGAAAAGCGCCCATGCAGGCCGCGAAAGGGCTTGAAGCTCAAGTTCCTTGAGGTCGTATGATTCACTCGATTTGCCTATCGAGAGGAATTCAAATGAACAGACGAGAAGTGCTTGCAGGTGCCGCCGCGCTATTTTCAGTGTCCATAGCGCATCCGACTTTTGCGAGGGCCGCCAGTGAGAGCGAGCTTATGGCACCGGGTCCACTTCCCGAAAAATCATTTGGCGACGAGAAAGCCTCAGTCACCGTAATCGAATACCTGTCGATGACTTGCCCTCATTGCCGAAACTTCCATACGACAATGTGGCCTGAAATCAAGAAACAGTATGTGGACACTGGAAAGGTCCGCTTCATCTTCCGCGAATTCCCTTTCGACCCTCGATCGACCGCGGCCTTCATGCTCGCGCGTTGCGTCGGGGAAGATAAGTGGTATCCGACCGTTGACCTTCTCTTCCGTCAGCAGGAGACGTGGGCGACTGCCCAGGATGGGCGTCAAGCATTGCAGTCGACGATGGCCATCACCGGAATGGGCCAGAAGGATTTCGAAGCCTGCCTTACTGACCAAGCGCTGCTCGACAAGGTGAGCGCCGTCGCCGCTAAGGCGAAAGAACTGGGTGTCGATTCAACTCCAACCTTCTTCATCAACGGGAAGAAGTACGCAGGCGCCCTTGCGGTCGCCGAGTTCGCGAAGATCGTCGACCCTCTCGTCCCAGCGGAGTGAGCATGAGGTTTCGAGTTGCCCTAATCGTCGCGCTGATCGCGGCGGCACCAGCGGTTGCGGACGAAAACGGCTTGATGGCACGGGTTGACGGTGACGTCATTACGGCCGGCGACGTCGAGATCGCATCTCGCCTCCTCGGAGACATGGACCCAAAGGACGCTGACGCCAATCGCCGGCAGATAGTGGATGCACTGGTGGAGGTGAGGCTGATGGCGAAGGCAGCGCTGGCCGATAAGCTGGACTCAGACCCTGCGTTCCTGGCTGAGATGAAATTCTTGCGAGAGCGTGCCCTGCGAGCGCTTTACATCAGGAAAACGCTGGAGAAGACCGTCACGGATGAGCTTGTGCAGGCGGCGTATGAGAAGCAGGTCGCTTCGATCACGCCAACGAACGAAATTCGCATCCGCCATATTCTGGTCTCAACACAATCGGATGCTGACCGTCTCATTAATGATATAAAGCAGGGGCAAAAGTCCTTTCAAGACGAGGCGAAAACCTCCTCCCAAGACGAGTCTTCAGGGGCCAATGGTGGTGATCTTGGCTTCCTCACGGAGGATCAGGTCCCACCGGAGTTCGTCAAGGCGGTGTCTGGCGCGGCGCCGGGTGAGGTCATCGCATCGCCGGTTCAAACGCCGTTTGGATTCCATGTACTGAAGTTCGAAGGGCAACGCGCTAAACCTACCCCCACGTTGGAGCAATCCTCGCCGGAAATCCGGCATTCGCTCGAGGCTTCGGTGGCGAGGGAACTGGTAAGTTCGCTCAGGGCCAAAGCCAAGATCGAAGTTGTCGGCGACGGGGCTTCTCAGTCCGAGGCTGAATCGGGTAGCAAGTGACATGAAGCAATCGCGAGTACGGGAACTGCCGTCTTCCCTGCGCCGGTCAGTGAGATAGAAAGACATTGAATGACTGAGCGCAAACCGCGGTCGTACAAAAAATCGGGCGCGTTGAATGTCGCAGTTGTCGGGCTGGCACTGGCATTGAGCGGTTGCGTTCAAATTGCCCTCGATGATCTTGGCGATGCCGCCCCCGAAATCTCCCAAAAGACCATCATCGAGATGAAGAAAAAACGCATGACTGCGCAGTCGCCAATTCTTGTGCGGCTTTTTAAGGAGGAGAGCGAACTCGAAGTCTGGAAGCAGGATGCGTCCGGGCGATACGCCTTGTTGAAGAGCTTCCCGATCTGCCGGTGGTCAGGAAAGCTTGGACCAAAGAAAACCGACGGTGATCGACAGGCTCCCGAAGGGTTCTACTCTGTGTCCAAGGGGATGCTTAACCCACAGTCGCAATACTACCTCTCTTTCAACCTTGGTTATCCAAATCGGTTGGAAGCAGCACTTGGGTATACCGGAACGGCATTGATGGTTCATGGCGCCTGTTCGTCATCCGGCTGCTACGCGATGACCGACCAAGGAGTTGGCGAGATCTACTCTCTGACAAAGGCGTCGTTGGACGCAGGGCAGAGCGCTTTCCAGGTTCAGGCATATCCCTTCAGGATGACTGCCCAGAATATGGCTGCCCATAGAGACGACCCGAATTTTGATTTTTGGCGCACGATGAAGACGGGCTATGACTCGTTCGACGCGACCCGCTCTCCGCCGAAGGTGTCCGTCTGCGGTGGGAAGTACGTTATAAACGCGGAATTCGAGGGCGGCGACCCCAAGGACCCGCTGGCTCCCTGCCCCGCTCGCGTCGACACGACGAGCCCTGCTCTGGCTGCCAAGTTCAAGGTCGAAGACACGCAGCTTTCAGCGCTAGTCGAGAAAGACGGACCGTTGCATGCTAATGCCTATGTGGATGGCGGCATGCATCCGAGTTTCCGAGCGCTGCTCAAGCAGAATGGCGCCGAGAAGCTCGCGGCTAGGATATCGAACACGAAGTATCCTGTTAGTCGTCCCGAGGCGGCGCTGGAGGATCCCTATAAGGGAGCCGACTGACATACGTCACCGGACGGCGGCCGCCATCTGGTTCTCGTCGTGTGTTGCGATCGCCACCCACTTCCCAGAGTGCTGCTCAGATTGTCTCTTCAGAAACGTGTAATTTGTCTCAGACCAGAGCTTCACGTCTGGATCAAGGTTGTCCAGCAGATAGTCGCCCCTATCGGTTCTGACTGTGAGGACTGCATGACCTTCCCCGTCGGGCTTTCTCAGAACGGTTATCAGCAAGGTGGATGCCGGTAGGCCCATCCCCAGCAATATCCGTTGCTTCTCGAGAGCGTAGTCCTCGCAGTCCCCTTGATCGTCAGGATACGTCCAGACTTCGGCTTTGCCGTAGTGATCCTGGTCCGTCATGGGCGCCACTCGCGCGTTCACGTCCGCGTTGATCTTGATCAGGATTGCGCGCTGTCCGTCAGTCAATGCGACGGGCGTGAGGTCCGTTGAACGGCGATTGCATTCTTGGCTATTGGCTTTGCAGAACTCGTAGTGGCCGACAGGTTGCGAAGTCATCTGCCCGGTTTTCATAACCGTCTCAACATGATCGGACGCCGCGAAGGCGCTCCCCGCATAACAGATCATCGCGAAAACAAACCCAGAGCCAAAACGCAACACAAGCAATCCTTGTCCACCCCGCCAGCACGGTTAACAAACGGTAAATCTCACCGAAGATCAAGGATCGCCAACAATATAGTTAAGTGATGGTTAATGCCGTGCAGCCTCTTCCGTTATCCCTCTCACTGCGAACTCCGCTCGACTGTATTTTAGCGCCCTCCTCTCGGAGGACGCTAAAATGATCAATCACGATCGATGGACAAGCAAATGGCAGGTCGGGTTCGGCTGATTGCGCTGCTAGGCTGCCTTGTCGATCCCGCCGCCGCTGATCATCTCTTGCTCTACGGCATCGATGGTTGGCCGATCGCTCTCGGATATGGTCTTGCGGCCGTATTCCAGAGCAACCTGGGGAACAGAGCCGTTCATGTAAGCGAGAAGCGTCTGCTTGACGATGACATACAGCCGGTGTTGCTTGGATCTCACCGTCTTGATCTGCGCGTTAAGCGGGGCGCAAACCGAGTATGACAGAAGGATGCCCAGGAACGTGCCGACCAACGCAGCGCCAATCAGATGACCGAGGACCTCCGGTGGTTCGTTGATCGCAGCCATCGCCTTGATGACGCCGAGAACGGCCGCGACGATACCGATGGCCGGGAACGCATCGCCCATGGTCGTCAGGGCGTGATAGGGCTTAAGCCGGTCGCTTAGGATCGTGTGGAGTTCTTCATCCATCAGCGCCTCGATCTCGTGTGATCGTGCATTCCCTATGATGATGAGACGGACGTAGTCACAGATGAAGTTCACAAGCGACTTGTTCTTAAGCAGCGTTGGCGCGGCTTGAAAGATCGACGACTCGGCAGGATTGTCGATGTGAGCCTCGATTTCATTTCGGCTTTTCGTCCGGAGATCTCGCATCAGAGCGTAAAGGACGCTCAGTACGTCCAGATACTCCCGTTCTTTTGGAACTGCGTATTTAAACGCCTCGCCGATCGCCTTGAGCGAATCCTTGATGACTTTCATCGAGTTCGCCATCACGAATCCTCCGATTCCGGCGCCCCCGATAATTACAAGTTCGAACGGCTGGAAAAGAGCCTCGACCTTTCCGCCCATAGCCATGAAGCTGCCGAGGATGCACCCAGTGGTGATCACCAATCCAATAATGATGTTCATAAATTTTAACTCGTCCGTTGGCCACACCGACGGCAGACTTGCAGTCTGGCCGGGTGCTTCAGATATCGATCAATGTGACTCGAGATCAGACAGAACGGATCGGAGGGCGGAAGACTGACGCCTGGTTTGCCGAACGCAGCTTCGGATGGGAAGAGTGAAAGCTCGACGCGACGGCGGATAGCCGGCTTGCTTGTGCGCTAGATGTCGCCGCGCAGTTATGCAGCGAGCAGTGATCTCCACGGTCGGTGCGCAAACCGTTGTCTGTGCGATGGCTATCGGAACTGGGGGTGGAAACCGTGAACTCTACGGTTTTGGCGAAAGTATCGACCGTGTCTGCTCGGGAGTGACCGATCAGGTTTCCGATCAGAATCGTCACAAGAAGAAGCACGAATGCTGCAACCCTTCTTTTCGACGATCTACGCATATTGTTTCCAGACTTTCCGATGTCTGGATTGGTCGCATCTCGAACTTGTCTGAGGCTGGTGTGAGCAGCCTCCTTGGCGATCGAACCCGCGGGACCGTCTGAGGGCCCGCGGGTAAGAACGATCCAGCCGCTCTTAGGGCTGGATGAAGGTAACAGCCTTACGGCATGTTCTTCATCATCTCCGGGGACATCGGCATCATGTTTGTGTTGAGGTGGTACATGACCCACAGCGACCCGGCGAGCACGATCACCAGGATCACTATCGTGAAGATCAGCGCCATCATCGTCCAGCCGCCCTCCGATCGCGAATTCATATGCAGGAAGTAGACCATGTGGACCACCATCTGAATGGCGCCAAGGATCATGATCGCCGCGACCGTCACTGTCTTGTTTTCGATGACGTTCCCCATCACAAGCCAGAATGGGATCGCAGTCAGGATGAGCGAAAGGACGAAGCCCTTCATGTAGTTCCGAATGGAACTGTGGCCCGCCCGATGACCTTGATGTCGGTCATGGGCATTTCGATTCGCTGGTTTCGAGGTCATACGACAACTCCCATCAGGTAAACGACCGAGAAGACGCCGATCCAGATCAGGTCCAGAAAGTGCCAGAACATCGAAAGGCACATCAGTCGTCGATGGTTCGCCGGAGTGAGGCCAAACTTCGATACCTGGACCATCAGCACCACAAGCCAGATGATCCCGAACGTCACGTGCAGGCCGTGCGTGCCCACGAGCGCGAAGAACGACGACAGGAAGGCCGATCGCTGCGGGCCGGCGCCCTCGGCGATCAGGTGATAGAACTCGTAGGCCTCGAGACCCAGGAAGGCGAGCCCTAGCACCCCTGTGACGCCGAGCCAGAAGATCGTCCCGCCCTTCTCATCGTTCTCGGCGCGAACCATCGCCACACCGTAGGTGATCGAGGACACGAGCAGGATCGTCGTCGCCACGGCGATGAGCTTGAGGTCGAACAGATCCGAAGGCGCGGGCCCGGCCGCATAATTGCGGCCGAGCACGGCATAGGTAGCGAAGAGAGCCGCGAAGATGAGGCAGTCGCTCATCAGGTAGAGCCAGAAACCGAGACCGGTGCTCCCTTCGGGGTGATGCTCCTCCTCCAGGTGGAACGTCTTGTCGGCCCGGCGGGCTTGGATCAGATTTGCCATGTCAGTTCCCCTGGGCGAGCAGCTTCGAACGCGCAGCTTCGACCTCGGCCACCGTTTCGGCCGGGATGTGAAAGTCGCGGTTGTAGTTGAAGGTATGGGCGATGGAGATCACGAAGATCGCCACGAATGATACGACGGCCAGCCACCAGATGTACCAAATGAGCGCGAAAGCCAGCGCGATGCTGATACCGGACAGGATGACACCGGTCCCCGTGTTCTTCGGCATGTGGATCGCCCGATAGCCGCCAAGCGGACGCTTGTAGCCGCACTCCTTCATGTCGTGCCAGGTATCCAGCTCGTGCACGACAGGCGTGAAGGCGAAGTTATACTCAGGCGGCGGCGACGAGGTCGACCATTCGAGCGTCCGCCCACCCCAGGAATCGCCCGTCGAGCAACGGAGCTCGTCGCGCCTCCTGACGCTGACGACCATCTGGATGATGAAGGACAGGATGCCGAGCGCGATAAGGCACGCACCGAAAGCCGCGATGATGAACCAGATCTGCAGCGACGGATCCTCGAACTGCGACACCCGGCGCGTCACGCCCATCAGCCCCAGAACGTAGAGCGGCATGAAGGCGAAGAAGAAGCCGATCTGCCAGAACCAGAAGGTCATCTTGCCCCAGAAGGGATCGAGTTTGAAACCGAAGGCCTTCGGCCACCAATAGGCCACCCCTGCCATCAAGCCGAACAGCACGCCGCCGATGATGACGTTGTGGAAGTGGGCAACGAGGAAGAGCGAGTTGTGCAGCACGAAGTCGGCCGGCGGGATTGCCAGCATGACACCTGTCATGCCGCCGACGACGAACGTGAACATGAAGCCGATCAGCCAGTACATCGGCGGTTCGAACCGGATCCGTCCGCGGTACATGGTGAACAGCCAGTTGAACATCTTCGCCCCTGTCGGGATCGAGATGATCATCGTGGCGATACCGAAGAAGGCGTTCACCGAGGCCCCTGCCCCCATCGTGAAGAAATGGTGCAGCCAGACGAGGTAGGAGAGGATCATGATCGCGCAGGTCGCATAGACCATCGACCCGTAGCCGAACAGGCGCTTGCCCGAAAATGTCGATGCGACTTCCGAGAAGATGCCGAAGGCCGGCAGGATGAGGATGTAGACTTCCGGATGGCCCCACATCCAGATCAGGTTCACGTACATCATCGGATTGCCTCCGAGGTCGTTCGTGAAGAAGTTGGTGTTCAGGTAGCGGTCCGCCGTCAGCAGCGCGAGCGTGGCCGTCAGGATCGGGAAGGTGGCGACGATCAGGATGTTGGTGCAGAGCGAGGTCCAGGTGAAGACGGGCATCTTCATCAGGCCCATTCCCGGCGCGCGCATCTTGACGATCGTCGCGACGAGGTTGATGCCTGAGAGCGTCGTGCCCACGCCCGCCACCTGCAGGCCCCATATATAGTAATCGACCCCCACACCCGGACTGTAGTCCGCGCCCGACAGCGGCGGATAGGCCAGCCAGCCCGTGCGCGCGAACTCGCCCACGAAAAGCGAGATCATGATGATGATCGCGCCCGCGGTGGTCAGCCAGAAGGAGAAGTTGTTCAGGAACGGGAACGACACGTCACGTGCGCCGATCTGCAGCGGCACGATGTAGTTCATGAACCCGGTGATGAAAGGCATGGCCACGAAGAAGATCATGATCACGCCGTGGGCGGTGAAGACCTGGTCATAATGGCTGGGCGAAAGGTAGCCTTCCGATCCGTTGAAGGCGATCGCCTGCTGGATGCGCATCATGATCGCGTCGGCGAAACCGCGCAAAAGCATGACGAGCGCCAGGATGATGTACATGATGCCGATCTTCTTGTGATCGACCGATGTGAACCACTCCTTCCAGAGATAGCCCCACAGCTTGTATTTCGTGATTAGGCCGAAGATGGCGAGGCCACCGATGGCGACCGCCACGAACGTGCCACGGATGATCGGATCGTACGGGATGGCATCCCAGGTCAGTCGCCCGAAGACGAACTCGATGAGTGTGAAATTGTCGAACATGTTATCTGCCGAATCCTTCAAGGTTTCGCGGAGGCATCGTTATTGAGGCCGGCGGGTGCTGCACCGTCCTCATTGCTTTCAGGCGTCATGGGGTGCTGCATGCCTTGCATGCCGTGGTTCATCGGTTGCGGTTGCGGGTCCGACTTGACGTCGCTGGCGTCCGCCGGATCTTCGATGCGGGTCAAGGGGCCGGTGGCGGGAGCAGGCGTGCGGGCTGCGGCCTGTTCATCGCCACCCGCAGCGGGGTTCCGGCGGTTGTCGTATTCCAGCCGTGCGCGGTTCTCGAGGCTGTCCAAGCCTGCGCCACCCGTCTTGTCGATGTGCATCATCTCCTCGGCGCACATCTGACCTTGCCGGGCGCACATGTTGAGCACCGAACGATAAAGGCCGTTCTGCACCGACGAAAAATACCGGACCGGCTCCCTGGTGCTCGGCTTTTCGAGCTTCAGATAAGCGTCCCGGTTGAGGGCGGTGCCAGCTTGCCGGACGCGCGCCACCCACTGGTCGAATCCGCCCTGATCAAGCCCCAGGAACTTGAAGCGCATCTGGGAGAAGCCACCGCCGCTGTAATTGGCGGAGATGCCGTCGTAGACGCCCGCCTCGTTGATCACCGCGTGGAGCTTCGTCTGCATGCCGGGCATGGCGTAGATCATGCCGGCAAGCGCAGGCACGTAAAACGCGTTCATCACCGAGGAGGACGTGATCTTGAAGTTGATCGGCACATCGACCGGCGCGGCCAGTTCGTTGACGCTGGCAATGCCATACTCCGGATAGAAGAACAGCCACTTCCAGTCGAGCGCGACCACCTCGACAGTGATCGGCTTGATGTCGGGCGTAACCGGACGCGCGGCGTCGATCCGCTCCAGCGGACGATAGGGATCGAGCTTGTGGGTGCTGATCCAGGTGATCGCTCCCAGTGCAATGATGATCGCCAGCGGTGCCGACCAGATCAACACCTCGAGCCGGGTGGAATGATGCCATTCCGGATCGTATTTCGCTTTCTTGTTAGACTGACGGTAGTGCCACGCGAAATACAGCGTGAGAAACAGGACCGGCACGATAATGAGCAACATCAGCACGGTGGCGACGATGATGAGATCCGCCTGCTGTCGCGCGATATCGCCTGAGGGCGACATCACGACCATCTTGCACCCGCCTAGCAGGAGCAATGAGGGACCGACGGCAAGGCGAAAGAGCGTCTTTGAAAGAGGCACCTTCCACTCCCGGAATGAGGGATTTCTGGTTTCAGGATGGAAACCCGGAGGCTCGTCGACGATATCCCGACAGGCAGCCGACACGCCGCTACGGCGCTCGCATCAACTGATGGTGTGCAGCACTGGGAAAATCACGACCGAGCGACCGCGGGAGAATCACCGCGGAATGCCGGGCAGAACGCCTTAGCTCGGAAGTTTTGGGGGGCGGGAGATCAGATAGCTCACGCTCTCGCGCAGAGCGTCCGTAGCAAGGGAAAATCTCAACCCTTCAGGATATCGCAAGTCAGCCAGATCAAGGTCGTGGCCACGATGGTCGCATCGAAGATGATGATCGGCATCCGACACGACGACGACCTTGCTCTCCGCATGACCACCGCGTTCCTGCATCGTGGCAACCGATCCGGTTGCGACGATGGTCGGCGCTGCCAGCGAAGTCGCGCATACGCTCCCGGTGATGACCTGAGTGAGGATCATCATCAGAATCGCAACGGCTTTCCAACTGGCTGAAACGCTACTCTTCATTCGTTCCAAATGGGCGGCGAAGGTTTATCTTGGCGCAGGACTACCAAACGGGCGAACCGGACAACAGGTCCAAATTGGCACCTGCGCCAATTTGTCCTCACCTTCGGTACGACGATGATCTTGCAGGCTAACTATCTGGCGCCCGTCGAGACGAATTTCGACCATTTGACTTGCTCGCTACGAGCGCTGTTCGACACCGGCAGGTTTTCTGCACGACCTGAGCATATCGAGTTCGGGCCGATATGCGCTCGTAGATACGTTCATCATGCCGAGGACGCTGGAAAACAGATTGTCGTGTGAGAAAGGTTCTTTGCGCTTTGCCTCCAAGCAGCCTGCGCTGGCCCCTAGTCCATCTAGGAAGCTCTGATCCGCCCACAGGACTAGCGGGATGCGCGTCTGCTCGTCCGGAGCAAAGAAATATGGAGTTCCATGCAGGTAAAGGCCCTTCTCTCCGAGGGATTCACCATGGTCTGAAACGTATAGCATACTTGGAGAAATGACACTTTTGCGGGCCGTCAATCGATCGATGATTCCGGACAACACAAAGTCCGTGTATAGGATCGCATTGTCGTAGGCATTGACGATTTCCTGATCCGTGCACTGCGTAAGCTCGGATGTGCGGCAGTCCGGCTGGTACCGCCGAAAAGCCTCTGGATATCGCTTGTAGTACGCAGGACCGTGATTGCCGAGTTGATGAAGGACAAGCACGCTGTCCTTTTTCACATTGGTGAGCCAATCATCGATTTTCTGGAAGAACGCCGCGTCCAGACAGTTGCCGTCTTGGCAGAACTCCGCGTTCGAAGATCCAGCTATGCTCTCGAAGCGAACTCGATCCGCGACGCCCTTGCTTCCGGTATTGTTGTCGATCCAGGTGACGTCCACACCCGCTCGTGCCAACACATCCAGTACATTCTCGTTCGATAGCCCTTTGCTGTGGGTGTACTGAGACCTACCAAGGTCGGAGAACATGCAAGGGAGCGACACGTCGGTCGCGGTCCCGCAGCTTCGAACGTTCGAAAAATGCAGAACGCCCTGTTCTTGGAGGCGTGGGTTTGTTTGCCGCCCGTAGCCATCGAGAGAGAAGTTGGCCGAACGAGCGGTCTCACCGACCACGAGAATCGTAACACGGGGCTTACTGGATCCGTCGCTGGCCGGCATTAACTGCGCATCTTCGCCGCGAGGAATAACGACGATCGCGCGCTCCTGGCTGGCCGCGGTCGCGTACTTGAACGTGCTCACGAGCGGCGTGATAGGATTGAGTGTCTTCACCAGATCCCGCTTCGTCCTGACAACGGTCGAATAGGGTTTGTAGAAAGAAATTGCGGCCGCCCCGAAAACTGCAGCGAGTGAAATCATCACGACCGCATTCCTGGCGAGCGTCCTCCTGAAATTGGGATAACGGATGCGCGCAGACACGATAATTAGAGACGGGATCCCCGCATAGATCGCAAGGTGCAGGAGAAGGCCGGGCGTCAGCAGGTCGCTCGCTTCTGCAGTAGTTGTCTCGAAGGTGTTCCGAACCATGTCCGTGTCGATAACGACGCCATAGCCATCGACAAACCATGATGATACGGCCGCCACCCAGACGAAAAATACCAGTGCTGGGCGTAACACGTAAGGGCTGGCGAAGGCTGTCGTGAGGATGACAAAGAAACTGCAGATCGCCACATAGAGAGCGAAGACTGAAGATGGGTCTTGGTGGAGGTACTCCGCCACCTTTTCCCAAAAGGTGTTGTTCAAGACGAGTGCGACGTAGACGCCTGTGACAAACGCTAGCGTCTGGGGTCCGCTCTGTACTCGCAAGTGCCGGATGAACCGGAATCGAGAAATCATCGGTAATCTCACAACGTTTCTGTCGGAGTGAGACACCTACAACCTCCAGCAGGCTGAGGTTCAAGCAGTAATGTTAATCATGTTGGACGGCCGAGACAGTGACGCCCGGCCGGCGCGTTCCTGAGAGAACTCGCGGACCTCTTCGATGGTGCCGTCATTTGCAATATCGTTACCAATTGACGCCAGAAGTGTGCGCATCACATCGATGTCGCCTCGACGTCCGTTCCGCATTAACGCTGTTAAAGCCGCTTCCGTAAGTCGTTCCATCATTTTCGCCTCCCATGGTTACTCACGATTCTTGGACGCGGCGAGACCGGCGGCAAGCCTTCTTGGAGGTTGGCGGTAATTGATACCCTATTCTCGCATTCCTCAACGAGGTAGACGAAGGGCGTTCGGGCGTTTGCATCGGACCGATCGGCAACTTAGAAAAATACTGCCGGTTGCAACAAATTTTAGAGATCTGGTTGCCCACACAGCAATCATTGTCCCGATATGAGACTGGTGATTTCAAATGCCGGAAGTTGCATAATGAGTGATTTGAAGAACGAGAAGCTCAGCAAAGCCAAGGCGGCCATCCGTGGCCTGCAACAGCAAATCTCCGATCGACTGTTCAAAATGGCGGCCGAAGTCGAACATCTCCTCGGTCAAATGTCCCCGAAAGACGCGGCGAACTTTCTTCATGCCGGGTGCCAGATCGATATCAAAGACGCGCGTTCTTACGTGAAGATTTCCAAGACTCTTCAAGACTCCTCCGCGACTTTGCGACGAGCTCGTGCCCAATTTCCAGTTCTCAAAGCCCTGGCCGCTGCCGACGATGAAACTCGTGGTGAAGCCATCGTCCGGATTGAACAAGGTGCTACGCTCGGCGCGAAGGACATATCTTCAATCCGCGCCAGCTTCCGCAAGAAAAAGCAAACGTTCGCCGAGACCTCGGTCAGAGCAGGCTTCGCTGCCTCAGCGAGATCGGCGCAGCGGCGAACCGTTCTGGCCACCAAGGACGTAGACAACGGCGTGGCCGCGATCCTTCGGATGCTTGCGTCATACAGCAATGCGCGCAGCGCATCTGAAGATCGTTCGGATGACCACAGTACAATCAAGACCGCAGCGGCCGCTTTACTTCCGATCTTTGTGAGCGTCTACGGTGAGCACACCGCACCCTTGGGCAACGTGTTCAAGTTTCCGAACACCAGAGAGCATGCCATCACGCTGGCCTACAAAGCCCTGACAGCATTGGCTGAAGGCAAGTTCGGTGGTGAACATGGTTTCGCCCTCGACAGCTCCAATATTGAAGCGCAGGCGGCAACGCACCTTCAGGAATGCCTCCAACACGTGACATCGATGATCGCGCCGATCATGCGCGACGTGATTTTGCCTGAGCGGCCGCCATTGACGAGACTTCCCTTCCAGATACTCACCGTAGTGGAATTGTGCGCAGGCGCGGGAGGAATGTCACTGGGTCTCGAGAGCGCCGGCTTTCACCCGCTCGCGCTCTACGAATTCGACAAGCACGCGGCGGCGACACTGCGCCTGAACCGCCCTCTCTGGAACGTGATCGAAGGCGATATCCGCTCGGTGGACTTCACAGTCCATCGTTCTCAGTGCGTGGATCTCCTCGTTGGAGGTCTGCCGTGTCAGCCCTATTCAATCGATGGTAACGGACTCGGGAAAGATGATCCGAGAGATCTGCTTCTTGAAAGCGCCCGCGCCGTCCGTGAAATACGACCTCGAGCCTTTATCTTTGAGAATGTGACCGGCCTCTTCAACGCGAGACATGCCGACCACCTTGGGAACTTCCTCAACCAATTAAAGAACTCCGGCTATGTAGTCCAAGTCGTTCGAATGGAAGCTGAAGACTATGGTGTCGCGCAAGAGCGGAGCCGCATGCTGTTCGTCGGGATGAAGCAGGCGTCCATGGCTGAATTTCGCGCTCCGCCGACTTTCCCCGAATGGCGCGCGAACCTTGGTGATGTTCTGGAGGACCTGATGGCCGCGAACGGTTGGTCCGGTTCGAAGGCATGGGCTGACGCTCGGCGTAACCATGTTGTTGTTCGCAACGGGATTACGAAGCGAGGCGCTCTTGCTTCCACAGTGGTTGGCCGCAAAGGTGGATCTCGGGAAAAAGAGTCTGCTCGATGGGCGGCGAAGGGAATCGACATAGCCACCGTCGCGGACACCGCCCCAACACCTGAACAGGTCGCAAGAGCCGGTGACGCCTTTCTGCCGCAGCTTACTCTCCGCATGCGCGCCCGCCTACAAGGCTTTCCGGACTGGTGGGAGTTTGTCGGCGGCAAGGACTCGAGCGCTCGACAGGTTGGCAACGCGGTGCCTCCTGTGATTGGTCAAGCAATGGGTCTGGCGGTCAGAGGAGCCCTCACCCAGCAACGCTTCGATTATCGCGAGCTTCTTATGCGGCAGCTTTGTTCGGACGAACGCGCTTTGGCAGTCACTGACGGCTTGGAGACCAGTACCGCTCCTCTAAGACCGCGGGCTGTTCCCGTGGTGAACGGAAGCGCTCCTCCTTGACTGAAATGTCTAGGTGTTTGTGAAACAGGGCAACGTAGTCCCGCTGCTCACTAAAATCCGAAGGAAGTTCACCAAGCTTTGCGGCAACCTCTAGGGATGCTCCACCGGTGGAGGTAACTGGAATGACTTTGGCGAGCGGTTGAAGCCTTGTGAACATCTCGTACTCGGTGATGATGCCCCCCATGCCGCCGATGAACACGGCAGCCGCAAATTCGTTCTCATAGAACATCTGCTCCCGCATGAGTTGAAGGCTAGAGTCGCGGCCGGCTTCCAGCTTCTTCGTCAGTACGACGTTGCGAAAACGCTCGTTGTCTTCAGGAAACTCCTCTTTGAAGAACTCTGATTGATAGAGAGTGACCCATTCCGCATAGTCGATACCCATGCCTTCGGACATAACCAGGATCATTGGAGTAATGGCCGGATGACCGCCCCAGATCAGGCGTCTGCGTCCTAGGGCTACGTATGCGAGCGCGGAAACCGCGGACGTTATCGCGACCGTGTCTGCTGTAGCGGCGAATTCAGGACCACGCCGTGGATCTGGTACGCCGGCCGATAAAAAGATCGCTTCGCCCATCAGTCTTCCATCCCTGCCAAGGCCCACCCAGCCTCGGATACCCTAACAGTCTTTACCGCTTTTATGTGTTCGTCCAGCCATGCCAGATGCGCCATCCAACTGTCGCGTATTCCGATGTGGTCGTACACGAGAACGGGAGTCTGGCCTTGCTCGGCTTTCTTGGCCTTAGTCGCAACGTCGTTGAGAGTTTCCGCCGATGGAATACCGACGATGGGATAGGCCCAGATCAGTCGTTGGTCCAACAATCGCACGGCGATCGCACGATGTGCGCCCACGGCCTCCACTGCGCAACCGATCTTTTCGACGTCCGCTCTGAGCTTGCCTGTGATCGACATGTAGCGCGCGGCGATGCTCATGCTACGAAGCCGTTCGACGCGAAGCACGATGGAGTCTGCGGTGGCATCGATGATCGGACCATCGGCGCCCAAAAGTTCCTCCGGGTCGAGGTATACGGTCTCTGCCATGTCCGTAAGCCGGGTTGGGATGTGTTCGGGCCAAATGACCCGGATCACCTGTATTTCCTTCGCTCTAGCACGGCCTATCTCCTGCCGCGTCCACCGACTGGCGAAATAGGATGGAGTATCGAGCATCACGACGACGTCGGAGTCGACCAGCCGATGCCAGAGAACTTCTTGGAAAGGCTCTCCGGGCCTAATGTCGTGTGTGTCGAGAAAGACGTCAAAACCCCTCGAATTAAGAAGGTCGTGCAGTTGCAAAGCTGCGGCGCGGGACTCGGTGCGCCGGTAGCTGACAAAGACCCGACGTTGCGCGCGAAGAAGGCCGACGCATTCCAGCGCCGCCGCGGAGAGCTCGGTGAGATTTGGATCATCGGCACGACGGCGCAGGCCGTTTGCGAACTGCAGCGAGCCGGGGATTAGAGCAGCGAAGTCACCCTTATGATCAACGGTCGGGATGATAGGCAGGCTGGCGGCCTTCAATTCGTTGGCCACATCGATGTCACTCTGTTCCTGCCCCCCGAAGTACACCGCCGAGAACGCGTTCCTGGGATCCCGTGCAAGGAGCGATTGGCCGTCATGAATGAGGACATCGGAGCCAACCTTCAGGCCGAAGTCGGCAATCATCTCTCCGACCGTTTCGGCAAGGATTGCCCGCTCTTGGTCACTGGGCGATCCAAGGATCGCAAGTTCGTAAAGGCTCATCGTCCTGCCAGCCCCGCTGCTGTCTCGATCCATCCGCCGATATTGGCGTGTCCGCGCTGCTGCGCGTAGTCATATGCCATGCAATGGTCTGAGAGCTGACTTACGCTGTTAGTCTTAGGGGCTGCAAACCAAAGGTCTCCTTCTGGGATGGCGCGCGTGTAGTCTGAATAAGCCACCCACTTTCCACTCTTCCACTCGGCGAGGTAGATCGAGCCTCCCGATCTATATAGACCCATTTGCGCAAGAGGGTTGTGTCCTCTGGACGAGGTGTAGCCGGCTCGATCCTTGACGCCATCGATATAGACAGTGAGAAGGCCATTGCCCTTGATAAGGCTACGGGCGATCTCGTATCGAACCCAACGTCGCTGCCAGGTATTTGTCCCCGTCAGTACGCAGGTCACTGACGTGTTCTCCAGCCCGGTCCTAAGGAAGTTCTTTAGTGAATCCTCATTTACACGTTTACTGGCTTCAACGACGCTACTGTCAAAGAAACCGACGTCAATATGATCAGGCTTGCCGACCCACGAATTGCGGACGTTCCATGCACGCCAAACGTCTGCCGCATAGTGAAATGAGAAGAAGGTCCTTCGCGCCATTTGCCCTGCCTCGCCTCAGAGTGTCTTGTTGCCAGTGAGGCGGAATCCTCTGCCAAAATAATCGAAGCTTCCGATCCCGCCTGCTTGCGCGGTATCGAGATGGCGGTACAGCTCGAGGTATTCGTTACCGTGCGTGTTCCCCTGACTGTCTTGAGTCGGGATGATAAGGGTTCGATCGCGTTTGACTCCATCAGCATATCCAATCTCCCATGGGCACCACCAGCTAGCCGTCGAATTCCGGGTGGCGAGGAAAAAGAACATCTCAAGGTCGCGGATCTTTGATTGGATCTTCTCGGCCGTGTGGCGGTCGGGACGTTCTGGCATGGTAGAATCTTCCCAGTCGATATATACCTCCCATCCGTTCCGCGCGAGGTAGCCCTGCAATCCTTTGGCAAGGTCGGCGTCGAGATGGCTGTGGCACAAAAATGCCGTTCGCTTGTCCTGCGCCCTTCCCTCACTCGCTGTCTTTCTCACCGTTGAGTATCCGGTGGAACTTCGGATCTCGTCCTGCCTGATAGCCATTTCATCCTCGTCTGCGTGAGCAGCGATTGTTAACGAACAGCAACTTCTAGGCGATCGGTCCACCGTGTTTTACACATGACCTTTTTTGGGCCAATCGCGAGCGGGCTAATACAATGCCGGTGACGGTGCGAGTTTGACGCCCAAGGACAGTCGGGTCCTGAATTGCGGACCGCAATAGATGTCCTCAGGGCGAGGACGACGCCTGCGGCTATCTCCGGCTTGGATTTATACTCCAGCACCTTTCGATGAGAGTCGAAACTAGGTGTTGACGGCGATAAAACGTCAATCACGACCATAGGCTCGTTGGCGAGCATTGCTTTGTCGTCACGCCCCACATTCAACTACCACATCCGGATAGTGAACCGTTCAACGCGAAAGGCGCGTTCTCCAGTTCCGCTTCGGACGGCGTGTCTGTCATATCTGCAACCCCACTTCCTCGGTCCACTCGTACAGGGCACCGACAACTCGGCAAGCCCACAGAAGAGGCTCGCGAAGCCGGAGTGTCCCGGCGAACTTGGAAAACTTCCCAGCTAGGAGTCGAACTCGTTCACGGGGATGGTTTTGGGTGATGTCAGATCCTCCCGCCGGAGGAAACTTTCCGTCGCGGCCGCCGCGTTACGCCGACGCCCTCCATGACCTCTTTCAACGTCGGGCCAGGTTCGACGATCGCTTCCACGAGATCATCGAGGCCAATGACGCAAACGAACCCGGCGTCCGTCTCGACGATTGCCGGCCGCCCTTCCGACGCGGCCCTCGTCAAGAGAAAGAGCCCTCGCCGGGCCTCGCGAAGCCTGAGCGGAAATCCTGCGACTTCGAGGATCGCGGCCGCCACTGCCGGACGGGCTTCCGCCAACGGCCTCTCCTTCAGAGTTCGGATGATCATTCTCCAGGGTAGCCTCATCGGGAGCGCTCCGCGGGCGAACGCCGGCGTTTTGGTTTCGGCAGGCAAACTTTACCCGCCGCCCCAAGAATACTCGCCACCTCGGCACCGTCGATATGGCCCCGCTTGTCCAGGGCGTCCGCGAGCGCCTCGATCGCAGCTCGATGCTGCCGCACAATTTCGCGGCTCCGACGCAATTCACGTACAAGAATTCGCTCCACCCTTGCGGCTACCTCAGGATTGGTCCGACGAAGCCGATCTCGATGCGCAGGCGTACTTGCCTCGAAATATGAGACGCCCTCCCCCATCCCGAACAAGACCTCCATTTCCGTCGCCAGATCGGTTGCCCTGTGAAGATCTGATCCCTCGGGGCCGCCGGCGCCCATGAAGGCATTTCCAAGCAGTTCCTCCTCCGCCGCTCGCCCGGCAAGGAAGAAGGCGATACGGTCAAGATTGAGCTGCCTACTCAGCTCGTTGTCGTCTCGGACGACCAGACGAACGAAGCCATACGGCTGCAGAGCACGGCCCTCATCGAGAAGAAAAACACCTTCAAGAGTTCCGATTCCGAGTTCCGCTGCGACAATGGCATGCCCAGCCTCGTGAATTGCGACAGTTCTACGCCGAGCTCCTTCCAGTTTCGTCGCTGGCGGAAGCGCGCGCATGATCATGTCGACGCTTACATCAGACTTGGCACGCCGCGCCGCGCGCCGCGCCTCACGCCCGGCCTGCTCGAAATCCGCCCCAGTGAACCCAGCGGTCGCCGCGGCGATCCTGGTCACATCTTCGCTCGCGAGGTGATGACCGAAGTAAGTCCGCGCAAGGTGCTGTCGATCCGTCAGATCGGGAAGCCCGATAGTTAGGTGTCGGTCAAGCCGGCCGGGTCGCAACAAGGCCGGATCGATCGCGCCGGGGAAGTTTGTCGCGCCGACCATCACGACGCCCTCAAGCTTGCTATGCCCATCCATCAGTTCAAGCAGAAGGTTGATCGACTGGGTCCAATACTGCTTGTGCTGGCTATCGACGAGACGCGTGCGGTCTCCGATCGCGTCGAGCTCGTCGATGAAAAGGATCGAAGGTTTTTTAGCGATCGCCTCTTGGAAGCTTCTTCGGATAGCAGTCAGCGTGTCGTTCAGATATCCGGCAGACTGCCAGCGTGCCACCGAAGTCGCAACAAGATGGGCGTTGCAAGTTCGTGCGAGGGCACCGGCGAACATCGTCTTGCCTGTCCCCGGCGGCCCGCTCAAGAGGAGGCCACGGTCGACGTCCCTCCACGATAGCCGACCCTCTTTCCATTCACGGAGGTCCTCGGCTAGCGACAGCCCCCAAGTCTTCGCGTCGCCGTAGCCGACGAGATTGTCCAGGCTTGGCTCGTCCGCGCCGGATGAGGAAACAGGCACCTGTTGCGCTTCGTTCAACTTTCGAAGAATATCTGCGACGGGTCTGGCGCTTCTCATTGCCGCAAAAACCGACCGCAGCGGGTACTGCAGCAGCGCTTTCGCGTCGGGAAGCTCAAGCACTTGACCTGACGCCAGCCTGGCGCCTGCCACAAGATGATAAGGCCTCACAGTCTCGACGTCGACGACACGATCGGAGGCGAGTTCGAGCTCGAGTGGCAGCTCGTGGTTTGGCGGCCAGACGATCACCAACGAGACCTCTCGGCTGATGGCATCATTGATACGATCGAGGTCGGCCGTACGTTTCGCATCAAACTTTGGCCAAACGGCAACAAAGTTTGAGAGGTCCATGTTGTCCGTAACGAGAATCTGTGTCGCGGTCTCATACTCGGCGGTGTTCGCTCCGGCCGGAAGGCGAAGCGTGATTACATGCTGTTGGTGACGCAAGGCTCTAAAGCACCCTCCGAGCCGAATGGCGTTCTTGAGGGCCACGCCGTATACTTGGCGCTCGAAATTATTGGTTCGGTGAGCTGATCTGCGCGGTCTCATCTTGCCCCTCCCGCGGTGAAACGGCGAAGCATCGTTTCTGGTCCGAGCATGCGCTCGTCCAGATCCGCGGAAATCATGCGATTGAGGAGCATCCAAGAGATGCCTGTCATCGGCTGGACCTCTCGGAAAAGGTGCATGCACTCCGCGATCGAGAGCGAACCGGCCTCTTCAAGAGTCGCCAGTAGCCGCATCCTATCGTTCAGCGGCGTTCGATAGCTTGCGTAGCGCAGCATGTCCTTTGCGTTCGCCAGCCGGCATCCGGTCTCGATTTCCTCTCGCGGGACGAAGTTGTGATGAATGTGACGGCAAGCGGCGGCTTCGGAAACAATGGCTTGCCCCTCCTCCTCACAGGCGTCGAGGAAAAGACGCTTGCCGTCGTCGTAGTCGACCATCAGGTCCGGAACGTGGACGCCATCCGCGGTAGGAAACTCCACCGGCAGGCACAGCCATGCGACCACGTGGTCGTCGACGTCCAACAGGCAGCCCAAGTCACGGGCGAGTTGAGAGCGAAACATGGGATCGCCGGAGCACCGGATGGTGCTCAGCGGATAGAATTTCTGGGTGTTTGCATGCGTGTAAGCGGCATAGAGGGCCTGCGGCATTTCAAAATGCGAATGGCTCATAGCGATACCCGAAAAGACAGCAGTAGACCTTTGCCGCGGAAAGGCGGCGCGAAGGATTCAGCGTATTCGGCGTATTCGTAGGAGCGTGTTCATCATGGTGAACAAAATATGAACAAATTCCTTGGCGTCAAGAGGTGTTTGAACTTCTCCGTTCAAATCGGGGTAATTGTAGCGGCCGCACCATCGCTGCAGTCGAGAACCTAGCGGGTTAGCCGACTGACGCGAACGTCACCAAGTCCGTCGCGGATGTGGCGGTCGCTCGTTTCAGCCCCGACAATATCCATGGACCTGGATGAACGGGGCCACGATGGATAGCACTCACGATAAACCGGTCAGGGATAGCGTCGCCAGCGATATCGCTGAACCGTTAACGTCCACACTCGGCGCGTCTCCAAGCTTCAAGAGATGATTGAGGCTTCTGTCGCGGGCACCACAATGTACGGGCACAGTCTGCAAGAATACCGTCTAGCCGCCGACGACATTCTCGGCACCCTTTCTGCAGAATGGATCTCAGAGAAAATTCTGGTCGTTAGTCGGCAACCGGATTGCCGTTCAGACGGCTCCCTAATCGCGATCGAGCGAGGGCACCCATCCGCGCGTCAGACCGCGGCTGATGCACCGCTCGGCAGTCGTGAATTATGAGCGCAGATAGCCGCAATCGGCTAGGAGTGTTCTGATGGTGGCCTCGGCGTCGCCATCATGCCACGCGAGAGCGGCTTGGATTTCGTCTTGGATTTCGTCGAGCGTTTCGGCGGCTAGCATAGCTACTGTCCCCTTGGGGAGCGCGTCGGGCGCGTGGTCTCAGCGCATGCTCACTTCGTTAGAAGGCTACCCTGTCGGGTCGTCATGCCTACGTTACAAACAGCCTGGTGAGCCCGTGCACGCTAGCCTCGCAGGCGAGTCGCATCAACAGTGAAAAGCACTCTGATCGCGTCAGCGAGCGTGTTGCATTTTCGGCGCCATCGGTAGGTAATCGATCGACAACCCTAACGAATCCTTTCGACGATCAACCGTCCGGCAACCCTTTGCTAAGGAAATCGGTCACGCTCTCGGTGGATTTGGGCGTGTTGAATCTTACCGTGAAGCTGCCCCGATTGTCTCTAATCTCTTGAGGGCCCTTCGTTTTTGCCGCTTCGAGAAGTTGATCGAGTTCGGCTTTGGCTTGGGTCGAGGTCCATGAGTTGGTGGCTTCCATGGATAGGCGGCTCCTTTTCCGGCTGGAATCACAAGAAACGATTTACCAGCGTGTCCACCGTACCGTCGGAACCGTGCCGGTTCAATTCAACCGGTTGGACATCGGAGGGTACGAATGGCATCTAACCACATCATACTTGATACCAATATTGTCAGCGAGGCCCAAAAGCCGAGACCGAGGCCCGAACTTGTGGCCTGGCTTCAAAGTTTATCGTCATCACAGGTGGCGATAACCTATTCGACGTTCTTCGAGATGTCCTATGGCATCGAACTGCTTGCCGACACCGATCCGCAACGAACCGAGATACTTCGGAAATGGCGCGCCGAGTTCCTAACTTTTAACTTCGCCATGCCGGAGACCACTCCGGAGGTCGGCGAGGTCCTTGCAAAAATGGCGTGCAAGGGCCCCCTGAAGGATCATTGGATACTATGGCCGGAAGCAAACGGGGGGCAGCGTCGGAAGCTGAAATTCGGGAGCGATCCGATGATCGCGGCGACGGCGATCGTTCACTCGATGCCGATCGCAACCCTGAACGTGAAGGACTTCCTGATCATCGACCGGTACTTTCCATTACCGGGCGTCTTTGACCCTCTGAGCATGGAGTGGATCGTCGATCCGCCTCCTGGCTGGAGCTTCAACGAAAGCACCGATACTGGGTCTCATGAAGGGGACGCCAAAAGGAAGGCAAGCGAAGAGCGAGCGTTAGACACCGAATCGACTTGCAAGATCATAAGGCTGCGGGCTTAAGGCAGCTCTCTCACTTCGATACGGACATTGTCCCTTTCAAACACGGCCGTGATCCTCTGAATGACATCGGAGGATCATCCCAATGCACAACAAGAAGCGCCTGGCGCGACCGCCTGAGAACTACCAAAAGATCGGCTTCGGCCTTTCCCCCATTCCAGATCACTACTGGGAATATCGACGCGATGCAGTGAAGCGCGTTCAAGAAATCTATCAGGATCCCACGCCGGTCTGGACGCCTGAGGTCTTTCAATCCCTCGTTTGCGTCCGTGACATGTTTCGTAAAGTGAGCTGCGAAAACAGCAACCACTGGTTCACCATCAGCAGGCTTTTGGGCCTCCCGTCCGGACGGCTAGCCGGACGAACTGAGCAGATGCTGAGGAGTGCCACGGAGGCGCTACGACTGGGTGAGATCGTGGAGTTTGACCGGGTCCTTAACCTGCTTGACCGGCAGGCCTTCGGCGACATGCTTGATGCCTATCTAGGAGCGACCGATCCGATAGCGCCGCGTTCTCACGAGGAACCCTGTGGATGGGTCGCACTCGCGTGGTCGAGCGCTCGGCGCGACGAACTCCTGATTCGAACCTCGACAGGCAAGGTGAGCTCTCTCCTACCCGAACCTGTCGATGGACAACCATACGGCCTCCTTGCGGCCTGGAATGTCACCGACCCGCACTTGGCACAGGCGGAGCTTGGAGGAATGTTCCACGATCTGCTGAAATGGGAGCCCGTTCGTCTCTATACCAACATCGATCACCTCATCCGGATCAAACTACAGGTGGAGGCGATGCTGAAGCGGGAGAACATTATGCTGCTTTCACCATGGCACCGCATCGAGCGGCAGCGCAAAAAAAGACCTGTTTCCGTCGAGGCAACTCCGTCAGACGGTACCGATGATCACGCGCTCCCTCCCGAAATCGCGGCGGCTTTCGCAGCATTTGGGCGAAGGTAGCCCATCCCTCACTGGTCAGTGACATGATGGGCGACAATCTCGGCAATAGGTAGCGGATTGGACCTCGCATTGCCGCGGGCAGCACCGCGCAGATCAACTAGAGCAGCTTCCGTCGAAAGACGCTCGCGGCCCGTTAACCATAAATTAAGAAATCTCTTGCGTTCCCTCTTCCGCCCTATTCCGGAGCGCCCGCATCTCGGATAGAAGCGATCGTTAGGGGCGAACCAACTCCGTCCCATGGAGCAATTATGACTATAGCCATGCCAATATTTGCGGGTAGAACCCGCGGGACCGCTTAACCGGTACGGCATGACTACGCCGTGCCTTTGGCCGGCGGTCCCTCGACAGCAAAGTCTAAGAGGGAAATGAAATGAAGCTCACCATCTTCGCGAACGCAGAACACTCTGTACGAACGGCCACCCGCCTGCCGTCTTGCAGTCTGTCGTCAGCTCGCTCCGACCATATCTTCGCGACACGCCGGATATCTACACGCGCCTGATCGCGTATCTCTCCAACGCACGCCCCTGACATGATGACAGGGGAACCTGAACCTTGAGGAACCGACGCGCCGGGTAAAAATCCTGCGCGATGGTCTCCTAACGCCTACCTCATTTTCAATCTTCTTTAGAAAGGGTCATGGACATGACTTCCTGCATCGATACCGCTTGCCCTGTCGACAGCAAATTCGACGTCGACGCCGTCTACTTTTCTCTCTCGCGCTGCGGCCTTGACGAGGATTCCTTTAACGCGCTCTTCCAGTATGTCGTGCTGGCGACGGACGGCACCGACCCCGTTCGTGCGTACGCAATTTATTGCAAGGACGTCGTCCACGAGAATCGCCTGCGCGAACACCTGAACCGTGTACAGCTCAGCATGGTGACGTTGACGACGATGTTTGATCTTCTGGAAGAGTACGAGGCTGCGGTGCATGTGGCACGTTTCGCAGATCGCTTGATCTTCGACGCCCTTGCAATCGCGGAAGCTCTCGGATGGGTGGCGAACTGCAATGAACCCGCGCGCGGCGGCCTGGAAGCCGAAGCAGATTTTGTCGGGTTTTCCTCGGAACGTCTGGTCTCGATTATGATCGGAGGTGCTGCGTAATGTCGAAGGCTGTTCGCGTTCGCAACCATATCCGTGACCTTGACCGCGGCGTCGACAAGACGAAGCTGCCCCTGCCCCGCGTCACGAGCTTCTTGCACCCGGACCGTCCCACCTCGGGCCGCTTCGTCCGTATCATCGGACCAGGCTTGGAAATATGATCCGGACAGCAACCTGACCTATGCCGAGGTACAGGGTCGTACGGATTATCTGTGGCTGCGCCCCTCCGCATCCACTGGCACCCGTCAGCCGACGCCCCGTACGAAGGGGTCTGTTCGCATCTGGGTTTACGATCCTGGAACCAATCGCGAGCTAGGTTGCGAAAGTATGCTCGAGTTCCGTTTCGCCCTCATGCTGATGGCAGATCCGGAAGTCGTCGACATCCAGGATCAGCCGCCTGCGGTTCGCTACCGCTTGCCGGGTGAGACTGAATATCATCTTCACACGTTCGACTTTCTGGTCACCTACCGGAACGGGAAGCGCGTGTATATCGAATGCAAGGCGGCCGACCAGGTGGTGAAGGAAAACATCGAGGAGATCGTTGAGACGATCGAGCTCCATTACATGAACGGCACGGCAGACGAGGCGTTCGTAATCGACGATGACCTCGTCGATCCGGACATGGCAGAAAATGCCGAAGACATCGTCGAGGCGCGCAAGTGCCGCAACGACGGCGACTGCCGCGCCGTGCTGGACTTCATGCATCAGCATCACGAGCCGATTTCGATGGACACCGTCTGTGACGCGTTTGTCGACGCGGGCTGGACGCGCACCGCGCTGCTCAATCTCATCTACGACGGTCTGGTCGAGCATCTGGAGCCGACCAAGCTATTCGACGACGCTCCGCTCGTCCGCACCGTATTCAATTAGGAAGGGAGACATTATGGATTGGGAACGTGATATCGCGCCTATCAGGGGGCGCTGGCGCTTTACGGAACAGGACAAGATCCTGATCGACGATGTGGAACATGAATGGGACTACGATTCCGACGAGGGAATTGTGTTCGTCGAAGTCAACCGTCGGCATCGCAGCGCGACGATCATGTACGACGACATCGAACCTCGGCTCAAGAACGGTACCTTCAAGTTCGAAACCGGCTTCCACTCTCATCGTGCTTCCGAACTCCGTGCCAAGATCGGCAACCGGATGCTCCACCAGATCGATGAGCCGAAGCTCAAGAAAGCTCTCTGGCGCCAGACCTGGTGCGACCTATTCCTCCAAGTGAAGGGGCGACAGAGGGTTCGTCTCCCTAACGGCAAACTGCAGTCGCTGATGGAAACGATCGCGAAGGAGTATTTCAAACGGAACAAGGCTTCGGTCGAGGCGGAAGGGCGCTCCCTACAGGTTTCGAACCGAGCGCCTTACGAACTGGAGATTCCAGCAGCAAAAACGCTGAGAGGCTGGGTCAAGGAGTACATTGCTAGTGGGTGCAATATCTCCGTGCTCATCGACGGCTACGCGGGAAATCCGGGATCCGATTTCACGGACGAAGAACGCTCGATCCACGCTCGCTTTATTTTGCGCTACGCCAGTCGTACCAAACCCAGCATCGCCCATTTGCATCGGCTGATGGAAGCGACGATCCGGCGCATGAACCGGTCCCGATCGAAAGACAACCAGCTCCGGTCAATCAGCGAAACCTGGCTGCGTTACAAGATCAACGAGCTCCCCGACTTTTTCAAGATGGCCGGCCGCGAAGGTGAGCGGCGAGCGCGCATTTATTTTCAGGCTGTCTCCAAGGGCGCTCCTAAACGTGTCGCCATGCAGAGACTTGAGGCTGACGAGTGGAAGCAGGACATCCGATCTTTGCTGATCGATGCCGGCCTCTGGTACGAGCTTACTCCAAAAGAGCGCGCCGCCTACGAATCTCTCCGGCTCTGGTTCTCCGGCATTATCGACACGACCACTCGCTGCATCATCGCATTCCGCATTTTCGAGAAGGATCCCTCGATCGACTCGGCATTCGAGACGTTGGGCATGACTGCGCTCGACAAGACGAACATCGCTCAGGCGGCCGGCTGCCGTTATCCTTGGGAGATGCGCGGCGGATTTAGATCGATCGGCATCGACTCCGCGACGTGGTACGTCTCAGCTTCTTATCGAGCCTCCGTGAACGATGCGGGCGGTGCCGCGATCTACCCTCCTTCGGGCGAACCTTATCTACGCGGAACGATCGAACGCTTTTTCCGTACGATCTCTCAGCTCGGCCTGCAGGACTTCTCGGGCAAAACTTTCAGCAACATCGTGGAAAAGGGCGACGTCGATCCTGAGGCGGAGGCTTCTGTTCGGAAAGACCTGCTGATCAAGATTTTCATCCGCCTTATCGTCGACGTCTACCACAATACGCCCCACGCAGGGCTGGGTGGAGCAACACCCCGTCAGGCATGGCGAGGTCTTAACAGAACGCACTGGCCGGCGCCTCCCAAACTCGGCTTCGAGGGCCGATGCGTATTCGGCATCCCGCATCGCGCGAAGGTCACCAAGAACGGCATCACCTTCCATAGCATCCAATACCAGTCCACACAGCTCCAGGCGCTGCGTATGGATGATACGGACGTCGAGGTCGATTTTCGTGTCAGTCCGAATGACATTTCTGCGATTTCGGTTTCTAACGGTAATGGATACTTGGAAGTGCACGCGACCATCAGCGGACTCGAAGGGATCTCATTGTTCCGATGGCTTGCTGCTTGCGAGCAGCTCAAGATCTACGATCGGGAACAGCTCGAACTTGAGCGGGAAGAACTTGATGACGCGTTGCTGTGGGCCAGCGAGCAGGCCGACGTGGCCCGCGCCGAGCTCGGCCTCGGTACGCCGACGCTTGATCTGGAGCGGTACGAATATCTTATCGCGAAGCAGAACCGGTTCATGACGGTCAAGGCCAAGAGCGTCCGAAACACGACGATCGATGAGCGCGCCAAGATGTCTCCGGAGCTCAGCAGGCTGTTCGGCTTCACATCCAGCCCAAAGCCGAAGGAGAAGGCGAAGACCGTTCAGAGCAACGGCGCGGAAAGCCGCAGGAAGCCGGTCGCCGCGCCAGCGAGCGCGATGGAGGCCCAGGTGCCTGCGGACGCCAATCCGTACGCGCCGCGCAAGAAGAGGGACGATTAAAATGGAAGCTCGTTCAAATTCCATCCGGCAGGGAGCCGTCGATCGGCTTCGGGGGACGATGAGGCCTAAGGCCGTCGATGTAGCCGACCACATGGAAAAGGTCAGAAATCAGTTCGTAGAGACCAGCTTGGAGGACGAGCTGGCAGATAAGCTCGAGCTCATGAAGGCCAGTCTGGTGGCGCAGTCAGACCAGGACGAACATCAGATCCTGTTCGTTCACGGCGAATCGCATGCAGGCAAGACGACCTTGTTGAAGAGAGCATTGTTCAAAGATCCAAGCTTCGAGCCATATAAGATCGACTATAAGCCTATGAAGCCTTTGGCTCACATGAGCGTTTTTGCGCCGAGCTCTCTGCGAAATCTCTCCGTCGATGGCCTCAAGATGCTTGGCTACCCAGTAAAGGCCGACCTGAAGCGGAACCTCGCGTGGCCCCAGTTCCGTGACAAGCTCGAGGAGAGGCAGACGATGTTTCTCTGGCTCGACGAGGCGCAAAATCTGTTGAATGTCGACAACCCGGCAGACCTCGATCGTATCGCAAACGCCTTGGTCAGTCTCGTACAGCGTCCGGAATGGCAAGTTCGCCTTATCCTCAGCGGGCTCCCAAGCCTGATGAGCTTGGTGGACTACGGTACGATCGCCAACCGATCCCTCTTCTTGCCGGTGCCGTCCATCGATATCCCTCCTAACCCGGAAGAGGAGGCAAAGCTTGTCGCTGCCGGGAGTGGTAGCATCGCCGGGATTATTCGCGACTGGGTTCGGGAGGTCGTCGAGGTCCATGCCGGCGTCGAACTAGCCGACTTTCTCGGTGGTGATTTCCCTGGGCGAATTGTCCACGCTTGCGGAAGGAACTTTGGGTCGATCATCCGCCTGACCCGAAATGCCGTCGAAATCGCGATGCTTCGACACGATGCGCGCGACGGTACGCCTTGCACCGTCGTCAGAGAAGACTTCGCCACCGCCTATAGGAACGCGTCAGGGGTTCCCAACGCGTTGAATGTCTTTCATGCCCCGCACTGGAGCGCCCTGCCGGTCGGCCTGGCCAAAATTCCTGATAAGGAAGTTCCCGTGCAGGCCGCTGGGACGCGACTCGAGAAGAAAGTGAAGGCGCTCAGAGCCGGAGAGCGACGCAAGTGAGTATGTTAGCGGTATCCGTTCCGTTCAACAGCGAGGAGAGCTTCACCAGCTTCTGCTCCCGCGTCGCAATTGCAAACGGCGCCGGATCATCTCGAGCCTTCGCCATGCATATGGGCATTCCCTTTCGCGCGATTGCGCTCGGCGAACGCAGCGCTCTTACTCGTATTGGCGAGATCACAGGCGTAGATGCAGGGCTGCTGGCTTCGGGTCTTGCTACGAAGGAGGACAACGAATTCGCGATCAACGGAGAGCTGATCACGGCACCCTTCTTCAATCGGACGCGATTTCGTTATTGCCCCACGTGCTTGGCTGAGGACTCCGCAACCGGCACGGGTCCGACGGAGTCACGTCCTTTCGGACGCCTTGCCTGGCAGGTTTCGTTCATCCGAACATGCCATCGCCATGGAACGTACCTCGCCGTCTCCGAACGTAACGTAAGGTTCGATGTCCGGGACGATTTCTCATCGATCTGGCGCGGCCTGAGCGCCGATGAAAGGGATGTAACCTGTCCATCCATGCCGACTACCGACTTTGAACGGTACGTCTTGGCCCGGCTGGGCGGTGCCAAGCAGCAGACCGGTTGGATCGACGAAATGCCGCTCTACGTCGTCGGCCATTTGTCCGAAACGATCGGAGCTGCGTCGTTGTTTGGGAAGTGGTTCAGCTCGAACCGCCTCACCGACATCGACTGGCACGCCGCCGGCAAGGTTGGCTTTGGTATCCTCCGCAGCAAAAAGCGTTTCGCAGGCTTCTTGAACGCTTGCCAGGATGATCACCTCCAGACGAAACGCAATCATTATCTTGGACCGGCGCTTTATGGGAACCTATTCCGCCGGCTAGACGAAGGGCAGAGAGAAGATCGGAACTATGACAACGTTCGCGATTTCATCCGCGAGCACGTGAACCGCACCCTGCCCTTCGGGCCTGATGACATGTTTTTCGGGCGACTTGCCCTGCCAAGGCGGCTGCACTCGATCAAGACGGCGTCGGACGAGAGCGGGATGAGCATCAAGTTGCTTCGCTCACATCTTCTACATGCGGGGATAGTGACCAAGTCCGACCTCGTTACAACGCCTCATAGGGTCTTTATTGACGCCCGACGGGTCGACGACATGCTAGACAAAATCGCCGCGCAGGACACCCAGAAGGCTACCATCGACGAAAAGGCAGCATGCGCCATGCTGGACGTCGGTCGAGGCAACTGGCAGCAAATCGCTTCCACCTTCGGCCTCCGGGAGAAGTCCCACGCGCGGATCTCTCAGCGAACAGTGGAGACTTTCCTAGAACATCTCCATGCTGCCGCGAATCGCGATCGCGAGCTGCACGATGACCTCGTTAAACCAGCGACAGCAGCTATCATGTGCAAATGTCAGTTAGCTGAAGTCCTCCAGCTCGTCCTCTCGCACAAGCTCAAGACCGTTGCATTCGACAAGGGGAGAAAAGGGATCTCCAAGATTCTCGTTGATCGGACCGAGGTTCGGGATGCGCTTCGTGACGGCAGGACCCCACAACACCTGACGACATTGGAGGTTGCTGATCTTCTCCACATTGATATCGACAGCCTTACGAGGCTCGGAAATTCCGGCGTACTGCCCCGCGTGCGGATGTCGCGAACGTTTTTCTATTCAATTGACGCCGTAGAAAATTTCAACCGAACCTACGCTTCCACGTCGCGTATCTCGTTCGCAGCGGGTGCAACGCCTTGGACCGTTGCCGCGGTGTTGCGCGACGCGGACGTGAACCCCGCGCTTTACAACAGCGAACGAAGTGCACGCTTCTACTCGATCTCGGATCTGGTGGGCTTGTATCCGGAGTCAGTTATCGAGCAGCTACGAGACTTTGACGGCTACGCTGACCGGCCGAGCGAGTGAACGCTTTAGCCTAAGCCCCGACTGACCTTCGGTTAGGGATGAAGTCGTCCGCGAGCGATAGCCTTCTGTTTGAGGCGCTTCGCTTTATTCTTCTGCTGGCCGGACTTGTGCGGGTTGTAATCAGCCAACGCGTGGGCTTCATTTGCAGCTTGATTTTCCGAAGCCTTGATCGGCGCCTCGATGCACTGGATGGCCTCTTCGGAAAATTCGCCGACCGTCACCCCATACACAGCAGTCGAAGAATGGCCGTTCGAGAGGAACAGCCGGAAAGAGTCTCCGGCCGAGGTCATCGAGGATCGGTCGACAGACAGAAATCCGTCGTCTTTCGGCGTCGGCCCAAAAGCTTGGCTAGTCGGAACGAACGGCTGGCTCGAGACCTCTCCGTCCTGGATGAAGCTTGGGTGGATCTGCCGAAACAGAACTTCGTCTTTGTCATCGAGATGCACTGCCGTCACTTGCCGACCCTCGTGTCGAAGAATTCGAGAAACTCGTCGCTCACCGCGTCGAAGCGTTTAGGTAGGATTTCTTCGGTACCCTCTACCTCGATCCCGTACATCTCAACGCTTCCGTCGCTTGGAAATTCGACCGAATAATCCCATCCCCCGATGTCGAGTTCGAAAACGACCCCGCCTGATGGGGTCGGGAAAAGTTTGTAGGCCGCGGCTTGAAAAGGTCGCTTCGCAAGGAACACTTCTGCAGCCTTGATCGCAGCCGAACTCGGGACCTCTCCGGCACCGTCAAGCCAGCCAGAGGGGAGATTGCGCAACTCGTCCAATCGTTTGCGGCATTTCATAAGGTCTTCGGATACCTTCTCGTCGATCACATCAAGATCGTACACCTCCACGACGCTACGATAAACATCGCGGTCGTCGAGTTCGATCTTCACTGAAACCTGCACGGGAGATCCAATGTTCCCATCGAACTCTTCATCGACGCGGGCAGGATCAACGTGGGCAACTATTTCTCCATATTCCTCGGTATCGATCGTCAGCTCGCCGTCGATGTGGATGCCGGTCAAAATGCCGAACCCATCAAATCTCGTCTGATATGTCTCCCGCACCTGGGTGATCAAAGATTTCCGACGAAAAGTATCGAGATAGACGACGTTGCCGTCGCTGCCCCTGCTCCCCAGAAATTCGATACGCTCTCCGGGCTTGAGACCGGCGCCGAGCCGGTTAAGGGCTCTGACCTGCTCGGACGGAAGGGACGATGGAAACTGGTTCTTAGCTGCATTATCGATCAGATCAACGATCTTCAGGAAAGACTGGTCCACGAGCCCTTCGAGCTCGTCATCGAATCCGGGCAAAAGCGCCTGCGCCGTCTCCCGGCTCCAATCGAGGCGGGGCATCGCACTTCCCTCCTCGATCGCGACAAGATCGAAGGAGATGCTACCGTCGAACCCTCTCGGGAGCCGCTTCCGGCCCTTATGCGACACGCGCCACGAATCCTTTGCGAATGCCGCCAGTAGGTCTCGAAACGCGGGCAGATCGGAAAGGACTTCCAAGGGCAGCCGTGCGCCGTCGAAACGCCTTCCGACGTAACGTAACTGGAACGATCTGCCACTGCTGCTCATTGTCGAATCCCCGTGCGGACAACCTTATATGGCCGATCCCCGTTAATATATAGACAGGACCCTTCAACTTTTACGAGGGTTTTCGCATCCACTTGCAACGTCATTCTGGATGGACGCCGGAGATCCTTCCCTCTATTGGTTTCCCCCATGAAGATGCGTCGGGGAGCGTCGTGACTACGCTACACGTGACAGTCGAATTCCACGAGGACGAAACCTTCGCCAGCTTCGTGTCGAGGCTGGCGGCGGCCAACTCAGCGCTGTCAGCACAGACGTTCTGCCAGCACATGGGTCTTCGATTTCAGTCTCTGGTCGACGGAGAGCCGGAATCAGTAAGCAGGCTCCTATCCCTGGCTCGGCAGCAGCACAAGGCACGGGCCATCGGTGTGGGCAGCCGAGACGAAAGGACGTTTCAGTTCGGCAATGAGACGATGCTCCGCTCGAACCTCAGCCGAAGTCGTCTGCGAGCTTGTCCACATTGCCTTGAGCAGGATGAAGCAACTGGCACGGGGCCGACAGGTACGCGAGCATATGGACGCCTCACCTGGCTTCCGACCTTCGTCAGGACATGCGCCGAGCACGGTGCATTTCTAGCGTCCCTGCCCGATCCCATTCATTTCGGATCGCCCCACGACTTCGCAGCGCGCGTCAGGCTCGCCCGTGACAGTTGGGACGAGTTTCGCCGCAACGCCTCGCCAGCGACACCGTCGGAATATGAGTTCTACGTCCGCGATCGGCTCCTCGGACGCGGTCAGGCACCGAACTGGATGGATGAATTTCCGTTGTACGTCGCCGGCCGTTTGACCGAGATCACTGGCGCAATTCTGAACCACGGACGCAACTTCGTCGCAGGCGACCTTACCGAGCGTGAATGGCTGGAAGCCGGTCGGGCGGGCTTCGCGATCACGTCGGCCGGCCCAACCGAATTCGCCGATTTCCTGAGGTCGCTCCATGATCGTTTCTGGGAAGGAAACGCAGATTTTGGAGGGCGGGTCATCTACGGCCGCCTCTACGAGATGCTCGCCCATGAAAACGAGGATGCAGCGTACGATCCAATCCGGGAGTTGATCAAGGAAACCGCGGTCGCCTCTCTGCCGATCGGTCCAGACCACCAGCTATTCGGCATCGCGTCCCCAAGGCGCTGGCATTCGGTCCACACCGCGACAAAGGAATTCGGGCTTCATCACAAGACCGCCCGCAAGATGTTTGTGGCAGCGGGCTTGATCGAGACCGATAGTGAGACTCCCGACGGACGTTTGCTCGCAGAGGCGGGAAAAGTTGAGGCGTTCATCCGGCGGTGGCAGTCATCCTTGAAGACAGACGCCGCCATGAAGCGGGTGAACATTGGACGGTCTTCGTGGGAAATTCTCCTGAAGGAGGGCTACGTCACGCCACTGATCCCGGATTACGCCGCACACGGCGTAGCGCCCCTCTTTCCATCAGACGAGCTCGAGCGCTTCGATGCCAAGTTGGGCAAAGTCGCGCCCAGCGCTTCCGAATGCCAGCCGGACTTCGTCGGCCTGACGACCGCCGCGAAGCGAACGAGTTCTCGCTTGGCAGACCTCCTCGCTGCGCTTTTCGCCGGTGAGATAGATTTTGCGTACACACATTCCGAAATTGGCGGGTTTGACGGCGTCAGGGTGAGCGTTGACGACGCTTTCCGCGGGCTGAATGCGGTCGGGAAGCTTCGCTAGGGTCACTGGCTGACGGCTGGCCACCCATCGCCAGCCGTCAGCAATCCTCGTTGCGGGCGTGGAACAATCAATAATGGTCTTATACAAGTAAGAACATGCGGTGCAGCGTGTGCTCACGGACCTTGTCTTTTCGGTCGGACTCACCAACTCTGCAGCGAGGGACGGAGGCTAACACTCAAAAGGGGCAGTTGTCCGTCCGACCACGACCTGTAAGGAGCGAATTCGAGTGGAGCCTTCGACGACCGAACAGAAAAAGTCCCCAACTTCCGCCGCCCAGCTCGTTCCATCGCCCGCACCCGGCTCCGGCGCGATCGTCCTGCGGGAGGACCAGCTTGCGCGGGTGCGAGACGAGGTCTCCGCTCTGGAGTTCGTCGCCGTCGCGACAGGCGATGTCGTGAGGATAGGCCTCGACGCCGAGCAGGCCCTGCAGAACACGCTGGACGGCTTTCTCGCGAGGCTCGACCGGAAAAGCTCGGCGAAGTTGTTCGACCTCTTCGGGCAGCTTGAGAAGGGGGTAGACGACGCAGGACTTCCCGAAATGCTCGAACGGCTGCACGAAGGCGAGAAGCCGGGATTCCTAAAAGGAATGTTCGCGCGCTTTACCGGCAAGTCGCCGGACGAGCTTTTCCGCGAGTTCATGGACGAGGTCGGCGCTTTGATATCGTCGCGCACCCGGACGTTGGCGGACCATATGCAACGACTGGAGGGGGACCTTGCAGGCGAGATGCAGAAGCTCTTCGCCGAACTGAAGACGCTCGACACGTTGAAGCAGGCCTACGCCGCGCATTTCGACGATTTCACCGTCGCTGCGGCCATGGCCAGGGCATTCCATGAGAAAGCCGCCGCATTCGTGGCTGCCGAACGTGCCAAAGCGCAGCCCGGCGACGTCGTCGCCCAATCGAGGCTGCGCGAACTCGACGACAAGCTCCGGCTTCTCGAGAGTCGTGCGCTCGCGCTCGAAGGAACCTACACGAGGCTGCCCGCCGACCAGATGGTCATCCAGCAGATAGAGCTTGCGGGGGTCGCGACGCTTCAGGAGACGGCGACGACCGTCGCGTCGCGGTTCGCCTCGATCAAGATGACTTTGCTTTCGATCCATGGGGCCTTCGCCGTCATGAGCGTCCAGCAGTTGAGCCAGCGTCAGGCGCGGATGGACGACCAGCTCGCGAAGATCCGTGCGGCGACGCTGAAGGACGTGGCCGTCACGGCGGCGGAGGCGCCCGGAGACAACCGTCTCGCACAGGCCAAGCAGATCGAGAGCATCGTCGCCACGACGAAGGAAATCCACGGATTGATCGAGACGGCGAAGCGGCAGACGGACGAGAAATTTTCGGTCGCGCGGCAGAAGTTCCTCGAGGCCCGGCGCGAGCTATCTTCGCTGGCCTGAACCAAACGCTTTTTATCCCGAGGGGGGGCAGCATGCTAACTATGAACCTTGAAAAGCCCGGCACCGCCGCGCCGAAAAAGCTCCAGCTTTCGCTGAGCAAGGGCGCTCGCTTCACGGTCAAGATCCGCTGGGAATGCGAGGCCGACCATCAGGACGACGTGGACATACACGCGCTTGAGGCGAGTAATGCAGGGGACGGTGCGAAGGTCACCGCGTTGGAGAGCGTGCTGTCGACCTACAACACCCGCAAGATGAACCCGCGCGGCGGTGCTCTGACCAACCGGCCGGACGGATCATTCACCACGCCTTCGGGCGGACTGACCCATTCCGGCGACGTGCGCGTGCAGGGTAATTTCGAGACCATCGTCGTCGACGGCGGCCTGCTGCCGGATGGGGTCAATGAGATTCCGCTTTTCGCCACCGTCCACAGAGCCGAGCACGGCGGCGAGCATGAAGGATCGGACGGCGAGTCTCCGGAAGAGGCGGCCTTCGCGGACATCGAAGTCTGCACCGTGACAATCACAGGCGAGGACGGTCGGGAGCTGGCGGCCTACCGGCTCTCTGACGAATTCGGGGACTTCAACGTCGTGCAGATGGGAAGCATCCTGCTGGGTCCGGACGGTTGGGAGTACGCTCCGGTAGGGCGGGGTTTCACCGGAACGATCAACGACGTCCTCGCGCACTTCTCGTGAGTTGACATGAGCGACGAAAGAGGCGGCCGGCCCCGCCCGACCATCGTACCCGCGCCCCCGCGCAGAGACCGAACGGCGAAACCCGCCGGAGCGGATTCCCCACAGTCCGAAGCCCGAACGGTAGCGCGGCCGACAGCGATCGCGGGCGTGGAGCGCAGGCGGCTGCCAGTTACCGCAGAGGACTTGAGGAAGCTCTCACCCCAGGCGCCCCGTTCCGTCGTTGACCGTGCGCTCGCGCTTCTCTCCGCGTTCGTCTTGGAGAAAGCAACCGAACGAAAGGCGATCCTTTGGGGTCAGGACGTTCAGAAGAGGCACTCCGAGGCCGTCGGGAAGGCGCTGGCGCTCTCTGGATCTGCGGCAATCGCGAAGGCGCAGGGCTACGTGGCCCGAATGCTTGAGCTACTGCGAGAGTTTGCTCCCGACAGCAAGGGCGAAGGCGGAACGATCTTCGGCTTTCTGAGCCGGCTCGGAGGCAGGACGGATACGCTCGCCCGCCTGGCTTCGTCCCGCGGCGAACTCATGCGCCTCGCGGACCTGATGGCGAAGTCGCTAGAGGAGCTTTTGGAGCTTAGGGACGCGATGAAGACCGTCGTCCGCGAGCACGATGCCGTGGCGGTCGAAGCTGAGGCGACGGCGCTTGCGGCGCTTTTCCTGTCCCAGCAGCTCTCTGCCCAGCCAGGGCTTGCCGGCCGATTCCTTGAACGCAGCATGAGCCTGACCCAGACCCTCGCCCAGATAACGGCGAACGCGAGTCTCCGAGAAATCCAGACGGAACATCCCGTCCGCCTGATCACGGCGATCCAGAACGTGACGCTGGTTTCGATGCCGGATCTTCTCGCCAGCCTCGCGGCGGCTGAATCCCTGGCCGCACGAAGCGGATCGGCGTCGCCGACCGAGATTTCCGAGCTTGGGTACAAGATACGCGAGCTCGTCCATCAATTAAAAACCTAGGAGGAAGACATGAACAACCAGATCGCGGGGAGCCCGTTGAGGCTTGACCTCAACAAGGCCGCCACGAGCCTGCGGCTCTCGCTCGACAAGGCCGGAGTTGCGTCGGATATCAAGGCTGACCTGATCTTCGACATCGACGTGTCCGGCTCTTTCGAACACGAACACGAGGAAGGCACGACCAGCAGGCTGATCGAGCGGCTGGTTCCATACGGCATGGTCCTCGATCCGGACGGGGCCATGGACGTCTTCACGTTCAGCGGCGGCCGGGACACCGTCCATAGGGTTGGCACCGTCCGCCCGGAGGACGCGAAGGGGTACGTGCAGCGCAACGTGGTGGAAAAGGTTCCCGGCTGGAATGGCGGAACGACCTATAGCTATGTTCTTGAGAGGAACCTGCAGTACTTCGGATGGCTTCCACAGAACGAACAGGGCGGCGTGCTGCAGGCGATCAGCCGGTTTTTCGGGGGCGAGCCGCAGAAGCCGACCTTCCGCGAGAAGAAGAAGTCGATCGTAATCTTCGTCACGGACGGGGAGAACGCGGATTCGGACGTAGGCAGGACAGTGCGCGTGCTCGAAGCTTCCGAGAACCGCGGAGACGACGTCTACTTCCTCTTCATTGGCGCATGCGAGCACTCCGTGGAGTTCAAGTTCCTCAAGACGATCGGAGCCCGGTTCAAGAACACCGGGGTCGTCATCATCCGCGATCTGGACGCCTTTGTGGAGAAGAGTGACGAAGAGATCAGCGCGGCGCTTCTAGGTCAGGAACTAATCGACTGGCTGAAGAAGTAGCCTCCCCTACTGCCGCCGTGGCGGCCTTTCCGGCAGCGCCCTGTCGCCCAGGCGCTGCCGCGTGGGCTGGAGCTAGATCGATCCATGCAACGTCGCGGCACCAATTCATAAAGCTTTTTTGTGTGCATATGTGCCGCCGTCACGACCAGCCTCGGCGACCAAGCCGACAGCATTGGTCTGTGCTTTCCACTTTTTTACGCTGAACCTATAGCTGTCGGATTTTCTACGATGACAGATGCCTGATGTCCGCTCCCATTTGATAGGACTACCTGCACTACGCTCGGCCAAGCCCGACCAACCGCGTGGTGGCCAGACGACAGGTTCGTGTTTTGCCACCGAGTCATGAGACCCAATAGCCATCTCGGAGAGAGCAATACGCCATGGAATTGATAGACGACGAACCGCGCGTGAGCCTTTGTATCGAATGCGCTCGCCACGAGAGCCTTAAGCGTAGCATTAACTTGAAGCACGTTATCGGGCTGTGCGGACGTTGCGGCACGCAAGATGCCAAGGTCCGGGACCCAGATGACGCTGAGCCAATGGTAATGACCTTCAGGGCGTTAGTACGGTTTCACTACGACGAACATGAGTACAATCCCCATTGGGGCGGCGCGGATAGCGCGATGGAACTCCTTGCCGATCCCGAAAATCAAATCCTTGAACCGTATCAGAGCCGAGACTACAGCGACGACCTCACCGCGCTTCTCTTGGATGACGATCCATACCCAGACGTCGACAAAGGCATATCCATCTACGCGGGGTTTGATGGGAGCACACGCCTATTGCAGTTCGCTATATCGAAGACGGTTCCACGGCCCCTGATCGAGTTGGCAATCCGGCTCCGTAGCGAAAACTTTCATCAAGTCGAGCCCGCTCTGCTGGCAATGCTTGAGCCATTTCTGGCGAAGATCACAAAGGAGCTGCCCGCAGACGAGCTTTGGTACCGCGCCCGGCTGGGGCAGAAGGAGGTCTTCCGTGTTCCAAACGAATGGGAGATGGACATCGTTCGCCAACCGTGGCTTGGCCCGGAGATCGGCGCCCCTCCACCGCCGGTCGCCGGAATGGGACGGTTGAACCGTGCAGGAGTTTCCGTTCTTTATCTGGCGGCCGATCTGTATACCGCAGTAGCCGAAATCCGCCCCCATCCGTCCCACACCGTCTCGATCGGCGCATTTCGAAGCAACGCCTTAGTTAGACTTGCGGATTTTAATCCTGATATCGGTGAATTCTCACTCAACGAGAATACGCTTGACGAATATGCGCTGATCCGAGCTCTCGACAGGCTCATGAGCACGCCGGTCGTGCCCGATGACAGAAGCCCTTATCTACTGACGCAACTACTCGCCGACGCTCTTCTAAGAAGTGGATTCGATGGAGTGAGATACCGCAGCTCGCTCTCAGGCAGCAGCAATATTTGCGTATTCAATCCGAGTTTGTTCTCGCCCGTTGAGGAGCATGCGCAGGTCATGCGCGTGAACGAGGTGTCTTACAAGATTGAGGCAACACATACGGTAATCGAACCGACACATGAGCATCAAATCTTCAGAGGAAGAGGTTAGCTGCGAAACGAGCGTAGCTCGATTTTGGGACCTGTCTCTACGCGCTCCTAGAGGCTATGCGGGGTAGACGCTTTGGGCTGACGAACGAAAACGGCCCTACCAAACTGCGTTTCGGCGGCGATTAATGCGGACCTCATGAAAAAACTTTTATTTTTCAATAGAACTCGCGCTTGAAAACGACCAGATCAGGGTCCGCGTGATAACGATAATTGAAAAGGCCGTCCGCTTATCCAAGCGGGCGGCCTTTTCAGTTGCAGGCAGGGCGCGACTTATCAATGCGCATCCACACCTGTCGTGTGCAGCCTGTTCCTCACATGGTGGACGCCATCGACAGAGGAGGCGGCGAGTTCGACCTTGCGGGCGATGCCTATCGTTTCGACCGACCCTTCGACCGTGACGACGTGGCCGTCGGCATGGACCTCGATGCTGTCGATATCGACTTCAGGGACGTTTTCGATGTTTTCGGTCACCCGTGCTTCGAGATCGTCGCTGTCATCCCGGCCGATCGTGTCGGCGCGCAGCGAATCCTTCAGACGGTTCTCGTTGCCGTCTCGGTCTATGCCGTCGATGCGAAAGCCGGGGTTGTCGCTGCTGTCGAAATTCGCGGGCGTCTCGCCGTAGGCGCGATTTTCAGGGGCGGCGGTCGAGCCGTCCGCCGTGTCGGCATAGGGCCAGCCGTCGTCGATATTGCGCTCTTCGAAATCGCGATAATCCTCGCTGCGCGACAGCGGCTTCTTTCCATCATCGTTCATGGGCATCGATCTTCTCCTTCAGCGTGTTTTCAAATAACGCCCAGGGAGCCAGATGGTTCGCCACATTTGGTAGGCCCTTCCCTGTCGTGCAACCCGCATCGCAGCGAAGCGCACCTTCCGATTGCATTCGGTTCGTGGAAACGGGCGGAGGAATGGCCTAGCCTTGTTCACTCAAAACAAGGGGAGAGAGACATGCCGAGTTGCAAGGCAGGCAATGGCGATATCTGGGAAATCTACCAGACGAATGGTCAGTGGCGCTGGCGACGCACGGCGTCGAATGGTCGGATCGTCGGTTCATCGACGGAAGGCTATTCCAATCGAAACGACTGCATCGCCAATGCCCAGCGCAACGGGATGACCTGCAATCCGGTCTGACTGCGCTCAGGTTTTACAGAATTCGACGAGGCACGCGGCGCATTTGCGGGCGCGCGCCTTCCGGATCTCTATCGGACAGCTTTTTGCTCGACACCCGTAGCGGGCGCCGCCGACAACGGCACGTCTTCGGCTACCTCTTGTGCCACGGCAGAGAGGTCGAGATTGCCCCAGATGGATTTTTCCTTGCTGCGATCGGTACGGCGGGATGTCTTGATTTCAACAACGAACGGCTTCGATTGAGCGCGCATGTGATTCCTACTGAAAAGCGTTGAACGAATCCATCAACGCAACGAGCCTATGAAGCGTTCCCTCGCCGCGCAAGTGCATTCGGTGCCGCATACCAGAACCTCACCTTCAGGCTACAGCTTCAGGTCAGCCACGCGCGAAATTCACGCCCATGACGCGAACCCATGAGGGAGCTGCTACCGGTTTTCGCTGTCCGACATGCAGCCATGCAAAATTGTTTCAGGAAAATCCTTGAAGGAACAATCAATGTCGACTAGGTAGCACGTCGCCGAACACGATGGCGTCCAAGCTCTGCTTCGACGGCGTCCACTCGGCCACCTTTTCCTACTCGTGTAGAAGCACCGGCAGCGGCCGCAGGTCGCTTATCGATCGTTTGATCGGCAGCCGGTTTGCAAACAAAATATCAGCGTGCGGATGGCACCTGGACAGCGGAACGGCCGATCAACATCGCTCGCTTCGACGGCTAGGGAGTCGCTGGCGCCAAGGAATGAAAAAGACTGCGAATGACCATTAAAGAGCGTTTTCTGAAACAGCAGCATGCCTGGATGATCGGCGCATGCTACTCGCGCAAGCACCCCGATTTTCATCGCTACGGCGGCGTCGATGTCGCCGTTTCTCCCCGCTGGAAAGAGTGTCTCGACACCTTCATGAACGACATGATCGACACCCTGCCCCGCAGCCTGTCCGAGCGCCGCCTGGCGCTGCGCAATCCGCGCCGGCCGTTCGAGCCCGGCAATGTCGAGTGGATCTTCGTCAGCAAGCATCGCGGCCTGCGCGCGCCTGACGGCAGCCGACCGGAACTGCCCGAGGCGCGTCTGCGCCGCGCTTGAGCGCATTGAAGCTGTCGATTGCCGCCGGCTGGCGGGGCTTTCTCGCCCTTCCAGCCGGCGATTTTGTTTAGGACGCCCTCTAGCGCCTGCCGTGTACACTCTTGGTCAGCACGATCAGGATGAGGCCGGCCGCAACGGCAAGCGCGCCCCAGTAAATCCAAGGCGTCTGGTCTATCATGAAGCTTTCGGCCGGGTACGGAAAATAGCCGCTGCCCTGCCCCATCCAGACAAGACCGGCCAGGATGAGCAAGCCTGCAAGGCCGTATACGAGCTTCACCATCACATCTTCCTCCACGGCGCCCGGTTTATGACACGACGCGAGCTCACTGCTTCGGGAAATCGGCTCCGAGGCTGGTATCCTTCCATTCCTCGATCAGCGCCAGGCGCTCCTTAAGCTTGGCCGTGACCGCGCCATAGCCGAATTCGCCAAGCACGAGGTGGCGTGGCGCATTCTCGACCTCGGTGATCTTGATGATCGCCTCGCCGGCGCGCACGGGATCGCCCGGCTGCTGGCCGCTATAGCCTGCCGTCTGGCGCATGCGCGCGGCAGCGGTTTCCGCGTAGTCGGCGATCTTGCTCTCGGTCTGCCGCAGTGAACGGCCGGCCCAATCGGTGCGGAACGGGCCGGGCTCGACGCAGGTAACCTTGATGCCGAGGGGCGCGCCTTCGGCGGCAAGCGCATCCGACATGCCCTCGACCGCGTGCTTGCTGGCGGAGTAGTAGCCTGATGCGGGGAAGCCGATGAAGCCGGCGACGGAGGTGATGTTGATGATATGGCCGCGTCGGCGGGTGCGCATGCCGGGCAGAACGGCGCGGGTCATGGCGAACAGACCGAAGACATTGGCTTCGAACTGATCGCGGATCTCGCGGTCGCTGCCTTCCTCGATCGTCGACTGATAACCATAGCCGGCATTGTTGACGAGGACGTCGATACGTCCGAAGCGCTCCTCGGCAGCCTTCACGGCGGCATTGATCTGCGCGGCGTCGGTGACGTCGAGTTCGACGGCGAGCGCATTCTCCTCATGGCCTACCACGAGATCTGCAACGCGGGCCTTGTCACGGGCGCTGACGACAGTCGGCCAGCCGCGGGCGATTGTGAGTTTGGCCAGTTCGCGGCCGAAGCCTGTCGAGCAACCGGTGATGAACCAGACGGGATTTTTGTCTTGAGACATGGTGCTTTCCTGAAATGTTCGTCGGAAATTGAAGCGCCCTCGGGTGTCTTTGGGGGCGTCTTGGGGCACCTTCTGATCTAGGGTGCAGCCCGCGACTTTTCCACAAGGGAGCTGCTTGCCGGGGCTGCAGACGCAAAAAAGCCGCGTGCTGCTGGAGCACGCGGCCGGATCGAAGGAAATTGTCTTTTCGGCTTACTGCAGCGTGCGCGGCGGCAGACCGGGAACCATGGTTGCGCCCTGCTGAACAGGTGATACGCCAGCGCCCGCACCATCGAGGCCGGTGGCGACGACGGAGACGCGGAACTTGCCATCCAGATTGCGGTCGAAGATGGCACCCACGACGATATCGGCATCGTCCTGCACTTCGTCGCGGATACGGCTTGCGGCTTCATCCACCTCGAACAACGTCATGTCGGAACCGCCGGAGATCGAGATCAACACGCCCTTGGCGCCGCGCATCGAGATATCGTCGAGCAGCGGGTTGGCGATCGCGGCTTCCGCCGCCTTCATCGCGCGCTCTTCGCCCGAGGCTTCGCCGGTGCCCATCATGGCCCGGCCCATGCCGCGCATGACCGACTTCACGTCGGCGAAATCGAGGTTGATGAGGCCTTCCTTGACGATCAGGTCGGTGATGCAGCCGACGCCGGCAAACAGCACGCGGTCGGCGGTCATGAAGGCGTCCGCAAATGTGGTCTTCGCATCGGCGATGCGGAACAGGTTTTGGTTCGGGATGACGATCACGGTATCGGCGGCCTGGCGCAGCGCCTCGATGCCGGCATCGGCCGTCTTCATGCGGCGGTTGCCTTCGAAGGTGAAGGGCTTGGTGACGACGCCGACGGTGAGGATGCCGGCGTTACGCGCCGCCTGGGCGATGACGGGTGCGGCACCCGTGCCGGTGCCGCCGCCCATGCCGGCGGTGACGAAGCACATGTGCGAGCCGGCCAGGTGATCCATGATCTCGTCGATCGATTCTTCGGCGGCAGCGCGACCGATCTCGGGCAGCGAACCGGCGCCGAGGCCCTCGGTCACATGGGCGCCGAGCTGGATGCGGCGCGACGCCTTCGAGGTCGCAAGCACCTGCGCATCCGTATTGGCGGCAATGAATTCAACGCCTTCGAGGCTTTCCGCGATCATGTTGTTGATGGCGTTGCCGCCGCCACCACCAACGCCAATCACCGAAATTCTTGGCCGCATCTCGGAAATCCCCGGCTTGGCGTTCGTCATGGCAATCTCCTTCGTGCGCATTTTTTCGTGGGCTCCACCGCATTATCGGGACCCGAATCGCGCATCAGCCTATGGGTGCAAGAAGGCAGAGGCGGGGCGAAAGAACAAGATGCAGGCTTTTCTAAAATTTATCCGGAACCTTTTTCGATGAGCGAGCATTAAGTTGATTCAAGCCAGCCCAAACGAGAGGAGTACCGCGCAGATGCCTATGCTCGCTTCCAGCCAGTCGATAGCCCCTCCGCAAGATCACATCGTGACCGCTCAGGAGGCGCTGGAGCCGCTCTTCCTGCAGATCGAGGCCGAAGCAGAGTTGCGGATGATTTCCGCTGCTTTGAAGGCCGGCTGGTCGGCAGAGGACGCGGTGACTGCGATCGACGAATTGCGCCGCAGCGAGTTGCTGCCGGGCGATCGTTGAACACCAAAAAATCATTCGCCTTCGGGGCTAGATAGCCTATCTCTACCGCCGTCAAGTGATTGCGGAGATAGGATTTCATGACCATCAAGACCATCTGCATTTTCGGCGCCGGCGCGCTGGGCGGAATGATCGCCACCAAGATCGCGGCGTCGCTTGGAAGCGACGTCACGGTGTCGGTCATCGCGCGCGGCGCGCATCTGGATGCCATCCGCCGCAACGGGCTGACGCTGCATGAAGCGGGTTCCGACACGCCGATCAACGTGAAGGTAATGGCCACGGACAATCCGGCCGATCTTCCGCCGCAGGATCTGGTCATCACCGGGCTCAAGGGGCATCAGCTGAGCGCCGCCGCCGAGGGTATGGCGAGGTTGTTGAAGGACAACACCCGCGTCGTGATGATCCTAAACGGCATTCCGTGGTGGTATTTCCACCGCGACGACCATTCTGAATTCGCCGAACTGCAATTCGAGGAGCTCGATGAAGGCGGTGCGCTTTGGAGCCTTGTAGGGCCGCAGCGGGTCATCGGTTGCGTCGCGCATCAGGGCGCGGAGGTGAGCGAGCCCGGCCATATCAGGCTCAGCAACAAGGGACGCTTCATCCTGGGCGAGCCCTCCGGCGAGATCACCTCGGATCTCGGGGCCATTCAGGCTCTCCTGCAGAAGGCGGATCTCAACATCACGCTATCACCAAAGATCCGCAACGACATCTGGAGCAAGCTGATGGGCAATGCTTCGTTCAATCCGATCAGCGCGCTGACGCGCTCCTCGATGTCCGACCTCATGGCCGACGTCGCGGTCAGCGACCAGATCGGCAAGGTGATGAAGGAGGTCAAGGCGGTTGGCGAGGCGCTTGGGGCCAATGTCGGCATGTCGGTGGAAGAGCGCCTCGAACAGGCCAGCCAGATCGGCCCCGTCCGTACCTCGATGCTGCAGGACCTGCTTGCCGGAAAGGCGCTGGAGATCACGCCGCTGGTCGGCATGGTCGTGGTTCTCGGTAGGCTAACCTCGGTGCCGACACCGGTTTCGGAAACCTTGCTCGCGATGGTCTCGCAGCTCGATCGCGAGAACTGCAAGCCGGCCTAAATGGCCGGCAATGCTCTCTCAAGGCGCTCAGAAAATGAGTCCGGAAACGCCCGCAGCGCCTTGAAATCGTCTCGCTTTACTTAAGCCAGTTCGCCATGCGATCGACCGCCTGGGCGATCTCGGGTTCGGAGCCGGCGTAGGACATGCGCATGGCGCGGTGTCCTTCCAGCGGATCGAAATCGAGGCCCGGTGTCGCGGCGACGTCGATTTCGGAAAGCATCCGCTTGGCGAACGCCATGCTGTCATTGGTGAAGCGCGTCACATCCACATAGGCATAGAAGGCGCCGTCCATCGGAGAGGCGATCGTAAGGCCCATTTCCGGCAGGCGGCGCATCAGGAACTCCCGGTTGGCAGCGTAGCTTGCCTTGTAGACATCGAGCTCGGCGGAAGCGCCAAGCGCGGCGGTCGCGGCGATCTGCGATAGCTCCGGCGCGGAGATATAGAGGCTTTGGGCAACCCGCTCGATCGGTCGCACGAGCCGATCGGGCAACACCATCCAGCCGATACGCCAGCCGGTCATGCAATAGTATTTCGAGAATGAGTTGATGACGATCGCTTCGTGGGTGATTTCGAGCGCGCTCGTCTCCTCGCCCGCGAAGGTGAGCCCGTGGTAGATTTCGTCGGAAATGAACGCGATCGAATTGGCTGAGCAATAGTCCGCCAGTTCGGCGAGCGCCTTGCGGCCCGTTACGGTGCCTGTGGGGTTTGCGGGGCTTGCAAGGAGAACGCCCTTGAGGCGGATACCGCTTTCCTTTTGGACTGCCTCGATGCTTTGGGGCGTCAGCGTGAAATGCGTTTCGGCGGTAACGGGCACCTCAACGACCTGCAGACCGAGTGCTCCGAGGATATTGCGGTATGCGGGATAGCCGGGCCTGGCAATCGCCACAGCATCACCGGCATCGAACAGAGACAGGAATGCAAGGTTGAAGCCGGCGGACGACCCCGTGGTGATTGCGACACGCGCCGGATCGATTTCCAGCCCGTGCCGGTCGCGGTAATGCGTCGCCAGAGCGTTCTTGAGGCGCACGATGCCGAGCGCATCGGTGTAGCCGATCCTGCCGTCATCGAGTGCCGCCTTCGCAGCATCGAGCGCCGCGCGGGGTGCCGGATGCGAGGGCTGGCCGACGGCCATTGAGATTACCGGTCGGCCGGCTGCGCGCCGCCGCGTCGCTTCTGCCAGGACATCCATTGCATGAAACGGCTCGACTGCACTGCGTTTGGAAATGGAAAACAACTACTCTTCTCTTTCGGCTCGTTTTGCGGCCCGACAAATGCCGCATTAGTAAGTTCTTCACAATCCCGCGACCAGATAACGAGCGCGAGAATTCCTGTTTCAATAGGCCGGGATAGGCCGTATTTTTGCTGCTTCGCATTGCGTTCCGATCATGGGACTGTGATACCCGAAGCATTGAACGACCGACATCACCTGCAAAGACGAGGATATCATGGCCATTCTCCCGAAAATCTTCACGGCGCTCGCGCTGACCGCCTCCGTTGCCTCTGCCCATCCGGCCGCTGCACTCGACGACGCGCAGAAGAAGGAGTTCGGCGAGTTCATCAAGCAGTATCTCATCGAGAACCCGGAGATCATGCTCGATGTCCAGGACGCCCTGCAGAAGAAGCAGGAGACCGCGCGTCTGGTGAAGGCCAATGCGACGATCTCGGAAAACAAGGCGACGATCTTCGATTCCAAATACGACATGACGATCGGCAATCCGAAGGGCGACGTCACCATCGTCGAGTTCTTCGACTACAATTGCGGTTACTGCCGCCACGCCCTGACCGACATGCAGACCATGCTGAAGAAGGACCCGAACGTCCGCTTCGTGCTCAAGGAGTTCCCGATCCTCGGACCTGAATCGGTTGCCGCCCACAAGGTGTCCGATGCCTTCCGCAAGATCGCTCCTGAGAAGTACAGCAAGTTCCACGTTGCACTTCTCGGCAGCGACGGACGCGCCGACGAGGCAAGTGCCATCGAAGCGGCACAGTCTCTCGGCGTCAGCGAAAAGCAGATCCGGGCGGAGATGGCCAAGAGCCCGAGCGACGCTTCCGTGCAGGAAACCTACTCGCTGGCGCAGAACCTCGGCATAACAGGCACGCCGTCCTATGTGATCGGCAACGAGCTCGTGCAGGGCGCGGTCGGCTATGACGATCTCGAGGCCAAGGTCAAGAACATGCGAACCTGCGGCAAGACCAGCTGCTGAACCGGCCCCCATCAAATTGCCAGAATCCAGGTGCTTCAGCCATGTGGACAATGCGGCGCGATTCCTGATGCCTTGTCCAAAGGGCTTTCTTTAAGCCTTTGGTGAGTCTATAGGTTGCCCTCGCACATTTGACGGAACACTCTATGACGCAAACCATTTTCGTCCTGAACGGGCCAAACCTGAACATGCTTGGCAAAAGAGAGCCCGGCATTTACGGCGGCAAGACGCTTCAGGACATCGAGGCGGACTGCAAGTCGGCCGGGCGAGAGCTTGGCGTCGATATCGATTTCCGTCAAAGCAACCATGAAGGTCAGCTCGTCGACTGGCTCCACGAAGCCGGCGACAAGGCCATTGGCGTTGCGATCAACGCCGGCGCCTACACGCACACATCGGTTGCGCTACATGATGCGATCCGCGCCATTTCCATTCCCGTTGTAGAGCTCCATATCTCCAACGTGCATGCGCGGGAAGAATTTCGCCACAAGTCGATGATCGCGCCCGCTGCCAAGGGTGTCATCGCCGGCTTCGGACCATATAGCTACATTCTGGCGCTACATGCGCTAAAGAACGTCACCGCATAAAAAGACAGGGCAAAACTCATGGCTGAAAAAAAGAACGGTATCGACCAGGCACTGATCCGCGATCTCGCGAATATCCTCAACGACACGGATCTGACCGAGATTGAAGTCGAGCAGGACGATCTGCGTATCCGCGTTTCGCGCGCCGGAAACACCCAATACATTCAGGCGCCGATGGGCGCTCCGGCCTATGCCGCAGCGCCGGCAGCCGTTGCCGCGCCGGCCGCAGCAGCGCCAGCCGCCGCACCGGCCCGCAACCCCGCCAACACCGTCAGCGCACCGATGGTCGGCACGGCCTACATGGCACCGGCTCCGGGCGCCCGCGCCTTCATCGAAGTTGGCGCGACGGTCAAGGAAGGCCAGACGCTGCTCATCATCGAAGCGATGAAGACGATGAACCAGATCCCTGCCCCGAAGTCGGGCAAGGTCGTCGAAATTCTTGTCGAGGACGGCAGCCCCGTCGAATACGGCCAAGCTCTCGTGGTCGTCGAATAAGGCGGACGTCATGGTCTCGAAAATCCTCATCGCCAACCGCGGGGAAATTGCCCTTCGCGTGCTTCGTGCCTGCAAAGAGCTCGGCATTCCCTGCGTCGTCGTTCACTCGACCGCCGATGCCGACGCCATGCATGTGCGCCTGGCCGACGAAAGCGTCTGCATCGGCCCGCCGCCATCGCGTGACAGCTATCTGAACATTCACCAGATCGTTGCTGCCTGCGAGATCACCGGCGCGGATGCGGTCCACCCGGGCTACGGCTTCCTGTCGGAGAACGCCAAGTTCGCCGAAATCCTTGAAGCGCACGGCATCACCTTCATCGGCCCGACTGCGGAACATATCCGCATCATGGGCGACAAGATCACCGCCAAGACGACGGCGCAGGAACTCGGCATTCCAGTCGTTCCCGGCTCCGACGGCGAAGTGAAGACCGAGGAAGAGGCGATCAAAACGGCGGCCGAAATCGGCTACCCCGTGCTGATCAAGGCGACGGCCGGCGGCGGCGGACGCGGCATGAAGGTCGCGAAGTCGGAAGCCGACGTGATCGAAGCCTGGTCGACAGCCCGTACCGAAGCGGCTGCCGCTTTCGGCAACGAAGCCGTCTACATGGAAAAGTACCTCGGCAAGCCGCGCCACATCGAAATCCAGGTGTTCGGTGACGGCGAAGGCAATGCGATCCATCTCGGTGAACGTGACTGCTCGCTGCAGCGTCGCCACCAGAAGGTCTGGGAAGAAGCCAACTCGCCGGCACTCAACGTCGAGCAGCGCATGAAGATCGGCCAGACCTGCGCCGACGCCATGAAGAAGCTCAAGTATCGCGGCGCCGGCACGATCGAGTTCCTCTACGAAAACGGCGAGTTCTATTTCATCGAAATGAACACCCGTCTTCAGGTCGAGCATCCGATCACCGAAGCGATCACCGGCATCGACCTCGTGCACGAACAGATCCGCGTCGCTTCCGGCGGCGGCCTGTCCGTCACGCAGGATGAGGTGCACTTCCATGGCCATGCCATCGAATGCCGCATCAATGCCGAAGACGCGCGCACGTTCGTGCCGTCGCCCGGTACGATCACGCACTTCCACGCGCCGGGTGGCCTTGGCGTACGTATCGATTCAGGCGTCTATCAGGGCTATAAGATCCCGCCCTACTACGACAGCCTCATCGGCAAGCTTATCGTGCACGGCCGCACCCGCGTCGAATGCATGATGCGCCTGCGTCGCGCGCTCGACGAGTTCGTGGTCGACGGCATCAAGACGACGCTGCCGCTGTTCCAGGATCTGGTCGACAACCAGGACATCGCCAACGGCGATTACGACATCCACTGGCTGGAAAATTATCTGGCCAGCAAGCCGGCTTAACCGCAATGGCAGGGTCGCGCAGGAAATCTCCAGGGATCACACCGGAAATTCTCCTGCGCGCCTATTCCATCGGGCTGTTCCCGATGGCCGAGTCGGCTGACGATCCCGAAATCTTCTGGGTCGAACCCGATCTCCGCGGCGTTCTGCCGCTCGATGATTTCCACGTTTCCAAAAGCCTGGCCAAGACGATCCGGCGCAAACCGTTCGAGATTCGCTTCGACCATGACTTCGAGGCCGTGATCGCCGCCTGCGCGGAGGAAACGTCCGGGCGGCCAAGCACCTGGATCAACCAGACGATCAGATCGCTCTATGCATCGCTTTTCCGCATGGGCCATGCCCATACCGTGGAAGCGTGGGATGGCGATCAACTGGTAGGGGGACTGTACGGCGTGTCGCTTGGCGCGGCGTTCTTCGGCGAGAGCATGTTCTCGCGACGCACGGACGCCTCGAAAATCTGCCTCGTGCACCTGGTGGAGCGGTTGAAACACAAGGGCTTCGTCCTGCTCGACACGCAGTTCACGACCGAGCATCTGAAAACATTCGGCGCGATCGATGTCCCGAAGGACGAGTACGAGCACATCCTCTCAGCGGCGATGGGTTCGCCGCATCTCGAATTCTAGATTTCCCCAGCTGAAATTATTTCGCGGCCTTGTCGGGCGCTGGCACGTCCGACGTGGCCTTGCAGTCCTTCAGCCACACGTCATAGATCGGGTGCTCGACGGCGTTGAGGCCGGGGCTGTCGGCGAACATCCAGCCGGTAAAGATACGGCGGATTTTGCGATCCAGCGTGATCTCGTCGACTTCAACGAAGCCATCGATCTTCTGCGCTTCGCTCTGGTCGCGCGAATAGCAGGCTTTCGGTGTCACTTGCAGTGCGCCGAACTGCACCGTTTCGTTGACATAGACGTCGAAGGTGGTGATGCGGCCGGTGATCTTGTCGAGGCCGGAAAAGACGGCGACGGAATTATCGATCCGTGCGGCAAACACCGCCTGCGGCAGGAAGGACGAGCCAAGCGCCAGAGCGATCCCGGCTGCACGCAGGACGGGGTTCCGCGTGAGAAGCTTCATATCTTTCCGTCTCCACCGCATTTCAAAAATAGAAGGCCGCAGTGTCTGCGGCCATTCTGCGGGTATAGGTCAATTGTGGCCAAAAACCGGGCCGGACTGGCTGCTATCAGCTGCCGGGCGTCCATGCATCGTAGTCGCCGGTGACGCGCGGACGTTCGCCGGCAACGGCGAGCGAACCCGGCGGGCGGTAAGCCTGCGGCGAGCCGGTCGGGTTGGAGCGGTGCGCGATCTGCCAATCCTTGGCGACATAGGTCTCCTTGGACGGCGGGACGTCGGTGCGGTAGTGCATCCAGCCATGCCAGCCCGGCGGGATCGCCGATGCGTCCGCGTAACCCTTGTAGATCACCCAACGGCGCGGAAGACCGAACGAGGTCGTGCCGCCTTCGTAGTAGACGTTGCCCAATTCGTCTTCGCCGACGCGCTTGCCGAAACGCCAGGTCGCGAAGCGGGTACCGATCGTCTGACCGTTCCACCAGGTGAAAATTTGCAGGAGGAGAGTTTTCATGTCTTTTCCTTGTGCCTGCCTTGGGAGCAAGCGGGACCAGAATTCGATCCTTCGCTTATGCCGCCAGCAGCGCCCGTTGTCCAGTGATTCCGAAGGTTAAGCGGTTCATTTCAGCACCATCTTGAAGCCGAGATGCGAGGGCTCGAAACCGAGCCGCTCATAGAAGCGATGGGCATCCTTGCGCTTGGCATTGGAGATCAGCTGCACGCGCGCAAGACCGCTCGCCCTCGCCTTTTCAATGCAGAATTCGATCATCCGGGCGCCGATGCCCTGGCCGCGCATGTCACTCCGCGTCTGCACGGCTTCGATGATCATGAAGGACGCGCCGCGGCCGGTGAGCGTCGTGGTGAGTGCTATCTGGAAGGTACCGACAACGTCGCCGGCCAGTTCGGCGACGAAAAGCGTCTGGTCGGGAGAGGCCGCGATGGTCTCGAAAGCGCGCTCGTAGTCCGGCAGCGCGTCCTGCGATACCGTGTCGCCGTGACCGCCGATATCATCGGCGGCGAACATGGCGATCAATGCCTTCAGATCGTCTCGGCGCGCTTCGCGAATGATGATCTCGTTGGCCATGGGAAACGCTTCAATAGCTGGCGAGCGGCTTTTCGAGGATCAGCGCCGGAATGCCGGATTGGCCGGGGCCGTTGTTTTCGGACTGGCCGACGTCGGCGAAGCCGAGACGGTGGTAGAAGCTGATCGCCGCCTCGTTGCGCGGCTCGACCTCAAGCCGCATGATCTCGGCTGCCGGAAAGCAGGTTTCGAGTTCGGCGAATATATCGCGGCCGATGCCCTCGCGTTGCAGCGAGGGGCGCACGTAAAGCAGATGCAGCATGGCCGTCTTGGTCATCTCGCCGGACATGGCCGCATAGCCGACGCCGCCGATCTCCTTGCCGTCGTCGGCCACCAGGAATTCGGCGTTCTTGTTTGCCATGCGCGTCTTCAACGCCGCGGGCGAAAACAAGGTGGCGACCAGTTCATCAACCTTCGGCGCGCCAAGCAGGGCGTCGTAGGTCGCATGAAAGGTTTCGGTCAGGAGAGCGCGAACCTTGTCGAGATCGCGCTCGCTGGCGGTGCGGACGAAGTACAAGACTATTCCTCGACGATGCCGAGCTTGGCCTTGACCAGAGCCTGAACGGCCTGCGGGTTGGCCTTACCTCCGGTCGACTTCATCACCTGGCCGACGAACCAGCCGGCGAGAGCGGGCTTTGCCTGCGCCTTGGCGACCTGGTCCGGGTTGGCGGCGATGATCTCGTCGACGGCCGTCTCGATGGCGCCGGTATCGGTCACCTGCTTCATACCGCGAGATTCGACGATCTCGGCTGGGTCGCCGCCTTCCGTCAGCACGATCTCGAAGACGTCCTTGGCGATCTTGCCGGAGATGGTCTCGGCCTTGATCAGGTCTATGATGCCACCGAGCTGGCTCGCGGAAACCGGAGTCGATTCAATGTCTTTTCCGAGTTTGTTCAACGCACCAAGCAGGTCGTTAATGACCCAGTTGGCGGCCATCTTGCCGTCGCGACCTTCAGCCACAGCCTCGAAGTAATCGGCGATCGCCTTTTCGGAGACGAGTACCGAGGCGTCGTAGATCGACAAGCCGAGCTCGCGCACGAAGCGCTCCTTCTTGTCATCCGGCAGTTCCGGCAGGTCGGCGGCCAGCGCCGTGACGTAGGCGTCGTCGAATTCGAGCGGCAGCAGGTCGGGATCGGGGAAGTAGCGATAATCGTGCGCATCTTCCTTGGACCGCATCGAGCGCGTCTCGCCCTTGCCGGCGTCGAACAGGCGGGTTTCCTGATCGATGGAGCCGCCGTCTTCCAGAATGGCGATCTGGCGGCGGGCTTCGTATTCAATCGCCTGGCCGATGAAGCGGATGGAGTTGACGTTCTTGATCTCGCAGCGCGTGCCGAAGCCCTCGCCCGGACGGCGCACGGAGACGTTGACGTCGGCGCGCATGGAACCTTCGTCCATGTTGCCGTCGCAGGTGCCGAGGTAGCGCACGATCGAGCGCAGCTTGGTCATGTAGGCTTTGGCTTCGTCAGAAGACCGCATGTCGGGCTTGGAGACGATCTCCATCAGCGCCACGCCCGAACGGTTCAGGTCGACATAGGACATGGTGGCGTGCTGATCGTGCAGCGACTTGCCGGCGTCCTGTTCCAGGTGCAGGCGCTCGATGCCGATCTCGATGTCCTCGAACTGGCCCTGGCGATCGGGGCCGAGCGAGATGACGATCTGGCCCTCGCCGACGATCGGATCCTTGAACTGCGAGATCTGGTAGCCCTGCGGCAGGTCGGGATAGAAATAGTTCTTGCGGTCGAAGATCGAGCGCTTGTTGATCTGCGCCTTCAGGCCGAGACCGGTGCGCACGGCCTGCGCCACGCATTCCTCGTTGATGACGGGCAGCATGCCGGGCATGGCGGCATCGACCAACGACACGTTGGAATTCTGCGGCTTGCCGAATTCGGTCGAGGCGCCGGAGAAAAGCTTCGAATTGGACAACACCTGCGCATGGACTTCCATGCCGATGATGACTTCCCAATCGCCAGTGGCGCCGGGAATGAAGCGTTTCGGATCAGGCGTGCGAACGTCGACAAGGGTCATGGAAATGCTCTTTTGAGGCTATCTTATTCAACAGGTGAGGTAACGGAAATGGCTTGCCGGTGCAAGGCTTTCGGCGTGGCCTGGGCCGTTGCGCGCCGCGCACCAGGCATTTTTCGGTTGTTAACGGGCTGCGGCTAGACTCCGCCGATGCTTCTCACTGATATCGCCAAAATTATCGGACTATTTGCCGCGTGGAACGGGCTGGTGTTTGCGATCTACTTCGTCGACAAGCAGGCAGCGCGCTATGGCCAGTGGCGCGTCAGCGAAAAGACGCTTCTGACGCTTGCTTTCCTTGCAGGCAGCCCTGGCGCTCTCAGCGCCCAGCAGCTGCTGCGGCACAAGACCCGCAAGGAGCCGTTTCGCTCGGAACTGATGGCGATCTGCGGTTTCCACCTGCTTGCCGTGATCGCGCTCGTCTCGGGCATCACGGCCAAGGCGCTTGGATTGATCTAGAACACCCCGTATGGACCATTGCCCTGCGACGACACCGGCTTCGACAGCCCGACGGAGGGGACATCGCGGTCGAGCTTGGGATTGTAGGCGACCGACAGCCAGTGAATAGCATAGCCGTTCTTCTTGAAGAAAGAGATCGCCTCGCTGTTCTCGGCGTGGGTCTGCATCATCACGCTATCAAGCCCCTGCTCCGCCACTTCTTTCTCGATCGACTGCAGCAGCGCCGAGCCAAGGCCATGCCCCGTAAACGACGGGTCGATCCAGAAGTCGGAAATCGTCTCGTCGAGATTTTCGCGAGCGGCCCATCCGGCCGTGTGGCCGTTCCATTCGATGACCGTGATGGTCAGCCAACGGGTCTCCGCGAAATTGAGGAATGCCGTGCGGGCAGCCGGCGCCATCGCATCCGCCTCGCCGATCGGCGCCATCGCCCTTTGCCAGGCACGCAGGCCGATCTCGCTCAGGACTTCGGCCTCTCCCTCATGTGCATTGCGAATAGTGATCAATCAGAACCTCCGAAATACCGAGGAAAGTAAACCACCGAATCAGGCCACATGAAAGCCTTCCGTGACGTCAGGCTAGCCTTGTCCCGCATTGCAGCAGACGGAGCTTGCTTGACGCCGACCTTGACGCCAGCGCGGCCCCGGCCTATCAAATCCGGATGTTGAGCTCGCAATCAGAGACCCGGTAAAGGCCCTGCCCGCAAGTTTTCTTGCGCGCATGGGCCCGACGAGAACGAAGCCCTGACGTCTTATTCTGACGCCAGATCGTTTTTGTGCGCCTTGAACGGCGCGAGACCGGATCAACATCTCCATGGATATTTCACGCGCCGAACAGCGCATCCTGCACTTGCTGGCCCAAGGCGGCCGCATCGAAATCGAACGCGACGACAAAAGGAAGATCGAGGCCGCCAACTGCCTCACCCGTGATGGCTGGATCTATCCGGGCTTCGACCTCGAGCTTTTTCGAAGACTCAAACGGCTGAAGGCGATACGGTCGCAGACCGGACAGCCATACCGGATTACCGAACGCGGGCTGCGGCTGGTGCGCTCGCAGTTGGATAACCGGTGACAGGGGAACGGCGCCGCTGCGGCGCCGTTCCATCACCTCAGCGTTGAAGCAGTCGATATTTTGACAGCTGGAGACCGGTGTCGCTGTAGCCGGTCACTTGGCCGCTGCAGCTTTCGTCAACCAGGATATGGTTGCGTGTGCCGGCGTCCATCGTCGCAAGGCTGATCTTATGCCGGCGCTCAAGATAGCCGTAAAGCGCCCAATCGTCGGCACCGGCACCGCAGACGGTGACCACACGTTCGCACGCGCCCGTTGCTGGGCAGACGTGATCCGCAATGCGCGCTGCATTGGCAATCGTGTCCCCATTGGTGCCCGGGCGACCGATGTTGAATCCGACCAGAAAGACGCTCAAAACAAGTGCTGCGACCAGGCCGAGCGACAGCCGGCGATATGACCGCACGCTCAGCGCTCGCAGACCTCTGATAACGGCTGGAGCACTCACAATCGCGAATGCCGAGGCGAAGTAAGCAAGCGACGGATTGAAGTAGAAGCTGGCGACCCGCGGGCTGACGAGCAACGGAAGAGAAGCGGAAAAGCCAACGAGCGCCAGAAAGACCGCCGTTTTTCGCCGCGCCTGCCTTATATCGCGAGGCAGTTCGTGGCGGCTCCCCCAACGCCGGTCACAGAGGAGGATGATCAGCGTGACGATCGCCGGATAGGCATTGACGCGCACGAAGGCGCGTACGGCATTCCAATTGCCGCCTCCGCTACCACGCTGGCCGGTCAGGCTCGGCAGCAGCTGTATCGAGAGATAGCGCTGGATCGCCTCCCGAGCATCGCCCAACTGCCAGAGCGCCGCGAAGAAAACGACAACCGTCGCCGTCATGACCAGCGTGTCGATGATCACGGAGATCAGGCTTCGGCGGCGAAATGCCAGCCACCATATTCCCGGCGTGGCAAGCGGAAACAGGCCAACCAAGCCTTTTGTCATCAGCGCCAACGCCACCAATATGCCTGCCGCGATCATCAACGGCGATCGCGACACGGCTTTGCCGCGGTCTGCGCTGTCGTAGGCAACGACAACACAGTAAATTGCCAGAGACGTGATAACGATCAGCAGGTTTTCGAGCATGCCATTGGTGAAACCCCAGCTGACGCGCCCGGCAATGAGCGCCATGGCCAGAGCCAGGGGGCCAGCCAAACGAAGCTCCGGATCGTCCGCGTGGAGCCTTTCCCAAATTCTCAACAAAATGAAGCCGCTGGCGATCAGCGTTATCAACGAGAAGCATTTCTCGACTGCGATCGTGTCACCGAATAGAAGAAAACCGATCGCCTCAAGCCACATCATCAAGGGCGGATGCTCCGAGAACACTGAGAACAAGGTCTCGGAGAACTGAAGCCGCCACGGCGATCCAGCGCCTTCAGCCAGGTTGCGCGCGATGCTGGCGTAGATGGTGCCATCAAAGAACATCGACTGGTGCATGAGCTGACGTAGCCCCAGCAGGCAGACGATGATCGAAAGAATGATCCAGAGAGGCCTCGCGACATCCACGGTCTTGGACTGCATGGGATGCGCCTCGCCTATTTCCAGATGAATTTGTTGGCGATCACGAACTTCCAGACCGTGTCGATGGCAATGCCCGCCAACGTGGCAAGGAAGACCACATGAACCAGCCGTTCATAGGCCAGGGTCGCGGCGGAAACGTTGGCGACGATACCGACCGAAGACACGAAAAGGAACTTCAGATAGCCCCAGAACTTGTTCAAGCCGCGCAGCCGGCGATCCTGGAAGGTCAGCAGATTGTTGAGCAGGAAATTGCTGGTGGCAGCCACCAGCGTCGCCGCGGTCTGCGCCGCGATGAAGGGCACGGTCAGCGCCAATGCGCTGTAGAGAACCGCCAAGTGAACGAAGAGGCCCAGTCCTCCGACGAACAGGAAGGAAATCAGGTTCGCCGGCACGATACCGCGTGTCATCTTGCTAAGAAGGAAGGTGACGAATTTCCATATGACATAGCTGTCGAGCTTCGATTCGCCGCTGAGACGCGCCTGGAAATCGAAGGGCACTTCGGCGTGGCGCAACTCCTTGTGCGCATAGAGGATATCGAGAAGGAGCTTGAAGCCCGCGTCTCCCAGTTCCGGCGCCAAACGCAGAAACACTTCCCGCCTGATAACGAAGAACCCCGTCAATGGATCGACCAGGCGGCGCCCCAGGACAAAGCTGCTCAGCCAATTTCCGACCTTGGACAGCGTGTTGCGCAACGGCGACAGTGCATCCGACTGGCGCTCGTCGCCCAGACGGCGAGAGGCGCTGACGATATGCAAGTCATCCTGATACAATCGATCGACCAGATCCTTGACCACTTCAGGATCGTGCTGACCATCGACGTCCATCACGCAGAGCAGACCACCCTTTGCGGAGAGCATGCCCTGGATGCTCGACTTCGCCAGCCCCCTGTCCTTGAGACGCGTGATTATGCGTATTCTTGGATCATCGGCAGCGTAGTCGAATATCTTCTGCGCCGTACCATCCGCGGAATTATCGTCGACGAAAATGATCTCCCAATCCTTGTCACGGAGGGCGACTTTCGTGCGCTCGATGAAAGGAATGACATTTCCCGATTCATTGTATGTCGGGGCGATAATCGAAATACGACTTGCGGGCAAAGTGTGATCCACCGATAGAAAGCAACCGCACCTAACAGGTCACTCGATAAAAATCCAGCGAGATGCATGGATCAACGGCGTCAGCAATTCGGATACCCGCGAGACCCGGTCGCAATAGAGCTGCAGCGTTTCTATTTTGCCTGCAATATCGGGCGCATAGCGGTCCACTCGTCGTCAAACGAACCCGTGGCAGCAGGCTTGCCTGCCAACCGATACCAGTAGCCGGCATTCCACGTATCACCTTCGATGCGATGGCAAAGCGCGTGCCCCCAATCGAAGGGCTGTTCGCCTTCATGGGCCTGGCAGAGATTGTGCACTGCCTGCCATTCCGCTCCCATCACGAAACCCGCGGCGGCCAGGCGATCGAAAGCGTCAACGAGCGCTGCAATCTGCGATGCCATAGACATTCCCTCCACTTGTCGCATCTAGGATGTGCTGGATCTCCATGCCATAAAACCGACTTCGCCGACCAGCATGTGGTCGGCGATCGTCATGTTTCTGATTTTCAGTCCGCTTACCACCACTTGGCGGGGGTGAAACGGCCGGCGGCCTGTTCGATGACGTGGGCCGTCTTGAAGAGAGTTTCTTCCTCGAACGGCTTGCCGATCAGCTGCAGGCCGAGCGGCAGGCCCTTCTTGTCGAGGCCGGCAGGGACGGCGATGCCGGGAAGGCCGGCCATGTTCACCGTGACGGTGAAAATGTCGTTGAGGTACATCTTGACCGGATCGGATGCCAGATCCTCGTCGGCGATGCCGAAGGCGGACGACGGGGTGGCCGGGGTCAGGATGGCGTCGACGCCGGCGTGGAAGGCGAGGTCGAAGTCGCGCTTGATGAGCGTGCGGACCTTTTGCGCCTGGATGTAATAGGCGTCGTAATAGCCGGCCGAGAGCACGTAGGTGCCGATCATGATGCGGCGCTTGACCTCCTGGCCGAAGCCGGCGGCGCGGGTCTTCTCGTACATGTCGGCAATGTCCTTGCCGTCGACGCGCAGGCCATAGCGCACGCCGTCATAGCGCGCGAGGTTCGATGACGCCTCGGCAGGGGCGACGATGTAATAGGCCGGCAGCGCGTATTTGGTGTGCGGCAGCGAGATATTGACGATCTCGGCGCCGGCATCCTTCAGCCATGCGATACCCTGCTGCCAGAGCGTTTCGATCTCCTCAGGCATGCCATCGACGCGGTATTCGTTCGGAATGCCGATCTTCATGCCCTTCAGCGACTGGCCGAGAACGGCCTCGTAATCGGGGATCGGCAGATCGACAGACGTCGTGTCCTTGGCGTCGACGGAGGCCATCGACTTCAGGAGGATGGCGGCGTCGCGGACGTCGCGGGCGATCGGGCCGGCTTGGTCGAGCGATGAGGCGAAGGCAACCGTGCCCCAGCGCGAGCAGCGGCCATAGGTCGGCTTGATGCCGACGGTGCCGGTGAAGGCGGCGGGCTGGCGGATCGAGCCACCGGTGTCGGTGGCGGTAGCGCCGGCGCAGAGATGCGCCGCCACCGCCGCGGCCGAGCCGCCCGAGGAACCGCCGGGAACCAGCTGCTGGTTCGAACCTTCGGCGCGCCAGGGGTTGATCACAGCGCCATAATGCGAGGTCTCGTTGGAGGAGCCCATGGCGAACTCGTCCATGTTGAGCTTGCCGAGCATGACGGCGCCGTCGTCCCACAGGTTCTGGGTGACGGTGGATTCGTAATGCGGCTTGAAACCGTCGAGGATGTGGCTGCAGGCTTGGGTGTGGATGCCTTCGGTGGCGAAGAGATCCTTGATGCCGAGCGGGATGCCTTCGAGCTCGCCGCCCTTGCCGCCGGCCAGACGGGCGTCGGAGGCTTCAGCCATCTGCAGCGCCTTTTCGGGCGTCACCTTGATATAGGCGTTGAGCTTGTCGTTTGCAGCCTCGATCGCCGAGATATAGGCCTCGGTCAGTTCGGTTGCTTTGATCTCCTTGGCGCGCAGCTTGGTGCGGGCTTCGGCAATGGTCAGGCTGGTGAGTTCGCTCATGATGGTTCGCTTCAAATCTGGAATGGCAACGGGGTCGGAAAGCGGCGGAATGGCCTATTCGACGACTTTGGGCACCAGGAAGAAATTCTGATCTGTGACAGGCGCGTTGGCGACGATATCGGCGGCCTTGCTGCCATCGGTGACGGCGTCGGTGCGCTTCTTCATCAGCATCGGCGTGACCGAGGTCATCGCCTCGACGCCTTCGACATTGACCTCGGAGAGTTGCTCGACGAAGCCGAGGATGCCATTCAATTCACCAACCATGCGGTTTGCCTCGTCTTCGGAGACGGCAATACGGGCAAGGCGCGCGACGCGCTTAACGGTGGCTAGGTCGACGGACATCATATTCTCCGGGTAGGACGTTTCCCACCCGCTATAAAGGCCATGCCCGATGTGTGCAACGGGCATGGCCTTTCGTTCATTCAGATTTCCGCCCTTTCAAGTCGGGTCGGAGTTCGATTGCGTCAGAGCGCGAGGCTTTCGCTTGGCTTGATCGCCTTCACCGCGGTCTTTGCGCCTTCCATGCCGGCGACGAACTTTTCCGGCGTCTGGTCGATGATCGGGAAGGTGCCGTAGTGGCAGGGGATCGCGGTCTTGAAGTTGAAGTAGCGCTGGCAGGCAAGTGCTGCCACCGCACCCCCCATGGTGAAACGGTCGCCGACAGGGACGAGGCCGATGTCGGGCTGGTGCAGCTCGTTGATCAGCGCCATGTCGGAGAAGATGTCGGTGTCGCCCATGGCGAAGATCGAGGCTTCGTCGTCGAAATGCAGCATCAGGCCGTTGGCGTTTCCGAGCGCGTGGGAGACGCCGTCCTCGGTGATCTGGGCGGAGGAGTGCAGCGCGTTTGTGAAGGTTGCGGAAAAGCCGGTGAGCGGAACTGTGCCGCCGGTGTTGCCCATCTCGATCTTCGACAGGCCCTTGGTGCCGAGCCAGGAGGCGAGATCGGCGTTGGCGAGGACGACGGCGCCGGTTTCCTTGGCGATGGCGACGGTATCGCCAACGTGGTCGCCGTGGCCGTGGGTCAACAGGATATGGGTGACGCCCGCGGTAACGTCCTTGATGTCCTGGCCGGCGAACGAGCCGTTGTGCGTCAGGAAGGGATCGAGAAGGATTGTTGCCTTCGCGGTCTCGATGCGAAAGGCGGAATGGCCCAGCCAAGTGATCTTCATGAAATGTCTCCTTAGGTATTAGGGGATGCAAAAGCCGGATTGGATGGGTATGGAGATAACCGATACGGTCGCAAAGAAAAGCGGCGATGGCTTCAATTTCTTTTGACGGGATGAAACGACGATGACGGTGTTGACGATCGAGGAACTGGCGGCCGCGCTTCAGCCGCGAGAGGCAATCGCCGGTCTCGACCTCGGCACCAAGACGATCGGGCTTTCCATGTCGGATCTCGGCCGGCGATTCTCGACCCCGCGTCCCGTCATCAAGCGCGAGAAGTTCACGATCGACGCCGAGGTTCTTCTGGCCTTTGCCGAGAAGGAAAAGGTCGCCGCGTTTGTCATCGGGCTACCGATGAACATGGACGGATCGGCGGGGCCGCGCGTCCAGGCCACACGCGCCTTCGTGCGCAACATGGAGCAGAAGACGGCCCTGCCCTTCGTCTACTGGGATGAGCGGCTGTCCACCGTTGCCGCCGAGCGGGCGCTATTGGAGATGGACGTATCACGCGCCAAGCGGGCCGAACGCATCGATTCGGCGGCCGCGAGCTTTATTCTTCAAGGCGCGCTGGACAGGCTGTCCTTGCTTGGAAGGGCCGCGCTCGAAGAACCGGACGCCTGACGCGCCCGCCACCAGGCGATGATCTTCCTGCGTCTGCGGAACGCCATGATGGCGAAGACGACGAGGCTGTCGACCACGATGGCGCGAGCGACCAGCGGCGGAATGGTTTCGGCGGGGATGCCGAGAATATTGGCGTAGACCTGGAACGTCAGGTCATGGGCCTGACGCGTGAGCATGAAGATGCCGAAGCTCATGTCGTAAAAGGAAAGCCAGTACCAGCCCGCCAGAAACACGATCGGACCGGCCCAGAAAATCAGGAACCACTTCATGCGGTCGCCCCTCTTTGTCTCTTGCCGAACGGTGGATCCAACGAGACCAGCCATGTCGACAATGCCATCAAACTGAGAACCAGGGCCGGCACCGCGATATCGAGCGCGAGCACGGCAAAGAACATCATCGCGGCAACGAGGAACATGATTCTCGCGATTTTGGTTCGCATGGTTCCAGACACTCAAAACTTTGAAACTGTCCGGCAACCTGACTTCTTAACTCTCTCGGCGCAACGTAAACCATTTGTTAAGGTTAACGGCCAAGCGGAAGGCTGTGGGAAACTCTGCCGCCGATCAGCCGTAAACGCCGCGAACGATGCGTTTCAGGGCCGCTTCGGCCTTGTCCCAATCCTTCGACGCCTTCAGCGCCAGGCCGGCGCACTGACCGCCGGCGGAGGCCGAAAGGACGATGTGCTGGATGGCGGCGATCAGAATCGCATTGACGGCGACCGCGTCGACACCCTTTGGCGGCGCAAGCGAGCCGCGCATGCGCTCCAGCCATGCGGCCAGTGCTTTCGAGCGCGCTTCCGAGAGGCGACGGACCTGTTCGGTGTTTTCGGACACCTCCCAGGCGACGATGCGGCGCATCAGCGGGTCGTCCCGCAGCGCCTGGAGGAAGAGCAGCGACAGACGCTCCATCAGGTCGCCGTAGGTCAGCAGGAACATGCCGCCCGTGTCCTCGGGAATGCGGTCCTTTACCCAGGTGCCGAGATCGGCGCCGATCGCGTCGACCAGACCGTTGAGGCCGCCGTAGTAGCGATAGATCAGCTGCTTGTCGCAGCCAGCCTTGCGCGCCACCGCGTTGATGCCGAAGTTCTGGAACCCCTCTTCCGCGAGCAGCGCCTTGGCGGCGTTGAGGATCGCCTTTTCAGTCGCGCCACGGTCACGCACACGCTTTTCCGGTTCGGCCTGCGGTGCGCTCGCGATGGGGGTCAAAGGCATGGGGTCATTCAGCATCAGGGACTCGGGTTTCATGTGTCACTCATCGGTGAGTAACAACACCGCCTCCAACCGGCAACGGCGAACCCCTTGAAAGATTGTGGATTGTCTTCAGGTCATTGATGGCCGCCAAACCCGATGTCGCCGCCCGGCGACATCGATTAGAGCGTCTGGCCGAACCAGACGGTGCGCTCGGACGGTTCGACGAGCGGCGGCCCGAGGCGCGTGAAGCCGCGCGAGCCCCAGAAGCCGATGCCGGCGGCATTTCCGGCGCTGGCGCCGAGGTGCACGGATTTCACACCGGCGTCCCTTGCCTGCGAGAGCCATAGGTCGAGCAGTTTCGTTCCTATCCCCTGCCCGCGCAGACGCGACAGCAGGTTCATATGGATATGCGCGGGGAAAGCCTCGATGATGGCCGATGGCGCCGACGAGGGATGATGAATCGCGGCAATGCGCTTGTCATCGGCGTTCCAGAGTTCGGGATTGCCCTTGGGGTCCGGATAGGCATTGCGCAGCGCCGGCCACCAGTCGCGCTCGAGGCGGGCCTGAAAGGCAAGCGTATCGTGCACGCCGACGATATAGCCGGCGACGCCTTGGGCGTCCTCCGCCACGAAGGCGGTGCCAGGGCTCAGCGTCACGTAAGGCGCGGAGTAGATGTGGCCGATCAGCTTGCCGTCGCGATGCAGCGGCGTGGCATCCTGCCCGGCATCGCCGGTCACCAGCGAGATATTGTAGATCTCATCGAGATCCTCGATCCTGGCTTGGCGCAACGTTGTCGTCATCAGGATGCCGGCGGATAGAGAAGATCGACGATATAGCTGGCGTCGAAGCGGCTATCGAGCATGCCGTAGGTGGAACGCCAGCCGCCGGCAAGACGGGTTTCGATGAAGGCATCGGCGATGCGCCCTGCCCCCAGACGGTAAAGCTCTGCTGCACCGGCTGCAAGCGCAAGCTGCTCGACCAACAGGCGTGCCGCGCCTTCATCACGTTCGCAAAGCGCCATGGCGGCACGGAGTACGTCGATGGTCTTCTTGCCGGCCGGGCCGAGATCGCGTGCGAGACCGGCGAAGACGGTTTCGAACAGGTCCTTGCCACGGTTCAAGATACGCAGGACATCGAGCGCCATGACATTGCCGGAGCCTTCCCAGATCGCATTGACCGGAGCTTCACGGTAATGGCGGGCGATCGGCCGTTCCTCGATGTAGCCGCTGCCGCCGATGCACTCCATGGCTTCATAGATCAGCGCCGGGGCGATCTTGCAGCACCAATATTTCGCGACCGGCGTCATGACGCGGGCATAGGCCGCCTCTTCGGCGCTGCCGCGGGCGCGGTCGAAGGCGTCGGCGAGGCGGAAGGAGAGCGCGGTTGCGGCGGCAACGTCGAGCGCCATGTCCGCGAGCACACGGGTCATGATCGGCTGGCTGACCAGCATCTTGCCGAAGACGCTGCGGCCGCGGGTGTGATGGACGGCTTCGGCGAGCGAGGCGCGCATGATGCCCGAGGAGGCCAGCGCGCAATCGAGGCGCGTCAGCGTGACCATGTCGAGGATAGTACGCACGCCGCCGTCGGGGCCACCGAGCAGGAAGCCGAAGGTGTCGCTGAACTCGACTTCCGACGAGGCATTCGAGCGGTTGCCGACCTTGTCCTTCAGGCGCTGGAACTGCAGGCCGTTGGCCGAACCATCTTCGAGGAGGCGCGGCACCAGGAAGCAGCCCATGCCCTCCTTGGTCTGCGCCAGCATGATGAAGGCGTCACTCATCGGCGCCGACATGAACCACTTGTGGCCCGACAGACGATAGATGCCGTCGCTGACCTTTTCGGCGGACGTCGTGTTGGAGCGGACATCGGTGCCGCCCTGCTTTTCGGTCATGCCCATGCCGATGGTGACGGCGGACTTCTGCATGGCCGGCTTGTTTGCCGAATCATACTTGCGCGACAGGATCCTCGGCGCCCAGTCCTTCTGCACCGCGGGCGATGCGGAGAGTGCGGCGACGGATGCGCTTGTCATGGTGATCGGGCAGAGATGGCCGGTCTCGAGCTGCGCGGAGAGATAGAAGCGCGCAGCACGGATCTTGTGGGCCTGATCCTTGGCCTCGGCATCGGCCTGCGGGTCCCAGACGGACGAATGAAGACCAACGGACATGGAGCGGCGCATCAGCGCATGCCAGGCCGGGTGAAACTCCACGACATCGAGCCGTTCGCCGCGAGGACCGTGGGTGCGCAGCTGCGGCACGCCTTGGTTTGCCATGCGCGCCAGCTCCTGCGCTTCCGGCGAGGTGACGTAGCGGCCCATATTGTCGAGATCATCGCGAATGCCGCGCGGCAACGCACCAGTGAGGTCGACGATCAGCGGATCGGACCTGTAGGCGTTGATGCCGGACCACAGGCTCGGCTGGTTGAGTTCGGCGAGTTTTTCTTCAGCGGATGTCATGAATCGCTTCTAGAGTATGAGGCGGGCAAATGGAAACCGGAAGTTGGACACTTCTCCTGCTTTAGCCCAATTGCGACAAAATTGCAGGGGGAGAGCGCGGTTTGCCCACAGCGCATGCTTGCCGCCGCCGCACGCACTCTTTATAGAGCCGCTGACGACAGCATAGAGGCAGGTTCATGGTCTTCTTTCCCCACCGCCACCTCATCGGTATCAAAGGGCTCACAGAGCAGGATATCACCTTTCTCCTCGACAAGGCCGACGAGGCCGTCAAGATCAGTCGGCAGAGAGAAAAGAAGACGTCGACCCTCAGGGGCCTGACGCAGATCAATCTGTTTTTCGAAGCTTCCACCCGCACGCAGGCCTCCTTCGAGCTCGCCGGCAAGCGCCTTGGTGCCGATGTGATGAACATGTCGGTCGGCAATTCCTCGGTGAAGAAGGGCGAGACGCTGATCGATACGGCGATGACGCTGAACGCGATGCGCCCCGACGTTCTGGTCATCCGCCACTCGAGTGCAGGCGCTGCCGCCCTCCTGGCGCAGAAGGTATCCTGCTCGGTGGTCAATGCCGGCGACGGACAGCACGAACACCCGACGCAGGCGCTGCTCGATGCGCTCACCATCCGCCGCGCCAAGGGCAAGCTGTCGCGCATCATCGTCGCCATCTGCGGCGACGTGCTGCATTCGCGCGTGGCGCGCTCGAACATCCTGCTGCTCAACGCCATGGGCGCCAGGGTTCGCGTCGTGGCGCCGGCAACGCTGCTTCCATCAGGGATCGCCGACATGGGCGTCGAGGTCTTCCACTCGATGAAGGAAGGCCTGAAGGATGCCGACGTCGTGATGATGCTGCGGCTGCAGCGCGAGCGCATGTCGGGCGCCTTCGTGCCGTCGGTGCGCGAATATTTCCATTTCTACGGCCTCGACGCGGAAACGCTGAAGGCGGCGAAGGAGGATGCGCTGGTCATGCATCCGGGGCCGATGAACCGCGGGGTGGAAATCGCCTCCGAGGTCGCGGACGGGCCGCAGAGCGTGATCGCCGAACAGGTTGAAATGGGTGTCGCCGTGCGCATGGCCGTGATGGAAGCGCTGCTGATCTCACAGAACCAGGGGCCCCGCAGCGAAGGAGCCGGCGCATGAGCAACTCGATCGTTTTCAACAACGTTCGCATCGTCGATCCCTCGCGCAATCTCGATGAAGTCGGAACAATCATCGTCAAGGACGGCGTGATCGTCGCGTCGGGCAAGGATGCAGCCGGCGAAGCCGTGCCTGATGGTGCCGTCGTCCGCGACTGCACAGGGCTTGTCGCAGCTCCGGGTCTCGTGGATGCGCGCGTGCATATCGGCGAGCCCGGCGCGGAGCATCGCGAGACGATCGAATCCGCCAGCCGGGCCGCGGCTGCCGGCGGCGTGACCTCGATCATCATGATGCCCGATACCGATCCGGTGATCGACGACATCGCGCTGGTCGAATTCGTGAAGAAGACCGCCCGCGACAAGGCGCTTGTCAACGTCTATCCGGCAGCGGCGATCACCAAGCATCTGGCCGGCGAGGAAATGACCGAGATCGGCATGCTGATGGAAGCCGGCGCGGTGGCGTTTACCGACGGCCGCTCCAGCATCCACGACGCGCAGGTTCTGCGCCGGGTGATGACCTATGCGCGCGAATTCGGCGCGGTGATTTCCTGCGAGACGCGCGACCAGCATCTGGCCGCAGGCGGCGTGATGAATGAGGGGCTGTTCGCAAGCTGGCTCGGGCTGGGCGGCATTCCCAGGGAGACCGAATTGATCCCGCTGGAACGCGACCTGCGGATCGCGGCGCTGACCCGCGGCAAATACCATGCGGCGATGATCTCGGTGCCCGAATCCGTGGAGGCGATCGAGGTTGCCAAGAGACGCGGTGCGAATGTGACCTGCGGTATCTCGATCAACAATCTGGCGCTCAACGAGAACGACATCGGCGAGTACCGCACCTTCTTCAAGCTTTATCCGCCGCTGCGCTCGGAAGACGATCGCGTGGCGATGGTGGATGCGCTCGCCAAGGGCGCGATCGACATTATCGTCTCCTCGCACGACCCGCAGGACGTCGACACCAAGCGCCTGCCCTTCGGCGAAGCGGCCGACGGCGCGGTCGGGCTCGAGACGATGCTCGCAGCAGCCCTTCGCCTGCACCACAGCGGGCATGTGAGCCTGATGCGGCTGATCGATGCCATGTCGACGCGGCCGGCACAAATCTTCGGTCTCGATGCCGGTACGCTGAAGCCCGGCGCCAAGGCGGATATCGTGCTGATCGATCTCGAGGAGCCTTGGATTGTCGCCAAGGACATGCTTCTCTCGCGCTCGAAGAACACGCCGTTCGAAGACGCGCGCTTCAGCGGACGGGCGGTGGCGACCTACGTCGCCGGCCAGTGCGTGCATACGTCATAGACTGCGTGCATACATTATAAGAGAAGAAGTGGGGGAACATGGGCGCTGATCTCATGACGTGGCAGATCACCTGGCAAATCGCGCTGGCGGCCGCCGCCATCGGCTATCTCCTGGGATCCATTCCGTTCGGGCTTATCCTGACACGCGCCGCCGGTCTCGGCGACGTGCGCAGCATCGGCTCGGGCAATATCGGCGCGACCAATGTTCTTCGAACCGGCAACAAGAAGCTGGCGGCCGCAACGCTGCTGCTCGACGCGCTGAAGGCATCGGCGGCGGCGTGGATCGTCTCCTACTTCTTCGGCCCGGAAGCCGCCGTCATTGCCGGCTTCTTCGCCTTTACCGGACACCTCTTCCCCGTCTGGATCGGCTTCAAGGGCGGCAAGGGTGTCGCCACCTACATCGGCACGCTTCTCGGCGTCGCGCCGCTGATGGTTTTGGCTTTTGCGGCCGTCTGGCTCGGCGTTGCTTTCGTGACCCGCTATTCTTCTCTTTCCGCGCTGCTTGCGATGCTTGTCATTCCGGTTGCATTGTGGATACTGGGTGCAGAGAAGGTTGCAGCGATCATGGCGATCATGACCGTGATCTCCTACTGGAAGCATAAGGCCAATATCAGCCGCCTACTAAGCGGCACGGAAAGCAAGATCGGGGCAAAGGGATAGGATAGATGGACGCACGCAGCGCAAAGCCAAAGGGAATTGCGCTGACGGACAGGCAAAGGATTGCCTGGTTGCGTCTCATCCGCTCCGACAATGTCGGCCCGGCCACCTTTCGCGATCTCATCAATCATTTCGGCTCGGCGGAAGCAGCGCTTGCCGCCCTGCCCGGCCTTTCGGCACGCGGCGGCGCGACACGGGCGATCCGGATCGCCACGGAGAGCGAGGCGCTCAAGGAACTGGAAACGGCACAAAGGTTCGGCGCGCGTTTCGTCGGCATCGGCGAGCCGGATTATCCGCAGGCGCTGAAGCAGATCGACGGGGCGCCGCCTCTTCTGGCTGTGAAAGGTAATCTCGCCGCGACCGCGCCGCCTGCCGTCGGTATCGTCGGCTCGCGCAACGCCTCGATATCAGGCGCCAAGTTCGCGGCGATGATCGCGCGCGACTGCGGGCGAGCGGGCTATGTCGTCATATCCGGATTGGCGCGCGGCATCGACACGGCAGCGCATCGGGCAAGTCTCGATACCGGCACGATCGCGGCCATGGCCGGCGGGCTTGACCAGCCCTACCCTCCCGAGAATGCCGGACTGCTCGACGAGATCTGGAACGGAAACGGCCTTGCCGTCAGCGAGATGCCGTTCGGCTGGGAGCCACGGGCGCGTGATTTCCCGAGGCGCAACCGGCTGATTGCCGGCATCTCGCTGGGGACGGTTATCGTCGAGGCGGCGACGCGGTCCGGCTCGCTGATTACGGCACGGCTCGCGGCGGAGTTCGGCCGTCTGGTCTTTGCCGTACCGGGATCGCCGCTCGACCCGCGCTGTCACGGCACCAACGGCCTATTGAAAGACGGGGCCATGATCGTGACCGCGCCCGACGATGTGATCAGCGCTTTGGCACCGCTGTCGCAACTCGACATGTTCGACGCGCCGATGGCGGAGGAACCGGACCGTGGCTCGGGCTTCTCTGCACAACCGCCCGATGACAGCGATCGCGCCCGTATCGCCGACGCGCTCGGGCCGACGCCTGTCGAGATCGACGACATCATCCGCCACACCGGTCTCGGGGCCGCTGCCGTCTATCTGGTCTTGCTCGAACTCGATATCGCAGGACGGCTGCACAGGCATCCGGGAGGGCTGGTCTCCATTGCAATGGAACCGTGAAGCCTTACATACGGGCGTGGAGATCGCCGGCTTCGACATAGGCCATCTCTATCAGATAGCAGAGCATGTCAGCCTTTTCCTTTTCCGCTAGCTGACGCAACTCGGCAAGCATCTGCCTGATGAAGGCGATGTTCTCGCGAGAGCCTGATCGGCCGGTGTCTTTCTTTGCGTACTTCGCCGTCATGAATGGACTCGTACCCGGATTGCTGGGCTGTTCAAACCAGCCTTGACCACACGCAAAAAACGATATCGCAATAATCAGAAATTGCAATATCGTTTTCAGCGTCCAATGGTTGCAACGCGTTGCAATGCGTAAAAATGCGCTTAAATCACTTGACCGAAACGAATTCCCTGTCCATGTCGGAGAACCGGCGACCGTGACATGGCAGGTCCTCTGCCCTGATATAGGCCGGCTGGCATCCATTTTTAGAGAATCATCATGAATGTTGTAGTGGTGGAATCGCCCTCGAAGGCCAAGACGATCAACAAGTATCTGGGACCCGGATACAAGGTGCTCGCCTCGTTCGGCCACGTCCGCGATCTCCCCGCCAAGGACGGCTCCGTGCTGCCCGACCAGGATTTCGAAATGCTGTGGGAGGTCGATACGGCCTCGGCCAAGCGGATGAAGGATATCGCCGACGCGGTGAAATCCTCCGACGGCCTGTTCCTCGCAACCGACCCTGATCGCGAGGGCGAAGCAATCTCCTGGCATGTCCTTGATATGCTCAACAAGAAGCGCGTGCTCGGCGGCAAGACCGTCAAGCGCGTCGTCTTCAACGCGATCACCAAGAAGGCCGTGCTCGATGCCATGGCCGATCCGCGCGATATCGACGTGCCGCTGGTGGACGCCTATCTGGCGCGCCGCGCCCTCGACTACCTCGTCGGCTTCAACCTTTCGCCGGTCTTGTGGCGCAAGCTGCCGGGCGCGCGCTCGGCGGGACGCGTGCAGTCGGTGGCATTGCGCCTCGTCTGCGACCGCGAATCCGAGATCGAGCGCTTCATCTCCGAGGAATACTGGAACCTCTCGGCGATCCTGAAGACACCGCGCGGTGACGAATTCGAGGCGAAGCTGGTTGCGGCGAATGGCAAGCGGTTGCAGCCGCGCGCGATCGGCAATGGCGAAGAGGCCGGCAAGCTCAGGACGCTGCTCGAAGGCGCTTCCTATGTCGTCGACACCGTCGAGGCGAAGCCCGTCAAGCGCAACCCCGGACCACCCTTCACAACCTCCACGCTGCAGCAGGCCGCATCGTCGAAGCTCGGCTTTTCGGCATCGCGTACCATGCAGGTAGCGCAGAAGCTCTATGAAGGCTTCGACATCGGCGGCGAGACCGTCGGTCTGATCACCTATATGCGTACCGACGGCGTGCAGATGGCGCCCGAAGCGATCGACGCGGCGCGCAGCGCCATCATCGACCAGTTCGGCCAGCGCTACCTGCCGGAGAAGGCGCGGCTCTATTCGACCAAGGCGAAGAACGCCCAGGAAGCGCACGAAGCCATCCGCCCGACGGACTTCAACCGCTCGCCGGACAAGGTTCGCCAGTATCTCGATGCCGACCAGCTCAAGCTATACGATCTGATCTGGAAGCGCGGCATCTCCAGCCAGATGGCGTCGGCCGAGATCGAGCGCACGACGGCCGAGATCACCGCCAGTAACGGCGGCGAGACGGCGGGCCTGCGCGCCGTGGGCTCTGTCATCCGTTTCGACGGCTTCATCGCCGCCTATACCGACCAGAAGGAAGATGGCGAGCAGAGCGACGACGGCGACGAGGATGGCCGCCTGCCGGAGATCAATGCCCGCGAGGCTCTCGCGCGGCAGAAGGTCAACTCGACCCAGCATTTCACCGAACCGCCGCCGCGCTATTCGGAAGCAAGCCTGATCAAGAAGATGGAAGAGCTCGGCATCGGCCGTCCTTCCACCTATGCCGCGACACTGGCAACGCTGCGCGACCGCGAATATGTGATCATCGACAAGCGCAAGCTGATCCCGCACTCCAAGGGGCGGCTAGTGACGGCCTTCCTCGAGGGCTTCTTCACCAAATATGTCGAATACGACTTCACGGCCGATCTGGAAGAGAAGCTCGACCGCATTTCGGCCGGCGAATTGAACTGGAAGCAGGTCCTCCGCGATTTCTGGAAGGATTTCTTTGCCCAGATCGAGGACACCAAGGAACTGCGCGTCACCAACGTGCTCGACTCGCTGAACGAATCGCTGGCGCCGCTGGTCTTCCCGAAGCGCGAGGACGGCAGCGATCCACGCATCTGTCAGGTCTGCGGAACCGGCAACCTGTCCCTGAAGCTCGGCAAATACGGCGCCTTCGTCGGTTGCTCGAACTATCCAGAGTGCAACTATACCCGCCAGCTGTCCTCCGAGGGCGGCGCGGAAGCCGAAGGTGCCGCGCTGAACGAACCGAAGGCGCTTGGCACCGACCCGGTGACCGGCGAAGAACTGACGCTGCGCTCGGGTCGCTTCGGGCCTTACGTGCAGCGTGGCGACGGCAAGGAAGCCAAGCGCTCGTCGCTGCCTAAGGGCTGGAAGCCCGAGGACATCGACTATGAAAAGGCGATGGCGCTGATCTCGCTGCCGCGCGATGTCGGCAAGCACCCGGAATCCGGCAAGATGATCTCGGCGGGGATCGGCCGTTACGGACCGTTCCTGCTGCATGACGGCGGCTATGCGAACCTTGAGAGCGTCGAGGACGTGTTCAGCATCGGCCTCAACCGGGCCGTGACCGTGATCGCCGAGAAGGTTGCCAAGGGTCCAGGCCGTGGCCGGGCGACGGCGGCTGCCTTGAAGGAACTGGGCGAGCATCCCGATGGCGGCGGCGCGATCACCGTGCGCGACGGCAAGTACGGCCCGTATGTGAACTGGGGCAAGGTCAACGCGACGCTGCCGAAGGGCACCGATCCGCAGGCACTGACCGTCGAAGAGGCCGTCGCGCTGATCACGGCCAAGGCCGGCAAGGCGCCAGCCGCGAAGGGCAAGGCGAAGCCGAAGGCCAAGGCCGCAGCATCCGACGATGCCAAGCCCGCAAAATCGGCCGCCAAGCCGAAGGCTAAAGCAAAGACCGCCGCCAAGGCGAAGGCACCGGCGAAGAAGAAAAAGAGCGACGAGTGAGCAGAATTCCGCGCGACAATTCGAAGGCCCCGGGCAAGCGCCCCAACAAGATCGGGCGCGTGAGCAAGGAGCCTTCGGTCGCGCCGCTGAATATTGAGCATGGCGCGCTGCCGTCCCGCGAAGTGATCCTGAGGTTCATTGCCGATCACCCCCAGAAGGCGTCGAAGCGCGAACTCGCCAAGGCCTTCGGGCTGAAGGGCGACAGTCGTGTCGAGCTCAAGCAGCTGCTTCGCGATCTCGAGCAGGAGGGCATGCTCCAGAAGACGCGCAAGTCGCTGATCCGCCCCGGCGCGCTGCCGCCCGTGACGGTGCTCGACATCACCACCCGCGACAAGGACGGCGAGCTGATCGGCCGGCCGGCGGAATGGCCGGACGAAATGGGCGTGGCGCCCGCCGTCGCCATCCGCCAATCATCATCGCCTGCCGGCCGCAACGGCAAGGGCAAGGCGCCGGTTGCTGGCATGGGCGACCGCATTCTCGCAAAGATCTTTGCCGCGACGGATCGCGGCGGCCCGGCCTACACGGCGCGCATCATCAAGATCCTCGACAAGCGCCGCGGCGCGCTGCTCGGTGTCTTCAAGGACGCGCCTGGCGGCGGCGGGCGGCTGTTGCCGATCGAGCGGCGCGGCGAGGAAATGCTGATCGACCCCGATGACAAGGGCGGCGCCAAGGACGGCGATCTGGTCGAGGTCGAAGTCGCGCGGCTGCGCAGCTTCGGACTGCCGCGCGCCAAGGTCCTGTCGATCGTCGGTTCGGTGGCTTCGGAAAAGGCGATCTCGATGATCGCCATCCACGCCCATGGTATCCCGTATATCTTCCCGCCAGCCGTCGTCGCCGAAGCCGACGATGCCAAGCCGGCGACCATGTCGCATCGCGAGGACTGGCGCGACGTGCCGCTGATCACCATCGATCCGGCAGACGCCAAGGACCACGACGACGCCGTCTATGCCGAGCTCGACCCCTCGCCCGACAACGAGGGCGGCGTGATCGTCACGGTCGCCATTGCCGACGTTTCCTATTACGTGCGCCCGAACTCGCCACTCGACCGCGAGGCGCTGAAGCGCGGCAACTCCGTCTATTTCCCCGACCGCGTCGTGCCGATGTTGCCGGAGCGGATTTCCAACGATCTCTGCTCGCTGCGCGAGGGACAGGACCGGCCGGCGCTGGCTGTACGCATGACCTTCTCCAAGGAAGGCCGCAAGGCCGGGCACACATTCCATCGCGTGATGATGAAGAGCGCTGCCAAGCTCTCCTACCAGCAGGCGCAGGCCGCGATCGACGGCAACCCCGACGACAAGGCCGGGCCGCTGCTGGAGCCGATCCTGAAGCCGCTGTGGCATGCATACGAGGTGATGAAGCGGGGCCGCGAGCGCCGGCAGCCGCTCGAGCTCGACATGCCGGAGCGCAAGATCCAGCTGAAGCCTGACGGCACGGTCGATCGCGTGGTCGTGCCGCCGCGTCTCGATGCGCACAAGCTGATCGAAGAAATGATGATCCAGGCGAACGTCGCCGCCGCCGAGACGCTGGAAAAGAAGAAGCAGCCGCTGATCTATCGCGTGCACGACGGCCCGTCGCTCGCCAAGCAGGAAATCCTGCGGGAGTTCCTGGCGACGCTCGGCATTTCGCTCGCCAAGGGCGGCAACATGCGCGCCAACAACTTCAACGGCATCCTCGCCAAGGCCGAGGATACGCCGCACCAGACGATGGTCAACGAGATGGTGCTGCGCTCGCAGAGCCAGGCCATCTACAGCCCCGAGAATATCGGGCACTTCGGCCTGAACCTGATGAAGTACGCGCACTTCACCTCGCCGATCCGCCGTTATGCCGACCTGATCGTGCATCGCGCGCTCGTGGGTTCGCTCGGCTTCGGCGCGGGCGGGATCACGCCCGAGGAGGAAGCGGCGCTCGATGATATCGCAGCCGAGATTTCCACCTTCGAACGCCGCGCCATGGCGGCAGAGCGCGAGACCGTGGATCGCCTCATCGCCCACCATCTGGCCGGCCGGATCGGCGAAGAATTCGATGGGCGCGTGGGAGGTGTGACGAAATCGGGACTATTTGTCGCCCTTCCGGACTATGGAGCGGACGGCTTCATTCCTATATCTACACTGGGAATGGACTACTTCATCTATGATGAGGCGCATCAGGCACTGTCCGGCGAAAAGACCGGTCTCGGCTATCGCCTGGGGGACAGTGTCAGGGTCAAGCTGGTGGAAGCCATTCCGCTGGCCGGCGCGCTTCGGTTCGAGATGGTAAGCGAGGGGCGCAAGATGCCCACCGCGGTCCGTTCGTTCCACAAGGGCGGCCGACGCGACGCAAGCCGCGCGCGCAAACAGGCCGGGACAAGACCCCCGAGAGGGCGTCGATAGGCGTTTTGGGACGCCGGGAAGGACGTGCAGTCATGACGACCACCTCAAACGGCCAGGCGATCCAATACGGCGATGTTGAAGAGACCAAGCGCCCGCTCGGCCAATCGATCAAGCGCGGTATGCTTGGCCGGTGCCCTGCCTGCGGCAGCGGCAGACTTTTCCGGGCCTATCTGAAGCCCGTGGACAATTGTGCCGCCTGCGGCGAGGCCATGCATCACCACCGCTCCGACGACCTGCCGCCATACATCACCATCGTCATCGTTGGCCACGTGATCATCGCCGGCTACATGATGACCGACCTCATCTGGCCGATGCCGCTCTGGCTCACCTTCACGATCTGGACGCCGCTGACGCTGCTCGCCACGCTGTTGATCATCCAGCCGATCAAGGGCGGGGTCATCGGGCTGCAATGGGCGCTGAAGATGCATGGTTTCGGCGGACACAGCGACGAGCAGGATCAGTACGAAATCCCCGGGCGTCGACATCAAGGCTGAAGACTTGCCTTGAACATTCACCGTCACGACATATTTGGCGTGTAGCAGCGCCGATGTGCCGTGAACTCTGTTCAGGCACGATGTCAACGCGCGCGATGGTAGGCTTACTTGACTGAATCTCGTCCACCGCAATCAGATCATTGCAGCCAACCTTGTTCATCTAGTAAAGCACACACGTCATCTGGGTCTGGCCCGTCTTCTGAGGCTGGTATGACCATGGGGGCAGATGTGGCTTTCGGGTCGCGTTTGTGCGCAGCAGTTCTGGAGGGGTGGATATATGTCTCAGCCGCGAAACGGCACACCGGGCGATGTCGAAGAAATCCATTGGCCGTCTCTGGTAGCCGCCGTTTCGTCGATCTCAGCGGTCGGCATTGCGATCGGGCTGGGATTGCCGCTCTTGAGCATCATTCTTGAGAAGCGTGGCATCCCTTCGACCCTGATCGGCCTCAACACGGCGATGGCTGGTGTCGCGGCGATGGTGGCCGCGCCGATCACCACGAAGCTCGCCCACGCCTATGGCGTGGCGCAGACGATGCTCTGGGCAGTCGTGGTGTCGGCAATCAGCGCCGTCAGCTTCTACTATGCGCAGGACTTCTGGATGTGGTTTCCGCTGCGCTTCGCCTTTCACGGCGCCACGACCACGCTGTTCATCCTCTCCGAATTCTGGATCAACGCCGCTTCTCCGCCATCGAAACGCGGCTTCGTGCTCGGCATATATGCGACCGTGCTGTCGCTCGGCTTCGCCGCGGGTCCCCTGCTCTTCTCCGTTCTCGGCAGCGACGGCATCCTGCCCTTCGCCGTCGGCGCCTGTGCCATTCTCATGGCCGCCATCCCGATCTTCGTCGCACGCCACGAAAGCCCGGTACTGGAAGAAAAGCCGGAGCTGCATTTCATGCGCTACGTCTTCCTGGTGCCGAGCGCCACGGCGGCCGTCTTCATTTTCGGTGCGGTGGAAGCCGGCGGGCTGGCGCTGTTTCCGATCTACGCAGTGCGCGCCGCCTTTACCGAAACCCAAGCCGCCCTTCTGCTGACGGTCATGGGCATCGGCAACATGATCTTCCAGATACCGGTGGGCATGCTCTCCGACAAGATGAAGGACAAGCGCCCCCTGCTCGCGGGCATGGCCTTCATGGGCCTTATCGGCTCTCTGATGCTGCCTGTGCTCTCGCACAGCTGGGTGATGATGGCGGGCGTGCTGCTCTTCTGGGGAGGCTGCGTGGCCGGCCTCTATACGGTGGGGTTGAGCCATCTCGGCTCGCGGCTCACCGGCTCCGACCTAGCCGCGGCCAACGCCGCCTTCGTCTTCTGTTATGCCGTGGGTACTGTTGCAGGCCCGCAAGTCATCGGTGCGGCCATCGATGTGGCCGGAAACAACGGCTTTGCCTGGGCGATTGCCGGTTTCTTCGGCGTTTATGCAGTGCTTTCGGCGGGCAGACTGCTTTTCATTCGAAAGCGGGGTTGACTTTTCAAGCTAGATTCGTAGTTTCGCGCCAGAATTAGCCGAGGCGCCTAGACGGATTCCAACGGCTTTCATTTCATTAAAGGCAGGACGACCATGGCCAAGGCTACAACAATCAAGATCAAGCTGCTGTCGACAGCCGACACAGGTTCCTTCTACGTCACGACGAAGAACAGCCGTACGATGACGGACAAGATGACGAAGACCAAGTACGACCCGATTGCTCGCAAGCACGTCGAGTTCAAGGAAACCAAGATCAAGTAATTTCTTGATCTTGTAGACCGCTTAGAAGCGCGCGCCAGCAGGCTGCGCGCTTTTTTGTTGTCTGCGATACAGTCGGCAGACGGCACGATGCGAAAGCGACAAATGAAAACGCCGCCCTGCCCGTTTCAACGGAGAGGACGGCGTTTTGCGAAAGGGGGTCGGCCAACAGGCAACGCGGCACGAGGAACCGCAGATGTTGCATGCCGACCGACCGACCCCACGACCCAGGAGATGCGGCGGACCTGAGCATCATGGGGTATCGGTGCACCCCGTATGCGGAGTGCTTATTTCTATGTATTGATCATTCGCGCGAAAATGAAAGAAAATCAACAAATTCTTAATGATGAGATTTATTAGCTTGATTTTATGGTTAAAAGTCCCGATTTGGGACGCCGTTTCGCATGATTTCCGGCCATCTCGCGCTAGAATAGGATCTGGCATCAAGAATAGACGGACAATATAAGCCAGTAGTCTTCACCATCAAAAATCGGTGAAAGCGCCTGAAAACCATCAAAATCCGCCGACCAAACCAAGCAATGTGATCAATCCTCACGGTTTCTTCTGAGGCCGACAGCTTCTGTGCTGGCGCAGACCGGTGGGGCCAGGCGGCGCCATGGTCGAAATCCGGCACTACTACTTGCGGCTAATGCGCGCACGCGGCCGGACCGGCCCTCGTTCAACTTTCTGTGGATGATCAATGTTCTATGCGAGCCTGGGGCGTTAAGCCGCCGAAGCCGGGATCAGGCTGCGGCGACGACTCGGTTGCGACCGCCATTCTTCGCTTCGTATAGTGCGACATCGGCCTGCTTCAGCAGATGTCCCGGCGTGATAACCTGCGGCGTGCGCGAGGCGATGCCGAAGGATGCCGTGACCTGCAGCTCCTGGCCCGTGCCCTTCACCACGAAAGGTACGCTCTCTATAACGCCACGCAGGCGCTCAGCCACCGAGGCCGCGATCTCCGGCGACGTATCGGGCATGACGACGACGAACTCCTCGCCACCATAGCGGCAGGCCAGATCGGCACCACGAACCGTCGAGCGAACGCGGCTTGCAAATTCTCTGAGGATATCGTCACCGGCATCATGGCCGTGGGTGTCGTTGATCTGCTTGAAGCGATCGATATCGGCGATCAACACCGACAGGGGACGGCCGCGCGCCATCGAGCGGTTGAAGAGCGTGCTGATGTGATTGTCGAGATAACGGCGATTGCTCAAGCCCGTCAGCGGATCTGTGACGGCGAGCTCGATCGTCTGCTGCACGTTGGCGCGCAGGCGATCATTGTAATTCTTGCGGCGAATCTGCGTCAGGCTGCGCGCCACCAGCTCGTTCGGATCGACGGGGCGGACGATGTAGTCGTTGACGCCCAGATCGAGCGCACGCACCACCATCTCGTCATCGCCCTGCTCGGTGATGATCAGGATCGGCAGAAAACGGGTGCGCTCCAGCGAGCGGAGCTGCGAGCAAAGCCTGAGCGGGTCGTAGTCGTCGATATTGGAATTGACGATCACGAGATCGAACGGGTTTTCCGATGCCTCGAAGACTGCAGCCTGTGCATCCGAAATGGCAAACACGTTGCCGATCGGCTTCAGCGCCTTGATGATCCGCTCCTGCGAATTGGCGCGGCCGTCGACCAACATGATCTGGCCACCCTCCTCGCCGCGCTGATCGGCGCGCAGCAATTCGTCGATGCCCATCGTGTGCGCCGTCTGGGCGCGGATGCGCAGTTCGTCGCTCAGCGTCTTCAGGCGCAGCAGGCTCTTGACGCGGGCGATCAGCTGGAGATCGTTCACCGGCTTGGTGAGGAAGTCGTCGGCGCCGGCCTTCAGGCCACGCACGCGGTCCGCCGGCTGATCGAGCGCGGTTACCATGACGACAGGAATATGGGAGGTCTTGGGGTTGGACTTCAGCCGCTCGCAGACCTCGAAGCCGTCCATGCCCGGCATCATGATATCGAGCAGAATGAGATCGACCTGGTTGCGATCGCAGATCGCCAGCGCCTGGTAACCGTCGGCCGCCGTCATCACGTCGAAATACTCGGCGATCAGCCGCGCTTCGAGCAGCTTCACGTTTGCCGGGATATCGTCGACGACGAGGATGCGCGCAGTCATAGGCTTCTTTCCGATCTATCAGGCATCGCCCAGGTAGGTCTTGATCGTCTCGATGAATTTCGGAACGGAGATCGGCTTGGAGACATAAGCCTCGCAGCCGCCCTGGCGAATGCGTTCTTCATCGCCCTTCATGGCGAAGGCGGTAACCGCGATGACGGGGATGACGTGAAGCTCATCGTCTTCCTTCAGCCACTTGGTTACCTCAAGGCCTGAAACCTCCGGCAACTGGATATCCATCAGAATCAGGTCCGGGCGGTGTTTGCGGGCAAGATCCAGCGCTTCCATACCGTTGCGGGTCTGGATCGTCCTGTAACCTGACGCCTCGATGAGGTCGCGAAAGAGCTTCATGTTGAGCTCGTTATCCTCTACGATCATCACTTGTTTGGGCATGGAACGCGATCCTAAGTCCGTCATGAAAACCGATTTGCGGCCCGGATATGATCCGGACACACATCGACCCATGAAACCGATTGCGGCACGCTATCGGTATTTAGTTGAAAAATAGGTAATTTACCGCAGGAAATGCAGAGCAACTTCAAGACTTCAAAGCAACGCGCCGCCGATCCGCAGGAGATCGCAATCGCTGTTATCACCTGGCTGGCGAACGAGCCGGATCTGTTCGACCGCTTCCTAGCACTGACGGGGGTCGAGCCGGCGCAGATCAGGAACGCGATCAACGATCCCGGCTTCCTGTCGGCGATGATGGATTTCCTGATGCAGCATGAGCCGACGGCGCTGGCCTTCTGCCAGGCGACCAACACGCCGCCTGAGACCCTCAACGCCGCGTGGCAGCATTTCTCCCCTGCCGGCCTCGGATCCGGGGAATATTGACGATGAGCGTGGTCACCGATCCCTCGCAGGTTCGTCTCGGTGATCGTCCGCTGATCGTCTGCGATATCGACGAGGTGGTGCTGGAGTTTCTCTCGCCGCTTGCCCGTTTCCTTCGCTCGCACGACTACGATCTCCTGCCGCGCTCCTTCCGGCTGCACGGCAATATCGTCTCGGTGCTCGACGGCACGGAAATGGACCGCGAGGCATTCGACCGCTTTCACGAGATGTTCTTCGAGACCCAGGACCTGTGGCAGGAGCCGGCGGCGCGTGCCGTCGAGACGCTGCATGGGCTGGCTGCCGATGCCGACATCGTCTTTCTCACGGCCATGCCGCCGCGCCATCACGAGGTGCGCCGGAGGCTTCTCGACCGGTTCGATCTGTGCTTCGACATGATCGCCTCGGAACAGCCAAAGGGCCCGATCGTGGCCGCGCTGCATGACCGCCGGGATCTGCCTGTCGCCTTTATCGACGATATCCAACGCAACCTCCTTTCCGTTGCCGACCATGTGCCGGAGTGCCTGCTGCTCAACATGATGGCGAATGCCGATTTCAAGCCATTCGCACCGCCGCCCACCGGAACAATCGTACAAGCCTCCGACTGGACGCATGCGGCCGAACTGATGCGGCGGCATTTCTCGACCACGACGACGCCGGGCAAAAGCAGCGCATAAGCGCCGACATCCTCTTGAGACTCTCGAACTTAGAGCGTAATGTCGCGATGTTCAACCTTTGTTCCCATCGATGACCACCAACTCTTCCAAGATGCCCGGCTTCTGTCGCGACTGCCTTGCCGAGCAGAAGGCGGAGGGGCGACGCTGTGCCGCCTGCGGCAGCCCTCGCCTCGTGCGCCACGACGAGCTCTACGGCCTGACGCTCGCGCATATCGACTGCGATGCCTTCTATGCCTCGGTGGAGAAGCGCGACAATCCCGAACTCGCGGACAAGCCTGTAATCATCGGCGGCGGCAAGCGCGGGGTGGTGTCGACGGCCTGCTATGTGGCGCGAATCTACGGCGTGCGCTCGGCCATGCCGATGTTCAAGGCGCTCGAGGCCTGCCCGCAGGCTGTGGTGATCCGGCCCGACATGGAGAAATACGTCAAGGTCGGCCGCGAGGTGCGGGCGATGATGCAGGAGCTGACACCGCTGGTGCAGCCGCTCTCGATCGACGAGGCGTTTCTGGAACTCGGTGGCACCGAGCGGTTGCACAACGACCCGCCTGCGCGCACGCTTGCGAAACTCGCGCGCCGCATCGAGAAGGAGATCGGCATCACCGTTTCGATCGGGCTGTCCTACTGCAAGTTCCTGGCGAAGGTGGCCTCCGACCTGCAGAAGCCGCGGGGTTTTTCAGTGATCGGCCGCGAAGAGGCGGTTTCGTTTCTCGCGCCGCGTCCGGTGACGACGATCTGGGGTGTGGGAAAGGCGTTCGCCGCCACGCTGGAAGCCGACGGCATCCGCATCATCGGCCAATTGCAAACCATGGACGAAACCGACCTGATGCGCCGCTACGGCACTATGGGGCAACGGCTGTCGCGGCTATCGCGCGGGATCGATGACCGCGACGTGCATCTCAACGATCCCGCCAAGAGCGTATCGGCCGAGACGACCTTCTTCGACGACATTTCACGCTATGACGAGCTCGTTCCCGTGCTGCGCAATCTCTCCGAGAAGGTGGCCTGGCGTCTGAAGAAGGGCGACATCGCCGGCCATACGGTCGTCTTGAAAATGAAGACGGCGGACTTCAAGTCGCGCACGCGCAACCGCAAGCTGGAGGACCCGACGCAGCTTGCCGACCGCATCTTCCGCACCGGGATAGAACTGCTGCAGAAAGAGACTGACGGAACCAAGTTCCGATTGATCGGCATCGGCGTGACCGACCTTTGCGACCCCACGCGCGCCGATCCGCCCGACCTGATCGACGTGCAATCCGGGCGACGTGCTGCGGCAGAAGCCGCCATGGACAAGCTTCGCGACAAGTTCGGCAAAGGCACGGTCGAGACCGGCTATACGTTCGGAAACAAGCGCAATCAATAATATGTGAGCCCTATTCGGCATCGCCCATTTCAAATCTTCCTTAAGCTTCGAGCCTTACGATCCGGAACGTAGTATTGCGTATCGGTTGGGTTCAAATGTTCTCGCGTCTCGTCTTCGGGCTCGGCTTGCTGTCGGCCACCGCCCTCGTGCATCCCGCGTTCGCCACGGACGCGCGGGCGCTACAGATCTTCGTTTCCAAGAGCAAGCAATCGCTGGCCGTCTATGACGGAACCGACGTCATCGCCACGTCGAAGATATCGAGCGGAAAGTCCGGCCACACCACGCCCAGCGGCATCTTCTCTGTGATCGAGAAGCAGACCTACCACGAGTCCAACATCTACTCCGGCGCGCCGATGCCGTTCATGCAGCGGCTGACATGGTCCGGCATCGCGCTTCACCAGTCGAACTCGGTGCCACGATATCCCGCCTCGCACGGCTGCGTGCGCATGCCCGACGCGTTCGCGAAGCAGCTCTACAAGATGACCGAGATGGGAGTCCCGGTTATCATCACCGATGCGCAGCTCGCCCCGGAGCCGGTCGACCATCCGATGCTCTTCAGCCCGCACGCGCCGCCACCGGCGCCGCTTCTGTCCGATGTCGAACTCAGGCCGGCAATCGGGGCGCTGCCGGTGCAGGTGGCGATGAACGAAGTGGCGATGCCGCGGCTGCAGGTGCAGCCGATCGTGGCGCCAGTCAACGATCAGCCGGTGAAGATCCTGATCACCCGCCGTGCGCAACGCGAGACGATCATCGACTTGCAGACCTATCTCGCCGAGCTCGGATTTGAGGTTGGCAACGCCGACGGCTATCTCGGGCCAGCAACGGTGCAGGCGATAGGCGAGTTCAAGAAACAGCATCCGCTGAACCCTGACGCCGCCAAGTCACTAATCAGTGACGATCTCCTGCGTGCGGTGTATAGCGCCGCCGGCAAGGGCGAGCCGCCGAACGGCGTGATCATGGTGCGGCAGGGCTTCCGGTCCGTGTTCGAGGCGCCGGTGACGATCAGTGAACCGGAACTTGCCCTCGGAACCCATTTCTTCAGCGCGCACCAAGTGAACTTCGACGACGGCACCACCGAGTGGCTGGGCGTGACGCTGCCCAACACCTTGACCAGTCAGACGATGAAGCGCCTGGGTATCAGCACCATGGAAAGCTCGATCATCTCGGGCACGCCGATCCTCAGCGCGCTCGGCCGTATCACCATTCCGGATGACACCAGGCAGCGGATCGACTCGATGCTGACGCCAGGTTCGACGCTGACGATCTCCGACACCGGCGTCGGTCCGGAGACCGGTCAGGGCACCGACTTCATCACACTGACGCGCGGCTAGACCAGCTCCACATCGATGACGCCGGGCGCCGAGCGCATGGCGGCGGCGATTTCCGGCGTGATCCTGTATTTCTGCGCCAGTTCCACCTCAATCTCCCGCTTTCCATCCTCCTTGATAACGATGAAGGAGACGAGGCCGTCGCCTCTGGCGTTGAGGTGGGCGGCGACGGCGCGCAGCGGGCCGGAATCGCGAACATAGACGCGCAGCGCCTTCTGCATCTGCAGCGACTTCTCCTCCAGCGACTGGATCGTCTGGATGCGCAGGCCGATGCCCTCCGGTCGCTCCTCGCCGGTGGCGGTAATGACGAAGGATTTTCCCGATTCCAGCATGTCGCGATACTGATTGAGCATCTCCGAGAAAAGCACCGCTTCGAACTGGCCGGAGGAATCCGAGAAGACGATGATGCCCATCTTGTTGCCGGTGCGCGTCTTGCGCTCCTGCTTGGAGATGACGGTTCCGGCGAGGCGCGCATTGGTGGCGCCCTGCTTCACGGCTGCTGCGAAATCACCGAATGTCTGGACGCGCATCTTCTCCAGAACGCTACTGTAGCTGTCGAGCGGATGGGCCGTCAGATAGAAACCGAGGACCTGGAACTCCTTCAGTAGCCGCTCGGAGGGAAGCCAGGGCGAGAAGGCCGGCATCGAGATCTTTTCCGGACCCGCGCCCGACGACGCGCCGAAGAACCCCATCTGGCCACTGTTTTTCTCCTGCTGGGCATTCTGGGCGTAGCCCATGATGCGATCGATGCCGCCCGAGAGCTCTGCGCGATCGAGCTCGAAGCAATCGAAGGCGCCCGCGAAGATCAGGCTTTCCAGCACGCGCCGGTTCACCTGCTTCGGATCGATGCGCAGGCAGAAATCCTCAAGGCTTGCGAATGGCGTGTCGCCGCGCACCTCGACGATATGATCGACGGCCGATTCGCCGACACCCTTCAGCGCCGCCAGCGCATAATAGATGCGGTTGTCGCCAGTCTGGAAGTGGCGGAACGAGGTCTGCACCGAGGGCGCGATAACCTCGATACCGAGGCGCTTGGAATCCTGGCGGAAGTCGTTGATCTTCTCGGTGTTCGACATATCAAGCGTCATCGATGCGGCGAGGAACTCGACCGGATAATGCGCCTTCATGTAGGCCGTCTGATAGGACACGATGGCGTAGGCAGCGGCGTGCGACTTGTTGAAGCCGTAGTTGGCGAACTTCGCCAGAAGCTCGAAGATGTTGTCGGCCTGCGGCTTCGACACGCCGTTCTTGACGGCGCCGACAACAAAGCGCTCGCGCTGCTGGTCCATCTCCGCCTTGATCTTCTTACCCATGGCGCGGCGCAGAAGATCGGCCTCGCCGAGCGAATAGCCAGAGAGCACCTGAGCGATCTGCATGACCTGCTCCTGGTAGACGATAACGCCCTGTGTCTCCTTCAAGAGGTAATCGATGGTCGGATGAATCGATTCGAGCTCTTCTTCGCCATGCTTGCGGGCGTTGTAGGTCGGGATGTTCTCCATCGGACCCGGGCGATAGAGCGCCACGAGCGCGATGATGTCCTCGATGCAGTCCGGCCGCATGCCGATCAGCGCCTTGCGCATGCCGGCGCTTTCCACCTGGAACACGCCGACCGTTTCGCCGCGCGAGAGCATCTCGTAGGTCAGCTTGTCATCGAGCGGGATGGCAGCGAGATCGACCTTGATACCGCGCTTGGCCACGAAATCGACGGCGACCTTCAGCGTCGTCAGCGTTTTCAGGCCGAGGAAGTCGAACTTGACGAGGCCGGCCTGCTCGACCCACTTCATGTTGAACTGGGTGACCGGCATGTCGGAGCGCGGATCGCGGTACATCGGCACCAGCTTGGACAGCGGGCGGTCGCCGATAACGATACCGGCGGCGTGGGTCGATGCGTGGCGGTAGAGACCTTCGATCTTCTGTGCGATGTCGAGCAGGCGGGCGACGACGGGTTCCTTGTCGGCCTCCTCCTGCAGCTTCGGCTCTTCCTCGATCGCCTTCGACAATGGTGTCGGGTTGGCGGGGTTGTTGGGGACCAGCTTGCAGATCTTGTCGACCTGGCCGTATGGCATTTCCAGCACGCGGCCGACGTCGCGAAGGGCTGCACGGGCCTGAAGCGAACCGAAGGTGATGATCTGCGCCACCTGCTCGCGGCCGTACTTCTTCTGCACGTAGCGGATGACCTCTTCGCGGCGATCCTGGCAGAAGTCGATATCGAAGTCGGGCATCGAGACGCGTTCCGGATTGAGGAAGCGCTCGAAGAGCAGCGAGAAGCGCAGCGGATCGACGTCGGTGATGGTCAGCGCATAGGCCACCAGCGAGCCCGCACCGGAGCCGCGGCCGGGGCCGACGGGAATATCCTGCAGCTTCGCCCACTTGATGAAGTCGGCAACGATCAGGAAGTAGCCCGGGAATTTCATGCGCTCGATGACGCTGAGCTCGAATTCCAGGCGGTCGCGGTAATCCTTTTCCTCATAGCCCGCCGACATGCCGAGCGTCTGCAAGCGCATGTCGAGACCCTCGACAGCCTGGCGGCGGAGCTCCAGCGCCTCTTCGCGCTCCGCCTCCTCCGGGTCCGCGGTGGCGCCGGTGAAGCGCGGGAGGATCGGTTTGCGTGTCTTCAAGACGAAAGAGCAGCGCCGGGCGATCTCCACCGTATTCTCAAGCGCCTCCGGCAGATCGGCGAAGAGCTTCACCATCTCGGCGCGGCTCTTCAGATAGTGGTCCGGCGTCAGCCGAAAACGCGTGTCGTCGGAGACGATGGCGTTGTGCGCCACGGCCATCAGCGCATCGTGCGCGTCATAATCGTCACGGGTCGGGAAGAAGGCCTCGTTGGTTGCGACCAGCGGGATCTCATGCTCATAGGCAAGGCCGATCACACGCTGCTCGTGGCGCTTGTCGTAGGTTCCCTGCCGCTGAAGCTCCATGTAGAGCCGATCGCCGAACTTGTCCTTCAGAGACAGCAATCGGGCCGTGGCCGGCGCGATGTGGCCCTCTTTCAGCGGCATATCGATCGGGCCGGTCGATGCGCCTGACAGCGCGATCAGGCCCTCGGTGCCAAGCTCGTCCAGCCAGGAGGCCTTGATGTGAACCGCCTGCCCGGCGCCCTCGCCGCCGAGATAGGCACGGCTGACGAGATCCACCAGCCGCTCGTAGCCTGCATCGGTGGCCGAAAGCAGCACGATCGACGGCAGCTTCGCCAGTTGCTGCTGGCCGCCGCGGCGCTCGGTCTCCAGCCCGTCCTCCATGTCAATGGAGACCTGACAGCCGATGATCGGCTGCAGACCTTCGTCCATCGACTTCTGTGCGAATTCGAGGGCGACGAACAGATTGTTGGTGTCGGTGATGGCGATCGCCGGCTGGCTATCGCTCGATGCCTTGTAGAGAATTTTCTTGAGCGGCAGCGCCCCCTCAAGCAGCGAGAAGGCCGAGTGAACACGCAGGTGAACGAAGCCCGGCGTACCGCCGATGAAGTCGTTCGCGCCGTCTTCCGTGCCCGCCATGATATGCCTTTCCGCGCATTCGTATGAATCGGATGCATTGTCGGATTTAGGGAGGACGATGTCTAGAGAGGCGGGTACCATTGGACCGCATGACAGCCATGCGGTCCCCGTTATTCTCACATTGCCATGCAGATCAAAGAGAAGCTGGCAATGAACATTGCGATGGAGGTGAATGCTGCGATATCGCGGATCATATCAGTCATTTGGCTCTCCTGTGCTCTTATGTTGCTAATTTGTTCCGCTCTTGTTCTATTGTCAACAGGATTCTTTTTCGCTTTCGTCAGAGCGACCCTCCGGAGAAAAGCATGTTTAAATTTGTCTTAATCCTCGCACTCGCGTCCAGCGCCGCCTCAGCCCAGGCCGAGCAGATCGACCCGGCCGCGATCATCGCCGGGGCGACAGGCGATTGGAACGGTGACGGCAACAACGATTTGGCCCTGCTGGTCGCACCGCCAGAGCCAGGAGACGACATCGGGATCTATCTCTATTTGCAGGTTAAGAGCCACTCGCTGCAACGCCTCGTCATTGCGGCACCCGGCAAGATCTGGGGCAATGGCAGCCTAGACGGCATGTTCGGGCAGGATCCCTCGATCGAGGCTCGGCCGGGCGGGTCGATCGCGGTTTCGTCGCAGAACTCAGCCATCGGCCGCAACCGCTGGGAACAGACGCTGACGATCGCCTTTCGCGACGAACAGTTCGTCGTTGCCGGCTACACCTACAGCTATTACGACACTCTAGACACCGACGAGAACCGCCAGTGCGACTACAATATCCTGACGGGCAAGGTGGTGCCAAAGGGCAAGACGTCGACGATCGATCCGAAGACGATCGCGGTCAGCGATTGGCAGGACGAGGTCGGCCAGAAGGCCTGCGGGTTTGGCGAGTGAGACGACTGTTGTCGTGGCGGCCGATTATCTCTCGGCCGCCGGTCGGGATCAGAAATCCACGACCTTGCCATCGGCAATGGTGACGCGGCGGTCCATGCGGGCCGCAAGGTCGTGATTGTGGGTGGCGATCAGCGCCGCGAGGCCGGACTGGCGCACCAAAGCCTCCAAAGCTTCGAAGACGTAGCTGGCGGTCTCGGGGTCGAGATTGCCTGTCGGTTCGTCGGCGAGCAGAAGGCTCGGCGCATTGGCGACGGCGCGGGCGATCGCGACGCGCTGCTTTTCGCCGCCGGAGAGTTCACCCGGACGATGGGCACCGCGGTGGCCGATGCGCATGTAGTCGAGCAACTGCCCTGCCCGCGCCTTTGCCTCGTTGCGCGGCAGACCCGCGATCATCTGCGGCATCATGATGTTTTCGAGCGCCGAGAATTCTGGAAGCAGGTGATGGAACTGGTAGACGAAGCCGATCTCGCTGCGGCGGATCGCCGTGCGCTTATCGTCGGAGAGGCCATTGCAAGCATGGCCGCCGATCGTGACTTCGCCGCCATCGGGATGTTCGAGCAGGCCTGCAAGATGCAGCAGGGTCGACTTGCCCGTGCCCGACGGCGCCACGAGAGCAACGATCTCGCCACTGTTCAGCGTCAGATCGGCCTTCTTCAGGATCGAAAGCTGCGTATCCCCCTGGCCGTAGTGACGCTCGACGCCGGAAAGCTTGAGAACGGTATTCCGCTTCATGAAATCAGCATTCCTTATTCGTAGCGCAGGGCCTGCACGGGATCGAGCTTAGAAGCGCGCCATGCGGGGAAGATTGTCGCGAAGAAAGACAGCGTCAGCGCCATGACGACGACGGAGACAGTTTCGCCGACCTCCATCTTGGCGGGCAGCTGGCTGAGGAAATAGAGCTGCGGATCGAACAGCACTGTGCCCGACACCCAGGAGAAGAATTCGCGGATCGTCTCGATGTTGACACAGACGATGACGCCGAGGAGCACGCCGGCGAAGGTGCCGACGAGGCCGATCGCGGCGCCCGTCATGAAGAAGATGCGCATGATCGCACCCGATGTCGCGCCCATGGTTCTGAGGATCGCGATGTCGCTGCCCTTGTCCTTCACCAGCATGATCAGGCCGGAAATGATGTTGAGCGCAGCGACCAGAACGATCAGCGTCAGGATCATGAACATGACGTTGCGCTCGACCTGAAGCGCCGAGAAGAAGGTCTGGTTGCGCTGGCGCCAGTCGGTGATGGCGATCTGGCGACCGGCGGCCGCTTCCACCTTCGGGCGCAGCTCGTCGATGTTGTCAGGGTTGTCGACGAAGAGCTCGATCGACTGCACCAGTCCTTCGGCGTTGAAATAGAGCTGGGCTTCCTCGAGCGGCATGTAGATGATCGTCGCGTCGTATTCCGACATGCCGATCTCGAAGATGCCAGAGACCTTATAGGACTTGACGCGCGGGTTGACGCCCATCGGCGTCACGTCACCTTCCGGTGATATCAGCGTAATGGTGTCGCCCGCCTGCAGGCCGAGCTGGTCGGCCATGCGCGACCCGATCAGGACACCCTGCCCCGCCGCGAACCCGACGGCATCTCCGCTCTTGATGTTGTCGGAGACGGTCTTGACCTTGGAAAGGTCCTCGGCGCGGATGCCGCGCACCAGCGCGCCTGTTCCGGCGCCGCCCGCGCCCGAGGCCAGCGTCTGGCCTTCGACCAGCGGAAGCGCCACCTTTATGCCGGGGACGGCGCCTAGCCTGTCGGTCAGCGCCGGGTAGTCGGTGAACGGGCCATCGACCGGCTGGACGATCATGTGACCATTGATGCCGAGGATGCGCGAGATCAGCTCGGTTCGGAAACCGTTCATGACGGCCATGACGATGATCAGCGTGGCAACACCCAGCATGATGCCAATGAAGGAGAAGCCGGCGATGACCGAGATGAAGGCTTCCTTGCGGCGCGCGCGCAGATAGCGCCACGCCACAAGTCGCTCGAAAGCGGAAAATGGCCTGCTGGCCGCAGCCGAGCCGGATTTGGAACCCTGCTGGCTCACCGCTGCATCTGCCATTTAGCCTCCCGCCTTCTTTTTCTTAGCCCAGGCTTTTCTTAGCCCAGGAGCTTGTTGATCGCCGCTTCGATGGTCATCGTTTCGCGGGCGCCGGTCTTGCGGTCCTTGACTTCCACTTCGCCGTTCGCGACCGCGCGCGGGCCGGCGATGATCTGGACGGGAACGCCGATCAGGTCCGCGGTTGCGAACTTGGTGCCGGCGCGATCGTCCGTGTCGTCATAAAGAACGTCCACGCCGGCCTTGGAGAGCTCTGCGTAGATCTTCTCGCAGGCGGCGTCGCAAGCGGCGTCGCCGGCCTTCATGTTGATCACGACGACATCGAATGGCGCGACAGAGGCCGGCCAGATGATTCCGTTCTCGTCATGCGAGGCCTCGATGATGGCGGGAACAAGGCGTGTCGGGCCGATACCGTAGGATCCCATGTGGACGGCGTGTTCCTTGCCGTCGGGGCCCTGCACCTTGGCGCCCATCGGCTCGGAATATTTCGTGCCGAAGTAGAAGATATGGCCGACCTCAATTCCGCGCGCGGAAAGACGATCGCTCTCGGGAATGGCGTCGAAAGCGGCTTCGTCGTGCATCTCCGACGTGGCGGCGTAAACCGAGGTCCACTTCTTGAAGATCGCGTCCAGACCGGCGACGTCGTCGAAGTTGGTGTCGACCGACGGGATATCGAAGTTGACGAAATCCTTGTGGCTATAGACTTCCGATTCACCGGTCTCGGCCAGGATGATGAACTCGTGGCTGAGGTCGCCGCCGATCGGGCCGGTGTCGGCGCGCATGGGAATGGCGCGCAGGCCGAGGCGATCGAAGGTGCGCAGATACGCCGCGAACATCTTCTTGTAGGAATGCTCGGCGCCTTCGCGGGTCATGTCGAAGGAATAGGCATCCTTCATCATGAATTCGCGCGAGCGCATGGTGCCGAAGCGCGGACGGATCTCGTCGCGGAACTTCAGCTGAATGTGATAGAGGTTCAGCGGCAAGTCCTTGTAGGACTTGACGGAAGACCGGAAAATATCGGTGACCATTTCCTCGTTGGTCGGGCCGTAGAGCATCGGACGGTCCTGGCGGTCCTTGATGCGCAGCATTTCCTTGCCATAGGCGTCGTAGCGCCCGCTTTCCTGCCAGAGTTCGGCCGACTGCAGGGTCGGCATCGACAGCTCGATGGCGCCGGAGCGGTTCTGCTCCTCGCGGATGATGTTGTTGACCTTGTCGAGCACGCGCTTGCCCAGCGGCAGCCAGGAATAGATCCCCTGCGACTGCTGCCGGATCATGCCGGCGCGCAGCATCAACCGGTGGGAGACGATTTCCGCCTCCTTGGGGTTTTCCTTGAGAATGGGCATGAAGTAGCGAGACAGACGCATGGCGAATTCCAGAGCTGTTGAGACGCCGCCAGATAGCGGAATCGAAGGCAATCACAATGTTGGCAGCGTTCATAACCGCTTCGCGGCAGGAAGGAAACCCGCGAGGGGTTTCCACAGGCTTCTCTTAAAGCAAGTTCGAGCCCATAAACCGAAGAAAGCAAGAAAAAGGCGAAATTATAATGACTTGCGCGAAACTCTTATCAACAGAAAAAATTTACTAGAGTGTAGCAAAAATGCAAAAAAATCTGATGACAAAGCACAATCTTTGAGCTAGCTTTAGCCCACAAAACAGGCAGGGAGTTCAAATCCCTACCATTTTCGCGGTCAAGTCTTGGGAGGATCAGATCTTAGGCGCGCTTGTCGCAGCCCCGGTAACGGTTAAGGATCACGCGATACTTAAAACAAGGCTTTTAGCCTTGTTTTTTTTTGGCTTTTCGACACCCCGCCCCTCGCTAGAAGAGCCTGTCTTCCGCAACGTAAGCTGCGCATTCCGTTACGGCACCTCCATGCCGCAACTTGATGACATGCGTATGACGTCTCTTCTTTCGCATCTGCCCAATTGCTGAGCAAACGCTCTTAGACGTTCGAGAACGAAGGGCCGATCTGCGGAAGGGCGTCGAAGCCCCAGCCGAAATAGGTCGAAGAAACATACCAGAGGATGTAGATGACGGCGGAGACCAGCGTCGTGAGCGAGAAGGTGAAGAGCGGCCGAAAACGCGTCGGCGCGCTGTGCACGGTGCCGAGCACGACATCGTCATCCTCCGCCTGCGTACGCAAGCCGATCGGCAACACGGCGAAGAGCGTCATCCACCACACGATGAAGTAGACGGCAAAGCCCTGTAGAAATGTCTGCAGCATAAGATCTCCCACCCAAGCGGCCGCATCGGGCCACCGCTCTTATAAGACGGAACAGCGACGATACAAAGCGGTGTCGAGACACTTGTGCGGTCTTAGCAGCGTTTGGGTCACTCTGCCGCAGCGGTCAGACCTGCTCGAGCTCGATCAGTGTGCCGAAGAAATCCTTGGGATGCAGGAAGAGTACCGGCTTGCCGTGAGCACCGATCTTCGGCTCGCCGTTGCCAAGCACCCTCGCCCCGGCGCTCAGCATCTGGTTACGGGCAGCAATGATATCGTTCACTTCATAACAGATGTGATGCATGCCACCGGACGGGTTCTTCTCCAGGAAGGCCGTTATCGGGGATTGCGGGCCGAGCGGCTCGAGCAGCTCGACCTTGGTGTTGGGCAGTTCCACGAACACGACCGTGACGCCATGTTCCGGCAGTGCTTCGGCCGCCGAGACCGTGGCGCCGAGCGTATCCCGATAGGCGGCCGTGGCGGCTGCGAGATCGGGAACGGCTATGGCGACGTGGTTGACGCGGCCGAGCATCGGATCAGACCTTGGTGACGAACACGGTGACCAGCGGCTTCTTGCCCCAGATCTGGTTAGCCGTCGAGCGAACCGCGCGGCGCATCGATTCCTGCAGCAGATCGAGATCCTTGCGGCGTGCGCGCGGAATGCTTTCGAAGGCGCTCAGCGCGGCGTCATAGAGCGTATCCTCGAACTCATCGCCTTCATCGTCATAGATCGGCAGGCCAATCGCCACCATGTCGGGTTCGCCGATGATATCGAAACGGCTGTCGATCACGACATTCAGCGCGACATGGCCGACATAGGAGAGCTTCTTGCGGTCGCCTATACCCATCTCGTCGAAATCACCGATCAGCGCGCCGTCCTTGAAGATGCGGCCATGCGGGGCTTCTCCGATCACTTCGACCGTGCCTGGTGCCAGACGCAGGATGTCACCATTGCGCACGCGCGGCACCGTTGCGATGCCCGACTGGAGGCCTAGCTCCATGTGGGCGGTCAAATGCGTGGCCTCGCCGTGCACGGGAACGAGCACCTTTGGACGCGTCAGCTCGTACATCTTCTGCAACTCGTTGCGGCGCGGATGTCCGGAGACGTGGACGAGTGCTTCGCTGTCGGTGATGATGTGCACACCCTGCTCGACGAGACCGTTCTTGATATCGCCGATCGCCTTCTCGTTGCCGGGGATGGCACGCGAGGAAAAGACTACAGTGTCGCCGGCGGCGAGCGCGACATTGCGCATCTCGTCGCGCGACAGTTTGGCGAGTGCGGCACGCGGTTCGCCTTGGCTACCCGTCAGGATCACGACGACATTCTCGCGTGGGATATAGCCGTATTCTTCCTCGGCGATGAAGGGCTTGATGCCGTCGAGAAGGCCGAGGTCGCGCGATACGTTGACCACGCGCTTAAGCGAGCTCCCTAGCAGCAGCACTTCGCGACCCGCGGCTTCGGCCGCTTCCGCGACAGTGCGGATACGGCCCACGTTCGAGGAGAATGTCGTGACGGCGACGCGGCCCTCGGCATTCTCGATGATCTTGCGCAGACTTTCGGAGACATCCTTTTCCGATGGCGAGACGCCGTCGCGGAGTGCGTTGGTGGAATCGCACATCAGCGCCAGAACGCCTTCGTCGCCGAGCTGACGGAAACGCGCCTCGTCCGTGAGAGGGCCGAGCGACGGTTCATGATCGATCTTCCAGTCGCCGGTATGGATCACGTTGCCCAAAGGCGTGCGGATCACCAGCGACATCGGCTCGGGGATCGAGTGGTTGACGGCAACACCCTCGACGCTGAACGGACCGACGTTGACGACAGTGCCCGCTGTGAACGGCGTGATCGGGATCTCGACCATCGTCGATTTCTCGTAGTTGCGCTTGGCCTCAAGAAGCCCCGCCGTGAAGGCCGAGGCGTAGACCGGCACATTGAGACCGGGCCACAGGTCGGCGAGCGCCCCGTAGTGATCCTCATGCGCGTGGGTGATGAAGATCGCCTTGAGGTTCTTGCGCTCCTTGGCGAGGAAGCGGATATCGGGTAGAACGAGATCGACGCCCGGAAGATCAGGTCCCGGGAAGGTGACGCCGACGTCGACCATGATCCACTGGCGATGCTCGGACGGGCCATAGCCGTAAAGGGCGAGATTCATACCGATCTCGCCGACGCCGCCCAAAGGCAGAAATACCAGTTCGTCCTGCTTCGCCATATTGTCTGCTTTTCCAATCATCCAAAGAAGACGTCGCCGGCGGCGATCGTCATCATCCTGCCTGCCCCCGTATCGAGCAGCAACAGGCCATTATCATCAATTCCAGTGAAGTGGCCGGAAATCGATCGATCCGGCAGGTTCACGGTGATCTTTTCACCGATGCCGCATGCGACCTCGCGCCAACGCGCGGTGATTTCGCGAATGCCACGACCGCGATCCCACGCTGATAGCACATCGGCCATGGATGAGAACAGATGCGCGAACAATTCCTGCGGCGAGGCCGCACTTCCCTGCTCGCGCAGGCAGGTGACAGGATAGAGCGGATTGTCCGGCATGAAGGCGACGTTGATGCCGATGCCGATGACCAGCGCATAGCGGCCATCCGGCAGCGCTTCGCCTTCCATCAGGATACCGCAGGTCTTCTTGCGGCCAATCAGGATGTCGTTCGGCCACTTGACCTCGAGCTTTTCGGCGGCGGGCGGCAGGACCATGCGGACCGCCTGATGGACGGCGACCGCAATTGCCAGCGGCAACGACGAAATGCGCTCCATGGGCGCGGGATCGATCAGCAGGAGGGAAGCGTAAAGATTGCCGGGTTCGGAGACCCAGGGGCGACCACGGCGGCCGCGCCCGCCGGTCTGCTTGTTAGCGGTTACCCAGAGGAGACCGCCGTCCCCTGCCCGGGCCCGGGCAAGGCATTCGCTATTGGTGGACGACGTCTCCGACAGCGCCTCGTGCCTGAAATCGTCGAGCGACATCAGGCGCCGTGCGTAGTCGCTCATCAGAACAGTGTCGCTGCGGCAAGTTCAGCCGCGCCGCCGATCGGACCGCCGATGAAGACGTAGGCGAGAACCAGAAGGCCGGAGACACCGAAGACGAGGCGCAGCGAACCCGATACACGGGCGAACTCGCCGGTCGCTTCATCGAACCACATCAGCTTGATGACGCGCAGGTAGTAGAAGGCGCCAACGACTGAGGAGAGGATACCGATGATGGCAAGCGCATAGAGCTTGGCCTCGATGGCGGCGACGAAGACGAAATACTTCGCGAAGAAGCCTGCCAGCGGCGGGATGCCGGCGAGCGAGAACATCAGGATCGTGAAGACGGTCGCCATGAACGGATTGGTGGTCGACAGGCCAGCGAGATCGCTGACGTTTTCGACGACGGTTCCGTCCTTGCGGCGCATCGACATGATGATGGCAAAGCCGCCGAGCGTCATGATCATGTAGATGACCATGTAGAGCATCACGCCCGACACACCGGTCTGGTTGCCGGCTGCGAGGCCGACCAGCGCGTAGCCCATGTGACCGATCGAAGAATAGGCCATCAGTCGCTTGATGTTCTTCTGGCCGATCGCCGCAAACGAGCCGAGCAGCATCGAGGCGATCGAGATGAACACCACCACCTGCTGCCAGTCGGCCATGACCGGCTGGAAAGCGGTGATGACGATGCGCGTCATCATGGCCATGGCGGCAACCTTGGGGGCGCTCGCCAGGAAGGCGGTGACCGGGGTCGGCGCGCCCTCGTAAACGTCAGGCGTCCACATATGGAACGGCACGGCCGAGATCTTGAAGGCGATGCCGGCGAGGATGAAGACCAGTCCGAAGATCAGGCCGAGCGACCGCGCACCATCGACCATCAGCGCTTGGGCGATGTCGGCGAAGTGGGTGTGGCCGGTGAAGCCATAGACCAGCGACATGCCGTAGAGGAGCATGCCCGAGGAGAGAGCGCCGAGCACGAAATACTTGAGGCCCGCTTCAGTGGACTTGACGCTGTCGCGGTTGATCGCAGCGATGACGTAGATCGCCAGCGACTGCAGCTCGAGGCCGAGATAGAGCGAGATCAGATCGTTGGCCGAGATCATCAGCAGGATGCCGAGCGTGCAGAGCACGATCAGAACCGGGAACTCGAACTTGTCGAGCTGGTTCTCCTTGGCAAGGCCAAGCGACATGAACAGCGCCACGATCGAGCCGACCAGCGCCGTCACCTTCATGAAGCGGCCGAAGCCGTCAGAGAGGAAGACTCCGCCATAGGCGAGGCCTTCGCTCGGCACGAAGACGAGCCAGAGGGCCGCGACCGCGAGCAGGATGATCGCGAGAACGCTGACCATGCGGCCGGAGCGCTCTCCCGAGAAGACGCCGATCATCAGCAGGACCAGAGAGCCGATCGCCAGGATCAGTTCCGGTATCGAAAGATGCAGGCTTGCGAGTAGTGTTTCAGAGGTCATATCACAAAAGTCCCGTCATCATTTCATGGACAGCGCAACATCATGCGCTGCCTGGACTGCGGCCGAATAGCTATGGATCAGCTGGTCGACGGAAGCTGCGGTCACATCGAAGACCGGAGCCGGGTAGACGCCGAAGAAGATCGTCAGGGCAATCAGCGGGTAAAGGATCAGCTGCTCACGCGGCGACAGGTCGAGGAGAGCCTTGAGCTTCTCCTTGTCCAGCGTGCCGAAGATCACCCGGCGGTAGAGCCAGAGGGCGTAAGCGGCCGAGAGGATGACGCCGGTGGCGGCAAAAAGCGCGACCCAGGTGTTGACCCGGAAGACACCGATCAGCGTCAGGAATTCACCGATGAAGCCAGACGTGCCGGGCAGACCGACATTGGCCATGGTGAAGATCATCATCGCCACCGCATACTTCGGCATGTTGTTGACGAGGCCGCCATAGGCCGCGATGTCGCGGGTATGGGTGCGGTCGTAGACGACGCCGACGCAGAGGAAGAGCGCGCCCGAGACGATGCCGTGCGACAGCATCTGGAAGATCGAGCCCTGCAGACCCTGCTCGTTGGCCGCGAAGATACCCATCGTCACGTAACCCATGTGGGCGACCGACGAGTAAGCAATCAGCTTCTTGATGTCTTCCTGCATCAGCGCCACCAGCGAGGTGTAGATGATGGCGATGACTGATAGTGCAAAGACCATCGGCGCGAAGAAATCGGAGGCGACAGGGAACATGCCGAGCGAGAAGCGGATCAGGCCGTAGCCACCGAGCTTCAGCAACACGCCAGCCAGGATGACGGAGCCTGCCGTCGGCGCCTGAACGTGCGCGTCGGGAAGCCAGGTGTGGACGGGCCACATCGGCATCTTCACCGCAAACGAGGCGAAGAAGGCCAGCCATAGCCAGGTCTGCAGCTGCGGCGGGAACTTGTAGGCGAGCAGCGCCGAGATATCGGTCGTGCCGGCCTGCCAGTACATCGCCATGATGGCGAGCAGCATCAGCACCGAGCCGAGCAGCGTGTAGAGGAAGAACTTGTAGCTGGCGTAGACGCGATCTTTGCCACCCCAGACGCCGATGATCAGGAACATCGGGATAAGGCCGGCTTCGAAGAATACGTAGAAGAGAACGATGTCGAGCGACACGAAGACGCCGACCATCATGACTTCGAGCACCAGGAAGGCGATCATGTATTCCTTCAGGCGCTTCTCGACGGCAAACCAGCTGGCGAGCACGCAGAAAGGCATGAGGAAGGTCGAGAGGATGACGAACAACATGGAGATGCCGTCGACGCCGAGATGATAGCTGATGCCCGTGCCGAGCCAGCCGTGCTTCTCGATCATCTGGAAGCCCGGATTCGCATTGTCGAAACCGATCCAGATGAAGAGCGACAGCACGAACGTCACGACGGTCGTCAACAGCGTGATGTTGAGCACGTTGCGGCGGCCGTTCGGGCCGTTCTCATTCATCAGAAGCAGGAGCACCACGCCGACGAACGGCAGGAAGGTGACCGTTGAAACAATAGGCCAATCGGTCATCACAGGGCACTCCCGAGCATCATCCAGGTAACGAGCGCTGCGATGCCGATCAGCATGGCGAACGCGTAATGATAGAGGTAACCGGTCTGCAGGCGCACGACGCGGTTGGTGACATCGACGACGCGGGCAGCGACGCCGTTCGGGCCGTAGGTGTCGATGACGCCGACGTCACCCTTCTTCCACAGGAACCGGCCAAGGGCCTTTGCCGAGCGGACGAAGAGGAAGTCGTAGAGCTCGTCGAAGTACCACTTGTTCAAGAGGAACTGATAGAGCACCCGATGCTGGCGTGCGAGCACGGCCGGCGTCGATGGCGACTTGATGTACATGTACCAGGCGGTGACGAAGCCGACGACCATGGCGATGAACGGGCTCAAAGCAACCCAGGTCGGAACGTGATGGAAGTGCTCCAGCAGTTCGTTGTGCTCGGACGTGAAGAGCGCGCCCTTCCAGAACTCGGCATATTCCTCGCCGTAGAAGTGGCCTTCGAAGAACCAGCCGGCAAACACCGCGCCGAAGGCGAGCAGGTACAGCGGCACCAGCATGACCTGCGGCGATTCGTGCACGTGGTGCATGACCTCGTGCGACGCGCGCGGCTTGTTGAAGAAGGTGAGGAACATCAGGCGCCAGGAATAGAAGCTCGTAAACAGAGCCGCGATGACAAGCATGGCGAAAGCGAAGCCTGCGACCGGCGAATGCGATGCGTAGGTTGCTTCAATGATGACGTCCTTCGAGAAGAAGCCGGCGAAGCCGAACGGCGTGAACGGAATGCCGACGCCGGTGATGGCGAGCGTACCGATCAGCATCATGAAGAACGTGACCTTGATGTGCGGACGCAGACCACCCATGTGACGCATGTCCTGCTCACCATCGACGGCGTGGATGACCGAGCCGGCGCAAAGGAAGAGCAGTGCCTTGAAGAAGGCGTGCGTGAACAGGTGGAAGATGGCGGCGCCGTAAGCACCGACGCCGAGCGCGACGAACATGTAGCCGAGCTGCGAGCAGGTCGAATATGCGATGACGCGCTTGATGTCGTTCTGCACGAGGCCAACGGTCGCCGCGAAGAAGGCGGTGATCGCGCCGATGATGGTGACGACGGTCAGCGCATCGGGAGACAGTTCGAACAGAGGCGACATGCGGGCAACGAGGAAGACGCCTGCGGTCACCATGGTTGCGGCGTGAATGAGTGCCGAAACAGGGGTCGGGCCTTCCATGGCATCCGGCAGCCAGGTGTGCAGCAGGAACTGCGCCGACTTACCCATTGCGCCCATGAAGAGCAGCAGGCAGGCGCCGGTCAGCGCGTGTGCCTTGTCGAGGTGCATGCCGAAGAGGTTAAGTACGACTTCGTGGCCTTCCCCGCCTTCATGCGCGAAGCTCGCGGCATTGGCGAAGATGGTGTCGAAGTTGATGGCACCGAAGAGAACGAAGACGCTACCGATACCGAGGATGAAGCCGAAGTCGCCGACGCGGTTGACGATGAAGGCCTTCATGGCAGCGGCGTTGGCCGTCGGCTTCTTGAACCAGAAGCCGATCAGCAGGTAGGACGCCAGACCCACGCCTTCCCAGCCGAAGAACATTTGGGCCAGGTTGTCGGAGGTGATCAGCATCAACATCGCGAAGGTGAAGAGAGACAGGTAGGCGAAGAAGCGCGGGCGATGCGGGTCATGATGCATGTACCCGATCGAATAGAGATGGACGAGCGTCGACACCGAGTTGACGACGATCAGCATGACCGAGGTCAGCGTGTCGATGCGCAGCGCCCAGGAGACATCGATGCCGCCGGACTGAATCCAGCGCAGGACCTCGACCTTGATCGGGCCGCCTTCGACATGGCCCATGCCGACGGTGATGAAGACGTACCACGACAGGATCGCCGTGATGATCATCAGCCCGGTTGTCACATATTCCGACGCCTTGGCGCCGATCGCGCGGCCGAAAAGGCCGGCGATGATCGCGCCAATCAAGGGAAGAAAGACGATAGCCTTATATAAAAACATAGCCTTATCAGCCCTTCATCATATTGACGTCTTCCACGGCGATGGAGCCGCGGTTTCGGTAGAAGACGACGAGAATTGCGAGACCGATAGCCGCTTCAGCAGCAGCGACGGTCAGAATGAACAAAGCGAAGACTTGGCCGGCGATGTCGTTGAGGAACGACGAGAAGGCGACCATGTTGATGTTGACGGCGAGCAATATGAGCTCGATCGACATCAGGATGACGATGATGTTCTTCCGGTTGAGGAAGATACCGAAGACGCCGAGCGTGAAGAGGATGGCGCTGACCGTCAGGTAATGGGAAAGTCCGATGACCATTGTGTTGTTTCCTTAAGCTCGCGCCTGCCTCAAAGACCCTGACCCGGCTTCACCGAGATCACCTCGACGGCGGTCTTCGGGTTGCGGGCAACCTGGTCTGCAATGTTCTGACGCTTGACCGTCGTGCGGTGCTTCAGCGTCAGCACGATCGCGCCGATCATGGCCACCAGCAGCACGAGAGCGGCGATTTCGAAGAAGAAGACGTAATTGGTGTAAAGCACGTCGCCGAGGGCGGCGGTGTTGGTGCGCTCGGTAATCGCCGGGATCGGCATGGCGACCGTCTTGGCGATCTCCGGCGAAATCACGCTGCCGCCGACCACGACGATCAGCTCGGCCGCGAGGATCACCCCGATCAGCGCGCCGATCGGCGCATATTCCAGCACGCCCGAGCGCAGCTCCGTGAAGTCGATGTCGAGCATCATGACCACGAAGAGGAAGAGAACCGCCACGGCGCCGACATAAACGACGAGCAGGATCATCGCCAGGAATTCAGCCCCGAGCAGCAGGAACAGGCCGGCCGCGTTGAAGAATACCAGGATCAGGAACAGAACCGAGTGAACCGGGTTCTTCGACCAGATGACCATGAACGCCGACGCTATCGCGATAAAGGCGAAAATATAGAAAAATAGAGCCTGCAGACCCATGTTCGTGCCTTCTTCATCTTCCCACGGGCTGCCGGGTACTCCCCCCGCCCGATGAAGCTTCGCTCACGTTTGCCGCGAAGCTCTGGTGCATGTTGACTGGGCGACGCTCTCAAGCACCGCCCGGCATTTCAATTTCAATCAACGGTAAGGCGCGTCGAGCGCAAGATTGCGAGCGATTTCACGCTCCCAACGGTCACCGTTCTCCAGAAGCCGCGCCTTGTCGAAGTAGAGTTCTTCGCGGGTTTCCGTCGCAAATTCGAAGTTCGGGCCCTCGACGATGGCATCGACAGGGCAAGCCTCCTGGCAGAAGCCGCAATAGATGCACTTCACCATGTCGATATCGTAACGGACCGTGCGGCGGGTGCCATCGTTGCGGCGCGGGCCGGCTTCGATGGTGATCGCCTGAGCAGGACAGATGGCCTCACACAGCTTGCAGGCGATGCAGCGCTCTTCGCCGTTCGGATAACGGCGCAGCGCATGTTCGCCGCGGAAGCGCGGGCTGACCGGTCCCTTTTCGAAGGGGTAATTGACCGTTGCCTTCTGCTTGAAAATGTAGCGGAAGGTCAGCCAGAAAGCGCTGATGAATTCCCTGAGGAACAACGAACTGACAGCGTTGGACAAGCCTGCCATCTTCAACCTCCAATATTGCTTGAAACGAGGGTCGTCATGATCACGAACCCATCAGCTTCAGCACGAATGCAACAATGATGACCATGGCCAGCGACAGCGGAAGGAAAACCTTCCAGCCGAGACGCATCAGCTGGTCGTAGCGGTAGCGCGGCACGAATGCCTTGACCATCGCGAACATGAAGAACACCAAGCACGACTTCAGCATGAACCAGATGATGCCGGGGACCCAATTCAGGAACCAAACGTCAACCGGCGGCAGCCAGCCTCCGAGGAACAGGATCGTCGTCAGCGAGCACATCAGGACGATGGCCGCGTATTCGCCGAGCATGAACATCATGTAGAGGGCAGAACCGTACTCGACCATGAAGCCTGCGACGAGTTCGGATTCAGCTTCCGGAAGGTCGAAGGGCGGACGGTTGGTTTCAGCCAGTGCCGAGATGAAGAAGATGATGAACATCGGGAACAGCGCCAGCCAATGCCAGTCCAGGAAGGACGAAGGCAGGCCGATGCGTGTGCCGATACCGCTCTGCTGCGCATGAACGATATCCGTGAGGTTCAGCGAACCCACGCAGAGCAGCACGGTAACGATGACGAAGCCGATCGAGACTTCGTAGGATACCATCTGCGCCGCCGAGCGAAGCGCGCCGAGGAACGGATACTTCGAGTTCGAAGCCCAACCGCCCATGATGACGCCATAGACTTCAAGCGACGAGATCGCGAAGATGTAGAGAATGCCGACATTGATGTTGGCGATGACCCAGCCATCGGCGAACGGCACGACAGCCCAGGTCGACAGCGCCAGAAGCACTGTCACCAGCGGCGCCAAGAGGAAGACGGCCTTGTCGGCGCCAGCAGGAATGATCGGCTCCTTGAAGACGAACTTCAAAAGGTCGGCGAAGGACTGGAAAAGGCCGAACGGACCCACCACATTCGGTCCACGACGCAGCTGTACGGCCGCCCAGATCTTGCGGTCAGCCAACAGGATGTAGGCGATGAAGACGAGGAGGCAGACGAGGACGAGAAGCGACTGACCGACCATGAGGAGGCCTGGCCAGACATATGTTGAAAGAAACGATTCCATAGTCCCCTGCCCTTACTCTGCCGCGACTTTGAAGTTGTTGCGGGCCAATGCCGAGCACTCGGCCATGACAGCCGACGCGCGCGCGATTGGGTTCGTCAAATAGAAATCCTTGACCGGCGAAGCGAAGCCGGACTTGTTCATCTTGCCGGCCTTCTTGGCCAGCGATGCGATCTTGGCGCTGTCGCTTTCGGCAATCTCGTCAGCGGCCGCGAAATGCGGGAACGCCTGGTAGAGCTTGCCGCGCAGCTGGCTCAGCGAGTCGAACGGCAGCTTCTTGCCGAGAACGTCGGAGAGCGCTCGGATGATCGCCCAGTCTTCGCGGGCATCGCCCGGTGCGAAACCAGCGCGGTTGCCGATCTGGACGCGACCTTCGGTGTTGACCCAGGTGCCCGATTTCTCGGTATAGGCTGCGGCCGGCAGGATGACGTCGGCGTTCTGAGCACCCTGGTCACCGTGCGAGCCGATGTAGACGGTGAACTTCGCCTTCTTGGCGTCGAAGTTCATTTCGTCGGCGCCGAGCAGGAAGAGAACGTCCATCGATGTCAGCATCTCTGCGGCATTGACGCCCTTGGCGCCCGGCACGAAGCCGAGGTCGAGGCCGCCGACGCGGGCAGCTGCCGTGTGCAGGACGGCAAAGCCGTTCCAGCCGTCGACAACAGCACCGACTGTGCCTGCAAGCTTTGCGGCGCTGGCAAGAACGCCGGCACCGTCAGCGCGCGACAGAGCGCCCTGGCCGATGATGATCAGCGGCTTCTTGGCGTCACCAAGAACCTTGGCGAAGCTGTGCGTGCCGTCGACCAGATCCTTCAGCGTATCCGGGCCGGAGCCGAGATATTCGTAATCGTAGCGCAGTTCGCCGGCTTCGCCGATCACGCCGATCGGGAAGTTGCCGCGGCGCCAGCGCTTGCGGATGCGAGCGTTGAGAACGGCTGCCTCGAAGCGCGGGTTGGCGCCGATGATGAGCAGAGCGTCGGCCTGTTCGATGCCTTCGATCGTCGGATTGAAGAGGTAGCTTGCACGGCCGAGCGACGGATCGAGTGCCGTCCCATCCTGGCGACAGTCGAGGTTGTCGGAACCGAGCGACTTTACCAGTTCGGACAGAGCGTACATTTCTTCGACCGAAGCGAGGTCGCCGGCGATGGCGCCGATCTTCTCGCCGGTGGTCGAAGCGACCGCCGACTTGATGGCGGCGAAAGCGTCCGGCCAGCTTGCGACCTGCAGGCGGCCGTCCTTGCGGACGTAAGGCTTGTCGAGGCGCTGCGTCTTCAGGCCGTCCCAGATGAAGCGGCTCTTGTCGGAGATCCACTCTTCATTGATCTGGTCGTTGACGCGTGGCATGACGCGCATGACTTCGCGGCCGCGGGTGTCGACGCGGATCGCCGAGCCGAGCGCGTCCATGACGTCGATCGTTTCGGTCTTGTTCAGTTCCCACGGACGTGCCGTGAAGGCGAAAGGCTTGGAGGTCAGCGCACCGACCGGGCAAAGGTCAACGACGTTGCCCTGCAGCTCGGAGGTCATGGCCTGCTCGAGATAGGTGGTGATCTCGGCGTCTTCGCCACGACCGATCAGGCCAAGCTCGGCAATGCCGGCAACCTCGGTGGTGAAGCGGACGCAACGCGTGCAGTGGATGCAGCGGTTCATGACCGTCTTGACGAGCGGTCCGATGTACTTGTCTTCGACGGCGCGCTTGTCTTCTTGATAGCGCGAGCCGGCGATGCCGAAGGCCATGGCCTGGTCCTGCAGGTCGCACTCGCCGCCCTGGTCGCAGATCGGGCAATCCAGCGGATGGTTGATCAGCAGGAATTCCATCACGCCTTCGCGGGCCTTCTTGACCATCGGCGTGTTGGTGAAGACCTCAGGCAGTTCGCCGTTCGGGCCGCCGCGGATATCGCGCACGCCCATGGCGCAGGATGCCTGCGGCTTCGGCGGGCCACCCTTGACCTCGACGAGGCACATGCGGCAGTTGCCGGCAACCGAAAGGCGTTCGTGGAAGCAGAAGCGCGGAACTTCAGCACCGGCTTCTTCACACGCCTGGATGAGGGTGTAATGATCCGGGACTTCGATCTCGTTTCCGTCAATCTTCAGTTTTGCCATCGTCACTCAGTCCTGTTTTCCGTTTACCGGATGCCGGCAAACAAACCTATTCTGCAACGTTTCCCTGCCCGGCCGGATATCGATCCTGCTGGCGCCGGTGTCGTCCCAATTTTCGTCTCCGCTTCCCGTGGCTCGGGAACCGGTCTCCGACATTCGCAGCATTGGGACCCTCCCCGCGCCGCTCAGTCCTGTCTGTCTTCCAGCCGCCGTGCGCGACCGGACCTCATCACGTCCGCTTGCGACCCTTGGCCGTCAGCGCCTTGGCCTCAGCCACCCAGCCATCGCGGGCGATGCGGCCGTCGAAACCAAGCTCCCGATCGACACGGGCAATATCCGCATCCGACCAGGCGGCAATCTCTTCCAGGGTGCGAATGCCCCTGGCGTTCAGCACCTGCTCCAGCTTCGGGCCGATGCCAGAGATCTGCTTGAGATCGTCGGCCTTGCGGACGCGCGTCGCCGGCTTTGCAGCCGCTGCAGTCTTCGTCTTCGCAACCTGCGTAGATGCCGGCACCGTGGAGACTTCCACCTTTGCCGAAGCCGTCTTCGCCGGAGCCTTCTTTTCTGCTGCCTGCCGAATATTCTCCGGCTTGACGTCGACCTTGGGCTTCACCTCGTCCGGCGGCGTCTCGTCGAGAGCGGCCGCCAGCTTGTTCGACGCTTCCATCGCGCCCTGAAGGGCTCCGAAGAAGGCGCCGGCCATCTGGGTGGAGAAGCCGAAGCCAATCGCGGTGGCTGCCGCCATCGCCGCGGCCGGATTGACCATCAGCGGCGCCAGTGGATGAGCGTGGGCATTTTCCAACATCTCGGCGGCAAGACGGCCGAAGTCGGCCGAGACATCGGCGACCCCTTCCCTGTTCTTGCCGTCGGATGCGTTGGTCATCGTCTTACTCGGCTGCCTCGAGAACCGCACCGTGATCCATGGCGCTCGCCGTATACTGGTCGATGCGCGCTTCGATCTCGTGACGGAAGTTACGGATCAGACCCTGCACCGGCCACGCGGCGGCATCGCCGAGCGCGCAGATGGTGTGGCCTTCGATCTGTTTGGTGACCGCGAACAGCATGTCGATTTCGCGCTTCTGAGCGTTGCCCTTGGCCATGCGCTCCATGACGCGCCACATCCAGCCGGTGCCTTCGCGGCACGGCGTGCACTGGCCGCAGCTCTCATGCTTGAAGAAGGCCGAGATGCGAGCGATCGCCTTGATCACGTCGGTGGACTTGTCCATGACGATCGAAGCGGCCGTGCCGAAGGACGAACCGACCGAACGCAGACCGTCGAAGTCCATCGGTACGTCGATCATGTCCTTGGCGGGAACGATCGGGCACGAAGCACCGCCCGGGATGACCGCGAGCAGGTTGTCCCAGCCGCCGCGGATACCGCCGGCATGCTTATCGACGAGCTCACGGAAGGTGATGCCCATTTCCTCTTCGACGGTGCACGGCTTGTTGACGTGACCTGAGAGCATGAACAGCTTGGTGCCGACGTTGTTCGGACGGCCGAGAGCCGAGAACCAACCGGCGCCACGGCGCAGGATGGTCGGGGCAACGGCGATCGACTCGACGTTGTTGACGGTCGTCGGGCAGCCGTAGAGACCCATGTTGGCCGGGAACGGCGGCTTCAGGCGCGGCTGGCCCTTCTTGCCTTCCAGGCTTTCGAGCAGTGCTGTTTCTTCGCCGCAGATGTATGCGCCGGCGCCGTGGTGGACGAAGATGTCCATCGGGTAGCCGAGCTTGTTGTTTTTGCCGAGTAGGCCAAAATCGTAGCACTCGTCGATCGCCGCCTGCAGCGCCTCGCGCTCGCGGATGTATTCGCCGCGGACGTAGATGTAGGCGGTGTTGGCGCCCATGGCGAACGAGGCGATGACACAGCCTTCGATCAGCGTATGGGGATCGTGACGCATGATGTCACGGTCCTTGCAGGTGCCCGGCTCGGATTCGTCGGCGTTGACCACGAGATAATGCGGACGGCCGTCGTTTTCCTTCGGCATGAAGGACCACTTGAGACCGGTCGGGAAGCCTGCGCCGCCACGGCCGCGAAGACCGGAGGCCTTCATCTCGTTGATGATCCAGTCGCGACCCTTTTCGAGGATCTGCTTGGTGCCGTCCCAGTGGCCGCGGCTCATCGCGCCTTTCAGGGACTTGTCCTTGAGGCCGTAGATATTGGTAAAGATGCGATCTTTATCTTGTAACATGCTCTACCCCTTACCGCGGCTTCTTGCCGAAGACTTTAATGTATTCGGCTTCGCCGCCCTTGGCGAGCGCCTTGGCCTGCTTGACCCAGTCGTCACGGTCGATGCGGCCCTTGAAATTCAGGTAGCCATCGACCCATTCGCGCTCAGCCTTCTTCCAGCCCGCGACCTGCGCGAAGGTGAAGATACCGAGTTCGTGCAGCGTGCCCTCGATCTTCGGGCCAACGCCGGAGATCAGCTTCAGGTCGTCTGGCGTCGCGGGCTTTTCGATGCCGGCTGGACGGTTCTTGTCTTCGAGCGAGGGCTTTGCCGTTGCCGGAACCGGTGCGGCGACGCCCGGCTTTTCTTCGACAGCCTTGGCGTTCTTGGCAGCCGCCGCCGGTGCCGTGACCGGCGTCTTCAGGGCCGCATTGGTCTCGGCATCGGTGCTCTTCGGGCGGGCTGCCTCGGAGGGAGGCACTGGTGCGGCATCGACCTTGGCGGTCGCGGCTTCCGTCTCGACCTTCTTGGCCGACGACTTCTTCGCCTTGGGCTCCTCGCTCGTCAGCGACGTCGGGCCACCTTCGGGAGACGAGAAATGACGGTCGATCTGCGGGCCGGGCGTGATGCTTGCGCCGTTGCCGGCATCGAACGTGTCGATGATCTCGGACAGGCGTTCCGGCGTGAGGTCTTCATAGGTGTCCTTGCCGATCATGACCATGGGCGCGTTGACGCAAGCCCCGAGACATTCGACTTCTTCCCAGGACAGCGTGCCCTCGGCGTTGCGCTCGAACGGATGGTGATGGATCTTGCTCTTGCAGACCGACATCAGGCCTTCAGAACCGCGCAGCATGCAGGGCGTGGTGCCGCAGACCTGGATGTGGGCGCGCGTGCCGACCGGGCCGAGTTGGAACTGCGTATAGAAGGTCGCGACCTCGAGAACGCGGATATAGGCCATGTCGAGCATGTTGGCGATCTTTTCGATCGCCGCCCGCGTGACCCAACCGTCCTGTTCCTGCGCGCGCATCAACAGCGGAATGACCGCGGACTGCTGACGGCCCTCGGGATATTTCTGGATCGTCTTATCCGCCCAGACCGCGTTTTCGTCGTTGAAGGCGAACGCGGCAGGCTGGAATTGATCTTCGGCTAGTCGACGAACGGACATTCTTCCTCACGCCTTGTCAGTTTAGGGCGCCACACTGCGATGATGTCAGAGACTTCATCTCGCAAGCGTAGGCCGACTGGTCTTTCTGCAGGAACACAACGAAGAACTTCCCACCGTTGGGGACTGCAGCCTTGATTTGATAGCCCTTGGACAAAAGCTCGCCCATGGACGCCTTGTTTGCCGGCGGCGCCACGTCGTCCTGGCCCAGTTTGGGGCCAAGCCCGCCGGCTTCCTGGGCGAATGCCGAGGAAGCGGACAGGAGAACGGCAGCGGCGAGCAGCGGCAGCTCCATTAACGGTCAACCTCGCCGAACACGATGTCGAGCGAGCCGAGAACGGCGGTCACGTCGGCAAGCATGTGGCCCTTGCAGAGGAAGTCCATCGCCTGAAGGTGGGCATAGCCCGGGGCGCGGATCTTGCAACGGTACGGCTTGTTGCTGCCGTCGGCGACGACGTAGACGCCGAACTCGCCCTTCGGCGCCTCGACGGCCGCGTACACTTCGCCGGCCGGAACGTGATAGCCTTCGGTATAGAGCTTGAAGTGGTGGATCAGCGCTTCCATCGAACGCTTCATCTCGCCACGCTTCGGCGGAACGACCTTGCCGTCAAGTGCGGAGACCGGACCGACCTTGGCATCGCCGAGCAGGCGGTTGACGCACTGCTTCATGATGCGGACGGACTGGCGCATCTCGATCATACGGATCAAATAGCGATCGTAGCAGTCGCCGTTCTTGCCGATGGCAATGTCGAACTCGAGGTCGTTGTAGCACTCGTAGGGCTGCGAACGGCGCAGATCCCATGCGGCGCCCGAGCCACGCACCATGACGCCCGAGAAACCCCAGGACCAGGCATCCGCCAGCGACACGACGCCGATATCGACGTTACGCTGCTTGAAGATGCGGTTGTCGGTCAGAAGGCCCTCGATATCGTCGAGAACCTTGAGGAAGGGATCGCACCACTTGCCGATATCCTCGACCAGTTCCTGCGGAATGTCCTGGTGGACACCGCCAGGACGAAAATAGGCCGAGTGCATGCGGGCGCCACAGGCGCGCTCGTAGAACACCATGAGCTTTTCGCGCTCTTCGAAGCCCCAGACCGGCGGCGTCATCGCGCCGACGTCCATGGCTTGCGTCGTCACGTTCATGATGTGCGACAAGATTCGGCCAATTTCCGAGTACAGAACACGGATGAGCTGACCGCGAATCGGAATTTCGAGCTTCAGCATCTTTTCGACGGCGAGCGCGAAAGCGTGTTCCTGGTTCATCGGCGCGACGTAGTCGAGACGGTCGAAATAGGGAACGGCCTGGAGATAGGTCTTCGATTCGATCAGCTTCTCGGTGCCGCGGTGCAGAAGGCCGATATGCGGATCGACGCGCTCGATGATTTCGCCATCGAGTTCGAGCACGAGACGCAGAACGCCGTGCGCGGACGGGTGTTCCGGTCCGAAGTTGATCGTAAAGTTGCGAACGTTATGTTCAGTCATAGCGACGCGCTCCGCGCTGGCAATTGGCATGAGACGGCGAACAGAGAGACTTCAGGACAAGGAGTCTCATATCAATTCGCGGCCTTCTCGTCTCCCGGAAGTACGTAGTCGGTGCCTTCCCAAGGGGACGTAAAGTCGAAATTGCGGAATTCCTGCTTGAGTTCGACCGGCTCGTACACGACGCGCTTGGCGGCATCGTCGTAACGCACCTCGACGTAACCCGTCGTCGGGAAATCCTTGCGCAGCGGGTGACCTTCGAAACCATAGTCCGTCAGCAGACGGCGAAGGTCGGCATGGCCGGAGAACGGAATGCCGTACATGTCCCAGGCTTCGCGCTCGAACCACTCAGCGCCCATGTAGACGGACGTCGCCGAGGGAACAGACACGCCATCGGCAACGGCGAGCTTGACGCGAATGCGCAGGTTCTTGGTCGGCGACAGCAGGTGATAGACGACGTCGAAGCGCTTTTCGCGCTGCGGCCAGTCGACGCCGCAAATGTCGATCATGCTGATGAACCCGCAGCGCGGATCGTCGCGCAGGAAGGTCAGCAGCGCCAGAATCGCTTCCGGCGTGGTGGTCACATTCAGTTCGCCGTATGCGATCGATGCATCGGCAATCAGATCGCCACGCATCTCGCGGAGATACGACGACAGTTCGCTCAAGGCTTCACTCATGACAGTCCTCCGCCCTTAGCGCTCAATCGTTCCGGTGCGCCGTATCTTCTTCTGCAGAAGCAAGACCCCGTAGAGCAGCGCTTCTGCCGTGGGGGGACAGCCCGGCACGTAGATATCGACAGGAACGACACGATCGCAGCCACGCACGACCGAGTAGGAATAATGATAGTAGCCACCGCCGTTTGCGCAGGAGCCCATAGAAATGACGTAACGCGGCTCCGGCATCTGGTCATAGACCTTGCGGAGCGCCGGCGCCATCTTGTTGGTCAGCGTACCAGCGACGATCATGACGTCCGACTGGCGCGGCGAGGCACGCGGAGCAACACCGAAGCGCTCCATGTCGTAACGCGGGCCGGAGACCTGCATCAAGCCTTCGACGGCGCAGCAGGCAAGGCCGAACTGCATCCACATAAGCGAGCCGGTGCGCGCCCAGGTGATCAGATCGCGAGTGGATGTGACCAGGAAGCCCTTGTCGGCCAACTCGTCATTGATCTCGCCGAAGAACGCACTGTCGCTACCAACAGGCTTGCCCGTTGCCGGGTCGATGATGCCTTTGGGATGCGGCGCGACGAGCGCCTTGTCGCTTGGGGCTACTCCCATTCCAGGGCTCCCTTTTTCCACTCATAAATAAAGCCGATGGTCAGCACGAGAAGGAAGACCATCATGGACCAGAAACCGAACCAGCCGATCGCGCCGAAGGAAACGGCCCACGGGAACAGGAAGGCGACTTCGAGGTCGAAGATGATGAAGAGAATCGACACCAGGTAGAAGCGGATATCGAATTTCATGCGGGCGTCGTCGAACGCGTTGAAGCCGCATTCGAAAGCCGAAAGCTTTTCCGCATCAGGCGCCTTGTAGGCAACGGCGAACGGCGCAATGAGCAGCGACAAGCCGATTACAAGGGCGATAGCAATGAAAATGGCGATCGGAATATAGGAACTGAGAAGTCCAGTCATCAGGTTCATCCCTGCTTGCCGCCTGCGCCGGGAGGCGCGGCCTGGGCATTTGCCCGGCAAGCGAACGTGCGTTGCAACAAGCCGTGGTTAGCGCAGCCACAGCCAATGCGCAAGAGTTTTAGCGTGTCAATTCCAATTGCACACGTGCGACATTATTAGCCATGCACATTGTTTTTGCGACAAATCAACGCACGGCGCACGATCTTGCATGCCAGCCCACCAGATATTGCATGACTAGACGGTATTGATGAGTGGAAAACGCAGGATTTAAGCGCATCAAACCGGGAACCCAGGCTGCCTAAAAGCTTGAGAAGTAAAAGATAGTTGCTCAGCACATCAGCCAGGCCCAGGCAAGGCACGAGGAACCGGCGAGTGGCTATCTATCTGATGTGCAATCATTATTTTGACGACAGAGCAGGCCGGCGCGAGCGAAGCGCCGCGCCTGGGCACGTTACGATGAGGAAAAATCGGTGATTTTGCGGTGGCTAAGTGCGCACTTCCTCATCCAAAGCCGGTGAACAGCCCGAACGCCGCGGCATCGGCGGCGATTCGATTGAAAAACTGCGCCAATCGGGTCGCTATGTCGCAGGCCAAACGGCTAAATAAACGGCATTTCTACCAGCGATGTCACGCGCCTCCAAGGCTCGAAACGAGCCGCGCAGGGTGGTCGCGCGGGGTGCGCGACGGCCACATCGGCAATGCATTCGCGACCTGCGATTTCGGACATGCGCGAAGGCTACTTAAAGCCAGGAGTTGCACGGCGCCGCCTCGTTGAGGAGGCTGACTCCGATTAGTTCTTATTGGAAGCAGACGACTCAGGAACGGCAACGACAGGCGTTTTATCGGGTTTCGAGAACGCATCAGATCTATTGAACGTCGAGAGAGTTACTGATGTGCCTATAGCGCGTGGGACGACGATTGGCTGGCCATACGGCGGCGCCTGCTCTCTTGGCAACGATAGCGCCACACAGTAGCCACAGCGAAACGCGCTGGACGACTAGAGTGACGCCCGTGACATGCATTGCACAGACAGAAAGAGTACCACACCTTCTAGGTGACGTATATCGTGGAGACATTCTGGAAGAGAATGGCGCGAGTGACGGGGCTCGAACCCGCGACCTCCGGCGTGACAGGCCGGCACTCTAACCGACTGAGCTACACCCGCGCATTTTCAGACTGCGTCGTTCCGGACCATGCTTTTCAGCATCTGCATGAAATGGCGCGAGTGACGGGGCTCGAACCCGCGACCTCCGGCGTGACAGGCCGGCACTCTAACCGACTGAGCTACACCCGCATTCATTTCAAGCAATCCGGATGCTTTCGCGTCCGTGTCAAAGCAGCTTGCCGCTTCGATGAGCGGCTAACTACGGGGTTCGCATTTGAGTGTCAAGCAGGTTTGGAGACAAAACGATGACAGCCTGCGATTTGTTTGTGGGTGAATGAAATAGCATCGAAAATCGCCCACATGTAGGGACGCCTTCAAGCGCTGCCGCTCGATATATCCGTCAGCGACCGATCCTATCACTGCCCTCCCTTGTCGATTTTTCTTTTCCACAGCCGCAAGCACAGGGAAACCAGCGCATTGGCGGATGTCGATCGAAAAAAATCAAAAAATCTTCACAAACGCTCTTGCGGTTTGTGCGCGATCCGCATAGATCACGGCCATCGACGCGGCGGACACGATCCGTACCGCGGAGGGCGATTAGCTCAGTTGGTAGAGCGCCTCGTTTACACCGAGGATGTCGGGAGTTCGAGTCTCTCATCGCCCACCATTTTCTCTCCCCTTTATGTGAATGACCGGCTGGCAGCTTTGATTTTGCTGCAGTTGCTAATCCTGTTTCCGGCGATTAGGTTCCGGCCAAATCGAACGGCACCTCTTGTGCTTCAGGCGGAGATAGAATCATGAAAACACGCGAAGATCGCCAGGCACAGCGGGCAGCCATGCCGCGCACGCAGCTCAGCGCCCACCACATGGAAAACGCGCGCCTGCTGCCCGATCGCGGTGAATTGCTCTATCGTATTCCCAACGGTGGCGTGGGTGTCGAGATCGGCGCAGCCTTCGGGGAGTATACAGCGGAGATTCTCGAAAAGAATCGCCCGGCACAGCTTTATCTCATCGATCCCTGGAGCATGGACCGCTACAGCTCGGGCCTCGACCAGATCCACACGCAGTTCGGCAAGCAGATCGAAAGCGGGCAACTGCATCTGATGCAGGGCACCTCGCTGGAAAAGCTCGCGGAGTTCGAGGACGATTTTCTCGACTGGGCCTATATCGACACGGATCATTCGTTCGAACTGACCTGGCAGGAGCTTTTGCTGTGCGACCGCAAGGTCAAGCGGACCGGCCGCATCGCCGGCCACGACTTCTGCACCGGCAATACGGTGAAGCCGATTGTCTACGGCGTCGTCGAGGCCGTGACCAAGTTTTGTAAGGATTATGGCTGGCAGTTCGAATTCCTGACCGTGGAATCGCACGCGCACTTCTCCTTCTGCCTGAAGCGGCTCTGAGTCGCCCGGCGATCGTCGGTAATGATCTGTTCCCTTCGCGCCAGCGTAAGCGCTGACAGGCCGATTTACGGCCAGCGAAGGGATCTATCATGCGTAACGCGCCTCTTCTTGCCGCTTTCCTCACTCTGGCGTGCCTACCCGCAACCGGCGCCGCCGCCCGTGACTTTCGACTGGAGGACTTCTTTGCCGGCAAGAGCATTGCTGTTGGCCGGTTCCAGGCGATCAACGGTGTCGATCGCAGCTTCAAGGTCAAATTGACCGGTCGCTGGAACGGCAAAATTCTGACGCTTCGCGAAGATTTCGCCTATGCCGATGGCCAGCGGGATCGGAAGACCTGGCGCTTCGCCAAGACCGCACCTGACGCCTATGCGGGAACCCGCGAGGATGTAATCGGAGAGGCCGTGGTCAGGATCGACGGCAATGTGGCGCGCTACAGCTATCTGGTCGATATCGATCCAAGCGCCAAAAGGAATATCGTGCGGTTCCACGACACTTTGCGGCTGATGCCGGACGGGACATTGCTCAACACAGCGTGGGTGAGCAAATTCGGATTTCCGGTGGCAAAGGTGCGGGTCGACTTTACCCGGCAGCGGTAGCGACACGCGACGGCCCTGCCCTATCTCTTCCTCAGGACGCTTGTCGCCGCTTTTATCCGCTGCTAGTGCCGTGGGCGACAATCACGAGGAGGATTTTTATGAAGCAGCATTCTTTCGGCCACCTGCCCCATACAGTGAGCAATATCGGTTTTGGCGCATGGCAGATCGGCGGCGCCTGGGGCGACGTCAGCGAGGCCGACGGTCGCGCCGCGCTCAATGCGGCACTCGACGCCGGGATCACCTTCATCGACACCGCCGACGTCTATGGCGACGGCCGCTCGGAGAAAATCATCGCCGACGTGCTTGAGAGCCGCGGCGGTGAACGCCCTATGGTTGCCACCAAGGCGGGTCGGCGACTCAATCCGCATGTGGCTGATGGTTACACCAAAGCCAATCTCGAGGGCTTTATCGACCGAAGCTTGAAGAACCTCAGGGTCGACAGCCTCGACCTCGTGCAGTTGCACTGCCCGCCGACGGACGTGCTTTACCGGCTGGAAGTGTTCGAGGGACTGAACGAACTGCAGAAGGCCGGCAAGATTCGCGGCTATGGCGTCAGCGTCGAGAAGGTCGAAGAGGCGCTGAAGGCGATCGAGTTCCCCGGCGTGGTCAGCATCCAGATCATCTACAATCTGTTCCGCCAGCGTCCCAGCCATCTGTTCTTCCAGGAGGCGCGGCAGAAAAACATCGCCGTGATCGCCCGCGTGCCGCTGGCAAGCGGCCTGCTCTCGGGCAAGATCAGCCGCGAGACGACGTTTGCGAGCGACGACCATCGCAATTTCAACCGCCACGGCGAGGCATTCGACGTCGGCGAGACTTTCGCGGGCGTTCCGTTCGAGGTCGGCCTGCAGGCGGTCGAAGAGGTTCGCAAGCTTGTTCCCGAGGGCGCCACGATGGCGGCGTTTGCGCTGCGCTGGATCCTTATGAGCGATGCCGTCACGGTGGTCATTCCCGGCGCCCGCAACGCCGAGCAGGCGAAGGGCAATGCGGCGGCGGCCAGCCTGGCGCCGCTGACGCATGAGGTGATGGCAGCGAGCCACGAGATCTACGACCGGCTGATCGCGCCGCATGTGCACCAGCGCTGGTAACAGCCGAATCTCATCTAAAAACAGAAATGGCCGGGCATCGACCCGGCCATTTCCGCATCTGGGCCGTGCCCGGATTACTTCTTTTCAGCGTAAGCCTTGATGGCGGCGGCGACTTCGGCCTGCGCCTTTTCGGCGTTTTCGAAGCCGTTCAGCTCGACAACCTTGCGCTTGGCCGGAAGCTGCTTGTAGACGCGGAAGAAGGCTTGCAGGCGCTGCTGCTCGATCTCAGGAAGATCGGTGATTTCCTTGATCTTGTCGTAGCTGGGATCGATGTCGCTGGCCGGAACAGCGACGATCTTGTCGTCCTTTTCGCCACCGTCGATCATGTTCAGCACGCCGATGGCACGAACCTTGATGATCGCGCCCGGAACGACCGGTTCGCGGGTGTAGACGAGCGCGTCGAGCGGATCGCCGTCACCGCCAAGCGAGCTGGTAATGGAGCCGTAGTTGGCAGGATAGATGACCGGCATCGACTGGAAGCGGTCCACGACGATGTGGCCGGTCTTGGCGTCGATTTCGTACTTGGTGAAGCTTCCCTGCGGAATCTCGATCGCCGTGAAGAACTCCTTGCTGTCATCCTTCGGCTGCGGATAGTCGAGATAGGAAACATAGTCCGAAGCGGCAGCGACGCCGGCCGTGAGAAGAACGGCGGCGGCCGCGGAAATAATGGTCTTCATAAGAGATACCCCCAATTGGCATTGCGAAGAAACGCCCTCCGCCTATGGGGTTTGCATTACAGCGATGTGACATGTGCCGGGCGCTCGGAACCATCCACATGACAATCGCGTGAACGCCCGCAGGAACGCTCTTATGCGGCTGCGCGCTCGCGCTTCATCTCATGGCGCATGATGAACAGCGAGGCGCAAAGGATCAGGCCGGCGGCGAGCCACAGGTAGCCCGCCGGCGCATAGCCGAAGACCAGCCAGCCGGCGAGCACGTTGAGCGGCAGCTTCAGATCGTCGAAGGGCTGGACATAGGCGGCATCAGCGGCACTGTAGGCCAGCGTCAGAAGATACTGGGCGATCGCCGTCAGCAGGCCGGCCGTGGCAAGCAGCATCAACACCGTGCCCGTCGGCATCGCGAAGCCGGCTGCAAGGGCGAGGCCGCCGTTGACGGGTGTGAGGAGCACAAGCAGCCAGACCGTGATCGTCTCCGGCTTCTCGATCCCGGTCAGGCTCTTGGTTATCAATGACGACGCGCCCCATAGCAGCGCCGACAGGATCGGCAACAACGCGGACCAGCTGAAGCTGTCCGACCATGGTTGCAGAATGATCATCGCGCCGGCGAAGCCACAGGCCGTGGCACCCCAGCGGGCCGCACCGACCTGCTCGCCCAAGAACAGGCGTGCGCCGAGGATGATGAAGAAGGGCGAGGTCATGACCAGCGCGATCGCCTGCCAGATCGGCACGCTTGCAAGACCTGCGACCCAGGTCTGGACGCCGAGGGCGGCGAGAATGACGCGAATGACGTGGCGCCGGGGATACTGGGTGCGCATTGCGCCAAGGCCGGTCTTCCAGAGGAAGGGCAACGAGAAGACGAGCGCGAAGGCGTATTGCCAGAAGGCGACCGAGGCAGAGGGAACGGCCAGGGTCATGGTCAGCCATTGGGTGACGACGTTGAGAATGGCAAAGGCGATGCCCGCAAGCACCATCCAGCTTGCGCCGGCAAGCGCACGCGATGCGGATATGGAAATCTGAGTAGTCTGATTCATGTCATTCATCCGAACAAAAGGACCAACACAAATCAGGACGCATGAACGCGGGTGCCGACGCGGCGGACCACCCCGCCCCGCGTACCCTGCTCATTCTCTTTCATCCGGACTATGACCGTCGGCTCCGGAATTCAACCGGATCTGCTGACCCTTTCCACTTGAAGTGAAAAGGCGCTCGCGGGCTCAAGCTTGCGCTCTTACCGCCGGTGGGGAATTGCGCCCCGCCCTGAGAATGATCCATGCGTAGTTCAAACCGGCGATCGCGGCAAGGCTCGGAAATGCGAAAAGGGTCCGGCTTTCGCCGAACCCTTCGAATACTTGCGCTGCCGATCTCGTCGTCCGGCGACGAAGCAAATCCAATCAGCCGTTGACGGCTTCCTTCAGACCCTTGCCAGGCGTGAACTTCGGCACGTTACGAGCCGGAATGTCGACTTCAGCGCCGGTCGACGGATTGCGGCCCTTGGTGGCAGCGCGATGGGAAACGGTGAAGCTACCGAAACCAGCGAGGCGAACGTCGCCCTTGCCCTTGAGTTCAGCCTGGACAACTTCGAAAACAGCATCGACGGCCGAAGCGGCATCGGTCTTCGAGAGTCCTGCCTTTTCGGCAACTGCGGACACGAGTTCATTCTTGTTCATGTTTCCACCCCTTTCAAATGGTTCGAAACGACTCAAATCTATAGCCGGGCACGGAATATGGTGCATCAGGCCCGCCGCACCCCAAAGAGCCTGCAAATAAAGGAAAAGCAAGCGTCTCCGCGCGGTTTTCACAAAAAAAGGCTGGCAAAAATGCCAGCCTTTTCAGGGTTTTTAAGCAATAGGGCACGAATGTGGCAAACAAGGCTCAATGAGCGATTGATGTGCCACTTTCGTCGATACCCTCGACCGTTGCGATAACCGGCGTTTCCACCGTGCCATCCCACTCGATCGCTTCCGGTCTGCGGACCAGAGCATGCTTGATCACCTCGCCCATGCGGGACACAGGGATGATCTCCATATTGTTCTTCACGTTATCCGGGATCTCCGCCAAATCCTTGGCGTTTTCTTCCGGGATCAGAACAGTCTTGATGCCGCCGCGCAGTGCGGCGAGCAGCTTTTCCTTCAATCCGCCGATCGGCAGGACGCGACCACGAAGCGTGATCTCGCCCGTCATCGCAACGTCCTTGCGGACCGGGATGCCGGTCATGATCGAGACGATCGCCGTTGCCATGCCGACGCCGGCCGACGGGCCGTCCTTCGGCGTAGCGCCTTCCGGCACGTGGACGTGAATGTCCGACTTGTCGAAACGCGGTGGCTCGATGCCGAAATCGACAGCACGCGAGCGGACGTAGGACGCCGCCGCCGAAATCGATTCCTTCATCACGTCCTTCAGGTTGCCGGTAACGGTCATCCGACCTTTGCCCGGCATCATGACGCCTTCGATCGTCAGCAGTTCGCCACCAACCTCGGTCCAGGCCAGACCGGTGACGACACCGACCTGATCTTCGCCTTCGGCTTCGCCGTGACGGAAGCGCGGAACACCGAGGTAATCCGAAATGTTGGCAGCAGTGACCGCCACCGACTTCGTCTTGCCCTTGATGATCTCCGTGACCGCCTTGCGGGCGAGCTTCATCAGTTCACGTTCGAAGCTACGAACACCGGCTTCGCGGGTGTACTGCTGGCTGATCGCCATCAGGGCGTCGTCGCTGACCGAGAATTCATTCGGCTGCAACGCATGTTCCTTGATGGCCTTCGGCAGCAGGTGCCGCTTGGCGATCTCGCGCTTCTCGTCCTCGGTGTAGCCGGCGATACGGATGACTTCCATGCGGTCCATCAAGGGTGCCGGAATGTTCAGCGTGTTCGCCGTCGTGATGAACATCACGTCCGACAGATCGTATTCGACCTCAAGATAGTGGTCCATGAAGGTCGAGTTCTGTGCCGGGTCCAGCACTTCGAGCAGAGCCGATGACGGATCACCACGGAAATCCTGGCCCATCTTGTCGATCTCATCGAGCAGGAAGAGCGGGTTGGACTTCTTCGCCTTCTTCATCGACTGGATGACCTTGCCGGGCATCGAACCGATGTAGGTGCGGCGGTGACCGCGGATTTCGGCTTCGTCACGAACGCCACCGAGCGCCATGCGGACATACTCACGGCCGGTCGCCTTGGCGATCGACTGGGCGAGTGAGGTCTTGCCGACACCAGGAGGGCCGACGAGGCACAGGATCGGGCCCTTGATCTTGGTCGCACGGGCCTGGACTGCCAGATACTCGACGATACGCTCCTTGACCTTGTCGAGACCGAAGTGATCGGCTTCGAGGATCTTTTCGGCGTTGTTGAGATCCGTCTTGATCTTCGACTTCTTCGACCACGGAATACCGAGCAGCCAATCGAGATAGTTGCGCACGACGGTGGCTTCCGCCGACATCGGGCTCATCTGACGCAGCTTCTTCAGCTCGGCATCGGCCTTCTCGCGACCTTCCTTGGAGAGCTTGGTCTTGGAGATGCGCTCTTCCAGTTCGGCCATCTCGTCGCGGCCTTCCTCGCCGTCGCCGAGCTCCTTCTGGATCGCCTTCATCTGCTCATTCAGGTAGTATTCGCGCTGGGTCTTCTCCATCTGGCGCTTGACGCGCGAGCGGATGCGCTTCTCGACCTGAAGGACCGAGATTTCACCTTCCATGAAGCCGAGCGCCTTTTCGAGGCGAGCCTTGACGCTGGTGGTTTCCAGCATCTCCTGCTTCTCGGTTATCTTGATCGACAGGTGCGAGGCGACCGTATCGGCTAGCTTCGAGTAATCGTCGATCTGGCTGGCGGCGCCAACGACCTCGGGCGAAATCTTCTTGTTGAGCTTCACATAGCTCTCGAATTCGGACACGACCGAGCGGCTCAGCGCTTCCAGTTCGACCGGATCGTCGTGCGGCTCTTCAAGTACGTGACCGAGGGCTTCGTAGAAATCCTCGCGATCGGTGTAAGCGTCGATTTCGGCGCGCGCGCGGCCTTCGACAAGAACCTTGACGGTCCCGTCGGGAAGCTTCAGCAGCTGCAGAACATTGGCGACGGTGCCGACATTGTGGATGGCGGACGGTTCGGGATCATCGTCGCTGGCATTGATCTGCGTGACGAGCATGATCTGCTTGTCCGAGCCCATGACTTCTTCGAGCGCGCGGATCGATTTCTCGCGGCCCACGAAGAGAGGTACGATCATGTGCGGAAAGACCACGATGTCGCGCAGGGGCAATACTGGATAAGCGGTGCTCGCAACTGACGTTTTCTTCGTCATTTTATTTCCTTTCCATCGTCCCGTTGCCGGGCTCTTCTGGCGCGACCGTTTGGGACCGGCCGCACTCTCACTTGGATTAACAAGTGGAGGTTCTGACTATGCTTTTCAAGCTGCCACATGGCCCGTGTCCGCTTGGACATGACAGCTATGCTACAACGGAACACCTTACTATGTCGCGCCTAGCTGGACCGGCGCTGACCATTTCCGAACCGGCTAAAATACAAGGCCGAAACACACCAACGGAATCATTGCATAATTGCCAAGCACGCATGAATTCGCAACGGCAACGAGGGTGGTTTCGGGCGTCATCAGCAAGTTTTATCGGCATTTGCAGGTGCCGTGAACGGTTTTTCAAATAGAAAGGGGCCTGCCAACGGCAAGCCCCTTAAATTCACGGTTCGTATCGCGCTGATACTTAGGCCGAGGCGTTGGCCTTTTCTTCCTGCCGATCCGCGTAGATGTAGAGCGGACGCGAGGAGCCGCGGACGACTTCGTCGGAGATGACGACTTCGCGCACGCCTTCGAGCGTCGGCAGTTCGAACATCGTGTCGAGCAGGATCTTTTCCATGATCGAACGAAGGCCGCGGGCACCGGTCTTGCGGGTGATCGCCTTGCGGGCGATTTCGCGAAGGGCGTCCTCGTGGAAGGTCAGCTCGACGTCTTCCATCTCGAACAGGCGCTGGTACTGCTTGACGAGCGCGTTCTTCGGCTCCGACAGGATCTGGATCAGTGCGTCCGCATCGAGGTCTTCGAGCGTCGCCAGAACCGGCAGACGACCGATGAACTCGGGGATCAGGCCGAACTTGACCAGATCTTCCGGTTCGAGTTCGCGCAGCACTTCGCCGACGCGACGGTCATCAGGAGCGGCAACGCTTGCACCGAAGCCGATCGAGGTCTTTTCGCCACGCGCCGAGATGATCTTGTCGAGACCGGCGAAGGCGCCACCGCAGATGAACAGGATGTTCGTGGTATCGACCTGCAGGAATTCCTGCTGCGGATGCTTGCGGCCGCCCTGCGGAGGAACGGAAGCAACCGTGCCTTCCATGATCTTCAGAAGCGCCTGCTGCACGCCCTCGCCCGACACGTCGCGGGTGATGGACGGATTGTCGGACTTGCGCGAGATCTTGTCGACTTCGTCGATGTAGACGATGCCGCGCTGCGCACGCTCGACGTTGTAGTCGGCCGACTGCAGAAGCTTCAGGATGATGTTTTCGACGTCTTCACCGACATAGCCGGCTTCCGTCAGCGTCGTGGCATCGGCCATCGTGAAGGGAACGTCGATGATGCGGGCGAGCGTCTGGGCAAGATAGGTCTTGCCGCAACCGGTCGGGCCGACCAGCATGATGTTCGACTTCGCAAGCTCGATTTCGCCGTTCTTCGTGGCGTGCGCGAGACGCTTGTAATGGTTGTGAACGGCAACGGACAGGATCTTCTTCGCCTGACGCTGGCCGATGACGTATTCGTCGAGGACCTTGATGATGTCCTGGGGCGTGGGAACGCCATCACGGGACTTGACCATCGAGGACTTGTTTTCCTCCCGGATGATATCCATGCACAATTCGACGCATTCATCGCAGATGAAAACTGTCGGTCCGGCAATCAACTTGCGGACTTCGTGCTGGCTCTTTCCGCAGAAGGAGCAGTACAGGGTGTTCTTAGAGTCGCCGCCGTTGCTGCCGCTGACTTTGCTCATATCACTTTCCTTCCAGCACGCCGCATTTCAAGGTGAAAGTGCGGTCAACTCATTGGCCTGCCCCACTTGGAGCTACAGCCGGCCAAGGCCGTCAAGGGGTACGAACCGGGTCCAGACTTAGGCCGTCTTGGCCCCGGCGGCAACGAACTCCCCTTCGAAGCCAAATGCTATGTCATAAAAATTCAACATAGCATTAATACTTGAGAATGGTTCACCCGCCACTCGGTTTATTCCCTAGTTCGATCACAAATGAGATAGAACTGTGGCGGGGAAAACACCATCCCTAGTTCTGACTAGGCGTATCGCCTTCGATCTCGACACGGGACGTCAGGACCTTGTCGATCACGCCCCAGTCCTTGGCTTCCGCCGCATCCATGAAATGGTCACGGTCGAGCGTCTTTTCAACTTCCTCGTAGGTGCGGCCCGTGTGCTTGACGTACACTTCGTTCAGGCGGCGCTTCATTTTGAGAATGTCGCGTGCGTGACGTTCGATGTCCGAAGCCTGGCCCGAGAATCCGCCCGACGGCTGGTGAACCATGATGCGCGAGTTCGGCGTGGCGAAGCGCATGTCCTTGTCGCCGGCTGCGAGAAGCAGCGAGCCCATGGATGCGGCCTGGCCGATGCACAGCGTCGATACGGCAGGCTTGATGAACTGCATCGTATCATAGATCGCCATGCCCGCGGTGACGACGCCGCCCGGCGAATTGATGTAGAGCGCGATTTCCTTCTTGGGGTTCTCGGCTTCGAGGAAAAGCAGCTGGGCGCAGACGAGCGTCGCCATGTGATCCTCGACCGGACCCGTAAGGAAAATGATGCGTTCCTTGAGCAGGCGCGAATAAATGTCGTAGGAGCGTTCACCGCGATTGGTCTGTTCCACAACCATCGGCACGAGGGCCATAGCGGTATCGACTGGGTTTCTCATGTGCGTCCTTTGTCAACGTCTTTCCGGCCCGACGCCGGGAATCAAAGAAAATGCCTTATCCCTACATAGAACTTCCCTACCCTTCTCTTCAAGACGCGCCTTGGGATAACGTTAAGACGGAGGGAAACCATGCCTGTTTTGATGAGCCTTCTGTAGGGAGATTCTTCGAAACCGTCATTAACGGCGCGCGGCCATACTCCCGGCTCACAGATTTTCTCTTCGGCAAGATGAAGAAATTCTGAATTCGCCCAGCATGGAGCGCCGGTCATTTACCTCGTGGAAAGCCTATCGCCAGATAACGGACAGCGCCTGCGGGCTGCCGCTCCGCGATTAAGAAAGTCGCCAGCTTATTTAGCGAGGATGCGGCCATACAAGGGGTATTGCCGTGTTCAATGTTACGACGGGACTGGCCATTTGGTGCTCCGAGGCTATGACGCTCGCGCTGGTCGCGTTCATTGCCTGGCGCCACAATGTCCGAGATAAAACTTATTTCTATTGGGGCTGGGGATTCATGCTCAGCGGCATCGGATTTGCACTGGTCGCATTGCGCGGCCACATTCCGAGCTATCTGTCGATCGAGGTGGGCAACACCGTCGCGCTTGTCGGCCAGAGCGCCTGGGTGGCGGGATATCTGGCGCTTGACCGGCGCAAGATCGAATGGTGGGTGCTCTTGCCGCCGGTCGTCTGGCTGGCAGGTGTGTTCCTGCCGTGGGTGCACGACGATTACCCGAACCGGGTCGCGCTCTACAATCTCGCTTCGGCAACGGGCGCAACGGCGCTGACCATGGCCGTCAGCTCGCCCGGCCTCAATCGAGAGTCTGCGCGCGCCAAGCTCGCAGTCATGTTCATTCTGCAGGCCTGCGTCTGCTTCACGGCCGCCGGCGCCATCGCGGTGCTGTCGCCCGGTGACATCGAAGCAGCCAACATCGCGGGCCTGGCGGCAATGGGTACCGCGCTGATGCTGACACTCGCCTGCGCGCTGACCGTTCGCCTCATCATGGAGCGCTCGGAGCAGAAATTGCGTATTCTCAGCCTCACAGACACGCTGACCGGTGTCCTCAATCGCCGCGGCCTGTTTGCGCAGTTCACGCGCATCCAGACGAAGGCGTTCGACGAAAACCGGCAAGTCGCCGTTCTTCTGTTCGATCTCGACAATTTCAAGCGGATCAACGATCGCTTCGGCCATCAGGGCGGCGACGCCGTGCTGACGGTCTTTGCCCGCATGGCGCAGCAATTCACCCCTGCAGGCGTGTTCGGCCGCATGGGCGGCGAGGAGTTCGCGGCCTTCGCGAGCGTTTCCGACCAGACAGAGGCCGAAGCGCTGGCCGAAACCATTCGAACCGAGTTCTGCCGCGTGCCCGTCAGCACCGGCGACGCCATCATTCCGGCCACTGTCAGCATCGGCGTGGCCCTTGCCTCGCCGATCGAGGCCAATATGGACAAGCTTGTATCGGCAGCGGACCGCGCGCTCTACGCAGCAAAGGCCGCCGGTCGCAACTGCACCGTGACCTTCGGCGAGGCCGAGGCGGCAGCGCCCCCACCGCCGGAAGAAAAACCGGATCACACGACAGGCGAGCTCGTGCCGACGCTCGACGACCAGATCCATGCGCTGCGTCGGGTCGGTTCACTTGGACGCTGACAATAGGTTGTGCCGTGCTCATAGGTTGTCCTCTCTTTTCGAGAGCGGGCAAATCCGCTAAGCCACAGGCATGATCACATTGCCTTACATGTCCATTGATCCCGCCGCGCGCCGCGTCTCCATCGATGCGCGCAGCCCCTTGTTCTACAGCAATCCCAATGCCGCCTATGCGGCATTGCATACCCACTGTCCCACATTTTACTGGGAAGAGCAGAAGCAGTGGTTCTTCACCTCTTATGACCACGTAAACGGGCTTTTGCGCGACCGCCGCTTCGGCCGGCAGATCCTTCATATCGCCAGCCGCGAGGAGCTGGGGCTTCCCGAGCCCGACCAGCACGTCGTCAATTTCGATCTCGCCGAACGCTATTCCCTGCTCGAGCTCGAGCCACCGGAGCACACGCGCCTGCGCACGCTCGTCAACCGCGCTTTCGTTTCGCGTCACGTCGAGAAAATGAAGCCGGAGCTCGAGGAGCTCGCCAACCGGCTGATCGACCAGTTCGGGCACAAGGGTGAGGTCGAGTTGCTCTCCGCCTTCGCCGACATCATCCCTGTCACGATGATCGCGCGGATGATCGGCATCCCCGAAGAGATGGGGCCGCAGCTTCTGAAATGGTCGCATGCCTATATCCGCATGTATCTCTTCGGCCGCACCCGCGCCGACGAGGATGGCGCCGAGAACGCCGCGAAAGAATTCGCCGACTATGTGAAGACCGTGATCGCCGAGCGTCGCGCCAATCCGCGCGACGATCTTTTGACGCACATGATCCACACCGAACACAAGGGCCAGTATCTGACCGAGGACGAACTCGTCTCGACGACGATCGTGCTGCTCAATGCCGGGCATGAGGCGACGGTGCATCAGATCGGCAATTCGGTGCGGATGATCCTCGACAGCGGCTTTGCGCCGGCCGAATTGTTCAAGGACGAGCAAACGACGGAGCGGACCGTCGAGGAATCGCTGCGCATCTGCGCGCCGGTCCACATCTTCCAGCGCTGGGCGCTGGAGCCGGCCGAGATCGACGGGATATCGTTCAAGCGCGGCGACAAGGTGAGCCTGATCCTGGCCGCGGCCAATCTCGACCCGCTGAAGTTCGCCGATCCGCTGACCTTCAAGCCGGATCGCCGCGAGGCGGCCAACCTCTCCTTCGGTGCCGGCATCCATTTCTGCATCGGCGCGCCGCTGGCGCGGCTGGAGCTCAACGTGGTCCTGCCGATCCTGTTCGAGCGCCTGCCCGGCCTGAAGCTCGCCAAAACGCCGGAGGTAAAGGACGTCTATCACTTCCATGGCCTGGACCGGCTCGATCTCAGCTGGCCCTCCAGATAAGAAGCGGCCAAACAAAACGACCGCGCTCCCTTTCGGGAGCGCGGCCATCCGCCTTGGGAGGCACAGCTGCCTGTTAACGGCAGGCTGTTCTTTGGTTTGTTTGCCTTACTCGGCCGCCTGCAGGGCGGGAACCGGCTGGTCGAGCTCTTCCGGCAGCTGGCCGGCCATCGCGGCGGCGAACTTCTCCTGGTCGAGTTCATTTTCCCAGCGAGCGACCACGACGGTGGCGACAGCGTTGCCGACCAGATTGGTCAGAGCGCGGCATTCCGACATGAAACGGTCGATACCGAGGATCAGTGCCATGCCGGCGACTGGGACCGAGGGAACGACCGACAGGGTCGCGGCCAGCGTGATGAAGCCGGCGCCGGTGATGCCTGCGGCACCCTTGGACGACAGCATCGCAACGAGGAGCAGCAGGATCTGGTCGCCGAGCGACAGATCGATGCCGGTTGCCTGGGCGATGAAGAGCGCTGCCAGCGTCATGTAGATGTTGGTGCCGTCGAGATTGAAGGAATAGCCGGTCGGGATGACCAGGCCGACAACCGAGCGCTTGCAGCCGGCGCGTTCCATCTTCTGCATCAGACCCGGCAGAGCCGCTTCCGACGAGGACGTGCCGAGGACCAGCAGCAGCTCTTCCTTGATGTAGCGGATCAGCGACAGGATCGAGAAACCGTTATATTTCGCAACCGCACCCAATACGACCAGAACGAAGAGAAGGGCCGTGATGTAGAAGGTGAGGATGAGGTAGGCGAGATTGGCGACCGAGCCGATACCGTACTTACCGATGGTAAACGCCATGGCGCCGAAGGCACCGATCGGGGCAGCCTTCATCAGGATGGCGACGAGGCGGAAGACCGGTGCTGTGAGCGCGGTCAGGAAATCCGTAACGGGCTTGCCCTTCTCGCCGACCATGCCGAGCGCGATACCGAACAGGACCGAGAAGAACAGAACCTGCAGGATGTCGCCCTGAGCAAATGCGCCGACGATGGTTTCCGGGATGATGTTCATCAGGAAGCCGGTGATCGTGGTTTCATGCGCCTTGGTGGCGTAGGTCGAAACCGCCTTGCCATCGAGAGTCGCCGGATCGATGTTCATGCCGGAACCCGGATGCAGCAGGTTGCCGACGATGAGGCCGACGATCAGCGCGAGCGTCGAGAAGACGATGAAATAGAGCATCGCCTTGCCGGCGACGCGTCCGACCTTCTTCAGATCAGACATACCGGCAATGCCGGTGGCGACCGTGAGGAAGATGACCGGCGCGATGATCATCTTGACAAGGCGGATGAAGGCGTCGCCGAGCGGCTTCAGGCTGGCGCCGAAGTCCGGCCAGAAATGGCCGATCAGCATGCCGGCGATGATGGCGACGACGACCTGGAAATAGAGATGCCGATAGAACGGCATCTTGGTCCGCGGCTCGGCGGCTGGAATTGCAACACCCATAGTGTCCTCCATAAAGCCCCCAAACCTGACCGGCCTCCCGGGGCAACTGCGTTTCAATCAACAGCCTTCCGGCTATTCGCAGCTACTTTGCAATGACCGTGCCAGTTTCCGCCCGCCGCAATATCGCCATGATTCAAAACAGTTTTCTTGTCACGCCAAGCACCATCCGATCCAGATTGAGCGAATTATCGCACAATTTCATTTGACGAATGTGCGCAAATCCGCACAGTTAGCATCATGCCAAGCACGCCGAGCACGCCGAGCATTCCGGGGTTTGAGACCGTTGACGATGTCGATCGCAGAACGCGGCGCGGCTGGATCCTGTTTGTTGCCCTCTCTGCTGCCCTGCTTGCCGCCGCGCTGATTGGTGCGGCACTCTACGGTCGCAGTTCGTCGATCAACGCGCTCGCGGCCCAAAGCCAGACCGATGCCAGCCTGAAGGTGGCGCTGCTGACGGCCGTGCTTGAGCGTCCCCGCGCGCTGCCATTGCTGCTCGCCGAGGACCAGCAGGTCCTGAATGCCCTCTCCTCCATAAGCGTCAACGATATCGACATATTGAACCGCAAGCTGGAACGCCTGGTGACGGGCACGCAGGCCGCCGTCCTCTATGTCATCGGTACGGATGGCCTTGCCATCGCGTCCAGCAACTGGCGCGAGCCGATCAGCTTCGTCGGCAACGACTATACGTTCCGCGATTATTTCAAGCGGGCGATGCAGCAGGGAACGGCCGAGCATTTCGCGCTTGGCAGCGTCAGCAAGCGCCCGGGACTCTACATCTCGCGCCGGGTCGGCAGCGCCGACGCGCCGCTCGGCGTCGTGGTGGTGAAGCTTGAATTCGATCAGCTCGAGACAGACTGGCGCGACACGCGCCGGCCGGTCTACGTGACCGACGAGCACGGCGTCGTGCTGATCACCAGCATCCCGTCCTGGCGCTTCATGACGGCAATGGCGGTGCCGCAGCAGGAGCTCTCCGCCATTCGCGACAGCCTCCAATTCGGCGATGCGCCGCTGACGCCGCTTCCCGTCATGCGGCGCGATATCATCGACCCAAGGACATCGCTTGTTTCCGCGATCCTTCCCGGCAGCAGTGCTGCTGAATATCTGCGCCTCTACGCCGCCGTACCGACCACGCCCTGGCGGCTGGAGTATCTGGTGCCGACGGAAGCAGCCGTCGCCTCGTCCGTGCGGGAAATGCGACTGCTTTCGCTCGCCGTGCTGGTGCCTATCCTCGCGGTCGCGGCGTTCCTGCTAAGGCGCAGGCAAAGTGCAGCCATGCGCATTGCCGTCGAACTGTCGATGCGAGAGGAACTCGAGCGGCGGGTTGTCGCCCGCACCGAGGATCTGAGCCGCGCACGCGACCGCCTGCAGGAAGAGATCGCCGATCACAGGAACACCGAATCAAGACTGCAGGTCGTGCAGCAGGAGCTTGTCCAGGCAAACCGGCTTGCCATTCTCGGCCAGGTCGCGGCCGGCGTCGCGCATGAGATCAACCAACCGGTCGCGACCATCCGCGCCTATGCTGATAATGCGCGCGTCTTTCTCGACCGCAAACAGGCCGAGCCGGTGAAGGAGAACCTGGGCGCTATCGCTGATCTCACCGAGCGGATCGGCTCGATCACCGAAGAGCTGAAGGCTTTCGCGCGCAAGGGGCGGACGGCACCGGAGCCGGTGGAGCTGCGGGATGTGATCGAGGGCGCCGTGGTGCTGCTCAAGAGCCGCTTCGCTGGACAGCTGCAGGCGCTCAGCATCAATCTGCCGCCTCCCGGATTGCAGGTTCTCGGCAATCGGGTTCGGCTGGAGCAGATCCTGATCAACCTGTTCCAGAACGCGTTGGAGGCGCTGGAGGGGCGCAGCGATGCGCGGGTGGAGATCTCCGCCGTCGCGACGGACGATGACGTCGAAGTCATCGTCGCCGACAATGGCCCTGGCATACCCGCCGCCATCCTCGCCTCGTTGTTCACGCCCTTCAACACTTCCAAGGAGAAGGGGCTCGGCCTCGGTCTGGTGATCTCGAAGGACATCGTCGCCGACTATGGCGGCCGCATCGAGGTCTCGAGCAGCGACCAGGGCACCAGTTTCATTGTGCATCTCGTGAGAGCAAAGCCATGACCGACGCCGCATCCATCTTCCTTGTCGACGACGACAAGGATCTCCTGCGCGCCACCAAGCAGACGCTGGAACTGGCGGGCTTTTCCGTGTCCGCCTTTTCATCTGCGGTCGATGCGCTGGCGGCGCTGACACCGGATTTTCCAGGCATCATCGTCTCCGATATCCGCATGCCGCAGATCGACGGCCTGCAGTTGTTCGACCGTGTGCAGCGGCAGGACCAGGATCTTCCCGTCATCCTCGTCACCGGTCATGGCGATATTCCGATGGCGGTGAAGGCGATCCAGCAGGGTGTGTATGATTTCATCAGCAAGCCCTTCCCCGCCGACCGTCTGGTGCAGAGCGTGCGCCGGGCGGTGGAGAAGCGGCGTCTCGTGCTGGAGAACCGGGCCCTGCGCAAGGCGAGCGAGCAGGTGCGCGACGACCTGCCACTGATCGGCCAGACACCGGCGATGGAGCGGCTACGCCATACGCTGCGGCAGATCGCCGATACGGATGTCGACGTGCTGGTGACCGGGGAGACCGGCAGCGGCAAGGAAGTCGTGGCCAGCCTGCTGCACCAATGGGGGCGACGCAACGCCGGGAATTTCGTGGCGCTCAACTGCGGCGCCCTGCCGGAGACGGTGATCGAGAGCGAGCTCTTCGGCCACGAGCCCGGTGCCTTCACCGGCGCGCAGAAGAAGCGTGTCGGGCGCATCGAGCACGCCAGCGGCGGCACGTTGTTCCTCGACGAGATCGAGAGCATGGCGCCATCGACACAGGTGCAGATGCTGCGCGTGCTTGAAATGCGCGAGGTGACGCCGCTCGGGACCAACGAGGTGCGGCCGGTCGACCTGCGCGTCGTCGCCGCCGCCAAGGTCGATCTTGGCGATCCCAGGCAGCGCGGCGATTTTCGCGAGGACCTGTATTACCGGCTGAACGTGGTGACGATCTCGATCCCACCACTCAGGGAACGGCGTGACGACATTCCGCTGCTCTTCGGTTATTTCTCCGAAAGGGCGGCCAAGCGCTTCAGGCGCGACATGCCGGTTGCGTCTTCCGCCGTGCACCGGCATCTGCAGGATCACGACTGGCCCGGCAACGTCCGCGAACTCTCGCATTTCGCAGAGCGTTTCGTGCTTGGGGTCGAGCAGTTCGCGGGCAGCGCATCCGAGCCGAAGCCTGCCGATCTCGGCGAGGGATTGCCCCTGCCCGATCGGCTGGACCGCTACGAAGCGAGCATCATCCGCGACGTGCTGGACGCCAATGACGGCGATGTACGCCGGACGATCGCGGAACTTGGGATCCCGCGAAAGACCTTCTACGACAAGCTGCAACGCCACGGCATCGTGCGTGCCGACTTCGCGCCGAGCGACGAGCGCGGCTAACCCGCGTTTGCGACACCGTAGCGCGGTGCGGGCTTGTTGTGCGAGAGGTTGGGTCCAAGCGCAAACCGTGCTGCCGTTGCGGCATCGAGATCGCCGCGATCGGGCAAGGACGGGATGGTGACCAATTCGCCCTGATCGAAGCCTGCAAGCGCTGCAACCATGTCGTTAACATCCATCACCATCGATGGCGGCATCTGGTCGAAGGAGCGGCCGACGCGCTCGAAGATTTCCGTGCGGGTCAGGCCGGGCATGACCGCCTGCACCTTGACGCCCTTTTCCGCGACTTCCGAATGGATGGCCTGAGTGACGTTGAGGACGAACGCCTTGGTGGCGCTGTAGGTGCCGTTGAAACGCTCCGGAATATAGGCAACCACCGATGCGATGTTGATGATGGCGCCCCTGCCCCGCTCGGCGAAGGCCTGCGCGGCGGCAACGGCCAGCCGGTTGGCGGCGACGACATTCAGCTCGATCATCGTCTCGAGATAATCGATGTCATCCTCCACAAGCGTGCCCTTGGGGCCGATGCCGGCGTTGTTGACGAGCAGGCTGATATCGGCGTCTTCGCGCAAGCGCTTCTCGACAATCTTGACATCGGACCGATCGGTGAGGTCGGCCGGCAGAACGCTCACCTTCACGCCGGTTTCGCCGGCCAACCTGTCGGCCAGCGCCTGCAGGCGCGCCGCATCGCGGGCGACGAGTACGAGGTCATAACCGCGCTTGGCGAGACGATCGGCATAGGTGGCGCCGATGCCGGACGAGGCGCCGGTGACGATTGCCGTTCCGAGAGATGCGTTGGACATTGCAGCATTCCTTCCTTGCTTGAACACACCCCGTTTCACGTCATAGGGCGCGTTGAAATTTACTGGTATATACCACTATATTTAGGCAACGGATCGGCGTGCGCAAGAGCCTTTAAAAAAAGATGCGCCGTTTAGCGGTTGACGGATCGCCACCAATCGGAAGACATCACCGATGGAGAACACACGATGGCAGAGAGCAACACCCCTGACGGGGCATGGAATTATTGCAGCAACAGCGCGCTCAAGCGCGCCTCAAGGCAATTGGGCCAGTTATATGAAGACGTGCTGGCGCCGAGCGGCTTGAAGATAACGCAGTACACGCTGCTGACGCAGATCAAGCTCGGCCGCGAAACGCCACTGAAGCTGCTTGCTGAGGCGATGGTGATGGATCTCTCGGCGCTCGGCCACACGCTGAAGCCGCTGCAGCGCGACGGGCTGGTCGAACTGGTTGCCGACGATCACGACCGGCGTGTGAAGCGCGTGCGGCTGACGCAAAAGGGCGACAAGCTGTGGACCGACACGAACGGCCTGTGGCGCGAGGCACAGGCACGTTTCGACGCCGCGTTCGGCAAGGATGCTTCCGAAAACCTGCGGCGAACGATGGACCTCATCGCATCACCGGGCTTTGCCGCGGCTTTTTCCGGCGCCGGACAGGATCAGGATTGACGATCGCAGCAAGAATGTCCCTATGCGGGGACAGCGTCATCAGAGCCTGATGACGTAGTCCTTGCGAGTCGTTTCAATAACTTCCCAGGTTCCCTTGAAGCCAGGCCTCAGGATCATCCGGTCGCCGGCGCGCAGGTGGACGGGCTCGCCACCGTCTTCGGTGACGACCGAGTGGCCTGACAGTACATTGAAATACTCCCACTCGTCATAGACGATGCGCCACTTGCCCGGCGTCGCCTCCCAGATTCCGGCATAGAGCCCCCCATCGGCCTCCTCCAGGTTCCATGTCCGGAACTGCGGATCGCCCGCGATCAACCGATCCTCAGCCGGGGCGCCGACTTCAGGTTCGACGCCCGTGATATCGAGTTGGAGCTGCTTTGCCATAAGCTTTCTGTCTTTCGCTTTGCCACTGAGCGCTCATCTGCGCCTCACGGGCATCATTTCTTTTGCGTAGCAGGGTCCTGATTGGCGACTTTCCGCCGGATTCGAAGAGTCGCCCCTGCCCCTTCAACCTCGAACTGCCCCGTCTTCTTCACCAGATCACTCAGCTTTCGATATCCATAGGTCCGAGGATCAAAATCCGATGAGAGGTTGGAGAGTTGCGTGCCAACTGCCCCCAAAGCAACCCAACCATCTTCTCCCGCGTGCTGAGACAGAACCTTCCTGATCAACGGCACGACGGCACTCGGCGGCTGGAGAGGCACAGCGGCCTCCTCACCCACGTCCCCCTTCGGCATGGAGATGAGATTTTCCGTGTAGATGAAGCGCCTGCAGGCCTGGCGAAAACTCTCAGGCGTCTTCTGTTCGCCGAAACCGTAGACGTCAGTGCCATGCTCTCGAATTCGGGCAGCCAACCTCGTGAAGTCACTGTCAGATGACACGAGGCAGAAGCCGTCAAATCGGCCGCTGTGCAGAAGGTCCATGGCGTCGATCACCAAGGCGATATCGGAGGAGTTCTTACCCGTCGTGTAAGCGAACTGCTGCTGCGGGATGATCGCATGCTTTGCGAGCACATCCGCCCATGGCTTCAAGCGAGGCCCTGAAAAATCGCCGTAGATGCGCCTTGCGCTCGCCTCGCCGATCTTTGCGATCTCCTCGAACAAGCCGTCCGCGATTTTGGCGGATGTATTGTCCGCGTCGATCAGAACGGCGAGCCGTGCCAGACGATTTTCCAGAGCCAAATCCCGATCATCCCTTCACAGCGTTAACATCGCATCCGCGCACGACGCTACGGCGCTCACATGTGGTTCGTCACATACCTTTGACAAGTGCCGAATTGAAATCATTCAGCTTTTCCGAAATCAGCTTCAGATACCCTCGGTCGATTCCTCAGATACCGTTGATCAGGTGTGGCATCAACATCACATACCGTTGACCAGCTTTGCAACCTAAGCGGGCGTCACTGTTTTTCCAAGGGAATCTATAACAGATGTGGCTTACGCCGCGCTGGACCTGAAAACCGAGCCAGGGGCCACCGCCGATTCACGCTCCGACATTATTGATTGTGAACGAGCTCGCCGGCTTCCCGCCAGGTTGCAACATCTGTTAACCTGAACGTTGTGGAGTCGGGGGATAGATTTTGACGGACAGGCACGGAGCAGCGCAGTCCACCACGGAAATAGGTGACGCGCTTCGCGATCAGGTGATCGATCTTCTTGAGGCCGAAGGCCACAAAGTCTCGCGTGAAATTCGCATCGGCACTAAGAAGGTCGATATCCTTCTGGAGACGGACGACGAGTTCCGCCCGCAAAAGATCGCTGTCGAGTGTAAGAACCTCGCCAAAAACATGTCGCAGGGCGAGTTGAATGCGATCTGGGCCGACTACATGTCTTTGTATGAGAAAGGCGAGGTCACAAGTGTCTTCGTCATTTCAAGGCTCGACTTCTCGCCGGAGGCAAAGGCTTACGCCCAAGATAAACGCGGTCGCCTGGAAATTTTCTCCATCAAAGAATTCGAAGACAATCTCCTCGGCTTCCGCAAATACTGCCGGGACGTTCGCGACCTGTTTAACGAAGGCGGCCTTGAAAAGTACTATATCAAGTCTTCAATGGAAGGCGGCGGCGAACTCCATGAACGCATTCTTGCGTGGGTCGCCGATCCGTCGAAGACCCCGGTCGCAATCCTTGGCGGCTACGGCATGGGAAAGACGTCATACTGCAAGTTCCTTACGAGGGAACTGGCAGACCGATATCTCGAAGACCCCTCCTCACGGGTCCCGATATATGTTCGGCTGTCTGATATCGCCAGCCAGACGGACGTGGACGGCCTTATCGCCAAGACATTGGCCGGTCGGTACAGCACGAAAAACTACTCGTTCGCCAAATTTAAGAAGTTAAACCGCGCCGGGAAATTCGTCGTCATCTTCGATGGCTTCGACGAAATGAAGCACGCGCTGTCCTGGGGGGACTTCAAGTACAACTTTTCCCAGATACACTCTCTCTTGGAGGGTAGTGCGAAGATTATTGTAGCGGGAAGGCCCAACGCGTTTCTCTCCGATAGCGAACACGCCTGGATACTGCGGGGCCAGCGGATTGCGGGCGAAAACGTTATCCGCATACCCGGCGCACCAGAATATGCCGAACTCGCCTTGGCTCAGTTTTCTGACGACGAAATCACTAGATTTCTGGAGAGGTATCTTCGACAGCACCATCCCATCGATCTGGAGCTATCCGAGATCGATGAATGGGTCTCGGAACGTGTGACGGACTTCGATAAAATCAGGTCGAACGGTGATCTTCACCGACCAGTCCATCTGAAAATCTATGCTGACATCGCGGCCGATCCGAACGTGAAGCTCGAGAGTTTTACGACCTACGGGCTCTATTCAATCGCTGCTACCAGAATTAGCGAGCGCGAAGGCGAGAAGATCGTACGCAAGCAGATCGACGCCGAAAAAAGGGAACGCATTATCGAGCGAATCGCGTGGTGGCTCTGGGACTCTTTTGACGGACGGCGTCTTTCTTTCACGGCGGATTTGGTGCCGGAATCGATCATCGGACGAAACCTTCTGGACGACCCCAATTACGAGCGAGACGCGCTTTACCGCGAGATTTTCACGGGGTCGTTTCTCGAGCGGAAGTTCGGAGAGAACTACTACTTCTCCCATCGATCTTTCTTGGAGTTTTTTGTCGCGCGAAGGCTTGAGAGCGCCGAAAAGCACGACATTCCGGTCCAGTCGATCTTCAAGAACCTAAACCCAGAGATATTGGCATTCCTTCGGCAAAGCCCCGGCTATCAAGAGTTCTTGGCGTATGTTGACAGGGGGATGCAGCGGTTCAGCGGGGAGATTCCCCAGTTGCTACTCGAGGAGATATTCAAATACCGCGAGGGAAAAGGGCTGGCCGACGCCCAGGTTCCGATCCAAGTACTTCTGCGCTATTACGGGTTCTTCCGAACCGAAGTGTTCGACGCCCCTGCACTCGTGCGCATGATCACCATGGACCTGAGTTCGAAAAATCAGGAGTATCGCGAGACCGCACTGTATTTCGCACTTTTCCTCCTTCGAGTGCGGTTCGACCGGGAGGTGCTGGTTGGCCTCCTCCAAGCATTGGCGAAAACAGTGCAATGGCCGAACCGCGCGGGTTCAGCGTCGGGAGTTAGCATGACGAAGTACTCATACTCCCGCCAGAACATCGGAGAATACGTCTTTGTGCGGTTTGCAAGGATAGCCGCAGAGATGGCGAGAGACGGCCACCCAATCGTCAGTTTTGACTATGCGCGGGCCTTCGAAGAGGTTCGGGACAAGAGGTCGCCCAAGATTGTGATTGCCGCATCAAGTTTTGAAAAGCTCGCCGATCCCGCTCCCCCGGCGCGCTTGGACTTCACCGAAATCTTCGAAGGTATCAACATAAAGGACCAGAAGGCAGCGCGCGACGTCTTAACTGTGGGGGTGGCGTGACGTTTTGAAAGGCGCGATAACTTGGCGGATCGAAATCCGCCAAGGCACTACTCTTGATTTCGGACGCTGCGTCAGAACCGCCATCGACGGGCATCATTCCTCGCGCGATATGCCTCGAAACCCGGCAATGCAGACCGACGAGACGGAGGCGGCGTGGGCCTGGCAAAGCCACGTATAGGCGCGCCAGAGAGTAAATGGTCGATGACACTCTGCCGGTGGACAGGCGTCGCGATGACGCGCCCGCGGGGCATGTAGGTGAGCCACCAAATCAATTCCGTGGAAGGCAGCCAAGGCGACGAAAAGTCCGCATCACCAAAATCCAGGAACACGGGGTGATTGCCTCCTCTCCAACGCGCGATGATTGCCGAGGTCTGATCTGACAGAAGCCATGCGCGTGCCTTCGTTTCGGCCGATGGAGCATAGGTCAGTGCCTCCTGGAATGACGGCAGATCGCGTTTCAACCGATTGCCGTTCACGATCCACACCATGCGGCCGTAGAAGGCCTCGCGCGACGCCCTCTCCTGCGGCGTGATAGCCGAGTACTGGAACTCAAGCACCATACCGCTCGCCGTTTTGACATCGGCTATGTGGACGTCGCCGTTGTTCGCGACATGCCTGATTTCCTGCCATTCAGCAGGAAACTGGTTCTTCCAGCCGCGATGCCATTCGGTTTCGGGTTCCCACCAGCGGTCGCAGGCGATGGTACTCTTATGGGCCCAGTGGTGCAGTCGTTTGAGACCGCACTTGGGGATCATGGGCGAGGAGCAGCCGGGGCAAGTTCCACGAACGCCTGTCGTCGCCTCCAGACGGATTCCTTCTACGAGGGCATACTTCATTGTCATCTCCAAACAGCCATGAGCCGCGCCAGAAACGACGCTCGCTCGGTTCACAAGGGGAAATGGCGGGCGGCTTGGTCGCCGCTTGGAGGTTATTCGGGCAGTTTCGGCTGCCTCATCTTGTGATCGCCTGGTCCGCCTGGCGACTTCCGTGACGTTAGTTGCGGAACCGATCAAAATCAACCGATGTTAAACGTTGGAAGCCAAGCCTTACTCTCTTGGTCAGCGCCGCGACCGAAAAAGTCCTATGCGCGACGCTCCCGCGGTTGAGACGCGATTGATTCGTTGAGGACACTGGCCCTCGCGCTTCCCACGATGAAGCTCTCGTTATAGTTAACATGTTAAAACATTCTAATTATTGAATATTCTTGGATTGCCCTCCCTCATTGGTTGAGCGGAATCACAAATAGCTTCCTTAAAGGCGATTTCCGTGACTTAATCCGGCGCATCGTTGATGGAACGGAGGGGTCTAATGTTCCAGCAGTCGGTTTACGCGCGTTTCGCCTTACTCGTTGCGTCGATACTCGGGGGTCTCGCCGCAGGGCCGGTCACGGCACAGGTTTGCCCGGCAGGTCCGGTTTCCGTCAACGGAACGGCGTGTACGGAACCCCCAGGGGCGGTCATTAACGTCAACTCGGCGTCGACACCCGGGCTGTCTGCTATCAATCCAGGCGGTTCGATTACGGGAACCGGTGTCCGGATCAATCTCGGTCCTGGGGCAGCTCCTCTGAACTACATCGGTGCCCAGGCCCTGGTAGGAGCTGCAATCGAGCTCGATAACAGTGTTATCGTCACCGCGCAGGCTGGCACTGGGCAACTAGGAGTTCTAGCGGACGGGACCAACTCCACCGTGAGCGGCACCGGACTCACAATTACCCTCGGCCTTGGCACAACGGTCAATGACAATATCGCGGTTCGTGCCCAGAACGGCGGCCTCGCCCGCTTTACCAACGCTGCCCTGACGACGAACGGCGGAGGGAACGGGAACTCAAACCACGGTGCGGTCGCGACCGGAACAAACAGCACTATCGTCCTGAGCGGGGGGACCGTGTCCACCGCCTCCCGGGGTTCTTTCGGCGTCGAGGCGGTAGGGGGCGGAACCGCCATCCTAAACGGAACGACTGTCACTACCACCGGTGCAAACATTGTCGCCTCGGCAACGGGAAGCCATGCACTCATTTCCGACGGAGCGGGAAGCACGATCAGCGGCACCAACGTGACGCTAAGTACATCCGGGCTCCAGGCGAACGGTGCGAGGGCTCAGAATGGCGGAACCGTCAACCTCACTGGCGGCACGATCAACACGAGCAGCACCTCGGGGGCCGACACCGATCCCGCAGCGGGCGTTCGCGCCCTTTCCGGAGGGCAGATTACCGCGGATGGGACGCTTATCACCACCACCGGGCAGCGTGGCGCGGGTATGGCGGTCGAAGATGTCGGTTCTCAAGTCACACTGAGAAATGTCACCATCGACGTATCCGGAAACAGGGCAAATGCGGCTCTTGTCCAGAACGGTGGGCACGCGTCCATCTATGGAAGCTCGCTCCTCTCGCGGAACGCCGCCGCAGTCAGCGTGCAAGGCGCAGGGACGGCTCTCAGTGTCACAAATTCCACGATCACCAGCACAGGCCAAATTGGCTACGGCTTGCGAGTGACGTCGGGAGGTAGCGCTACGATCGTTGACAGTCTCGTCAACACCAGCAACCGGGACGCACCTGGTCTCTACGCGGCGAACGGCACTATTGACGCCGACAACGTGACCATCGTCACGACTGGCAGTGACAACTCCATGGGCGTGCTTGCCGACATCAACAGCACCATCAGACTGGACGGCGGCTCGGTTACCGTCTCCGGAGAGCCTGTCAGAGCGGGAACCTATGCAAACGGCATTGCGGCTCGCAACCCCAACGGCGTGTTGGTCTCGAATGGCACTTCAGTCTCTACGTCCGGAAGACTAGGCTTCGGCGTGGTTGCCGACGATGGCGGGGCGGTCATACTCAACGGCAATACCATCCGGACCGCGGGCAATGAAGCGAGCGGTCTGTTTTCGACCGTCGAACAATCAGGGACGCAGTTCCTCGCAAGCGTTGTTGGTCAAAACGTCATCGTCGACACCATTGGCACGCTGTCTCACGGAGCGCTGGCGAGCCAGCATTTCCTAATTGCTCCGTCTCTTGTCGACTTAACCAATTCCAGTCTCACAACGCATGGCGCGGGATCGGACGGGCTTCGTTCAATTGGATCGGCGACGATCAACACGAATGCGACAACCGTGCTTACGGAAGGTGTTGGTTCCATGGGCATGCATGCCAGGGACAACGGCAGCTCAGTAAACATTAGCAGTACGTCGATAACGACAACCGGAGACAATGCGCATGGCGCGTTGGCGAACGCGGGTGGCTTGATCATAGGGGCCAATTCGACCGTAGAGGCAAGCGGGACGGACGCCTATGCGCTTTACGTCGCGGGTGCGCCCGGCTTCTTGTCTCGCGCCACCTTCGACAACAGCCGTCTCGGCAACGTCTCCGGTCCGGCAATAGCCGTCGGCGGTGTCGGTGAGGTAACCCTGGCCCGGTCGGTGGTGGGCGGCAGCCCTCAATGGCTGCGGGTCGGACAGATCACCGATTTCATCCCGCTCACGGCTCCCGACGCCGGTCCCGGCGGCATCCTCGACCCAGAGGGGATCGAACTGCCGACGGCCTTTCCACCGCCGGGCGCGCTGCCCGTGGTGCCTGGTTTGGCGAATGTCACGCTCGACGCATCAACGGTCACGGGTTCAGCCTTCACCGCAGCTGGAAGCGTTTCCAACCTAGTCATGCGCAACAACAGCGTCTGGAACATGACCGGAAGCTCGAATGTAACCACGCTTCTCAACGACCCGAGCCTGATCCAGTTCTCACCGCCGACCGGCGACCCCACGCTGCTAGCGAGCTACATGACGCTGACGGTCGTCGACTACATCGGCGAAGACGGGAACATCGGCCTCAACACCTATCTCGACACCGACGGCTCACCATCGGACCGACTGGTGATCGATGGCGGTTCGGCGACCGGCACCAGCGGCCTGATTATCGCCAATACCGGCGGCGGCGGTGCTCTAACGACATCCAACGGCATCCTCGTCGTCGACGCCGTCAATGGTGGCGTCACCGACCCGGCGGCATTCCGGCTCGTCGCCCCCGCAGTCGCGGGTCCCTACGAGTACTCGCTCTATCGCAGCAGTGTCGACGCTTCCGGGCCACAGAACTGGTACCTGCGTTCCGAACTTGGTGACGTTCCTGACACACCCGCCTATCGTCCCGAGGTCTCGCTCTATGCCGCGATCCCGTCGATGGCCGCTATCTACGGCCGACACATCATAGACACCCTCCATGAGCGCGTCGGCGAAGAGGAACAACTCAAGGGTCGGACCGACATCGGCGAAGACGAAAACTTCAACGGTTTCTGGATGCGCGGCATTGGCCATTGGGGGCATCGGGACGGTGATGCCCGGGGCATCTACGACGGTGCCCCGGAATACGATTATAGGTTTGGGGCCCTCCAAGGCGGTATGGATTTCTACCGTGAAGAAAAGGACGACGTTACCGACCACGCCGGCATGTATCTGGCCTACGGCCGCGGTCGCATGGACGTCACCCAGAACCTTTTGACCAGCAAGCGGGATGCGGGCCGCAACGACTTCAACGCCTTTTCGGTCGGCGGCTACTGGACCCGCTTCGGCGAGAACGGCTGGTATCTCGACGGGGTGTTGCAGGCCACCTGGTATGGGATGACGACGAAGTCGAACCGCGCCACCGAATTCGGATTTCCCGATCAGGACGTCGACGGGTTCGGTTTCGCGGCGTCAATCGAAGGAGGCTATCCGTTCGATCTGGGGAATGGGTGGCAACTGGAGCCGCAGGCGCAGCTAGTCTGGCAAAACATCGATTTCGACGACTTCAACGATGGCGCTGCCGATATCCGCTATGACAATCTCAACTCGCTTGCCGGCCGTTTAGGAGCACGGGTTGCTCGAACCTGGGAGGCCGAGGAAGCAACGGCGAGCGAACCCGCGCGGTTGGCTACAGTGTGGGGCCGAGTGAACCTGTGGCACGAGTTCACAGCCAAGGCCCAAACCGACATCTCATCGGCAGACGGCTTCGTACCCTTCTCAGCCGATCTCGACGAGACGTGGGTCGAATTCGGTATCGGCGGGACTAGAGAGGTTTCCAAGAACACCTCGGTTTACGGTAACGTCAACTTCAGCACCACGTTCGATGGCGATAACTACGCATGGACTGGCAAGGTTGGTTTGCGGGTAAATTGGTGAGGATTGTGACGTGGCGCTGGCACCGGCGGCTTTGTTGCCGTTCCTTCGCTACGGAATTTTCCGAACATAAGCTTTTGACGCCGAGGGATCGTCGTTCAAATCGAGGTCCTAAACCTCGTGGGACGAACCAAGTCTCGTATACAGGTTCCTACTTTCCGACGATTTCCTTCCAATCATCAGCCATGCTGACAACATGGAATCCGAACTGTTTCGCAGCGTCGAGAGAGTAGCTGTCGGACTCCGAGTACGCGAACTCGCGCTCGGCATCGTCGTGATTGATCAAAATCTGGAAGCTCGGGCCATCCCTGTCCCTAGACCAGCGCATCATCGCGATGTCACCGCGTCCACCTTCGTTGCCGCCGACGAAGACCGGACGCTTGCCGATAGCAAGGTTGAGCGTCACAGGCTTGCCCTCCTTGTCATTCAGATGACCGATCTTACCCGTATAAACGAGGACGGTTTTTCCATCGCGCTCTCCCAGCTTCGTTTCAAGCCAGGTTCCCATGACGTGTTCCGGCGGAACGCCGAACATTTCCTCGGAAATCTCTCGCGTGAATAGTATCGGGCTGCCGCTGCATATGAAGACAGTAAAGCCATGATCCTTCAGTAGCTCAATGAGTTCACGCATCGGTTTGTAGGTTGTCCTGGTGTATGGGACCCCAAATTTCTCGGAGATGGCCTTTTCCAGCATCGGCCGGACGTTAGCCGCGACCTCCTCCGTGGTTTTCCCATCCGTCGCAGCAGCGATGATGTCTGCCTGTCCGTCCTCCCCTAGCGCGGCGACTGTCTTCAGATCGCCTGTCAACAACGCGGCGACAGCTGGCCGAGCGCCCAGCGATGGGTTCTTCGCGACGTTCGCCTTTATGTCCGCGAGGACCGGAATGACGGCGATCGGCATCGGATGCTCGGGTGTCAGGGTGCCATCCATGTCGAACGCAGCGATCCGATCGTCCATCGGAACGAAGTCGGCACCGCCCTCCGTCGAAGCCTTGGTGACAAACTCGACGATGGCCCTCTTGGTTGCGGTGTCGTTCCATGATGGTAGACCATTTGTTTCGGCGAATGCCTGCGTTGAGGTGACAACTGCGATCACCACCAGGATTTGGGAGAGCGATACGATCTTCCAGATTTCGCTCCGGGAAAACAGCGTTGATCGGACAAACATTGATGTCTCCTGTCGAAATCGCTACGAATGCGCGGTGACGAGAGCCCACTGCAAAATTCGCTTACTGGCGCTTCAAGCAGGACTCTGCGGAAATACCCCTAAAACGGGTTAACATAGTTCATGATTGCGACCTGTCTCAGCAGAACCCGCCTGATGACGTGCGCGGCCTTCACTCTGTCAGTGAATATCGCGACGGTCCCGCTGCTGCCCGCCGGAAGCCTCTCGGCAAAGGAGCTGTCGTCAAGCCTAATTCGGACACCAAACGGTAGCGTTTGGATTGTCCCCGGTTCTATGGCCAGACCAGAAACGCGCGCCTGTCCCGTCGCTACAGCCGGGATGATCGTTTCGACCTTTCCCGTGAAAACCCTGCCCGGAGCGAACTTGAATGTCGCCTCAACTGGTTGTCCAGGTTCGATATAGCGTGCGTCTATCTGGGGAATCTCGACTCCTATGATTGTGTCGGAAGTGTCGATGAACGCCATGACCGGAGACAGGGGTAGGTTTGCGACGCGGGCTCCTTTGCGAAGTGCTAGATTGGTGACATAGCCATCGGCAGGCGCTTTGACGACGGTCTTGTCCAGCTCCCATTGAGCGCCTGCGATCTCGGCCGTAAGTTGCTCGACCTCGGCCTGCCGTTGCTCGACATCGTATACCCTTCCAGCACCGCTGGTCTGAAGCCGTGTGGTTTCTGCAAGGCGTTGCTGGTTGAGAGCGAGCTGGGCTTCCAAGGCGTCCAGCTTCGCCTGATATGGCAATGCGTCAATTTTGAAGAGGATGTCGCCGGCCTTAATCGGCGTGTTGGCGACAACTGGGACCTCGGTAACTTCCCCGGCCACGTCCGGCACTATCGCAACGGAATTCCGGACAACAAGGGCGTTCCCCTGCGGCGCACCCCAACCCATTGGAATGAATAACCCGACCAACAGGAGCAGGAGAACCAGAAGGGGAGATACTTTCCAAAAAAGATTGAAGGAGATGACCCTGGTTTTCACGAGAATGAAGAGAAGAAGCAGATAGGCATTCAACAGCAAGACGATCATCTGGCCGTCTCCCTTTCTGCCGAATGTGGAAAATCGACATAAGCCCAGATCAACACTATGGGCCACAGGACGAAGCCGAAGAACAATGTGACCCAGCCGCCGACGGCGACCGCGTCCTTCCATGGGTGGTTCCGCCGCCTGGCAATCATGCCGGGAAGCGTTGCCATGAAGGCTACGACGAATGCTGAACTCGCGACGAGGACGATCAACACGAGCCACGCGAAAATATCCAACCCACTCATCGCCATCCTCCAAGCTTCAATCGATCTGCCGGGGCCGAGACACGAAAATCGTTCCCGTAAGAAGGTCCTTTTTGCAACGCTTTCTGGAGCAGAGCTGCCACACCAGCGTGACCATTGCGCTCGGCCTATTTGGACAACTCGAAATCACCTGGCTTCCACGTTCCATCAAAAGCGGAGGGTTGCGGACCGTAAATCCGGAAATAGACGAACCAGCCCTTTCCCGGCGTCGTCTTGATCCAGCGGCCCTCGTGTCCGGCGGGTGCATCGGGACCAAAATAAAGATCGACGCTTTCGCCCTTGAGGTCCTTGAGTTCGAACAGGGACCGTAAGGCGGCCTTTGCCTCATCCGTCTGTATCTGACTTCGCGTCTCGGCATCGTAGACCGTCACCGACCAGAAGAGGCGGTTAGGCACGGGAAGCGGAACGCTGAGTTTGTAACTCTTGCCGCCGTCGAGGTAGTCGCCACCTTTATCGCGAAGCCCGAGCCAGTAGAGTGAGCCGGCTGCTGGATCGCGTCGAAACATGGCGGGAGACGTGGCAATTGCCTGATAGAACCATTTGTCGGCGGCATGAATATCCCGGTAGCCCGCCGTATCCCAGGTCCCGTTCTCAAAACGTAGGGAGGCCCACTGCCATTGGCGGTCGGGCCACACCATCCGGTCTGGACGCTGGTCTGCAAAAGATTCGACGCGCATCTGCGCCGACCCTTCCTTCGCTGCCCGTTCGAGAATGCCTTTCATTCGTTGGTCTGGATTGAAAGGCTGTCCTTTGATGATGCCAAGCGAGGCAAGATCGCCGTAGTGCGTCCGCTCATCCTGTAGCGGCGGTTCGGCGTCTACGATGTCATGGAGCATCTGCCAGTATTCCAGCTTATCCTCGATCTTTGTCGGGGTTTGGTCTTGCGGCATCGGCGTTTGGTCTATCCATGTCGGCTCGGTCCAGGCGATCGAGTTGTCCAAGGGATGAACCTTAATGGTCTGGAGACGTTTGATCGCTCCTTGCACGTCGCCTGCCTCAGGCAGAGCGCGCATCCCCGCTATCACCTGGAACGACGTTGCCCGAGCGACATAGTAGCCATCCGGGACCTTCCCTTCGTATCCGGGCGGTAGAAGCAGGTGCTTTCCACCTTTGCCACCGTCCGGGCCAGGAACGCCCATATCTGCTACCCAGCGCTGGTTGATATCGAGGACAGCACCGAGGAGCGGACCGGGCGGCAGTTCGATGACCAGCGGGCCGACATTGAGATCGAGGAGCATGCCGCCGTAGGGTGTGTCGGAGTTCAGCGTGAAGCCGACGTGGCGGGGCTGGGTGTCCATATACCCAAACACCTTGTTGGGCTGCACACCGAGCCGTTTCATCTCCCGGAAGATCGCCGCGCTGGACACCGTCGGATAGAAGAACCGATAGGCGTGGATTGCGCGGTTGAGATCGGTCTCGTCCGATGCTTTCTGCACTGTTGCCGCCGTGGGATAGCCTCCCTTGAACTCGTAGTCCTGGGCAAGGGATGATCCAGCCCATGGGTACGCTGTCACAGCGAAGAAGGCCAAAACTCCGATTGCGCGATGGGTCGATCTCATATCGTCTGCTCCATTTTCAATGACCACCGTGACGTGGGTCGGTCGAAGCTGCTTGTCAGCGCGTTTGTGCAGGCATGTCGTGTCCCGCGCCCCGAATTACCGAGCCGAAACCTTCTCCGCGTCCGGCAAGCTCCATGCCTTTTCGAAGAATTCCTTCTTTGGCCCGTAGACGCGGACCATCAGCTCGAACTCGCGTAGCGGATCGGTGGGTACCCAGTTCGACTCCTTGCCCGCTGGGGCCTGCGGTCCGAAGTAAAGGTCGACTGAACCGTCGGCGTTCTTCTTAACATCGGCCGCATTTGAGGCGCGGCTTGCTCGCTCCATGTTCCGGACCAACCCGTGTGTCTGCCGATCGTAAACCGTGACGGACCAGTATTGATCCACCGGAGCATTGGGCGGCACCGTCAGCTTGTACGTCTGCGCGCCATCCAAAGCATCGCCAGCCTTGTCCTTTGCAGTGAGGAGATAGAACTGCCCAGTCCCAAGCCGTTTGATACCGATGTAGCCAAGGGTGTAGATCACGGCTCTTGCGTCCGTCGGGTAGGCGTCCGGCAGGGCATATCCAGCCTGCGCGGCCTTGGCCAGTTCAGGTATCGCCGCGGGTCGCCAGTGCGTGCCTTCGTAGAAGGAGTTCCATCCGGCCTCGTACTTGGCGTCTAGCCAGGCCTTCGCTTCCACGGCGGCGGCATCGAGCTGGAAGCGGGTTTCGGCATCCGGCTTGAAAGGCTTTCCCTTCTCTATTCCGAGCGTACGCAACGGATCGATCATCGCGTCATCGCGGGTGATCCACGGTTCGTTCTGAACAATGCGATTGAGATGCTCGAAAAAGGTCGAGTCAAAGCGGATCGTGGAGTCGAACAGGACATCCTTGACATCGGTGAAGATCGTCGGCGGCGGGTTGTCTGCCTTCGCCAGCGGGTAGACCTTGATCTTCTTGCCGTATTCGATGGATTTCGCGACGTCGGCGTCGCTGTGGCTTGCCAAATTCGAGCGCAGCAGCGCGTAGCCGCCGAAGGTATCGGATTGCAATGCGCTGAAACCCTCAGGCACTTTTCCGGAGTAGCCGGGTGGCAGGATCACAAACTTGCCGCCCGCGCCCTTGTCGACGCCCAACAGCCCGACATCTTCGAGCGGCATCTGCCAAACGGTGACGATGTTGCCGTTCAGCGACCCGCCGTTTGCTGGCGGAACCTCGATCACCATGGGCCCGTTCCGCGTATCGAAGAACGTCATCAGGTAGAGCGTGTCGGGATTAGGCGTCAGCGTCTGGTTCATCCAGTCGAGCGCCTTGCCCCAATAGATCACCTCGCCGGGCTTGCCCTTGGTCTTGGTCAACATCTCCTGCAGCATGAGGTCGTAGTTGACTGCAGGCATACCCCAGATGACTGCCTCGACCGCCCTGCGGTAGAGGGCACGATCGTGGAGTTCATCGGCGGTGAAGCCTTGAGCCCGGGCGGTGCTTGGCCACGAGAACAGACCGCCATTCCCTAACGTTGTCGTCACGGTTAATGCGAAAGCAAGAGCAACAAGTCGTCTACGCATCGAACGTCTCCATTTTTGACCGTATTCACGGAATGAAACTCCACATCGTGAAGACAGCTGGCGGCGGCGGGGCTACGTTTCAGAACCGAAAAACCACCCCAAGGATCGGCCCGTGTTCAACGATGTCGTTTGTCAGGCTGCCGTTGGAGTAGTCGACGCCGAGCGCTCTGTAGCCGATGACAGCGGAGATCGACTCCTTCCACTTGTAACCAACGCCAGCCATGACATCCCAGTCGAGGTCTGCCCCGCCCGCTCCGATATAGCCCCACCCGGTCAGATAGATTTCCGGGGTGATGGAATAGACCCCGCGGAAGCCTGCCAGACCGTCGACCCAAGTAGCTTCATCCGTTCCCGAGATACCGCCCAGCGGCCCTCCGGTGAAAGATATCGTGGTCTCCGTCCACCAAAGCTTGGCACCTACAACGGCGTCGAGCCTGCTCTCCTCGTCGCCGATCAGGGTGTAGCCGACGCCCAGCATCGCGCTGAAGGTCTCCTGCTTGAGGTCGACAGAGTCCGCCAACACGCCGCGTGGCGTCGCGGAGTCCGAGGTGACGCGAGCGTAGGAGACGTCCGTCAGGACGCTGAAGTCGCCATACCGCAGCTCTCCGGCTCCCATGAAGCCGAAATCGACGTCCTTTAGGATGTCGCCGAAACTTTCGCTGCTGTGCACCTCGGGAAGACCGAACACAGCGGTATCACCCGTGATCCCCGCGATCCAGAGATAGGGCGAGAACGCGAATGTAACACGGTCTGGATCGCGCTCAGTCGGGCTTGGGGCGGTGACGGGAAGCGCGTCTGCGGCAAGGCACCCGGAGGCAGGCAGCAGTGCAGAGGTCATCAGAAGTGCCGCGCCAATCGGTATCCAAAACGATTTTGACATTGAACCCCCATTCATGCGGTCAAAGTCTATCAGTCTGGAATCAAAGCACTATGGGATCGCGTCCCAAATCCTGTGCTGTCGTCTCAATCAACCTGAAGGTTAACCAGCCATTCGCAAAACGCCCCGCCCAGACCACCAAGGCTTGACCTTCCAGCGGGAGGGCGTTTTCCCCTCGCATCGCTGGGAGCATAGCCGAACTCGCGTCGAAATGACTTCGAGAACTCTTCTGGCGAAGAAAAGTGAAATTCGCTCGCGATGGCGTAAATGGGCTTCCGTGATCCGGCGTCGGACAGCGCCCTGTGGCTGGCGAGGAGCCTTTGCGTTCGGATTTCAGAGGCTACGCCATTGCGTTCGAAGAGACGGTAGAGCTGCGACCGCGACATCCTGAGAACCGTGCAAAGCTCCTCCGCGCAGAGGGTCGGAGAGTTCAGGTTCGACCTGATGTGCCTCCGCGCACGGTCGAGCAGTGTTACAGAAAGAGGCCCGCTAGCTTCGTGAAGAGCATCGGGTTCCGGCGCGATACAGCACCTCAGCATCGCCTTGGTTGCCTCGGAAATATCCTGAAGGTTTTCAGGCTGGACGAATGCGACCTGTCTTTCCAGAGATATGAGATAATCCCTCAGCAGTGCGGCGAACGCCGGACGAAGCCCGTTTCTTATGGCGGCGTCGAACGCAGCGGCCCTTTCCGGAAAAAGTTTACGCGGCACATAAAGGAACAACATATTCTGCACGGTCGCCTCACCGCGCAGCGGCATCGCTAGGGATCGAACCGAAATGGCACCAGCCGGGGTGGTCAAAACATCGCCACCAGCTTCCATGACGGACATCCCGCCCCTGTTCACGCTGATTACCCAGTGCTCGAGATCAGCGCGCCTGACCGCTGCTGGTCCGATTTCGTAGGCCATCGGGTCGAAGGTCTCGTTGGACAGGATGAAATCGCCCAGATGGTACGCCGTCATTTCTGCCGCATAGCCATCGTGGGCATTCGGCTTCAGGTTCTTGAGGTCGAGGATGGGATTGGCGAGCTCCTGCCATGCGTCAAACTGTTCGTGAAGCTCGAAATCACGGGTGGTGAAGGTTATGGCCCGACTGGGCGGCTGAGCCGTACCGTCATTGCTGGACCGCATAGGAGCTCCACAGGTTGACCAAGAGGTGTTCCAGTCCGCACAATACAACCAGAACTGTCACTTGCAAGATGCTTTTGAACCCAAGGCCTCCGACTTCTCAAATGGGCAACGCCGGGCTAGCCTCCGTCTTCAACCGATTCACAGGCGCTGATGGCTACCAGAATAACGCTCGCCGACCTTTTCCCGTGCGACGACGGCACAGTCCTCATCGCACGGGATACCGTTAACGGATCACGCCGCCACATATCGGAGGTCGCAAACGGCCTACGGTGCGGATGCGTCTGCTTCGGATGCGAACGCGAGCTGATTGCCCGCAATGGCGGCGATATCACTCTTCGCAGGCGTTCGTTCGCTCATCGCCCCGACGAGATATTGACAAGCTTCGCGCTGAGGTCCTCCGTATAATTTCGCGGCCGGATCACGACGATCTCTGGATCAGGCAATCAATGCGCCAGCTAGGGGGTGCTAGACCGCAGGACTACTGCATAAACGAGACTACTCTGGCGCGCTGCCTTGAGGTTCTCGCCGAAACCCACGGAAACCAGAAACGACGTCGATGACTGGTTGTGTCAGCTCGTCTTCCGCCAGTCGACCAAGGCAAACTTGCCATCGGCCCCGACCTCAATCGGCAGGTCCGCCCACATCTCCCCTGCAAGAAGCGACGCGTTTCAGCGTCGAGCAGCGTCCAGGTCTCTCCACGCTCGAACGGCTTAGGGCTTAGGGCTTAGCGATGAGCGACCGAGGGCGGCAGGTGATCGCGGGATTCTTTTGACGGGCCTCAGATAACAGGCAGCCTCACAGAGGAGTCTCTGCCCTCATTTTAAAGATGCCCGCCTCGCCTCATCGAAGGCCCTTTCGACAGTTCGGTGAAGCAATGGCAAGCGGTCGTGTGTCGTGGACGTTCCGGGTCCACCGATGGCAAACGACTTCCGAAACGACTGTGTCTCCCACTCGGCCTGAAGCCAATAGACGCCTTCGTCACGACGGTCCTCCAGGAAACGATACTTGTTTTCAGGGCGTTCGAGGATGGTTGCGATTGGAACCTCTGGTGCCCATTCCTTCAAGACGATTACCGGAGACGACGCGGGATTGGGCGCTCCCATCGCGATCCAGACGTTCACGTCCGACCTGTCCGTCGAAAGGAGCCGCGCTTTATCCGCCTCTTCGGTCACGATCTTGTCGTTGTCAGGTTTGACTTCGATGAAGACCTTCCAATCGTCTACATAGAAGTCGGGGATGTACCATCGCCGGTCCGAGAGGGTAAACCGTTCGGGTTCGTAGTGGAACGAGACGCCAAGAACATCCAGAAATACCGCCCATTGCGCTTCCGTTCTCGAGCGGTACTCGACGCCCTTGAATTGCGTCGGCTGGACGCCCTCGCCACGGTCTGAAGCCATCGATTTCCTCCCTTGTCCAATGAGCCGTTGGTGACCCATTTGTTCAGTTATCTATGCCGCCCGATTTGAATACGCAACTTTGCCGCGTGCAGCTGTTGACTTCGCCACTTTTGTTCTCTATGTGTTCCGGTCATGTCCAAGAGCGAGAACCTCATACGAATACGTTGATCCCCGTCCCGCACGGTGACTTCGTCTATTGTTATCGAGGTATCCATGAGTATTGCGTCTCAGGCATTGGCGCTGCGTTCCAGCAGGAAAATCTCAGCAGTCCGCACCTATTACCCGCTGGGCACGATGAAGTGCGACGGGGTCTCCCTTTTCAGGTCGCAGGTCGCCCGGGACCTCGCATGCCTCTTTGATTTCAACCCGGGTATCGTCAGCTGGCGATGCATGCCGATCTCGCTGGATTGCGGGCGGAAACAGCATGTTCCCGACTTCGAGGTGTTGAACAGCGACGGCACGAGTCTCTTCATCGACGCCCCTGACAGGAATGTCGACATCGCTCCTATCAAGGCATCCGCCAGCGAGAAGCTCTCAATGGGCTATAGGCAGGCTCGTGCTGATGAAATGTATGACGGCCCTCGTTTGAAAAATGCAAAGGACCTCCTCCGGTACGCCAATTACAACGTATCGCTGGGCGACCGATTGCGATTGCTGTCCGCACTCGACGAACACGGAACTCTGACCGTGGCGGAAAGTCTCACGGCCTTCTCTGAAACCAAACCCGTAGCAGGGCTGGCCGTCATGATCCTGCATGGCTTCATTGAAATCGACTTGGATGCCTCGCTCATCGGCCCGGAAACAACGGTGAGACGCATAGGCGTGTGACACCCATCCCACGCTTCGATCCCCAAACATCCGAGGAAAAGATGACCTTCAAGAGCAACAAGCGGCTGCCTAAACGATACCACGATCCCTACGGCGACGAGGAAAGCGATGCCCTGTCGCTCCCTACGCACTTGGCGGTCATCACAATGTCGCGGGTTATCCGGCTCTTCCTCAAGAAGAGGTCGGGTTTCGTCGTGGCTTTCGTGTTGCCACCGGGCGGTGACTTTAACGCATATCAAAGGGCGGCCACCTTCCTGCTCGAGGATACGCTGCCTCTGACCATGGAAGAAGGTTACAACTATGTTGTGCCGGTCCTCGACGAAGACGACCTGCACGACGGATTCGCTGCTTTCCGGAAACTGAAGCGCATCAGGCGCGCGCTCATTCTCGTCACCCAGAAGAAACTCCTTACCGATGAGGTCAGACTGGCGGCCGATGTCGTCGCGGAACTCCCCTCGCCCTCTGCCGACGACTATCGGATTGCCGCGCGCGCCATGGGGTTCGGAAACCTCAGCGAGGCGGATGCTCTCCTGCTCGCAAGCCAGCCTCCGGTCCGCGCGGCCATCGCTATTCGCCAGGGACGGCCTTTTGCGGCCGCTCTTAAAAGGCTGCGCCTCTATCCTAATGCAAGCGTCCCGATCGGCGTCCCTGCGGGGCCGACACTGCAAGAGCTGTCCGGCTACGGGGAAGCGAAGACGTGGGGTCTGGAGCTTGCAGCAGATGTGGAAGCCTGGCGAACCGGGGCGATCACCTGGGACGACATTGATCGCGGCGTCCTTCTTTCCGGACCGCCAGGATCGGGCAAGACTTCCTTTGCGGCAGCATTGGCTCGCACCTGTAAGACGAACTTCATCTACGCTTCCGCAGCACAATGGCAATCCTCCGGCGGGGGCTACCTCGGAGACATGCTATCGGCGATGAAGAAAAGCTTCGCTGATGCCGAAGCTGCGAAGCCATGTGTCCTCCTGATCGACGAACTGGACTCTATCGGCAGTCGTACCGAAGACGCCGGCCGTAACTCGTCCTATGCCCGCCAGGTGATCAATGGCCTTCTGGAATTGCTGGATGGCGGCCGTGCGCGTGATGGCGTCGTCGTTCTTGGCGCGACCAACTACCCGCACTTGATCGACGCCGCCCTGCTCCGTTCAGGTCGCCTTGAGCGGCATTTCGAGATCGGACTTCCCGACGAGAAAACGCGCGCCGACATCTTCCGTTTCTACCTTCGCGGACGTCTCTCCGATCAGGAGGTCCTGACCGTGGCGTCAGAATCCGAAGGATGGTCGGGAGCCGACATCGAGAAGTGCGTTCGCCAGGCACGCAGAACCGCGAGGCGTCAGGGCCGCGAGATCATCGTTTCCGACGTCAAAGGAGCATTGCCACCGACGCAGAAAATCCCGATGGCCATGCAGCGGCTCATCGCCGGCCATGAATTGGGGCATGCGATCGTCGGGGTGTTGGTGGAAGCCGACCCGCTGATCTCGGTGTCGATCTGCGAGAAGTTCAGAGACGACGGCCAAGCTCAATCGCTTGGACATGCCAAATTCCTCGAACGCGCGTTCGGCAGAAAAACCTCTACCTACTTCCTCGACAAGATTGCCGTCCTGCTTGGCGGGATCGCGGCAGAGGAAGTGCTCTTTGGCGACTTCGGAAGCGGAGCGGCGGGACACCCGGTGGCGGACCTCAATCTTGCGACCGAGCTTGCAACGATGATCGAAATCAAATGGGGGTTTGGCGGCAGTCTCGCGGTGGAATTGGTGGACTCGCCGAAGAGCCTGGCAAAGATGCGGATGAAGCGCAAAGGCTTGCAACGCGTGGTCGATGAAACGTTGAGGACGCAGTTTCTGCGGGCAAAAACCCTTCTCGAGGAAAACCGTGGGGCGCTTCTCGACCTCCATGGCAGGCTGCTGAAGGAACGTGATTTGTCGGCGGACGCCATCCGGGAGGCGATCGATATCAACAACGAACTTGATCAGAAGGGTTTGCTTCGACAACGATGAGCCACGGGAGGATGGCTTCTGGATAAGGCCGCCTCCGTTCTCTATCGAGACAAGGCATTAATCTGCATGGGGATTTCATGACACTGGAAGAGTTTACCGCACAGCTCAACAGCGCCACGTTCTGGAAGGAGTTCACCTACTCGGAAACATGGTTCTACCCTCGACCCAAGGACAAGGTGGAACTGGCCGACGGTATCGTGCTGATCGGGCCGCTGGCCTTCGTCTACCAGTTGAAGGAGAGGACAGATGCTAGCGATGACCCGGAAACCGAACGCCGTTGGTTCAATAACAAGGTGCTTGGCAAGGCGACGAAACAAATCCGGGATTCGCTCAGGTATCTCGCCGACAATGACAGTATCACCTTGAAGAACTCCCAGGGTCACGCCGTCGACGTCAAGGGGCCAGAACTGACGGACATCCACAAGGTCATCATCTTCTCGGCGACGAAGGCGCTTCCAGCGGATTGCTGGGAGACACAGTACTATGTGAGCGGTACGGCTGGATTCATCCATGTGCTGGCCGCACACGATTATCTGGGCATCCTGGACAAACTTCGCGTTCCGAACGACATTCGCCTGTACTTCGAGTATCGACAGTCGGTACTGCCCCGTTTGCGCGAGCAGGGAACGAAAGTCGAGGAACCGGACATTATGGTCGCCTTTCTCACGGAAAGAGACCTCCCGGAGCCAGGGTCGAGAGAGCAGCTTCGCGCCTTCGTGCAGGATTTGGATGCATTCGATCTAAGTCCCGTCCTCGGTGACCTTGCTGCCCACATCGTGAAGCGCGATGACGACAACGATTACTACCGAATCCTGATCGAATTCGCCCGCTCGTCACGTTCGGTGTGGCGAGAATTCAAGCTGCGTTTGGTGAAATCGTTGGATGCGGCACGGGCGGGAGAAGCCATAAAGCCATTCCGGTTCACCTGGCCGGAAAACGATTGCACATATATGGTCGCCGCCATGGACCCGGATTGGCCGTCGTCTGGGCCAGATGGAGAGCGAATGCGAATGGGGGCGTTGGCAATGTTCACGGAGGCGGCCAAATACGACGCGCGGTCGACCAAAGGGATCGGTCTGTTGATTTCGAAAGACGGCGAGTACGTCAATCTGGACTGGTGCCTTGTAGACCGCGTGTGGGAGAAGGACGCCAAGATCGAAAACGTGCTGGCAGACAGCGAGCTATTCCGGCCGACGACCGAGCGGAAGGTGGATAGCTTCTATTTCCGCAGCGACATTTGATATAGCCGGACCACCATTGTTGCTTTTGAATAGCCGCCACCTATGTAAAGGTTGAGCTTCTATGGGGTTGGATGGTGCCAGCTCAATAGTTCCTTGCGTCGTACAGGCCTATGTATTATATAGGTTTATTGAAAGATCGCGGTGGAAACGATGTCCAGTGTAGCAATGAAGATTCTGTCGACGGTTAACGCCCCCTACGGGACGAACCTTTCGGCTGAGCAATTGGCTGCGAAGATTTCTGATCCTGCAAGCGTCGAAAATTTCGATCCGTCGGCCTTTTCTTTCTACTCAGAAGTCGATGAGAACCTCCAGAACTCGTTCTTGGACGAAATGCATATCGACCATTCCGCCGCATCCGACATTGCACGGAAGTTCTCTGCTCTCGCAGGATACTCGATGGCGTTGGCCGCTTAGTGGTCTCGCCGTCGAGAAGTCAGTGGCAAAGCCTGTTTGATCAGGCGGTAGCGATCATAAACCAAGCCAATCGCGAATTTAAGCTCGTCGACGATTGGAGCTTTGGCGGAGGAACCGCCTTGATGCTCCAGATCGATCAACGCGAGAGCTTTGACGTGGATATATTCATCGACGATCCGCAGCTCCTTCCCTTTCTCAATCCACAAGTACAAGGTTACACTTTGGACTTGAATCCCGACGAATACGAGACAGACGGGACGAAGGCGCTCAAGATCGTATTTGCGGGCATCGGCGAAATCGATTTCATTTGCTCTCCCGCTTTGACTGACGAACCCACAACGAAAGTCCCAGTCCGGGGCGTGTCGGTGGCTCTCGAAACACCTGCCGAGATCGTCGCGAAAAAAGTCTACCATCGTGGCTCATCTATGCAGCCGCGCGACATGTTCGACATAGCATGCGTCGTTGAGGAGTTTGGCGAGCAGTACCTCGTCGAGGCTCTAGCGCCGTTCAAGGACCGCGCTGCCGCTGCCTTGGAAGTCGCGGAAAAGATGGACCCACAGTTTGCTGAGGCGTTGATGGGCCGTCTCCTGTTTCGTGAGAAGTTCTCCCACGTCCCAAGCCAAGGCCGAGCGATCACGATCAAGCTGCTCGAGGCAGTCTGCGCTTACGATCCGGCGTCGACCAACAAGGTTGCAACGACGCCGTCCCCAAAGTGACCGTGTGTATCGCCACGAGGCAGTCGTTCTCTGAACTGTAGATTCGCCCTCCGCCCCCTTAATGCCAATCGAACGTGCAATCTTGGGTGTCCTGCGGCTCTAGCGCGCGAAACCGCTAATATTGTACAACCCGTCTTCTGGGATAGTGATTCTAGGGGCGGCTGTGACCATAGTTGAAGACTTGATGACCGAGCCGCAAAGGGAAACCGCCGGCAGCGCGGCCTACAACGCCTTCGATTATCAGACAGCATGGGGCATGACCCGTTTGCTGCAACTGCACGCCACGACTGCCGACTACGCTCTCGCGTTCGAGTTTCACGATGACATTGCTGAACTCGACAGCCTTTCCGCGCCCACGGCACTTCGGTTTTACCAGGTCAAAACCTCGAGCAAGGACCAATGGTCACTTGCCAAGATCGCTCAGCTGCGTGGCACTGGGACAGCAAAATCCTCCTATGCGGGCCGGATGTTCGACAACGCCGTCAAATTCGGGGATGGCGTCGAGAAGGTCGTATTCGTAACAAATCAGCGCCTTGTCGACGCGACACATGCGAACGAGGAAATTGGGTTCGAGACCGCGGAGCGGAAAAAGCTCGAGAAGTTCGTGGCGTCGCTGGGAAAGGAACGCGCTGACTTCCGATCCGAAGATCACCTGCCACTTTTCAAGTTCCTGGATTGCGGGATTAACACGTCGAATTTCGACAACACGCTCGTCGGGGCTTTTACCGTATTTCTCGAACAGACGATCGGTAGCGGCGAGGATGCACGTTTCTTCTATCTGATGATGGCGGATGAATGCCGTCGCAAATCCCGTCGGCTCTCCGACTTGTCGGGGCTACAGGAGCTTTTGAATTCGAAATTCGTGACCCGGGCTGGTGTCGAGTCGAAGGTGGAATCCTTTCGATGGAGGCGGGAGCGACGTCCTGACTTCACTTCTCTGCAACGCCATCTAAACCTCGACTGGAAGTCTGAAATCGCAATCGAGAGAGAATGGCGGAACTACGAGATGGCGAGGCATGGGCGTGTCCATGTGTCGATGATCCGCTTCGGTGACGAGGTAAAAAAGATCGTTGATCCGATTTTGACCGGGGCGGATACTTTAATGGAGGGTGTGGCCCAGGCCGCCGCCTCGGTAACGCAGCTGGTCGAGGCTCAGTTTGGACCTCGACCGCAGTCATTCGTTCACGCCGTGATCCTCTTCGAGTTCGCCCGATGACAAGTCCCGAAAAATTCCAATTGCTGATCAGAAATCTGAGAAAACACAACGATGAAAAGCTTGCGCTTCGAAAAGCTGGAATTGCTCTCTCTCGTCGAGAAGAAAGCGCGGGCGGTCAAGTTTCATCCCAAGCTGACGGTGATAAAGGGCGCAAATGACGTCGGTAAGTCCTCCGTCATCAAGTCTTTGTATTGGGCATTCGGGGCCGAGCCGAAGTCGATTCACAAGACGTGGCGGGACGTCAACATCAAGGCTCTGGTTTCCTTCACCGTAGACAAGGTCCCCTACTCCATCCTTCGAAGCCGTGACACCTTTGCGGTGTTTGATGGGAGCGGCGCACTGCTGCTATCTACATCGAGCGTAACGAAGGAACTCGCGCCTTTCATCGCTGACCTGATCGACTTCCGTCTCGTTCTCAATGGGCGTGGCGGGGAACCTGAGACGCCACCCCCGGCCTTTGCCTTCCTTCCGTTCTACGTCAATCAGGAAGCGGGTTGGGAACGCGCGTTCAATTCCTTCGACTACCTTGGGCAGTATCCGGATTTCCGGCGATCGATCATCGAATACCATTCCGGTATCCTGGGGAATGAGTACTACGAGCTGGCCGCGAAAAAACGGAAGCTATCGCTGGATCAGGACGAGATTTCTCGCGACCGTAGGGCCATTGCGAAAGCCATCGAAAAGCTGGGCATCGAAGTCCAATTCACGGGGTTGGAGCTCAACGCCCCTGAACACGAGCGCTCCGTCGAGGAAATACTTGTCCACATGAAGGAGATCAGAGGGGTCCGCCAAAGACGCGCTGCGGAACTCGCGGATGTTCTTGATCAAAGGCAGTCCTTGGAAAGCCAGGTTGAAATAGCTCGAAAGGCAGCATCCGAGCTGACGCAGGATGCGACCTACGCCGCGTCGCTAGGAGATGACGATGTGATTTGCCCGACATGCGGCACCCATCACGAAAACAACTTCGCGCAACGCTTCAGTATTCTTGATGACAGGGAGGCGTATTTCGAGTTCCTGACATCAAGCCGCGAGAAGCTGATCAAGCTTGCGGATACCGCGAAATCCGCCGCGCAGAGCGTCCGCGACGCCGACCAGCGGCTGGATCAGTTGCAAGCTGTGCTGGCCGAACGGAAGAATGACGTTTCGATCGGCGAGATTATCCAGTCGGAGGGACGCCGTACTGCTCGTAGTATGTTTGACGAGCAAGTCCGCGATCTCGACCAGCAAGTCGGAAAGCTGGCAGCGGAAATCTCCGATATCGACGCTGGAATGAAGGAACTCAAAAAGCTGGCTGATAAGGACGAAATCGAAGGCTACTTCGCAAAGCTGATGACCAGGTATCTGGCGGAGTTGGACGTCAAGAAGATCGACCACGCCGAAGCGTCCAAGATCGACGGAAGAGCCAAAGAATCCGGGAGCGACCTCCCGCGTGCTGTCCTCTCGTACGATCTGGCCTTTCTTCAGACGGTGCATAAGTATTCCAAGGCATTCACCGCGCCGGTTGTATTCGACAGTCCGAACCAACAAGACCAAGATGACGTCAACGTGGCAAAGATGATCAAACTCATCGTTTCCGAGCGGCCCACCGACGGCCAGACCATTCTGGGGACCGTATCGATGCACGGAATCGCAATAGAAGATGGGTCGATTGTCGAATTCGACGAGAAGTTCGCCGTCCTGCGTGAGCAAGACTTCCCGGATATCCATGCTCGCCTTCAGCCGCTTATGGCTCAAATGCAGGCCTGATCTTTCATGAAGCCGTCTCAGATGCGCCTCAGCTGGCTGGCTGCCAACGTCGCCCCGGCCCGTTGTCACCCGATCCGAACGGGGTTAGACGGCTGAAGCGCTCTTCTCGCCTCCTCTTTTCCGATGATAGTTTTCCCGGACTTTCATACGGGAAAATTCCTGCGATCGCTCAATCGAAAGCACGAGCTTGTCAAGGAAGCGATCGACTTCGCTAGGATTGGCGTGCTCCGTCACATCCAGCTCCAGGAACTCGCGCTCGTTCCCATAGGGAACCATCTCGATGAGCAGGCGCGACCAAGTGGGATCGTAACAGAACACCGCCGAGAACGTCGAGTTCTGCCAAGCCCTCTGCCCACCGAACGGCAGGGCGTCCGGCATGAAGAGATACGGGCAACGATCGCGAACCTTCGCCACCAAAGAGGTCCAGTAGTCGATCAGCCTGGGATTGCTGACGACAGACGGATCGTGATCGAGGCCAAGCGCCGCCACGACGTCCTTCCGGCGCACGACGGTTTCCGTTCGCTGCCCGTTGTGGTTCCATGCGACGACGGGTTTCACGCCTGCCTTCGACAGCTTCTTGAAAAGCTGGATTGGATGAAGACCAAGCGCCGGAGCGAAGTCAGCCACCTTTGCATGACGCTTGGCGAACATTGAAACGCGCGAGCGATATAGCAAGGTAAACCTTGGTCGCCGATCGACCGTACCTAGAAGCCCCCTCTCGACAAGAACCATCACGGTGACATGACTCAGGTTCAGGATTGCCTGAGCCTGCCCGATTGTCACCATGTCGTGACTTCGCCCGAAGGCGTGCCGCTGTCGCCGATGGGTCGTCTCGATCATGAGGCTCTTGAAGCCAGGCGCATCAGTTCGTCGTTCTGAGAGCGTGTGCCGCCCTTCCAAGACATCCGTGGCCAGCTTTCCGGGCACCAGTTTGTTTCGCTTGCGATAGAGATCGAATGTGATGCTGAAGTCGGGATTGCCGTCGATCGGAAGACCTTCAATGATCGAGAGAAGCTTTGAAACCCTGCCGAGGTCATAGCGAGCCCCATTGCGCTTCCCCGGATTAAGACCCTTGAAGACCTTGAGATAGCCTGCATGGACGAGATGTCTGATGGCATCTTTATGGATGCCCAGTCGCTTTGCCGTCTCGTCCGGGCCAATCAAGGAGTCCACAAAGGCCCTGATTTGATCAGCGTCGCCCTTTGCCAGCTGATCACGCAACCGGGCGGTGTGGCGGAGACCCAGTTCGTCCGCGATGGAAATGAGCCCTGCGGGCTGCAGTCCCAGATCGCGTGCGAGGTGTGCGGCCGGCACGTAGTCGATCAGAAAATCAGCCGCCTTGATACGCCGCTTCACGCCCGAGACTTCAAAAGTCCTCGCTTCCTTGAGCGCTCGTCGAAGCAATCGCTTGAGTCCGAGGTCCCTGATGGCCGACGTCTTTTTGCTGAGCCAGCCAAACTGGGCGTCGACAGCCGGGTTGTTGTCGGCAGGAGGTGGGAATCGTCGGAGCCAAGCACGTGCCGCCTCTGCGACGGAAGGCCCTCCTCCTCTAAGGGCATGAAAGCCGTTGTCGATATCGTCAACGCCGGGTTTCGGGATTTCCTCCATCCGCGGATTCGCAAGGAACTTGCCGAAGATTTCAGATACGTCGATGACATCCCTCACCGCCACGCCGTCAAGAATGTCAATACGGACGGCCGCCACGTACCCAAGGCGTCCAAGCACATAACGGCCGATACCGTCAGTCTCCGCACGGACCATCCGCCTGCCAAGGTCCCAGCCTCCCCGGGAAAACCCGAACTGGGGCCACGTCCAGGAGACAGCTTTGCCCTCCACGTCCTCTTGGAGGAGCTCTACCCCGTGCAATGGACACTTACGCAGAGCGACGATGTCCCACCAATTGCGATGGTAGGCCTTTTCGGCGATGCATCCCGGGCACCACCGTCGGTTCCACTGTGAAATCTGGGCCGCCGAGAACATCTGGCCGCCCATGTACGCGACCTTCCGGTCTTCGCGCGGCGTCGCCAGCCAAAGGCTTGACAGCCAGTCGACCGGGAGTGGATGCGCCTCAAGCAAGGACATGGACCCTTGCGGACTGACCGCGTCGCTATCGATGCCGTTCCAGATGTTGAAGGTCACGGCACTATTAATGCCGTGCGCGTCGATCAGCCGGAGGCTATAACCGTGGGCGGGTTCGTCGTGTTCAGGTGCGAAATTCCAACGACTGAAGGGAAGAACGCCTTCGATCATCACTACTGCTCCCGATCACTGAAGGGGACGAACGTCTGGCCGCTGGGGCGACGGTCCTCGGCGGCGATGCGCAGGTATTCGCGGGTGATGAACGACGATCCTCGGTTGATCGCCATGTGTCCCGAGGGAACAAGCACATTCATGATCTTCCCAACCGAGCCGCCGCCGATCGTGATGAAGTCATGCATGTATTCGTCTTTGTGAAGGTTGGAGGACGAAGCGAAGGGGAGCCTGGCATCGACATCCGCAAGAAAGATTTTGAGACGGCCACGGCCCGCTGGCCTCGAGTGATCGAACTCCGTCATTGGGAAGTTCGGGAATAGTCCTCGGTTGTAGAGCTGCTTGTTCGCCTCGACGGCTACCTGGACGCTTTGCAGCCCAGCGAGCAAAATGTTGCACTGTCGCTGATTTGCGATGTGCTGGAGCAACGCAGCGTGCGAGGCCGTTTTCGTTCTCGAGACTTGAAACAGGAAATGCGCGTCGTCGATGATAAGGAGTTCCGTCTCCATATCGCCGAGGCGACGGGTGACAGTGGAGTTCATTGAGGCCACAGTCATCCGCGGAATGGTAGACGCTCCGGTCGCGGTGAAAATCTGGCGCGCGAATTCAATACGATCCCAGTCTTCTCGGGCCTCGAGGTACGCGACGGGGACGCGCCATCCTCTCTCGCCGAACACGGGCGGATGCTTGGAAGCGTAATACTGAACGAGAAAGGACTTTCCTGTCCGCGAGTCTCCGATCACCCCGCCGATCGAGCCGGAGGCATGCTTTCCGCCTGCGACGGGCCTATGAAACCTGTCGATGAATTCGAGGCCCTTGTTGAACCGGCGGTGCGGTACGATCAGGAACGAGATCATGTCCTGACGTTTTTCGACGGGAAGACTGGCGGCGGCTCGTCGCTCCTCGTCCGATGCAAACGCCGTCAGGTGGAATTCGGGAAGAAATCTCAGCTGTGGCTTGGTGAGTCCCAGGTTGGTCATCAATCGTCCTCGTCGTTGTCGTAAAGTGTCCGCAGATATTCGACGTCGTCGGTGTCGGTGTAGCCGGACAGGTGTCCTCGGTGTTCCGCCACGCCCGGCTTCGGGTTGGGCTGTTTACGCGCGGCATGTTCTGCGGCCTTCGCCGCCAAAGGGTCGCGGGGAACAAGCCGACCGTCCTGATCGCGCTCGTGGATTACGGCCGGCGTATCGTCGGCGCGATAGTCGTTAGCGGCGGGAGAGGCACGTTTGCGTCCGCGCGGGGAGAATGGGTTGGCGTGATCGATGAAACCCGAACTGGCTGCCGCGCTGGTGACCGTTTCCGCGACACGACTGCGGCGGGTCTTGTTGGAAACCCCTCGGTAGAACGCGACGAGTTTCTCGGCGGTCTTGTGTTTGTTGCGCTCGGCGTGGATGGCACTCAGGTCCTCTCCATAGGCCGCCAACGATGCCTGCAAGTCCCTGATGTTGGTCACGGGGCGTCGACTGTGCTTGTTGTGGTGCTGGATGGCGCGCTTGTGCTGGTAGAGCCGAAGGCCGCTTGCGTAACTGAGATCGGCGGCGACAGCGGGCACCTTGACCGCCGTGTCCGCACCAGGAACGGTCACGTAGATGAAGCCAAGGTCGGAAGGATCGCGACAGCACTTGTAGAGCGTCGTCGGCTTGCGCGGCTTCCTAGCCTTTGCCCGGTTCGGAGGGGTGCTAGTCGGCGACGTAGCCATCACCACCAGCTCGGGTGACGAGTAACGGATGTAGTCCCAAACGATGCAGCCATCTTGGATAGCCGCCTCGTGCTGTTCGCCGGACAGCCTGGCGAAGATTTCGGGATTGATCGGCTGGCGGTTGCCCGCCTTGTGGATGTTGTCGTCGAAGAGTTGCTGCGGGACGCCCTTGAGGCTTCTGAGGAATCCGAGCCCTTTGTGAGAACTTCTGTTGTAGTCGTGAACCCAAGCGGTGATGTGCCTGACCAGCTCGCGGAATGTGATCTTAGGATGCCCCAGTTCCTTTTCCTTGCCGCCCTCCTTGCGCCTCACAACGTTGGAAAGAGTGGTCCCGGGAAGATTATGAATGAGGCTGTCGTTCAAGGTCCTGATCGTCCGCTCAAGGCCGCCTTTGGAGTTCGGTTCGCCTGGACGAACCTCGTGCAGTGTGACGCCGATCTCGTCGCAGAACGCTCTCATGTTGTCGCTCTGCAGGTGGGTGTCGGCATCCACCACGAGGACGCTCATGAGACCGTGCATGGACCAGTCGAGGCCTGGGTACTCGGACATGTCTTTCGGGTAGACGGCTTGCTTGAAGCCGTGGAGGAATGCCTCGAAACTAGGCTTGCCAAAGAAGACCGTGAAACCCAGGACGCCCGCGCACATGCGGTCGCGAAACAGGATGATGTTGGGTCGCCCCCAGATGTAGCTGTAGACGTCGTCAAAGACGGTTACGTCCAGCTCTGTGTAATCAACCTCGACGACTTCGAGCGGGACGGTCGGCAGGAGCTGCGGGATTCGCAGGTCATGGATGCGGATCGCCGTCTCGATGTCTTTGCGTAGGACATCGCGCGTGAAATGGTCGACACCGTAAAACCGTCTCTCGATGGTAGACTGATGTGGTTTGACGATGTTGCCCTCGTCGTCGGTAACAAGCGGGATTAGGTCCTTGTTCTCTGGCTTGAGAAGAAGCTTCTCGTACGCTTCACGCGCATCGAGTGCCGTTCCCTTAGGCAACGACCAAGCTTCCTCGGCCGCTTCACGGAACAGGTCTTCCAGGCGATCACAGTAGGCATGCTCGCGATTGCCGCGTGACTTGCCAGGAGCCACCGCCAGCAGACGGTTGAACGGGTTGTCGATGTACGCGCGGATAGCATTCTTGAGGGTGTTGTAGCAGGGAGGCGTTTCGTCTCCGATCGTCGCTGCGTGCTTCAAGGCGGCCCGGAGGATCACCTTGCGCTTGGGCATGACAGTGCCCTTCCCGCCTTTTCTCAGGATGGCGACGACGTAATCAAGCTTTCGCTCCCCAGCCTTTCTCTGCTTGGGATCGAGTGCGATCGAGGTCTCGATGGTTCTCCCAGTCTGCTTTGCTTCGTGCGGAATAAAGCGTCCCTGTCGCTCGAGCTGGCTGATCTGCCAGTTCGAAAGACTGCCAGGCTGATCGCTTGATACAAGCTGGACCTGGAACCGCCCGCCGAGGCCGGCCCAAACGTTGTAGGAAACTACAATGAAATGTCCGATCTTAGATCGGTCGGGATTCATGATCGAAAACCGATAGCCCTTGGGGAATCTGTAAACTTGACCTGTTCCGCCTTCCTTTGGATTAGCTGGAATTTTGAGGTCGTCGATGTGAATTGCAACGGGCAATTCGTCCCGCTTCAGGAAGTCATTGTGCCTGACGAGAGACATGTCTCAGTCCTCCCCGTCGATACCATCAGCGGTGACAAAGGTGACCCGCGTGTTTTCCGAGATGGGCGTCCCGAGATCGATCTGGACTTCTCCGGAGATGGCAAGCTGAAGCACGCAGGCGACGGCTGCCTCGCGGTCTTCATAGCGTGCCAAATCGACGATCCTGCCAATGGTCGTTGCACCCCCGCCATGCCCGTCGATGACCGGGCGCACTGCGCGCATGGCCTGCGCATCACGGGTGCGGTTGTCGCGCCATAGGCGGCGGACGTTGTCCATGCGAGGCTGGATGTGGATGGCAAGCTCGGTGATGATCGAGTAGCTGGCCCCGAATTGGTCGGCATACGCTTTTTCGAGCTGCCCCCTGCTTCGCTCGCGGAACCATTGCTCTTGCAGGATGGCTTCCGAGACGACATCAGCATAGATCACACCCCCATCCACCTTGAGGATGCCAAGGGTGGGGATATGAGTGGCCGTCCCGTTCGGTCCGTAGCGGTCGAACGTCTGATACTCGAGCTTCAAAGGATACGGTGAGATCAGCAGGACGGAGGGATCGACCTCCAGATGCCAGAGGTAATCCCGCATCAAAGGCTCGGCGGCACGAATGCCCTTCCCGGAAACAGACTTTCGAGATGGCACGTGGTTCGGGGTTCCCCCGGATTTCTTTCTCTTTGGGACCTGAAAGACAGGCTCATGGCCGGGTTCGAACCCGTAGGGCAACCTATCTCTCATTGTCGCCCCCTCTCGCGGCGCGCTCGGCTTTGCCTTTCTGGGTGGGAGTAAGAACGACGATTTGGGCGATCGTCTCGGCCGAAACGCCAAGGCTCTCGGCCTGGGCTGTCGAAATCTTGAAGGGCGGCGGACTTGGTTTGATCCGAACAAACATACGCAGTTCTCCATTCCGGCGCGCATAGCGGCCGGTTAACGCTGAACAAAAACAGAGCGACGTCACGTCAGGCCGCTAAGCGACCTATTCGGAAGATGGAGGTGGTAGGTTTTCTCATTGAGACCCGCTAGAGCTTTGGACTTGTCATTCAGATGGCAGCCGTAAGCGTTCCGGTTATCCGGTCAGCTTTATATTCGTGCTGTTAAGACCATCATGTTCGACATTGCTCTTCCTGCGGTTCGGATCGGGCGGCATCGCCGTCAATCAACGATCGATTGGAACAAATAGCGAACACGGTTGAATTGTCAAGAGGCACACTGCTGGCGGGCACGGAAAACCGATCACGCACACGGGTGTCACCACGTGTCAACGATGCGTTAACCTCCACCGGTCATAGTGGGTGGGCTTACAGAAGCATGGATGACCTCCTTTCTCTCTTTGGAAGGATGGCAATGAGAGAGCCGGACGGTCTCCAAACCATTTGGCCGGCTCTCTCCCCTCCTCCCCGAAAATTCAGTGGATTGTGGTTGAGTTCGTTTTGCTGGGCTGAGCTTGTCGGCATTCCCTTAAAGAGGCCTTAACAAAGCCGACGTGGAATCCGCCACCGGACATCCCCTAGCGAGGCCTCGGACACCCCTGTTAATCTTTCCCTCGGTCAAGGCCAGTGGCGGTGACAGCGCCTACTCATCGCGGCTTTTGCGAGCGATTCTCAACTGGCCAATGTCGGCGTAAGACGTTTCAACCAGTGCGGCGCTGTTCGTATGCCTTGGATCGAAGTCTTGCATTGAGCGCCAAGGAAGAACGGTGACGCGAGCAACCTCCAACTCTGCCAAACGATGCTTTTGAGCTTTCTGCACGGCTCAACGGCGACGTCACGAAACCCGGCCACGCGGGAACGAACCGACCACCGAATTCCGGAGAGGCGACGTGAGGTCAATTATTAAAGATGACGATTGGAGTCTCTAATTAATGGAATGAGTGGCTGACGACAGAAATTGGCAAAGTCGACCCACGTCTTCAATTTTTTCAGTGGTTTGGATGGCCATGCCAGCGGATGACGTATCGACGACAATGCTCGTGGTTGCAAAGGCTGACGGCCGCTCGATTAGAAGGCTGCCCCTCTATACCCCTCCGCGGCACGGATGCGAGGCAAAGAAACGTTAACAAAACGGCTCCTGGCACAACCAAAATAAAAATGCGAGCACATGCTTTTTTTTGCAGTGGGCCGCCGAAATCGCCCTGTTTTCAGGGTTTTTCGGCGGACGACTCAATACAACCTGTTCAAAAAAGTTGTCAAAGGAACTGACGTAGGTGTCAAAGGTATGTGACGAACTACATCACACCTTCGCCAGCGACTGTTCGAGATCGGCGATGATGTCCTTGACATCCTCGATACCAATAGACAGGCGGACGACATCCGGGCCGGCGCCGGCAGCTGTCTTCTGCTCGTCGGTCAGCTGGCGGTGGGTGGTGGAGGCCGGGTGGATGACCAGCGAGCGGGTGTCGCCGATATTGGCGAGGTGGGAAAAGAGCTGTAGGCCTTCCACCAGCGACTTGCCGGCCTCATAGCCGCCCTTGACGCCGAAGGTGAAGACGGACCCCGCCCCTTTCGGCGAATAGCGTTGCTGCAGCGCGTGGTTCGGATCGTCCTCAAGCCCGGCATAATTCACCCAGGCGATCTTGCTGTGCGCCTTCAGCCACTTGGCGACGGTGGCAGCGTTTTCGCTGTGGCGCTGCATGCGCAGCGGCAGCGTCTCGATACCCGTGAGGATCAGGAACGCGTTGAACGGCGAGATCGCCGGGCCTAGGTCGCGCAGGCCGAGAACGCGGCAGGCGATGGCGAAAGCGAAATTGCCGAAGGTCGAATGCAGGACCACGCCGTTATATTCCGGCCTCGGGCTTGAGAGCATCGGGTAGTTGCCGGATTTCGACCAGTCGAAGGTGCCGCCGTCGACGATGATGCCGCCCATGGAATTGCCGTGGCCGCCGAGGAACTTGGTCAGCGAGTGCACGACGATATCGGCGCCGTGCTCGATCGGCCGGATGAGATAGGGGCTGGCCATGGTGTTGTCGATGATCAGCGGCAGGCCATGCTTGTGCGCGACATCAGCGATTGCCGCGATATCGACGAAGGTGCCGCCGGGATTGGCGAGGCTTTCGATGAAGATCGCCCGGGTGTTTTCGTCGATCTGGCTTTCGAAGCTCGCCGGATCGGCGGAATCACCCCAGCGCACCTGCCAGCCGAAATTATCGAAGGCGTGGCCGAACTGATTGATGGAGCCGCCATAAAGGCGCTTGGCGGCGACGAAGTTTTCGCCTGGGCGCAGCAGCGTATGGAACACGATCATCTGCGCGGCATGGCCGGAAGCGACAGCGAGCGCCGCCGTGCCGCCCTCAAGGGCGGCGACACGCTCTTCGAGCACGGCCTGCGTCGGGTTCATGATGCGGGTGTAGATATTGCCGAATTCCTGCAAGCCGAAGAGTGCTGCAGCGTGATCGGCATCGTTGAAGACGTAAGCTGTCGTCTGGTAGATCGGCGTGGCGCGGGCGCCTGTTGCCGGATCGGGCTTTGCGCCTGCGTGCACGGCCAACGTATTGAAACCCGGATCATTCGCGGTCATGAAGTCCTCCCGTTGTGATTTGACTTTGCTGCTTCAACTTCGATGGGCGGAGCATAGCGAACGATCTGTAAAAGTTAATCGCCATCCATTTCAACCGAGACGCGTTTTTGCGAAAAATTTGCCCTGATCAGCCGATGAGGCGTGGGTACTCGATTGCCGGGCAGCGGTCCATCACCACCTTGATACCAGCCGCCTCGGCTTTGGCGGCAGCAGCATCGTCGCGGACACCAAGCTGCGCCCAGATCACTTTTGGCCGCGGGTTCATCGCCAGCGCCTCGTCCACGACCTCGGACAAATAGTTCGAGGCGCGGAAGACATCGACCATGTCGACCGGCACAGTCACGTCAGAGAGATGGCCGAAGACCTCCTGCCCCTGGATGCGCTTGCCGACCTGGCCGGGATTGACGGGCACGACCTCGTAGCCGCGCGACAAAAGATAACCCATGACGCCATTGCTCGGCCTTGCCGGATTGGGCGACGCGCCGGTGAGCGCTATCGTCTTCACAGACCGGAGGATATCGAGGATGTATTCGTCGCTATAATGATCGTGATCCATCTTGCCTTGTCTCCAACTGAATGACACCGGTGGGGCGTTTGCTATATATAAATAGGTGCGCCAGATGCCGAAGGAGGAGATTGCCGTGAGAAAAGTGTTTGTGTTCATCGCCGCGCTGCTCGCCGCCACACCGGCTCTGGCGATATCGCGCTACAATTCGCAGACTATCAGCTGCGATCGGGCGCGCGCCGCGATCCATAACGAGGGAGCGGTCATCTTGCGCTATCCCTCCACTCGCGTTCGCGGCATGACGCTCTACGACAGATATGTGCGCAACAGCCGGATGTGCGACGCAAACGAATATGCCGAATGGACCACGGTTCCGACGAAGGACAACCCTAAATGCCGGGTTCTGAATTGCCAGAATATCGACAACCTGGACGGGATGCTCTTCATTCCTGATAACTCGCTCTGATATCCGAAATTTCGGTTGAGCGCGTGCCCACACGACGGGCATAAAACCTACCAAATTTAACTGGCAGATCGCGCCATCGCGCGGCAATTTGTGATCTATTTGCATCACCCAACCGGGTTAACGCACTCCGCACGGCTGATGTTCACTGTATATCCCGTTTATGTCCCCATCCGTTCACGCTCATTTTAGAAACACCTCATAGTTGAATGAGGAAAAAGTGTTTGAAACTTCTGGCGTACGTATCGCAATGACTGATTGGCGATATGATCGTCCGAAGGTTGCATAATCGATTAAGCAGAGACCCAACTGCATAGCTCGATCTCCATGGTCGCTGTTGCATTTTCCTGATGACGGCGTAACAAGCTTTATCCCTTCCTTCCGCCACACCATCAGGTAGTTATTTTGTCTCTCACCGTCATCCTGCTGGTCCTGTTCGGCGCGCTTCTTCACGCGACCTGGAATGCCTTGATCAAGGCGGGGACGGACAAGGCGCTGGATGCCAGCCTGATCTCGGCGGGTGGGGCGATCGCGGCTCTTCCGTTTCTGCCGCTGCTTCCGTTTCCCAATGTTGACGCCCTGCCCTATATCGGCGCCTCGGCGATTTTGCAGTTCGCCTATTTCCAGCTGGTTGCGGGCGCCTATCGGGCGGGGGATATCGGTCTCGTCTATCCGCTGATGCGCGGCTGCGCGCCGCTCTTGGTCGCAGCAACGAGCGGCTTTGTTCTCGGCGAAAGCCTGTCGGGTGGCGCGCTGATCGGCACGATCACCATCTGTGCAGGCATCCTGACGCTGGCCTTCGAGGCCAAGCGCGGCAGCGGCCACGCCATTCGCCTGGCGCTCGCCAATGCCGTGGTCATCGCCACCTACACCTATGTCGACGGCATCGGCGCGCGGATATCGGGCAATGCCATATCCTATACGCTGTGGATGTCGCTATTGCCGCCGGTGCTGCTCATCAGCTGGGCGATCTCGCGACGCGGCCTCTATGCCGTTGCCATGCATGTGAAGGTGAACTGGTGGCGGGGGCTGATCGGCGGCACCGGATCGATCGCATCCTATGGGCTGGCACTATGGGCCATGACCAAGGCGCCCGTCGCAACCGTTGCCGCGCTGCGCGAAACGTCGATCCTGTTCGCGCTCATCATCTCCGTGGTGTTCCTGAAGGAGAAAGCCAGCCCCTGGCGCTATCTCGCCGGCGCGATCATCGCGCTTGGCGGGCTATTGCTGAAGCTGGCATAACGGGCACTAACTCCCCCGGGCTCAGTCCCCAGACCAATCCGGCATCCTGTTTTCAAGGAAAGCCCCGATCCCCTCTTCCGCATCCTCGGTCTTCATGCTGTCCACCATGACTTCGGCGGCATAGCCGTAGGCTTCCTCGACCGGCATTTCGACCTGGCGATAGAAGGCCTCCTTACCGATCCTCACCGCCATAGGCGATTTTCTGGCAATCACCGACGCGTATTTGGTGACGACCTGCTGCAGATATTGTTTCGGCACGATGCGGTTGACCAAGCCGAAATCCTTGGCGGTCGAGGCGTCGATCGTTTCGCCGGTCAGCAGCATCTCCATCGCCTGCTTGCGATGCGCGGAGCGTGTCAGCGCCACCATCGGCGTCGCGCAGAAAAGCCCGATGTTGACGCCCGGCGTGCAGAAGGTCGCGGTATCCGTGCAGATCGCGAGATCGCAGGAGGCGACCAGCTGGCACCCGGCGGCGGTCGCGAGGCCGTCGATCTCGGCGATGACGGGCTTCGGCAACTTGGTGATCTCCAGCATCAGCCGCGAGCGCGAAGGTCTCTTCGAAGAAAGCCTCGCCGTCGTCGGGGTCGGCGCGATGCTCGGTCAACTCCTTGAGATCATGGCCGGCCGAGAAGATATCGCCTGTCGATGCGATGATCACCACACGCACGTCGTCGTCCTCGTCCGCATTCTGCAGCTCGCCCATCAATGTCTCCATCATGGCGATCGACAGGTGATTGGCGGGAGGATTGTTCAGCGTCAGGCGCAGGATGCCTTCGGAAAGCTGGCGCAGCACGAGCGACCCGCTGGCTTTGCTGGCATCGGTGCGAAACGATAGAACTTCGGCCATGATCAAACTCCCTGCATGTCGATTTCGTGCTACCAGTCCTGCCACAAAAGGCCAGTCATTTCGAGCAGAAGCGATGCCGTGGGCGCCGAAGCGCTGCCATCGCGATGCCGAAAATTGTGGTATTAAAATACCACATATCTAACGTATTGATTTTATTGAATTGTTTTTGCGGGCGCTGCCCACGGCGATATTGACGCTGCCGGCACCAACCTCTATACACACCGCCAGAACGCAGCCTTTCCCGGCTGCTTTCTTTTTGGTGCGCCTTCGGGCTCCCAAATCAAGCAACAAGAAACGCCCTTTCGCCTTCGGGCCAAGGGATCCAAAAGAGAGTAACTACTATGGCAACCTTCTCCCAGAAGCCTGCAGAGGTAGAGAAGAAGTGGGTCATCATCGACGCCGAAGGGCTTGTCGTTGGTCGTCTCGCTTCTGTTATCGCCATGCGTCTGCGCGGCAAGCACAAGGCTACCTTTACGCCTCACGTTGACGACGGCGACAACGTCATCGTCATCAATGCCGACAAGGTCGTATTCACCGGCAAGAAGTATTCCGACAAGGTTTACTACTGGCACACCGGTTTTGCCGGCGGCATCAAGGAGCGTACCGCTCGCCAGATCATGGAAGGCCGCTTCCCGGAGCGCGTTCTTGAAAAGGCAGTTGAGCGTATGGTTCCGCGTGGCCCGCTCGGCCGTCGCCAGATGAAGAACCTGCGCGTTTACGCTGGTTCCAACCATCCTCATGAAGCTCAGCAGCCCGTCGCTCTCGACGTCGCCTCGCTGAACAAGAAGAACGTAAGGAGCGCCTAAGAATGGCTGACCTCTCCTCCCTGAAGGATCTCGGCACGGCTACCGAAGCTTCGGCTCCGGCACACGTCCGTAAGGTCGATTCGCTTGGCCGCTCCTACGCGACCGGCAAGCGCAAGAACGCTGTTGCTCGTGTATGGGTCAAGCCGGGCTCCGGCAAGATCGTCATCAACGGCAAGGAATTCACGGAATACTTCGCACGTCCGGTTCTGCAGATGATTCTGCGTCAGCCGATCGTCGCTGCTGCCCGTGACGGCCAGTTCGACATCATCGCAACGGTTGCAGGCGGCGGTCTTTCCGGCCAGGCCGGCGCCGTTCGTCACGGCGTCTCCAAGGCACTCACCTACTTCGAACCGGGCCTGCGCTCGGTCCTGAAGAAGGGTGGCTTCCTGACCCGCGACAGCCGCGTCGTCGAGCGTAAGAAGTACGGTAAGGCCAAGGCCCGCCGTTCGTTCCAGTTCTCCAAGCGTTAATCGCTTCGGACTTCGGAATGTGGAAAGGTCGGGCATTGCCCGGCCTTTTTTCGTTTTGGCTGATGCTTTGACAAACCCCTGCCGTGAATTATAATTCACACATGGTGGAAGTACGCCAAACACCTTTATTCGCCAGGTGGCTTGGCGACCTCCGGGATGGCAGGGCTCGCCTGCGTATCGTTGCGCGCATTCGCAGGATGGAGCTCGGAAATCCGGGCGATGTGAAATCGGTTGGCGAGGGTGTGAGCGAGATGCGCATTTCGTACGGACCGGGCTATCGCATCTATTTCATCCGGACTGCGGACACGATCACCATCCTGTTGTGCGGCGGAGATAAGTCCTCACAGAACCGCGATATCGCTCTGGCGAAGCAGATGGCAAAGGAGATCTGAACATGCCTCTCGAAACCACACGCTTCGACATTCAGGATCACCTGAAAACGGCGGATGACCGACTTCTTTATCTCGAGGCGGCATTCGACGATGGCGATCCTGCCCTTATCGCGCATGCGCTAGGCGATGTCGCGCGGACAGTCGGAATGACCTCCATTGCCAAGGAGGCAGGTGTCACGCGGGAAGCGCTCTACAAGGCGCTCAGCGAAACAGGCGACCCGCGGCTGTCCACATTCTTCGGTGTCATCAAGGCGCTTGGCCTGAAGATTTCCATCGAAACGGACCAAAACGCCGCTTGAATTTCATTAGAGGCACGGAGGCCCTAGACCGGGCCTTTGATTTCCACCTAGCTTCCAACCAAAGGACAGTCACTTGGCCAACAAGTCGATCGATCATGCCTTTACGGCAACGAGCCTCACCTCGTCGGCAACGGACCCGACGTTTGCAGGTGCGCTGTCCTTCATGCGCCGGCGCTTCACCAAGGATCTGGCCGGCGCCGACGTGGTGGTGTGGGGTGTTCCGTTCGATGCCGCGACCTCCAACCGGCCTGGTACGCGTTTCGGGCCGCAGGCGATCCGTCGGGCTTCGGCGATCTTCGACAACGACCCGCAATATCCCTTCAATCGCGATCTCTTCGCCGAGATGGCCGTGATCGACTACGGCGATTGCCTGCTCGACTACGGCAACCACCAGGAGACACCAGCCGCGATCGAGCGGCAGGCGAAGGCGATCGTCGATGCCGGCGCATTCATGCTGACGCTTGGCGGCGACCACTATGTGACCTGGCCGATCCTCAAGGCGCATGCGGCCAAGCACGGGCCGCTGGCGCTGGTGCAGTTCGATGCGCATCAGGACACCTGGTTCGACGACAGCAAGCGGATCGACCACGGTTCCTTCGTGGCGCGCGCGGTCCGCGATGGGATCATCGATCCCGATCGGTCGATCCAGATCGGCATCCGCACGCATGCGCCCGACGATTTCGGCATCAACATTCTCTATGGCCATCAAGTCGAGGAGATGAGCGCGGCCGAGATCGCCTCGACGATCATCTCGCACACCAAAGGTGCGCCCAGCTATCTGACCTTCGATATCGACTGCCTGGATCCGGCCTATGCGCCCGGCACCGGCACGCCGGTTTCGGGCGGCCCGTCCAGCGCCAAGATTCTCTCCGTGCTGCAGCGGCTCCACCAGCTCGACATCCGCGGCGCCGACGTGGTCGAGGTGTCTCCCGCCTACGACCATGCCGACATCACCGCCATTGCGGGGGCGACGGTCGCGATGTATATGCTGGGGCTGCATGCCGAACGACGCGCGACAGCGTCACACGGCTGACTCATCCATCTTACAAAATGATTCCGGACTTCTTTCTAACCTATTGAAAGTGTGAACAAGACAATGGCACCGAAGATCTTCATCGATGGCGAACACGGCACGACGGGCTTGCAGATCCGCACGCGCATGGCCGGCCGCCGCGACGTCGAGCTTTTGTCCATTCCGGAAGCGGAGCGCCGCAATGCCGCGATCCGCGAGGACATGCTTAATAGCGCCGACATCGCCATCCTCTGCCTTCCCGACGATGCGTCGAAAGAAGCCGTGCAGATGGTCTCGGCCAACAACAATGTCCGCGTCATCGACACTTCGACCGCCTACCGCGTCAACCCTTCGTGGGCCTACGGCTTCGCCGAAATGGACAAGGAGCAGGCCGGGAAGATCAAGTCGGCCCGTTTCGTCGCCAATCCCGGCTGCTACCCCACCGGCGCCATCGGCCTGATGCGGCCGCTGCGCGCCGCAGGCATTCTTTCGGACGGCTATCCGGTCACCGTCAACGCTGTCTCCGGCTATACCGGCGGTGGCAAGCAAATGATTGCGCAGATCGAAGACCAAAGCCGCGAGGATGCGATCAGCGCGCCGCACTTCCTCTATGGCCTTACGCTGACGCATAAGCATGTGCCCGAAATGACGATCCACGGCCTGCTCGACCGCGCGCCGATCTTCGCGCCATCGGTCGGCAAGTTCGCGCAGGGCATGATCGTGCAGGTTCCGCTGCATCTCGACATTCTGGCACCGGGTGCCTCGCTCGAGAGCATTCATGCGGCGCTGACGGCGCATTATGCCGGCCAGGACATCGTGACGGTCGTTCCGCTGGCAGACAGCAGCAAGATGGCGCGTGTCGATGCCGTCGAACTCGCCGGCAAGGACACGATGAAGCTCTTCGTGTTCGGCACGCCTGGTGGTTCGCAGGTCAATCTTGTCGCTTTGCTCGACAATCTCGGCAAGGGTGCCTCGGGTGCTGCCGTGCAGAACATGGACTTGATGCTGGCCTCCTGAGCGAGGCCGGGCGTTCATGTCGTTTTCCGGCAGCATGGCCGATATTGGTGCGTGGCTTTCCGCCGCGCTGCCGGATCATGGGCTTTACACGCTGATCGCCATCACCTGCATTGCCGGGCTCGCCCGCGGCTTCTCCGGCTTCGGGGCGGCGCTGATCTTCATTCCGCTGGGCGGCGCCATCATAGGGCCGAAGCTGATCTCGCCGGTGCTGCTGGTTATCGACGGCTTGGCGACGCTGGGCATGATCCCGCCCGCATGGAAGCGGGCCAACCGGCGCGAGGTCTTCACCATGGCTGCCGGTGCAATGCTCGGCGTTCCCGCTGGAACCGCCGTGCTGACGCTGATGGACCCGCTGCTCTTGCGCTGGTCGATCACCGTCATCGCGCTGCTTCTTCTTACCCTCTTGGTCTCGGGGTGGCGTTATCATGGGGAGCCGCACTCCTATCTCAGCGCCGGAGTAGGACTGGTGGCCGGATTGTTCAGTGGCGCGGCCCAACTCGGCGGGCCGCCCGTGGTCGCCTACTGGCTGGGCGGAAAGACCGAGTTCACCAAGGTCCGCTCCAACATCATCATCTACTTCGCGATCTCCACCTGCTTCAGCGTCGCCAGCTATTATGCCGGCGGGCTTTTCGTCGAGACCGTCTTCGCGCTGACGCTGATCATCCTGCCGAGCTATACGATCGGCCTGTTTCTCGGCTCCAAGCTTTTCGGCTTCGCGCGCGAGAGCACATTCCGGATGATCTGCTACGGATTGATCGGTGCCTCTGCCTTCCTCGGCATGCCCGCGCTCGATGGACTACTGCGCTAGAGCGGACGACGGGCGGGCGTGGCCTGTCTTGACCACCAGCGCCTCGCCGGGCCCGTGGACAGCCGCGAAGAGAAGACCGGCCAGAAAGGTGAAGTGGTCGATGAAGAAGCCGAATTCCGCCTGATTGCCGGCCCAGCGCCCGGGTCCATGAAATGACACGGCGAGAAAGATCACGTAGATCGCCGCCAGCAGGGCCGCCGGTGAAAAGAAGATGCCGGTCAGGAAAGCGAGCGCCAGTCCGAGTTCGAAGAAGGCCGCGATCCAGGCGAGAAAGAGCGGGAATGGAAAACCGGCAGCGGCGATGTAACCGGCCGTGGCCGCGATATCCATGAATTTGAAGCTCAGCGCCATGATGAACACGCCAGCGAAAATCAGCCTTGCGATCAGAATTGCGATTGTCCTGCCCATATCTCACTCCCTGCGCCGATAGCGGCCTTATACGTGAACCTTCCGCAGCTCGATTGCGCCGCGTCATGATGCAAGGACGAACGGCCGGGCACGCTCCCGACATGCCCTTGCGCAATCTCCTCCCGCGCCTTGCCATTCTGATTCAAGTGCTTCGCAAGTCGAGTCCGAAACGCGCCGCAAGTCCATGATTTCGGATTCGATTTAGAGATCCGCCCTGTCGTGGGCGGACGCCATCTTTATGAGATTTCTATTTCCCCCTGGAAAGCCGCGAATGGATTTCATACGCCGCGCGGCGTTAGCCTCTGGTCGAAATTCAGAGGTAGACGCCATGCGAGACTCCCTATTTCCTCACCCTCCAACGGGCCGGCCCCGACGGCCTGTGGTCAAGCGACAGATGCGCGAGAAGCGGACGGCACAAGCGCTGATCATCTTCGGCCTCGTGCTTGCCGCCGTCGAGATCTATGTCATCTGGGGCAGTTTCTGACACGGCCATGCGTATGGACACAAAACTGCGACTGGGAACGGTGATCACGGCGCTGGTCACGCCATTCAGGAACGACCGGCTCGACCTTGCGACGCTTGAGCGGCTGGCGGAGAGGCAGATCAATTCCGGCATTGACGGACTGGCCGTCTGCACAGTCACAGGCGAAGGGCCGACACTGTCGGCCACCGAGCGAGCGGCCATCATCCGCTCCTGCGTCAGGGTGGCGGCGGGACGAGTTGCCGTTATCGCCGCTACCGGCACCAATGCCACGTCGACCACCATTGCGCTGACGCTGGAGGCGCAGAAGCTCGGCGCTGATGCTGCACTCATCACCGTGCCCTACTATTCGAAACCGGGACAGAAAGGCATTGTCCACCATTTTGCGGAGGTGGCGGCGGCGAGCGATCTGCCTTTCCTCATCGATGACAGTCCCTCGCGCTGCGCCAGCAGCCTGGCGCCTGAAAGCCTTGAAGCGCTGGCATCCCTTGAGAGCATCCTCGGCGTTGTCCACGCAGGCGATGCGGCGGTCCGGCTTCAGCCTCATCTGCTCGAGCGGTTTGTCCACCTGTCCTCCGACGACAGCAGCGCGCTTTCGTTTCTGGCCTGCGGCGGCGACGGCATGCTGGCGTCGGGTACCAATGTCGAGCCGCGCCTGTTTTCCTCCCTTTATCGCTTAGCGAAGGCGGGCAACATCGCGGCCGCCACAGCGCTGCATGCCGGCCTGCAGCCGCTTATCCGGGCGCTTGCCGAAGACGCCTCGCCGGCTCCCATCAAATACGCGCTGCATGTGCTGCTCGGCACGCTCCCTGACGTTCGCCTGCCGATGGTCGGTCTTGAGGCCACCGAAAAGGCAGCGGTTTTCGCTTCCCTCACGGGGCTCGCCGAAAGCCGGCCGCACGTGCGCGCGGTGTAGATCGCACAACTCCAACCACAGCCTCGATCATCCAGCCTGAAAGGAAAGATCATGCCCTCCTCCAACGCGCGCACCCTCGCCGCGACCATCCAGCCCGGCACCTTGCCGCGCTTCACTATCGGCCGGAGCAAGGGCGGCGGATGGGTGGTTCAGGATCGCGAGGGGCGCGTCGGCGGTCTGTTTATCAGCGAGCATGCCGCGTTGCACTTCGCGTCAGACGAATGCGATCACGATGTTACGCAGATCGCCATCACCCGCACCAGCACACTGCTGCCGTTCGATCGGTCCGACGGCAGCGGACGTGTGCATTGACGAGACATCATCCACCCCAGCGGGTGCGCGCGACGGCGTTCCCGCAGGCGTTGGCGAACGCTTCCTTAACCGCCGCTTCGTATCATCGGCCCCTACCCCACGCCGAGCAGACACGATGCCGAACAAGCCGAATTTCCGCTTCACTCATTACGATCTCAAGGAGCAGCGCGCCGGAACGGTGATCGAGGTGACGTTGAATGCGGTGGCCAACGTTCGGCTGATGACGTCGCCGAACTACCAGCGTTTCACTGAAGTGCTCGACTTCAAATATGTGGGCGGCGTTGCGCGCAAATCGCCCATCCGAGTGCCGATCCCCGACAGCGGTCACTGGCATCTCGTGGTCGACATGGAAGGCCATCACGGGCTTGCGGAATCATCCGTCAAGATTATTACCGCTCCATCAGGCCAGAAGCGGGCGTCGTGATCAGCGCTGATTGCGCTCTTTCCTGAGTTTCGACCACCATTCAAGCCGCTTGCGGATGTCCCGCTCGAAGCCGCGCTCAGGCGGATCGTAGAAGGTCTGGCGACCCATTTTTTCCGGGAAGTAATCCTGGCCCGAGAATGCATCCGGTTCATCGTGGTCGTAGCGGTAGCCTTCGTTGTAGCCCTCATCCTTCATCAGCTTGGTCGGCGCGTTCAATATGTGCTTGGGCGGCAGCAGCGAGCCGTTCTGCTTGGCGGCCATGGTCGCGGCCTTGAAGGCGTTGTAGACGGCGTTCGATTTCGGCGCGGTCGCGAGATAGACGCAAGCCTGCGCCAAAGCCAGTTCCCCCTCGGGCGAGCCCAGATAATCGTAGGCATCCTTGGCGGCGTTGCAGATGACAAGCGCCTGCGGATCGGCAAGCCCGATGTCCTCGACCGCCATGCGCACCAGCCGGCGGCCGAGATAGAGCGGATCCTCGCCGGCGTCGAACATGCGCGCGAGATAGTAGAGCGCTGCATCTGGATCGGAGCCGCGCACGGACTTGTGCAGGGCCGAGATCAGGTTGTAGTGGCCGTCCTGCGCCTTGTCGTAGACCGGCGCGCGGCGCTGGACGATGCGGGTCAGCCCCTCGGTATCGAAGATTTCGTCGGGGCGGGCGGCGCGCCAAACTTCCTCGGCGAGCGTCAGCACCGCGCGACCGTCGCCGTCGGCCATGCGCAACAGGCTGACGCGGGCTTCCGGCGTAAGCGGCAAATCCCTGCCCTCGATGGCCTCGGCGCGGTTCAGGAGTTCCGCCAGGCTCTCGTCGTCATGCGACTTGAAGGTCAGCACGCGGGCGCGCGAGAGAAGAGCAGCGTTGAGTTCGAAGGACGGGTTTTCGGTGGTAGCGCCGACGAGGATGACGGTGCCATCTTCCATCACAGGCAGGAAGCTGTCCTGCTGGGCGCGGTTGAAGCGATGGATCTCGTCGACGAAGAGCAGCGTCTGGCGCCCATCCATTCGGCGCAGACGAGCGCCCTCGAACACCTTCTTGAGATCGGCGACGCCGGAGAAGATCGCCGAAATCTGTTCGAAGGCAAGCCCCGCCTCACCCGAAAGCAGACGCGCGACAGTGGTCTTGCCGGTTCCGGGTGGTCCCCAGAAGATCATCGATCCCAACGAGCCGCTTTCGATCATTCGCCTGAGAACACCGTCCTCACCGGTCAGGTGGTCCTGACCGGTGACGTCGGCGATGGTCTGCGGGCGAAGCCGGTCCGCGAGCGGCCGCCGATTGGCGACCTCCGGCGGAATGCGCGGCGCGAAGAGATCATTGCTCATCGGAAGAACTGCCTGATGCGCTGACCGTCGCGCTCGATCTCGACGCGCCAGAAGCTCGGATTCTGCGCCGCGAGTGTGGCGAGTTCCTTGGTGGTCTTCACGTCGGCGCTGTTGACCGAGACGATAATGTCCTTGGGCTGGAAGCCCAGTTGCTGGGCAACGGAGCCGTCCTTCACTTCCGAAACAACGACACCCGTGCTTTCGCTCGTCATGCGCAGCTCGTCGGCCACGCGCGGAGACAGGTTCTCGATGACGGCACCGGTGAAGGGTGAACGGCCGCCGATCGTACGCTGATCGCGCGGCGTCGTCTCGGGCGCCTGGCCGAGCGTCATCTTTACATGCTCTTCCTTCCCGTTATCGGTGACGGCGAGATCAACCGGCTTGCCGAGGCCGGCAGTGGTCAGCCGGTAATACAGTGCGTCGGGATGCTCCACCGCAACGCCATCGACGGCGGTAATGACTTCACCTGCCTTCAGGCCGGCCTTCGCGGCCGGGCCGCCTTCCGTGACCTTGACCACGATGGCGCCGCGCGCCTTGCCGAGGCCGAGCGCATCGGCAACGTCGGAGGTGACCGCATCGAAGGTCGCGCCGACGTAGGGACGCTCGAAGGTCTTCACGCCCGCGTCGGCTGAGGCCAGGAACACCTTAACGAGATTGGCGGGGATGGCGAAGCCGATACCGTTGGAGCCGCCGCCGCGCGAGAAGATCGCCGTGTTGATGCCAATCAGCTCGCCGTTCATGTTCATCAGCGCGCCGCCGGAGTTGCCCGGATTGATCGAGGCGTCGGTCTGGATGAAGAAGCCGAACTCGTCCTTGACGACCTGGTTGCGCGCGAGCGCCGAGACGATGCCAGAGGTGACCGTCTGGCCGACACCGAACGGGTTGCCGATGGCAAGCACGAGGTCGCCGACTTCAACGGCGTCGGAGTTGCCGATCGGAAGCGCCGGGAACGTCGCCTTGGTATCGACCTTGAGCACGGCGAGATCCAGGCGATCGTCCTTCAGCACGACCTTGCAGGGAAACTCGCGTCCATCCGAGAGCGCGATCTTGATTTCGTCAGCACCCTCGATGACGTGGTTGTTGGTCACGATCGTGCCGTTCGCCTCGACGATGACGCCGGAGCCGAGCGAGGACTGCTTCTGGGTACGGTTCGGCATCTGCTGGCCGAAGAACTGCTCGAAGAAGGGATCGCCGGCAAACGGCGACTGACGGCGCACGGTCTTTTCAGCGTAGACGTTCACCACCGCACCTGCCGTCTGCTTGACGAGCGGCGCGAAGGACAGCTGCATTTCCATCTGGCTCTGCGGGACTGTTTTTGCGGTCTGGGCATGAGCGTTGATCGGCAGTGCAAGCACCAGAGCAAGCAGCGGCAGAGAGGCGCGCTTCAACAGGTCGTGCATAAGAATCCCTTCTTGAAATCGTCTTGAGAGAACGTTGTAGTGCCGGACGCTAGAAAGGAAAGAGGGCATAAGCATGGACGAATAAGGCGGGTCAACCGATGCGCTATACACTTGCCAAACTGAGTCAGGAACGACAGGCATGCAACTGATATCAAAGGCCAAACTATGGGCGAAATCACTGAAGCGTGACATCGTCGCGCTGTGGCTTGCCGCGCGCGACAGGCGCGTGCCTTGGTACGCCAAGGCGGTTGCGGGCGGTGTTGCCGCTTACGCGTTGTCACCGATCGACCTCATCCCCGATTTTATTCCCGTGCTCGGCTATCTCGACGATCTCCTCATTGTGCCCTTGGGCATCATGCTCGCCGTCAGGCTCGTGCCCCCCGACGTCTTGGCAGAGTTGCGCTTGGAGGCGGCCGCACGCCTCGAGCGACCGTCCAGCCGTGCCGGATTGATCGTCATCCTTGCCATCTGGTTTTGCTGCATCATCTTCGTCGGCATGGCATTCTTGAGAGCCAGCTGACCAGACAGGACCCCTTGCATGACGCGATATCGCCAGCCTCTTCTTTTCACCGCCGCCGCCTTGCTGCTTTCCTCCGCCGGGATAAGCCATGCGGCAAGCTTCGATTGCGAGGCGAAGGAGCTGAAGCCCGACGAGAAGGCGATATGCGACAACCGCTCGCTCAACGACGCCGATGTGAAGATGGTAACCACCTTCGACCTTTTGTCCGGCCTGCTCGCCATGGGCTCGCGCGGCACGATGCAAGACGAGCAGACGGCATGGCTGAAGAAGCGCCAGGAGTGCGCCGCCGATGTCGCCTGCATCCAGGCCGCCTACGACGAGCGGCTGAAGCAGCTCGGCGAAAGCTACAAAAACATAAACCGGCCGCTTTGAGGCGGCCGGTTTATCGGAGCAACCGACTTTTAATCAGTGGGTTCAGCGATCGCCGAGATCGCGCACTGCGCCACGGTCGGCGCTGGTTGCGAAGGCGGCGTAGGCCTTCAGCGCCGTCGTGACGTTCCGCTTGCGCTTTTCAGCCGGCTGCCAGCCCTTGGCATCCTGTTCGGCGCGGCGGGTTGCGAGTTCCTGATCATCGACACGCAGGCTGATCGTGCGGTTCGGGATATCGATATCGATCATGTCGCCTTCGCGGACCAGGCCGATGGTGCCACCATTGGCCGCTTCCGGAGAGGCGTGGCCGATCGACAAACCCGATGTACCGCCGGAGAAGCGGCCGTCGGTGATCAGCGCACATGCCTTGCCAAGACCCTTCGACTTCAGGTAGCTCGTCGGATAGAGCATTTCCTGCATGCCAGGGCCACCCTTCGGGCCTTCGTAGCGGATGACGACGACGTCGCCGGCGACGACTTCGTTGGACAGGATCGCCTTTACGGCTGCATCCTGGCTTTCATAGACCTTGGCCGGGCCGGAGAACTTCAGGATCGATTCATCGACCCCCGCCGTCTTCACGATGCAGCCGTCCAGCGCGAGGTTACCCTTCAGAACGGCGAGACCGCCATCCTTGGAGAAGGGATGCTGGGCATCGCGGATGACACCCTTCTCGCGGTCGAGGTCGAGTTCTTCCCAACGCGAGCTCTGGCTGAAGGCGACCTGCGTCGGAACACCGCCGGGAGCGGCGCTGAAGAGATCGAAGGCGGCCTTGTTGTCGGTGACCGCGACATCCCACTGCGCAAGCGCTTCGCGCATGGTCGGAGCGTGGACCGTCGGAAGATCGACGTTCAGCAGACCGGCACGGTCGAGTTCGCCGAGGATGGCCATGATGCCGCCGGCGCGGTGAACGTCTTCCATGTGAACGTCGGCCTTGGCGGGCGCGACCTTCGACAGGCAGGGAACGCGACGCGACAGGCGATCGATATCGTCCATCGTGAAATCGATCTCGCCTTCATGTGCCGCCGCGAGAATGTGGAGCACGGTGTTGGTCGAACCGCCCATGGCGATATCGAGTGCCATCGCGTTTTCGAAGGCGCCCTTGCTGGCGATGGTGCGCGGCAGAGCGGTAACGTCGTCCTGCTCGTAATAGCGCTTGGCGAGCGCCACGACGCGACGACCGGCTTCGAGGAAGAGTTCCTTGCGGTCCGAGTGGGTGGCGAGCGTCGAGCCGTTTCCGGGTAACGACAGACCCAGGGCTTCCGTCAGACAGTTCATCGAGTTCGCCGTGAACATGCCGGAGCAGGAACCGCAGGTCGGGCAAGCGGAACGCTCGATGACGGCGACGTCTTCATCGCTGATCTTGTCGTCGGCGGCTGCGACCATGGCATCGACGAGGTCGAGCGCGACCTTCTTGCCGTTCAGCACCACCTTGCCGGCTTCCATCGGACCGCCGGAGACGAAAACCGTCGGGATGTTGAGGCGCAGCGAGGCCATCAGCATACCGGGGGTGATCTTGTCGCAGTTGGAGATGCAGACCATGGCGTCGGCGCAGTGGGCGTTGACCATGTATTCGACGCTGTCGGCGATCAGTTCGCGCGAGGGCAGCGAATAGAGCATTCCGTCATGGCCCATGGCGATGCCGTCGTCGACGGCGATGGTGTTGAACTCCTTGGCGACGCCGCCGGCCGCTTCGATCTCGCGGGCGACGAGCTGGCCGAGGTCCTTCAGGTGGACGTGGCCCGGCACGAACTGGGTGAAGGAGTTGACCACCGCGATAATCGGCTTGCCGAAATCCGAATCCTTCATGCCCGTGGCGCGCCAAAGGCCGCGCGCACCTGCCATGTTGCGACCGTGGGTCGTGGTTCTCGAACGATAAGCTGGCATTGGCGTTTCCTCACAACATCGGAAGTCTTCTGCGATACCGGACGCGCCGTACGGACACCGTCATGCTATCGCTACTCTTTGGAATTGTCCTAATCCAAAGAGTATATGCTGTCACTACCGGGAAAGGCAAAAGCGGTACTCCTCGGTACGCCTCAGGCGCCCATCGACCATATACGTGGGAAGAACGCGATTTGTTACAGGCTGACGCCACGATTTCGCTACACAAAAAGTTGGCTTTCCGGCCGGTAGTTTCAAGGCGTAAACAGTGATCCGAAACGAGCTTGAATGCGTTCAAGTTCAATGCCGAGCCCTGTTGCTCAGGAGGAATCCATGCCCGTCTATCGTCCACCCAAGATTGCTTCTTCGGAGATCACGCCGCGCCAGGTCTATCTCGGCCGCCGCCAATTCCTTGGCGCCGCGGCGATTGGTGCCGCCGGTTTGCTGGGCGCCGGCAAGGCCAGTGCCGCCGCGCTCTCAGTGATAGACAGCAAATACAAGGTCGATGACAAGCTGACGCCGATCAAGGACGTGACCACCTACAATAACTTCTACGAGTTCGGCCTCGACAAGGGCGATCCGGCGGCGCTGTCGGGCGACTTCAAGCCGATGCCGTGGACGATCAAGGTCGACGGCATGGTCAACAAGCCGGGGACCTTCGATGTCGATGCGCTGATGAAGGAATTCCCGATCGAAAGCCGCACCTATCGCATGCGCTGCGTCGAGGCCTGGTCGATGGTGATCCCATGGGATGGCTTTCCACTTGCCGCGCTCTTGAGCAAAGTCGAACCGCTGGGAAGTGCGAAATATGTCGCCTTCGAAACCGTCGTGCGCCCAGAAGAGATGCCGGGTCAGAAGGGGATTTTCCAATCGCTCGAGTGGCCCTATGTGGAAGGTCTGCGGCTCGACGAGGCCAACCATCCACTGACGCTGCTTGCCGTCGGCCTCTATGGCGAGACGCTGCCGAACCAGAACGGCGCGCCGATCCGGCTGGTCGTTCCCTGGAAATACGGCTTCAAGGGCATCAAGTCGATCGTGCGCATCACGCTGACCGACAAGGAGCCGAAGAACACCTGGCAAGTCACCAATTCGCAGGAATATGGCTTCTATGCCAATGTGAACCCCGCTGTCGATCACCCGCGCTGGAGCCAGGCGACCGAGCGGCGAATCGGCGAGAGCGGCTTCTTCGGCGCCAGCCGTCATCCGACGCTGCCGTTCAACGGCTATGGCGACGAGGTCGCTGGCCTCTATGCGGGCATGGACCTGAAGGCGAACTTCTGATGGCGACACTCTCGTTCAGCCTGCCGAAGCGATGGCATTCGGCCTCCGTCTGGCTGCTCTACGTCGTCGGGCTGGCGCCTGCCGCCTGGACTTTCTATCTCGGCGCCACCGATCAGCTGGGCGCCGATCCGGTCAAGACCTTCGAGCTGTTCCTCGGCCTGTGGGCGCTGCGCTTCATAGTGCTCACGCTCGCCGTTTCCCCTGCCCGCGATCTGCTGGGCTGGAATTATCTGCGTTATCGCCGGGCGCTTGGGCTTCTCTGTTTCTACTACGTCGCCATGCATTTCGCCGTCTACATGGTGCTTGATCAGGCGCTCGATGTCTCGGCCGTCCTCGACGATGTAATGAAGCGGCCCTTCATCATGTTCGGCATGGCAGGGCTTGTGCTGCTGGTGCCGCTGGCAGTGACCTCCAACAACCTGTCCATCCGAAAACTCGGATCGAAGTGGATCTGGCTGCACAAGCTGATCTATATCATCGCCGCCTGCGGCGCGGTGCATTTCGCGCTTTCGACGAAGATCCTGGATCTCGAGCAGTATGTCTATGTCGGCCTGATCATACTGCTGTTGCTATATCGGTCATGGCGGCCGATTGCACGGAGCAGGAAGCGCGGGCGAAACGGACAAGGCGGCAGAACGCGTCCGGCCCAGGCCGCTAGCTGAGCTCTTGTTTGAGAACGTGAAGGCTGACAGACTGCCCGAATGGAAGCAGCATCGCCTCTACACATCTACCGTGACCCTCATTTCGCCCCGGCCGGCGACACAGTCGTTGCCGCGGCACCGCTCGATGTTGTCGTGGACGCCTACGGCGGCGGCGGGCTCGTCGGCGAGGCTGGCTTAAGTGCGGCCTTTGGGGGCGCGATCGTCTTCAAGAACCACCTGACCGGTGCGTGCTTTCTCGGGATATGGGGAAAGCGCAATGCTGCGCGATTCAAGGCCGCGCTAGAGGCGCAGGGTGATGTCGAGGTCATAGACGGCCCGCCACCCGCGCGGCTTCAGCATTTCAGCAAGACTGGCAAGCGCCCGAAGCACACCCGATGACAAATCAACACCCCAAACGAAAACAGCCGGGCTTTTCAGCCCGGCTCAGACCGCTGACAAACC